>CAJXTB010000002.1 GCA_913061235.1 uncultured Pseudomonadota bacterium | reverse complement strand
CTATTCGTCGGCAGCGTCAGATGTGTATAAGAGACAGGCTGAGGATGCTTGCGGACTCCGGACCAGACAGCCCCACTGCCCGCAGTCCAACGGTCTCGGTGGCCGTTTCCAGTGCGACGGTGAACAGCTCAGGTTGCGCCGACGTCACACTGTCGCTACCGTCTGCCATGCCCAACTGCCCCTTCTGCGACCTCACTTCCGGTCCCCTATGGTCCTCCGACCTCACGTTCGCCATGGTCGACACGTCTCCGGTCTCGCCAGGCCACACTCTCGTCATCCCTAAACGCCACGTCGCCACGTACTTCGACGCCACGCCGTGGGAACAGCAGTCGCTCTGGCAAGGAGTTGAGGCAGTCAAGCGATTGCTCGACCAGCAACATGAACCTCACGGCTACAATGTCGGCTTCAACTCGGGAGAGGCGGCTGGCCAGACCGTTCCGCACCTGCACATCCATGTCATCCCACGCTACCGCGGAGACATGGCCGACCCGCAAGGCGGCGTGCGTGGTGTGATCCCTGCAAAACAGAAGTACAAGTCGGCCCTTGCCGTGATCAAACAAGAGCCGACTGACCCCTTTCGCCAGCTCGCGACCTTCGTCCCCGGCCAGGGCACGCCTTTCCTCCCAGTCCTACGCCAAGCAATCGGACTCGCGGACAATATCGATATTGTCAGCGCATTTATCCAGCCATCAGGATTGATTCCGCTGCTTGACCACCTCGCCGACGCCCTTCACCGCGGCGCCACAGTACGCGTCCTCACCGGCGACTACCTTGGAATCACGAGCGCCCATGCGCTGCAGACTCTGTACACGCTCACCACCGACCGACCGGCGTTCACGGCTCGACTGTTCACCACCCGAAATCAGACGCGTTCATTTCACCCTAAGGCGTACATCTTTTCCGTTGGAGCCTCCGGTGCCGCGTTCGTCGGCAGCAGCAACTTGTCAGAGACTGCTCTGACCTCGGGCGTCGAGTGGAATCTCAAGACCACCAGCGCAGACGCGACGACGTTCCAGGCCATCCAAGATCAGTTCAACCTCCTATTCTCCGTCGCTGAACCCCTTACCCCAGAGCTTCTTAACGACTACAGCGAGCGCGTCCGCGTCCCACCTGCCCCTGAACCGGCGGCGCCACGACCGGTCCCCCACGACATCCAAAAACAAGTACTCCGTCGACTTGTCCAGACGCGGGAGCAAGGCAATGAACGCGGCCTAGTGGTGATGGCTACCGGTCTCGGCAAGACCTATCTGTCCGCGTTCGACCTCGAACAACTCAACCTTCCCGACGAGCGAAAGCCCCGCGCCCTGTTTGTGGCCCACCGGGAGGAGATACTGTCCCAAGCAGCGGATACTTGGGCCAAGGTGCACCCCGACCGAACCATCGGTTTTCTCCGCGGCGGTACCCATGAACCCGACGCCGACCTGGTGTTCGCCTCCGTGCAGACGCTGTCTCAGGTCCGACACCTCCGCCAATTTCCGGCGAACCACTTCGACTACGTGGTCATCGACGAGTTCCATCATGCGGCGGCCAAGTCGTACCGCAAGCTGCTCGACCACTTCACCCCGCGCTTCCTACTCGGCCTAACCGCCACCCCCGACCGGCTCGATGGGGCGGCACTCCTTGCGCTGTGCGACGACAACCTGGTGACACGCGTGGGTCTCGTAGAGGGAATCGAGCGCGGCCAGCTGGTGCCCTTCCACTATTTTGGCATTCGCGACGAGCTCGACTACGCAGCAATTCCATGGCGCTCCGGACGATTCGACAGTGCGGCGCTCACCCGTGAGGCCGCCACCGCAGACCGCGCCGAACAGGCGTTGCGTGAGTACCGAAAGCACGCTCCTACAGAAAATCGTCGCGCCCTCGTGTTCTGCTGCTCAACAGCCCACGCCGACTTCATCGCAACGTATCTGACGACAAATGGCGTTCCTGCCGCCGCGGTCCACAGCGGTCTGACGAGCGCCCCCCGTGCGGATAGTCTGGCGGCACTCCGCAGCGGTGACCTCGAGGCAATCGTGGCTGTAGACATCTTCAACGAAGGCGTCGACCTGCCAGATGTGAACACCATTCTCATGCTTCGCCCAACAGAGTCGCCGGTAATCTTTCTACAGCAGCTCGGTCGCGGGCTGCGGCTTGGGCGTCGGTTCGACAAGCCACGACTTGTGGTTGTGGACTTCATCGGAAATCACCGCAGCTTCATGGTGAAGCCCCAGGCGCTGCTTGCCCTTGTTGGTGAAACGACGGCTCCCGGCGTCGCCCTGCGGCGGCTGCGCGAAGGGTTGGACGACCTGCTGCCTCCCGGCTGCTCGGTCGACATCGAGACTGAAGCACTCGACCTACTTGAGAGCGTCGCACGACTCTCCAAAGACGACCACCTCATCTACATCTATTGTCAGCTGCGCGACACATATGGCCACCGCCCCACAGCCCTCCAAGTCATCGCGGCAGGCGCCAACCTAAGAGCGGTGCGTGACAAATACGGTACCTGGTTCGACTTCGTTCAAGCCATGGGAGATCTTACGCAAGGCGAGCATGAAGCCCTACAAGCCCATGCCGAATGGTTCACCGACCTGCATAAAATCAAGATGAAGACGCCGTACGCAATGGTCGCTCTAGAAACTCTAGACTTGGCCGACGGCCTTCACGCCGGCATGGACGTAGCGGAGCTCACCCAACGGTGTCTGGACCGGCTTCGCGGCGATGTCATTCTCAAGCACGATCTGCACGAACACGACTTCGCTTCGCGCTGGCGTGAGGTGCCGCTTCGCACACTTCACACCGCGAAGGGGCTGTCGCGGCAGTGGTTCGCCCTAGACGGTGACCGCTTCGTGTCCCGCCTGAACGTATCTGAGACGCTGCGCTCGGACTTTGACGCCATGACGACCGAGCTCGTCGCGCTGCGGCTCAGTGAGTACATCAACCGCAACCGATACGCGGACCGCGTGCTCCCATTCGCCGCTCCCATCGAGCTGGTCGTTAGCCACAGCAGCGGCAAACCTATCCTACGTTTCGACCGAAAACGCCGTCCGGACGTTCCCGAGGGTGACGTGAGCGTCGACTTAGACGGTGAGGCCATCACGCTTCGGTTCGTGAAGATTGCGGTGAATGTAGCGACCGAGAGGCCAGGTGGCCCCAATGTTTTGCCAAAGCTGATGAGGCGATGGTTCGGCGCCTCGGCAGGTCTCCCAGGTACTCGTCACCGCGTGGAGCTGGCGCGCACCCCTTCAGGTTCCTGGCGCCTGACCAAGCGAGGTGATGCCACCGCAGCTGGCCAGGTCATCCCGCTGGACGCCATTCCATACTACCCGGAGCTCGCCGTCGCCTGTGGGCCCGCGGAAGGACAGACCGCCGGTCACGACGCCAGAGAATCCCTGTCGGTGGTCAGCACGCGCACCCTCGACGCCAAGCGCCACTTCGTGGTGCGCGCCCGCGGCGACTCCATGAACGGCGGGTCACAGCCCATCAAAGATGGAGACCTCGTCCTGTGTGAGTGGGCGGCGGTGAGTGACCCGCACAGTGTTGCCGGCAAGCCCGTCCTCCTTACGGGTGCGGTGGGTGGTGACACCGTCTCCCAAATCAAGCTCCCGTTCTACGAAGATGGCAGATGGTACCTCCGCTCGACCAATCCCGACTTCGCGGACGAACGGATTGACGCCCAGACCACTTTACGCGTGGCCGGCCGCGTGCTGGAGGTGGTCACCGAACGAACCGGGCCGCTCCTGTGGGCCCGCTACGACCGCGATGCCATTGCTCCTTTGTTCGGCCACCAGAACAACCCGTCCTGGCGCACTGGCCACCGCGATGTTGATGTTGGGGACACGTCCCACTCCATCCTCATGGTCAACCTGCGCAAGCCGAAGAGCACCCCGCTCGAGCACAGATATGCAGACGTCTTTCTCTCCCCGTCCGAGTTTCAATGGGAGTCACAAGCGTCCACAGCTCAGCGTGGCGCCAAGGGACAACGCATCATCCACGAGAAGCGCGATGGTCGGGCAATCCACCTCTTCGTCCGCTTCCACACGAAAAACGCGGATGGACGCGGCGAGCCATTCACCTACTGCGGCATCGTGCACACAAAACGCTACGAGAATGACAAGCCTGTGCGCGTCTGGTTCGATCTTGAGACGCCGCTGCCGCGCCCGCTGTTCCGCGTCTGGTCAAACACCTGACCCTCACGAATCCATACCCCACACCCCACCAGTTACACCCGCGCCTCTTCCCCCAGGAGCCGCGAATGCCCCACCCCTTCGCCCTGCAACCACGTCGCGAAGACCGACCTGCCCTCATCGGAATGGTCCACCTGCTACCGACCCCAGGCTCCCCACGCTGGGGCGGCTCCATGACCGACCTGCTCAACGCCGCTGAGCACGACGCGGACATGCTCGTCGCCGGCGGCTGTGACGCCCTGCTCGTCGAAAATATGGCCGACATGCCCTACCTTCGCGGAGAAGTCCCTCCCGAGGTCGTCGCCACAATGGCCCTCGCCACGGAGCGGGTCGTCGCACGCGGCCTTCCTACCGGCATCCAAGTCCTCGCCGGCGCTAACCGCCAAGCGCTGGGCATCGCGGCGGCAACTGGCGCACACTTCCTGCGCGTAGAAGCCTTCGCCTACGCACACGTGGCGGATGAGGGCTGGATGGACGCCTGCGCCGGTCCACTCACACGCGCCCGCGCCACCCTCTGTCCGAACATTGCATTGTGGACAGATGTGCAAAAAAAGCACGCTGCACACGCTATCACTGCAGACATTCCCCTTGCCGATATGGCCCACGGTCACGCCTACTGCGGCGCAGACGCGCTCATCATCACCGGCAGCTCAACGGGACAGCGTACGTCTCCCGAGCAGGTGCGAACCGCCCAGACCGCTGGCCTGCCTGTTGTAGTTGGAAGTGGCATTACCGCTGATAATGCGTCCGAGTTTGCCCATGCTGACGCGCTGATTGTGGGTTCTTGGTTCAAGGTCGATGGCCACTGGCCGAACCCGGTTGACCCAGCCCGTGTTCAGGCCCTTCGCAGAGCCCTCCCCACAACCTAGCGCCCCCGGCCAGACGAACCGGCTTGTGTGCGCTACACTCCACCTCTTTTCGGGGACCCGTACATGAGCCACTTTCGCCTTTTCGCCTCACTCCTCCTGTTCAGCGCAGCCTGTGGGGGCACCGGCATTGAAGAACTCTGCGCAGACGGCCTAGACAACGACGGCGACGGACTCGTCGATTGTGCCGATGCCGACTGCTTCAGTGACCAATGCGATGAAGTCTGCGACGACGCCGGAGACAACGACGGCGACGGACTTGTCGACTGTCTGGATGACGATTGCAACGGAGAATGCCCTGAGAACTGTGTGGACGGTCAGGACAACGACGGTGACGGCCTGACGGACGGCGAAGACGACGACTGCTTCAGCGTTCTGCGCAATCCCGAGCTGTGCGATGACTCCGTTGACAATGACGGTGACGGCGACATCGACTGCGAAGACCCCGACTGCTTCAGCGACGCATGCCCAGAGCTGTGCGACGACAGCCGCGACAACGACGGTGACGGCCTGGCGGACTGCTTTGACAGCGACTGCGACGGTGGCTGTGATGAAGCCTGTGCGGACGGCCGCGACAACGACGGCGACGGCGACGCAGACTGTGAAGACAGTGACTGCATCAACTTCTGCGCCAACCGCGAGATCTGCGACGACGGCATCGACAACGACGGCGATACCAAGGCCGACTGCGAAGACCCCGACTGCTTTGGCGCGGACTGTGCCGAGGCCTGCAATGACCAGCTCGACAACGACGGTGACGGCGCCATTGACTGCACAGACTCCGACTGTGACGGCGCCTGTGACGAAGACTGCGATGACGGCCGTGACAACGACGGCGACGGCGACATCGACTGCAATGACTCCGACTGCGAAGACATCTGTGGCGCCCCCGAAGACTGTTTCGACCTGCGCGACAACGACCGCGACCTGCGCATTGACTGTGAAGACCCCGACTGCTGGACGCCACAAAGTGGCTGCCTAGAGCTGTGTCAAGACGACCGTGACAACGACGGTGACGGCCTTGTGGACTGCCGCGACCCCGACTGTGAAGCCGGCGGTAACTGCGAAGTGTGTGACGATGACGTCGACAACAACGGTGACGACCTCGTCGACTGCGCTGACCCGCTGTGCGCCGGTGGCCCCCCATGTTCGGAACCCGAGATCTGTGACGACGGCGTGGACAACGACCTGAACGGCCTTGTCGATTGTGAAGACGCGGCATGTACCGAAGACATTGTGTGTGGCGAAGGCGCCCTGTGCGACGACGGCGTAGACAACGATGCCGACGGCCTTGTGGACTGCGAAGACAGCGACTGTTGGGGCCTGGCCTGCCACCCCAACGGCGTGACCTCTTGGGTGACGGACGGCGACGTCGGTCGCGGCCAGCACACCATTGAGCACCGCGTGGAGATCTACTGCGAAGGCATCTTGGACATTGAGGTCGACCGACCGGTTGCTTACACCGACATCATCGACCCCAACGCCCTGTTCATGGCCAACATCGAAGGCAAGGTACAGGTCAACGTGCAGACGGACAGCGGCAGCGCTTCCGAGCTTCGCACCTGTGATTGGGGCATGCGCCTCGGCATCGCCCATCTGGAAGAAGACGAGGTCTTCGGCAATGCCCAGGTCTTCGAGCGCAGCGGCCTGTTCGTCTCCCCAACCGCTAGCGGCGCCGACTGTCGACTCGCCGGCTCCGATTGGCTGCCGACCACCCTCAATCGCGTGTCCCGCTCCCGCCCCAATCCCGGTGCGTACTACACGGGCCTCGACGTGCGGGTGTTTGACCCCGAAGCGAGCGGCGGCGACCCCGCCAACTCGCCACAGCGGTACTTTACCCAGCCCATCACGCGTCCTCGCCTGTTCGAGTTCCGCGAGAATGTCGTCAACCGGCAGTACTCGAGCACGGTGTTCCGTGCGAACAGCTGCGAGTTCACGAGCACCGACCGCGACACCCGCATTGGAACGCGCGTGTACGGCCTAAGCTCCGCTGTTCACGTCTCGTCGAGCTCCACCGGTCCAGATGGCGAAGAGATCATCCCGCTTCGCTGGACCGCTGGTGGCGCCTCCGAGTAGCGCCGCAAGTCGCGGTGTGACGCCACTCGGGCCACACCGCGAAACTGTGCGGGGCTAGTCGACGAGAATGAGGCTGGAGCCGTCAAAGGCGGTTCCGGTCCCTTCGCTACGTCCGCCCAGATGCTCGGCGAAGAAGGTCTCGGTCAGCGCGTAGAACGCCAACCGGTTCTGCGGCCTTGCGAATCCGTGCCCTTCATCCGGGAACAACGCGTACTCCACCGGAATACCGTTCTCGCGCATAGCGGCCACAATCTGGTCGCTCTCGGCCTGCTTGACCCGTGGGTCGTTGGCGCCTTGACCAATGAGCAGCGGCTTGGTGATGTCTGCGGCGTTGGTCAGCGGGCTCTTGGCCACGAGGGCTGCATGGCCTTCTTCGGTGTCCGGGTCCCCGACCCGCGTCGTCAGCTGCTTGCGCATGGGCTTCCAGTACGGCGGAATCGACTCAATGAGCGTGAGCAGGTTGCTCGGTCCCACAATGTCCACGCCACAGGCGAACACCTCTGGGGTGAATGCCAGGCCGGCGAGGGTTGCGTAGCCGCCGTAGCTTCCGCCCATAATCGCAACACGCTTACGGTCTGCAATGCCCTGTTCCACGGCCCAATCCACAGCGTCCAGCAGGTCATTGTGCATGGCACCGGCCCACTCGCCGTCTCCTGCCGCAATGAATCGCTTGCCAAACCCAGTAGAGCTGCGGAAGTTCACCGCCAACACTGCATACCCTCGGTTCGACAGCCACTGGTGCATGGGGTCAAAGCCCCAGTTGTCACGCGCCCACGGGCCGCCGTGAACCATCAGGACCATGGGTAGTGGCTCTTCCGGACGCTCAGCGGCATCTACGCCGCCAGGAAGCGTCAGGTAGCTGACCAACGACAGGCCATCGCGCGCAGTGAGCACCTGTGGGCGCATCGGGCACAGCGGCAGGTCGGCGAGTCGTGGCCGGCTGTCGAAGAGGAAGCTCAGGGCTGCCTCTGTGCGGTTGTACAGGTAGTAGCGAACCGCGTTCACGTCGCTAATCTCGGCCACAATCCATCGCAGGTCGTCTGTAGACCGGGACACAACATCCACGTCACCGGCAATGCGCTCGGACAGCCAGTCTAGATCGACCTGAAGTGACGGGTCGAGGACGTGAAAGCGGCGACGGTCGTAGGTGGAGACCGCTGCTTGAATGTGCCGTTCCGTCGGATGTTGAAGCACAGCGCTAATGTCCGCTTGTGCATCTTCGGCCAGAACGGTGACATCACCAGAGTCGAGGTTTGTAGCGAGCAGAGCTGCAGTGTCGCGCCCGCGGCTGTCCACGCTGATGGCAATGCGACCGCTCTTGTCGAAGCCGATAATCTGCGTAGTTAGCGCATCTTCTTGTGGGACGACGTTGTCTGCAACCCACTCTCCGTCCTCCAAGCGCAGCACATTCCATCCGCCTTCTTGCGACGGAGCCAGGGCGTACCGAACATTCAAGTCGTCATCCAAGACGAAGCCGGCGACGCCTGGGTTTTCGATCAGCAGGGTGCGCTCGCCGGTCGCGAGATCAAAGCGGTACAGGTCGTGAAGCTGTGGATTGCGGTCGTTGAGGCCCAAGATGACGACGCTGGGGTGCCGCTTGCTGGTCCCGGTGATCTGCGAGGCTACGCCTTCAATCGGGGTGAGATTGGTCACCACGCCTGACGCGAGCTCAACGCAGAACACATGCCAGTTCTCGTCGCCGTCTTTGTCTTGGATGAACAGCAACCGGTCGCCACCCGGCATCCAAGCGTACTGCTGGATTCCGCGTCCGCGGTCCTGTGTGAGGGGTTTGGCCTGTGCAATGTCATCAACCGGGCCTACCCAAACATTGAGCACGCCTTCGTCCGGCGCCAAGAAGCTCACCCGTGTTCCATCTGGTGAGATTCGAGCAACCGCCCGATCAGGATTTCCAAACAGCACTTCACGCGGAATCAGGTCAACCATGTAGCCTCCAAGGCCGGCGAGCTAACCCGTTGAGTGGCTAGTCCTGCCCATGTACGTGCTGGTCGATCTGCAGGCCCCAGTAGTCCCACGACCCCGTGTAGCCTTGGGCAATGTCGACCACGGTGCCGTCGGGCGCAATGACCACCGTTGTCGGGTACACTTGGCCCAAGATGGCGAACGCAAAGCCGCGGTCCCGAAGGACCGGCTTGTCTTGTAGTTGAAAGGCGCTGATCCACGTGCTCAGCGCCGGCAACGATGTCTCTCCATCTGCGTCTTGTAGGCTCGGAGCCACGATTCCAATCGCCCGGGCTGACCACGGAAGCCCAGCCACTTCCTGGTCAAAGTCGTTGTGAGCGCTCGCCATGTCCCGACACATCACGCAGTCCGGAGCACTGCTGTACAGCACGGTGTAGCCGTCAAACAGGTCGTACAGACGAACCGGTTCATTGCAGATGTCGAGAAGTGTGACGTCTGGCATTGGCTCACCGACAACCAGCGCAAAGTCGCCGGCGTAGGCAGGTGCATCGCTCGTCGGCCACTCGCAGCGGTAGTTCACAGGGGACGCCCATCCGTGCATCAGGTCGGCGTCGCGCCGGCTGCGCTCCAACACACCATTGACCTGAAAGGTGATGGAGCCGCTAGAGTGGTTCGCCGTTCCAGAGGCGCTGACGGTCCGAGTTCTTGCGGCAACCGTGTTCGTTCCCATCGAGCGCAAGACACTGGTGTACGACCGCGACCGCATCCAGCTGGACCCGGCAAATCCAATCAGCTCATTGGGGGTTGGCGTCGCATCCGACACCCGGTCGTAGCAGTCCGTTCTGCCGCTCACGAAGGACACGTCCGCACGAAACATGGACTCGCAGTCGGGGCAGAGCCATTGATGCGCCAGGTCTTCGCCGGCTTCGTAGTGACGCACGTACTCACAGTCTACAAAGCCAGCCGCTTCCGCCGCCGTGTCAAAGTCGACCGACCAGGTCAGGTCACCGCGCACCCACTCCATGTTGCCGTCGCCCAGTCCAGTGTCCGGGTCAGTGTCCATGTCATCCGTGTCTGTTTCGGCGTCCGTGCCCGTCTCTCCCGGTCCGCCCGAGTCGTCGATAGGCACAAGGTCGCTGGTGCAGGACAGGGTCAACAAAGGGATCGCAAGAGCGAGCGCAGACGAAACGTTCATGGGCCCAGTGTAGCTCGGCTCCCGTAGACGCCCCAATCGCCAGGCGAATGGTGGAACAACGGGTCGGATAAAATAGAACGGTGGCGGTGGTCGTAGAGCCAGTACGCGAACGCGCCCATCCCCTCGGGTACACTGAGGTGCGAGCAAGGAGACCCAGTGACCTGCGGTGCATGTGGAACGGCCAACCCGAATGGAACAGAGTTTTGCGAAGTGTGTGGAATGTCGCTGGGAGCGCCTGCCCGCGGCAAGACCGCTATGGCGGCTCCACCAGACGCCGCACGAAAGTCTCGAACCTTGTACGACCCGGGCCCTGCCAAGCCCGAGCCCTCACCGTCCGATGTGTTCGCGAATCCGGCGCCACCACGCGCAGCATTCGACCCGCAAGACCCGTTCAAGAGCAGTATTGTCTCGAATGCGGCACCTGCGCCCGTGGCCAATCGCGCTCCGGCTAGGCGTGGCCCAACCCAAGGCGCCCCAGCCAAGCGTGCGCCAGCTCAGCAGCGCCAGGCCACGGTTCTCCAGGGGCCAGCTGCTGAAGTGAGAGATCTTAGCGCGGTATTGTGCGTGTACGAAGGCGGGCAGGTTCGACTGGTTCCGCTGGAGTCCGGCCGAACCGCTATAGGTCGTGATGTGAGCTCAGACGTCTGTATTGACGACTCCAACATCAGCGGTTCCCACGCATTCATCTACATGCGAGAGTCCGGGGCGAGCTTCATTGACGTCAGCCGCAACGGGTCCATCGTAGATGGCACACCATTGATGGGCGAAGATGCCCCACTCAACCACGGCTCCGTCATTGAGTTGGGTCAGACCCGCTGTGTGTTGTTGGTGGTTCCGCCCGAGTCACGCACCCCATGAAGGTTTGGCTGTTTGGGCTGCTCTTCTTGGCCACGACTGCGTCTGGTCAAGGGCTCGATGTCATTGGCCGGTCGACTCCAGTCGCGGGCTCTGGGCGCGTTCAAGTCATCGTAGGCGACGTTGGCGTTCGCTCAGGTCTCGTCGCAACTCCGCCCCAGCTTGAGTTCCGCGTCGTTCCCAGCACAGGTTCCGCCCGTGTCACCGGAACCCACTACCTGCCGTCTCAGAGCGAGCCCGCCGTCACCGTGCTCGCCTTTGACGCCTCCGGGTCCTTTCGGCCTTATTGGCAGTCGGCATTCGACCTCGGAGATGCCTTTGTTGGCGGACTTCCTTCCAGCGGCAACTCAGTCGACGTGGTCACATTCGGCACTCGGCTAGACCACCACGGCACCGCCAGCGCAGTCTCAACAGACATCAACGCATCTCTCGCACAGGCCCGAGCCACCGGCAGCAATCAGCGAGCCACACGTCTCAAGAGCTTTGTACGCGACGCCATCGCTGCCGCCGCCGACCTCCAGCCCGCCGCTACCGGTGGAGCCCGACAGGTCATCGTCTTCACAGACGGCGGTGACGAATCGGACGCGTACGACGTCGACACCTTGGTCGATGAAGCCCGCGACCGTGGCGTCCGAGTGCACGTGGTTGTCCTTCACGCGGACAGCCGGACCTCCCCCCAGCGCCTCGACGAAGTGAAGCGCCTCGCCGAGAGAACTGGCGGTCGGTACATCCAGGGAGATGACGCCCAACAAGCCGCGCTTGAAGTGGCGAGCCTCGCGCGTGCCAGTCAAGGAACATGGTGGCTTGATGTCGACTTCTGCGGCGTTCCAGCAGGACCTGAGCACAGTGCAGACACCCTCACCGTTGAGGTGTTGGACGGCAGCACACGCCGTGCCTTCTCCGACCCGGCTCCGTTTCGCCAACATGCCAGTGGTGCCGCACTTGAGCCATGCTCGCCACTACCGGTCACGCCCCCGGAACCCGAGACAGTAGACGTCCCGGTCATTCCGACAGACCTCACGGAGAACAACAACGCACTGCTGTGGTCTGGGGCTGCATGCGCCCTACTCAGCCTGTTGGGTCTGCTGGGACTTCTTGGCCTCCTCGCCCTGCTGCGCAGAAACCGTGGCGAGCCTGCCGAGCCTGACCCAGTGGCCGTTGTTCCAGAGCAGCCAGAGCAGCCCGCCGCTCTCGTCGCTCCCGCACAGCCGCCGGTTCCAGGTCCCGCCGCTGCCTGGCGCGACCCCTTCCAGTCCATTCCCGAGACCCACCTGCGCTTGAGCCGCGGTGGCAAGGGGCTGGAGTCGTTCTACCGCGTTCACCGGTCGCCCTTCGTCATTGGTGGAGATGCCGCCATGTCGCCGGAGCTGTTGCTCTCGATTCCCCAGATCAGTGGCCGTCACTGCACCCTTCAGGTGTACAAGAATGGGTCGGTCTGGGTCACCGACGAGCACTCGACAAACGGCACCTTCATCGATGGAAAGCGCCTGCAGCCCGGTCAACGGGAACCCATCGCACCGGGCCAGCGACTCGGCATCACCCGCCATGTTGAGTTCATCCTCACCAACCCGAACCTCAGCACGCCGAAGGTGGACGCGCCGGCTCCTGAAGCACCGCCAGAGCCGGAGCCAGAGCCCGCACAGCGTCCACGTGACCGCACGGTGTACGCGCCGGTGAAGGACGACTCATGAAGTCGGTATACGTTCACGGAAAGACAGATGTTGGGCAGGTCAGAGACGTCAACGAAGACGCCGTCCGAATCTCCTCTCTGCCCGGCGGAGCCAGCCTGCTAATCGTGTGCGACGGCCTGGGTGGCCACGGTGGTGGAGACGTCGCAAGCCAGCTCGCCGCAGACGTCATTGCGCAGCGGGTGCTGGAGTCCGTGCGCGAAGACCCACGCCAGGTGTTGTTTGAGGCCTTGGTCAACGCCGACCAGGCCCTGCACGACGCCGACTCTAGCGGTGGCTCCACTGTCGTTGTGGCCTGGCTTCGGGACGACCAAGCGTGGGTTGCCTGGATGGGTGACAGCCGGCTGCTCCACATCCGCAATGACCGCATCATCGACGTCACTAAGGACCATACGCGCGTCCAAGACCTCATGGCGGCTGGCGAGCTCACACCACAAGCCGCCCTGACGCACCCGGACCGGCATGTTGTCACCCGAGCTCTCGGCGCTGGAGATGCCAATCCAGATGTGTGGGAAGAGCCCATTCAGCTGCTTGAAGGCGATGCACTGCTGCTCATCACAGACGGTGTGCACGACTTGGTCCAGCCACAAGAAGTCTTGCAGTGGGTCAGCGGCGTGGACTACCGAGACGCCGTCGAGTCCCTGGTGCGCTTGGCCAATGAGCGAGGCGGAACAGACAATATCACCGCGGCCATAGCAGTCGTCGGCACACCGCGCGTAGGCGGAACGGCCCTCAAGTACGAAGACCGGAACACACCACGCCCCGCCGAGTCACGCGCAACCCTGCAAGAGACGCCGTCGCCCATCGCCATTCCCGCCACCCCAAAGCGCGACCCTGCCGAACCCCCGGCTCCAGCGCCAGTCACTCAGGCCTCGTCTGGTGTTGCCGTCCCGCTGGTCCTGTTGGCCGTCTTCGCCGCCCTGTTCTTAGGGTTGCTCGGTGGATTCGTAGGTAGAGGGTTGATCTCGCCATCTCCAGCCATTGGCGACGTGCCGGCCGCACTTCCGTGATCTCCGTTCTGGCCCTCTTGCTCACCTCATCCGTGAGCGCACGCCCGTTGACCTACTGCGTCGGCGGCTACTCAGGAACGCCGCCTCACGTGCAAGCGGCCTGCGACCAGCCAAACATCCGACGCCAACACGGCTCATGGCACGAGCACTTCTGGGTCACCAACGGCACCGAGTGCATGGTCTGCTACGACGAAATCGACGACAGCTGCCGGTCGGACTTCACCCAGAACAACCCCCAGTGGTACCCGGCATTGCCCTACCAGTGCCGTCAGATGCGCCCATACGGGGACGCCTTCGCGGTCTTCGAGCACATGATTGGCGGAGAGATGGTCAGCGCACGGCCGCCGCCCATTCCCCCCGCTGAGCTGGTCCCGAGCGTAGAGGTCATCACCCCGGGGCCTTACGCTGTCGGCGACCGCATCTCAGTGCGCGGCAGTGTGGATGACGGCGCTGGCGAGCGCAGCAGTGCAGGCGGCGTGTTCGAGGTGTACGCCGGCGACCAGCTCGTAGACACCGTCAGCGGGACTCGTCAGCGCGATGGCTCTATTCGCGCAGACGTAGAGCTACCGGGTGCTGAGAGCGTGCGCGTCCGGTTCGTCCCAACATCGCCGCAGATGAATCCTGGCGACACACTGGTCAACAGCTCCAGTGACCCGCTAGCCATCACCGTCGACACCTGTGCGCTCCGGGCCCGAGTCATTGCACCGCTCCCCGGTGAAGCCCTCGCCAGTGGTCAGGCCGTCACCCTCGAAGCCGCCCTGTTCGACCGAGACAACCTGGTCCCACAGCCCATGGCCGGCGCAGACATCCGCTTCACCGTCGCCGTAGACGGTCAGCCACCGGCCATTCTGTCCGCGGATGCTGACGGTATCGCTCGCTGGACCCCACCTGCGGCCTCTGCGCCAACGTCCGTGGAGGTCTTTGCGACAGGAAACGCGAACGGAAACATCATCTGCCACGCTGCACCGTTGACCGCGCAGTTCAGTGATCTAGGTCTAGGCTTCGACACCTCGGCGCTCCCGCAGACTTGCTACACCAACACCGAGTGTGCCGGTGACGTCGTCCTTCAGCGTCCCGCTCCCGGAGGCGCTCGACAGCGCGTTGACGAGCTGCTCGCAAACCCAGCCACCGAAGTCGTGGCCTTTGAAGGAACCGTGGAGCTGTCTCGTCAACCGGTTCATGCAGATGACCGCTACCGTCTCGACCAGCGCTTCACTTCAGCTCGTGGCGCTGAGTGGCATATCGAAATTCAAGGTCCAGACGGTACTGTGGTGATGCCCGGCCACACACTGGCCGTTCGTCCGGCTCTGGTTGTTCGGCTTCCTGAGACCCTGGACTTGGGTGTGGTCACCGCTGGTAGCCGCGTTCAGGATGGGTGTACAGACCTCGACTTTTCTTTGTCGGAAGCTGCCGAAGAACACCGCTGGGAGCTGCTGTTGACCGGCGTGGATGACTGCTTGGGGGAGCCTGTTCTCGCAGCGACAGTCGGTGGACGCATTCGCACGTATTCACTCACCGAAGCGCTCACTGTCGACGCTCTAGACCCAGACAACCCTGCGTTGACGGTGTGCCTAGACACGCCACGGTGCAGTGGCGAGGTCTCTCCCGGGGGTGTCCAGCTGCATGTGCGGCCGCTCACCCCGGTATTCGCCGACCAAGCAACCAGCGTGACCCTCACCTGGGAAATTACCGGCCGCGCCTGGTGGCGCTGTCATCTGTGGTGGATGCTCCCCATTGGCGGCGCATTGACGGCCTTGTGGCTCGTGATGGGTGTGGTTCGGCCCGCGCGTTTCCCTGCCGCTGCCACCGTCAAGGTTGCGGGGCGCGAGAAGGACCTCAAGCGCCTTCCCGCAGTCCCCCTACGTGACAGCCCAGGCTCTGGAGCCCGGTTCTACCGAGACGCCCGTCTGGGCATCTCCATCGCCGGAGACATCAATGGCTCTACACGCAATGCCGCCGTCATCTTGCGCGCTGTGCGTGGCGGAACCGTGGTCTTGTTCGGTAATGCCCCCGTGCAGATGAAGACACGCAGGGGCAAGTGGGTCGACGTCGAAGACCTGGCTACTGGCCACCTCCCAGGCAGCGCCATCTACCGTGTTGGTGAGAGCTTGTACTTCAAAGTGGATGCTGGCTAATGCGATTCTTGCAGCTGTTGTGTGTAGCCATCCTCACCGCGTTCGTGGCCCCCGCGAGCGTCCAGGCACGCCCACTGACCTACTGCGTCGGCGGGTACAGCGGCACGCCACCTTCGGTTCAGGCCGCGTGCAACTCACCGAGCGTTCGACGCCAGCATGACGACTGGCACAAGCACTTCTGGGTGACCAACGGCCGTGAATGCATGGTCTGCTACGACGAGCTGGACCGAAGCTGTCGCACGGACTTCACCGACAACAACCCCGGGTGGTGGCCGGCTACTGCCTACAAGTGCCGAAAGCGGCAGCCGTTCAGCGACGGCTTCACCATCTTCGAGCACATCATTGGCGGTGAGAGCGTCAGCGGGCCTCGCCGGACGCATCCGAGCGAACAGACCGCCGGTCCGCGCCCGCGCCCACGTCCTGCACCGAGTGACGGCACCTCAGGCGCACGTCCACGGCCTGCACCGAGTGATGGGACGGCTGGCGGTCGTACCCCAAGCCCTCAACCGACCACGCCTCCACCCCCTCCTGCGCCCCCCGCCGAGCTCGTTCCTACCCTTGAGGTCATCACTCCAGGGCCCTACGCGGTTGGCGACAGTGTCTCCATGCGTGGAACCGTCAGTGATGGAACCGGCCAACGAGGCAGCGCCGGCGGCGTGTTCGAGGTGTACGACGGAGACCAACTCGTCGGCACGGTCACCGGTACACCACAGCGAGACGGCTCGATTCGGGCGGACGTCGCTCTTCCCAGCGCAGACAGCGTGCGCGTGCGGTTCGTCCCGACTGCGCCGCAGATGAACCCAGGCGACACCCTGACCAATGCGTCGAGCGACCCCCTGGTGCTGACGGTGGATACCTGTGCCTTCCGCGCACGCGTCATCTCACCACTACCCGGAGAGGCGCTCGCCAGCGGCCAGAGCGTGACTCTCGAGGCCGCCCTGTTTGACCGCGATGACCAAGTCCCGCAGCCAATGACTGGCGCAGACATCCGCTTTACGGTCGCTGTCGATGGGCAGCCCCCGACCATTGTGTCCGCAGACGCAAGCGGCATTGCCCAGTGGACTCCGCCAGCCGCCACCGCCTCGACCCGCGTTGAGGTCTTTGCGAGCGGAAATGCATCCGGAAACATCATCTGTCCCGGGGCGCCGCTCAGCGCACAGTTCAGTGATCTGGGCCTCGGCTTCGACACCACAGCACTGCCAAACACTTGCTACACCGACACACCCTGCTCGGGTGAGGTCCTCCTTCAGCGTCCTGCACCCGGCGGTGCCCGACAGCGGGTCGACCAGCTCCTCGCGAACCCGGCGACCATGGTCGTGGCCTTTGACGGCAGCGTTGAGGTGTCCCGCCAACGCGCGACCCCCACCGACCGCTACCGCATCAGCCAACCCTTCACTGAGCCGCGCAGTGCCGAGTGGCACATCGAAATCCAAGGTCCGGACGGGACGATTGTGATGCCGGCACACACCGTAGAAGTACAGCCGGCCCTTGAGCTGCGGTTGCCCCAGTCGCTCGACTTTGGTGTGGTTGCTGCTGGAAGTTCTGTGGAGGACGCCTGCGTCGACCTCGACTTTTCGCTGTCCGAAGCCGCCGAAGAACACCGCTGGGAGCTCTTGCTGACCGGCGTCGATGACTGCTTAGGCGAGCCCGTTCTCGCAGCGACCGTTGGGGGGCGTGTGCGGACGTACTCGCTGACCGAGGCGCTCACGGTCGATGCCCTCGACCCTGACAATCCAGCCATGACCCTGTGTCTGGACACCCCACGCTGCAGCGGAGAAGTCGCTCCTGGCGGCGTTCAGCTGCATGTCCGGCCCCTCACCCCCGTGTTCGCGGACCAAGCCACAAGCGTGGACCTCACCTGGCAAATCACCGGACGCGCATGGTGGCGCTGCCAGCTGTGGTGGATGCTTCCGATGGCTGGCGCCCTCGCTGCACTGTGGTTGGTGATGGGCGTGATTCGCCCCGCCCGCTTCCCAGGAGCTGCCACGGTCAAGGTCGCTGGAAGTGAGAAGAACCTCAAGCGTCTGCCTGCCATTCCGCTGCGTGACAGCCCCGGCTCCGGAGCCGGTTTTTACCGCGACGCCCGCCTCGGCATCTCCATCGCAGGAGACATCAATGGGTCCACGCGCAATGCAGCAGTCATCCTGCGTGCTGTTCGCGGCGGCTCAATTGCCTTGTACGGCAATGCCCCCGTGCAGATGAAGACGCGCAAAGGCAAGTGGGTAGACGTCGAAGACTTGGCCACCGGCCACCTACCAGGCACCGCCGTCTATCGAGTCGGTGAGAGCTTGTACTTCAAAGTGGATGCTGGCTAATGCGACTGTTTCAACTGTTTTGCGTGGCCCTCGTCACCTGCTTCGTGTCCAGCGCCAGTGCGACCCCAGGCAACGAGATTGCGCTGGTCTTGGACAACTCGTGCTCCATGGCCTTCCCAGCGACGGACCAAAACGGCACTCAATACCCACCCAACGACCCCGAGCGCGCAGCTGTTCTGGGAGCACTGGTCGTGGAGGGATTGGTTCGGGGCAGCAACGACCGCCTGACCGTCTACGCCTTCCCAGACGTACGTGGGGGCCCACCACGAACCGTGCGCGACGCAGCCGGTATCCGCGGTCTTCCGTACGCCAACCACACACTCTTCACCGAGCCCCTGCAGGCCGCTCGGGCCCACCTAGACGCGTCCACCCGCGACGGGAAGCTGCTGCTGTTCTTCAGCGACGGTGTGCCCGAAGACTTGCCACAAGGCGGCCCAGACGCAGCCGGTGTCTTCGGAATGGACACCGCCGGCGACATCGACACGTTCATTCTTGGTTTGTACGGAAGCGAAGATGTGCGCGACATGGCCGTCACCCATGTCAGTGGCTTGGCCCGTTCCCCAGACGACAGCGCCTTCATGGACGACCCCGCAGAGGTTGTTCCGGCATTCACCAAGGCCTACGCGCGAGCGCTGGGTTCAAAGCCGCAGACGGGCTCACTTTCATCCGGTGATTCGGTCTCATTCGACGTCGGCAAGTACGTGACCGAGGTCCTCGTCTTCGTCGCCAGCCAAGAGCAAGGCGCCGCCTTCCAGTCGACCCTCACCGGTCCAAACGGCGCCGCCCCCGTGCAAGCGCAGGGCAATGATGGCTGTGAGCCTGCACTCGCAGCCCAGGTCCCACCGAACGTCTGTGGCGGGGACCGACGCCACTATCAGGTCTTTCGCGCGCCAAGCGACCCACTCACAGCCTCGACCTGGTCGCTCGCAGTGACTGGCCCGAACGTGCGCTACGGCGTCATTCTGCGCTACGACCTGACCGCCTCATTGGCGCTTGACCCAACGGTCCGCGTGGGCTCGACCCTTCCTGTCGAGGCCCGTCTGCTGTTCCGCGGCGATACCTTTGACGACGACGACTTCTTCGCCAGCGATGGGTTCTCTGCGACAGCCGAGATCGACGGCATCTCCATTCCGCTCACCCACGCCGGCGACGGGCGGTTCGTTGGCGAATGGGCACCACAGACCCCAACGCAAGGCGCTGTGCTCGCCACCGTTCACTTCCAGAACACCTGGATGCAGCAGCGCGACACCAAACAAGTCACCGCCGAGGGGTTTCTGCCACTCGTATTGCGTCCAACCCCCATCCCAGTCCGCCTTGGGAACTGGCGTGGATCACGCGTTCGAACCGAGCGATGCTCGACCGTCTCTCTCGTGGGCTCCGACCACGCAGACGTCGTCCCCGTCACTTGCATTCCGGGAACCGTTGAGGGCGCGACGGTCACCTGCACGCCACAAGCACCCCAAGGGACCGCTCAGCCGCTTGAGTGGGACGTCTGTGTTGTCGCAGACGCATGCTGTGGTGAGATTCCCGCAGACGGCAGCAGCGTGGACATCACCTTCCGCGGAACCCACGACCACTACGCAGCCGGAGCCGTAAAGGTCCCGGTCGAAGTGCACGTAGAGCGGACTGGATTCATTCGCTGCTGGTGGCTACCCATCGCCATCGCCGCGACCGTTCTGTTCGTCTTGTGGGTGATTGTCGGCTGGATACGCCCAAACAGCTTCGACCCTTACCTGTCGGTTCGCATTGCGGGAGATGAGAAGGGCCTCAAGCGTACTGTCGCTTTGGTTCTTCAGGAACAACCCGGTGGCCGGCGTGGCTTCTACCGCAACGCGCGTCTGTGCATCGATGGTGAGGGCAACTGCGTACGCAAGACACGCGTCGCTCAGATTGTCATCACGGCTAGCGGTACTGGCGAGATGACTTGGGCAAAGAGCGGTGGTGTTGAGAAGAAGGACCGTCGCACCCGAAAGTGGACAAGCATTACGCAGGAAGAACTGCGTGAAGGCGTGATTCCCGGTGTGGTTTATCGCGCGGGTGGTCTGCACCTGAAGTTTGGTTAACCAAGCGGTTGAGCGGCCTTTGAACGCTGCTACTCGTATCGACCCATGCAGTACAGCCCCCCCCGCGATAGTCGCCGCTCCCGACTTCAGGAGACCTCATGCCGACGATTCACTACACGCATACCGATGAAGCCCCTGCGCTGGCCACATACGCCTTCCTTCCCGTAGTTAGCGGGTTCGCCAAGCACGCAGGCATCAACGTAGAGTCCCCGGACATCTCACTCTCAGCTCGCATCCTGGCCGCCTTCCCGGACCGGCTCGCATCCCACCAGAAGGTGCCCGACGCCTTGGCGATGCTCGGTGAGCTGGCCAAGACGCCAGATGCCAACATCATCAAGCTGCCGAACATCTCAGCCAGCGTGCCGCAGCTCAAGGCAGCAATCGCTGAGCTTCAGGCGCAAGGCTTCGGCATTCCGGACTACCCGGAAGACCCCGAGAATGACGCCGAGCGTGAAGCACAGCGTCGCTACAATGGCATCAAGGGAAGCGCCGTCAACCCCGTCCTGCGCGAAGGCAACTCCGACCGTCGCGCGCCAAAGGCCGTCAAGGAATACGCGCGCAACCACCCGCACTCCATGGGCGCCTGGACGGCAGATACCAAGAGTCACGTCGCCACAATGAGCGGCGGCGACTTCCGTCACACCGAAGTCAGCGTCACCGTGCCAACCGCCACGACCACGCGCATTGTCCACACCGCTGCTGACGGCACCGAGACTGTCCTGATGGCCAGCCTGCCACTCGAAGACGGCGAAGTCCTAGACGCATCCGTCATGCGCAAGGCAGCCCTGCTCGAGTTCTTGGCCGCTCAGATCGAAGACGCCAAGAGCCAGGGAATCCTGTTCTCGCTGCACATGAAAGCCACCATGATGAAGGTCAGTGACCCCATCATCTTCGGCCATGCCGTTCGCGTGTACTTCGCGGACCTCTTTGCCAGCTACGGCAACGTGTTCGACGACATTGGCGTAGACGTCAACAACGGCCTCGGCGACTTGCTGTCACGCCTTGGCGAGCTCACGGACTCCCAGAGCGACGACATCAAGGCCGAAATCGCCAAGGCAATCGAGTCTGGCCCCGACCTGGCCATGGTCGACTCGGACAAGGGCATCACCAACCTGCACGTACCTAGCGACGTCATCATTGATGCCTCCATGCCAGCAATGATCCGCACAAGCGGCTGCATGTGGAACCAAGCTGGCAAGCTGCAGGAGACCAAGGCGGTCATCCCAGACAGCAGCTACGCCGGTATCTACGAAGCCGTCTTCACCGACTGCAAGACACACGGCGCACTCGACCCCACCACCATGGGAAGCGTGTCGAACGTAGGCCTGATGGCAAAGAAGGCCGAAGAGTACGGCAGCCACAACAAGACCTTCGAAGTCGCGAGTGCCGGCACCATCACCGTGCAAGACGCCGACGGAACCGTGCTCACCACGCATGACGTACAGGCCGGCGACATCTGGCGCGCCTGCCAGACCAAGCACGCACCGATTGTCGACTGGATCGGACTGGCCGTTCGCCGCGCCCGTGAGTCCGGCAACCCAGCCATCTTCTGGCTGGACGCGGACCGCGCCCACGATGCCCAGCTCATCACCAAGATCAACGCTGAGCTGCCCAAGCACAACACCGACGGCCTCGAGATCAGCATCTTGGATCCCAAGGCTGCCTGCCACGCGTCGCTCGACCGTGCCCGTGACGGCAAGGACACCATCAGCGTGACCGGCAACGTACTGCGCGACTACAACACGGACCTGTTCCCGATTCTCGAAGTCGGAACAAGCGCCAAGATGCTGTCGATTGTCCCGCTCATGAACGGTGGTGGTCTGTTTGAGACGGGTGCTGGCGGTTCCGCACCGAAGCATGTTCAGCAGTTCAACGCCGAGAACCACCTCCGCTGGGACAGCCTGGGCGAGTTCCTGGCCTTGGCCGTTTCCTTCCAGCACGTCGCTACCAAAGACGGAAACGCGAAAGCGAAAATCCTTGGTGAGACCCTGGATGACGCCACGACCCAGTACCTGCTCAACAACAAGAGCCCGAGCCGCAAGGTCAACCAACCCGACAACCGCAGCAGCCAGTACTGGCTGACGCGCTACTGGGCGACCAAGTTGTCCGAGCAAGACGCCGATGCCGAGCTCAAGGCTACCTTCACACCGGTTGCCGAGGCCCTCGTCAAGGGCGAGAGCGCTGTGACTGCCGAGCTCATCCGCTGTCAGGGTCCGGGAATCGACCTGGGTGGATACTTTGCACCGAACCCCAAGAAGGCGCGCTCTGCAATGCGCCCGAGCCCCACGCTGAACAAGATTATCGACGCCCTGTAGAGGTTCGTCGGAAATCTAAGCGACGCTGTCGTTGACAGTGAAAGCGCCGAGGGGGTCTGTAGACAGGCAACCTTGGCGCTTTTCGTATGTACAGAGCTCGGTACGATGCCTGTCTCATCCCGTCGTAGTGCCAGATTTCGACGGCATCTGAATAGAACTGCCGGGCGAATGGTATACGGTTCGGTTGCACACACATGGGAGCCTCTGAATGGGCCTAGTCGCTAGCGAGACCTTCAAGCCAATTCTCTTCGTTGGACTCGGTGGAAATGGCGGTAAAATCGTCAATCAGCTCGCCGCACGCCTGCGCCGTCACCCACACTGGGACCGCATCTCGCTGCTGACCCACTTTGTGGCCATCGACACAAACAAGGATGACCTCGACAAGCACCGGGACATCTCCCCGGATTGTCGCTTCCTCATCAGCAACTTTGATGCCCGCAGATACGTCGAGCGCAAGCGTGGCGAGCACGAAGTCAGCGAAGACGAGCTGTTCACAAGCTGGTTCCCGTCGAACTACACGCCGCGAAGTGGCGAGACTCCGGGTGCCGGACAGATTCGCCTAGAGTCGCGTCTCAAGCTCTACTACAACCTAGAGCAGGACCGCGCGGGCATCCGTCAGAAGATTCGGGCCATCCTCAATGAGATGACCGGTCGCGAGAACCCGTGGCGGGACAACAAAGACCGTACCATCCGCATCAATGTCTTCGGCTCGGTCGCGGGTGGAACGGGCTCCGGCGGCTTCATTCCCATGGCCTACCTGCTCAAGCAGATGGTGTACGAGAACGGCTGGGGACGCCCCAATATCCAAGCGATGATGTCGCTGCCGACCACCTTCTTGGACAAGGTTCACCCACGTCTGCACAAGGACATCAACGCAAATGGCTACGCAGCTCTCAAAGAGCTGGAGTACCTGACGCGCCAGCTGGCCTACGCAGGTGGCGTAGACGACTACGACTTTGTGTACGACCCCGGCAACACGGACCCGCGCGCCAACACCATCAACACGCGGCCCTTCACGCTCACGTACTTCATCGACAAGCCCGATTCGCTGTCGCTGCAGAAGTACGAAGCGGCAGTGAGTGATGCTGCCTACCTACAGATCTTCTCCCCGCTGCTCGGCGCCCAAGCCGGCGAGTATGACAACTACGAGAAGCACCAGCGCACCCTGGCCAATGGCAACTTCTCAACGCACTACGGCGCGTTTGGTACGGCCATTCTACAGCTGCCACGCCGGGACATCATTCGCTACAGCTCCCTGCGCTACACCGGGCGGGCGTTCCGTCAGTTCCTCGCCTTTGGAGCGGACCATCCAGACTTCCGCGTTCCCTACGGAGACCCGGCCTTCGAGCGCTTGGACCCCGCCGAGAAGGAACGCCGCATTGATGAAAAGTTCGAAGGCTACGTCAAGTGGCGTGCCGGCATCGAGCTGTCCAATGACGAGAAGGGCGTGTTCCGCGGCATTGAAGAGCAAAACGGCAAGGGCGGCGTTCCTCTGCGCGAAGCCTTCACCCAGGTCATGGCGGGCATCTACGGCCAGCTAGACGAGCTCATCGACATCAGCGAAGTCGTTCCCCAGTCCATATCGCCGGGCAATCCGTCCGTCAGCAACGCCGTCAGCGTGTTGCGCCGCGAGTACGCTGAGTCACGCGCCAAGGTCCGCGGCGAGTACCTCGAAGCCAGCCTGGCAGACCTGCGCACCGGGCGCGTGTTCGGGAAGTTCTTCCAAGACTTCGACATCAACCCCATCGCACAGCGGCTGTTCCTCATTCGCCTTCTGCGCGAAGCCGCCATCTCTCCGTCTGAGGACCCCGAAGAGGGAGAAGAGCTGATCAGCGAGGTCGCCAAGCCGGACCTAGACAGCGAAGCGGTCAAGCAAGAGCGCCAACGCCACGAACAAGCACTGGTCAGTGCCGCCAACCAAGGCTTCTTCGGCCGCGTTGTCGACCGCGAAAACAAGGCGTTCATGGCCGCCAAGCGCGCGTCCATCCGAACCGTCAACGAGTGGGTTCAAGACCACGTGGATGACCTGCGGCACGGATTCTGGCGCAGCTACCAAGCCGAGCTCCGCCAGGTCGCAAACACCCTGCTTCAGACCTTCCGAAACGTCGCAGAAGTGGCCAACGAAGCCGCTGATCTCGTGGACAGCGAGTGTGAACGCTTCCAGCGGGACCCCGGCGCCTTCCCAGACAGCGACATTGCTCAGTACTACCTAGACGCCGAAGTTCTGCGTGATGACCGTCGCAAAGAACGCCTGTGGGGCGCGTTCTACACGCACAACCTAGACAAGAGCGCCCTGTTCGACACCGGCAAGATCTTCACCGTTGTCACCGAGAGCTTCCAGCCTGTGCGCGACCCCGACGGTCGGGTTCGAGCACGAGACGCCAGCGATATCGTAGCGGTGGTCAAGACCGCCCTGATGGAGATGGCCGGAGAGACCTACGCCACCGCCCTCGAAGACATGGGCATGGACCTAGTTCGAGGACTGGACCTAGAACAGCGGTACATTGCACTGTTGGACGACGGCCACGACATCCAAGACCTCAAGGAGTCGGTCAAGCTCGACGAGACCTTGGCCGCGGTGTCAAAGACCCGCATCAAGAAGGGCATCGAAGACCGCATCAGTCGCCTAGACGCCGAAGCCGTCATCCTGGCTCACATCGACAAGGCCCGTGCCGGCGGAGACGTCGTTCCGGCCTACATCCACTACGCGGGGCTGGCCTCCCAGTACCGCTCTGACGAAGAGGGCAGCCTTGGAAGCATGCTGGCTGACGTGGTCAGCGGCGTGACATTCGTGGATGGCTGGGAAGAACGCGACAGCTTGGTTCTGTACCGTGCCACCCTCGGTGTACCCGTCTACTGGTTCAAGAACGTGGAAGCGCGTCTGCAGCACGACTACGAGCAGGTATGGGCGTCGGACAACCGGCAGTATCCGCTGCACATTGACACGCGCTGGGAGAACGAGCCGGGCCTGCCCAACCTCGACCCCGTCGCCATTCGCCGTGCCGATGAGAAGGCCCAGGCCGAGCGTGCCGCACAAAAGCAGCAGTCTGGACTCGAAGACCGCATCCGCATCTTCAGCTTGTGCACCTTGTTCGGTGGCATCAGCCAGTCGGACTCTGGCTACGTGTGGAACTCATCGGGAGCTTCCTCTGCCCTCGCCGCTTCACGCCCCGAAGCCTTCGGTGCGTTCAGCAGCCTGGACGCAGACTTGCGCTCGGACATCGAGGCCGAAGCCCAAGCCCAGTGGACGCGCCTCTCCGCCGACAAGCGGGGGCGTGAGCGTCTTGCAGAAGACCTCCGGAGCCATGCTGCCAAGCTCAAAGAAGCCTACGCACAAGCCCTGGCCGCCGATGATGAGCGTGACAAGCAGTTCCTCAAGCAAGAACGACCGGTGGTAGACACTCTGCTCGGTGAGCTCGAGTAGACGTGGCCTCCGTTGTCCATCCCACCGTAGTCATTGGACTCGACGCTTTTGGGCGACGTGTCTGTGGGCGTCTGCGTCAAGCGACCAACAGGGACGACGTCATGTTGCGCCTGTTGGACACGCCCAACCAAGACATCGCTGCGGTCCTCGGGGAGACCCTCGATGACCTGCTTCGAGCAGGTCGGGTTGCAGGAGACCTACGCCAACGACGCCTGGATGTCGTGCTCTTCGCCAATGCCTTGGATGGGTCCGACACCGCCATGGCTGACGTCGTCAAGCAGTGTGCAGATGTCGTCGGGGGTCGCTTCGCGGCACTCTTTCCGGCGGGGCGTCCTCCGGAACAACGCAATGCGTCATTGCACGCCGTGGTTCGCATGCCGCCCATGGGTCCTGGTGGAGCTGCCGCGAAGGCCGCCAGCCGATTGGCCACGCTTCGAGACGTAAAAGGGAGCTACCCCCTACTCGCTCGCGTATGGCTGACCAGTGACCACACCACCGCCGGCACCGTCTCAGAACGAAGTCTAGAAGCCGGATGTGCCGCGTTTGTCTTGGCGTCCTTTGCCAGCGGCCTGCGCGACACGAACGACGCTATCCTCCGGCGCTTGGCCCACTTACCAGCTGGCGACCCCGCTTTTGCGTTCTTGAGTGTGGCCTCTCTCGACCTGCCAGAAGGTCGCTTACGACGCTACGCGGTGGCCCGTGCCGCCTACGACGCCCTGCGGACCTTGGTCCAGCGGGTTGAGCGTCCTGCTGACCGTTCCGCAGGCGATTCAGTGGCAATGACCACCCTAGACCTCGACGGTCTGCTCTCGCCGTTCCTAGAGGGCTCCGTTGCCCAGCAAGTGCGCAAGAGTGCCGCGCGTCTGTCTGGCGCAGATGACAGCAAGCGCGCGCGCATTGCGATTGGTGCCTACGACCGCCCGTCTACGATTCGCGCCAAGTACTCTTGGTTGTTTGAGCCCGCGACCGTCATCAAAGAGGCCACTCGCCAAGACCGAACCATCCTCGACGACGTCTTGCGGGCCATGGACCGCGCCGAATGGTCCGCCGGCGAAGAAGTTCGCAACGGCATTGTGCGCCTGTTCGACGACACCCTCGGACAAGCAACTGGCCTGAACCGAGTGCCGGAAGTCGAGCTCGGCCTGCGCCATGTGGTCGCTGCACTTCACGACCAAGAGTCCTCAGATCTGTCGCAAGCCGAAGCGCCACCGGACATCGACCCTGACCCGCTACGCACCGAGCTAGAACAGGCCGTGGACCGCCTGCCCAGCAGCGGTATGCTCGTCGCTGTGTCCGGAGCTGTCGGACTCGCGGCGGCCTTTGTTGTCATGGCGCTGACCGCCTTCCTCGTCGCACCGGACGTCGTTGTTGCCACAGCAGCCGTGCCGGCTTCGGGCCCCGCAGCGGTGGTGGTTGCTGCCGGAACCGCATCGCCCGGCATTGACTGGTCGCTCTGGGCACCTTGGCTCGCCGCTATTCCTGTGTTTCCCCTCGCCGCAATCGCGTGGAGCTTCATTGTTGGACGGCACACACGCAACTCGGTTGTCGAAGCACTCGAAGCACGCCGGGAAGCCGTAGAAGAGCTGCGGGCACAGGGCGGTGGAGGCGCACCTGGACGCCAAGCCGAAGCGCAGCTGCTGTTGAGACGACGCCGTGTACGTCGGGCTGCTGGGGTCAATCTCGACCATGCGAGCGAGCAGCTCACCGCTGTTCGCCGCACTCTTCTTGAGGCGCGAGACGCATTCCGACAGCGCCTTGTAGACCTGCGAATCGATCCCGCAGAAGACGCATCCGCTGACGACCTCCGTGGCCTGCTCGGCCAGGGTGAGCTGCTCCATGACCACTTGGTCCCACCCGCTATCGTGAGTCAGTGGGTTGCACGGTGCCGGGTCATTGCCGAGCCAGATATGTGGGCCAACCGCCTGCTCGACGCCACCTGGCCCAGTGCCGGCCTGCTGCGCGACGTTCCTTGTGGTGACAACGGCGTCATCCTAAAGCTCTCCGAAGACCAAGTTCAGCCGCTGTCCGAGCGCGTGTTGTTCGAGAGCCAAGATGCCGCGAATGCAGCCGCTGGAGTCGTTCAGAGCTTTGTCGAACGCTGTGCTGCGGCTCTGGCTCCACCGTGTGACCCGCGCAATGCCCACGGAGACATTCCCGCGGGGATTCGCAGCGGTGAGATCTTGTGTACCGCGCCGCTAGCGAGCCGAGATGTCCTCGGAGACGTGCTTCGTGACGCCGCCTACCCGGTAAAAGCGCTGTGGACCGACCGCCCACAACCCCGGGTGGTCTTCCTGCGCACCTGGGAAGGGCTGACCCTCGAAGATGTCGCCCGTGGCGCTGGCCTTGAGCTGCGGGAGACGACCTGATGCCGTCACCGTCTGCCATGGGCACGCGCCTGTACATATTCTTGTGGATGCTGGTCTACCTCGCCCCCATTTTGGGCTGGCTGATGGGCGGTCTGGTCATGGCGGCTCTCGGCCGTTCAGGCACCGGAAATCCGTGGCGTCGCGCGGCATTCAATGCCGGAGAGATGGCGATTGGTACCTTCGCCATTGTCATTGTGCTGCGCATTGGGCTGTGGGCCGCGGTTGCGGTGACCGCTGGCCCGGTCGACTGGTTCACCTGGATGATTCCGGCGTGGCCTTGGCACCTGCAGGAAGTGGCGCTGATGTACGCGGCGGTTCCCCTCGCCGCACTCACTCTCATTGGTACTCCGACCCTGTCGCTCATTGGCGCTGCGCGTCGCTCTGGACTGCCGTCTCGTGTGCCGCTGGGCGTGCCCATGGCGCTCTTTCTGGTGATGTCCGCGCTCGTCATGCCGTGGCTTGCCCGATTCGGCTGGGCCGACCCCGCCGCAGATGTCGCAATGGTCGACCTCTTTGTGGCCATCCCCATGTCCGCCATTGGCCTGGCACTGTGGACCTTCGCTGCACGGCAAGCGCCACACCCACCCAAAGCCAAGAGCCCCGAAGGACTGATTGCGCCGCTGCCGCCCATTGATGTGCCAGCGACGTGGCGCGCGCTCGGTGCGCTCGACAGCGCCATCACTCCAACATCGGTGCCTGCGACCAGCGGCGGTGGCGGCGAGCTTCATGCTGCCAACACTTGGCGCGATGCCGGTGGCGTCGGCCCCCCTCCTGAGTCGCTAGAACACCTGCTCTCAGCGGCATCCGAGACCGGACAGGGCTGGCTTGTTGGCGACTTGGATGACCACGGCGAGCGGCGTTTTTTGTCCGCCCTGCTCCACGCGATTGTGCGCCAGCGCGGCCTCACCGCACTCGTCGTCACCGAAGACCCACAGACCTTCCGCGACGACGTCATTCGCACCATCGCCGCCTCAGGCGGGTGGGACTGCGGCCCCATCGTTGCGGGTCATGAGGACCTCCGCGCTGCTCTCGCTGGGGGTCGGCTGCCGGCGATTGCCTTCATTGACGTCGCCAGTCTGTCTGCCGAAGGCATCCGCGCCCTCGCGGGTGGCCGAGATGACGCCAGTGTGGCCTGGGCACGCGGTGTGGGTGTGGTCATGGCCTCGCGTATCGACCGCGGCAGCCCACTTGACGTGACCCACCGCATGTTCACCCTGCGCCGCCTTCAGCTGGCACTTCGTGCTGCCTCCGCCCGCTTCTCGGTCGTGGCCACAGGCATTGGTGGCGTTGGAACCCGAAGCCTCACCGAGCAGGCCTTTCCGGGTCTACCTGTGCGTGAAGTTCCCTACGGACCGCGCGCGTCTGCCGCTGTCAGCGTGTGGCTCGCAGACCCCAACTTTGTCGCCACACGTGCGGATACCCCTTGGGTACGACGCGTTCTAGAGCCCGTCGCAGACACCGGCCGAGCCGTCAGCGTCGGTGACCCGTCCGGTCGCTTTGACCGCGCCAGCGTGGAGGTCTGGGGGCAAGACGTCGACTTGGTCCGCAGCCCTGCTCTGTACGGCGCGGCGTCCGCTGGAGCCTTGTCAGAAGCGTGGCTCGTCGCCGGGTTCCGCTCACTACCCAACCGTCAGCCCAGTGAACGTGGCGAGACCCACCACGCCTTGTGGAGCGTCGCCCGTGCACCGACCGCCCGATTCCTCACCGCGCCCGGGGCCATCGCAAACCTCATCGAACATGGTCGGCTGACCCCACCGCGCCCACTTGTTGGCTACGCAAACCGGCTGATCACGCGTGCTCACCTACAGGCCGCACTGCGAGAAGGCCGTCAAGACCTGCCCAGCCTCGTGGCAATGTTCGGTCCGTCGCTCGTCGAACAAGTCGTCATACAGGGCGCAGGAACCTCGTACGTCATGCGCCCCGACGGGTCGGGCAACCTGCGACGCGTACAGGTCGCTGCAGTTCCTCCAGACCCCGTTCAAGACCCGGTGCGCGGCACGGTGACGGGCCAGATCGTCAAGGTCATCCACCGTCACACCGGCGAGACCTTGACCGAGGTCGACCGGGCCTTGGCCCCCACTCGCTTCTACCCAAAGCGTGTCTTCGCCGTTGGTGACCAGCGCTACCAAGTCGAACTGCACCGCTACGATGAGCGACGTGGCGTGCTGCCGGTAGAGCCCGTTGCCACCGAAGAGGCCCTGACCCGGCCCATCATCACCTTTGCCATTGCGGATGCACGCGTGGTTGAGGCCGAGCATGAGATTCGCCAAGGCGACCTCACCTTCAGCCTGTGCGGCCTAGAGGCCACTGTCACCGAGACGGTGAGTGGTGCGGTTGGCGAGAGTGGACGTGAAGCCCGCTACGAAACCCCGGTTCACGCCCGCTACCGCACACGCGTTCGCGCCTTGATGCTACCCAAGACGGTGACTGAGAACGTGCTGTTCCACCTGGCGCGCTCCCTTCAAGACGTGCTCGTGGCCCATCTTCTGGGAGACGCCAGCGACTTTGACGTGACCGGAGTGTCCTCCGGCCTAGACAACAGCGGCGTGCCCACACTCTTCATTGTGGACCGTCACGTACAGGGCATCGGCGTCCTTGAAGCCGCCGACGACCTAGTGCTCGTGGACACCCTTCAGTGGGTCCGTGCCATCCTCAAAGGCTGCTCATGCAACCTCGGATGTGCCGTGTGCACACCGGCCGAGGTGCTCGAGCGCGGCCCCGATAAAGTTGGTGTGTTGCGACTGCTCGGGGACTAAGCCGAAACAACGCTACGCTTCCGGGCACCATGCTAGGGTGACGGATCAGGGAGGCTGGTATGCGAGTGCTGTTGTTGGGTCTGTTGATGTCTAGTTCGGCCCTCGCGTCCCCCACTTCGGTGGCTTGGCAAGGGCGATTTACAGATGTGTCCGGGGTTGGGCTCGAGGGCGCCCACACAGTCACAATTACGCTGTACGACAGTGGCGATTCACCAATTTGGCGGCGAGGATACACCGACCAGGACTTTAACGGAGGCTATGTCTCTCTCCAGCTAGATGGCGTCGGTTCTGTGGGAGGTGTGCTGGATACAAGCCACTTCTCCGGCACAGCTTTTGTGGGTGTCCAGCTGGACGGTGCGGCTGAACTCTCGCCACGCCAAGCACTGACCGCGGTTCCTCGCGCTGCGACCGCAGAGGCAATGGCCGGTGTGCTGCCAACGCTCGGAACAACGGCTGTGTGTACGACCAACACTGTCGGAACGCTGCGCTTTGACACGGGTCGGCTGGAGATCTGCAGCGGAGGCGCCTGGAAGCTTATTGTCGACACCCATCCCACGGACAAACACCTGGTCATCTCGGGGACTGGAGCGCGCACATGGTCGGACTCCACGCAAGCCCAGAGCTGTGAGCAGTATCGGAATCCAGCGTCAGGCGCGCAATACACCGGGCAGACCGGAAGTGGCCGCTACGCGATTACACCGCCGGGATTCGCCTCTTTTGACGTGCATTGCGACATGGACTTTGAGGGCGGTGGCTGGACTCTTGTGGGACGAGGCATTGGCGGTGCACCGTCTGGCTGGAACAACGCGGTAGGAGACCTAAACACTAGTGGCGCGGTGGATGGCCTGCTCACCTTCAAGTTCTCGGATGCCCGAATCACCGCGATTCCCAAATCCGTGTACCGATTCGTGGGCTTCGGAGAGGTCCATCAGGACTGGTACTGGAATGCGAGTACCTGCCCAACCTACGGGCATCTCACGCCCTCGTCCGGCGGCTGCAATCAGGCGTACCACACCGCCGCGTTGAGCCCCGCTCAGAGCCCGGGCAATACACACTCAAGCCATCGCGGTCTCGGCGACTGGGCAAGCGGTAGTCAGGACCACCTTCATACCTCTCATTCGAGTGGCCATTGGTACATCAAATCTGGTCAGGACGAAGCCAACGGTCCGTACTGCAATGGTACCGAGCTTGGCTGCGACGTGCAGTTCTTCGTTCGGTAGTCGACTAGCCGCGCGCGAGTCGGGCCAGCAAGTAGTCCACCGTCGCCTGAGTCATCTGACTGCGCGCCTGGTCCCAGAAGTCTTGCGTCAGCGACCGGTCGTTCAGGTAGTTGACGTCCATCGAGTCCAGCTCGTCAACGGCCGCACGAACGCGGTTGGCGTTGCGGGTGGCCATTGCGTCGCTCAGGTCCTGGATACGCACGGAGTTGATCAAGTTTCCGGCAGCCGGCAGGGCCATGTTGTCGACCATTGCCCGGAAGTTCTCATCGAACACGTAGTGGTGAGGCAGGTAGGCATACGACTGGGTCCATGAGTTGCCCTGACGGTAGATATTGCCTGGCGCTTCCGTGCGGAACATGTGGCTGAAGATGCCCTGCTGGCGGCCATTTCGGAAGTTGGTATTCGCTGATCCAGCGCGCTGTGGAGCACCGGCGGCGTTGGCGTACACGGCGTTGATTGTGCGGTTATTCACGCGGGTGTTTCCGGAGAAGCCGAAGTTGTCTCTTTGGGTGTCTTCGGTGTTCATCCAGTATGCGCGAAACTCGGTCTGGTAGCCGTTGTACACCCAACGAGGCGCCACATACGGGCTGGTGGGTCGCCCGGGACCCGACTGATCTTCCCAGTTTTTCCCGGATTGGTGCTGGTCGGCGTCGTGCTGCACCTCGTGGATGAACACTTCTGCCAGTGCGGAGTCGCTCCGGGTCTTCGGGTTGACCACATTGAGGTCGTTGCCGTCCGTCGACATGAAGCCGCCAACACCGGTACGCCCGAAGTAGATGCCTTCGTTGCGTGTGGGCTGACCGCTTGCGTTCACGCGGTCGTCGTAGTCGGCCATGTAGCGGTAGTCGGTGACGGTATCGAAGTAGGCCGTCTGTCCGGACTTTGACGCCGCTGAAGCACGCGCGGCACTGTCGTGGTTTGGCGTGGGTTGGCGTGAGCACATGGAGCGTTGCTTCGCCACTGTCAATCCACTCGACACTGTTCCGAATCCGATTGGTGGTAGATGCTGGGTCGTCAGAGTTACGGGAGCCGGCGTCTCGGAATCGGTTCATGAAACCGGCCATATGAGCGGCATTGTCACGGTAATTCGCAACAGCATCCGCCTTGGTCTCAAGCTCCGGCGTACCGGCGATTCGGCTCCAGAACTCAGGCGTCTGTTCCTCGCCGCTCAGCTGCTCCGCCATGAAGCTGTTGCCAGGGTGACCCTGCTCACCTCCGTGGTCGTGACCGGCGTGGGCATCGGCTTCGGGAGCACGGCTCTGCGAAGGACGGCGTGACTTGGACATGGCAAACCTCTGAGGCCCCGAGGAGTGGGACACTGCTAGGATCGCGAATCTAGACCCAACGACAAAGTGCAAACCCGGTCAACATGCGGCCTGGCAACACGGAGCATTCTACCCCTGCTGTTTCCTGGGAACATTGTGGACCGGTACCGCGTCGGGCGACTGCTCGGACGTGGAGGTATGGCCTCGGTTTATGAGGTGACACACACGGTGCTGGCCACGCGTCATGCGCTCAAGGTGCTGCACAACGCCACCTCAAGGGTTCGAGACCGTCTCATCCGTGAAGGCAAGATGCAGGCCCACCTCGACCCGCGTCATGTGGTGCCAGTGACCGATGTACTGGACGTGAACGGCAGCCCAGCTCTACTCATGCCGTACGTCGCTGGCTGTTCGTTGTCCGACTTGCTCAACGAGCATCGGCCGTCACCTGCGGAGTGCGCAGCGTTGTTCAGGCCCATTGTTGTGGGTGTTGGACATGCCCACGCCGCGGGCATTGTTCACCGGGACATCAAGCCCGCGAACGTTCTGTTGGAGATTCAACACGGCAAAGTGGCCATTCGCGTGGCCGACTTCGGACTCGGTCGCGGCATCGAGGCAGACGCCTTGCAGACGTCGGAAGGCTTGTTTCTTGGAACCCCAGCGTACGCCTCGCCAGAGCAGTTCATCGATGCCTCTTCGGTCGATACGCGTGCGGACCTGTGGTCACTTGGTGCCCTGCTGTACGAGCTTGTCGTAGGGCATCCACCGTTCGCTGGGGCAACGGGTCCAGAGGTACGACGCGCTGTTCTCGCAGGCGAAGTCGACCTGGGCAAAGTGCCAGAACCCTGGTCGTCCCTCGTCGCCGGCCTGCTGACCGAAGATGTCGACCAACGCATCGCAACCGCAGGGCTCATCCTTAAAGCACTGGACGACGGCCTAGGCACAGGGCCGCTGCTCGCTGAGGGCGCCATTGGGCAGGTCATCACTCGCTTGGTCACACAAGCCGAAGCCGGCCAAGAGCCTTGGTTTGACGCAAGCGGCAATGCAGGCGGCAACACTGGCGCGACCCTTGCCCCCTCGGTCTTCAATCCTCACGCGACATCGCCCACCATTGACCTAGACCTTCAAGCGCCAACGCTGTCACCTCACCAATCCATTGCCCACAATCTACCGTCTCATCGCACGCCGTTCATTGGTCGTAGCGCAGATCTGGCGGCGCTGGCGAGCGCTGTGGACCACGCCACAGTGGTGTCCGTTGTGGGGACCGGCGGCGTCGGAAAGACTCGACTAGCCCTGGAATACGCATGGACCAGCCTACAGCGCTGGACAGGAGGCGTGGCATTCTGCGACCTCGTGGATGCTAGAGGCCTTGAAAGCGTCCTCGGCGCCATTGCCCGCGCTCTCGATGTCCCACTTCCAAAGGGCGATATTTCCGAGCGCCTCAGCCACGCAATCGCAGGACGCGGCCACTGCCTGATCATCCTCGACAATGTGGAACAGGTCGCCGATGTGACGGCAGAGCTGCTCGCTGACTGGCTAAAACGAACCAATAACGCACACTTCGTCTTGACCACCCGAGTACGAATCGGACTCGCGAGCGAGCACGAGCTGCCGCTAGAGCCGATGGTCCCCATTGACTCAGCCGCGCTGTTTATTGCCCGCGCCCGCGTCGCAAAGCCTGCGTTTAGCCCTCTGAAGGCTGAAAAAATCGCGATTGAGGAGCTCGTCGCGCTCTTAGACCACCTGCCTCTGGCTATCGAGCTCGCTGCAGCGCGGGTTCGGGTCGCAGGGCCACGAAAGCTGCTCACCCGTATGTCCAGCCGATTCCGGGTTCTTGCGTCGTCCAGCGGGCGCGACAAACGGCAAGCGACGCTTCGGGCCACCCTCGACTGGTCGTGGGAGCTGATGACACCCGCTGAGCAAGGCGCCTTCGCGCAGATGGCCGTCTTTGAGAGAGGCTTCGACTTAGAAGCCGCAGAAGCCATCATTGATGTTCAGCACGTAGACGACGGTGCCTGGACACTGGACTTGGTGCAGGCTCTCGTCGACCAGTCCATGCTGCGTGCACAGGACAATGAGCGGTTCTCCATGCTGGTCAGCGTGCACGAATATGCCCAGATCAAGCTGGACGAATCTAATGAGCGGGCGGTAACGGAACAGCGTCATGGTGAGTGGTATGCCCAGCTGGGCACACCCGAATCGCTCAATGCGATGGTTGGCCACCACGGGGCACAGAGCCGTCAGCATCTGCTCGACGAGGTCGACAATCTGCTCGTCGCGAATCGCCGCGCCGTCGACCATTCAAACAACCAGATAGCCGCGAACACGGCGCTTGCAGCGTGGGTCAGCGTCACCCTGACGGTTCCCCTCGCCGTGGGTCTTCGCGTGTTCAAGCGAACCCTAGCCCTGCCCAACCTGACGACCGAACAGCGCGCACGGTTGCTGGAGCGGGCGGGCTTTGCAGCATGGAGCAACGGCGACAATGAAGAGGCCGCGACCCACTTCGAGCAAGGCCTACAGGCCGCAAGAGCGGTGAACAGCCCGCACCTGACGGCAACGATTCTGACGCATCAGGCGTTCGTCTGCGAGCATTCAGGCCAGACGGATGACGCGAAACACTTGTTCGAACAAGCCATAGCGACCGCTCCCGACGACGGACATCCGATTGCACGCGGGCGAGCGCTGCATGGCCTTGGAAACCTGGAACAACTTTGTGGAGACCTGGACAATGCGCAGCTTCACCTAGACCAGGCACTGGAGATTCACACCACCTTTGGCGACGAGCGGTCTGCGGCGAAGGCTCTCGGTTTTCTTGGAAATCTAAGCTTTCAGCGTGGTCAGCTCGACGCTGCCGAAGACCACTATCGGTCAGCGCACACCATCTACACCGGCATGCGCGACCGCCGCAGCGCCTCTTGGGCTCTGGGCAATGTAGGCGTGGTCCACGCCGAGCGCGGGGATGTTGAGCTGGCATGCGACACGTTTGAAGAAGCACTGCAGGTACACCAGGAGGTCGGTGACCGGCGGACCGCGGGTGTGGTCATGAACAACCTGGCCGAGATGTACCGCCTGCTCGGCAGAAGAGCCCGTGCCCGCAGCCTGTTCCAGCAGTCGCTGGCGGTCAATCGCGAAGTCGGCAGCCTCCAGTTCGAGGGTATCGTTTTGGGAAACCTCGGCTCCATGCTGAGAGAAGACGGGCAGCTGGACACCGCCCTGGACCTCCTAAATCAAGCCATCCGCTGCATGCAGGCCGCCGGTGATGTGTGGAGCGAAGCGGACACCTGGGTGGAGTGGCCCGCTTGAACATTGCGCAAGAGGCTCTCACTAGCGCTCGCGAACACCTCGACCGTGCAGCCCCCATGCTTGCATCCGTGGGCAATGACGCCGGAGTGGGACTGCTAAACGTGGCTCTTGCCGAGCTTGAACATGCCGCAGACCAGCCGGTTGCCGCCCGCACAGCGCTCGACACCGCCAGTAGGCTCGCAGACGCTTCCGGTGCGACCGTCAGCTCACGTCTGCGAAAGCGAATCGCAGAGGTTGAGCCCCGGCTCTAGAACCGTTTCCGGCAGACTACGACCCGTCCGCTTCTACGGGATGGCTGCTCTGTCAATAGCCTCACTGTCACGCCTTCGTCCACGTCCGCGTGTCGTACACATGCTCAAACCCGAGCCGTTCAGCGGTCCGCGGTGTGGTGCTCTCGGGCTCTCCGGTGACCACGGCAGTGGTCGCTCCGAGATCGATTGCTACCTTCATGCGCTGCCTGAAGAAAGCGTGTTGAATGCCCTTCCTTCGTTCGTGATCGAGCACGACACTGCCGAAGAAAGCCGCCTGATCACCACTGCATTCGAGGGTGCTCGCACCGACCACTTGATCGCCGCGCCACGCCAAGAACCCGGTGCTCATGGGGTGTGTGATCACCCGGTAGCCAACCTCGACAGCGTCTGCTGGAACCCGCACGTTGGGCTGCCCAAATCCCCACGCCATCTGGGAGATGTGGTGCATGCACGCGATCGGGTTGTCCGGATCCACACGTTCGATGGACACCCCTGAATCCAGCGGCACCGTCTCCGCCAGAGGACCGACGGTCCGGGCCCACGCCTGAAGCGTTCCGGTCACTCGGTATCCACGACGCGTCAGGTGTTCCGCCGCAGACTCATGGGTCCAAGGACAGGTCGTCACGCCCCCCGTGACGCCGTGGGAGCGCCAGAACGCTTCGGCTCGGTCGATATCTGCGTCATGCACCGGGCCGTTGAGCCCTGCTCCCATCCACCGATTGCCCCAATGCCCTGGCGTCTGTGCACACACAGAGCCTCCCGCTACCGTCAGGCTGTACCGGGCCAACAACGGGCGTGACCGCGCTTCTCGCGCCTGTTCGACTCGGGCAATGTTCTCAGCGTTCACGCCACGACCTGCCAGTTTTCGACAACCAATCGCTCCGCGCACCAACGTCGGGCCATGTCTTCGACAGCGCTCGCGTCCAGCACGCCATTCTTGCCGACCACGATCAGCTTGACTGTGCCCGATGCGTGCACCGCTGACCCGACCAAGAGGTAGTGTTCTAAGACAATAAACCGTCCTTCCACATCAACGACGCGCGAGTCGACGACGTACTTCTGGAGCGGCTTGAGCTCGCGTCGGTAGCGCAAGCATTGCTCGGCAACGACCGGGTTGAATCCAGCGGCCTGCCACGCTGACCACGAGCCGTTGCCCAAGAGAAGGTCAGTGCGTCCCAACTCCATCACTACTGGGTACTGAGCCTGGTTCATGTGACGGTTCAGGTCGATCTGCCGAAACGAGACGCGCTGCGGCAGCCGCGACACCAGCGAAGAAGACGAGCGAAAGCGCGCCTTGAGGGCCACAGGGAGCAGCCGAGAGAAATAGCCAATCATGCTGCGGCCATAGCCGCTTGGGTTGTGCTGGACCGCAGGAATCCGCACACGTGTCCAGTCGTCTCGCAACCGAGCCCAGCGGGGTACACTCGCTGCGTGAATACAGGCACCACCATTGAGCGCTACGTCATTCTAGAGCGCCTCGGCGAAGGCGGAATGGCGTCGGTCTACCTTGCCCGCCACGGCATCTTAGGCTCTCGGCATGCCCTCAAGGTGCTGCGTCCGGAGCTGGCGAACAACGCAGCACTTCGCGGACGATTCTTGGCCGAGGGTCGCATTGCCGCACAGATCCGCCACCCCAACGTGATTGACGTGACCGATGTGGTGATTGCGCCGGGCATCGCTGGGCTGGTCATGGAGTACATTGAAGGTCCAACCGTAGACAAGTGGATCGATGCTCGAAAGACCCCTTGCTCCCTCGAAGAACTGCTTGCAATCGCCCTGCCGATCTTGGATGGACTGTCCGAAGCCCACGCCTACGGTGTGGTGCACCGGGACCTGAAGCCCGCGAATATTGTGCTGGGCCGAGACCGCCGCGGCGCCATGCGACCGGTTGTCCTGGACTTCGGCATTGCGAAGCTCGAGGAAGACACCCGCGTCCAACACCAGACACACATGCCCACCAAGATTGGCACGCGGATGGGCACGCCGGCGTACATGTCGCCCGAGCAGATTCGTGAGAGCGCCTCTGTAGACGTTCGGACCGATGTCTTTGCGTGTGGGGCCATCTTGTACGAGCTGGCCACCGGTCACTTGGCGTTCGCAAAAGACAACGAGTACGACACCATGCAAGCGATTGTGGACGGCACGTTCACGGCCGTTCAGCGTCACAATCCCGCCGTCCCAGCCCACATTGCAGATGCCATCCATACCGCTCTTGCAAGCTCAGTTCACGACCGCTTCCCCGACTGCGCTTCCCTGGCCGCAGCGCTCGTAGGTCCGATCAAGGCAGCAACACCAGCCCGACCGGCCAAGCCCAAACAACCGGCAAAGGCTCCACAACCGGTCGCCACGAGGGCCCCACAGACTACCAAGCCCACTCCTCCGGCCAAGCCAGCCCCACCGGCACCCCGTCGTCCGTGGCGCGGCGATGCCCTGCTGAACGGCGACACGGTTCTCCCACTGCGAGGCGATGACGCACGCTGCGGACGCTCACCCGACTGCGACGTCGTCATTGACGACCCCTCTGTAAATCCGGTGCATTGCGTGTTTGCGAAGGACCGCGGTCGCTGGGGCGTCACAGATGCACGCAGCACACTCGGCACCTTGGTCGACGGCAACCTCGTCGTAGGACGCACCCTTCTGAAGCCCGGGCAGACCATCACCGTTGGGCGCGTCGACCTCGTCTTTCGGGAGGCGTAGGCCATGAACCCCGGAGACCGCGTAGACCGATACGAGATTGTGCGTTCGCTCGGCGAAGGTGGCATGGCAACGGTGTACTTGGCCCGCCACAACGTCTTGGGCAGCGAACATGCGCTGAAGATCTTGGAGACCCGGCTGGTCTCGGACGAAGAGACGCGCGAGCGGTTCTTGGCTGAGGGCCGCATCCAGGCGCAGCTGCGTCACCCGAACATTGTGCCCGTCACCGATGTTGTGGCCGTTCCTGGCATTGCTGGCTTGGTCATGCAGTTCATCAATGGCCCTACGCTAGAGGCGTGGATGACCAAGAACGGTGCCATGTCCGTCAGTCAGATTCGCGCCCTGTTCTTACCCATCCTCGCAGGTGTGGGAGAAGCGCATGCTCACGGCGTTGTGCACCGGGACCTCAAGCCTGCCAACGTGTTGCTGCTGCCCGAGCGTGACGGCACACATCGACCGATGATTGCCGACTTTGGCATTGCCAAGATTGCGGATGATGCGCGCCTCAAACATGAGCGCCGCAACCGCACCCAAGCCCAGATGCGTATGGGCACATTGGTGTACATGGCTCCAGAGCAGATCTTGCACGCCAGTACCGTTGACCGCCGCGCCGACATCTTTGCGCTGGGTGCCATCCTGTACGAGCTGGCGACGGGCAAGCACGCCTTTGACGGGCCGACGGACTTTGCCGTGATGAGCGCCATCGTAGACGGCGACCCTTCGGACATGGAAGGTCTCGAAGACATCGATCCGCGCATTGCGGCCTGTGTACGACGTGCCCTCGCCCGCAACCCTAGCGAGCGTTTCCCCGACTGCGAGGTCTTCGCGACCTACCTGCGTGGCGACAGCGCAGTCCCAACAACCCGCCGCCCCTTGCAGACGGTCAGCAAGGCGCCACAGCCTGTCCAGGCACCGTTCGTCGAGCCCAAGCCACGCCCAGAACGGGTGCAGACGGAGAACCGCCCAGTGCGCCCGTCTGTCGTCCCAGAGATGTCCGAAGACAGCAGCGGCCCCGGTCTTCCAGATGCCCTGGACGTCGACATCAGTGGACCCGAGCTTCCCGACCGGGTGCATGTTTCCCCACCACCTGCGAAGGCACGTCGTCGAACGGGCCTGTGGCTTGCGGCACTTGCTACGCTGGCCGTCCCCGCCGTGGCCTGCCTGGGTGTTGGGGTCTGGCAGTACCCAGAGCTGGAGCTGTACTACGCCACCCATGTTGCCCACACGCCCAATGAACTACGCCATTCCGCCTGGACCGCACGTCACGGTATTCGCTTGCGCTACATTCCAGAGGGACGGGTGTCGATGGGAAGCATGCCGGCAGAGTCTGGCCGCGACCAAGATGAAGTACGCTACGACGTGACCATTCACAGGCCCTTCCTAGCCATGGAGACCGAGGTCACCCAGGGACAGTGGGCCTCGCTCATGGGTAGCGAGCCGAACAAGACCCGACAGCGCTTGTGGGACGGAAACGCGGGCGGTCCGTGCGATGACGGCCCACAAGGCCCGAGCTATCCAGTCACGTGTGTGGACTGGAACGACGCCATCGCCTTCTCCAACGCCCTGTCCGCCGAAGAAGGACTGACCCCGGCCTACAAGATCGAAGGACGGGCGGTCACCCTAGACCTGTCCGCGCCGGGGTACCGCTTGCCAACAGAGGCCGAGTGGATGCGCATGGCCACAGGAGACGTCAGACAGCTCTACGGTCAAGTGAGCAGCCCGCAAGCCCTGTGTGACGTCGGCAACGTGGCCGGACGTGCCACCCGGGCCAAAGACCGCGCGTCACTGCAGCCTATTCCCTGCGACGATGGCTACGTGGGTAGCGCGCCAGTCGGCCAGTTCCTGCCCAACACCTACGGACTGTACGACCTGGTGGGCAATGCGTGGGAGTGGACCTTCGACATCTACACGCCGGTTCCGCAGGCCGGTGCGCACCTGCGGGACTGGGTAGGCCCCAGCACCGGCTCTTCGCGCGTACTCAAGGGTGGAAGCTGGTTCAATCCCGCTGACGTCTTGCGCGTGAACAACCGCTATAGCCAAGAACCCGGCGGCCGCAGTGCGGTCGTCGGGTTCCGGTTAGTTCGAACATTTCGGCCAGCAGATGCCGGCAACGGGCGACTCATCGAGTAGCGCGCCGCCGCCGGCAGCTTGAGGCTTAGGGCAGAACTGGCGGTGGAGTCGTGGTGACAGACAGACCGTAGTTGGCCTGTTGTGCGCCGCGTGTGCGGTAGACGCGCAGACCGTACTCGGCACCATCGTACGCCGGGTCATCCGGAATGGTGTAGACCGTAATCTCGTCGTCCGTCAGGCTGTCCGCCGACAGGGTCGCCAGGTACGTTCCGTCAGGATTGATGCGGAAGACCTGCAGTCCCAGGTCGCCGTCTGCGTGAACAAACGACGCCGTCGCATTGATGACTTGTCCGGTCACCATGGTGCCGAGCGAGTAGTAGTCATTGTCGCCAACACAGTTGGTCAGACTCGGGTTGTCACTGTTCGGTGCCAGGTCCGACGCTTGGAGCCAATGGTCGTTCGGCTCGAAGGTATCCGGCATACAGGCATCACCGATTACGTCGAAGGTGAGGTCGTAGTCTGCAACGACAGTGCCGCGGCTTCGGTAGACGTACAGCAAGAACTCACCCGTCTCGAACGGACGGTAGCGAATGAACTCGTTGTCAGACAGGGTGTCGGCACCCGAGCGACTGGTGATGAGACCGTTGTCGCCCACCGAGTAGATGCGCATGCCGAGGTCGTTCTGGGCGTGGATGAAGGACAGGTCTACGCTGATGAGCTGGCCATTGCTGGCCTCGAAGCGGTACCAGTCGGCGTCGCCTACGCACAGGGAGACTTCGTCGTACACGCCCGGTGCAATGTCAGCGGTCTGAAGCGATGCATTGTTCGGCTCGAAAGCGTCTTCAATGCACGACTCGCCACGAATCTCGACATCGAGGTCGTAGGTTGCGAGCTGTGTGCCACGCGTCCGGTAGACGTACAGCAAGAAGTTGCCGCTCTCAAAGGGTGCGTACAGCAAGGCTTCATCGTCAGACAGCGTGTTGGAGCCAGCACGGTAAGTGATGGTTCCGTCGTCATTGAGCTTGTACAGGTTCAAGCCAAGGTCGGTGTCGTCGCTGCTGAACTGGATGGACGCGTCTAGGATTTGGCCATTCTCCAAGGTCAGCTCGTACCAGTCAGCGTCGCCCACACACATCGTCAAGGCGGTGGCGGGTTGCAGCGGAACTGGGGCGGCTTGGTTGGTGCGGTCGTTCGGCTCGTACTGGTCGTCGATGCACGCATCTCCGGTCACGTCCAAGCTCATGTCGTAGTCGGCCAGCTGGGTTCCACGGGTGCGGTAGACCCACACCAAGAAGTCGCCAGAATCGAACGTGCGGTAGCGCAGTGACTCATCATCCGACAAGGTGTTCGACTGAGCTCTGTAGCTGATTGAACCGTCGTCGTTGAGCTTGTAGATGCGCAGACCCAGGTCGTTGGCATCATGCGAGAAGGTGATGTCCGCTTCGATGACCTGACCGTTCTCCGCACTGATCTGGTACCAGTCCGTGTCGCCGATGCACAGGCTCAAGTTCTGGTAGTCACCAAGGTCTGTTGGCGTCGCTTCCACGTAGCCATTGTTCGGCTCAAGTGGGTCTGGGTCACAGGCTTCACCCGTGATGTCGAGGTCGAGCGAGTAGGTCGCCACAACCGTTCCACGCGAGCGGGCCACGCGAACGACATGGGTGCCGCCGTCGAACGGACGGTAGCGAATGGTCTCGTTGTCGGTCAGCGTGTTCGAGCCGGCACGGTACGTGACGGTGCCGTCGTCGTTGAGCTTGTACAGCCACATGCCAAGGTCGTTCGAGGCATGCTCGAAGCCAAGGTCGGCGCTGAAGAGCTGGCCGTCAGCAATGTCGATGGTGAACCAGTCGTCGTCGCCAACGCACAGGGTCATCTCGCCGTATTCACCGACGTCAATGGCGGTGGCTTCGGGGTAGGCATTGTTCGGCTCGAAGCTGTCGGGAATACACGCGTCTCCGCCGACAACAACGCTAAGGTCGTACTCACCAGCGACTGAGCCGCGGGTTGGGTAGACGTGGACAACGTAGGCACCGGCATCAAACGGACGGTAGCGAACAGTCTCATCATCCGACAAGGTGTTGGACCCTGCGCGGTAGGTCAGGGTGCGGTCTTCATTGAGCTTGAAGACCTGAACACCAATGTCGACCTCGGTATGGTCGAACAGTGCTTCCACTTCTAGAAGCTCGCCATTGGCGACGTCGACCTCGTACCAGTCGTGGTCTCCAACGCACAGCGACAGGTCCGTGGCAATGAGAACACCGTCAACGGGCGTGGCGTCTAGGTAGCCATCGTTGGTCTCAAACTGGTCGGTAATGCAGGCATCACCGGCCACTTCAATCTCGATGTCGTAGGCACCCGTCAGTGTGTCTGCACCACGGGTCACCTGGGCCACGAATGGACCGGTACCGCTGATCTGGCTGACGACTTGAACACCGTCACCGGTGGGCGTGCCGTTGCCGATGAACACGAGGTTTCCGTTCGTTGCTTCGCGGTACAGCGTGAGGTTCAGGTCTTCCGAGGCGGTGTCAAATGTGGCGGTGACCACGGCGACCTGGCCGTCGGATGCTGGAACGTTGAACCAGTCTTCTTCACCAAAGCAGACCGACAGTCCGCTGGCGACACCACCGGGCACGTCCACTGCACTTCCAGCGACGTTGTTCGGCTCAAGTGCGTCTTCCGCACATGCGCTTCCGATGCGCTCTACCATCAGGTCGTAGAAGTTCTCAGTGCCGGCGTCAGCACCGTAGATTCGCACGAAGTAGGTGCCGGTCTCCAAGATGGCGACATCGAGGTACTCGCCGTCCGTGATGGACTGCGATGTGGCGATGACCGCACCGTTCGAGGTGACGAGGTCGAGCTGAATGTCGCCGTCTGCCTGGGCAAACTCGACGAACAACGCGATGCGCTGGCCGGCGCTCATACCAACGCTAAACCAGTCTTCGTCGCCCTGACACAGCGGCAAGGCTTCGGCAGTGAACGTACCGGCGCCATCAAAGACGTCGTCAGCAAGCTCATGGGCGGTGATGCGAGTAGAGTTGGGCGCGAACGCATCATCTCCACACAGCTCGGGGTCGTCCTCAATGCTTCCACCGCGACACGCGGAGAGAACCAGAGGAACAGTTAACAGGGGCAGACTCAACCAAGTGCGCATGCGCAATCCTCCAAAGGCGAGAGCCTACGGAATGCGTCACGTTTGGTCAACGCCAGGTCTATGGAGTCGGTGACTCCCCCTCTTCTACGGCGGTTGGCGAAGACGGCGGCGGCGGCATTTCCACCTCTGCGGCTCGCTCGAGTTGGGCGACGGTCAGCGTCTCTTGTGCTTCTGCCAACATGGCACGGTGTGTCGCTGAGAGCGGCAAGTTCAGTGCCTCGGCGAGGTGTTCCGCCGCTTCATCCAGGCGGCCACGAGCAAGTTCTGACCGTGCAATACCCAGTTCGCTCCTTCCCATTCCACCGACGTCTCCGGTCTGCTTGTAGACGCGCAATGCCTGGTAGTACTTGGACACGGCGCCGGGTGGGTCCTGCTCGGCCATCGCGGCATCGCCATCAATCTCATAGGCGCGTGCCAGCGGTATGCGGGCCGCTTCAGCCACCGGCGTTCCCCCCTGTGAGCTCGTCAAACCACCGAGACGAGTCACCGCTGCTCCCGCTGCTCGCCGGGCTCGAGCGTGCTCTCCGTGGCGCATTGCCCAGTCGGCAAATCCGACCGAGGCCAAACCCGCCCACAGCGGCTGCCCGCCTGGGCCTGCGGCTGCGTCCAAGTTGTGGGTTGTACGCTCGGCGACCTCCACCGAGCTTGTCTCGCCAAAGCGGCGCAGAGCGCACCCCTCAAACCCAGTTCCGTAGCCAATCGCCAGCGCCGCAGCATGGGCCGTGGCGGCCTCGCGTGCAACCGTCCTGTCGTCCACGTCCAAGACCGCTTTACAGGCCTCCTGGACGTCCGAATACCGCTTGCGGACCCCCTTCATCACGTCTCCAGCCCGGTCGAGCTGTCCGCCCATGAGCCGAACCGCCCCGCCGCCAACGTCCATCCGGTCCAGTGCGATGCGTGACGCGTCGTCGGCATGCACATCCGCCAACGCGAGCATCCGTGTGCCCCCCTCTAGGCGCACCCACCGTTCAACATGCACCGCACCGTCAGCGGGCACATCCAAGGAAAAACGACCGTTTCGGTCGGTGTAGGCAGACGAGCCCACAGGGATACCATCAGCTCCGTAGGCCACGACCTGAGCGTCTGGGACAGGGCGACGGTCTAGGGTCACACGGCCGTCCATTGGGGCGGCGAGAGCAGTTGCGAACAGCCAGATCAGCACAGTGTTCCTCCACGGTCGAGCCGTTTACCTCAAAACCCGTCAGCAGGCGTGGGTGCTTCCGTAGATTGGGCGATACACGCGCCGCTCACTGGAGTTGGTGTGCGCCCCATCGTCGTCCTTTTCGCTGTTGCCTGCTCTACGCCCGTTGAGCGCACCCCGTCTACAACCACGTCTGCCACGGCATACTGTGAGCTGACAGCAGATGCGTTCTGCGACTACTACGAGCGCTGTGACCGCATGGCTGTGGACACTCTCGCCGAGTGCCAGAACACCTTTCTGGAGACCTGCGAGGGGGTGTTTGAGCCTCGGTATGTGGCGCTCGAAGCGCGCGGTGACCTGGCCTTGAGCACTGTGGGCCTTGGCGAATGTGCGCAGCATCTACGCACCGTGGACTGCGCGCAGCAGGTGTTTGACCTGGACGGTGCGTGCGATGCTGTGTGGGACGGTCAGGTGAGCGACGGCGGTGCCTGTGGGCCGGGTCTCGAGAGCTTTGTGTGTGACGACGACACCACGTGCGTCCTGGACTTGAGCTTCTGCGGCACCTGCCGGCCCGTAGTGCCGCTGGGCAGCGCCTGTGGAGATGGACTTCGCTGTGCGGACAACACCTCATGTATCGAGGGTGTCTGTCTGGAGGACGCCGCAGTCGGGGATGCATGTGACGACGAGCAGCCGTGCCGACTGGGAGCGCGGTGTGCCGACAATGTCTGTACAAGCAATACGATTGTGGGCTTGGGAGAAGCCTGCGATTCGGGACGACGATGCCAGTACCGAGCTGAGTGTGTAGACGGTGTGTGCGCCCAAGCCCCCCTGCTCGGTGACGCCTGTACAGGCGCCCTGCCCTGTGCCAGCGGCTGGTGCGACAGCGGAACCTGCGAGTCGTTCGGCGAGCCCGGTGCACCCTGCGACGCTCCACAAGAGTGCCTTGGTGGAACCTGTGACGCTGGCGCCTGCGGTGAGCTGACGAGTGCGTGTCTAGCGGAGTAGTTGCGGCGAGCGACGCGGACTGTAAGACCCTGAAATACCCGCAGGAAGCGGGGCATTCTAGACTCGCTCCCCAACCCACTGGAGCCCCTATGACACGCCTCATCCCACTCTTCGCACTGACTCTCGGTGCCTGCGGCGACACCTTCGATGCGGGCACACTGTCCTTCGATACCGAGGCCCTGGTCGCATCGTTCGTGCAGACGGCTTCGGTGGGCTTTGACAGCGACGGCGACGACGAAATGGACGGTACGCAGAACCGTATCGGGATTGTGCTGACCGACCGCGAGGACCTGTGCGACCTCGGAACCCCGGTAGACGAAGTGGACGACATCTTGGCCGTTCAGATCATTGCCCTACACGTAGATGGCGGAGATGCGCTTCGAACCAACGTGTCCCTGTTTGAGGCCCTGTTGAGCCCATCTGCAGGCAACCAGTTCGTCGGCATGCTCGTGACCGAGCGCGTGGGTGGAGAGACCGTCGCCCAGTACGCAACCCGCAACCTGGTCGACGCAACTGGGGTCGGAACGGCTGAGATGCTGATCGGCTCTAGGACCATCAGCAATGGCCGGACCACCCGCCTGTCAGCATCGTTTGAGGGCACCTTGGGCGCAGACCTGACCGACCCCTCGCAGTTCGACACCAACGCGGATGACGACGAAGAGCTGGAGTTCCTAGCCATCGACGACGACGTCAGTGGACGGGTCGCGGGCGCACGAGACTGCGACAGTCTCGGCGTCCTTCCGTAGCTACAGAATGGGCCGTTCCTGATAGACACCAAAGACGTCACGCAAGGTGTGCGCAATCTCACCCAGGGTGCACTCCGCACGCACCGCCTCGACGATGTGTGGCATGACGTTGTCCGTGCCTTCAGCCGCTGTCTTGAGAGCCGCGAGCGCCGCGTCAGCACGGTCAGAGTCCCGCTGTTCTCGCAGTTCTTTCAAACGCGCGCACTGCTCCATTTCAAGTGCTGGGTCCACCGACAACAGGTCGGGCTCTGGCTCTTCGCCGGCCTCGAAGCAGTTGACGCCGACCACCTTGTCATGACCGCGGTCAATCGCGAGCTGAGCGGCGTAGGCACTCGCTTGGATTTCGCGCTGTGGAAAGCCCTCTTCAATCGCTGCTACCATGCCGCCCATCTTGTCGATCTCGTCGATGAGTGCGTTGGCTTGGGCCTCCAGCTCGTCCGTCAGCGACTCAATGGCCCACGAGCCACCCAGAGGGTCGACAAAGTCTGCGACGCCGCTCTCGTACGCAATGACCTGCTGTGTGCGAAGTGCGAGGATGGCGCTCTCTTCGGTCGGCAGGGCCAAGGCTTCATCCTTGCCATTTGTGTGGAGCGACTGGGTTCCGCCAAGAACCGCGCCCAAGGCCTGGAGCGCAACACGCACCACGTTGTTGTCCACCTGTTGGGCGGTCAACGTGCTGCCTGCAGTCTGTGTGTGGAACCGGAGCTTCCAGCTCTTCTCTTTCTTAGCGCCAAAGCGTTCCCGAACAATGCGCGCCCACATGCGGCGTGCAGCGCGGAACTTGGCCACTTCTTCGAGCAGGTTGTTGTGTGCGTTGAAGAAGAACGACAGTCGGGGGGCAAAGTCGTCGACATCCAAGCCGGCCTCGACCGCTGCCTCAATGTAGGCAATGCCGTCTGCCAAGGTAAACGCCAGCTCTTGCGCAGCCGTCGCTCCAGCCTCACGGATGTGGTAGCCGGAGATAGAGATGGTGTTCCACCGAGGTGTGTGTTCAGCGCACCACTGGAACAAGTTGACGATGATGCGCATGCTCGCACGCGGCGGGTAGATGTAAGTTCCCCGTGCCATGTACTCTTTGAGAATGTCGTTCTGAATCGTGCCGCGCAGCTGGTCCGACGGAACGCCCTGCTCTTCGGCCACTGCCGCATACAAGGCCAACAACGTTGACGCTGTCGAGTTGATTGTCATGGACGTGCTGACTTTGCCGAGCGGAATGTCTGCGAGCAACGTCCGCATGTCGCGAATGCTGTCGATTGCGACGCCGACCTTGCCGACCTCGCCCATGGCCATGTCATCGTCGCTGTCGTAGCCCATCTGTGTGGGGAGATCGAAAGCGACGGACAAGCCCGTGGTGCCCTGTTCAAGCAGCTTACGGTAGCGTTCGTTAGACTCGGCAGCAGTGCCGAATCCGGCGTACTGACGCATGGTCCAGTGGGACGCCCGAAACATGGTCGGCTGCGGTCCACGCGTGAAGGGGTACTCGCCGGGTAGGCCCAAGCGTTCTTCTAGGTTGGGTGCCAGAGATTCAGCCGTATACACATCTGCAATCGGCTCGCCGCCACTGCGCTGCAGGCGTTCTCTCTCTGGAAAGCGCGCGATGGCCCGTGCGTGAACGGTCTTGCGCCAGCGGTCGATGTCGCTCATTCGGACTCTCCAATCGTGATGAGCAGAGCGCCCGACTCAAGGGTGTTGCCAGGAGCTACGTGAATCGCGGTGACCACGCCGTCCATCTGCGCCTTGAACTCGTTCTCCATCTTCATGGCCTCGACCACAATGACCGGCTGTCCGTCCGTGACGGTATCGCCAACTGCCACCATCAAGCGCACCACAGCGCCAGGCATTGGTGTGCGAACTTCGCCTGCTGAGGCGCCACCACCTGCGCGCAGAGCGGCACGTCGGGCGTCTGCCACGGTAAAGCGGAACGGGTCGCCGCCCATGGTGACGTCTACCGTCTCGCCGTCTACAGCCACTCCGATGGGCCGTGTCTCTCCGACAACTCGCCACTCACCGGTAGCGATAGCCTTGCCGTGGAACGGGGCTTCGTCTCCGTCTCCGACCGCAACCCACAGCACTCCGGCTGGGTCGCGACGAACACTGACTGCAAACTGATGGTCACTAGACCGAACGTCGTACTTCATCGCTGCCCCCAACCTGCGCCGCGATGCGACCATTTCCACCGACTCGCCGCGACTGCGGTGCCGCGCGGGGCCTGAACGGCCTCGTCTTTCTCAAACCGTGCGACGGCAGCAATGACCGCGGCCGCTTCTGCGTCTTCGTCTGACGGAGCGAGGTTCGCCTCCAGCCACTCTGGCGTAATGAAGCCAGTGTCGTAGATGCCTGAGCGGAAGTCTTCGTCTTCCAAGATCGCTAGGAAAAACGGAATCGATGTTGGGATTCCAACGATTCGGTAGTCCTGCAAGGCGCGACGGGCGCGGGCCATCGCCGTGTCCCGATCTGGGCCCCAGACAATGAGCTTGGACACCATTGGGTCGTAGTGAATCGGCACATCCATGCCTTCAGTCACTCCACTGTCCGTTCGAACCCAGGGTCCAGCCGGCTCGCGGTACACGCGCAGTGGCCCAGGACTCGGACGGAAGTTGTTTCGTGCGTCTTCCGCGTAGATCCGGCACTCGATGGCGTGACCGTTGATGGTCAGGTCATCCTGGCTGAACCACAGTGGTTCGCCGGCAGCGACGCGCAGCTGGGCCTGCACCAAGTCCACACCGGTAATCATCTCTGTAATGGGGTGTTCGACCTGTAGGCGTGTGTTCATCTCCAAGAAGAAAAACGCTTCGGTCTTGGGGTCGTACAAGAACTCGCAGGTGCCTGCGCCCACGTAGTCGACGGCTTCAGCAGCCCGCACCGCAGCAGCGGTCATAGCGTCTCGTACCGACTGGCTGAGCACTGGACAGGGCGACTCTTCAATCACCTTCTGATGACGGCGCTGAACGGAACAATCGCGCTCGAACAGGTGAACAACGGTGCCGTGACCGTCTGCCAAGACCTGCACTTCTACGTGGCGGGCATTCTCGACAAGCTTCTCCACATACACCGCGTCATCTCCGAAGGACTTGCGGGCTTCGCTCTTGGTGCTGGCCAGAGCCGACGCGAGTTCCTCTAGATGGTCAACACGGCGCATTCCCTTTCCGCCGCCACCTGCACTCGCCTTGAGCATGACCGGCAGTCCGACCTCTGTGGCAACGCCGATGAGCTCATCATCATTGGTCAGGGCAGTCAGTGTGCCCGGAACCAGCGGAACGCCAGCTGCATGCATGGCCTGACGAGCGCCCGTCTTCGACCCCATCTTGATGATGGCGTTCGGGGGTGGCCCAATCCAGACCATGCCTGCGTCTATGACGGCTTGAGCAAACCCGGCGTTCTCGGACAAGAAGCCGTAGCCTGGATGGATAGCGTCACAGCCTCGCTCCTTTGCGACTTCGAGCACCCGCTCGTGGCGTAGATAGCTCTCCGAGCTTGGGGCTTTGCCAATGCACTCGCTCTCGTCAGCCAAGCGGACGTGCATCGCGTTTGCGTCTGCCTCCGAGTAGACCGCTACGACCTGAAGGCCAAGCTCGTGACATCCGCGAATGACGCGGACTGCAATCTCACCGCGGTTGGCGATGAGGACTTTCGAGAAGGGGCGAATGTTCATGGCTCGCGTCTAACGCACCACACACGGTCTGTTCATCACGCTTTATCGTTGGCCGAGTACGAGCCTTGTCCGTCACCGATCGGAAGACAAGCAACCGTCCGGCACCCAGCCACAGATGCACGACCTTACAGGGTGGCCATCACGCTTCAACGCGCTACCGTGACAAGAAATTGGAGGTCCAATGCGAGTGTTTAGTGGGTGGATGCTGGGTGCATGCTTGGCGAGTGCCTCTGTCCTTGTCACCAGCGGCTGCAGCACAGCGGAGGCCCCTACGGAGCCCGCTGCCGTGGTGCGTCCCATGCCATCGATCTCTGCTGGACCCGGATCTCACCCGGTAGCTCCAGCTTCGGTACCAACCGAGCCGGATGCCCCCGTCATCCCCGCCGCAGACACCCCTGAACCGGTCGTCGTGGCAGCTCCGAGCACTGCGGGAACTGTCTACCCAGGAACCTGGCTGGGCCTGTGTACCAAGCTGACTGACTGTGACTGCAGTCAGTGGTCAGCTCCCGCCGCCTGTGAGACAGAGCTGTCTGCTGGCTATGAGGCTGGACTGGCTCAAGCCGCGGCCATGGGTCTGCCTCAAGAAATGCTCGACGTTGCACGCATGACACCGGACAAGTTGTCCGAGATTGCGAATGAGAGCTGCCCCGGCATCTGCGAAGCAGCGGCACAGTTCAGCGCGGCGACGGGTGCAGCAGGAACGCCGTAGCGGCTTCCTCTGAACAGCGACGCCAACAAAAAGCGGCCCACCGGAGAACCGGTGAGCCGCAATTAGACTGCGTCAGAGACGGAGTCTAGACCGTCGTCACATCAGAGCCAGGCTTTGCAGCCTCGGCCGCAGCGGCTTCTGCCTTCTTTGCAGCGAGCTGCTTGCGGGCGTTCTCGATGTTCTCTTTGCCCAGGGCAATGTCGAGAACTTCTTCCATGCGGGTAACGAAGTGGAAGGTCAGCTCGTCCTTGACCTCGGCCGGCACTTCGTCGAGGTCCTTGCGAACCTTCTCGGGAAGAATAACCGTGGTGATTCCTGCGCGGTGAGCGGCGAGAATCTTCTCTTTGACGCCGCCAACAGGCAGGACTGCGCCGCGAAGCGTAATCTCACCAGTCATGGCCAGCGTGTTGGAGATCTTGATGCCGGTCAACAGCGAGGTGATGGCGGTGATCATGGTCACACCAGCAGACGGGCCATCCTTCGGAATTCCACCGCTAGGCACATGGATATGGACGTCCATGTTGGTCCAGACTGCGTCATCAATACCGAGCTTGTCCGAGTTGCTGCGCAAGTAGCTTCGAGCAACGCTGACCGATTCCTTCATGACGTCACCCAATGAACCGGTGAGCGTCAGTCCGCCCTTGCCCTTCATCTTGGTGGCTTCGATGAACAGGATATCGCCGCCGACGCTCGTCCAGGCGAGGCCAGTAGCCACACCGGTGACAGCCGTACGCTCGGCGATGTCCTTGTAGAAGTACACTGGCCCACGCAGCTCTTCGACCGCTGCAGCGTCAACCACAAACTGGCCTTCAAGCTCGTTAGATGCCACCTTCTTGGCAACACCGCGACACAGGGCCGCAAACTCGCGCTTGAGGCTACGAACACCCGCTTCGCGGGTGTACGACTCAATGACCTTCTCGATAGCATCATCTGTAAAGGTGATGTTCTCGTCTGTCAGTCCGTGGTCCTTGATGTTCTCTGGAATGAGGTAGCGCTTGGCAATCTGCGCCTTCTCACGCTGCGTGTAGCCGGAGATACGAATCATCTCCATGCGGTCGCGGAGCGGTCCAGGAATACCATCTGGCACGTTGGCCGTGGCAATGAACAGGACCTTGGACAGGTCGAAGGTCAGGTCCAAGTAGTGGTCCTGGAAGGTGTCGTTCTGTTCCGGGTCCAACACTTCGAGAAGCGCGGAGGACGGGTCGCCTCGGTAGTCTGCGCCAAGCTTGTCAATCTCGTCCAAGACGAAGACTGGGTTGTTGGTGCCGGCCTTCTTGAGACCCTTGATGACCTTACCGGGCATGGAGCCAATGTAGGTCCGACGATGGCCACGAATCTCGGCTTCGTCTCGCACGCCGCCAAGGGACATACGAACCATCTTGCGGCCCAGAGCGTTGGCTACGGACTTCGCAAGTGAGGTCTTACCAACACCAGGAGGGCCAACGAGGCACAGGATGGGCCCCTTCATGTCGTTCTTGAGCTTGCGGACGGCCAAGAACTCAAGAATGCGGTCCTTGACCTTGGTCAGACCGTAGTGGTCGTCGTCCAAGATCTTACCCGCTTCCACAACATCCAGGCGATCAGGGCTGCTGACCGACCATGGGATTTCCGTGAGCCAGTCCATGTAGGTCCGTGCGACGGTGTACTCGGCGGCGCCAGGACTCATACGGCTCATGCGCTTGAGTTCCTTAAAGGCGGCCTTCTCGACTTCCTTTGGCATTTTGGCGCGCTTGATATTGCGCTTGAGTTCTTCGAACTCTTCTTGGCGTTCGTCGACTTCGCCCAGTTCCTTCTGAATGGCCTTGAGCTGCTCACGCAGGAAGTACTCCCGCTGAGCCTTGTCCATCTCACCCTTGACCTCGGTCTGGATCTTATTGGACAGCTCTAGGACCTGAATTTCCTTGTTGAGCAGGGCAATCACCTTCTCCATCCGCTCGCGGATGTCGAGGGTCTCGAGAAGCTCCTGCTTTTCGTCCGGGGCAATGTTCAGGTTGGACGCGACAACATCGGCCAAGACGCCTGGCTCGTCCAAGCTGCGAACAAGAAAGCTTGCCTCTGCCGGAATCTGTGGGGACAGGTCGATAATCTTCTGAGCGAGCTCACGGAGTGTACCCATGAGAGCTTCGGTATCGGCGCTTGGGGCGGCGTCTGTGGTCTGGTTGAGAACGCGGCAGCGTAGAATCTCGCCCGTCTCAGTCCACTCTTCGACCTGCACACGAGCAATGCCCTGAATGATGACGTTGAGCTTGTTGCCAGGAACCTTGACCGACTTGAGAATCTTGACCACGGTGCCGACCGAGTACAGGTCTTCCGGGGACGGGTCTTCGGTCTTAGGGTCGCGCTGAGCAAAGATACCAAGGAGCTTATCTTCGGTAGCCAGTGCTTCATCAACGGCCTTGACCGACTTGGTGCGACCAACGTTGATTGGGAATGCGAGCACCGGGAAAATGACGGTGTTGCGAATGGCCAGGACCGGCACTTCCATCTGGGCTGGAAGACTGCTGGACTGGGCATCTGTAGGGGTGTCGAACGCCATGTAGTCCTCTGGGGGGGGGGCTGAAATCGGTGGGATAGTACGCACATCGGTACACGTGTGCTGGACTTGGGGGGCATAACCAAAAAGTACGGCGCCGCCGCGATGGGTCAAAAGACGCGTCCGTAGCGCGCCCAGGCAATCGCAAGAACAATGCGCACCGCGAGTCCAGCCGCAACCCATTCGGCGATATCCATCAGTGGATGGCACCGGCGCGGCGCAGGTCGCGAATCGCTTGTGAATCCAATCCGGCGTCGGCCAGAATGCTGTCGGTGTGCTCGCCGATTGCCGGCAGTGGCTGCAGCTCACGACAATCCATGGGGGGACGTACCCATGAGGTCGAGCCTTCGGAATGCAGTGCTTTCCGGGCTTGCCAGTGTGGATGCGAGGCAAGCTCGTTCAACCCGAGGGCCGGGGCTACACAGGCGCCTTCCAGCCGTTCGACCCAGACATCGCGAGGTTCGGTCGCAAAGACAGACGTGAGCGCCTCGCGGCTGAAGTCCGCGCCGACCACACCCATGAGAGCCTGTTGAAACTTCGGCTCTAGCGAGCCAACCGTGAGCAGCAGTCCGTCTTGACACTTGAAGGTGTCATAAAAGGGTATTGCGCCCGTCAATGCCTCACCGTTGGGCCGAGGTTCGCGCCCTTCAGAGGTAAGGGCGGCCACCAACGGCGCCATCAGTGACATGGCACTCTGAGCCAAGGCAATATCGAGAACAGCCCCCTGCCCGGTTCGTTCTCGGGCAAACAGCGATGCGCAGATCTGTTGAGCGGCCACCAGGGCGCCTGCAAAGTCAGAGACCTGAACGGGTGGCGGTGGCGGAGGGGCAGCCCCTGTCTCCCGCGCAAGCACTCCAGCAAGGCCCACATAGTTGAGGTCGTGTCCGGCTCGGTTCGCCCAAGGGCCGGTCTGTCCGAACCCAGAGATGCGCGCCACAACCAGGTCAGCACGTGCTGCTAGCAAGATGTCCGGCCCGAGGCCCATCGCTTCTAGAACGCCGGGTCGGAACCCTTCAATGACCACGTCATAGTGCGGGACCAACCGCAAGACAGCTTTGATGCCGTCTGCATTGCGCAGGTCCACAGCAATGCTTCGCTTTCCTCGGTTCAGGGCCGCGAAGTACGCGCCGATACCGTCTACAAAAGGCGGCATGTGCCGCGCGGGGTCACCGTTCGGTCCCTCAATGCGGTCTACCTGCGCTCCCATACCGGCAAGATACCAACTGCAGGCCGGCCCTGGCAGTAGCCGAGACAGGTCCAAAACACGTACACCTTGCAGCGGTCCTGGCGCGTCAGACATCACTATCGGGTCGGTGAAACAACGCGATCGAGCACACCTTCGCGGGCCACTGCGCGCTGTAGAAGCAAGACCAAGCCAATGTCACCTTCGACTTGAATGGCCCCTGACATGAACAACTTGCGTGCCACCTTTCCGCCCTTGAGTACGTCTAGGAAGTCTTCAGAAGTGCCGCGCAGTAGGCAGTCCAACGGCTCTGCCAGACCATCCAACACTGACGCTGCACCGCCGCGATTCTCGACGGTCCATCTCCCAGGTTCGTCACCGGTCAAGTCGAACCCAACACACACCCCTGCCGGCAAAGCTGCGGCTAGAACCGGCCCGAGGACCTCTGGTGCGGCGCGAAAGAAGGACAGAACAGTCATGCTACTCTTAGTGTCGCGCCAGGCTAGACCCGTCAACCAATCGACACAGAAAGTGAGCATTGTCGCCCATGTCAGATTCTCCCGTACAAATGCCCAAGCCAGTGTTTCTCGCGTCTGACGGAACGGGAGACACTGCCGAGCAGATGTTCCGCGCTGCATTCCGCCAATTCAGGGGTTCGCTCATCCATGTGCGCCGCTTCCCGGCCATCGCCCGTGTCGAGCAGCTCGAGACCGTTTTCCGAAAGGCGAAGCGCGAAGGCGCTCTTGTGGTCACAACATTGGTACAGCGTGATCTTCGCGAGGCTGCCGTGGTGTATGCGGAGTCCTCCAACGTCTGCCACACAGACTTGATCGGGCCCTTGATTGGCGACCTCGAGAACTACTTGGGCAGCGAAGCCGCAGGCGTAGCCGGCTTGATGCACTCAGCCGACGAGCACTACTTCAGGCGGATTGAAGCCGTGGAGTACACGGTCAAGGCAGATGACGGGAAAGTGCCTAATATGCTGATGAAAGCCGACATCATCCTCACGGGAGTCTCCCGTACGTCGAAGACGCCGCTGTCCACGTTCTTGGCGCACAAGGGCTACAAAGTCGGCAATATACCCTTGGTATTGGACCGCCCACCACCCGCACAATTGTTCAAGGTCAACCAGCGCCGTGTGGTGGCGCTGACCATTTCCCCGCAAGCCCTTCAAGGCATCCGCCAGTCCCGCCTCAAGACGCTGCGAATGGGCAAAGAAGTGGACTACGGCGACATGGACTACATCTTGGCCGAGCTCGAGTACGCCAACGACCTGTTCCGAGCGAACCCCTTGTGGCCCGTCATTGACGTGACCAACAAGGCCATCGAGGAGACTGCCGCCCAGATTTTGGGCGAGTACCGAGAGCGCGGATTCGACGTGCCTCTGGGTGACACGGGCCAGCTATAGCGAGTCAGAAGCACATGATGTTGAAGGCAGCAGCCGAGACCATCGGGGCCGTCGAGACCCCTGATCGGGCGAGGATGAACGTGGACGTCGTTGCGTTGCCCCAGATTCCCGCCACGTCATTTCCACCGTCCGTCGCGAAGTAGTACCCGGGCCGAGGCGTGTCGTCTTCCTGGTGAAGCAGCGTGCAGCTGATGGACGGTGATGACTCGATATTGAAGTACAACCTGCCGTCTCCGCCACCTGAGCCGGGTCGCCAAGCCAAGTGGCTCGTTGTAACAGCAGCACCGCTCACGTTGATGACGTGGGCCAAGCCATCAGCATCTGTGAACGTCACACTGCTTGAGTCTGGAACACCTCGGACAAAGCTCATCTTGATGAGACGCACGGCCTGGTCACTGTCGTCATCACGAATGGTGCTGCGAAACAGAATGTTGTCGTTGACCACAAGGTCATCGGTGACCGTCAACACACCTGTCAACGTGTCGGTTGTGTCGAGCAAGTAGCGGTCTTCACCGGCGATGGTGCTGCGCGCTTCGCTGTCCGAGTAGCGCGCGTGATGACGAGGATTGCTGTCCGACAACGAGCCCATCGCCGCGCGCGCTTCGTCATCTGAGTACCGGGCGTGGTTCAACGCGTTGGACGGCCCGAGCGAGCCCATGGCAGCGACGGCGTCCGAGTCCGAGTAGTGGTCGCCGATGCTTGGGTAGGCCCCAACCACCGCACCGACCGCGTCCGAGTCCGAGTAGTGGTCGCCGATGCTTGGGTAGGCCCCAACCACCGCCGCGACCGCGTCAGAATCGACATACGGGCTGCTCAGGTTCGGATAGGTGGACTCCACTTCGTTGACAATGTCGGAGACGGTGAAGCCCTGGACAGAGTCGGCGTCTTCAGCGGTTGCGGCCTGACCAGCACGGTCCGCGTAGGCAGCAAACGGCACCGTACCGACTGGCTGGCGACTTAGCTCCGTGGCGCCATTTACCGAGAAGCCCACGAACAGCGGTAGCGAGCCGTCTACAATGGTCCAGTCCAGAGGCGTGACCTCACCAATAAACACCGAGAAGTAGCCATTCTGGGGGTCAATTGCGCGGGTCTCTGAGTACACGGCGCTGCCGCCAGACGCCTGAGTGTACAAGGCGAATGTGACGTCCACCGGAAGTTCAATGGGTACACCCGTTGAGTCGAGCAACCGCGCTTGAACCGGCACATGCGCCGGCGCAGCGGCCAGAACCAATGATGGAATCCCACACGCGACTACAGCCATTCTCCACATACAATCCCCCGAGTTGCTGCAAAACATACTGCATCTTCTGCAGCCAGACAACGCAGATTATGGCTTTGAAGTCCAGAGTCGGCCGGCCGGCGCCAAGGCATCCTCTATCGGAGCCTCTGAAATGCTGTAGGCAAGGCTACGTTGCCAGTTCCGCTGCTTGCGCGCCAGATTCCCCGTGTCGCGCTCCATACACCAAATGGCCTCCTTGAGCGTCAGACCATCGAGTAGGTGTCGGCCCAGTGGCGGTAGCCCAGACTACGCATCGGCTTGGTTGAGCGCGAGACCTCTTAATCGAGCAGACCCTGAACCTCGGCCAGACACCCGCCGTCGTTGCTGTGACGTCGACTCGGGCGGTCGTTGGTGGGGACACCTGGGCACCGAAAGTGTTTGATCTGCGAGTGGTGCAGGTCCGATGGGAGGTGGACACATTGCGCCCACACTTGGAGATTCCTCATGCGACCCCTTCTTCGTCCCTTGTTCTTGGCCCTTGCTGGCTGCGTCACCCTCACAGCCTGTCCGGTGGTTGAGGATTCAGGCTCGGACACGGATACCGTCGACGTAGAAACGGACACAGACCCGGATACCGAACCGGACACGGACCCGGACACCGAGGAGCCGTCCATCGCCTTCTGGGAAGTGCCGGCTGACTGGACCACGCGACTTCGCGACAAGGCCGAGATTCCGCGCGTCTACATCGACCATCGCGGCTGGCTGGTGGTCTATGCAGATGACGACGGGGAACGGGGTGAAGAGCTGTTTCACACTCGCGTCAGTCAATTCGACAGCGGACGAATCTTGCTCGAAAACCCGGAGAGGTGGGTCGCCCGGCAAGACCTACACCTCGCTGTCTATGACGACCAGGGTGTGGGCAACGAGTTTGACCCGGCAGATCCGCTCATCATCGACCGTGACGGAAACCCGATGCAAGCCAGTGTAAATCTATTCTTTCGGAGTTCCACGACTGTTGAAGATTCGGAGTTCTACAGTGCCCAGTGCACGCTTGAGCAGTTTGAGAACAACCAGACCGACCTGCCTGTCGACTGTCGCTGCAACCAGGCTCAGCAGGGTGGACTGCCGATTTGCTGGTCGCCTGGTTCGGCCTACGCAAATGGCCACGGGTGGAGTACCGGGCCGCGAATGGCAGACGTCAACAACCTGTCGCGAGAGGCCGGCGGCGGTTTTGTCGATCAGGACACCCGCGAGTACGTCATGACCCTCAACTGGAGCGACGAGACGTACACGCAGTCCGCGGGAACCATCTGGGGAATTGACGTGGACACTGGAGAGCGCCGGGTGATCTCTGGACTGAACGACACGCCGCAAGGGTACGTGACGGTAGGCGGCGGGTACGACAGCGAGGTCACCGCTGACGGGGTTCTGCGCCATTCTGCGCCATTTCCGTACATCTGGGACGTGCAGATAGGCCCGGATGGCTTTTGGTACACCTACGCGTCAGATGGTGGTGACAACGTTGAAATCATTCGAGTCGCCCCGGATACAGGTGACCGCACCTTGGTGTGGCACAAGGCGGTGGACGGTGACCATGAAGCGTTCGGCCAGTGTCGCCGATTCCCAGATGATGAAGACGACTTGCGGTCGGTCCAGTATGTGGCGCGGTCGTTCACTATGGACCCAGACGGAAACTTCTACCTTGGTTACCGCGACTCCTCCCAGGGCGACGGTATTGTCCGAATCGATGCCGATGGTTTGGAGTGCACGCCCATCATGCGGTTGCACGGAGACGACGGTGTCCCCGACATTGGTGGCGGTGCCGGGTTCCAGTCACAGCCTCCGGGAGGTATTGGTTGGGTAGAGCGTCCTGACGAAGACCCGGTCATCCTGATGTTCACGACGCTCGGCAACCGACTGTACTCGGTCGACCCGGACACCGGATTCCGCGCCTTGGTGAGCTCGGTGGACGACCAAGTGGGGGTTGGCGTACCGACGATGGGGATGAACTGGTTCATCTGGGACCCCGAGACCGAACTGCTCTTCACTGCCGGCGGCAACGCTGAGCTGTTCGTCGTTGTAGACATGGACACCGGCGACCGGCAGAGTCTGTTGCGCATGAGTAGCGAGAGTCCGCTTCTACCTGGTGGATACCCGGAGGACTACACGATCCGTGGCCCGGCCAACCCCGGTACATGGTCTCACAGCATGTTCTACTGGCACCCTGACAATCGTGACCACGTCGCCTTCGCCATCAACGGAATGTCGATGTCCATGTACGAGATTCACAGCGGAAACAACTACACCTTCTCGATGTAGAACAGACCCGTCGGCGGGGGCATGCGTGACCTTCAACACAATTGTCAACGTGACGGTTGTGTCGAGCCAGTACAGACCCTCACCTGCGATGGTGCTACGCGCATCGCTGTCCGAGTGTCGCGTGTGATGAGTAGGATTGCTGTCTGACAATGAGCCCATCGCCACGCGCACTTCATCATCTGAGGACGGGGCGTGATTCAACGGGTTGGACGGCTCGATAGCCATTCTGGGGGTCAATCACCCAGGCCTCTGAGTACATGGCGCTGCAGCCAGATGTTTGAGTGTACAAGGCGAATGTGACGTCCACCGGAAGCTCAATGGGGACACCCGTTGAGTCGAGCAACCCGTCTTGAACCGGCACATGCGCCGGCGCAGCGGCCAGAACCAAGGATGGAATCCCACGCGCGACTACAGTCAATCCCCAGAGTTGCTGCAAAACAACCTGCATCTTCTGCAGCCAGACAACGCAGATTATGGCTTTGAAGTCCAGAGTCGGCCGGCCGCCGCCAGGGCATCCTCTATCGCTGCCTCTGAAATGTTGTATGCAAGGCTACGTTGCCAGTTCCGCTGCTTGCGCGCCAGATTCCACGTGTCGCGCTCCGTACGCCAGATGGCCTCCTCGAGCGTCAGATCATCGACTAGGTGGTCGGCCAAGTGGCGGTAGCCCAGACTACGCATCGGTTTGGTTGAACGTGGGACCTCTTGGTCGAGCAGACCCTGAACCTCGGCCAGATACCCGCCGTCCATCATGTGATTCAGACGTCGGATAATGCGTTCGCGAAGGTCTACTTGGTCAAGCCACAACCCTTCGCTATGCACCCGGTCCGGTGCCTTCGCATGGGCTTGCTGCAGGTCAGAGAGACGTTGTCCGCTCTGCCGGTAGACCTCGACGCCACGAACGAGCCGCACCCGATCGTTCGGATGCAGGCGCTCTGCCAAGACAGGGTCCACCTTGGCTAGCTCGCCGTGGAGGTCTTCCAAGGCGTCCAGTTCCGCCCGAAGTACTGGGTCTACGGCCGGAGTCTTGACCAAGCCACGTCGCACGGCCTGGTGGTACATATGCGTGCCACCCGCCACAATGACGCGCACCCCTTCTGCGAACAGCGAGTCCGCCAGAGCGACAAAGTCTGAGGCATCGAAGGGCTCGGCAGCATTGCGGACATCAATGCCTTCGTGACGCACGCGCGCACGTTCGTCGTCAGACGCTTTGGCTGTACCAATGTCAAAGCCCCGGTAGACCTGCATAGCGTCGGCAGACAGCACAACCGCGCCAAATTCCTGGGCCACAGCAAGTGATGCAGCGGTCTTTCCAGACGCGGTGGGGCCGCCAAGAAACAGAACACGGGGTCGGTCGTTCATGGCTATTGGACCTGGAAGCGGCGAAGCAGCTCGGCACTGTCTACGCGGACGGCGATGGTCCGTTCCCGCAGCAGCGCCGGGTCGACTTCGTCGAGAGACGCCATGGCCGTCTGCATTTGGTAGGGCGTCAGTGGTGAATCTGCAGATGCGGACAGCGACGCGACAGCGACGAGACGGGCCACAGCCAACCGTGCACTGTCTCGTCGTGCATCGTTCGCGAGCTCGGCGGCAATGTCGCGAAGCACAACTTCGATGTCCGCTTGCTCGAGCAGCACGGGCATTGCGTGAATCGCGAAGTGCCCGCCCTTGACGCGGCGAACGTCAAGTCCAGCTCCCTTCAGAGCGCTGTTTCCAACCGCGACAGCACTCGCATGCGCAACGGGCAAGTGGACGTCCCGCGGGGTCAGCAGGCGCTGAACAGGCACGCTGGTGCCGTCATCGTCCATCAACTGTCCCAAGATGACCAGCTCTTGGGCTGCCCGTCGGTCGACCACAACCAGTCCGTTCGGCCCCTCACAGACAATGAACGCAGTCCCTAGCCCACCGATAATTCGCAAATCACGGTACTTCTGTACGGTAGCTGACGTGTAGGTGGCCGGGCTGTCCCGCACCAACATCGGTTCCGGTCGGGGTTCAGGCAGAACCAGCGCTCGGGGAGGTGCTACGCGCGGGTCGTCGGCCGGATGTGGTGATAATGATGGCTGAACGGAAGGTCTGGGCAACGAACGTCCACCGACGTCGTCCGCAGCCGGGCGGGGTCCTGACACCGGTTGCCAGGTTGGGAGCGGAGACGGTGTGTCCAGTCGGACCGACTGCCGAACACCGTGTTGCTCGAGAGCCCGCATCAATCCATCCGCCACCACCCTCACAACATCTCTGGGGCTTACAAAGCGCACTTCAATCTTGTTCGGGTGAACGTTGACGTCTACCGAACCAGGGTCCAAGCGCACTTCGAGCACAACGACGGGATGCCGCCCTTTCGGCACAATGCCGCGGTACGCCTCGGACAAGGCGCGGTGCAGGATGACGTCGCGAACAAAGCGGCCATTCACGAACAGGTAGACGGCTCCGGTGCGTGTGGAGCGGTGAACGCCGACCGGGCTGACGTGGCCCTCGACCTGAACACCGGCGTCGCCAAATCCTACTGGAACGAGCGCTGCTCCCTGTGGCCCCAACAGATCGGATGCGCGCTCACGACGCGTGGCGACGATGGGTGCACTCAGGAGTTCGCGCTCTTCGTGCATGACGTTGAAGCCCACCTCTGGGTGAATCAACGCAATGCGCTGGACAGCCTCCATGCAGTGGCCGAGCTCTGTACCCGTGGCACGCAAGAACTTGCGGCGGACCGGCAGGTTGTAGAACAACGAACGAACGTCAATCTCGGTACCTGGAGCGGCTCCTGCGTCGGACACGCTGACTACCTCGCCACCGTCCACCTGCAGGCGCGTGCCAACTGGGGCCTCCGCCTCGCGGGTGGTCAGGGTGAAGCGAGACACAGACGCTATCGACGGAAGGGCCTCTCCTCGAAATCCAAGCGACGAGATGTTTCCGAGGTCTTCAGCGGTGCGAATCTTGCTGGTCGCATGGCGCTGTATGCACAGCAGAGCGTCTTCTCGGCTCATTCCGTGGCCGTTGTCGACGACACGAACCAGAGTCCGTCCACCAGCGCGCAGCTGAACACGAATGTCCGTGGCACCGGCGTCAACCGCATTCTCGACCAGCTCTTTGACCACGGAAGCCGGTCGTTCAACGACCTCTCCGGCAGCAATCTGGTCGACCAATCGGTCGTCTAAGACGCGAATGCGCACGAGACTCCCCTATTCGTGTTTTGCAACACCCAGCTTGCGACGTTCCTTGAAGCGCATGCGAATCGGCGTTCCCTCAAAGTCAAAGGCTTCACGCAGGCGATTCTGCAAGTATCGCTTGTAGGCCACCGCTACGTTGTCGGGTGCATTGCTGAAGAGGACGAAGGTCGGCGGACGAACGCGCGCTTGGGCACCGTAGTACAGACGAACCGGGTGGTTCTGGTTCTGCGGCGGCGAGTGAGCGAGCACTGCACGCTCTAGGAAACGGTTGAAGTTCGCCGTGGAGATGCGACGGTCGAAGCTCTCGTACACCTTCTCGACCATGGGAAGGATGCGGTGGCAGCCCTTTCCGGTCTTGGCCGAGATGAACAAGTACGGTGCAAATTCGGCGTGCGGAAGACGGTGTTCAATCTGGCCTTCCATGGCGGCAGCGTCTACATCCTCCATGTCCTTGACCTTGTCCCACTTGTTGAACAAGATCACCAGACCGCGTCCGCGCTGTACAACCAGGTCGGCAATGCGGGCGTCTTGCTCAGTGATGCCTTCGGTCGAGTCCACGACCAACAACACAATGTGGCAGCGCTCAATCATGCGGATGGAGCGCAGGGAGACGAAGCGCTCAAGCTGCGTGTCGATCTTGCTCTTGCGACGAACGCCAGCGGTATCGACGAGCAAGTATTCCTTGTCACCGACCCGCAACATGGAGTCGACAGGATCCATGGTAGTACCAGGACTATCATGTACCAGGTGGCGGTCTTCACCCAGAATCTTGTTGGTCAGCGTGGACTTGCCAATGTTTGGACGGCCGACAATGGCAATCCGCATTGGACCGCGCTCTCTGGCCATGTCCTTGGCGTCTTCTTCAACCTCTTCGTCAAGCTCACCCTCGGCGAGGGCCTCTTCGTCAATGTCGAAGATCTCCTCTGCTTCCGTGCGCGGCTCAAGCTCGGCCGCAGTTGGAGGCGGGAGAACGGCGATGATGCCTTCAAGAAGCTCCCAGATCCCACGACCGTGGGCCGCACTGACCGTAAACATGGGAGTCACACCGAGCTGGTAGAACTCGGCAGCCTCGTCTTCTTGCTGGGGACCATCGATCTTATTGACGACGAGGAGCACTGGCTTGCTGGTGCGTCGAAGCAGGTCGGCAACGTCGGAGTCGGCGGGGGTAAGGCCGCTCTTGCCATCCGTTGTGAACAAGATGACGTCCGCTTCTTCAATTGCAATCAACGACTGACGACGCATGGCCTTGAGCAGGTCGGTGTCATTGTCCGGCTCAATTCCGCCGGTGTCGATGAGCATCGCGCGCCGCTCTTCGAGAAGCTCGACCTCTTGGTACAGACGGTCACGGGTGACACCGCTCTGGTCGTCTACGACCGCCTTTTTGATACCAGCAAGGCGATTGAACAACCGAGACTTGCCGACATTCGGGCGTCCGACAATGGCGACAACGGGCAAGGACATAGGGGCTCATGGGGTGCGGGGTCTTTTGAAGCGCGTGCATAACGCATGGCGGCTGTTGCGCGTGACAGTGGAACGGAGAGTGTCGCGCCATGGATGTCAGAAGTCAGAGGACAGATGTCAGAGCGGGTCAGACAAGCTGACCAGCGAGGAAGTCGTCCCCAATGCAGCCCGTCTACCCAACGCCCCGAGTTCTTTGCACGTCGCTGGCGTCGCAAGACGCACGCTCTGACCTCTGATATCTGACCTCTGACTTCCGTAATACGGTGTTTGTTGTCAGCCGATGGACCGAGGTGAGTCCCACAATCCCGTTCGCGCGTTAGACACGCCGACTGGAGGCAAAATGCGTGTTGTAGTGGCGATGAGCGGAGGCGTGGACTCCTCGGTAGCTGCGGGCTTGCTCGTTGAACAAGGGCACGAAGTCATTGGCGTTCACATGAAGCTGCACGACCAAGCGGTCAGTGCGGTGAAGGCCAAGAGCTGCTGCGGACTTGACGATGCGCTAGACGCACGGGTCGTCGCCGACAAGCTCGATATCCCCTTCTACGTCATGAACCTCAAGGCTGCGTTCAAGAAGGCCGTGATTAACGACTTCGTAGACAGCTACAAGGCCGGCGCTACGCCGAACCCTTGCATTCAGTGCAATGGCGTTCTGAAGTTCAAGGTGCTCATGGCCCGCGCAGTCGCTCTTGGCGCAGAGGCGCTGGCCACCGGTCACTATGCCCAAGTCGAGCACGGCGAAGACGGCCCGATGCTTCGTGCAGCAGTGGACCCAGGAAAGGACCAGTCCTACTTCCTCTTCCCCATCTCAACCGATGCCCTGACCAAGACGCTCTTCCCGCTAGGCGGCATGACCAAGGCTGAAGTCCGTGCACACGCCAAGCGTTTAGGCATGGTGACCGCAGACAAGCCAGAGAGCCAAGACGTCTGCTTTGTCCCAGATGACGACCATGCGCGCCTGGTGAAGGAAATGCATCCTGACGCAGATGCCAGCGGCGAAATCGTCAACGAAGCCGGCGAGGTGCTCGGCTACCACGACGGCTACTACCGCTACACCGTCGGTCAGCGAAAGGGACTTGGCATTGCGCTGGGTAAGCCAGCCTACGTGCTCAGCGTCGACCCCGAGACCGCTCGAGTCATTGTCAGCACAGACCCAGACCGCCTACTGCACCAAGGACTCGTTGCCGCACGCTGCAACTGGTTCGACCGTCCTGCACCTGAAGATGTGGTCCATGTCCGCATTCGCCATCGCGGCGCTCTGATCCCGTGCACGATTAGCGAGGGCGATGTCCCAACTGTTCAGTTCCATGAAGCGGGACGGGCGGTCGCACCCGGTCAGGCTGCCGTGTTCTACCGGGGCGACACCGTTCTGGGCGGCGGGTTCATCACCAAGGCCCTGGAGGCCGCGTGACCAAAGGAATGGCCCTGCTCGAAGAGCGACTTGGCTACACCTTTACCGACCGCGACCTCTTCGCTGAAGCGCTGACCCACTCATCGTTCGCGCATGAGCAGAGCTGTCCCGACAATGAGAGGCTCGAGTTTCTTGGAGACGCTGTTCTCCAAGTGGCCATTAGCCATGCGCTGTTCAGTGCCTTTCCCAAGGGCAACGAAGGCCGACTGTCTCGAGCACGAGCGATGCTGGTCAACACCCAGACTCTCGCCATGATTGCCATGGACCTTGGCCTGGATGAGCTGCTGCGCCTGGGCAAAGGCGAAGCAGACTCCGGCGGTCGGACACGTCCTCGTTCCTTGGCGGCGTCCACAGAGGCCTTGCTCGGAGCCTTGTACCTAGACGGCGGTCATGCTGTGGCTGACGACGCTGTAGGCACGTGGTTCGCCACCCGCATCCAGGCGCTCGTTGACGGCGGTAATGTTGGCAACGACCCGTTCAAAGACCCACGCAGTCGACTGCAAGAGGCGACCCAAGCCGAATCGGGAGTGGCTCCGTCGTACCGAGTCACCGGCAAAGACGGCCCAGCCCATGCCCCCTGCTTCAGTGTTGATGTCCACATTGGTGAAGACTTGCTCGGCTCGGGTACTGGAAGGACCAAGCGCGAGGCAATGAAACATGCCGCCGCAGACGCACTGAGCCGCCGCGCGTCGTGAAATCGATTGCGCTGCACACGGGCTGTTGCGAGACGCGGCAGCGCTGCGTCTTGTGCACACCGCAGGGCCAAGTCGACGGCGATGACGTCGTCCGAGTCCTGCTCGAACAACGCGAAGGACCGGTGCATGTCTTTGGGGGCGCACCTCCGTCGGACACATGGATGTCCTGGTTCACCGGCCGCGACGTTCGTATTCGCGTACGCCCTGACTTATTGAGTAGACGCCGCGCGGAAGAGCTGGTCCGACAAGGGGTCGTGCGTGTTGAGTTGGATGCGTTGTCCCTCAATGACCGGCTGCTGCGCTGGAGTGGACGTCGCTACCGGGGCAGTCGCGTCGTCGCAATGGCCACAGCGATGCGTTCGTGGGGCATCGAGGTGGGTGTCGTACAGGCGCTTGGTCTGCCCGCAGGAACACTCGAAGACGCCCTCGCGGATGCCGTTGCGCTCGCCCCGTTGGTTCACACCGTGCGAATTCACCCCGCCCTCGTCCTGGCCGGTGCAGACCTGGAACAGCAATGGATAGACAAGCGCTACTTCCCACTGTCTGTCGAGGCGGCGGCGGAGTGGTCGCGGCAGGTCATGGAGATCTACGAGGCCCACAGCGTCACCGTGTTGCGTGTCGGTATGCAGCCCGGTCCAGATGGCCTCGGACGCGCCGTCGCTGGGCCGCTGCACCCTTCGCTACGCGAGACTGTTGAGAGTCACAGAGCCTTGTCTCGACTCACTGTGTTGCTGTCGGATGTCCCTAAGGGAGCGGATGTGGTGATTGAGTGCGCGCCAGCAGACCTCAGCCGCACTAAGGGCGCGGAGAATCACAATGTTCGCGTGCTGCGCGACACCTACCGGCTGGCCTCTGTGACGGTCGCTGCCGACCCTGACTTGGAGCGCGGACACCACCGCGTCCGAAGGACACACCATGAGTGACAGTTTTCGTACCGGCTACGCCGCCCTTGTTGGACGCCCCAACGCCGGCAAATCCACCCTGATGAACAACCTGCTCGGCGGAAAGCTGGCCATCATCTCGGCCAAGCCACAGACCACGCGCAACCGGATTCGCGGAATCTTGAATGCCGAGGATAGCCAGATGATTCTGGTGGACACCCCTGGCATTCATGACGCGCACACCGAGCTGAACAAGGTCATGGTCAAGGGCGCTCTGTCGGCGATTGACGACTGCGACGTCGTAATCTGGCTCGCCGACATGACCACGCTCGCCAAGCGCTTGAAGAAGGACAATACGGAGCTTCTGGACAGTGTGGACGAGCTGATCGCAACGGCGTTGGTCGACTCGAAGACCCCCGTCATTCTGGCCGCAAACAAGATGGATATGATCTCGAAGGAGCTGGTTCTTCCGGTCATCGAGGCTCTCAGTGAGCGTGTCCCTCTCGCAGCTGCCGTGCCCCTCTCAGCCCTGAAGGGCCTGAACGTCGAAGCGCTCAAGGGCGAAATCGTCAAGCACCTGCCTGTGCATCCGCCGGTCTACCCCACCGATGCATGGACCGAGCTGTCCGAGCGCTTCCTGACCGCCGAGGTCATTCGCGAGAAGCTCTTCCACCTGACCGAGCAGGAAATCCCCTACGCTACGTTCGTGGAGGTTGAGAGCTTTGACGAGGAAGAACGCGACACACCGAAGAATCTCACCCGCATTCACGCCAAGATTGTGGTCGAGCGGGACAGCCAGAAGGGCATCGTCATCGGCAAGCGCGGCTCTATGCTCAAGCGAATCGGCACTGACGCCCGCAAAGAACTCGAGACGCTCCTCGACTGCAAGGTGTTCCTCAAGCTCTTCGTGAAGGTCGAAAAGGACTGGTCGAAGACCAGTAAGGGACTTCGCCGCGTTGGCTTTGAGCTCGACAGCTAGGCCGTTCGGGGGCCGCTCTTCGTTCAGAAGCACATCACTGGGGCTGCAGGGTCACAGCCCGACTCGGCAGGTCTGTGAGGGTGCGCAAGCGTTCGCCGTCCCACACTTGAATGCTCGGGTCGGCCAGATCAATCACGATTGCCCCCGCGAGAAAATCGGGAGCGGCTGGCCACAGCGCCCCTGACGCGCCGATTCTTGCGTCAAGCGGCGTTACGCACGCGGTGTCGAGGGCAGCTGCACGCTGTGACACAGGTCTCGCGCTCCACGGGGCACCCGGCGGCTCCGGGTCGTAGTCACCGAGTGCTCGCCAAGCGGCAGCAGCCGGCACTTGCCAGGTCTCGAGCGTCTGTTCCGACAGAGCCTGCCTCCAAGCGGCCCAGGTGGCACCGGCTTCAGCATCACGCACGTCACCGTCCCATGCCAACAAGACGTCGCGGCAACGCTGCCCGGCTTCGGTGGACGGCTCCACGCCGTTCAATACATCCGGCAAGCCGGTACTCGCTAAGAATGGGTCGGACAGTGTTGTCCACAGCTTGGTTGAACTGGCATCCGACTGCCACACGACATGGGCTGCCAAGCGGTCAGCGCGGCGACCGTCGGGAAAGTCGGTACCCATGGCAACGCTAACCGGCGAGTGAGGTCTAGTTCCGGTCGTCGCGACTACACCAATGGGTGGGTCGAGCGTGCGCGGCAGACGGTCTACGCGGCCCTGCCACAAGTCGCTCTCGCGAACATCGTGCGGAACCCGGCCGGTGACACCACGACGGCGAACAATGCGCCCAACCACGGCATCTGCAATGTGCCCTTCGGTATCTGCGCTCACCAAGTGCCAAGCGGAACCGACTGGGCGGTCGAAGGCACGAACGGCTTCAATGACCGTCGGTGTCTGTGCCAATGCCCACAGAACCGGCAACGTCTCATCCGTGGCCTCAACACCCGCCATGCGGAGGACGAGCCCAACGCTGTCATTGCGGGCAACCAGGGGTCCCATCTCGGTCATATCGTCATCAGACAGCACAAACTCTTCGCCAGCGACGGTGTACACGCGCTCCTGCAGCCCGACGACAACCAGGTCCATTGCATCGGTATTGGCTGCGGTCAGCGACCAGGCAGTGGAGCCATTGCGCCCTGCCCAGAAGGCCGGGATTCCTGGTTCTGTGAGTCCGCTGACGTGAAAATTCGGAGTCTCCAGCTGAATAGCGAGCAGCTCAACCTCGACATCTCTGCGCGCCATCACCGCACCAAGCACCGAGGCACCCGACGCGCTGCGACGCGAGCTGACAGCCACGGCAGACGTCACGGGTGCCGGTGTGAGGAATGCCGCTGGAATGATGGGGTCGTTTGGAAGCTGACCGCGCAGGTCGTTCCAGGCAGTCTCTGTCGCCAACCCGTCGTCCCGAATGGCGTCATCTAAGTCCAGAACATCAAGCTGTTGAGCAAGCAGTGCAGACCGTTCGGTCATCAGGCCGGCGCTGTGACTTAGGCCGCGCAGATACACCAGAGCCACGCTGTCCGCCGCTTGCCAGGCAAGACCCGGCAGCGTGTCGCGGATGCCGCGCGAGTAGGCGTCCAACAACCGCCGCTCTTCTGGGCTGGACTGCAGCATTCGTTGCTCACCCATAGCCACCAAGCCGAGTGAGAGGACGTCAGAGGGCACGTCACAGGAATGGATACGACAGTGCTGTACTCGAAGAGCCTCCGGCCGAGCCTGGGCATGAGCGACGCCGAGGGCGTAGAAGCCATCGGTGTCGGTTCGCGCCGATATTCGGGCTACCGTCTCGCCCACTGCAAGCTGAACCGGCGCCTCAATGTCGGCAAGCTGAATTCGGCTGTCACCCAGGGTGCAAGCGCTCAATCCCGCCATCAAAACCAGTATCCACTGCGATTGCGTCACGCCTGTCATTCCTCTCACTTGGAAATCCCCCCAAGAGTGCTACTAGGCACGGCCTCCGGAGGATTGATGTACCGTTTGAACGCCCTGTCACGCTGGCTGATGGCCACTCTCACACTCCTAGTCGTCACAGCAAGCGCCCAGGCACAGGACGAAGTTGAGGAAACGGCGGCCGCAGCCTCAACGATGGACGCTGTAGACGAAGCCTTCGGTACTTACCTCGTTGCGCCCCTGTTCTCCGTGTTGTTCTACGACTTGTGGGTCTTTGACAACACGATGGACCCGGCTGAAGCTCAAGAACCACTCCTGGGCAACCCTGCTCTAGATGTGGAGCTCCAGCGCTACGTCGCTGGACAGCCCGTGCGTGGCGAGTCGCTGCCTGAAGGTGCGGACGCCTACCAGTTCCTCTTGCAACGCTCGGTCAATGAGATGGAGGTCATCGCCCCGTACTCTGCAGCCAATGCGCCGCTCTTTACCCGTGCTCTCGGCGTGTCGGAGACCGGCGTTGTGCAGATGGGGGATGTTCACATTGCGAGCCTCGCAGGCAAGTTTCCTGTGTTGGACGAGCCAGTTGAACGAGATGTGGGTGGGGTCACCTACAGCCTGACCATCGAAGACGGACAGGTCATGGGCTCGGCCATCGGTGGCCGTGTTGATCTGGCCGCTATGGGCATTGCTCTGGGTCAGGCTGAGCTGCTCGCTGCAGATGGAAGCGAAGTGCTGCTGTCCGTCGATGCCCCAGGTACCGAGGGCATCAAGCTGCAGGTCACGCCCGCTGGCGAAGTCCGCTCTGGAAGCGGCACGTTGCCGTCCGACTTGTTGCCCATCGTCGCTGGCATGCAGGTTCCAGTCGACGCCATTCGCCAGGTTGAAAATGCCGAAGGTGAGATGGAAGACGTCACCATTCAAGTGGCTGCAACCGTCGTGTCGATCGACTCCCTGAGCCGCGCGGTTCTGTCCGTTCCTGCAGTGGACTCCACATTGGCAGACGTCGGCAATCCTCGCCAACTTAAGGTCCCCTTTGTGGTCTTCTGGCTGATTCTCGGTGCGGTGTTCTTCACCTTCCGCATGATGTTCGTAAACGTCCGCATGTTCGGCCACGCAATCGCCGTGACCGCCGGACGCTACGACCACGACGAAGACCCTGGCGAGATCAGTCACTTCCAGGCGTTGTCGTCGGCACTGTCCGCAACCGTTGGCCTTGGAAACATCTCTGGCGTCGCCATTGCCGTTGCGACTGGTGGCCCTGGCGCGGTGTTCTGGATGGTCCTCGCGGGCACCTTGGGCATGTCCTCCAAGTTCGTCGAGTGCACGCTCGGCCAGATGTACCGACGCACCAACGCTAAGGGCGAAGTGTCCGGCGGTCCCATGCACTACCTGTCACGCGGCATCGTGGAGCTCGCTGAGCGTCGTCTTGGAAGCTCGGGCAAGCTCGTTGGCTCGGCTGTCGGCTACCCGCTGGCTGCATTGTTCGCGGTGATGTGCATTGGCGCGAGCTTCGGCGGCGGCAACATGTTCCAGGCGAACCAGTCGTTCGCCGCTGTCGCTGGTGTCGCTGCAAACCTGGTTCCAGACTTGGGAACCGAAAATGCAGTGTTCTACATGTCTGTCGTCTACGGCGTGGTCCTCGCGGGCCTCGTCGGTATGGTCATCATGGGCGGCATCAAGCGCATTGGCGTGGCTGCGGGCGTCATCGTTCCCGTCATGTGTGGCGTCTACCTGCTCGCTGGCATTGGCGTCCTGGCGGTCAACGCCTCCGAGGTCCCAGCTGCTATCGGCCTCATCATCGGTGAAGCCTTCACCCCCCTCGCCGGCCTTGGCGGCCTGATGGGTGTTCTCGTCGTTGGCTTCCAGCGCGCTGCCTTCAGCAACGAAGCGGGCGTTGGCTCGGCCTCGATTGCTCACTCTGCGGCAAGTACGCCAGAGCCCGTCCGCGAAGGCATCGTGGCACTGCTCGAGCCGTTCATCGACACCATTCTAGTGTGCACCATGACCGGCCTGGTCGTTGTTGTGACTGGCGTGTACACCCAAGACACCGGTGACGGCGTGCTGATGACCTCAGCTGCCTTCGAGACCGTGTTCTGGTGGTTCCCCTACGTGCTGACCATCGCCGTTGTGCTGTTCGCGTTCTCGACCATGATTTCATGGAGCTACTACGGCGAGCGTGCCGCCGTGTGGCTGTTTGGCGACTGGGCGCGCTTGCCCTACAAGTTGGTCTTCGTCTGCTTTGTCGTCTTTGGCGCAGTCATCAAGCTCGGCAACGTGCTCGACTTTAGCGACCTGATGGTTCTTGGCATGGCAGTACCGAACATTGCTGGTGCCTTGCTGCTCTCTGGGCACGTGAAGAAGGCGCTCGACAGCTACCGCGACAAGCTCAACAGTGGTGGCTTCGCGGCATCTGCAGGTGCTGACGGTTAGCCAACAGTCTCGGAGGACGTTCCATGCGCTTCATCGCCCTACTGCCCTTGCTCCTGACTGCCTGTGGAGAGACCGAGTGTCTCGTACAGGACAGCCAGGCCACAACACCCGAGTGTGACGGTCAGGACGGCTGTTGCGGCTTCACCTGGGGTTCCTGTGAAGACGGCACCAACTACGAAGTCCGCTGCGACGGCCGCACCCAGCCCACCCAGTGCGACTGCTACGAAGGCGGTGAGTTCATCCAATCCTTCGAGCCCAACGGCTTTCAGTGCCCAGCCAACTTCGAGCAGCCCCGCATTGAGTCCATCCTAGACGCTGCCAATGAAGGCTGCGGCTGGAAGATTGCACCGTAGACACTGTCTATGTGGAGTAGCGGGGTTTTGGCGGTTCTGGAGGTCAGACGTCAGAAGTCAGAGGTCAGAAGTCAGAGGTCAGAGCAGACGCCCTTCGGCGCCGGCATTGGGAGTCCAGCTGTGGGGATTCGCAAGCTGTGGGGCAGCGGATGTTTGTAGCCAGGGCTGACGCGCAGCTCGCTACACTAGAACCGCAGCAAGGCCGAATCCGAGCCGCGCCCTACCTACTCGCCCCTGTAGCCACACGAGACAAGCCAGCGCGGCGGAGAGTGGTTCGGAGGCTAGGAGCAAAGGCCGACGCGTAGCTCGCTACGCTAGGACCGCAGCGACGCCGAATATAGCCCCAGCCCGCGCCATAACCTCCCTTCCAACACTCCTTTCTAAGCGGTGAGATGGGGTCGGAGGCAAGGAGCCAGGGACGACGCGTAGCTCGCTACGCTAGATCTGTAGCGACGCTGAACATAGTGCAAGCCCGCGCCATACCCTTCCTTCCAACACTCCTTTCTAAGCGGTGAGGTGGGGTCGGAGGCAAGGAGCCAGGGACGACGCGTAGCTCGCTACGCTAGGACCGCAGCCACGCCGAATACCGCGCCACATCTTCCTTTCCAACCTCCCAAATACCCTTTTAGGAGGTGAGGTGGCGTGGGAGGCAAGGAGCAAAGGCCGACGCGTAGCTCGCTACGCTAGAACTGCAGCGACGCCGAATCCAGCGCCACATCGCCTTCTAAAAGAAGCCGCCGATGCCGAAGTCGAACACACCCTTCCGTTCCCCCTCCCTCGGATTGAACGGAATGCCGTACTCGAAGCGCAGCGGTCCCATCGGTGACTGCCAGCGGATACCAGCACCCGCTGCAAACCGAAGCTTGGTCGGGTTGATGTGTCCGTTGTCCCATGGGTCACCGAACGCGTTGCCGGCGTCGAAGAACACAACTCCGGAGATGCCAGCCGCCTTCAAGAAGTGCGACTCAATCTCAAAGTTGTTCACCCACTGCTCGGTACCGCCAACGATGATGTTGCTGTCGGGTAGGTCCGGGTCATCCCCGTTGACTCCGCGGATAGACGGCCCCAAGGTGAACGGGCTGAAGCCACGCACCGAGTAGATGCCGCCAGCGCGGTAGCGATGGATGAAAGGCAGCGTGCGGCCGTCGGTGGACCACACCCGAGCCAGAGTAGTCTGGGCGCGGAAGATGAACGTCTCGCTCTTCTCAAGCGGCCAGTAGAAGCGGAAGTTGGCGCGAGTCTCAACAAAGTTGAAGTCGCCACCGAGCACCGACAAGACTTGGTCGTCGGAGACGCGGAAGCCGCCAGACAGCGCGGATGTTGCGCTGAACAAGTAGCCACGTGTCGGGCGAATTCGGTTGTTGCGCTTGTCGATGGACAGGCTCAGACCCAGAGTCGAGGTGAAGCCGTTGCGGAACAAGTCGCCGCCGACCAAGCGCTTCTGAACCGGTGAGATCTGGTTGAGACCGACCTGCTCGAAGGTGTAGTCCATGGTCAGACGAATGTCGTCGCGTGCGTCAAGCCAGCGACCCACACCGAACGAACCACCGCGATTGAACTGGTTGATCTGGAACTGTTCGACACGGTTGAACACGTCGATCGATGCAGACCAGCGGGTATCGAGGAAGTATGGGTCAGAGATGGCGACGCTGTACAGCTTGCGACTACGTGACCAGTTGACCGAACCAGAGGCGGTGTAGCCAAGACCCAGGAAGTTCTGCTTGCTCATGGAGCCGTTGAGAATGATGGACTCGGCACTTGAGTAGCCGGCGCCGAACTGGAAGCTTCCGGTCGGCTGTTCACTCACTCGGACGCTGAGGTCCACGGTACCTGGCTCGGAGGACGGTACTTCGTCCACGCGGACCTGGTCAAAGTAGCCCAAGCGCTGAACACGGAGCTCGGAGGCCCGCATCAGAGAGCCGCGGTAGACGTCTCCTTCGTCGATCTGAAGTTCCCGACGAACAACCTTGTCGTACGTGGGGTCGTTGCCCACGATGTCGATGCGGCCAATGCGCATCTTCTCGCCCTTCTGAATCTGGACGATGAAGTCCATCGTCTCCGTCTCAGGGTTCGTGATGGGCTGAATGACGACGTTTGCACGTGCGTAGCCCTGGTCTTGGTAGAACGCTGCGACGTTGCGACGGACAGCATCGAAGTTCGTGTAGCTGAACGTGTCGCCTTCGGTGAGCGACTGAGCGGGCGTGGAGAAGTTGTAGTTGCGGTCTCTGCGGCCCGTTGCGTCGCGCCACTGGGTCTCTTGAATATCCGCGACGGGCACCCCTTCAACCACTTGCCGAACAGCCTCTTCAGTCAACCCCTCTTCCGGTGAGAAATCACCTGTGACCTGGACTTGGCCAACGCTGTATCGAATGCCTTCGTCTACATGAATGCTGATGTGAATGCTGCGCTTGTCTGGCGACAAGAACACATTGGGCGGGCTGACCTGGACTTCCCAGTAGCCTTCTTCCCAGTACAAGAATCGGATGGTGTCCACGTCTGTGGCCAGCAGTTCCTCTTGGAATGCACCACGGCTGCTCAGCCACGGAACAGCACCACCTTGCTTGGTCTGCATGAACCGGCGCAGCTTGGACGCCACGAGGTTGTCGTTTCCAGTGAAGGAAATCTCCTGCACCACGACCTTGCGGTTCTCGACGATGTCGTAGACCAAATCAACCTGTGATTCGGTCACTTCGACGATTCGAGGCGTCACACTTGCGAGGAAGTAGCCCTTCTCAACGTACAAGTCGGTGACGCGCTGGGTGTTCCGCGCAATGGACGCTTCGTTCAGGACGCTGAACGGGCGAATATCCATGACTTCGCGCAAGTCTTCGTCGTCAATCTTCTTGTGCCCTTCCAGCAGAACCTGCCGAACAGCGGGCTTCTCCACCACAATAAAGACCAGGTCAACGCCACCATCAACTGGACGCGATTCTACGCGCACATCATCGAAAAACCCTGTGCCAAACACAGACTTCAGGTCGCGGCGAACGCGTGCGACAGTGAGAGTATCGCCACGGGACAGGTCGACCGCAGACAAGACGACAAACGGCTCGAGGCGTCGGGTACCCTCAACCTTGACGTCCATGACCTGGCCGACAGCATCCGTGATGGTCTGGGCAGAGGCGGTAGGTAGGACCATCAGCCACAAGGCAGCGGCAACGAGCAACGCACGAATCATACCGTGACCTCTTCAAAGTGGCCGTCGTTCAAGCGAAGCCTTCTGCTGAAGCGCCCCGCTAGCTCTAGGCTGTGCGTGACGACGACAAGGGTGCTGCCGAGTTGATTGACCATGTCCATCATACGCTCGAACACGCCATCAGACGTTGCTGGGTCCAAGTTGCCCGTGGGTTCGTCGGCCAACACAAGACCGGGGCCCATGACCATGGCACGCGCAATCGCGACCCGCTGCTGTTCACCACCAGAAAGCTCTCCGGGACGGTGGCTGATGCGCTTGCCGAGTCCCATTGCCTTGAGCAAGGCTTCGGCACGGCCGCGGGCGACCGCTGCTGAACAGCCAGCCAGGCGTGCAGGAATAGCGACGTTGTCAATCGCACTGTGCTCGGGCAGCAAGTGGTGGGCCTGAAAGACGAAGCCGACGTGTCGGTTGCGTAGACGGTCACGGCCCGACTCGCGCATTGCTGCGATGTCTTTGTCGTCAAACAAGATGCGCCCGGACCCGGGCCGGTCCAACATGCCGAGCAAGTGCAGGAAGGTCGACTTTCCGCAGCCGGAGGGTCCAACAATGCTCACCGCCTCGCCCGCCGCCAGCTCCAGGTTGCAGTCCGTAAGCACACGGATGGTGGCGCCGCCTTTTTCGTAGGCTTTGTGCACGTTCTCTAGTCTGACTGCTACACCACTCATTCGTACCGAAGCCCTTCGACCGGGTCTAACAGAGACGCTCTGTAGGCCGGGTACAGTGTGGCGATGAAGCAAATCGTAAATGCTCCGACCGCAATCGTGATGATGTTTCTGGGGTCAATGACCACTGGAAGCTCGGACAGGTAGTACACGTCCGTCTCTAGTGGGTAGCCGTACCAGCGCAAGAAGAAGCATCCGGCAACGCCCAGTATGGTGCCGACGATTGTTCCAATGAGTCCAATCAGCGAGCCTTCAATCACAAAGATGCGCAGAATAGAGCCACGCCCAGCGCCCATGGCCTTGAGAATGGCAATCTCGCGTGCCTTGGTGATGACCAGCATGATGAGTGTTGTGACGATGAGCAGCGCTGCAACGAACACAATCATGGAGAGAATGAGCCCCATTACGTACTTCTCGAGCCGTAGAGCATCGAAGAGCTTGGCGTGCGTTTCCATCCAGTGGCTGGAGTAGAACGGATAGCCAAGTGTGTCGCTGATGCGCTCGGAGACAGCCACAGCGTCATCAATGTCGTCGAGGGCGACTTCAATGCCGTCCCACGCTTCGCCGCGGTTCATGAAGTCTTGTGCAGTGGTGTTGTGTACGTACGTCCACTTGCTGTCGTACTCGTACATGCCCGAGTGGTAGGTAGCGGCAATACGGAACTGTCCGACGGACGGCATAGGAACGCCCATGGGCCCCATTCCGCCGCCGATTGGATTGACCACTGTGACCAACTGCCCAGGGCCAACGTCCAGGGTCTGAGCGAGCACGCGGCCAATGATGATGCCCGGCATTGGAGAGCCTTCATCGTCCCACTCGGGTGGTGCGATGGGGTCCGCGAGGCTGCGGAAAATCTCCAGCTTCGCTTCGTCCGTGGTGAGCTCGCCCGCGGGACCAAAGTCCAACGACGACATGAGTGCGGTCACATCACCGTGACGTTCAGGGTCGATACCCTTGAAGACAACGCCGCCACCTTCATGACCCGGTGTACGAATCATGGCTTCGCCGTACACAAAGGGGGCCGCAGCGCGCACGCCCTGAATCTCTTCAATACTGTCGCTGACCCGCTGTGCATCCACAACGTAGCCCGAGTACCGGCGGGTGATGACATGGGCATTGGCGCCCAAGATCTTGTCCCGCAGGTCCACCTCAAAGCCAGTCATCACGCCAATGACCCAGTTCAAGATGGCGACGCCGGCGACAACGCCCACAATCGACAGCACCGTCACTAGCGAGAGAAAGGCTTCGCCCTTCTTGCTTCGTAGGTGCTTTTGAGCCAACCACCACTCAGCCGACCGCGGGCTCCCCGACTCGGGGATTGGCGGTAGCTTTGAAAAGTCGACCGTCTCGCGAGACGGGTCGCCCGGTGGTGTGGCTTCGTTCACGCGTCTGCCTCGGTGTCGGTGTCGGCGGGCCGTTCGGGACGCATGGTCGGGAACAAGATGACCTCGCGGATGCTGGTGCTGTTGGTCAACAACATCACCAAACGGTCGATGCCTATTCCTTCACCGGCTGTCGGAGGCATGCCGTAGGACAGAGCACGCACGTAGTCGGCGTCGAAGAACATGGACTCGTCATCGCCAGCGTCACGCGCTGCGACTTGGGCCGTAAAGCGTTCTGCCTGGTCCACCGGGTCGTTGAGCTCGGAGAAGCCATTGGCGATTTCCCAGCCGTTGATGATCAGCTCAAAGCGGTCTACCCGCTTGGGGTCGTCATCTCGGCGGCGAGACAGCGGGCTGATCTCTGCCGGGAAGCCTGTGACGAAGGTTGGGTTGATGAGCTTGTCTTCAACGTACACGTCAAACAACTTCTCCCACCAGCGACCGAACGTTGTGGGCAGGTCCTCACCATCGCCGTTCTTGGCCACCCACCAGCTGCGAATCGCATCCGCATCTTGCAGGGCTTCGAGGGTCAGGTCGGTATGCTCTGCAATGAGCGCGTCCATGTCTGCACGACGGAACGGTGCGGCAAACGACAGTGTGCGGTCTTGGAAGTCCACATCCGTGCTGCCACAAATGCGCTCAGCGAGGCTCGAGAACAGCGTCTCGGTGTGGTCCATCAAGTCCGCATCCGTCGCCCATGCTTGGTAGTACTCCAGCATGGTGAACTCGGGGTTGTGCTTGATGCTCACGCCTTCGTTGCGGTAGCTGCGATTGATCTCAAACACCCGGTCGAACCCACCAACGACGAGTCGCTTAAGGTACAGCTCTGGCGCAATGCGTAGGTACAACGGAATGTCGAGCGCATTGTGATGCGTGGTGAACGGACGAGCCGCAGCTCCCCCAGGAATCACCTGCAGCATTGGCGTTTCCACTTCAAGGAAGTCTTGGTCCTCGAAGTAGTCACGGATGAACCGAACAATGCGCGAGCGCTTCCGGAACGTGTCCCGGGTGGTGTGGTTCATGAACAGATCGACATACCGCTGGCGTGCACGGGTCTGAACGTCCGCGACACCGTGTTGACGGTCTGGGAACGGATGAAGCGTCTTGCCAGCCAGTGCCGCTTCGGTCGCTGACAGCGTCAGCTCACCGGTCCGCGTGCGCATCATGGTGCCCTTGGCCCAGACAATGTCGCCAATGTCGAGCTTCTTCAGGCCATTGAAGACATCTTCGCCGACGTTGTCACGCTTGACCCACACCTGGATGACACCACCCTTGATGCTGTGCTCACCGTCCTTATCGGTGGTGGCAACATTGGCCTCACCCCGGTCTTGGATGCGCAAGAACATGGCCTTACCCATGCGGTTGCGAAACAGCAGACGTCCACCGATGGACACGGGCTCAGATCCGCCGTCAGTCTCCGGGGTCTCTGAGTCCTTGTACTGCTCATGCAGCTCCGTCGACGTATGAGTGACGGTGAATCCGTTGGGATAAGGCGCAATACCCATGTCCCGCAGGGTATCAAGCTTTTCCAGCCATTCGGGGTCAAACCTGTACATTAGAGCCTCCGTGCCTCTCAGGCCGGGCCTCATAGCGTGCCAACCCCGCCAGCGCCGTACTTCTGACCCGACACATGCCACGTCGAGACATGTTCGGGCGAGTCGTACGCACACAGGCCCATTCAGACGACCGAATGGACGAGCTATCCACGCCTGGGCCTAGCGAATCTCTTGCAGCTTGATGACCTTGACTTCCCCAGCCCGCAGGCTGCGAATGGCCGAGACCACAGCGCGTGCAGCAGACAGGGTGGTGATGCACGGAACCTGGTAGCGAAGGCCAGACTTGCGCATTGTGCGGTCGTCGTAGGCAGCCTTCTTACCGGATGGCGTGTTCAAGATGAGCTGCACATCGCCGTTCTTCAAGCGGTCCACAATGTCCGGACGGCCTTCGTCGACCTTGTTGACAATGTCTACGTCAATGCCGCGCTCTTGAAGGTAGGTGGCCGTTCCGCGCGTTGCCATCAGGGTGAACCCGAGGTGCTTGAGCGAGCCGGCAATCTGAATGGCCGAGGGCTTGTCCGCATCGCGGAAGGACATGAACACGGTGCCAGAGGTTGGCAGTGGAACTCCAGCAGCGGTCAGCGCCTTGGCGTAGGCTTCACCGAAGGACCAGCCAATCCCCATGACCTCGCCTGTGGAGCGCATCTCCGGCCCCAACACAAGGTCGGTATCCGGGAACTTGCGCCACGGGAATACCGGGGCCTTGATGAAGAACATCCCCTCACCGCGCCGCTTGAACGGCCCGAGGTCCGCCAACTTTTCGCCGAGACACAACCGTGTTGCAATGGCAGCCAGCGGCACACCAGTGGCCTTGGCAACAAACGGAACCGTACGACTGGCGCGCGGATTGACCTCAATGACGTACAGCGCGTCCTTGTGGATTGCGTACTGGATGTTCACCAAGCCAATGACGCCCAAGGCCAACGCAATGCGCTCAGTGGTCGCAATCATCTCTGCGCGAAGTCGCGCTGACAGCTGAACGGCGGGTAGCACACCGGACGAGTCGCCACTGTGGATTCCAGCTTCTTCGATATGCTCGATGATGCCGCCAATCATGACATCATGGGTGTCGCACAACGCGTCAACGTCGTACTCAACCGCGCCTTCCAGGTAATGGTCGAGCAGCAAGGACTTGGCTTCGCTTGTGGCCAAGGCTTCGTTGACAACGCGGTCAAAGTCGCCTTCGTCAAAGCAGACCGCCATGGCGCGACCGCCGAGCACATACGACGGACGAACGAGCAGCGGGTAGCCAATCGTCTCGGCAGCAGCTCGCGCTTCTTCGACCGAGTGGGCCATGGCTCCTTGCGGCTGGCGCACGCCTAGGGTGTCCATCAGAACGTTGAAGCGGCTGCGGTCCTCGCACAAGTCGATAGCGTCGGCAGGCGTACCCAAGACAGGTGTCAGGTGATGCGACAGCTTGAGCGGCGTCTGGCCACCGAACTGTAGAATGACGCCACGGGGCTTCTCTTTGCGCATAACGCTCTGCACATGTTCGCGGGTCACCGGCTCGAAGTAGAGCTTGTCGCTCGTATCGTAGTCGGTGCTGACGGTCTCGGGATTGCAGTTGATCATGACGCTAGTCAGGCCACAATCGCGCACCGTGAACGCTGCATGGCAGCAGCAGTAGTCAAACTCCAACCCCTGACCAATGCGGTTGGGACCGTTGCCAAGAATGATGACGCGGTCGCTGGGACTGTCGCCAGACTCGTCTTCATCTTCGTAGGTGCTGTACAGGTATGGCGTGTGGCTCTCGAACTCAGCGGCACAGGTGTCGACACGCTTGTACACAGGTTCGATGCCCGTTGAGACGCGGTGAGCCGCGATGTCCCCTTCACTCACACCCAACAGATCGGCGAGGTGGGGGTCGCTGAAGCCCATCTGCTTGGCGTCGAACAGTGCGTCATGTCCAACGTTTTCCAGCGTCTTGCCGCGCAGCTCTGTCTCTACCTCAACCAACTCGGCAAGCTCGCCAAGGAACCAGGGGTCGATGTTGGTAAGGCCATGAATGGCCTCAATGGAGAGGCCGCGTCGTAGGCACTCAAACACGGTCGCAAGCCGGTCTGGCGTAGCCACAGAGAGCGTTGCACGCAGCTCGGTTTCAGATTGCTCGGTGACTTTCGGGTAGCCGCCTTCGAGCGAGCTGATGGCTTTGACACAGGCTTCTTGGAACGTGCGCCCGATTCCCATGACCTCACCGACCGACCGCATCGCAGAGCCCAGAGTCCGGTTCGCAACGTCAAACTTCTCGAAGTTCCACCGAGGAATCTTGACGATGACGTAGTCGAGAGCGGGCTCAAAGCAAGCTGGGGTCACTCGGGTGATGTCATTGTCGATTTCGTCGAGGGTCAGGCCCACTGCGAGCTGGGCGGCAATCTTAGCAATCGGAAATCCGGTCGCCTTGCTGGCCAGCGCAGAGCTCCGCGACACGCGCGGGTTCATTTCAATGACGATGACATCGCCATTCTTCGGGTTGACGGCAAACTGAACGTTGCTTCCGCCGGTATCCACACCGATGCGTCGGATGATGCGGATGGAGAGGTCGCGCAGGTTTTGGTATTCGCGGTCGGTCAGCGTCTGCGCAGGCGCCACCGTAATGCTGTCGCCGGTGTGGATGCCCATTGGGTCCACATTCTCGATGGAGCAGATGATGATGACGTTGTCAGCGAGGTCGCGAATGACCTCAAGCTCAAACTCTTTCCAGCCGAGCAGAGACTGTTCGACGAGCACCTGCGTTGTTGGCGACAGGTCAAGTCCTTCAGACACAATCGCGCGGAACTCTTCTTTGTTGTACGCCATTCCACCGCCGGCACCACCCAGGGTGAACGACGGACGAATGATGCAGGGCAGACCGATGTCATCGAGAATCACTTCGGCTTCGGCGAGTGTATGGGCGACACCGCTGTGAGCAACACCGATACCAATCTCAATCATGGCCTTCTTGAACAGGTCACGGTCTTCGGCAACGGCGATGGCTTCCGGGTTCGCACCAATGAGCTTGACGTGATGTTCTGCTAGTACACCAGCTTCGTGCAGTGCCAATGCCAGGTTCAAGCCGACCTGACCGCCAACGGTCGGAAGCAGCGCCACTGGCTTTTCGCGTGCAATCACCTGGGCTGCAAACTCAACGGTGAGCGGCTCAATATAGGTGGCATCGGCCAGCGCTTCATCGGTCATGATGGTCGCTGGATTGCTGTTGATCAGCACAACCCGATAGCCAAGGGCCTTGAGAGCCTTGCACGCCTGGGTACCCGAGTAGTCGAACTCACAGGCCTGGCCAATGATGATGGGGCCAGAGCCCACGACCATGATGGTACTGCCTTCTGGAAGCATGAGTGGCATTTAGATGTCCTTCAAAATGGCTGTGTGCGGATGGCTTGAGCTGTGAGCGGATGGCTTGAGCTGTGGGCTGTGAGGCAAGTGGCGGAAGGTGTGAGTCGTGCTGTCAGGTTCGCGAGGAACTCATGACTGGCGGCTCGCAGCCGCCCAATCACGCATTGGTGACGTCATCCACGAACGCGAGAAATTCACCGAACAGTGGTGCGCTGTCGTGCGGACCAGGGCTCGCTTCGGGGTGGTACTGGACCGCCATCACTCGCTTGCCTAGATGCTTGAACCCGCTGACCGTGTGGTCGTTCAAGTTGACGTGAGTGACCACGGCTCCGGCTGCCACAAGGCTGTCCCTGTCCACGGCAAACCCATGGTTCTGGCTGGTAATGGCGATGCGCTTGGTCGCTTCGTCGCGCACCGGATGGTTGCCGCCACGGTGCCCAAACTTGAGCTTATAGGTGTCTGCGCCGACAGCGAGCCCGAGCAGCTGGCAGCCGAGGCAGATGCCCAGCGTGGGCACGCGCCCTACGACCTTCTTGACCTCTTCCAGGACGCTTGACAGCGCAGCGGGGTCGCCGGGGCCATTACTGAAGAAGACGGCGTCAGCGCCGGCCATCCACGTCTCTGCAGAGGCGGTGATGGGATGCACGGTGACGTGGACCCCTTCCATCTCAAGCAAACGCAAGATGTTGGTCTTGATGCCGCCGTCCACAACGCTGATCCGCTTGGCGCCTGGCTTTCCCTCGGCAAAGACAATCGAGTCCGTGCGGCTCACTTCAGTGGCCAAGTCCCGCCCTACCATTCCTGGCCATGCACGAATCTTGGCCATCAATGCGTCGGTCGACAGATCTTCGGTGCTGATGGCACATCGCATTGCGCCGGCAGACCGCAGGTGCCGAACCAAGGCACGCGTATCGATACGGTGCACAGCTGGAATGCCGTGGTCAGCGAGGTAGTCGCCAAGACCCTGTTCACTTCGCCAGCTGGACGGCTTGGTTGTGAAGCGCCGAGCCACAAACCCAGCGACCTGGACGTCGTCGCTCTCGGGGTCGTCTTTGTTGACCCCGTAGTTGCCGACGTGGGCAGCCGTCATCACCACAACCTGTTCGGTGTAGGACGGGTCAGTCAGCACCTCTTGGTAGCCGGTCATCGACGTATTGAAGACCAACTCACCAACGCGGGTTCCCACGGCACCAAAGCCTGAACCTTCAAACGCTCGACCATCTTCCAGCAGCAGGATTCCGCGCACAAAGACCTCCGGGCGCCGCTCGTAGCGCGTCCCGGAGGTCTCGTAAAGTGTCGACTATGAGTGGTTAGCTACGGCGGCGGCGCACCACGAGCATTCCCATCAGGAGTAGCCCAGCCAGGGGCGCTCCGAGTGGACCAGGAGCCGTCGTACAGCCGCATCCGCCCGAGACAACAAGGTCGCAATCATCCCCTTCACAAACGGGGTCATCAGCGGTCAGCGGGTCGATGTCATCGCACTCGCCGTCGTCGTCGGAATCGCCGGTCGCGTCATCGCCTTCGCACAAGTCGCACGCGTCAGCCACGCCGTCACCATCGGTATCTACAGCGTCATCGCCCTCCGCACACTCATCACAAGCGTCTGCAACGCCGTCTTCGTCCGCGTCTTCGTCATCGGCGCCGTCAGCGCATTCGTCGAGGTCATCACAGATCCCGTCGTCATCCGCATCACCGGACTCGTTGTCACCGAAGCAGCCGTCTTGGTCGTCGCACAAGCCGTCTTCGTCCGCGTCGCCGGTCTCGTTGTCGCCGAAGCAATCGTCGACATCTCCACAGATGCCGTCTTCATCAATGTCGTTGTCGGCATCGTCTGGACAGTCGTCACAGCCATCTGCCAGCTCGTCCATGTCGCGGTCGAGGGCGTCATCGAAGCCTGGGCACTCGTCTTGGTCATCACAGATGCCGTCGTCGTCCGCATCGCCCTCTGCATCGTTTCCGAGGCAGTCGTCGAGGTCGTCACAGATGCCGTCGCCGTCGGTATCACCGAGCTCGTTGTCGCCCTGGCAGTCGTCGAGGTCGCCGCAGATGCCGTCTTCATCGAGGTCGTTGAGCGGGTCGTTGGGGCAGTCATCGCAGTCGTCAGCGAGGCCGTCTTCATCAGTGTCTACGGTGTCGTCGCCTTCGCACTCGTCAACGTCGTCACACACACCATCGTCGTCTGCGTCACCAGTAGCGTCGTCGCCTTCACACTGGTCTTCGTCGTCGCAGATGCCGTCTTCGTCTTCGTCACCGGTCTGGTTGTCACCGAAGCAGAAGTCTTCGTTGCCGCAGACGCCGTCATCGTCGAGGTCGTTGTCCGCGTCTTCTGGGCAGTCATCGCAGAAGTCTGCGAGACCATCAAAATCCGAGTCAAGGGCGTCATCGCCGCCTTCGCACTCATCAACATCGCCGCAGACGCCGTCATCGTCCAAGTCGTTGTCCGCGTCTTCTGGACAGTCGTCGCAGAAGTCTGGAAGCGCGTCGCCGTCGGCGTTTGCGTTGTCGTCTCCGCCTTCGCAGATGTCGACGTCGCCGCACACATCATCGCCATCAGCGTCGTTGTCGGCGTCGTTTGGACAGTCGTCGCAGAAGTCTGGAAGCGCGTCGCCGTCCGCATTCACCGTGTCATCTCCGCCTTCACAGACGTCGACGTCGCCGCACACACCATCATCATCGGAGTCGTTGGCGGAGTCGTTCGGACACTCGTCACAGAAGTCGGGCAGCATGTCGCCGTCCGCGTTGGCGTTGTCGTTTCCGCCTTCACAGATGTCGATGTCGCCACAGACGCCGTCGTCATCCGCGTCGTTGAGCGGGTCCGCTGGGCAGGTGTCGCAGAAGTCGGCAATGCCGTCGTCATCAGCATCGACATTGTCGTCGCCGCCGTCACACTGATCAACGTCTCCGCAGACGCCGTCGTTGTCGGAGTCATTCGCAGCGTCGTTCGGGCACTCGTCACAGAAGTCGGCAAGACTGTCGTCGTCGCTGTCTGCGTTGTCGTCGCCGCCCTCACACTGGTCAACGTCGCCGCACACACCATCGTCATCGGCATCGTTGTCTGCATCAAACGGACAGTCGTCACAGTCATCGGGCGTATCGTCGCCGTCGGAGTCGATGGTGTCGTCGCCATCTGGACAGATGTCTTCGTCGCCGCACACACCGTCATCGTCTGCGTCGTTTTCAGGGTCGTTCGGACAGGTGTCGCAATCATCTGGGACGCCGTCGTCGTCACTGTCTACGTTGTCGTCACCGTTTGCACACGCATCGCAGCCGTTGGGAACGCCATCGTTGTCGGAGTCAATGTTGTCGTCGAAGCCGTCACAGATGTCGACGTCGCCGCACACACCATCGTCATCGGAGTCGTTCAGGGCATCGTCTGGACAGATGTCGCAGATGTCTCCGATTCCATCATTATCCACGTCCGACTGCGATGGATTGTTGGAGCAAGGACAGTTGTCGATTCCGTCTGGAATGCCGTCTACATCGACCGTGCCGGCCTGGAATACGACCTCGTAGTTGGCTTTCGGTTGAGCGCTACCGTTGATGAACGACCAGTACACCGTCTTTGAGGCGTCTGGAGCCGTGCCTGAACGCAGCGTGAAGTGACGCCGGTCGCCAACGCCTGATGGGTACCAACCATCCCCTTGCGCACCGCTCTTCAGGACGGTCGGCCCTGCATGTCCGCCGCCTGAGCTGCCTACAGCAGACCAAGGAGCCGGCACCCCGAAAGGCGTACTCCAGCCCGAAAAGGCAAACGCATCGGACGGGCTTGTGCTGCCGTGGTCAGGCACCAGGATGAAGTCCACGTCATCCGGGTAGTCGTCCCGCGTAGCAACCATGTCGAAGCAGTAGTCGTAGCTTCCGCCGGTCGGCGTGACTGTGTACGACATCGTCATTGGATACGCCGACGCCACAGACGGCAGCATAGCCACCGCAAGCGCGGCGGCAATCAATCGATTCATGTGTCCCCCTAAAGATGTCACATCATGACTCAACTCCCTTCGGTTGGCCATTCAAAAGCGCGTCTCAATCCAGTCGCAGTGGGCGAAGACACCGATTTTCGGCCTGCAACACGTCCTACAGAGAACTCTGAACGGTCGAGTCGGCATCCTTTGCGCATAGGACGGCACGCAACAAGGCCTCCGAGCAACGCACGAAGCGCGTCTCAGAGGCCGTAGGAAGCATGGACGAAGACGACTCTGTCGTCACATCCGTGCTGTGGTTGCTCCGGTGCCTACAGCGCTGGACACAGGACGTTGACACCGTCTGCAGCCCAGCACGATTCTTCACCGTCGTTGAACTCATCCAAACGTACCGCTCCTGAGCCGTCTTCGTGACCCTGGACCCAAGCGTGCTCGCCAGTGCTTCCGTTCAGGAAGTCGATACGTCCGAACTGTGGCGCGAAGAGGTAGGACAGCTGGCTGCCGACGTGTTCGCCAGCCGTCACGCCAATGCCGAACTGGCCCGTGCCTTGACCGTCGCCAATCCACTCAACAACCGCCGATTCACCCTGGTCGAAGTACAGGTCCCACCACCCCAGGTTGCCGTCCGCGGAGACGAAGCCGTTGAACCACAGCTCATCGGTGTGGGTCGCGTCACTGTAGCGCATCTCACCGAGCCATCCGATGCCCACCCAAGCGACAGCGAACGTTGTGGTCAGCGTGCCTTCGGGTAGGTCGACCGAGTTCTGCGCCACCCAGACATTAGGCTCGAGCTGCACCACGTCACCGCTGACTGCGAAGCCAATCGCGACTTGGGGTGGGTTGACAACGCCAACCCGCACGCCCTCTGCCCAGGCCAATGTAGCAGCGCCCGCGTAGACATTGCTGTACTCGAACGTGGCGTCTCGCTCGGTTGGAAGCCCGTCTGTATCCACAAGCCCACTACCCGTGACCGCCAGCCGTGAGGCGTCCGTTGTGAAGTCCGCAGCCACACCAATGTCCGCCAGGTGGAAGTCAACAGCGCCGTCCAGAGCGCTGACCCGGTCGACCAAGTCCAGGCTGGTACGGGCGGTGGAGATGTCCTCGAGCAGCGGCGGAGCCACAGAATCGGCAGGCGCCTCGCAGGCAGCGAGGGCGACAAGGACAGCAACGGGAAGTGCGATTCGGAACATGGTGAGTCTCCAATGTGGGGTTCGCTTGTCAGACCCACGGCGCCGGTCGAGCGGAAACCAAAAGCGAAAAACAATGCGAATTTGTGCGGGCAGCACCGATCTTCGCCGGCGAATGGCACGGATTGGCCAGCATTACAGACGCTTTCATCCACAGGACACGCGGACGACTGCGACAGTAGATGGGCCGCCTGGAGGGCTGTGATGCGGTGGATTGTTGGGATGCTGTTGGCCGTCGGATGCGTGAACCCGAACCCCACGTGGGAGCGCCGCAGCGGAGGAACCCTCGACGTCTCCATTTTCCCGCTGGAGGGAGACGGCATTGGCGTGGAAGAGGCGTTCGACGACGGTGATCCCGATGTCCGCGTAGAGATGTGGCAAGAAGAGCGGCTCAATATGCGCGTAGCGAGAGACCGATGGGTGCGGGTCGTCGCACAAGATGTACCGATCGAGGGCTTGGCGTGCTCACCGACCGCCGACATCACATTGTGGTGGAACAGCGACATTCGCAGTGTCAGCATGCGCATCGAACCCACGGATACAGACGACGTCATTGAAGGCTTTCAAGAGGGAATGAACCCCCAGTTCTTCCGCTTTGGCTTCTTCCGTGGCGACATGATCTTGGAGCACCCGTGCATCGCAGACGGCGTGCCCACACTGCACGAATACAGCACGGTGTGGAACACACAGACGCGCGAGCGAGGACTCGAATCGCCTCCTCCTGAACTGCGCCGCTGACCGTACATCGTCCGCCTACTGTATAGTCGCGCCCCTTCTGGAGGCCGGATGTCGCGCATCCCCAAGACACGTACAGAGACGGTGTTTGAGGACTACAAAACCCCTTACACCAAAGACCAAGCACTCGCCGAGGCAAACCGTTGCCTGTTCTGCGAAGACGCGCCGTGCATCACGGCATGCCCAACGGCCATCGACATTCCGCAGTTCATCCGCAAGATCACCACGGACAACGTGCGTGGCTCGGCCAAGACCATCTTCGACAGCAACATTCTGGGCATGAGCTGTGCTCGGGTGTGCCCCGTCGAAGTCTTGTGCGTGGGCTCCTGCGTCTACAATCACAAGGGCATCCCACCCATCCAGATTGGCAAGCTGCAGCTGTACAGCACAGACACTGCCTATGACGCCGGATGGGACTTCTACGAGGCCGGTGAGGACACCGGTAAGTCGGTCGCACTGATCGGCGCTGGCCCGGCATCACTCGCAGCGGCACATGAGCTGCGCCGATTCGGTCACGCCGTCACCATCTACGAGAAGCGTGACGTCATCGGTGGCCTCAACGTCACTGGCGTGGCCCCGTACAAAATGAAGTCAGACCGCGGAGAAGCCGAAGTTGATTGGCTGATGTCCATTGGCGGAATCACCGTCAAGACCGGCGTAGAAGTCGGCAAAGACGTGGCTCTCTCCGACCTCGAAGCACAGTATGACGCCGTGTTTGTGGGAATGGGTCTCGGCCCTGACCGCCTGTTCGATATTCCTGGGCATGACCTGGGCGGTATTGTGGGCGCTGTGGACTGGATTGAGCAGATGAAGCTCACCACTCTGGACACCGCTGACACATCGAAGGTCGTCATTCTAGGTGGTGGAAACACCGCTATGGACGCCGTTCGCGAGACCCTCGGGCTCGGATTTGACGACGTGACCATGATCTACCGTGGCGTTGAAGTCGGCATGAGCGGGTACGCCCACGAGTGGGCTGCTGCGAAGTCCAAGATGGCCAAGGCCGCTTGGCGCGCCCAGCCTGTGTCCTTTGACGGCGCCGATGGCCACGTCACTGCGGTTGTCTGTGACGTCCTAGACGAGAACAAGAAGCCGATTCCTGGCAAGCAAATCACCGTTCCCGCTGACCTTGTGCTCGTCGCCATTGGCCAGTCCAAGCTCGGCGCTCTCTTCGCTGACATTGAAGGCGTTGAGGTCGACTGGGGTCGCATTGTGACGGACGAAGACGGCTGTACCGGTCGCTCGGGCTGGTTTGCCGGTGGAGACGCTACCAACGGCGGCAAGGAAGTCGTCAATGCAGCTGCGGAAGGAAAACGCGCTGCTCACGCCATTCACGTGTACATGGGAGCCTGAAATGCCTGACTTGACTAGCAATACCGGCGGAATCATCTCCCCCAATCCGTTCTGGCTCGCCAGTGCCCCGCCCACCAACTCCGGTGAGCAAATCCAGCGTGCATTTGATGCCGGCTGGGGTGGTGCGGTGTGGAAGACCCTTGGACAGCCCATTCAGAACGTCTCCAGCCGCTTTGGTGGCTTGAACTGGCGCGGCACCCGTGCAGTGGGCTTCAACAACATTGAGCTCATCACGGACCGACCGCTCGAAGCGAACTTTCGCGAGATCTACGAGACCAAGAAGAAGTTCCCGAAGCACGCCGTCATCACCTCGTTGATGGTGGAGACTCGTGCCGAGTGGAAAGACATCATCAAGCGCGCCATCGATGCCGGCTCCGACGGCCTCGAGCTGAACTTCGGCTGTCCGCACGGGATGTGCGAGCGCGGCATGGGCTCGGCCGTTGGGCAAGAGCCTGCGGTGAACCAAGAAATCACCTCTTGGGCCGTGGAATACTCCACCATTCCGGTGCTCTCGAAGCTCACCCCGAATGTTGGCGACATCAACCCGCACGGCATGGCCTCGCAAGCCGGTGGCGCTCATGGTGTGTCGCTCATCAACACCATCAAGAGCATCATTGGCGTGGACATCAACACGTTCGTCCCCGTCCCCGCTGTTGGCAACAAGTCGAGCAACGGTGGCTACTGCGGCGCAGCCGTCAAGCCGATTGCCCTGCACATGTGCGCCCAGCTTGCGCGTAATCCACAGTTCAACATTCCCATCAGCGGAATTGGTGGCATCAGCAACTGGAAAGACGCAGTTGAGTTCATGGTGCTTGGCGCAAGCTCCGTTCAGGTGTGCACGGAGGTCATGCTTCGTGGCTACCGAGTCGTTGAAGACATGATTGATGGCCTCAACAACTACATGCTCGAGCACAAGTTCGAAAAGCTAGACGACTTCATTGGCAAGGCCGTCCCTGCGTACGACGACTGGGGCAACCTGGACCTGAACTACGAAATCGTAGCGAAGATCGATGCTGACGCCTGCATTGGCTGCAACCTGTGCCAAGTCGCCTGTCATGACGGCGCTCATCAGTGCATTCATCCCAACCCGGGTGAGAGCTTTGTTCCGGTCGTAGATGAAGACGAATGTGTCGGATGCAACCTGTGCCAGATTGTGTGTCCGGTCGACGGCTGCATCACCATGGAGCCCGTGGATAACGGCTTCGCGCCTGCATCGTGGAACGAGCACCTCACTGAGGGTGCCGTGTTGCGTCCGAAGAAGGGCAGCCACGGATAGCGGCCGCGCGCCTAGCGCTCTTGAGAGTGATGTTCGTGGCAGACGCTACGTGCCACGAACCGCTCTCAGGCTCCAGAGGTCTTGTCGGTAAGACTGGGTAAGACCTACAGACTTGCAAGCGGATAGCGGTGTCTCCCAACCAAGGAGACACCATGTCCACTCGTACACTCACCATGTTGATTTCTCTGTCACTTCTCAGCATCACCGGCTGCGCCGGGGAGCCTGGCTCGTCGTGCACCGTCGCTGAAAATGATGATGGCACTGCGACCATTTCCTGCGACGACGGCTCCAGCGTCATCGTCACCAATGGAGAGGACGGCGCTGACGGGTCCAATGGCGTTGATGGGCTTCCGGGCGCTGCTGGCGATGATGGAGATGCCGGCGACGATGGAGACGACGGCCCAGCGGGGGTGGACGGGACCGGCTGCGACGTGGTCGACAATGGCAACGGCACCGCGACCATCACCTGCTCGGAGACCTCCGTGACCATCGTGACCTGCGACGTGGGCGCGTTCACCTGTGACGGTGACATCCTGTCCGTCTGCGATGCCACAGCTGGCATCACCGAGGAACAAATCTGCAGTCCGAACGAGTGTAGCGAAGCCCTCGGAGACTGTGACACTCGGACGGGTAAGGTTCGTCTGGCCGGCGGAAGAACCTCGTTTCAGGGCAGGCTGGAAGTCTGGCACAACGACCAATGGGGCACAGTGTGCGACGACTTCTTCGACAGCTCGGATGCCGAGGTGGTGTGCCGCCAGCTGGAGCTGTCTGGGGGTCAGGTGGTGGACAGATTGGAGACGGTCGACGGAATCGACGGCATTGCTCTAGACGACGTGGAGTGCGACGGAACAGAAACGGAGCTCTTGGAGTGTCCCGCCAACCCTCTCGGCGAGAGTGACTGCACGCACGTAGAAGATGTTGGAGTGGCCTGCGGTGTGGCCGATGGCGCGCTCTTTCTGACAGACGGCTCCTCATCATCGGGCAGATTGAACGTCTTCATCAACAACGTCGCCGGCACTGTTTGTGATGACCAGTTCACAGACGTCGATGCCGGCGTGGCCTGCCGGGAAATTGGCTACGACTACGGGGTCGTGTTGTTCGCCGCTGCGGTTGAGGACGCTGCCACAGCAACCCCAACTCACTTTGATGATGTTGCGTGCCAAGGTGTTGAAGAGCGTCTGATCGACTGTCCTCGGTCGTCGTCGGAAAACTGCAGTCATACCGAAGACGTCGGCGTCTCCTGCTTCTTCTACTAGAAGCATGACCACTCCGACGAGGTCTGGGAGCAGTCTGTAGATCTGACGCTCCCAACACAACATCCACATGCGAGCCGTCGAGCCCAGGGTTAAGACTGGGCCCTCCACGGAGTTCGTATGCGCATTTTGGTTCTGCTAGCCCTCGCCGGCTGCAACAACGGTCTTACTGGACTCACCCAGGCAGACGACGACACGTCCGATGTTGGCGTGGACTCAGACACTGTGGTCGATGTTGACACTGAGCCCGATACCGAACCAGACGTGGACACCGAAGCAGACACTGAGCCGCCTCCTCCGCCCATCGTCCGCTTCATCGCTATCGGTGATGCTGGGGCCAACCCAGCGAGCCAGACCGAAGTAGCAGACGCCGCTCAGGCCTTCTGTGCTGTGCGCGGCTGTGATTTCGCCCTGTACCTAGGCGACAACTTCTACCAGACCGGAGTGTCTGGCTACACAGACCCCCGCTTCCAGACGAACTTCGAGATTCCCTACGCCAACCTGGACTTCCCGTTCTACGGTGTGCTCGGAAACCATGACCTCGGCGGCGACGGATTGGGCCTGGACTGGGACCAAGACAAGGCCAACTACCAGGTCGACTACACCGCACAGAGCAGCAAGTGGACCATGCCGTCCGAGTACTACGTCATGCATGACGGCATGCCTCACCCCCGTGCAGATGCCGTTCCAGAAGAGACCCTCACCTTGTTCGGCCTCGACACCACGCGCATGTTCTTCGGCAATACCCTCGGGACACAGACGGTACAGACGGACTGGCTGGCTGCAGAGCTCACCGCCAGCTCATCCCCCTGGAAGGTCGGCTTCGGTCACCACCCGTATGTCAGCAACGGCCGCCACGGAAACGCCGGCGCCTACGAAGGCCTGACCGAACTGCTCGACTTCATTGGCATCAACGAAATCATCCGCGGTCAGTACGTCAAAGACTTCTTCGACGACGCCGGATGCGGCGAGTTGGACGTGTACTTCAGCGGTCATGACCACAACCGCCAGATTCTTCCTGAGCCCAGCGGCTGCGACACGTTGTTTGTGGTCAGTGGCGCCGGTGCGAAACACACCGACTTCCACGGCGGCGGCTTGCGCCCGGTCAACAACACCGAGTTCCAAGACGACCAAGAGAATGGCTTTGTGTGGGCCGAGATCAACGGTAACCAACTGACCCTGTATGTCGTAGACGCTGACGGCGACGAACACGGTCCCTACCTGCACTTCCGATGAGCATCTTCGTTCTCATTGGCACCTGGCTCGCGTGCATTGGCGGGGCCATCATGGTGGGTCGTTCCCCTGCTCCGACCAACCAACACCACAGCTCGGCGATTCTGCTCGCTGGTCTATGTCTGTGCCTGCACGTCGCCTTCAACGTCCATCCACCGATTCCGGGCCTAGACAACCCGCAGCTTTTGGTCGCGGCAGTCGTCGGATACGGGCTGGTTGGCGCAGGTCTGGCATACGCAGTGTTCCGCGCCAGCATCGTCTTGGGGACCCGTCTCAAGCCCGCTCAATAAGCGCGTCTATCTCGGGGTCTCGTCGCTCACATGTCTGGTGTCATCGAACGCATTGCACGCTGGATCCAAGAGCGCCGTGGCCTCGCTACGTCGTTGGCAGTCCTGGTCACCTTGGTCGCTGCGTTCTTCGGGCTTCCACCGCGCATCGACCCCAACATCTTGGCGTTGCTGCCGACCAGTGAACCCATGGTTCAGACGTTCATGCAGGTTGGAGAGACCGGCGGCGTCAACATGGTCCTGGCGTCCGTCTCGGGAAGCGAAGACGCTCTTGACGTCGGTGCTGATCAGCTCGCCCTTGCGCTCACCGCAGACCCAACCATTGACTTGGCACTCGCCGGGCTTCCAGACGACCTGGAGCAGCACCTTCGACTCATGCAGCTCGAGCCCCAGGCCATTCGTGAGCTGACCCAACGCTTAGACGGCGCCCTCGCTCTTGGCCCGGCCGCCAACCCCTTGGTGCTGGGCCCACTGCTGGAGCTGTCCAGCCTTTCGGAGCGTATCGCAGGTGGAAACACCGAAGCCTGGCTTCCCACATCCGAAGGCGAAGTCCGTATCTTGATTCGCCCGGTGGCCAACAATCTTGACCCCGAGGGCTCGATTGCAGCTGCGCAAGCCATCGAGCGAATCTTGGCCACTGCTCCAAGCCTCGACCTGACCGTCGAGAGCCTCAACGGGCCTCACATTGCCGCCGCCCAGGGACTCGAAGACGCCAAGCGGGACTTTGGCTGGATTAGCTTGGTCAGTGCCGTCTTCGTTCTCCTGGTGCTCTCTGTAGGCCTAGGCAGCCTACGCGCCGCCGTTGTGGTGTTCCCGCCCATTGTCATTGCGTGCATTGTCGAGCTCGCGCTGTTCACGAACCTTGTGGGCCCGCTCAACAACTACACCACCTTTGGCACGGCAATCCTGCTCGGTCTGGGCATTGATATCGCCGTTCATCTGGTCGCTTCTGTACGCGAGCAGCTTGCCACTGCAGAGCTAGACACCGCCGTTCAACGCGCCTGGCGGGTCACTGGGCCTGCCTGTGTGACCGGCGCACTGACCTCCGCCGCTGGCTTTCTCACCCTGACCATCTCGTCCTTCCGCGGCTTCTCCCAGCTCGGTGTTCACCTGGCCCTTGGCCTTGTGTTGTGCCTGGTCGCCATGTTCGTGCTCCTGCCACTGCTGCTCCCGTACGCAGGGCTGACCGCACGTGAGGCCCCAACCCCACGTAAAGCCGCGCCCGCTGTCTCCGGCGTGCTTCGCGGCGCTCTGGCCGTCCTGCTCATCGGCACCGTCGGTGTCGGGGCCTACGCTGCTACCCACTTGTCTGTGGAGTACGACTTCACGGCTGTTGCCCGTGAAGGTCGCGTGTTCAGCCGTATGGACGCTGCCGACCAAGCGCGCATGCGAGAGACCTACCCGCCGATTGTTGTTCCTGTGCGTGACGGCGAGCCTGTTCACGTAGCCGCTGAGCGCATTCGGCAAGCCACCGCAAGCATCGACGCTGTCTCACGCGTGATGTCGTCGAATGACCTGGTGCCAACCGACCAGGACGTCCGAATCGACGCCCTCACCGCGCTGCAAGACCGACTGTCCAATCCGAACGCGCGCTACCTGCCAGTCGGCTTGGTCCAACAACTTGCAACACTGCGCACTTGGGACGGTGAGCCGCGCACCCGCGACGACATCCCTGCTGGTTTGTATACGCTGTTCGGTGGAGACGAGTTTGTCCTTATCCGTGCCACCGGAGACCTCTACGATGTGCGAAATAGCGGAGCCCTAGCCGAGCAGCTACACACCTTCGCCCCCCGCGCTAGCTCGGAACTACTGCTCCAAGCGCGTCTGTATGAGCTCATCTTCGACGACCTGCCCTGGATTGCGGTGCTCGCACTCCTTGCGGTTCTGATCTTGGTCTTCGTGGACATGCGTCGCCTGCGCTGGACCTTCGCCATTGGCCTGAGCTTGGTCATGGGCCTGGCCTGGGCAAGTGCGGCGGTCGCCTTCGCGGACATTCGACTCAATGTCGCCAACCTCGTCGCCCTACCTGTGCTGCTGGGTATCGGCGTAGATGCCGTGGTTCACCTCGCCCACCGCCTACGGGCAGACCCCCAGACCTGGCGCGCCACACGGACTATCGCCGTCGCCATTGCCCTCAGCACAGTCACAACCCTGGTGTCTTTCTCGTCACTGACCATTGCAAACAGCGGGGGAATCCGTAGCTTTGGACGCATGGTCTTCGTAGGATTGACCATGGTGGTCTTGGTATCTTGCACGGCATTGGCCTTGTTTCACGCCGTCTGGGGAGCAAGCTCACCCGCGGAAGTGTCAGAGGAGCCTGCCAGCTGACCTACAAGGAGCTACGCTCGCCGGTATGACACGCACTTCTCTGTTGCTCGCCTCCGCTCTGCTCTCAGCCTGCGCCACCGACACCGACCTGGACGGGTTTCGTGGTGGCAAAGACTGCGACGAGACAGACGCCTCCATCAACGCTGGTGCCACCGAGCTGTGCGACGGCATCGACAACAACTGCGATGGCTTCATTGACGAGGGCGTGAGCCTGTTTGCGTACCTCGACCAAGACGGAGACGGCTTTGGCGACCCCAACCTCGTACGACGCGTCTGTGAGCTACCCGAAGACGGCAGCCTCGAAAATACCGACTGCAATGACGCCGACGACCGCACCTTCCCCGGAGCAGAAGAACGCTGCAACCTCGAAGACGACGACTGTGACGGCGAGGTAGACGAAGGCGCCCTACTCGACTTCTACGCAGATGCAGACGGCGACGGACGCGGAACCGCCGAGGTCGTGGCCCAAGCCTGTGAAGCCCCTCCTGGAAGTGCCGTTGCCTCTGACGACTGCGACGACGCCGACCCAGAAGCGTGGACGAACCGGCCTGAAGTGTGCGACGGACAGGACAACAACTGCGACGACGCGATTGATGAAGGCCTACCGTCAGACCGCGTGTGGACCGACGCCGACGGCGACGGTGCTGGAGACCCCAACGCGCCGGCCTTCGCCTGCGGCGAGCGCCCCGGAGTCGCGGACGCACCTGATGATTGTGACGACGAAGACCCGAACATCGGCCCGAACAGCAGCGAGATTCCCGGCAACAGCATCGACGATGACTGCGATGATTACACCGATGAAACCCGGATTCCAGAAGACTACGCCGATGTCCCCACCGCACTCGCCAGCGTAGAAGACGGCTCGGTCATTCAGCTCGGTCGCGGCACCTTCTTTACTACAGTCGACCTGACCGACCGCGACATCACCCTCGCCGGTGCCGGCTGCGGCGAGACCATCTTGTACGCGGACGGCGCGGGCACCGTGTTGACCATGACCGCAGGCACCGTCGCCAGCATGACCTTGGCGGGAGGCGTCTCCGACTACGGTGGTGGACTCGAGATCAACGGCGATGTCATCGCTCATGATGTCTGCATTCAAGGCAACACCGTCACCGAGCGTGGCGGCGGCATTGCCCTTCGTGGCGGCTCGCTCTCCCTGTTCGACAGCACCGTCTCAAACAACGTTGCTGAAGTTCGCGGTGGTGGCCTGTTCATCGTCAACGGCGCGGAGCTGAACATGGAGCGCGTTCAGTTCTTGGGCAACCGCTCGGGAGATGACGGCGGCAACATCGCCCTCGCCAGCGCCACTGTTCGCGCAGACGGCATTGTCATTGCCGGCGGAACGGCCGCCAACGATGGCGGTGGCCTGTACATGTTGGCCACACGCTCTTCCATGGGAGACGTCGTCTTCCGCAACACGACCATCCACGGCAATACGTCACGCCGCGGCTCCGCCATGGCTGCGATTGACGCAAGCATCGAGTTCATTGACAGCCTCATCACCGGCCACGACGATGGCACCGACGAGACCGCCTACTTGGACGACGGCGACGTTCGCTTTGACGCGGTTGCCTGGAACAACACCGGCCTGGACACCAGCGACGGCTACGAGACCGAGGGCATTCGCGACCTGCCGGTCTACGTTCAGTCCGAGGGTCCGGTCGGCACCTGGGACCTGCGCCTGTCCCCAGACAGCGCGCTCACTCGGCTGGCGTCAGACGGCGGCGAGCTCGGCGCATGGGGTGGTGACAACGGCCTGGATGATGCCGTAGGGGCCGTCGCCCTCGATACAGACGCCGACAGCATGCCCGATGGCTGGGAGCTGTCCCGCGGCCTGCTCCGCTTCGACGTCGACGACAGCGAAGACCCGGATGGCGACGGCGTAGACAACGCCGCCGAGTGGACCGCAGGCTCCGAGCCGGACATGGCCGATTCCGACGGCGACGGCGTGCTCGATGACCTCGACACTCGCCCAACAGACCCCTCCAGCCACCGCCCCTTCGCGGACGCTGGCCCAAACCGCCTTGTGCGCTTGGGGGACGACATCACTGCGTCATCCGCCGCCTCTTTCGACCCCAACGGCGACAGCCTTCAGCGCGAGTGGACCCTCACTCCTCCTGCTGGCGGCAGCGACGTCCCCCTGACCGTCACTGGAGACGACGCCCGCTTCACACCAGATGCAGCCGGAACCTGGCGCTTGTCCCTGACCGTCAGTGACGCTGGCGCGGAACACACCCATGACGTGGCGTTCACCGTATTCAACGCCGTCACCGTGCCCGACGACGTACCGGACATTGCCGCCGCGCTCGCCCAGTCAGCGACCGCGATTGCCCTGCAGCCAGGCCGCCATGTCGGCGCGGACCTCGGCACCGCGAACCTCACCATCTTTGGCTTAGGCCCAGCAGACAGCGTCATCATTGAGGGGCCCGAGTCCGGCTCTGCCCTGACCGCCACCGCAAACCTGCGCCTGGCACACCTCACTGTTGAACAGGGTCACACCGACCTCAACGGTGGCTGCATCGACCTGACGGGAAACCTGGTTCTCCAGGACGTCACCCTGCAGGACTGCTCGGCGACACGCCTTGGCGGCGGCGCGTACGTACAAGGCGATGTCACCGCTGTTGACGCGCGGTTCCAGTCCAACTCAGCGCGAGAAGGCGGAGGCCTGTACGTGACTGGCGAGGTCTCGTGGATTCGCGGAGCCTTCATCAACAACAGCGCGGTCCTGACCGGCGGCGCTGTGTACGACGACACGGACGCACGCCAGAACCATCGCTTCGCCAATGTTCTGTTCCAAGACAACAGCGCTCGGACCGCCGCAGTCCTCTTCGCTGTGGGCGGTACCTCGCGCACACTCATTGAACACAGCGTGCTGTACGGCAACGAGACCGCCACCCTAGCGAGCGGCGCAATCGTCGCACAGACCGGCCCTATCGCCGTGCGGGACTCGGTCTTTGTTGGCAATCGCGGCAGTGCCGTCATTCACCAGGGCCCCTTTGGCCACATTGACCTTGTGTACGGTCATGCCCAAGACAACGCCAGCATCGCCAGCGTGTCTAGCTTCCGAAACACCGACGCCTATGGTCTCGGCCAAGGCGCTGTTCGCGTCGTGCAATACACCGACAACGCAGTCGCTACCGATGACATCTGGCTTGCAGAGCTTGGCTCCCCACTCGTCGACAGCGCTGTTCCTGGCAGCGAGGACCTGGACGGCTCCAGCGCCGACATCGGACTCGGTGGCGGCCTCGACGCACCACGAAGCAGCCGCATCTACGCGGTAGACACAGACGGCGACGGCCTGTCTGACGGCTGGGAGGCGCTGGTCGGTACCGCAGATGTCCTACCAGGTGCAGACGCAGACAATGACGGCCTCACAAACGCCGAAGAACACGCCCTTGGAACGTCAGCCATCCTCGCAGACACCGACAGCGACGGCATCAGCGACGCCGACGAAGTGGCTGTCGGCCAAGACCCGCTGAACACCACCGACAACCGCCCCGTGGCAGACGCCGGCGAGGTCCAGACGCTTGAGCGCGGTACCACCGGCCAGCTAGACGGCACGGCATCGAGCGACCCCAACGACGACACCCTCACCTACGCCTGGACCGTGACTCTTGCCCCACCAGCGAGCAGCCTATTGGGCACCACCCTGGATGCCGTCGCCACCCCGGACTTCACCCCAGATGCGCGCGGTTCCTACAACATCACCCTGGTTGTCTCCGACGGTGCAGCCTTCAGCCGCCCAGACAACGCTCGCGTCGTTGGAACCGGAGATATCCTCGTTCCAGAAGACTTCCCGACCGTCGCAACCGCACTCGAAGCCGCAAGCAGCGGCGACACGATTCGCCTGGGACCTGGCGAGTTCGGCATCTCCATCCGTAATCCTGGAATTTCCGTCACATTGGCCGGAGCAGGCCCGGATTTGACGACCGTGATTCCGTCGACTCCAGGCACTATCATTCAGCTTGAAGACGACATCTTTGCGCTTCGTTCCCTCACCGTCCGCGGTGGCGTTGGCATCACCGGCGGCGCTGTTGATTGCCGCGAGTCGGACTTCATTGCAGAAGATGTGGTGTTCGAAGACGCCATCTCAAGCCAAGGTGGCGCTGTCCGCCTTCAAGGGTGCGACGTCGAGTTTACCGACGTCCACGTGCGCAACAGCTGGTCCACGGGCTCCGGCGGCGGCGTCTACGCAACCCGAGGCACGCTGGTGTGGGTCCGCGGCAGTCTCATCGGCAACCGCGCTGGTGCAAACGGCGGCGGTTTGTACGCGAGCCTCGGCAGCGCCATTGTGCAGAACGTCGTGTTTGCCAACAACCGAACGCCGTCCCCAGGTGGGGCCATCTACTCGGCTTCCGGACACTTGAGCGCGGCATTCCTCACCGTAGTCGGAAACTCCAGCAATCGCGGCGCGGTCTTCGTCACCTCTACATCCGGCCAGATCACCCACTCCATCCTGGCCGACAACACCTTGGTCGGGGTGCAAGTCGCCGCAGGTGATGGCTTCACCGCTACACGAAATGGCTATTGGAACAACGAGAACGGCCCAGCGGCACCCAGTTCACTTGTGGGCACTGAAGACGTCCTGGCCGACCCCCAATTCGTCTCAGCAGACGACTGGCACCTACGTGCAGACAGCCCCATGCGCGATGCGGGCAGTCCGGACTTCCTCGACCGTGACGGCAGCGTGGCCGACCTCGGCGCCTACGGAAGCGACCGGGCGTTCGACGGCTACAACGAGTGGTACATCGACTCCGACGCTGACGGTCTTCCAGACGGCTGGGAGCGTGAGAACGGCTTGTCCGTTGGCGTAGATGACAGCACCAGCGACGCGGATGGAGACAGCAGTGATGCGCTGTCCGAGTGGCTGAACAAGACCGACCCGCGCAACGACGACACGGACGGAGACGGCCTCGTCGACGGGTCAGATCCCATGCCTACAATCGCCGCGGGTCAGCCCACAGCCGAGGCTGGAGAAGACCAAGTGGTGAATGCCGGAGACAGCGTCACGCTGACGAGCAGCGGGTCCACTGGCACACTGACCGCACGACAATGGCAGCTTGTGGAGCGCCCAGGCCGCTCGACTGCCACGCTCACAACACCGTCAAGCAGCACCACATCCTTCACCGCAGACATCGCCGGGCGCTACATCATTGCTCTGACTGTCAGCAACGGCGATGTCGACTCTGTCCCCGACCAGGTGACGGTGGATGTTCGCGGAACGATTCATGTCCCGGACGACTACGCACAAGCGCAAGATGCCCTGGAACTCGCAGCTTCGGGTAGCACCATCGACATTGCTGCCGGCACGTGGACGGTGGAGGCGGTCAGCGATGGCCGAGACCTGACAGTCCTTGGAGCCGGACGCGGACAGACCGTGCTGCTCGGCAATGACGCCCCCATCTTTGCCCTCGAAGGCTCCAACGACCTCACAGTGATGGACATGACCCTGTCCGGAGGCCTGTCGGCTGCTGGCGGAGCCATTCGCGTTGCTGGGTTCACCGCCGCGCCGGCTTCGCTCACGATGGTGTCCGTGTCGGTTGAAGACTCTTTGGCGCTAAACGGAGGCGGCGTGTCCGTTGTCGATGGCACCTTCGACATCACAGGATGCCGCTTCGTCGGTAACCAATCGGTTCAACATGGCGGCGCACTGCACAGTGTTCGCTCGACCGGAACGGTGCTTCAGACACTCATCGTCGACAACCATGCAGCCGAGTTCGACGGCGGTGGTCTGTACGTCAACGACAGCATCGTCAGCGTCTCAAACAGCATCATTGCCGACAACACCGCACGCTCTGGCGGCGGAATCACAGTCCAGGCTGCTCCTCTGCAGGGTGGCGAGCTGCTGACCCTGTCACGCGTCACTGCAACGGGAAACAGTTCCGTCATCGGTGGAGCGTTCTTGAGTGTGCTCCTTGGAGACGCCAGCGCGTCCAACAGCATCTTCGCCAACCACGACGCCTCGCCCATGAGCGTTGGCGGAAGCAGTGAGTTCACCGTCCTAGACAGTGTGTTCTCAGGCACGTCTCCGTGGATTGCAGGTGGGACAGACCCTATCGGTACAGACGGCAACAGTGTCGCAGATCCGCTCTTCACCGCAATCAGCAACGACGCGGACTGGACCAACGACGACTGGACCCTCCAAGCCAGAAGTCCGGCCGAGGGCTCAGGTGCTTACTCGGGTCCCGACGGCGACTGGAGTGCCGAGTAGAGTTCGGTGACCCGGTCGCTGATGAGGTCATCCGACAACAGATCCTGCACATTGTCTTCGATGCGCCGAAGCGGTCGACCCAGCAGTCTCTCGACCTTGCTGTCGTCCAGTCCCAACCACACGGGCGTCACAAGCGGTACACGCAATGGCCCGGTGTCTCGCAGCTGTGTGAGGGCCCCCACAACACCGTAGGGAGACGCCAGCGGCCCGGCCAGGTTGAACACCTCGCCAACCGTTGAATCGTCCAGTATGGCCTGCATGGCGGCTTGCGCGCAGTCTGCTGCATGGACATGTGGGAACCGGAAGGTGGGCAGCACTGCAACGCGGGCATTGCTCCAGTCCCGGTAGCGCTGGTTGAGTCGGCTCCACCCCGGACCATAGATGGGTCCAGGCCGTAGACTCGTCACGGCCAGTCCCCGCTCTCCGGCTCGCTCCCACACCGCCAGCTCGGCCGCAGCCTTGCTTCGCGCGTACTGCGGGCTTGATGTGTAGGCACCAAGGTCTGTGGGGCGACGGTCGGGATTGCGAATGGCCTGTGACTCGGTCGCTCGTCGGAGCATGCGCATGGCGTACACAGCAATCGTTGAGATGTACACAACACGCTCAACGCCGGCATCTGATGCCGCCACCAGCTGATTGTCCGCCCCATCCCGATTGTCACGCAGGCTGTCGGCAAAGGTACCTCCCTTTGCAACGGTGCGAGCGGCGTTGGCAATGACTGCGTCCACCCCCGAAAATGCCTCGGTCATCGCCGGCACATCTGACAGGTCTGCTTTGGCAATCTGCACGCCGAGCTCTGCCAGCCATGCAGCCTTCGCCGGCGTGCGCACAACGGCTCGCACCGTAGCGCCACACGCGAGGCCAGCCAGTGCAAGGTGAGCCCCGAGGAACCCAGTGGCGCCAGTGATAGCAATCGTCTTGCCGCGTAGATCACCCATCAAGCACGCAAGAAGTTGAAGCGGTCGACAACATCAAAGACCTGAGCATCCGGTAGCTCTCCAATCACCTCAATGCGCGAGGCGGCGATGGTGGCTCCCACCTCTGTAGAGACCGCCAGGTACGGCATGCGCTCGGGGACGAGAGACATGAAGCGGACTGCGGTGGCATCGAGCGCTGGTAGGTGGTCGCCCATGAACATCACGCCGCTCGCCTTGGCGGATCCCATGATGGGACCGTCTCCCTCCATGCCCACAATTCCGTCAATGATTCCGAATCCAGGTGAAATCGCGTGCCACAGGTCCAAGATACTCCGGTCGATTCCCTTGTAATGCAGGGGGTTCTTGGGCCAACCGTACACACTGCCCGGGACCGTCCCGAACAGGTTCTTCATGGTCAGTGTGGCCCCGGCCCAGTGATGCGTCTTGAGCTTGGCCACACTCACAAACAGGTCGGCGTCCAGCACTGTGCGGCCCATCATGAGCTGCCCAAATCCGGTGAAGTTGGCGGGTAAGGTCATCTCGCGGACCTCATCTACGTTCAGGTCAATGAACGGCACCTCAAGGCCATCCAAGATGCGCCGCAGTCCGGTGTTCTCCACCAAGATCTCGGTATCTCGACGGTGTCCGGGCCCCTCTGCAACAACCACCTCTCGGGCGCCAACGGCTCGAAACGCAGCGATGGCCGCCATCATCACCGCACTATTCGTGTTGACGGGCCGTTCGTCTGAGTACTCCACCAAGTTCGGCTTGAGCACAACGCGCCCACCACGGGCCTTTTCGATCACATGCGGGTAATCGGCCAGCCCTCGAGTCACGATATCGGTCAGGTCGGCGTCATAGGATTCCGCGCGGAATGCTGAGACCCGCTGCCTAGGCTGGTCTAAGACCTGCAGTTTCTTCCACACCCACGGTGCCGCTGCAATGCCTCCTGCTCCAACAAGCGCCCCAGTCAGGAGCTTTCGTCGACTCCAGTCACTCATGGCGTGCTCCTCGGTACAAACAGTGGGCACTCACCAGATTCGTTCGCCGCGAACGCCATGACAGCGAGAGCCGTGCGGTCCACCCGGCCCGTGAAAGACCCGTTCGGCTGCTGTCGACTCGCTAGAGCGGCAAGAAAGAGGGATGGGTCAACGTCATGCACAATGTGTGCGAGTGCGGCGAGCGCCAGGTGCTCGGTAGATTGCCAATCAAGCGTGTCGCGAAGTCGTACCAGGGCTTTAGTCGTCGCACCTGATGTGGGCAGTGCCAGAGCCACCCGGCCCGTCGTGGCCAAGTCGCTCTCGAGGCGGCTGCCTAGAATCGCTGGATTCCCGTAGTTCCAGCCTCCGTCGTCACACTGCCGGTCCAACAGCATGTGGATGCCGTCTAGACAGCGCTGATGGCTGTGCATGTTCATGTGGCGAAGGCTGAGCACCGCGTACGCTGTGGGCTCGACCCACGGAGAGGTGCCTTCAAACCACGGCCATGCCGGAATCGCTGGGTCGAATTCGAACTCAGCGGGCACCACCTCACCCCGACTGGAGAGAATCAGCTCGCGTGCGGAGCCCACCATGTCCGCACATCCCTGTGTTCGCGACAGGCACGTGGGCAACATGAGCTGAGGCCAGCCTAGTTCAGCGGCGCGCAACCAGTCCACCGGAGCGTCCTGGCCCGACGCCACTGCGAGCAGCGTAGGCTCGCCTGCACCGGCATTGCCAGGGACGTAGCCCCAGGAGCCATCGTCATTCTTCTGTTCGGCGAGCCACCGGCGTGCTGAGTCAAGGTCCATGAGCAGAGCTTACTTCAGAAGACCTGCTCGACCTCCCGCACCTCGGGAATTTCCTCGCACAGTAGGCGCTCGATGCCACCCTTCAGAGTTGCCGTTGACGACGGGCACTCTCCGCAAGCGCCGCTCATCTTGAGCTTCACAATGCCATCTGCAAAGCCCATGAAGGTGACCTCTCCGCCATCGCTCGCAACGGCTGGGCGAATGTCTTCGTCCAAGATGGCAACGATGGCGCGCTCCACATCTGTGGTGGGCTCAACGCCGTGGGTCGCGGTCTCCACCGTGACGGCCATCTTGTAGCTGCCCAAGAACACCGACAACTGATGGGTGACCTGATGCTCCAACAAGCCCCACGTTGCACTCGGCAGCTTGCGCACGGTGATGAAGTCGGATGCAATCATCACGTTGTCGACACCATCAATGTCAAACAGATCAGATGCAAGCGGCGAATCATCCGCCGCGGCCGCTGTGGCGTATGTGTAGGTTCCTGCCTCAACAAGGCGGGACGACACTACGAACTTTCGGGCATCAGGATTTGGGGTCGATTGGACATCAGTGACATGTGCCATGGTAGGCCTCCGCAGGGGCAGAACCGTAACCGTCTGCCACCGTGCGCGAGACCTGTCATTGACCATCACTGACAGTCCAGTGCATGATCAGGGCATGATTCTCATGCTCCTCACGCTCTTCGCTCACGCTGATGACCCCACCATTCGCTTCGAGGGCCAACTTCCGCAAGCGGCAGATGGCGCGACAGTCGAGGTCGACCTCCCCAGCGCCTGGCCTGGAACCCGCCTAGCCATCCTCCGTGGCGACGAAGCGTTCGCTGCCTACCCGGACCAAACGGCAGTCCCCGAACTGGTCGTCGACTGCACGCGCCGCAAGGTTCGTGTGTTCGTGCGCACGCCCTTCCCACCAGACAGTTCCGGGACAACCGACGACGGATGGAAGACACGGGCCACAATCCGGTTCGACCTTGGCACGCCGGAGCAAGTGGTCATGCTCACTGACAACGAGGCCGACGAACTGATCTTTCGCAAGCCGAAGAAGTTCTTGCAGCGCCTGCTGGCCTACGAACAGGTCGAGTTCCAGTACGTCCCATTCGCGAGCGGACCCACCTACACCACCTTCCACGTGGCCCATCTGAGGGCCGTTGTGGACGAAGTCGCAAGTAGCTGCGGGCTTCGCATGCCCGACGCTCAGTAGGCGGCGTAGTCCGAGTCCATACCGCCAAACACCGCGCGGTAGCCACGCAGCATGTAGTTGGCGAAGAACGGCATGCCGAAGGCGTAGCCAACGAACGGAATGTTGCCGGCGATAGCCACAACAACAAAGCCGAGCCCCCAGAAGCCCAGGTGCCAGACGAAGTGGTCCTTCACGTGCGAAGCAGAGCGGGTGATTGCAGCAACAACGCCCATCTTGTGAACGACCATCGCGGGCAGGGCCATGCTTAGAGCAATCTGGACGATGAACGCACCAATGATGAAGAACAAGACGCCCACCATGCCGAGCCCACTAGCGGAGACATGGTAGCCAATGGCCCCCACCGGGCGTTCACCCAGGCGTGAGAAGAAGCCACCCAATCCAAGGGCTTCTGTGTCCCCTTCCAAGTAGCTGTTCTCAATGCTGAAGAGCGCATACATCACAGGGCCCATCACCAATGCCATGCCAACAATAGACGACACCATGAGCCAGGCCAAACCGGCGAAAATCAGCGCGATGTCTTCGCTAATGATTGCGGCCACATACGGAACGAAGCCCACCAGCATGAAGACGGAGACGGCCGGAATCAGGATTAGGAGCATGCCCAACCCCACCATCCCGTGGTCCGCCCAGTTTTCCTTGAAGTCTTCGATGGTAGCCATGAACATGTCAGCCACCGGCGGAAGCTCATTGGTCTCGGGGCCGAGCGCTTTCACGGAACCCGCACCGGCGGCTCCAGACACGTCCGTTGCGGCATCGCCTGCGTCCCAGACGTTGGATGAATCAGACATTCGGTCCTCCAAAGGAGCGCGCCATACCCGGTGAATACACGGACGTCACCTACGGAGTAGGCGAACTGCAAACAGGGCTGCTAGTGTGCGCGCATTGGAGGCCTTATGCGCTGGATGACTTTAGCTGTACTCACCCTTGGACTCACCATTGGACTCACCGGCTGCCCAGCGGGCGATGGCGACGGTCCGGATGAAGGCCGACTGCCCGACCCACTGGCAAACCCCTACCCCTATGATGACGCCTGTGACGGATTCGAGGGCACGCCTGTTGCCGGCTCCATGGGCTGGTTTGTTGGGGAGTACGCCCTGCTAGATGACGGCCGTGTAGAGGGCTTTGAGGCATGGGCGCACATTGTCAATGACCGGTGGCGCGAGGTCTCGGGTGCCGAAGACTGCAAGCTCGTGTGGAACATTGCAGGCGTCACTGGTGACCCCATCAACTGTCCATCGTGCCAGTACAGCATGAGCATTGACGGCACCTTGAACTTCGAAGAGTCCGATTGTTTGCCCGAGTTCATCCAGCAGGAATCCGCGCCGTTCACCGAGACCTACAACGTGCGCGAGAACTCAGACGGAAGCACTGACTTCATCTACTCCGAGAGTGGCCGTCCGCTGGGCACCGGCACCAGCGACCGTCAGTCTGCGAACTTCCGCAGTGACGCGCGCTGCTTCTTCTTCTAGACGTGCACTGCTTCTTCTAGACGTGCACTGCTTCTTCTAGGAAGTGCAGCAACGGAAAGGGGCGACTCACTGGTGTGAATCGCCCCTTTTTAGCTTTCGCCCCTTCAATCACTGACTACGGCTAGATGCGGCCAGTAATGTCCATCACTTCCAGGAAACGGTACGCGGCGTCCGCATCCGGTAGAGCGGTGAACGCGAGGTAGGTGCGGCCGTCCACAACCGTCACGGCAGGCTCACCACATGCGACGAACTCGGTGGGGATGTCTACCGTTCCAGACCCATCCACGCGGGCCAAGGTCACTGTGCTGGACTGCGTGGGGTCATTGCTGGCAAACGCCACATAACGGCCGTCTGGCGTGATCTGGGGGCGACCGTGCGTGCCCACTCGAACATTGCGAGCGAGAGTCTCACGCCCCTGACCATTCATATCCACAGACACCAAGTCCCATTCCGCCTCTCGCTGTGACAGGAACACAACGCGGTCCCCAGCAAACGCTGGACGACTACGATCCGTGTTGCCCGAGGAGACGGTGCGCTCTTCACCAGATGCGAGGTCGATCATGTAGACCGCTTCGATGCTGTTGCGCTTACGGGTGAAGACAATCTTGCTGCCGTCCGCAGAATACTGCGGGAACATCTCGGTGCCTTCGCTGTTCGTGAGCTGCGTGATGGCATTGGTGGAGCTGTTCCACTGCCGCAGGTCTCCATTGCCGGTCAAGTCCGACACAAAGGCCATGTTGCTGCCATCGGGGCTTAGCGTTGGCATTGTGACGTCACCTGCAATCATGGACGTAGGCAGCATCTCGCTAGCGCCACCACCGGTCGGGCTTGCGTAGTAGATACGGAACTGCCCGCCTTGGTTGCTGCCTTCGAACAGTGCCACACCCTGGGATGACCATGCGGGATTGATGGCGACCTGGTTGCCAGCACCAAACCCTCCGCCACCACCCGGTAGCGACATGCGCTTGGCATCCTTGGCAACGCTGCCGGACACCTCGGCGATAAACATGTGCGTATCGCCGCTTCCGAGCGGGTTGACCTCAAAGGCAATGTACCTGCCATCAGTCGACCACACTGGGTTTTCAGTATGCCCTTGACCCTCAAAGCGTACCGTACCAGCACTTGCGGTTGTGGCCAGAGCCAGTCCAGCCAGCATTCCGAGCGCAGTACCAGCCTTGCGTAGCCATGGTGTCGTGCGAATCATGCAAATCTCCAACCGTGTGTCGAGAGAACTCGTAAATAACAAAAAGGGAGTCGCTTACCCTTCAAACCGCGGAACCTTTGGAACGATTCCGACCCGGATACCGACATCAAAATATGAGCGAGCACCGTCTGTTTGCCAGTGACCACCCAACTCAACAACCCCCTGAAGGGGTTCTAAGTCCAACAAACCGTACGAAGCGGTCATTCGAGCGCCACTAGCCCAAGCGGAGCCTTTGTAACCGATGTTTTGTGGCTGATATCGGCCTGGATCCTGTCCGACGTCGAATGAGGGGATGACCCCTGTCCCTTTGCCGCGCAAGACGCCGTATGTCGGCCCAACCGCAATGCGAAGGTTGCCAGGACGCAGCGCGACACCGGCCCAACCGTAGCCCATGTGGAAGGTGTCTTCTCCACCAAAGACGAGTCCAGAGTACGACAACGACGCTGCTGCGGCGACCAATCGAGTCGGTCCTACTTCCCAGCCTAGCTCCACGCCAAGCCCGCTACCCGTGACGGAACCTGGCTGAGCGCTGTGACGCTCTCCACCGGAAAATCCGTCGATCAAGACCGGCGCTGACGGCTCGGGCGATGCTGTAAATGCGTACCCCACCGTGGCAATAGGGCCGTGGTAGACGATGCCTTCTCCACCGCGAGCATAGCCACGCTGGATATCGATGACCTGCCAGTCTTCACCAGGCTCCACCGTGAACGTCAGTGTCTCTTTGGTGTCGTCGCCGCCGAGTACGTACTCGCCCGCAGGCAGCATGCCCTCGAACTGTCCACCTTCAGTCAGAACAAAAGACCCGTACTCGATGCTCTTACGTTGATCGGGAATGAAGGGCTGAACGGGGCGAGTAAAGACAACGTCCCAACGTGGATTACCGCGCAACCTGACCCGTCCGTAAGCACCATCAATGGCGCTCATTGAGTCCACAATCTCTTGCTCTTGCTGCAACGCCAGCGCGCGCTCCAAGCGTTGGTAGCGTTCCCACGTCTTGCCCAGGGCACCAGCGGCCTGAGCGCCAATCATGTGGCCGTCGAACTCAAGCTCAGTATTAAGGGCGAGCATGCGCTGGTACGTTCCCTCTACGCCTTCCCATGCGCCACGTTGTGCACGACGTTCCAGCTCACCTTGCAGACGACGGGCTTCGGCCCTGGACTCTGCGGATTGAGCAAACGCATCCTGTGCAAGCACTGTCGAAGACAGGCCGGCGACCAACAGGCAGATAAGAAGGTTTCTCATGGATTCACACTTCCGTGGACTGGGCGAGGTCGTGTTCTCCCCAAGGGTCGAACAACATACGGGCATAAGGGTGAGACGGCTGCCCGTCTGGGAATCGTAGCTCTTCAATGACCTGACCCTCAAGCATCACGAGGGCGCGATTGCACCACTGACGCGCATGAGCCATGTCATGAGTCACTAGAATGCACCCCGCCCCTTCGGGCAGGTTCTCGATAAGGTCCTCTAAAACTGACTCTTGCCGATCCGGGTCCAAACCACTCGTGGGTTCGTCCGCAACGACCAGCGCCGGTTGCAGCGCAAATACCCGGGCCAAGGTGACTCGGCGTTGTTCGCCGCCACTCATCTCGCGGGGCAGCGCGTGTAGTCTTTCGTTAAGACCGAGGTTGCCGAGCATGTCTCGCCCAACTCGTTCAGCCTCGTCTTTGGCCAGACCACCAAGCACAGTCAGGGACTCGATGACATGCTCTAGGGCTGTCTGTTGCGGGTCGAGTGCGGACAGCGCGTCTTGGGGAATGTATTGGTACCGTGCACGCTTCTTACGACGCTCATGCTCGCTGAGCGCGTCCCACCGCTCGCCCATCAGCTCAATACGGCCCGAAGTGATGGTCTCTAGGCCCAGAACACATCGCGCCGCTGTGGTTTTGCCCGAACCGGACTGCCCGACGAGTGCAACGACTTCTCCAGGCATGACGTCGAACGAGACGTTGACGATGGCGTCTACATCCTTCTTGGGGCTCCACGGCCACGTTCCATGAATGATGAAGCGCTTGCACAGAGCATCTACGCGAACAATCGGGGTCTGTGCCATGACTACTCCCCCACGCGGACAATGACGTCAGCGATGCGTGCGACGGTGTCCATATTGTGCGTGATCAGCACCAGGGCCACGTTGTGGTTCTTGGCCACGTCGACCATCAGGTTCGTGATGACACGTCGAAGAACAGGGTCGAGCCCCGTCTCTGGTTCATCTGCAATCAATACCTGTGGGATGGGCGCAATCGCCAAGGCGACCGCGGCACGCTGGGCCATGCCTCCCGACAACTCGCGCGGCAGTGCGTAGGCCGCTCGGCTTGGAAGCCCAACTTCGTCCAACACCGCTTTGATAGCCACACCCAGGTTGGCAGGCTGAACATCTCGACGCTCGATGGCCATCTGCAGCTGCCGACCAATCGTCCGCCCTGGGTTGAGCGCAGACGACGCCGACTGCGGGCTGTAGGTGATGTACCCACCACGCAGATGACGACTCTGCTTGAGCAGCTTCATCTGCGCTTTCATGCCCTGATTGTGCACGCCAGCGAACCAATCTTTGTCCCCGCTGGTACCTGGGTACTTGAGCGACCCGCGAACGAGGCCAGGGTCAACGTCCAACACACCCATCGCGGCGCGTGCTGACAAGCTCTTGCCGGACCCCGACTTACCCACAACCGCTGTGATGCGGCCACGGTGAGCGGTGAAGCTGACGCCATCCACCAGCGTGCGCTCGGGGGTGCGAATGCACAGGTCTTCCAAGACCAGCAACGGCTCAAACTCGCTCATCTTCCCCTCGCCGCTACTCGGAAGCCATGAGCCATCAGCGCGATCAACGCCAAGAGCACCAATCCAACGGCCAGAATGTGTGCGCCGGGCGCAGTCATGTAGTGAATGACCGACAAGATCTGGCCCCAGACCGGTATCGAAGAGGTGAGCTCGGCAGACGCCGGCGGCACTGTGAGCCACCAAGAGTAGCCGTCGTACAGAAGAGACGCCCACGAGTAGCTACTGTCGGAGTGCGTAATGGCAGGCAGAAACTGGCTGCGCGCCAAGTACGACAGCGAGATTTCAAGGAACGCCACTTGGGTGATGACTTCTGCGCCCTGACGGACAACCACAGAACGGAGGTTCAACCACACGATATGGTAGAAATAGATGCGGATTGCGCTAAACCCATGCGCGCGCAACGCTTCGACAAAGCGCGCCCCACCCAAGCGACCGGCCGTAGCCGCCGCTTCATCCATGGCTTGAGGTGCCGCAAGAATGGCCCACGTCAGAGCAATGGGGAGTAGCGACGCTTGGCCAGACGGCCGGGAAATGAGCCCCCGAACGGCGTTTCCTACACCTCCCAACAGACCGACCGCTTCTTCCGAGCCAAACAAGGCGTCGTAGCCAGCAGGAATGGCGGGGATGGCGACGGCGACCACAAGGATGATGACCAGTCTTGGCAGCGCCCCTACCAGCTCGGTAAATCCGGTGAGGACGACGTCGAACCAGCCAATACCAGCACTGCGGGCCAATCCGGCCAAGGTGGACAAAGCCATCAGCACCGAAGCCGCGACAAGTGCGGGAACCAAGATGATTCCGGCCCCTTGCAGGACTCTTGGAAGAAGCGAGATGCCGCGGTCATCGTTGCCGAACGGGAACACCGACAGTGGTCCCTTGTACGACTCGCTGTACTCCGGAGTGGGCAGTGAATCCGGCGCCATAAAGCCAGACACCACCAAAACAATCAGCAGGACGACCGCCACGCCCAACCAAATCCGCCGGCCAATCGGTGCGCGCCTCATGCCGGCACCGCTGGACTGTGGCGGATGGAGCGCTCGACGATGACCTCGATGATGGCCTGGGTGAGCAGCAATGCGCAGCTGATGAGGGTGATGACCCACACGGCGGCAAGGACTACTCCAAAGTCTTGCATCAGGGTTCCCGACCACAAGAGACTGCCAAGGCCGTCAATCTGAAGGACGACTTCAACAATGACGGCGCTCGACAGGATGAGCAACAGACGTCCACGGAACTGTCCGACAAGCGCAGGAATGACGTTTGGAAGAGCATTCACCAGAACGCGCTCTCCACGCAGAATCGCGATTCCGACGTACCGCTGCTTGACCTCTTCCTCCATGACGTGCCGGGTTCCGGTGACCGCGCCAGCGAGCGCACCGTCAGCAACCCCCAAGACGAGGGCCCCTAGAGCAAGTCGCAACAGAGCAATGGGCCCTTCGGTCGACATGGCGCCCCAAGTGATGGTCACGTACGCGGTGCAGATGAGTGCCAGAATGACCGATGGCGCGATGCCAATCACCTGCCAGACCACATCAAGGCGCTTGGGCAACCAACCCAACGCTGTAGATACGGTGCCGAGAAAGAGTGGAATGGCCGCAAGTAGCACAAGGGCCGCGGTCCACGGGCCTTTCTCCCACAGAAGCGAGGAGACCTGCATGCCTTGATACGTTCGCCACGACTTGCCGAAGTCGAGCGTAAAGGCGTTGCCCAGCCACTTCGTATAGAAGTTGACCGGCCCTTGGTCGAGGTTCCACCGCTCCGCCAGTTCGGCAGTTCCCGAGCAATTCGGGCAGATGAGCTCCGCCGGATTGCCCGGCAGTGCCCACATGATTGCGATGATGATGGCAGGCACCAATAAAGGAAGCGCCACCGCTGCGACCGCTCGGACGAGAGGCCGTACCCACCACTGCACCGAACCCCCAATGGAAGAAACGTCGCCCCCATCGGCGGGAGCGAGTCTATTGTAGCAAAGTTGACGCCGGCTGTGGTTGCACCAGACATGAGCCCTGTAAGAAGCTGGCAATCCAACCAAGTTTGTCTAGGGATGACAGCGTCGTGCGACTCTGGTCAGCCGCGCAAAGCGGAAACGGGCCCCTATTCGCCTTCGCAAAGGTCCACGGATTGCGAGACCTCTAGGCACAGCTGCAGCGGAGTCTCGGCGTTCTTGCCAAGCAGCCTTGCCACCTTGAGCCACTCTCGGGAATAGGCTTGCAGGCGCTCTTGGGCCTGCTGAGCCGCTGTGAATGACTCGTCCGTCTGCAGCCTTTCATCGCGCCTCTCTGACTGGCGAAACAGCGTATTCGCTGCGGCTGCGCGCAATTTGTACAGTCCATAGACACGGGAGTTGAAGGTGTCCCCCTCCCAATGGGGGCGATTCTCAAGCGCGGCGTCAGACCAGCGAATCACCGCCTCGGCGCGCCCAGGGCCCTTGCGTGCAAGATGGGTTGCATACGCGTAGCAGATGTCTGGGTCCGACCAATCAATCTCCCGAAGGTGACGCAGAACCAACGCTTCCCACTCATCCTTGTCGCCTCGCCCATTCGCGTTGGCGATGAGCAGCAGAGAGACTTTCTTCGTGTCGGTCTGGTGGGTCGCTGCCGCAAACGACGCTTCAAGGCATGCGACCTGACCGATGGACAAACGACCAAGGAGAGCCGTGGATTCGAGCTGGACGAGGTCGTCGCACCCGGAGTCTGTCTGCTCTACCGCAGACTCTGGCCCGGCGGGCAGCGCGGGTGGTGTGCCGACCGCGGGCCGCGTCGGCCCAGAGTTGGCATCGAAGACGTGGATAGGAAGGGTCAATAGGTAGCCAAACACCAGGAGCATGGCCAAAGGGATGACGGACAGATGTGGTCGCCGGACTGCCCACTCGACCCACGCGATCAACACGGCGCACGCGTAGATAGACTCGCGGTAGTGGGGTTTTGAGAACGACTACTGCACGAGCGACGCAACGTTTCAGTCATCGTAGCGCCAGCCCTCGAAGTTCGTGAAGTAGTAGAACGGCGCGATGGTGTTTCCGCGGACCTCGTTGCGCCAAGCGCTCTTGGTGTCGAGCTTCCACAGGAAGATGTACGGCAGGTCATCGGCGAGCAAGGCGTGCAGCTCGTGGTAGGCATCTTGGGCCTCTCGGTCCGAGCGTGCGGCCCCATACCTAGCCAAGATGGCGTCCACTTCGGGGTTGCTGTAGTTGAAGATGTTCTGCGCGCCCTCACCATCGGCGGAGCGCGTGTGGAAGAGACTACCGACGTCTTCGACGAGCCCGAAGGACCACTTGCCCATCAGAAGGTCGTACTCGGAGGTCAAGCTACCGGTGACAGCGCGAGTCCCCCAGTCATCGGCGGAGATGCGCTGGACCTCTTGGTTAAACGATGCTCCCTGAAGCCCATTTCCGAGCTGATTGAGAATGTCGCGCGCCTCAACATCCAGCGACGCATTCATGCCAACACGCAGGGAGACGGGGCTGCCGTCCAGATGCCATACCCCCGCTACCTTCGTTGCTCCCGCTTCCGTCATGCGCTGCTCGGCCAGGACCAGATCCGCTGTAGGGCGTGCTGTAATCGCACGGTTGTAAAACGGAGACGACTGAACAAACGGCCCGGAGATGAACTCACACGCTGGGTTTGGGTCGTTGGCGTTGTGCCCCACCGTGAGCCGACGCAGCTCCGTCCGGTCGATGGACAGCTCAATCGCCTCGCGAATCCGGACATCTTGAAGCGGTCCACGGGTGGTATTCATGGCGACGAACCACCACGAGCGCAGGTCATACGACTTTAACGCCACGTCCGCAGAGGCTTGGACTTCGGGGCGAAGGGCCGGCGGTACGGTGACCACGCCTTGAACCCCTTTCGACATGAGCGTGCGAATCTGAACGAACGCATCTCCGCCGGGCTGTTGGTTCACCACGGCGATGCGGGCGCCCTGATGCGCATTGGGAATGGCCGTCAGGCGAACGCCGCGCGTCCCCTTGGACCCCCGCATAGGGCCGGTACCGACAGGACGGTGAGAAAAATCGTGGTCTGGACTCACATCTTGCCGGTCGAACACATGGTGCGGCAGAACCCAGAAGCCGAGATGGTCGAAGGGGTTGAACAAGGGACGAACGAAGCGAATCGTCGCAGAGCGCTCATCTGCGCTGACCGTACATGTGGCGAGTGCATCTCGGAAGACCACGGTAGCGACCGAGACCGTCTCTGGGTCCAGAATCGTGTCCACAGTAAAGCAAATGTCGTCGGCTGTGAGCGGCTCTCCGTCGTGCCACAGGATGTCGTCCCACACCGTGACAGTCACCCCCTGCCCGTCCCCGTCCAACTCAACATCCTCTACGACCCGGCTCGTCACTTCGTTGGTGATCGGCGAGCGGAAGAACAAGCGGTCAAACACGAGCTCAGCCGTTCGATAATCCACCATCGACTGCGCATAGAGGGGGTTCATTGTCGATGGAAGAGCGTCCTCGTAGTAGGAAATAGTTCCCTCGAACGCTCCCTCCGCATGTGGGCTAGTTCGACGTTCGGCACGGGTCCATTGTGTAGACTGTTCCGCCACATCCGGCTTGTCGGCAACAAGAGAATCGGCCACCTCCGGCCCAGCCGGCAACAACGGAGGGGTCCCCAGGTAAGTGGGAACCACCTGCGTCCGGTCGGGCCATCCAGAGATGGGGGCCAACGCCAGACACAGGAACAAGAGCACCATGAGTACGGGTACAAAAACTACATGCGGGCGCCGAAGTCCCCACTCAATCCACGCTGGCAACACAAACGCCTCCACGGCTCAAAAAAGAGTCCAGAGGAGGCGGACGGAACGGGGTGCGAACACCCCACAACATTGTTCAAATGGGACGGCTAGCCGTCGTGGCGCCAACCGTCGAAGTTGGTGAAGTAGTAGTACGGGGAAATGGTGTTTCCACGGACTTCGTTACGCCACGCACTCTTGGTGTCCAGCTTCCAGAGGAAGATGTAAGGCAGCTCTTCGGCCAGCTTGGCGTGCAGGTCATGGTACGCATCTTGCGCTTCAGTATCGGTGCGAGCCGATTCGTAGCGGGACAAGATGACATCCACTTCCGGGTTGCTGTAGTTGAAGATGTTCAAGCCACCCTTACCGTCCGTCGAGCGGGTGTGGAAGAGGCTGTTGACGTCTTCGACCAAGCCGAACGACCACTTGCCGATGAGCAGGTCGTACTCGGAAGTGAGGCTGCCGGTGACCGCGCGGGTGGCCCAATCGTCTGCAGAGACGCGGGTGACCTGCTGGTTGAACGAAGCGCCCTGCATCTGGTTGCCAAACTGGTTCAGGATGTCCCGAGCTTCGGCGTCCAGGGGTGCGTTCATGCCGATTCGCAGCGTGATGGGGTCGCCATCCAGAACCCAGGAACCCGCAATCTTCTGTGCGCCAGCTTCTGTCATGAGCTGCTCGGCACGTGCCTTGTCAGCGGTATCGCGAGGCGGAACCTGACGGTTGTAGTACGGCGAAGACTGAACAAACGGCCCGGAGATGAACTCACACGGCGGATTCGGGTCGTTCTCGTCGTAGCCAATGGTCAGCTTACGCAGCTCGGTGCGGTCGACAGACAGGTCGATGGCTTGGCGAATCTTCTTGTTCTGTAGTGGACCACGGGTGGTGTTGACCGCAATGAACCACCATGAGCGCAAGTCGTAGGACTTGAGCGCAACATCGTCAGACGCTTGGACCTCTGGTCGCAGTGCAGGTGGAACGGTGATGACGCCCTGAACACCCGACGCCATGAGCGTACGGATCTGGACGAAGGAGTCACCGCCAGGCTGGAGGTTCATGACCTCGATGCGGGCATTGTGGTGACCATTCGGAACCGCCGTAAAGCGCACGCCACGCGTTCCCTTGGAACCGCGCATTGGACCAGTTCCGATAGGACGATGACTGAAGTCGAGGTCCGGGCTGACTGCCGTGCTCGGGAACAGATGCTCAGGAAGCACTGCAAAACCAAGGCGGTCGTACGGGTTGTGGTAGCTGCGCGACAAGGTAATCTCGGCAGACCGGTCGCGATTGTTGTACTCACAACTGACAATCGCTTCGCGGAACGGCTTGACTACCGGCGACGCTGTGCCCGGGTCCAACATTGCGGCGACCGTGAAACAGATGTCATTGGGACCGAGGTCCTCGCCATCGTGCCACTGGATGCCTTCCTTGACGACAACGCGCAGCTTGCGGTTGTCCTCTAGAAGCTCGTACGAGTCGAGAATGCGAGTCTCGACTTCGTTGGTGATTGGAGAACGGAAGAACAACCGGTCGAACATAAGTTCGTGCGAGCGGTAATCCACCATGGACCGTGCGTAGAGCGGGTTCATGGTCGAGGGAAGCGATTCCTCGTAGTAGCTAACCGTCGACCCCGTGAGGAGGATGGTGGCCATCATGCCGGTAGCTATGAGCAGGGTATTTGCACGGCGCATCGTTGGATGTACTCCTTACAGACCAGGATTCTGGGAACCGCGTGCTCGGCTTTCGCGCAGTGTAAGTGCGTCTAAGCCGAATCGGGCCGCTTCCAGGTTGGGATATCGACGAATGAGATTGTGAAGGATTTCCGTGCCGCGCACGGGGTATCGGTTGCGAGCATCCCATACTGACAGAAACAGTAGGGCCTCGGGGTCAGCCGTGTACTCGGCGCTGCTGCGCTCCATGGCACTAATGAGCAAGATGCCGGCAGCCTCATGGTTGCCCTCTGCTTCCGCGACCAGTGCCATGGCTCGAAGGACCCCCACCATCACGATGTCTGCGAAGACCCGGTGGTGCCCCAATGTATTCCCTCCAGCAGCAGCAGACATGCCAGCGAGGACATCGGCGCGAGCTTCTGACGCCGCATCTTGTGCCACATCTACGGACAAGGCGCCATCTATGCGGCTGGCGTGAGCGAGCGACGCAAGAAGGCTGCGCTCTTTCCAAGCGTCTACAGCAGAAATTCCAGCGTCACCGGTAAGTGCGGCCAGGAATGGGCCATCCGCTGGCGTGAGCATGTCGGCGCCAAAGACAAGCTCCATGGGCAAGTCGGCATCAGAGGTCGGTACCGGCTCGTACAGAAAGCGGTATCGGGCGCCGAACACATCCAGTGCGGCAGCGGACTCTGGTGCGGCGATATCCGCAGCTGCGTCATGCCACAGTGCCAATGCCATGAGTGCGCTCGGATCAGTCACGCTGAGTTCGCTACCTTCGGCTTGTTCGGCCAAGGTGTAGTGCGGCTCGAGGGCTAGCTCCGGCCACTGCCCAACGGTGACAGCAGGTAGGTTCACGACTGCTGACAACGCATCGGCCGTGGGAGTAGATGCAGGGTCTGCCATAAGTGCTGTCTTCCACACCTCGTGGAACACCTGTGCCTCAGGGCTCAAGTCCTCAACACCCGCTTCAGCAAGCGCCTTGGCGCCGGCGACATCGCCATTGAGGGCGTGTCCGATCATGTTGAGGTGAACGGCTCCACGTGCATCCGTCTCGCGCGGGCTACCTTCGTACGTCGCCTGAGCGGACGTGGCCGACAGCATTGCCGCCTGCTTGTACATGGCTGCGGCTTCCGCGTGGGCACGCGCAGCGGCCAAGCCACCGGTTGGGCCGAGCTGTTCAACAGCGTCACGAATCTTGCCGCTCGTCACCAAAGACAGCCAGCCCGGTTGACCCGAGTAGGTCGCCAAGACAGCTTCGTCTGCCGTGACCATAGGCCACGACAATGCCAAGAGCTCCGGATTGACCATCGAGTCCGACGGCCCAACCTGAGTTTCAGTCTCTGGCGTTTCGCCGGAACAGGCGGACAATGCCGCCCCACCAACGAGGCCTGCCGCCAAGCTGACGACGAAAGCGCGACGAAGCATCAACGGCCCTCACAGAACTCAGAGGTTCCTGCGGCAGACACGCACAGCTGAAGCGGAGTCGTAGTGTCCTTGCCTGCTTCCTTTGCGTACTCGTACCACTCGCGTGCGTAGGTCTTTAGACGGCCACGGGTGCGCTCGACGGTACTCTCGGTCTCGTCTGTCTGAGCTTCCGCGTGGCTAGCTTCTGCCCGAATCCAGAGGGTGTTCGCAGCTGCTGCGCGGAGCTTGTACAGGCCATACACGCGGCTCTTGTAGGTCTCGCCTACCCAACGGGTGCGGTTTTCAAGGGCAATCTCGGACCAGCGAATGACACTCTCGGCGCGACCCGGTCCCTTGCGGGCCAAGTGGGTGGCGTACGAGTAGCAGATATCCGGGTCGGACTGATCAATGTCCTCAAGGTGCCGGCGAACGAGTGCTTCCCATGCTCGCTTGTCACCCTTGCCGTTGGCATTGGCGATGAGCAGCAGGGAAATCTTCTTCTTGTCCGTCTGTCGTGCCGCATCCGCAAAGGATGCTTCGAGACACGCCGACTGCTCGGCAGACAAGCGTCCGATGAGTGCGGAGGACTCTAGCCGAACCAGATCGTCACAAGTGACAGGGCCCGGGGTAACGACTGCAACAGGGACAACGACAGGCGCTGGGTCGGGGCGAACCATTACGGGGTCAGGAGTCGGTGGCTGCGGAGTCGGTGGCTGAACCTCTACGATAGGCGCCGGAGTGACCGGAGACGGTCCGGGGCGAATCATTCCACCCGGATCGGGCGTTGGTGGTTCTGGACGGACCACTGGTGCCGGGTCGGGTGAAGGCTGCGGACGTACCATTCCACCCGGGTCAGGCGTCGGCGGCTCTGGACGAACCATGGGAACCGGCTCAGGAGTTGGACTGGGACGCACCATTCCACCAGGATCAGGTGTTGGCGGCTCTGGACGAACCATGGGAACCGGTTCGGGAGTTGGATCCGGAGTGGTGCCCACCGGCACGGGTCCCGGGTCGTATGGCTCAGGCTGGATGTCTGGAACCGGGGCCACGGGCTCTGGGATGGGGTCTGGAACCACTGCGACCGGAGCACCGCCTAGGTCGTAGGCCGTCAAGCCCACAAACGGACTGAAGGCCGAAGTCGGGGTGAGAGTGAACCAATCCACCCGAGCACTCGCTGGAGATGGCATGCCACCGCGCTGGACGAGGTCCGGCGTGATGCGTTCACCACCTTGGTAGCAAGCAGTCCAGCCATCCAAGCACGGAAATGCAGGGAAAGACTCTTCGTAATCCGACCACGTTGTTGCTTGCGCAGACGACGTCGCGAATCCGAATCCAAGGGCCAGCGCCATGAGCATACGAGACATAGAGAAAAGGCTCCTAGGATGCGCTACTGCGCAGGGTCCGCTGGGGTAGCGCCGTCGATGGGACGGTCGCGACCGAATTGGATCACAGGTTCCTCGAGATCATCGAGGAGATTTAGTTCCATCGTCTCAAGCGTGACCGCAATGACATTGCGGCGCTTGCGAACGATGTGCCGCACATTCGCGGTGACAAAGCCAGGGGCGCTGACCTCAAACTCAAGGTCCAAGCCCTTGATAAAGAGCTTTTCCGAGCCATCTGGCAGGAACAGAACGTCTGTGGTGTAGGCACCCGTGATGGTGTTGACCGGGTGACGTTCTTGCTCTTCTGGATGACGAACCACGGCAGTGGCGATGGGGGCACCACCGGTATCCATGACGCGGATCTCCACCGGGATGCCAGTATCTTGAGCCATTGCGACGGATGAAGTCGCCACCGACAAGAGTGCTGCGGTCCCGAAGGTCAACGCGGCAGCAAGGAGCAAGCGGGAGCTAGAAAGGCGTGCAGCAGGGAGCAGAAGACGGGAAAAAACCATCATCGGTTCTCCAGGAAAGTCGCGAAAGCGGAGGATGAGGGTGCCGCGTCGCGCGCAACTCGCGTAGCGCCGGCGCGGAATAGACCCCTCGCCGCCTCAACCGATTCCACGTCACCGGCTAACAACCGTGCGTCTGCCGGACTCGTTGACAATGACGCCGCGGTAGCGCGCGCGTCCATCAAGCCTTCGTAGGGAACGAAGCCGTCCGCCGCTGCTTCTTGCAGCGACTGCAGAATGGCCACAGCCTCTGCGGTTTGGCCGTCCGCTACGAAGACCATCGCGCGGGTCGCTTGCACGCGCCAGCCCTGGTTCTCCGGGGCCCCGATGACTTCAATTTCAGCGAGCAACGTTGCCGCAGCACCGGGGTTGCCAGACGTGACCGCGCGGCCAGCCCACACGAGCATCTGCTCGGCCTTCATGGGCTCGTCGTCAGACAGCTGCTTGAGCATCTCTTCCGCGGTAGGCACGGCGACCTCACGAAGACCGACCGACCACAGCGCACCCGCCTCTGCCAGACCGCTCTTGTACACGCTGCCACTCTCAAGCAACGCCAGGTAGGCCTCGGCTGTCTGTCCAACGGCGCCAGGTTCGCCGCGGACTTCCTTCAGCAGTTCCAAGGCATCGTCCGCTTCTGCGTCACACAAGTGGACCTCGGCAGCAAAGAGCTTGCCCATAGGCAATCCGCTTGCAAGACCGTGGGTCTTGATGTCGTCCAGGCGGTCATTGTCGGCGGCCTGCACCGCGACCATGGCCCGACGAAAGCGAATCTCCCCGCTCTCATCACCCGTCTTAGCTTCGAGGTCGGCCAGAGTGGCGTCCGCTGCATCCCATTCTCCAGCCAGCACCTGATCTAACGCCACACGAAGCATCACTTCGGGTGAGTCTGGGTGCTCAGCCTGGAGAGTGGACAGTACCGCTGACGCGCCTGGCAGGTCGTTCTCTGCGAAACGATCGTCTGCTCCAGACACGTCGATCGGTCCGCCACCCATGCAGGTTGCTGAGATGACTGCCACAAGCGACGTCATGGCCAAAAACGCTATTTTCATCCGTTCTCCATCTACCTGGGCAAAGCACCCGTGGGATGCGGTCCGGCGTGTTCATGCCACAAACCGGACTGCCTTTCAACCAGCGGGGGAGCGCCGCCAGTCCCATGATAGCGTGTTGTGGTGCCATTCACCCTCACTCCTCTGGAGGTGCTCCTGGCCATTGAGCCCAATGTCTCCGATAGCGTGCGTCTGTTGCGGAAGATTGCAACAGGGCCCTGGTCGTCTGTGTGGGTGGGTGACCTGAGCCACGCCAACGCAGACTCGGCGCGCGACCTCGTTGCTGTGAAGGTTTTTCGCACGCGGACGGCGCGCGACGCGGAAACTCTGTTCCGATTGCGGGATGTGGGGCGAGACATCAGCACGCTGCGGCACCCCGTGCTGTCGCCTCCATTGGCGGTGGTTGACGTGTCTGGACGTCTGGGATTGGTCAGCGAATATGTCGACGGCATCGATCTGTTCGATCTGTGTGAAGTCCTGTGGGAAACGGACACAACCCTGCACACCCGTGTCATCTGCGGCATCGTTGCGGCTGTGGCCGAGGCGCTAGACGCAGCCCAACTGCGCATTCCAGATGGCAGCGACCGGCCGTTGGGTCGGAGCCACCGGGACCTCAAACCTGCAAACGTGATGATCGACCGCTCTGGTGGCGTCCGCTTGTTGGATCTAGGCGTAGGGCTCACATCAATGGCAGGTCGGGAAGCGCGTGCAGAGTCGCTAAAGAAGGGACTTACACGGTACCTTTCTCCGGGTCGTAGAGAAGGAAAAAGAGGGGGGTCACCAAGCGATATTTACGCCCTGGGCATCATGGGCGTAGAGCTCGCACGGGGCGGTTGGCTCAAGCGGTTGAGGTTGCGCAATCCGGACCACGACCGTCATCTGGCAGAGGTCGTCGCGCGCATCAAAGATCTTGGTTTTCGGACCGAGGGCGATGAGCTCGCGTGGCGCAACCTGTTCCTTCGCATGGTCGCGCACGACCCTGACGGCCGGCCAGACGCTGCCGAAGTCGCATCCGCTTGTCGGGCGCTGCAAGATTCTGCGAATGGACCCGACTTGCCAGCGTTCGCAGTACAGCATGTTGCGCAATGGCTCGAACCGGTTCCGCAATCACCTGATCCAGACCTCGACGAGTTCATGGCGCACATTCTGCACACCGTGGACCAGGCGCCAGATCTTCCGGTGGAGCACGATCTTCCCGCCCCAGATGACTCACACTGGATCGAAACGGCCGATGGCTGGCAGACGGAAGACCAGCTCATGGAGAGCGGTGAACACCCAGACCTTCAGCCACTGCCTGCCGAGCCCACCGAAGAGGTCATTCTTCCTACCTTCGAAGAGGACGACACGGCCTTCGCAGACGCGGAGCTGACTGGTTGGAGCAAGGTCCCTGTGGGTACGACGCCCCATGAACCGCTGCCGTCGGCACCCGTCGAGACCGCAACAACCGCTCCGACTCTGGCGCCCGTCCTGCTGTTCGTCGGAGCGGCCGTTCTCGCAACGTCCATCTTGGGCGTCTTGTTTGTTGTGTGGTGGTTGGTCTAGGCGACCAACTGGCGCTGCCGCTCAAAGAAGGCCCGCACATTCTCTTCGGCCTCTTCCACAGTTGCACTGTGAAAGATGAGCTTGCGCAGCTCGGCACCGTCATGAACGCCCTCGGTGAAGTAGCGTGCAATCTTCTTCATGCGCCCCAGGGCACCATGGTCGGAGTTGAAGCGGTTGCGAAGTGCCTCGTAGTAGTCGAGCAGCGTCTGCTCACGCTCGTCAAGGGACGGCTCTTGTGGCGTTCCTCCGGCGAGGGCAGTCGCAATCTGGCGGAACACCCAAGGGTTCTTGATGGCCCCTCGTCCAATCATCCAGCCATCACACTTTGTGTAGGCCTGAGTCGAAAGAGCGGACGACACGTCCACAATGTCGCCATTGGCAATGACCGGAATCGACAAGCGTCGCTTCACCTCGGCGAGGGTGTCGAGCTCCCGCTCACCGCCGTACTTGTCCTCGCGAGTACGCCAATGCACGGTCACGGCTTCAGCCCCCTCCTCTTGGCACAAATACGCCAAATCCGGAGCGTTCTTGCTGTCCTGGTCCCAACCGCTTCGCATCTTGACAGTGAATGGAATCTCTACGGCAGCGCGCATGGCCCGAACGATGTCACGAACAACATCCGGCTCCTTCATCAGTGAAGAACCCCCGCTGTTTCTGCACACCTGCTTGCTCGGACAGCCCATGTTGAGGTCCACGATGTGTGCGCCCAAGTCCTGAGCAATCTTGGCGCCTTCGGCCAGTGCAACAGGGTCGCGCCCAAAGACCTGGATGGCGACCGGCGACTCGTCGACATCGAACTTGACCATCTCCATGATTTTCTTGTGCTGCTCAGCCAACCCACGCGCAGGGATGAACTCTGTGCAGGTCAGGCCACAACCGCCGATCTGACGGACCAGCCGACGAAAAGTCAGGTCCGTCACCCCTTCCATGGGGGCCAGAGCGAGTCCGTTGGCAATCTCAATGTCGCGAATCATGAGCATGTCGAGCGGATATCGGAGTTTGAACTACCTGGCGAACCCGAGCTCTACGGACAGGTCTGTCCGTTGACCGTCTCTCCACGCGCAACCAGAGTGCCAGCGACCAAGCACTGGCTGGGTCCTAGGACAACACTCGCCCGAAGCTGGCTGTTGGTACGAATCTCCACAGAGTCGCCAACAGTGACATCACGACCAATGCGAACCCCAGTCCCGACGATGTCGCCTGTTCCGAACGCAACATCCTTTCGAACTCGACTACCCGCTTGCAATGACAGCGTACCGGTCGACGTCACCCCAGGTCCAACCACCACACCGCGCTCTACTGTACCGCCGCCAAGCAGATGAACTTCCCGGCCGAACACTGGCAGGCTCCCGGTGCCCGATGTGCCCACAAGCCAGGTGCCATCAAGCTGAACGGCGGGTCCAAGAATCGCCCCGTTGCCGAGCGTTCCGGCGTCGAACCGACTGCCAGCCCCGAGCACCCCAGAGGCCTCAACGGTACCCGCGGTGACCTCACTCTCCCGTCCGAGAATGACGTCATCTCCGAGGACCACGCTCGCGCCAAGCACGGAGGAGCGGCTGACAATGACGTCGTCTCCCAGAGTTGCGTTGTTTCCGACGCTTGCATTGGACGCGACCAGGACGCCAGTTCCGAACGTCACACTGTCCCCGATGGTAGCTCCAGACTCGACCGTCACGCCACCTGCGAATGTCACGCCGGTACCGATGCTCGCCGTCCAGTGCCGACATGCGAGCCCAGAGGGTGCAATGTCGATCTCCACGTAGTCGCAGCCACACGCAGCCGCGACGAAGCGATGTGGATTGTCCCGACATGCGTCCGTTCCAGTGAGCGCTCCAGAGAACAGCGTTGATGCATTGGCAGGCAGTCCCGATGCAATGAGCGCCGTAGCCCCTACTTCACCGCCATCGAGGCCATCAATACGCCAGACAGTGCCGTCGTCGTACAAGCCCCACAGCGCCCCATCCCAAGCCTGGTCAAGGTCGACTACGTTCCCAGACAAGACCGATGACCACAGCACTGTCGAGTCTTCGTAGGCGTACAAAGTGTCGTTCGGACTACCTTCAATCGCGATGAACCGCTGGCGCCGTGGCCTCTTGAAGTTGTGCAGTGCTGTGGGGACACCTGGCAGGGTGTGCAGCACGGTCTCGATGTCCGTCGCGAAGTTGAACTCAACGAGGGAAAAGGTGCTGACACTACCGACCGTCGCGTGACCGTTTACGCCGATCAACTGGTAGTTGGTAATGGTGTCGGCAGCGCCATTGACGGTGCTCAATGTGGCCAACGTGGAGACGGTCCCAAGAACAGGGTCCACCTCGTACACCTTTCGCGACGTGGCTTCGACGACCATGAGGTGGTCATCCCAGATCTTCTCCACGCTCACGATGCTGTGGGTGGCGACCAAGCCTGGAATCGTGGCTACCGAAACCCAAGCGGTCGTTGCGGTGTCGTAGTGCCACACGTCGAGCGAACCAGAGAAGCTGGCATAGCTGTCATCCGCCGAGTCCACGATGATGTCCGTAAACGACGCCAAAGCGGGGCCGGTTCCGTTGAGCCACGGTGTACTGACCCATGCCGCTCCAGTATCCAAGTAGCCGCTCACAGAGTCCGGGTCGCCGGCCACAAGCATCACGTCCGATGGGACCTGAGCAGTAGCAACGGACGCTAAAAAGACGATGAGTGCGGTGACCATAGAGACTCCCCGGCCCCACCATACCTCTTTCGCCTGTTCAATACTTGGTTTCTGTGCGCTTCTGCGGCGCCATTTCGCTCAAGTGCAAGCCCTCAATAAACCCGTCTTCCAAAACGTCAGCGTCGGCCAAGAAGTTGTGTTTTACGTAGTCGCAGTTTGCGATAGTCGGCTTACGATCCAAAGGAACACCGACTGAGGCAATGGCCTCACGTGCGGCTACATCATCTGGGTAGACGAACAAGAGTCCGTCGCAGTCCAAGACCAACCGTGCGTTGGCCTCATCGCGAATCCAGAGTTCAGCCCGCGCATCTTGATGGAACAGGACGTCCGCTTTGTCGAGAGCTTCGACGACTTCGTCCGCCTCAAGGCCCAATCCCACAAAGTCACGAGAGGGCTCGCCTTGCGGCTTAGGGTCCCGGCGATTCACGACCTGCCGATACAGCACCTGAAGCGGCGGCTGAAAGGCGTGGATCAGGGCCTTGTGTACCTTTTGAAGGGTGCCCAAGGGTGCTGAGACCACGAGTCGGGTGGCACCGCCCGGAGCAATCTCTGGGTAGTACAGGGTGGGTGGTGTGAACGACACCGGGTCGCCGTCTTTGGTGACGGACTGGGCTTTTGGGGTTGGCTCGGTCATGCTTGCCTCTCGAAGCGGCGCGCCGTATCCGCGCTGGCCGGCTCTGGCTCCCCAACACTTGGCTACACGCGTCATGATCGTGCAACTCAGCAAGACCCACGAGGCTTCACTCCGGCGCCTGCTGCAGACTGAACCCACGATAAACCTGTTCTTGCTCGGGTTTCTCGACTCCCACGGATTGGGGGCTGCCACATGGGTGGGCGTGATGGGTCACGAGGTCGAGGCCTGCGCCCTTGTGATTCCAGGGCGTCTTGTGGTCCCGTTCGCACCCCAATCCAGCCATGCACACCGGATCGGACAGTATTTTCGCGGCCGTTACCGGGCGAGCATGATGGTGGGCCCGCGCGAAGCCAGTGATGCGCTCTGGGATGGGTGGACCCAAGGCGAAGTAGCGCCACGCCGTCGCTATGATCAGCGACTTTACGCCATTGATACGCCGACCGTCTCCCCACCCGTTCCCGGCTTTCGCCGAGCTGTTGCAGCCGATTGGCCCACCGTGTCGCGATTCAGTGGTGAGATGGAAGCCGAGGACCTCGGACGTGACCCCCGGATCGAAGAACCCGGGCTTCATGATCGGGTGATCCGCGACCGTATTGGTCGCGGCAGCACCTGGGTGATCGAGCGTGATGGAGACCTCGTGTTTCAGCTGAACGTTGGCACGTCAAACCGCTACGGATGTCAGGTTGGCGGGACCTATGTTCCTGCAGAGCAACGCGGGAAAGGGATTGCAACACAAGGCATGTTCGCCATGGTCCGGCACCTACTGACCGAGTACCCTCGAGTCACCCTTCATGTAAACGAAGCCAATACTCCTGCAGTTCGTGCGTACGAACGGGTGGGCTTTCAACCCCACGCGCCCTTCCGTCTCATCACCCTGTAGGCCATGCTTCACACCAACCAACACTTCTCAGACGCCATCGAGGCCGCTGTCGGCGACATCGAACAGTCCACAGACGCTGAACTGGTCATCGTCGCCGCAATGCGTTCCGGCGCCTACCGCGACGTCAGCTTGGTCCTTGGCATGCTCTGCGGCCTGGTGGCATTGCTCGTGGTGCTGTTCGTCGACATTCACGTACCGCCAGGTATGGTTCCGGTGGACGTGCTGATTGGCGTCGTCTTTGGCTACCTGCTCGGCCGCACCCGGCTGGCATTGCGCTGGCTGGTCCCGGCACATCGCAAGCGCAGAGTTGTGCGCCAATGCGCCCTCGCTGAGTTCGTGACCGAAGCCGTGCATGCCACGCCGCAACGCTCCGGTGTCTTGGTGTACGTGAGCGCTCTAGAGGGACGCGTCGTAGCCATTCCGGATGTGGGGATTGAGGGACTGGTCCCCGTTGGCGAGTGGCGGGCTGCAACAAAAGGGCTGACAGCTCACAGTGTGGAGGACTTGGTCGCCAGCCTCAAAGCCTTGGGTCGGGTGCTTGGTAAGTACGTGCCACCAACGGAGCATCACAACCGGATCGAGCTGGACGACGCACCGAGGATCCGCTCATGAAGTACATGAAGTGGTTCGCAGTAATCCTGATTGCCCTTGTGGTTTTCGACGCCGACGCTCGCGTTGGTGGCGGGCAAGGATTCTCGACTGGCGGCGGAGGCGGTACCTTCAGCGGAGGCGGTGGAGGTGATGGCGACGGTCTTGGCGTGATCATCTACCTGATCATCCGGCTGTGCATCGAGTACCCCCAGATTGGCTTCCCGTTGCTCGCAGCGCTGCTTATCTTCGTTGCGGTCCGCTTCTGGTGGAACAATCGAGACCAAGCCCGTCAGGTGCACCGTCTACGCAGCTCACTGAGGCGCGCAGACAACGCTCCACAACGCAGCGCCACAACAGGCCGCTCCCGCGCTGAGCAAGACCTTCTCGAACGCGACACCGGGTTCTCCGAGCCCGTCCTGTTTGAGTTCGTTCAGCTCATCCATCGTCGCGCGCTCAACGCACACTCCACAGGTAGCTGGGACGCTCTTGCACCGTTCGTGTCCGAGTCTGGACGCAATGCCGTCGCCAAGGCCTACAAGCGAGTCGCTTCCTTCTCCGACGTTGTCCATGCGGGCGTTCGCCTGGGCTCAGTCCGACAGTCCGGAGGCCGCCAACACTTGGCCGTCACCCTGTTGGGCTCGCGTATCGAGACGCGAGACGGAAGAGACCAGCCCACCTACTTTGAGGAGCTCTGGAGCTTCGAGCGCGACGCCACGGCGACCTCGTTGGCACCGGAACAGACCATGCGACTGGGCTGCCCTTCTTGTGGGTCGGCCATCGAGACGGACTCCGCCGGAGCCTGCGTCTACTGCCATACCCCCATCACCGCAGGCCAGCTTCAATGGCAGGCAACGGGCGTACGTATTGACGTCAGCCGGGCCATTGTGCCGCCGCGCGTCAGTCGTTTTGGTGGCGGAGATGAGCCAGGAGCCTTGGTGCCCTCCGTTGTCGATCCCGCATTAGGCACCCGCTACCGCGCCTTCACCGGACGTCATGCGGACTTCAACCAGCAGGCTTTCCTGGACCGCAGCAAGGGCATCTTCACCGAGCTGCAGGCAGCTTGGTCCGCCGGGGACTGGTCCAAGGCCCGTCCCTTTGTGACCGATCCGCTCTACAACACGCTGCGCTTTCAGGTGGAGTCGTACGAAAAGAACGGGCTGCACAATCGCATCGCTGACTTGGACATTGAACGGACAGACGTGGTGAAGGTGTCCCAGGACGCCTGGTACGACGCCATCACCGTTCGCGTCTGGGCAAGCGCCCGAGACTGGACAGAACGAGATGACGGCACTGTTGTAGGCGGGAATGACCGGATCCGGCGTCGCTTCAGCGAGTACTGGACCTTCCTGCGCGCTCAAGGAAGCGGCAGCAGCGCTCACGATGTGTCGAGCTGCCCCTCGTGTGGTGCAGCGCTCGACCGTATCAATGCAGCAGGCATCTGTGGGTACTGCGAGTCCCGCATTGTGTCGGGTCGTTTCGACTGGGTGCTGTCGCGCATCGATCAGCCAGAGGTCTACCAAGGATGAGTGCCGATTCCCCCACTCTTGATGACCTCACGGCACGTGTTCGGGCCTTCTCAGAAGCCCGTGACTGGGCCCAGTTCCACAGCCCACGCAACCTGGCAATGGCGCTGTCCGTAGAGGCAAGCGAGCTGTTGGAGCTGTACCTGTGGTGTGACGATGACGGCCCACAACCCCGCGTTGCCGAGCGCGAACCCAAGGTCGCAGACGAAGCCGCTGACGTGCTGATGTGCCTGTTGAACCTCTGTGACCGCGCAGGCATTGACCTGGCCGCGGCGTTCCACGACAAGATGGACCGTGCGGAGCAGAAGTACCCGGTGGAGCGTGTGCGTGGAAAGGCGCTGAAGTACAGTGAGTATGACGAGTTTGAAGGTGACTCGTAAGGAAGAAGCGTCGTAAATCGCACATGCGTGACAAGCGGTGGCAACACATTATCAACACGCCTACATTACGGAGTTTCCAATGTTGCGCCTTGCACTTCCCCTCGCTGCGTTTGTCGCCCTTCTCGGCTGTGACCCCACTACGCCAACCGGCACCGTGGACACCTTCGAGCCAGACACCGAAGCTGAAGTTGCTGAATGCCTCGAGATCTTCGATGGCCGCGTCATCTGCTTCCCCGAAGGCCACGTCTGCTACGACCCCCACGGCATTGGCGATGGCGTGCCGGTTGAGGTCGACTGTTGGGGAGGCAATGGGCGCGCGTGTCACACGGGCTTGGACGTCTGGCCTGCTTGTGCCGGCGGCTGGGAACAAGAGTGATTCGCTGGGTCCTGTTGGGTTTGGCGCTCACCGGCTGTGGAAAGACCACGCCCGGCGCCGAGCCTGTTCCCACTGGTGGTGATGAGCTTTGCCAGGTCGTTGCCGATGGACGGAACGTCTGCTTCCCGGTGGGTGCCACCTGCACCGACCCTCATGGCATTGGCGACGGCGTGCCAATCGTAGTGGATTGCTGGACGAGCGGCGGACGGATGTGTCACCCCGGCAATGCTGAGTGGCCGGCCTGCGCCGGCGGAGTGGTCCGCTGATGCGCCCCGCCGTCCTTCTCATCTGCACCTTCGCTTCCGTCGGGTGCACCGACACCGGTGGCCCCCTAGCGGGTGATTTCGAGCGCGCGTTTACCATTGCCGGTGGATGCAGAGACGTTGAGGTCTACCTCACCAGCGCCAACGACGACATTGCCCTTCGCTTTGAAGAGCCGGGGCTACTGCAAGACGCCATTGATGCCGGAGGAGCTCCGGTGACACTGCGTCTGGAGCCGCAAGACCTGTTGCGGCTGGACGTGCGCACCGGCACGGACCTGTCGTCGACCCTGTGCGCCGACGGCCCCGAACCGATCGTGACCTCACGGTACGTGGCCATCTCAGGTACCGCTGTTGTCGACATCCGTCCGAACGTCAACGTCGATGACTTCGCACGCCTGGACCTACAGCTGATCTCCGTCGCCGTCCTAGACGACGAGACCGGTGAGCTGTTGGTCATCAACGACTTCACCGTCCGCGACGTAGCCATCGGGTTCACCCCGTAGCCAAGGCTACTCGGGTGGCGCGAGCGTCAGACTAAGGGTCTCGTCGCCGTCCAAACAGCCCCGCGTGTTGCCCTCAAACAACACAGCACTCGCAGTCCATGCGTCATCGGCAGGCTCCGCGCCCACGGTCAGTGTGTTGTTCGGCCCACCGTCACAGGTCGAATCGGGATCTGCGTCCTGAACCCACGCCGTCAGATCCGCTTGTGTCGCGCAGCCCGATCCAGTCAGCGTCCACACAGCCGTTCGCGGCTCATCGGATGCGTCACAGAGCACACCGAGAACCAGCTGTTGAGCGAAGTTTCCGTCGGTCTCAACAGCCAGAATCAGCTCGCCGGGTGTGTCACGGTTGTACTGTTCTTGGACCGCAACGGGAACAATCACACCGACCACGGCTTCATGTTGGGTGCCACATCCAGCAAGGAATGTGAGCGCCAGCAGTAAGGAAAGACATCGCATGCCGTTCAAGATGCCGTGAGACATTCCGAACCACAACCGACGCCCTACGACAAGCCACGACAAGCAGAGGCAAGTGCCTTGGACTACGGTCTACTACCCACTGGAGGATTCCGGATGCGCATCTCGCTCCTGTTGCCCATGATTGCAATGAGTTTGTCCTGCTCTTTCCCAGCAGCTGCAGGACCCGATGACGAAGGGGAATCCGAACGTCTCGGTGTGGTTGCCCAGTCTGTCGGCGGCATGATGGAGGCCTACCACTACGCGCCCCATCAGATCGATGACGCCACCTCCGAGCAATGGCTCGGGCAGTACATGCGCCGTCTCGACTACGACCGCTTGTATTTCACTCAGTCAGACGTCGACGAGTTCGCCAAGTGGCGCACAACATTGGATGACGCCCTCGCGAGCCGCGACCTAAGTCCGGCCTACGACATTCACGCGCGCTACCGCCAGCGCCTTGAGGAACGGCTCACATTCGCCGACGCATTCCTCGCAGGCGACGTCGACCTGTCCACCAGCGACTTCGTCCAGCTAGACCGGGAAGAAGCCCCGTATGCCTCAGATGCCTCAGAACAAGACGTCCTGTGGTCGGCCTTGCTCCGCGAACAGGTACTGCGCTCGGTGCTGGGCGGTAAGACCAAAGAGGAAGCGATTGAGCTGATCAAGAAGCGCTACGAGCGGCGGCGTCGGGATGTCGAGACCCTGCCGCCTATCGATATTGTTGAGCTGTACTTGGGCTCGCTCACCTCCACATTCGACCCGCACAGCACATGGTTTGCCCCGGCAACCCACGACAACTTCGGCATTGACATGTCCGATAGCGTCGAAGGCATTGGCGCACAGCTTCAGACCGATGGCGACTACACCAAGATCGTCAACACCATCGCTGGTGGACCGGCTGAGCTGTCGGAGCAGTTGAGTGCTGACGACCGGATTCTGTCCGTCGCCCAAGGTAGCACTGGCGAGTTCGTTGACGTGGTTGGCGAGCGCATTGACGATGTTGTCCGCCTCATTCGCGGCGAGAAAGGCACCACAGTCCGCTTGACCATCTGGCCGGCATCTTCCGTGGACCCCGCGTCCACCAAGGTCGTCGAGCTCATTCGGGACAAGGTCCAGCTTGAGCGCGCTGCGGCAACCGTGGAAGTCCATGAAGTCATCCGCGAAGGCAACTCATGGCAGGTCGCCGTCATTGACGTGCCTTCCTTCTATGTTGACTGGAGCACAGAGCCCTCGGACCCGAACCACCGAAGCGCTTCGGTGGACGTGCGACGCATCCTGTCTGAGCTCGGTCCAGAGATCGACGCCGTCGCGATTGACCTTCGTCAGAACGGTGGCGGCAGCTTGGATGAGTCCGTCAACCTCACCGGCCTGTTCATCGACCGTGGACCTGTTGTTCAGACACGTGATGCACAGGGCGAAGTCGAGGTTCTACGAGACAGCGACCGTGGCGCTGCCTGGGACGGTCCACTCACCGTGATGACCAGCGTCTACAGCGCCTCGGCGAGTGAGATTTTTGCCGCGGCTATCCAAGACTACAACCGCGGGTTGGTCATTGGCGCGAGCACCACTCACGGCAAGGGAACCGTTCAGAACGTGTTCGACCTCGGACGCTTCCTCGGTCGCAGCCGCATGCTGAATGGCGAGGATGCGGAAGCGGTTGGCGGTGCGGTCAAGTACACCACACAGAAATTCTACCGGGTCAATGGTGGCAGTACGCAGAACCGTGGCGTGCGCCCACACATTGTCTTGCCCTCTTCGTCTGACGGCCTGGACGTCTTGGAGTCTGACCTCGACTACGCCTTGGAGTACGACGAGATCGAGCCTGTCGCACTGCGCAACGAGTACACACTCAGCGCCGACATCGCGGCTCTTGGCTCCGCGAGTGCCGGCCGGGTGGCCACGAGCCCCGCGTTCGGATTCATGGCCGAGGACATGACGCGTCGCAACGAGCGTGAAGGACAGCCACTGTCTCTGAACCTCGAGACACGCCAGCGCGACCTGACCGAAGCCGAAGAACGTGAAGCTGCACGCAAGGTGACCCTAGGCATCGAGACCTGTGCCGAAGACGCTGAAGATTGCGAAGAAGAGCGTATTGACCCGGTTCGCGACGAAACCCTACAGATCGTTGCTGATTGGCTCGAGCAGTCCAAGACACCCGTCGAGGGCGAGACTGCAAGCACCCCGTCACAACGCTCAGGCCTTCGCAGCACCGCTGGCACGACAGAAATGCACCGCGGGCCCAGCAGCGACCTTCCGTAGATGCCAAGATGGGCGCATGGAGAGTTCATGCGCCCATTCCCATTGTTCTGTTCACTGCTCGCGTCCATTCCCACGGTTGCCACCGCTCAGACGACTGTCGACTTTCAGGTAGACGACGCCCGAGCCCAGATGTTCGGCGTGGACCCTACGGCTGCTGAGCAAGAACTCAGCCAGACCCTCACCGACGCGCTGCAGCTGGCAGACCCAGAGCGGTTCATGGTGTCCATGGCGGAAGCCGCGGCCATTGCTGGCAAGGGCTTGGGCGTGGACTACGCAAGCAACCCGTCCAAGTTTGTATTCGGCGTGTCCCTCGGGACCGGCGCTAACGCCAATGGTCTGGTCCTGGACCGAGACCCACAGAGTCTGCCTGAAGGCGGATTCTCTGCGCAGACGAGTGCGATGGTCGGAGTCAATCTCGGGCTTCTCGCCGGAACCGCCTCCGACGATGACATGGCTCTGTGGGACCGCTTCACCGTCTCCGTGCACGGCATGAGCTTCAAGTCACCGGCTGCAAATCGTGGGTTCCGCGGATTCATGACGAACTACGGCGGACATGTCACTATCAAGGTCATTGGCAAAGGTGAATCTGGGATTTGGGACTGGGGCGGCCTAGACGTCACCACCGGCTACGAGCACGCCACCTACCGCCTCGACTTCACCGGGAACACGCCATTCACAGGCGGCGACGACCTGACCTGGGACGCCACAGGCCGGTACGTATTGACCTCCAACGCCGATAGTATTCCATTCGAGCTGTCATCCAACATCCGCGTGAGCGTCATCACCCTGTTCGCGGGTGCTGGCCTGGACCTCAACATGGCCGAGACCTCAGGCGACGGCTCCATCACCGGCCCGATCAATGTGGAGACGAACAGTGGCCCCGAGGCGATTGGCACCGGAACCATCACCAATGTGACCCGTGGAGAGGCCGAACCCTTGGCCATTCGCGGATTCGGCGGCGTGCAGGTCAACATCTTTCCGCTGAAGGTGTACGCGGGTATTCAAGGCAGTTCCCGGGCCAGCGCCTCACTTCAAGCCGGCATCCGAATCGCGCAATGATGGGCTGAACTCCCACTGCTGTCGGACCGATGACACCAGTGGAGGGCAGGTCATGCTGTTGTGGCTCATTTGTACGGCGCTCGCATCGGAAGAAGGCATCGCCGTACCTGTCGACGACCTCCCTTGGGAACAACTGGACGCGCTGAAAGAACGAATCAGTGCATCACGAGCAGAGCTCGACGTTCTTCACTCCATTGTGCATGATGAGGACACCCAGCCAGGCGTTCTACGCATTCAACCTTCCGATAGCTTGGGCGAACGCTACAACATCGTCAGCTCCGAGATTCGGGTCAACGGCGAGGTCGTGCACACCGGCATGGGGTCGTGGGAAGGCGAAGTCACACCGGGTCTTCACCGCGTTGAACTCCACGCGCGCATTCGTGGCTCAAACCGTGGACTGTTCACCTACCTCAGCGACTACGAGATCGACGTTGTGAGCGCTCAAGACATCGAAGCGGTCTCTGGGGAGCGCACAGACGCTCGGCCTGTTGCGGTCGCCAGAGAAGGATGGGCCTACAGTTTCGCCGAGCGGCCGGCATGGTGGTGGGCTGTTGAGCCTGCTGTGACTACGGCTGAACCGTAACGCCACGCCAAAAGGCGACGTGTCCGGTAATTTCAGCCGCCGCACTCTTTGGCGACTTGTAGTACCAAGCGGCATTCTCGCTCGACTTCCCGTCTACGGTCACCGTGTAGTAGTTCGACGTACCCTTCCACCCGCAGACCGTGGTGTGGTCGGTTGGCGTGAAGTACTGCATATCCAAAGAGTCCGCGGGAAAGTAGTGGTTTCCTTCCACCACAACAGTCGAATCCGAGCTGGCAATCACAGTTCCATTGAACGTTGCTTGGGCCATTAGGCACCTCCGCTTGAGCGGTATCCGTGTTGAATGCATCACGAGGTAACCAAGCGTCAGGACCGCAATACGGCCTTCCAACGCAGATAGACTGCGTGGAGGAGCCCACGTGCTCACGACCCTAGACAGCGTAGTATTCGTCGGGGTTCTGGCTGGATTGGTCGGCGTGGGACTGAGAGCGGCGCGTCGGGTGAAGACCTCTGGCGACTGGCTGGTGGCCGGACGCAACCTGGGGTTTTGGTCCCTGCTGGGCACTCTGGTCATGACCGAGTTGAACACCGCCACCATGCTGGCCTTTAGCGCGGCTGCCTACACCGTTGGCCCACGCGCACTGGCCTTGCCAATGGTCTTCTTGGTCGGACTGATGGTGTACGCCCTCACAGTGTCCCGACGGTACAAGCGACTCAACGCTACAAGTGTGGCCGAGCTGTACGGGGCCCGATTCGGTCCAGGACTGCAGCGGCTAGCGAGCGCGTGCTTCTTGGTCGCGATGCTCGGCTTCGTTGCTACCTATGTGCGGTCGGCCGAGGTCGTATTCGCTCCCGTTCTCTCCGGCTGGATTGGCATGCCTCTGAGTCCCTGGGTGACAAGCGCAGTTCTTGTCGCTCTTGTCCTAGTGGTGACCCTTGGCGGCGGGTTGGTAGCGGTCGTCGCTTCGGACCTGGCAGCCTTTGCTCTCACCGTCGTCCTTCTTCCCGCATTCGCGTGGGTAGCTTGGTCATCGACAGGCGGGACGGTGGCACTGACACAGCTAATGGCGGAGCTTCCGCCGGGCGAAGACGTGATGCCCACACAGTTCATTGTCGCCCTAGTTCTGCTGACCACGTTCACCTACATTGCCTCGCCTTGGTACGGACAGCGGATGTTCGCGGCCAAAGACGAACGCACAGCATTCTCTGCGGTGGCCCTGTCTTCGGTGGTCGTCGCCGGGCTGTATGTGGCTGCGAGCCTCATTGCGATCAGTGTTCGCATGGCCCTACCACCACTACCGAACGCAGAGAGTGCCCTACCTCAAGCCCTCATCACGTGGGCACCGAGTGGCCTGCGCGGCCTGGGCTTCGCAGTGCTCTTGGGCATTGTGATCACCACAATGAGCTCTATCTGGAACACCTGGGTGGCCATGGCGGTCACCGACTTCGTCCCCATCACCACCCTCAAAACGTCCCGCGGTTTCATGGTCATTCTGGCGATGGTGAGCTGGGTCGCCTCGAACCTGATGCCCGATGGCATTCTTGGAAACATGATCCTGGCGAACATCCCCATCGCCGCACTGCTGTTCGGCTTGATGGGTGGCTTGTACTGGCGAGGTGCCTCCAAAGCGGGCGCTTGGGCAGCGACAATCAGCGGCTTCGTTGGCGCAGTCACGTGCTGGTGGACGCTTCCACTGTACGAGTGGTGGTGGGCCGTTGGTGCGGTCCCAGCATCTGTGGTCATTGGCGTAGTGTTCAGCCTCGCCCTTCCCGACCCGTCAGGTCACAGCGATGACTTCTATGCACGCACAGGTGCCCCGCTCATCGGCTGAAGTCCGTTGCGGAGCGCGTCACAGAGCGGTACCAATGGGAGCTAGTCCCAAGGAAGTTGCATGCGCACCGTCTGCTCTATTGCTGTGTTGGCCCTGATGTCGTCTTGCGAGACCACGCCAGCCGCTCAAGAAGGGCCCAGTGTGCTCATCATCACCCTGGATACCACCCGCGCGGACCGCCTTGGACCCTACGGATACATTGGCGCGATTACGCCAACCTATGACCGCTTTGCCGCCGACGGTACAGTGTTCAACCGGGCCTACAGCACCTGCCCGCTGACCATCCCGTCGCACTCAACAATCTTCACCGGCAAGTCCCCGCCCTCCCATGGCGTGCGGGACAATGGCGACTTCATCCTGGGTGAAGATCAAGTCACCTTAGCCGAGCGTTTCCAAGATGCCGGCTACCACACAGCGGCCTTTACGTCGGCCTTCCCAACTCAGGCACGTTGGGGCTTTGCTCAGGGCTTTGACCTGTACCACGACCCGCTGAACGACCTGCCCACACAGCTCGACTGGCGCGATGAAAGACGTGCCGGAGACGTGGTAGATGACGCGCTCACTCTGTTGCCAGAGATGGAAGGCAGCAAGTTCGTGTGGCTGCACTTGTTCGACGCTCACTGGCCGTATGACCCGCCCAGCCCTTGGGATGTCCGCCTGACTGGCCGCCCGTACGATGGCGAGATTGCCTACGCGAGCCAGCAAGTCGGCCGTTTTCTTGAGTGGTGGGACGCAGAACACCCCGACAGCATCGTGATCATTACCGCCGACCACGGCGAAGGTCTAGGAGACGGTGGCGAGCAAACGCACGGCTTCCTTCTGCATGATGGCACCATGCATGTGCCCCTGCTAATGCGGGGAACCGGCGTTCCTGAAGGTGCAGTCATTGACGATGCCGTGGGCCACGTGGACATCGCCCCGACCATTCTTCGCCTGACCGGTCTTGAGCTGGACGACGAACTTCAGGGGCACGACCTGTTCGACGGTGGCTCGGAGCTTCTGTACAGCGAAGCCCTCACTGGACAGTTCAACTTGGGCTTGGCCCCGCTGTTCTCCTACACCAACGACGCAGGTCGGTACATGGAAGGCGGCTACGGACGCTGGTACGACGCCGTTGGTGACCAGGTCTTGTACACAACCGACGAGACCCGAGACACCAGCGCAGAGGCCCTACAGCTCGGACTGTTGCGCGCCACGCTGGACGAAGTCATTGCCCCCGAAGCAACGCTCGACTCACAGGACATGGAGGCGCTCGCAGCCCTTGGCTACGTGGGCGGAGACCGGACGGCAGAGGCCGGAACCGTCGACCCCCGCGAGGTCATCGACATCATTCCTCTGACCTGGCGAGCGCGCCAAGCCATGGGCCAACGCCGTTTACAGGAAGCAGAGCGGCTCATCGTGCGCCTTGAGGCTGAGATGCCCGGCACCTACGGTGTGGACCAGTTGCGCGCCCAGCTAACCCGAGCGCGCGGTCGTCCACTCGAAGCAATGGAGCAATACACCGACCTGTTCCTGCGCTCTCCGAGCAGCACCGTGGCCTTGCAGCTCGGTGACCTCGCCATGTCCGTCGGACGCTTGGCAGACGCGAACGATTGGTTCATGACCGGCCTAGAACTGCAGCCAGCCAGCCCGGAGGCTATGGCCGGAATCGTGCGCTCCCTGTATGCGATGGACGACGTCGTCTCCGCAACAGAAGCCGCGAATGAGTACCTGATGCTCTACCCGGACCACGCCGAGCTGATGCTCATCCGCGCTGAGATGCTGATGATGGACGGACGCTTCGACGAAGCCCTCATCGATGCCTCGTGGGCCCTCCATCAGATGCCCGGAAACCCAACGGCTCACAGCACACAGGCGACCGTTCTGTGGGAACTAGGCCGTCCAGATGAAGCCATTGACCGGCTCAAGGAAGCTCTGTCCCTGGACCGGTGGAACTTGGCTGTTCGCTATGAGCTGACCAAGTGGTTCCTCGAAGTAGGTCGAACCGCCGAAGCGGTACGCACCATCGCTCCCGCCGCACGCTTGTTGCCGGACAATGTCGAGGTTCAGGCACTGCATACAGATGCAAAGGCCGCCTTGGACCGGGATCTGGGCCGCTAGACGGGCTGGAGTCGGGTACGACAGAGGTCTTGTCGGCGCAAGCTCTGCCCGAAAGCTCTGCCCGCTAGTGCTGACCGCGCATTCTCTCTCTGCCAGGAAGGACTTCCAGGCAGGTCGTCCACCAGCCGGTGTTCAGCGTCTCGATGAACTCTTCCGGCAGCCCTTCGCGTCGCATGTCATCGGACATCTGAGTGACGTCGTAGGCGACCGGAATAAAGGTGCTCCTGACTCGGTCGCCGGCGTCTTCGAGCATCGCGTACCACACGTTCTGCGTGCCATCATTTGCCGGACGACCAATGGCGCCGACGTTGATGATGCCGCGCCCGTCTTCAAGACGACGTTCCCAGTGAATGCCCGTGTGTGTACACGCAATCAGGTCCGTCTTCTCGGTCTTGCACAGCCACTCCACAAACCCCAGCGGTGTGGTGCTCTCCCACAGGAACTCATTCACCTGACGCGGTGAGCCATGGCACAGCAAGACGCGGTGGGCGCCCACCTGAATGCGTGCCTGAGCCGGGAGTGCTGCGAGCCATGTACGGTGGTCTGTACTGGTGTTTGCCAGGGTGTAGTCGTAGCTAATCTGGGCAAAGTGATTGTCGCGCGGGTCGGTGTAGCCGCAGGCACAGTCTTCTTTGCTATTGCCGACACTGTCGTCGTAGTTGCCTTGAATCGACCGAACCGGAAGGGACCGCAGTAGGTCGACGGTACGGTTCGGCAACGGCCCAAACCCACCGGCATCGCCCAAGAACCAGATTGCCTCGGCACCGCGCCTTAGGGCGTCTGCAACGGTGTGCTCAAGAGCCGACCAGTTGTTGTAGGTGCCGCCAAACAGGGCCACCTTCTTGTACGGCGTTGGGTCAATCACGTGCTGCATGAGAAGCCCTCGACCCAGCAGGTATGGCAGGCTTGATGGTCAACCCGGTTGCTGTCCAGAGTGTCCGCCAAGGTCCCACCCATGAGCCGACCGGGCTCATTGATCAGGATGGGACACGGGAACACTCCCTGCGACGTCACCGTGCGCGACGTGCCACACTGCAGCTTGAGCGCAGCTTCTGGCTCCTTCAGGTCATGCGCGGTCAGTGTCTCCCAGGCCTCATAGCCACGTCCTCGCCGCTCCTCGCGCCCAATGCGAAACGGTGGAATCCACTTCACCCTAGGTCGAGTGACCCCTAGACTTCGTAGCAACGCTGCAAAGCGCTCCTGCGTGACCTGTGAGTCGTCCAGAGTCGTGACTGCAAGAATGGGCTCCAAGCCGTGCGCTGCCAACAGACGAATGCCTTCACACGCCTTGTCGAACACGCCGCGGCCCCGAACGTTGTCGTTCTCCTCAAGCGTGGCGCCGTCCAGAGACACACGAATTTCAAAGTTGTACTTCGCCGTCCGGAAGCGCTCGCCTAGCTGTGCGGCCAGCGCATCATCAATGAGCATTCCATTGGTCAGAATACCCAGCGCACCGCGGTCGAGTGCCATGTCGATGAGCTGTAGAATGTCGGGGTGCAAGAAGGGCTCGCCGCCGGTAAACCAGACATGCCGCATGCCCTCTGAGACACCGGTATCCAGGGCCTCTTCAACAGACGACGTGCTCATCATGGTGTGGGTGTGGTTCTTCGGCCCACAGGTGATGAAACAGTGCAAACACGCGATGTTGCACACCGTTCCTGTGACTTGGAGCCATAGGGTGTCCAGGTACAGGAACGGAAGCTCTAAGGGAGTGTCTTCACCCACCGCTAGGCTCCAGGGTTGAGGGCCTTGTAGATTGGCGTCGGGTCACCGCGTTCAGCAAACACATCGACCGTTCCAGGCGTACACGCACCACGCATTTCCATGCACAGCTGCCGCGCAGACAACTTGACGACCACGCCCGTAGCCCCCATGGAAGCAACCATGTCGTCGGCCAACTGCTCGGCCATGCGCTCCTGAAGCTGCGGTCCACGGCTTCGGTATTGAAGAAGGCGCGCGATGCCGCTGAAGCCTCCCACACGGTCCGAAGGCATGTAGCCAATGGTCGCGGTGCCAAAGAACGGTAGTAGATGGTGCGCACACAGCGCGTAGAACGGAAGGTCTCGCAGGACCACCGCCCCACTGCTTGTCACAGGGAAGGTCGACAGCTCTGGCGGCTTGCCTGGAGCGAACTCCCGCAGAAACTGGGCCATCCGCTCGGGCGTCTGCGCTGTCTCGGGGTCGTCTTGGAACCCAAGCCCGGCCAGTGCAGCGCGTAGGTGGTCCTCTGGTGTCATCCGCCAAACTCCACGCCAATTGCGCGAGCGGTGGAGACCAGCTGCCCGTTGGGATCTACGAATTTGTAGGTCGCAATTGCCTCTTCAATGGGCACGCCATCAACAACACCGTTGCGCAGTCGCACCATTTCTCCCCAGCGTCCTTCATCGACAAGCCGGCTAGCAGCGACTCCGAATCGGGTAGCCAGCACACGGTCAAACGCACAAGGCGCCCCTCCGCGCTGAATATGCCCGAGTACACAGGTGCGCATCTCTGCTTGGATACGTCCCCTCAAGCTACTCATGGCAATGTTTGCGGCACCACCACCGTCTCGCAGTAACTCCCACCGCTCTTCCATCGACTTGCCCTTCGCAAGGTCGACAGGAAGTGCCCCCTCCGCACAGATGACCACCGAAAAACGGCGCCCCCGCTCGGCTCGGTCGCGGATGCACGCGGCTACCCGCTCAACGTCGTACGGAATCTCGGGGACCAGGATAATGTCGGCACCACCGGCAAGACCGGCCTCAAGTGCAATGTGACCGGCGTCCCGACCCATGACTTCCAAGAACAACACGCGATCATGCGACTCGGCCGTTGTCTGAAGACGGTCCAGGGCATCTGTCGCAATGTCGACGGCGGTCTGGAAGCCGAAGGTGTAGTCAGTAGCTGACAGGTCGTTGTCGATGGTCTTGGGTACTCCCACAACAGGTATGCCAACCTCGCGCATTAGTTGCAGCGCAATCGCTTGCGTACCGTCACCACCGATGCACACCAGGCCTTCCAGCCGCTCTTCTTTGACCGCCTTGGCTAGCTCTGGCGCAACATCCACCTTTTCGCCGTTCGCACGCGTGTAGGAAAACGGGTTGCCCCGGTTTGTCGTTCCCAAAATGGTTCCGCCACGCCTCACCAATCCACGGGTTGCATTGGGATTGAGGGGGATGAGCCGGTGCGGTTGTTCCAAGAGCCCATTGAACGAGTCCGCAATGCCAACAACTTCCCATCCGCGCTGCTGCACTGCGTCGCGAACAAACGCGCGAATCACGGCGTTCAACCCTGGTGCGTCACCACCTCCGGTGCAGATTCCGACGCGTCGCTTCATGCCTATCCTCCCTATCCGCAGTCGGAAATCTCATTGATTGACCGCGTTGCCGGGCTACTGTAACGCCGCGCACCAGCGCATCCCGCCCAGACTCCCCGCCTCCTTCCAGCGACAGGCTCTCCCCCACATGAGCACACTGTTTCACCACGACATCACCGTTGCCGTGCTCGGTTCGGGTAGCAGCGGAAACACGACGTACATCGGAGATGGTCACCAAGGCCTGCTCATTGACTGCGGTCTCTCCACCAAGCAAATCCACGCCCGAATGGCCGCGGTGGGCTTGGAGGGGGCCCCCATTGATGCTGTGCTCATTACGCATGAGCACTCCGATCACGTCGGCGCAGCAGCCGTCTTGGACAGAAGCCTGCACAGAAAAACGGGTCAACACATCCCGTTTCATATGACGCTGGGCACGCGAAACGGGCTGAACCGCAAGGTGGTGCCAACCAATCGCCAGCGAGTACATGCGGGGCAAGCATTCGCCATCGGAGACTGGCGAATCGAACCCTTTTCCGTCCCCCATGACACCCCAGATCCAGTCGCCTACGCCATTCAGATTGGCTCGGCTCGGGTCGGCGTGGTCACAGACCTAGGGAGTCGCACGCACCTGGTCACCAAGCAGCTCGCATCCTTGGACATCGCCGTTGTGGAGTTCAATCATGACGAAGAGATGCTGCGCGACGGCGCCTATCCGTGGCAGCTCAAAGAACGTATCCATGGACGCCTTGGCCACCTAAGCAACCGTGTCGCGAGCGATATGCTGACGGACGCGCTGTCCGCCGGCCGACTCAAGCATGTGATCTTGGGGCACCTTTCGGACGACAACAACTCGCCAGAAAAGGCACTCCGGGCTGCTGAAGCGGCGCGAGACCGTGCGGGCATGAGCGACGTCACGATTGGCATTGGCAAGAAGCGGGAGGCTATCGCACCACGCCGTCTCACCGTGCCCTGGTCGACGCCGGCAGAGGCAAAGAGCCCCCGGATCAAGCGCACGACACAGGACCGCGCTGCGATGGTTGAGCAGCAGTCACTGTTCGGCTGATAGCAACGCTCGAAACTAGAGCACGAGACCGCTAATGGCGCGCCAAGCAAACGACGGCGCCCCCTACAGCGCTCGGAGCACATCCACTATTCGGCGGCGTCTTCAACTGGCGGGGCATCCACGGTCGACACAACGTTTGCCTTGGTAATCCAACCGTATTGGTCACCGCGACGCACGCGAATCCGATCGCCCATCACGAACAACACCGTCACTTCCTGACCTTCTACAAAGTTCGCACCAGAGACATCCGCGTCCGGGAAGCGGTCGCCACGAGTGGTCTCGGCCATGACCGCAGTTTCGCCAACCTCTTGCGCGAACGCGGGGACAGCGAGCAGAAGGGCAACCAGGGACAAGACAATGCGCATGCGGAACTCCATCAGGCGCCCGGCCTAATCCGCCCTACTCGACCGAGCCACGACGACGGTACGGCTCGTTGTCTTCTTCCACAACCTCGCGCGAGCGCAGACGAACCAAGATTCCCTCTTCGCGCAGCAACCGGCGAATCTCCCACTTATCGAAGCCCTCGAGCCCGGCCAAGAACTCGTCGACCGCGCTCTTGGTCGTTGAGAAGCTAGTGACGAGCGAGCGCGCTTCTTGAAGCGTCAGCGTGGCTTCGTCCGCCAAGGCCGGAAGTCCGTCCGTTGCGGAACCGACGTCCGCGAGCACTGCGTCTGCGTCAACAAGCAGAGCGTCCAACTTGGCGACAGCGCGGTCAGCACGCCCCAAGGTTCCACGGAGTGAGCCCAACGTTGCACGGCCCTCCGACATGAGAGCGGGAAGCTCGCGGCTCGCTTCAGCACCGTTTGCCAGCAAGGTGTCGGCGTTGGAGAGCATCCGAGTCAAGCGCTCGGGGTCATCTTCAAGGGCCAATGCCAGGCTGCCAATCACTCGCTGAAACACGACCGGATCGATGGCTTCGACCAGGGGTCCCATGCTCGAGACCAGCTCGTCGATCTCGGTCTGCTCGGGTCCCGGTTGAAGGATGTCGCCGTCTGCCAGCATGCGACCGTCTCGGCTGTGCGGAACGATCTCGACGTACTTTTCGCCCAGCACGCTCCGGGCGCGAACTTGAGCGGTCGCGTCATGGCGAATGCCAGCACCGGGATCGATGGACATGCCGACGACCGCGCGATCGAAGTCAATGGCCAACGAGGTGACGGTGCCAATCTGGACACCTGCCACAGCGACACTCGCACCAGACTGAAGTCCGCCAGCATCGGTGAACCGCGTCTCAACGTCCACAGAGTCGCCGAAGCCGGACAAGGCGCCGACCTGCAGCGCCATTACGCCCAGCACCGCCGCCGCTCCAACGAGCAGCAGTCCAACACCGAGTTCATATTTGCGAGAGCGAGCCACGGGCGCTGGCTATCGTGACTCGTCGTCGCCGTCACCTTCTGACTCTGGCGGCAACGGCTTCAGACGCAGACTTGCGTTGATTTCCAAGGAGTGGCTGCGAACAAGGTCGAGCATGTCCTCCTTGAGTTCGAGGGCGTCTAGGTAGCTTCGGACCTCTCGCGCCACCATGCGCACGGCCTCGGTCTTGGCCCGGTCACTCGTCTCCCACATGGCGGAGAGCACCTTGCGACCATCACCTGGCTCCATCAAGCGACGGGTAAAGCGCGAAAACCGGCCGCCGCCTTCTTCGTCTTCATGCTCTTCGGACGCCTCATGCTCGTCATGTACCTCCGTAGGTTCCGCCTCTTCAGGCGATTCCTCCGTCGAATTTTCGTCCGCTTCAGCCGGTTCGTCCTGCTTGGTCTTCTTCGCCACAGCCACACTCCGATGACGTTGGGTTACCACGGCGAGCAATGACTGCGCTTGCCCAGCTTGGACGGTTCGGCGTGTTCGCCGCACAAGTGTTGTGGCGTATGGCTACTCCTCCGTGGGAAATCTCCGAAGCTGCGCGTCATACCTGGACCGTTACCGTTCGGTGTTTCTTGCCTGTCATCGCGGTTGTGTTTCCATTCGGCATGGTCATGGCGCTGCAGGGGCTTCAGATCTTCAACCTGTTCGGCGCACAGCGGCTGTTGTCCTCCCTGGTGTCGGTCGCAGTGTTCAGAGAGCTCTCACCGGTTCTTGCGAGCGTCCTGGTCGCCGCCCAAGGCGGGAGCGCGTTTGCCGCAGAGCTTGGTGCGATGCGGATTCGCGAAGAGATCGATGCCACCGTCGTCATGGGAATTGATGCCATTCGGGTGCACGTGGTTCCCCGGGTCATCGCTACACTCATCGCTGCCCCCATCCTGAACTTGGTGGGGTCCTTGTCTGGTATCTGCGGCGGATTCGTGGTGGCCGTGTACGTCAAAGGCGAGCCTGCAGGAATCTACTGGGCGAACCTGTGGGAGCTGACCGCACCGTCCGACATCATAGGCGGTGCCTTCAAAGCAACAATCTTCGGCCTACTGATTGGCCTGATTGCCTGCTACCAAGGCTACTACACCACCGGTGGCGCAGCCGGTGTGGGACGGGCGGTCAACGCGACCGTAGTCGTCGGCATCACGACCTTCATCGTTGTGAACTACTTCCTCACATCCGCCCTGTTTGGAGCCATCGGATGAGGATGTTTGTCACCATCGGGCAATTCGCACTGTTCTGTGTAGCAGTCACCCGTGCGACGCTCACCCACCGTCCTCCTGTGGCTGCTAGCCTTCAAGCCGCCTACGAAATTGGCATTCGCTCGCTCCCCATCCTCGTCATCATCAGCACGTTCGTTGGGACCAACCTGGCACTTCAAGGCTACAACGCCTTCAAACCGCTTGGTGGACAGAGCTTGGTCGGCATGTTCGTCGCACTCGCCGGTGTCCGTGAGATGGCCCCCATCATGGTAGCGGCAATGGTGGCGGCGAAAGCGGGAACAGAGATGGCGTCGCAGATTGCCGTCATGCGCATTCAGGAGCAGATCGACGCCCTAGAGGTCATGGCCGTCAATCCCTATTGGTACCTGGTGACCCCACGGTTCGCAGGCATCTTGCTCGTGCTTCCTGCCCTAACCATCATCAGCGTCTTCACCCTGCTGCTCTCCAGCTACAGTGTGTCCGTCTTCCAACTGGGTCTCAACGGCGACGAGTTCTTGAGCCACATCCAGCAGACCATGTCGATGATGGACTTCGTCTTTACCAGCGTGAAGTCCATCGCATTCGGCGCCATCATCTGCATGGTGTCGTGCTTCTACGGGTTTTACAGCTCACCCGGCGCAACAGGCGTGGGTGCGGCAACCAATGCAAGCGTAGTGGTCAGCGCCGTGCTCTGCTCAAGTCTGAACTACGTGCTGTCGGAGCTGCTGTATGGCTGATCCCATCATCCGCCTGGTCAACCTACACAAGAGCTTCGGCAGCCTTGTCGTGCTTGACGGTGTGTCCTTCGACATTCCAACCGGCGAGACCACGGCCATCATTGGTCCCAGCGGAACCGGAAAATCGGTTCTCATCAAGCACATTGTTGGACTGCTGGAGCCGGACGAAGGGCAGGTCTGGGTGGGCGACGTAGACATGGCCACCGCCAATGAGAAGCGGAAGTACGAGGTTCGCCGACGCTTCGGCATGCTCTTTCAGGACGGCGCGTTGTTCGACAGCATGACGGCTGGAGAGAACGTGGCCTTTCCCCTTCGCTACCACACCAAACTGAACGAAAAGCAGCGGCGCGAGAAAGCCGAAGAAATGATGGAGTTGGTTGAGCTACCTGGAGTGTACGACCGGCCCACATCGGCACTCTCCGGTGGACAACGCAAGCGAGTGGGCTTGGCGCGGGCCATTGTCCTAGAACCCGAGATCATTCTGTTTGATGAGCCCAATAGTGGCTTAGATCCGCTCACCTCGGACACCATCGACGAGCTAATCGGCAAGATGAAGCGCCAGCTCGGCATCACCTTCATTGTCATCACCCACGACATCGTCAGCTGTGTGAACATCGCAGACCACATTGTGATGCTCAACGGTGGCAAGCTCATCGAACACAGTCCAACACAGTCATTCATCCGCAGTGAAAACCCGTTCGTTCGTTCCTTTCTTCGTCGGAACGTCGACTTGGACGCGCTGAAACCGCTGTAGTTCTTGAGGTCAGAAGTCAGAAGTCAGAACAGACGTCTTGCGACGCCTGCATTGCCCGCAGATGAGCGCAGGACGTTCAAACGAGGCTCTAGCGACGCGACGTGAACACGCTGGCCAGCTTGCCTGGCCCGCTCTGACCTCTGATTTCTCGACACACGACAATCTGACGGGCCGATGCTTAACGCTGGCCGCCCAGCTCATCGTAGCGTGCCTTCACTGCTTTCAGGTCGACAAACGCCGGTTTCTTGTCCGCGGCATGCGTCAACAAGTGCGACGGGTGGAAGGACGGCATGACCGGAATCCCACCGTAGTTGCGCCACTTACCGCGGTTCTCTGCCAGGCTCTCTCCCGTGCGGAACAATATCTGAAAGGCCAACTCTCCCATGACCAAGATGACCTTGGGCTCCACGGCCTTGATCTGACGTTGCAAGTAGGGATGGCAGGCACGTACTTCATCAAGCGAAGGGCCCCGGTCGTTGGAGGGCCGGCACTTGACGGTCGTGGTGATGTAGACCGACTCGCGCGGCAGACCGATGACGTGGGCGAGCATCTTGTCCAGCATGTCACCGGGTTCTGCCACGAACGGCTCTCCACGCATGTCCTCTTGCCGACTCGGTGCATGCCCAATGATCATGAGGTCAGCCGTGGCGTTGCCAACGCCAAAGACCAAGGTGTTGCGGTCCGTACACAAACGGCACCGCCGGCACTCTCCGAGGTCTTCGCGTGTCGCTCGAAGACCCGCAGCGCCAACCGCAGATGCGACCTCAGCGCTGTCCCGTGCCTTGCTCGCCAGGGAGGACCAAGCTCCCGAGTGGGCCGGCTGAATCGCCAAGGGTACCGGCATAGGTTCACTTGGGCCTTCGTAGTCCACACCGCGAAGTCCGCTGTCCTGGGCAAGCGCCAATACGTCTGCCAACAGGTCCGCGAGATCATTGCGTGGGTCGTTCATACCGCACCAGTGTAGCGCCAACCGTGCGCGCGCAACACCGTCAACAGCTGGAAGAGCGGCAGACCAATCACGTTGTTCCAATCGCCATCCACACGCTCGAACAAGAAACCGCCCTGTGCCTCCGCGGCGTAGCCACCCGCACAACCACTGCCTTCGCCAGATGCCACATAGGTACGAAGCTCCTCGTCCGTAAGGTCAGCACGCACATGCATGGTGGTTGTCGCGTGACCGGTGTGCTCTCCATCGCCTGACACGACACACCAACCCGTCACCAACTGATGCGACGCCCCGCGCATGTCCTTCAGTCGCGCCAAGTGATCAATGTCTCCACGCGGCTTGCCCCAAATACTCACGCCGTCCGTCACCACTTGATCCGCACCGATGACGAGAGCGTCGGTATGGGTTGAGAACACAGCATGTGCTTTGCGCTGAGCCAGTTCAATCGCCCGTGCAATCGGGTCAACGACGGTGGTTTCCTCGGTAACGCCGGGCGCTACACCGGTCGCTTGCACGCCTGCAGCACGCAGCATTTGCCGCCGCCACGGCGAGGTCGAAGCCAGAAGAAGTGTTCGCAAGGGGCGCCTCATTGGACCGTGGGAGCCGCTCCGCTATACTCCGCCGACCTCTGACGGGCTTCCCGTCCTCACTCCCGTATGGAGAAACGCCCACATGACGACCGGTGCGGTCGGGATCGACCTTGGGACCACCTTCTCCGCCATCGCTACTGTGAATCGGCATGGCGTTCCCGAGATCTTCCCAAATGCGGAAGGCGACCGAATCACCCCATCGGTGATTCTGTTCGAAGAAGACGACATTGACGTCGGCACGTACGCACTTGCGTCTGCCGAGGCCTACCCAGAACAAGTCGTGCAGTTCATCAAGCGGCACATGGGGAGTACTGACTACACGTTCAAGTATCGTGGAAAAGACTACACCCCTGAGCAGCTATCAAGCTTCGTTCTGTTGAAGTTGAAGGAAGCCGCCGAGATTCATCTCGGTCACGAGGTGACCCAGGCGGTCATCACCGTTCCAGCCTACTTCAACGACATTCAGCGTCGCGCTACCCTGCGTGCGGGTGAGCTGGCTGGTTTGCAGGTCCTCAAGCTCATCAATGAGCCGACCGCTGCAGCCTTCGCCTACGGTCTGAACAATGCCGGCAAGAACATGCGTGTCATGGTCTTCGACCTTGGCGGCGGTACCTTCGACGTCACGCTCGTTGACCTCAAGGACAAAGACATCCAGGTCATCGCTACTAGTGGCGACCCGATGTTGGGTGGCAAAGACTTCGACGACCGCATCATCGACTACGTGGCCGAAGCATTCATCGAGAAGAACGACCTCGATCCACGCGAAGACTTGGCCAGCCTTCACGACCTGCGCCGAAAGGCTGTCTCTGCCAAGCAGAGCCTGACCCTCCGACCAACAGTCAACGTTTTCCATGACTACGAAGGCAAGGTCATGCGCCTGCGGGTCACGCGGGACAAGTTCGAAGAACTCACCGCAGACCTTATCGACCGCTGCCGTGATCTGACAGACGATGTTCTGCGCGAGAGCGGTGTCGACGCCGAAGACGTCGACGTCGTTCTGCTGGCTGGTGGCTCGACCCGCATGCCAATGGTGCGCGACATGCTCACCCAACGCTTTGGCAAACCTCCTGCGGCGGACATCAATCCAGACGAGGCCATCGCCCTCGGTGCCGCTCTCATGGCCGCCATCGAGAGCGCTGAACTGGCCGGCGAAGAGTCTCCCGTCGACATCCGTACTCATGATGTCACCAGTCACGCGCTGGGCATGGTGGTGTACAAGGATGAAGCGCTGGCAAACAGCAAGATCATCACTCGAAATACACGGATTCCCGCCGAAAAGACACGGGACACCTACACCACCACCCACGATGGCCAGACGACCATCGACCTATGGCTGGTTCAAGGTGAGGCCAGCAATCCCCTAGAAGCCACTGTGCTTGGGCACTTTGAGTTCTACGGCATCCCAGCACGACCCGCTGGCGAGAGCAAGCTGTCGGTGACCTACCGCTACAATGCGAACGGCATTGTAGAAGTCGAAGCCATGGACCTAGCCACAGGCCAGATCCTTCCGCATCGCTTGGCCGGTGGTCAGGTGACTCTAGAAGACTTGGCCCAGAACCGTGCCCCCATGCAGGTTGCCCTCGTGGTCGACTGCTCGGGCTCAATGTACGGGCGCACCATCAAGGACGCCAAGGCCGCCGCACACGCTTTCGTGGAGCGGGTTCTAGACCAGCCGAAGCGCCAGGTCGCCATTGTTGCGTTCCCAGGTGGTGTGAAGAGTACGCCCACCGCCGACCTTCCACGCCTACATGACGCGATAGATCGCTTGTCCCCCATTGGTTCAACGCCAATGTCCAACGGGCTGCGTGACTCTCGCGACTTGCTCCGTCCACGGGCCGGTATTCAGAGAGTCTTCGTCATCATGACAGATGGCCACCCCGACGACCCCGACGCTACGCTCGCTGAGATTCACCGACTACGCACTTCTGGCGCTCGCATCATCACTGTTGGTGTTGGTGGTCAGGTGCAGCCTGAATTCTTGCAGTCAATCGCCAGCCGTCCAACCGACTACCACTTTTGTAGTGAGTCCTTGGACCTCGAGGGTACGTTCATCAACCTCGCCACCGAGCTCTCCTCGTAGGAATCTGACGTGTCCGATTCGACCACCGAACTGGCAGCCATGCGCCAAGAGCTCGCAGAGATGCGCGCGACCTTGCAAGACCGCTTGGCCAATGACCAGACCAAAGAGAAGGCCTTCGACTCGCTCTATGCAGAGCTGAAGCAATACAAGAACGACTTCATCTTTCAGTCCCAGAAGAGCCTCTTGCTCGACCTGCTCCTGTTCTATGACAGCATGAGCTGGTTCCAAGAGAGCCTTGTTGGACAAGAGGCTTCTCCTGAGGTCATTGCTGACAGCTTTCAGTACCTCATCGACGAGTTCCTTGAGGTCTTGTACCGGCGGGATGTCCTGCCAGTGGAAGAAGCGGACACCTTCGACCGTCAGATTCACAAGGCCGTCAAGGTCGAGAATACCGACGACGAACGGCGCGACTACAAGATTGCCCAAGTTCTCAAGCGTGGATTCCGACGTGGAGAACGGTCCTTGCGTGCGGAAGAGGTGGTCATTTACCGGGCCCGTGACAAGGACTCCGGCGGGCGGGGCTGACACACCATGGCGGACGAAGAGAGCATTGTCCTTGGCATTGACCTAGGCACCACCTTCTCGGCGATGTCGTATGTCAACCACTACGGCAAGGCGGAGATCATTCCCAATGCGGAAGGATTCGCTACAACCCCATCAGTCGTCCACTTCTATGAAGAAGAAGGCTGCGTTGTTGGCGACGAAGCCGTAAAGATGGTGGTCATTGACCCCGAAAACGTTGTGCGCTTCATCAAGCGCAACATGGGTGAAGAGGACTTTGTCCTAGACTTCTGGGACCGGGCCTACACCCCCCAAGAAGTCAGCGCACTCATCCTCAAGAAGCTGAAAGAAGATGCCGAGCAGCTCCTCGGAAAGACCATCACGGACGCGGTCATCACCGTGCCTGCCTACTTCAACAGCGCACAGCGCGGCGCCACCGCGGAAGCGGGCGCAATCGCTGGCCTGAACGTCCTGTCCATCATCAATGAGCCCACTGCCGCAGCCATTGCCTATGGCCTCGACAACATCGGTGAGCACCGCAAACTGTTGGTCTTCGACCTCGGCGGCGGAACGTTTGATGTGACCTGTATGCACATTCGCGGCACGCGCTTGACCACCGTCGCTTCTGACGGCAACGCGGAGCTCGGTGGCAAGGACTGGGACGACCGCCTGTTGAACTACGTGGCCGAGGAGTTCGTCATGAAGCACGACCTCGACCCGAGAGACGACCCGGCACCGTACCAAGAGCTGTACGAACGTTGTCTGCACGCCAAGATTAGCCTGTCGACGAAGGAACGCGCAGTCATCCCGGTGAACTACCGCGGCAAGCGAATGGTTGTTCCGGTCAAGCGAGTTGCGTTCGAAGAGATGTCCCAAGACCTCGTTCAGCAATGCGAAGACACCGCCAATCTGGTCCTTGAAAAGGCCAAGTGGGCGTGGTCCGACCTAGACGACGTTCTCCTGGTCGGCGGGTCCACACGCATGCCCATGATTCGCGAGGCCTTGAAGCGCCTGGCTGGACGAGACCCCGCGGCCAACGTGAACCCTGACGAATGCGTGGCTACGGGCGCCGGTCTCGCCGGTGTGTTCCGCCATCGGCCCAACCACCCGGCCCTGCAACAGCGACGTAAGGCCATGGTCGACAAGGCCCGCCACAAGAGGCCGGTTTCAAGGCCCTCACCGGATGAGCTAGAGGACGAGGACGACGGCGTGACCCAGCCAGGGGCCGCTACGCGCATCCCCAAGGCTCTGCCGCCCAAACCTGCGCCCCGTCCAGCCGGTTCTCCTGCACCTGCAGCAATCGGCTTGGCCTACGGCGGCCATGTCGCGCAGCAAGCCCTCAAGGTCGACAACCGCATTCTGCCACCGGTAACAATCGAGGACTGTACAACACATCCTCTCGGAATCATTGTACTGGACCGGGCTCGCAAGGAACGCGTGGTTGAGCTGATCCCAGACGGCACTCAAGTTCCACATGAGGTGCGCGGACGGTTCGCTTATGCGTACGAAAACATGACCGCAGTGCGTGTAGAGGTGACCGAGGGAGTCGGGTCCACACGAGACGAGGTCGCCGTCATTGGCAAGGTCGAGCTCACCGGTCTTCCCCCCCGCCCGCGTGGCACTCCGATCGAGGTCATCTACGCCTATGGCGTAGACCAAATCTTGTCCGTACGAGTCATCGACATCGAAACGGGCAGGTCCCGCGCTGCGCAAATCCGCTTCCTTGGGGGTATGTCACCCGATGACGTCAAGCGGGCCCGCGACCGTACTCGCAGGATTGCGGTCGACTAATCCGAGACAGGTCGTCCCCGCATTGACCGAGGGGATACCGGGCTGTACAACGGTGGTGGATGGATCCTCGACACTTGGAATTAGCGGCCGAATTCGGCAAGCTTACCGGCAACGCCGACCTCATCGCGTACTTGGGACTCCCTCCCGGTGCGACAACGACTGAGGCCAGAGCATCTCTGCGCGCGCGTCGAAAGAAGATGCAAGGCATGCAGGCCAATCCTAAGTACCGCCGCGAGGCCGTGTTTCTCATCAAACACAGTGGCGCATTTGAAGCGCTCCTCGAAGATATCGACGCCTACATGCAGGCCAGCATTGCGTCGCATGAAGCTGGCCAGATCCCCATTTTGGAGATGGCCATTCAAGGTGCGCTCGCCGGCAGTTCTCTGTCAGACGAGCAGCGAAACCACCTGCGCGACATGGCACGCAAGCTCAGCATCTCGGACAGCACGTTTGACGACACACTGGACAGACTTGCCGCAAATCAGACCACTACGCGTCCATTTGTCCCACAGAGCAATCCAACCCAAGCGCCGACTGCCCCACCTGTGCGAACACGAACTCACGGACCAGGGTCTCCACCTCCCGTTCCTGGGTCGCTGACCATGAGTCAGACACTCGGCCTTGATGCCGTGGCCGTCGCGCCACAACTCGAAATCATCGGCGCGCCCATTCGCTACATCGAGCTCGGCAACTCACCGGTCGTTCACGAGATTCGTGTGCGTCATCGGGGCAAGGCACCCGTTCCAGCTCGCGTCTCTGCGGACGCCGGCTGGCTCGTGGTCTCTCCAAAGATCTTGGACCCAACGCGTCGTGAACAGACCATCAGCGTTCACGTTGACCCGTCCAAAGTCAAAAATCCCCCTCAGAGTGCTGTCGTTCACATCGTCACAGACAGAGACGGACGCGCCTCGGTGGTGTTCGAGGCGATTAGCCCCGCTCCAAAGACCTCCCGCACGCCGCTGTACATCGGGGTTGGCCTGGGGGTGCTTGCACTCATTGTTCTCGCGGTTCTGGCCAGCCAAGGAGTGTTCTCCGGCTCCGCAACCCCATGAGTCCGCCATCTGTCGTAGAGCAGGCGAACGTTGATGCGTTGCTCGACGCTGCCGAGGACGCCCTTTCAACAGGCGACATGGTCCAGGTATTCGAGCTGTGTGACCGCATTGACGCGCTGTCGCCAGGCCACGTAGACGGCCATTTTCTGGTAGCTGAAGCCCACCGAGTTCTTGGCGATTACAAGCGCGCCGAGGTGCTCTACCGCTCAGTTATCGAGGAAGACCCAGACTATGCAGATGCCTGGGCTGGCCTGGCCGCCATGCGATTTCAAGCCCTCGACTTCGATGAGGCAGGGGCAGCAGCGACACGGTCTATTCGGTCGGACCCTGAGGGTGGGCAAGGTTGGTGGTGGCGTGGTCTCGTACGGGAACAACGCGGAGACTTCATGGGGGCTGACCGCGACTTCCGACGCGCCTCCATCCTCATGCCCGTCGCATTTCCGTGGGCGGTTCCCCTGACCGATGCAATGGTCGAGTCAATGGTCCAAATGGCGGTTGAAACCATGCATCCGTTGATTCAGAGCACCTTGCCGCAGCTGAATTTCTTCTTGGAAGAAGTGCCATCACGGCAGACACTCATCGACTTTGACCCGGTGCCAGCGCCACACGAGCTGCTTGGCTTTTTCTCCGGGGTTCCGCTGTCCGAGCGCAGGCCGAGCGACGCCTTGCCTGCACTTCCTGCGGCAATCACCCTGTACCGACGGAACCTGCAGCGCGTTGCCGCCGATGGCGAGGGCTTGTTGGAGGAGCTGCGCATCACCGTGCTTCACGAACTCGGCCACTACCTAGGACTGAGCGAAGAGGACCTTCGCACTCGGGGCCTAGACTAGTTCCCGCTGCTTGACGCTCGGGGTTGAACGGCGTTACTCGACTCACCGGGGGATTAGCTCAGTTGGGAGAGCGTTGCGTTCGCACTGCAAAGGTCAGGGGTTCAAATCCCCTATTCTCCACCATTTCGAACAGACGCCCCGCAGGTATGCCCTCGGGGCGTTTTGTGATTGGCGGACAAGGGACTACTGATGGACGTCGTTTCAGGATTCGCACAAGCCGCTGACGGAACGGACTTGTATTGGCGTGCGGTGGGCAATGGCCCTCCCATTGTCTGCTGCAATGGCGTCGGCGTGAGCACCTTCTTCTTCAAGTACATCACACGCCACTTTCGCCACCGCTTCACGGTGATTCTGTGGGACTACAGAGGCCATGGGCAGTCGAGCCCAATTCATGACCCGCTCAACGCCGACCTCTCCATGGAGCTGGTTGCCGAGGACATGCATGCGGTCCTTGAAGACGCCGGCATCAGCGAACCCGCCATCCTCATGGGCCACTCCATGGGGGTTCAGGTCATCTTGGAGTTCACCAAGCGCTACCCCGAACGTGTCCGAGCCTTGGTCCCCATGTTTGGTACCTTCGCGCGGCCCATGGACACATTCCTCGACAGCCCATTGAGCAAACCCATCTTCGACACCATTGCCAAGGTGACCAAGTGGACGGGGAGCTCCGGCTCGTGGTTGCTACATCCTCTGTATGCCTCTCCCGTAGCCATTCCCTTCGGCCGGCGAACCGGGCTCATGGACCGTTATTACGCGTCCAACCGTGACATTCAGATGTACATGGACCACTTGGTGGAGATGGACCCTGCGGTCTTCTTGCGCATGGTGGAGTGCCTATCGGAGCACGACCTTGAGGACTTCTTGTGCGACGTGCACGTACCCACGCTCATCTTTGCAGGCGAGAAAGACCTGTTCACCCCACTCCACCGAAGCCATCGGATGGACGACCTTATTCCCGATTCCGAGCTCGTGATCCTGCCGGAAGGCAGTCACGCAGCCATCGTTGAATACCCGGACACTATCAACCAGCGCATCGACCGTTTTCTCGCTGAAAAACTAGGCGATACGAGCGCTGACTACTCCGAGAGCAACGCCGCGAGTAAGCGCGCCGGGTAGACCTCTTCGAGCTCTCGCGCAAGCACTCCTGGAAGCGGACTGTTCAAATCCAGGTCGATGATGAGCCGTAGGCGGTCGGCTTTCCATCGCAAGCTCGCCTCCAAGCTCCGCACGCTACCCTCCACCATCTGGAGTTTGAATGCGTGCTCGCTGTGCTGGAACTCCACGCGAAATCGCGAGGCCTGAGCATCCGAAAACGTCATCCAGATCGATGCGTCCACCTTCGTGACGGAGCGCAGGCCAGGCAACCACTGGACCCAGCGGTCAGCGTCCCGCAGTCGGTGCCCAACGGACTCCCACTGGGACGCCACGCAGGGTCGTTCCGCAACAAGTCTCACCGGCGACGGCGACGACGCCGACGCCGACGATTGGGGCCAGCGTCCGACTTGCCAACAGCCACAGGGCACTCTGCGTCGAACAGACCTGGCCACCACAGAGCCATTGCACGCGCAATGTCCGACACGTTGCCGCGCTGAAGTGTTGGGTCCTTACTCAGTGTGTCGAGCGCTACGGTCCGCGCAGCCAACAGAAGGTCGACATCTCGACTCGGCTCCAGCCACATGAGTTTGGGCTCACTCGTCTCAAACGGCTCTGGAGTCAGTGCATCGTCGATGCGACCGCGCTTGAGTTTCTGGAGGACTTCCATACCCGCAGGGTCCGGGTCGTCACCGTGAATCAAGCGAACTGTGGGTTTATCTACATGAACCAAGCGATGCATGAGTCGGCTCAAGCGCTCGCGTGGCATCCGGTCGGCTTGTTCCACAATCAGCTCGGTAGCACCCGGCGTGTCTGCGCCAAACTCTACGGCATGGGTTGCGAGAAGCACCTCGAACCGACGCCGCTGGAAGTCTTCGTACCGACGATTGCGCTCTTCGCGCGACAACGCACCGTGGAACAGCTGAATACGAGCATCCGGCAGATGGGTCTCTAGAGTGGTCCGAACACGAACCGCCTCTTCCGGCTCCAGCAAGTCGCCCGACTTCCCCATTGGAAGGGCAATAATCGCCTGGGCTCCGGCCTGAATACTCTCGAGTACCTCTTGGTAGGCGGCATTGCGCTTCGACGCTGGGACCAACATGGTGTGGAACCGCGGCCAACGGGCAGGCTTGATCCAGCTAATCGCGTGCTCTGCGTACGGACCGAGCAGATGCCCGGCTCCAATCGCTCGAGTAGGAACGATCAGTACATCTGGACTCGCCGTGCCTTCGGAGACGAGCGCATCACGCTCAGTCTCTCCGGGTACAGACTCTTGCGCAATGACCAGTCCAAGCCGACGCATCTGAAGGTCTGCTTTTGCCAACTCCAGCGTTCCGAAGACGATGTGAACTTCGCCACGACGCAGGGCATCCCGAACCGGACGACTGGGAGCGTCCTCCAGTAGACGAGACACGAGTCCCAGTTCGCGAAGCATAGGTTCAAACAACGTGAACAGCGCTTCAGCCATGACGGGTTCAGGCATCAGCCAGAGCACCTGCGCCTTGGATTCGGCAACGGTTACCGCCGTCAGCAGAGCGACGCGGTCGCGGTCATCTCCAGGGCGCCCCGCCAATACACGAAGCATGGGCCGGTTGGAGCGAAGGTCACGCTTGATGACCTCAAAGGCATTGAGGTGGTCGTCATCTACGTTCACATCCCGCCACGTAGTGAGACGTGTGGCAAGGCTGTGCAGTATCGGGTGCGCAATTCCACGGCGCGCTGTCTTCTTGCTGCTCTCGCCTAAGGCAAGACCCAACTGCGCGTACACGCCCTCTTCGAAAGCAAGACGCTTCCAGCCAGCACGCCGCTGACTCGACGCACCGTGAATCGCTTCGTAGGCCTCTGATGCCGAGACTAGACGATGCTTCTTGCACACTGCTTCCGGAAGCGGGTCACGTAGTTCATCGAGGTCCGCACGAACCATGCGGAACGAACCGCGAACGACTCGGTCATCGACTTCATCAAGGTCGTATTTCGGGAGCTCCGCAAGCTTCTGAGTGAGGCCTGCTGTCAGCTCTACGCTGGTCAGGACCTGGGGCCCCTCTTCCGACGGTGAATGTTCCCCAATGGCCACGACTCGGGTGCCAGGCTTGAGGGGATTGAGAAGGCCGAAAGGCAGCTCATTGTCCCACTTTAGCTGGGTAGTGCCAGCCCCCTTGATGATGGCACGCGTGCGACGAGACCCATCTGGGGAAATCGATGTGAAACGCTGACGGATGCGACCGCCAAGTGCGACACGTCCCACCGGGACATCCATTCCTGCGCCATGAACCGGACGTACGGTTTCGTACCCCGAAGGCTGCAGGCGAAGGATGTCTGTTGACGTGCGAATGTCTGCCCCGGCCAACGACTCGACCCAAGCGGGTGGGAAGCCGCGCTTGTCGAGAGTGACGCTACCGATGCCTTCTCCTAGCCACCAAGGCCCACTCGGTAGCGAAGGTTCATCCGACTTCGTTTCCCGGGGTGGATGCGCAACACGGTAGCTATGGTCACGCTTGGGAGCGGCACTCCGCGGCTCATCCGACTCAAGAAAGAGATCCTCCGAGTCGTCAATGACCGCTGCTTCGACCTTGGCCGCCGGTGGTGCTGGCGGAGGAAGTTCGACCTGTTTGCGCGGGAAAATGCGCTTGGAGGCCCGGCGAAACTTCAACCGGTCGAGCGGAAGTCCAAGCATGGCGTCAATACGAGCAAGCAGCGCATTCAGCTCACCAATGCGAGTGATTCGCTCGTCTGCATCGGTAGTATCGATGCCGCTAAGCTGGCGACCAAGCTCGGCGGCGTCGAGCGCAACTGAGTCTGGCAGCGGGTGGGTGAGCAACTTGTCGACCCAGCGCAGCCCCGTCGCTTCCATATATCGGACGTCATCCGGCCTGCGGGCCGCATAGCTACACAGGCGACGCAGCGGCGAGACCGCGCGTTCTACCTCATAGAGTCGTAGTCTCCGCTGCGGAGCCCTCTTTGCCACTACCACTGGTACTGGCTGGACGTCCGCAGGAACGACATCAGCTTCACTGCTCGCCTCTTCGGCGGGCTTATCGGCGTCCGCTGGAGCGACCGCGCGGATCTCAGGCACCTCTTGGGCGCCCTCGGCATCCTTGCTCATGGCAACTCCCGCACTCAGATGTAGCGAACCCCAACAACCTCCCAGACCTGCCGACCTCCGGGCGCAGGTACTTCGACCTCATCGCCATCGTTCTTGCCAATAAGGGCCTGTGCGAGCGGGGACTTCCAGCTGATCTTGCCGTTGTCGATGTCGAACTCGGTCTCGCCAATGATCTGGTACGTGCGGGCGTCACCAGCCTCGTTCTCAAGGTCCACAGTGGCACCAAAAACGATGCGGTCCTGCTGCTTCATCTTCGACGGGTCGATGACCTCGGCGGCTGCGACCTGGTTCTCGAGCAAGGCAATTCGACCTTCACACATCGACTGGCGCTCTTTGGCGTCTTCGAATTCCGCATTTTCGCTGATATCGCCGTGAGCGCGAGCTTCTTCGATATCCCGAACGATGCCGATTCGGACGACGCTCTTCTGACGCTTTAGTTCAGCCTGAAGGGCAATGTAGCCCTTAGGAGTAACAGGGTTTCGCTGCATGTTTTGTCCAACGTAATGAGTTCAAGATGGGGTCGGAGCGTCGCATCAGCCTATAGCCGGCGTGTCCAGGAACCCCTGCGCAGGGTGCGCGGTTGGCCAATGCCCTATCACGGTTGCGGGATCACGCCGGTACCGGGCAGAACCCGAAGCTTCACGTCGAATCGCTCATGTTCGCCGCTGCTAATGTTCACGCGATGTACCCACATCAAACAGACCGCCTGAAGCGCATCTGTCCATTCGCCAAGATGACGATGAACGGTCTGAATGGGGTAGACCCATAGGTGCGCAGGCTGCAACGTTCGCAACTCGACGACACGGTCTCCGTCGACCAGACGCAACGACTCCACCTGCCCACAATCACGTGTTCCTTCCAATGGAACACGCTCATTGTCTACTTCTAACCATGCCGCAGCTCCACTCGAAACTGCAAGGTCCATGGACACAGCAAGTCTAGTGACGACTGGGTGTTCACCGGTGTTCTCAAGCTCGTAGCGAAACGCAGTCAGGTCGCGCCGCAGCGTATAGCGCTTCGTAGCGCGCACTTGACGAGGCCCAGCCTCAGTGGTCAGCGTTGCCTCGCAAGCAAGTGCAGCACTTAGGGTATCGTCCCCTGCCCGGTCGGCGGAAACCACTGTCCAAGGGCGAACTTTGAGCGGAAATGCACCGTCAGACTGCTGTCCGGAGCGGACCGTTCGAATGGTGTCCGTCTCAGAGAGGAAGTGCTCGACGAAGGACGTTCGAGGAACCGCATCGAAGCCCAAAATCGAGCTTAGATGGCGCAGAGTCGCACGGTCCGCATCCTCTGCTGGAGTCCCGCTCTGAGTGTCCACCTGAACCGGAACGTCTTTCGGGCTTTCGGCAGAGGCCATGATGGCCGCGTGGTACGGCTCCTCAATGCGCTGGAAGGTATCGAGCCAGTTCCGATGACTGCGATGGTCGGACAGTTCAATGGCGCCACCCGCCCGGTTCGGGTCAACGACCAGCGTCAAGTCCCGAGAACGCAGGACCAGTTCATCCGAGCCGTCGCAGTCTACGTCCACATGCTCCACCACGGCTCGTTGGTCTTGTTTGAGCGCCTTGAGTACGGTGTTCTCGGCACGTATGGCGTCTTTCCAAGCCAGACCGCGGACCCGAGGGTCGTAGACACCGGCGTGGGCATCGTGCCAGTACGGCTCGCTCGCTTGGGCACGGTACAAGTAGCGCCGCGCCTGAAGAACAACGGCTGGGTCGGGACGGTCAACACGGGACTCCTCAAGCCGACGAGCGAGTCGGCCTACCAGCCGGCTGACCCGAAGAACCCGCTTATGAAGTCGATCGGCCGCGTCATAGCGAACAAGATGGCTCTCCCACGGCGCATCGTTAGTGCCCGGAGACGTGGACGGTAAGTAGACTGAGCGAACATGACCGCCAAGATCGACGGCTTGCGACGGAAGTACCGTATTGAGAGCGTCAGACCGCGCAATCGCTGCGAGCAATGTCGCAAACCACGTCTGGTCGCGGCGTGGAGAACTTCCAGGGTGAAGACCGAACCGCTCTGCACGCAATGCCAGCGCAACAAGCTTGTGCCCCTTCTGCTTCCGGCCCCGCAGATGAGCCAAGATGCGTTTGACGGGAACCTCCGCCGCAACGTCTTGAACCCGGCTATCTACCGGCAAAATAGCAACAGGACTGCCTTCACGCTCGGTGTGATGAATGCCGCTCACCTGGCCCTTTGGCAGACCCGCACGTTCCAAATGACGCTCAGGAACTGCGACCCAGCGCAAGCCTGCCGCTGAGAACACCCGTGGAAGTGAGGGGTCCCACACATTGTGAGGCAGCCAGGCACCCGTGGTACGCCCGCCAAAGGTCTTACGAAGCATTGTGGCGTGGGTCTCGTAGTGACCGACAGCATCGACCTCCGGAATCGACGACAGCACAGGCTCGTACATGGCAGTGCCAACCAGCTCGATCTGGCCTCGGTCAACGAGGGTCCGAATCCAGTCCAGGCCTTCGGGATGCCGGTCGCTCAGGTCGGGCACCAACTCCCCTGACAACACAAGCCCAATGCGAACACCTGGGGTGTGGTGGATGGCGCCCAGCATGGGCTCAAAGCAGTTGGACCACGCTCGCTCGCACTCAGCAGCGGTCCCCCCTGCTGGCAGATGCATGTGGACCAAGAGAACCAAGTCGAGAGGAGTAGACATGCGGGGAGTCTAGCCCGGCGATGACGTCCTCGGGTCGCGTCCGGCTGACTCTGCATAGGCCGCGGCTCCTGCAATGGCCCACGAAGCGGCACTTGCACGCCATTCCATACGTACCAACTCGGTGTTGCTCGGAATCCCGTAGCGCGCGAGTACCTGTTCAGCACCGGGGCGTAGCCATGCCTCGGCCCCGGCCACACCGCCCGTAATGAGCACCCGCTGAACCCCAAGCGTGTTGAGCAACGTGCGCAGTCCTTGGCCAAGCGCACGCGCCGCGCCGTGGAGCAGGGCCTGCGCCCACAGCTCGCCGGCGTCGGCCTGTTGAACGAGCTCACGAACATTGGCAATCGAGTGTCCCAATCTCTCCGCCTGACGCTTCAGTCCAACCGTACCAACCCACGTCTCTAGGCATCCAGCTGCGCCGCACCCACACGGGATGTCCCCACCGATGTGAATGTGACCGACCTCAGCTGCAGTTCCCGACGCACCAACGAACGGTCGCCCATCCAAGATGATGCCACCCCCCACTCCTGTACCTAGAGTCAGCACCAAGAGATCGGATCGATCGGCGCTCGCGACCCAAGCTCCGTAGGCTGCGGCATTCGCGTCATTCAGCAGGGCAATGGGCAAACCAAGCCGTTCGCGCAGCACACTTCTCAGGTCGACGCCCGCGAGAAATGGAAGGTTCGGTGAACCGAGAACACAGCCGTCACGCACGAATCCGGGAACCCCTATGCCTACGGCTGAACAGGAACCGAGACGGGGAATCATGACCGAGAGTCGCTCAACCAGCGAATCCAAGCCTGTTGGCGGGCCAATGTCTTCGAGAACATCCGACACCTTTCCGTCTGAGAGGGCCGCGGCTCGCACGCCACTGCCACCAATGTCTACACCCACAACTGCCACGTGCTCTCTCCTAGCTCGCGCGTAGGTTAATCGCGCTGCATGCATCCACCGAGCCTTGTCGACCAATACTGTCCCGAACCCCACTCCGGCGCCATCTCGGCTGCGGTGTGTGACCCCCATTCCGGCGCGACTATCACCGCTGATGATTGGGGCACCGTCGCAATCACTCGTCCGAACGAGCGGAATCCGGCGTTTATCTACACAATGGAGACGGCTATCTACGCCGTTGCCATGTCCAAGGGCGGCGCACTCGCAGCCGTCGGAGACGAGAACGGCACGCTCAGCGTCTTCAAGACCTGGGACGGCACCGAAGTCTTCCGAGACGAAAAAGCCGGTACGGATGGCCAAGCTCGCGCCATGCGAGGCATTGCATTCCACCCGGATGGAACCGTCGTTGCGGCACTATCAGCCGATGGCATCGTTCGTGTCTACGACATCCAACGCAACCAGCGCATCGTGAATTGGCAGGGCTTCGCCGGGCAGTCCATCGCGTTTGACGCCCGAGGCGATCACCTTCTGGTCATTGATACCTTGGGCCAGGTGAAACTGTTGGACATGCTCACCCATGAACAGCTGGACCTCGAGCTGGTGCCGGGCGGTGTGCAGGAAGCCATGTTCACCCCGGACTCTCACCATGTGGTTGCACTCGGCGGTGGCGGTGTCACGCTCATTCAGCTGCCTGAGGGACGCATCGCCAACTCCTTCAGTGCGCGCAGCAGCAGCGGCCTGTTGAGTATCCTCATCAATCCAGCCGGTGACCGTGTTGCCGCGGTGTCCCAGCGCTCGGTCCACCAATTCAGCCTTCCGGGTCTACAGCCCGTGGCGAGTGACAAGCATGGGGCGCCAGACCCGACTGTCGCCAGCATGTGGGACTGGGAAGGCCTCGCTATTGGCGGCGAAGACGGACGATTCCACCGCCCCGGTCGCACGCCGTCGCTCCCCCCCATCGTCTGCTGCACTGGGTACGGCCACCACCGAATTGCCGCCCACGGTGACAAGATGGCGGTGTGGACACGCGGACGCCGTCGTCGTCCCTTCCCAGCACGCAAGCGCTTTGTTGAGGTCAAGGTCGACCGTGATGGACGCCTGCTGTGCGGGCTTCCAGATGACGGCTCCGGCCTTCAAGTATTTGAGGTCAAGAGCGGTCGTCACCTGTTTGAAGCCGGCAGAGACACAGCCAATACGCCCAAGATGGAGGTCGGCGGCGCTGTCGTCGCAACGCTCTTGGATCGAGGGGGCCTGCGCTGGTGGGAACTCAAGGGGAACAACGTCTTTGAGCTCGGCTGGGTCGAGCAGTTCGCCCTGTCCGGTGGCGGTACCTGGCTCGGTGTCATCACACCCAAGGGCCATGTTCGCGTTCTCGATCCGGCAACCGGTGAAGATGCCATTCCGCCCCCCGAGCCCATATCCGACGTTCCCGTCGCATTGGTCTCCTTCGTCAATCGCCGGCCAGACATGCTGGTACTGGACGAAGACGGCGTACTCTCCGTGTACGACTTGTCCGTAAGCGTCACCGAAGAACGCCCAGCCATTGGCGAAGACGTTCTCGACCTCAACGTTCCCGTCGACCGATTGTGGGGCATTACGGGCGGACGCCACGCGGCGGTGCGCTTCCAGGAGCCAGAACAGGGCACCGCCACTGTGATCTTTGTCGACCTGGAGAAGGGCGATGTGGTCAGCGAGGTCCCGAACCTGCTGCCTTACGCCTGGGTCGACCCTGAGACGGGTTCCATCCTGCAGCCAGCACGCGGCGGAGCCATCTTGGAGATGGACATGTACGGAAACGAGGTCTCGGTCTTGCGCTCGCTTCCCGAGCTCCACTGGGTCACCTATGGTCCCAAGGGCGTGATCGACGCGAGCGACGGCGCACCGCTGTAGTTCATGGCAGACACGAAGAAGCCAACGCCGAAGAAGAAAGCAGCAAAGAAGAAGGCTGCGAAGACGAGAGCGCCTACGAAGAAGAAGGCGCCGGCGAAGAAGAAAGCACCGGCGAAGAAGAAAGCACCGGCGAAGAAGAAGGCACCGGCGAAGAAGAAGGCACCGGCGAAGAAGAAGGCACCGGCGAAGAAGAGGGCACCGGAGAAGAGGTCCCGCAGTGGCACGAAGCCCGACCCGAAGGCTGAAAAGACCCGCCAATCAAGCCGAACCGCAACCAACCGAGCAGCATCAAAACGGCGCAGCTCCCAGCCTCAGAAGTCCCGTCTGCGAAGAGCGCTGACCGAAGTTGGCGTTGTGGCACTCGGCTTGGCGCTCGGTGGCGTCGCTGCGTGTGTCTTCGAGTATCGAAACGCTGTCGACGAAGTAAACTATTGGCTCGCAAACCCTGTGGTCAGCGAGCCCGGCGTTGTCTGGTCGGCTCCCTACGCGGTTGTTCCAGGGCTTCCGATCACGGCTCGCGACTTGTCTAGCGACTTACTTGCTGCCGGCTTCGAACGCGTCGCAGATGCCCCTCGTGCCGCACAGTTCGACGACAGTGCCGCGACCTTCGTCGTGCGCAGTCGTGAGGGCGAGCGCCTCGTCATCACCTTTGACGACGACCACGTCGACGGCGTCGGCCCCAGTCCGCTTCAGGTAGGCCGCGTTCCCCTCGCCGTCATCGGGGACCTGGAAGCCCATCGAAACCCCGTAGAGTTGAGCACCCTAAGTCCGTGGGTTGAACCTGCCGTCCTGGCCATGGAAGACAGCCGCTTCCGCAGTCATCCAGGCATCGATATCTTGGGGGTGACACGCGCCATCGTCACAGACCTCACCGGCCAAGGCCCTATGCAGGGCGGGTCGACGTTGACACAGCAGCTCGCGAAGAACCTGTTCCTTACACAAGAACGCACGGCTCGGCGCAAGATCAAAGAGGCGTTCTATGCAGCCGCGATGGAGCGCACGCTAGGCAAAGATGCCCTGTTGGAACTGTACTTAGGAGAGGTCTACCTTGGACAGGTCGGTGGGGTTCCCGTCCACGGCGTGGAACAGGCAGCACGTGCGTTCTTTGGCGTGTCTGCGAGCTCACTAGACGCTGGCCAAGCGGCAACACTCGCCGGCATTATCTCCAGCCCGAACACCTACTCGCCGCACCGCCACCCCGAACGCGCCACCGAGCGACGCGACCTGGCCCTTGGACGAATGGTCGCTGAAGGGCACCTCGAACAAGCCGCAGCAGACGCCATTCGAGCGACCCCCATGGTTACCGGTGGCAGCGTTCCCGCCGCCAATCGTCGTGCGCCCTGGGCAGTAGACGCCGCAGTCGACCAGCTCGAAGAGGCCCTCGATGGCGGTATCGCGAGTGGCTACCACGTCACAACGACCATCGACCCTGCCTTACAACGACACGCAGAACGGGCGGTGGTTCAAGGCCTAGCAGATGTCCGTGCTGCCTACCCCGACGCCACACAGGCCCAAGCCGCTCTTGTGGCGGTGCGCGTATCGGACGGTGCCATCATGGCCATGGTGGGGAGTCGCGACTACGACGAGAGTCCGTTCAATCGAGCGACCCAGGCATGGCGACAAGTCGGCTCTACGGTCAAGCCATTGATTGTGGCGTCAGCCTTCGATGCAGACCCGAGCCTGACGCCGCTCACCGTCCTTCTCGACGAACCCATCACCCGACGCGTCGACGGAGCAACCTGGACGCCGTCCAACTATGACCACCAATTCGTGGGTGAGATCACGCTTCGCCGGTCACTAGAGGGCAGTCGGAACATCCCTGCCGTGAAGGTCGCGGAGATGGTTGGTATGTCTGGCGTGCAGCGTCAGCTTCGCACCCTGGGCTTGTCGGAGGCAACCTTGCTTCCATCCGCCTCACTCGGGGCCTTCCCCGCGACAACGGTTGAAATCGCCGGCGCCTACACGGTCTTTCCGGGCGGAGGAACCAAGGTCGCGCCACTTTTAGTCACCGACGTTGATGACGCAGACGGCACCTCCATCCTTCACTACGACGCCGAACGCACGCCCATACTTTCCGCTGCCAGCGCCGCACTCACCACCAGCATTCTCCAGGGTGTGGTCAGCGACGGCACCGGTGCACGGGTACGCCGCTACGATGTCGGCAATTCCGTCGCGGGAAAGACGGGCACTACCGACGCCTACCGGGATGCATGGTTCGTAGGCTTTACCCCCGAGCTTGTTGTGGCTGTCTGGGTCGGCACGGACCGCGGCGAAGGCATTGGATTGTCTGGAAGCCGCGCCGCCATCCCCCTCTGGGGGCGGTTCGTAGCCGGCAGCGGCATGACTGGAGGAACCTTTCCACAGCCGGCAACCGTCACTACCGTGAGCGTATGCGCAGATTCTGAACGCATTGCTCGCAACGCCTGCCCCAACACCTACCGAGAGGTCGTTCCTCGCGGCCATGAACCCGACGACAAGTGCGACGAACACGGTGGTCCCCTTGTCGAGGTTGGCGGAGTGCTTCAGCGCTTGTTTCGTGGCCTGCGTCGCGACCACGACGAGTAGCGTACAGCCCTAGCTGCGGGTCGACCCCGGAGGCAACGACGTCGCCGCGAGCTGTGCCCGAGCCATGCCTTGCTCGGCTTCTGTGAGACCTGGAATGAGTACAGGCAGCTCACCACCAGCACGTGGCCATGGAATCGGAGTGGTCTCCTGCGCCACCGGAGGACCGAACTCACGTGTCTTGGCACTCAAGCGCCGTTGGGTCGGCGCCGGTGTAAACGCAAAGGAGCGCGGGTTCGTCGACGGTGTGGGTGCGGGCAGCTCAGACACAAGGCCCATGCTTGATTCACGATTGCGCCAGATCGCTTGCACGTACAGAACATCACCACTGATCCCGTCCCGCAGAGCGGCCTGCTCGACCTCACACCACGTGAACACACGATGCCTCTTGAATCGGGCCAGCAACGAATAGGTGTCTGGAAGAACCTTGGTTGTACGAGACAGACCCGCAGAATCTTCTGGGTGCATCAGCTCGTGTATACGCAATCCGTGTAGCTCATCCTCTGACCGGCCCAAGAATGAGACAAGCGCCTTCGACGCCCTCAAGAAGCTGCCGTCCGGGCCGTGCAAGCTCACACAGAGCCCCTCACTCTGAACCAGCAGAGCAAGTCGACGCTTCAACACCATGGCCTCACGGGCCAGGACGTGGTGCCGTACGAGCGTACCGACGCGTCGGCTCAACAGGCCGAAGTCGATGGGTTTTGCGATGTAGTCATTGGCGCCGAGGTGCAAAGCGGCCAGGATGTCGTCAGACTGGACCTGAGCGTGCACCATGACAACCGGCAAGTCGAGGGCACCGAACCGTTGTCGAATGGTGTGCAGAACTTCGAGACCGGAAACCCGAGGCAGCGTCGCATCCAACAGGACGAGGTCCGGCAGCGCTTGATCGAGCTGCTGCAGAGCCTGAGCACCGTCGATCGCTTCTGTGCAGACAAAGCCTTCGCGCTTCAGTGCTGCCACCAAGATCTGGCGTGCGACGACGTCGTCATCCACTACCAAGACCTGGCCACGGCGTTCAGCCGGCTCCATCATGCATCGTCTCCAGTGCCCATAATATTCCATACAGAAGTCAGCAAGGGTACCAACAAACCAAACTCCCATAAATAAGGCAGGTGAAAGCTACAGTTTTACCATACTCATTTTAGTCTCGTCTTAACGCTCTCAGACGTTGCCGTCGCGGGACCCCTGAAGTACGACCAAAGCCCGCCACACCCGGTCTCTGGAGTACTCTCATGTCCCATTCGAACTGCGCCAACACTATCCGCGGACTCGCGATGGACGCGGTCCAAGCTGCAAACTCCGGCCACCCGGGAATGCCCATGGGAACCGCAGATATGGCGACTGTCTTGTGGACACAATTCCTCAAGCACGACCCTACGGACCCAAGCTGGCCAGACCGTGACCGCTTCGTGCTCTCGCCTGGGCACGGCTCCGCTCTGCTCTACAGCCTGCTGCACTTGGCCGGCTACCCAATGAGCTTGGACGACCTCCGGGACTTCCGTCAGTGGGGCAGCAACACCCCAGGTCACCCGGAAGTCGGCCACACGGTGGGTGTGGAGACAACGACAGGGCCACTCGGACAAGGGTTTGCCACAGGTGTTGGTATGGCACTTGCCGAGCGCTACTTGCGCGAAACGTTCGGAGAAGAGCTGTGCAGCCACAAGGTGTGGGGCATCGTCAGCGACGGTGACTTGATGGAGGGTATCTCTGCGGAAGCCGCGTCCATTGCGGGGCACCTAAAGCTCGGCAACCTCAACTACTTGTACGACAGCAACCACATCACGATCGACGGCAGCACCGACCTGTCCTACACCGAAGACACGGAAAAACGCTTCGAAGCCGTTGGATGGCACGTTGTTTCCTGTGACGGGCACGACGCTGACGCTCTCGCACAGGCCATGAAGCAGGCCCAAGCCGAGACAGAGCGTCCAACCCTGGTCATCTGCCGGACCATCATTGGCTGGGGCTCGACCATCGAAGGGACCTCCAAGACTCACGGCGCCCCTCTCGGAGCCGACGAAATCAAGGTAGTCAAGGCCAAGATTGGACTCGACCCCGAGCAGTCCTTCCAAGTCTTGGACGGCGTGCCCGAAGCCTTTCGAGCGCACAAGGGTGCCGAGGCACGCGCTGCTTGGGAAGCACGGGTCGCAGCAAGCCCGAAGGCCGAGCAGTTCCGCCAGTGGCTAGCTGGAGACACCCTCGCAGCACTCGATGGCGCTGAGTGGCCCAGCTACGAAAACGGCGAGTCCCTCGCTACACGGAAAGCGTCACAGCATGCCCTCACCGCTATCGTTGACGCAGCACCTTGGGTCGTTGGCGGTTCAGCCGATTTGGCGGGTAGCAACGGAACCAAAGTGGGTGGAACGGCACTGACTCCAGACACCTTCGCTGGTGCTCGTGTCATTCACTTCGGTGTGCGTGAACACGCCATGGGAGCAATCTGCAACGGTATGGCCCTGCACGGCGGATTGCTGCCGTATGGCGCCACTTTCCTGGCATTCCATGACTACCAGCGCCCTGCCGTCCGCCTCGCTGCTCTCATGGGACAGCAGGTCATCTACATCTACACTCATGACTCGGTGTTCTTGGGTGAAGACGGCCCAACGCACCAGCCTGTGGAACACCTTCTTGCCATGCGCTGCATCCCGAATGTGACGGTCTACCGACCAGCGGACGCACGCGAGACCGCTGCGAGCTGGAAGGCCGCACTCGCCAACACAACGGGCCCCACGTGCTTGGTTCTGACGCGTCAGGGCCTGCCGGTACTCCCTGGCACCCTGGACTGTGAAGACGCTGTTATCAACGGCGGATACATCGTCAGTGACTGTGACGGTGAAGCGGACATCGTCCTCGTCGGCACCGGCTCTGAGGTCGCAACCTTGGTCGAGGCGAGTCAGCACCTGCAAGGGACCGGAATTGCGGCACGCGTCGTGTCACTACCGTGTCGTGAACGCTTCCTCGCCTTGCCGCGTTCCGCCCGAGCCGCCATCTTTCCCGTCGGAGTCCCTCGCATCAGTCTTGAAGCGGGAACCACAATGGGCTGGCACCAAGTCGTCGGTGCCACTGGACTGGCACTAGGAATCGATACCTTCGGCTTCTCGGCACCGGCCGAGACCATTGCAGAGAAGCTCGGATTCACTGGCTCCCAGGTCGCAGCAACGGTCCGCGACTTCTTGGGACGCGACTAAGGGCGCGCCCCAGCATCACTTCGCCGTCTCGACGGCGAGGAGTCGGTCCCAGGCTAATCTACTCTCGTCGTCGCCCTAAGCACCTGCTTTGCCAGCCCATATGGGCCGGCAAGCTAGTCGCGCAGTGCAGCACGCGCCGCTTGGACTTCTGTCTGGAGTGTGCCCGTGATTCCACGTTCAAGGGCGTCAGCGAAGTAGCGTTCTGCAATGCTGTTGTGTCCCAGCTCAGCAGCGCACAACCCCGCCCCAGCCGCAGCACGCGCGCCAATGTCGTCGGCTCGGTCGGCAAGCTCGCGGTAGTCCCGCAATGCGCTCGCACACCGGCCTAGCGCCCGATGAGTCACGCGCGCTCGCTCAAACCGGACCAACGGCGCACGAGACGCGCCCGGATTCGCATCTAGCCAGTCCGCCATTTCTACAGCGGCAAGGTTGGGGTCGACACGGGCGAGTGTCTGCAAGCGCACCAACTCCAGCTCCGTCCCCACACCGCTGCCTCGATGGCGACCCAGAACTTGGTCCGTCTCCACCAGTAGATCCGCGGCACCAATGCCAGATGCCTGCAACGCTAGAACCTGAGCCAGCTCATGGTCCGCGCTGCCCTCACGGACACGGAACACCGGTTCTTCGTCCGTCCCAATGCCTTCATCGACCGCCTCTGCGAGCTCCATCGGAACAGCATCGACGACGGAATCATCTGCAACCCCCTCGGGCGGCGCTTGTTGCCCGCTAGAGACGGGCTGCGCCTGAACACTCGGAAGGTCCACAGAGAGGCCTTCATCAGACGGCGGAGTCCACACAGCGGCGACCTCCGTTGTTGGGCGGTCCCAGGATTGCCCAGTGGTCACAAAGACCTCACGGCTGTCCCACGTCACCGAGACACGCCCGCGCTCCACCTCAACACGGACATCATCACCGTCACGAATGACGTCAAATACGGTGCCGTGTACCTGCACAATCACACCATCAGCGTCCACAGCCAAGTCGCGCCACTCGCCGTTGGGGTCCACATCAAAATGCGCACGCCCCTCCAGTAGCGTCAACGTCGTTCCCGCTTCATTGGCCTGGTCCAACACAACAGTGGCATCGCCGCTCATTGCGATGGACGGCCCAAGCTCTACGACCTGCGCACCCAGCGCTTGCTCCATATGAAGGTCCATAGCGACCGGCCCGTACCCAACAGGCTGCACGCCCCCTTGCGGTGCCGACGTTGCAATCACTAGGGCCAACGCTGAAGCCGCCGCGGCAAAGCCGAGTCCACCAAGAACGAGCGGCCGCGAGGTGCGCACCGGCTCAGTCCACGGGCGACGCGCCAACAAACGCTCCAATTCCGCGTCAGAGGGCTCGGTGGCATCCGTCACAGCCTCTTGGAGTGCTGCTGTACCGAACGCACCCAGTGCATCCACTTCACTGTCCTGCGGGCGCATGGAATCCTCTACCCAGTCTGGCCAACGACTCATCGTGCACCCCCAACATCCGCTACGGCTCCGGAGGTGTCCCATGAGGTCACCCCATTGCGCTGCAGCGCTGACTTGAAGGCACGACGTGCGTAGTGAAGCCGGCTGTAGACCGTACCCGCGGGCACTCCCAGCATTAGCGCAGCTTCAGGCGCAGTCCGCCCCTCTAGGTCCATGAGCACCAGTACTTCTCGCTGGCTTGTCTTCAGCTTCTCAAGCGCCAACTGCACTTGTCTTCGACGACGCCGCTGCTCCATGTTTTCGTCAACACCCTCCAGCGGTGACGGAAGCTCATCCATGCCGTTTTCCAGCCCGACGAACCGACGAATTGCCGCACGACGACGAGCGTTCGACACGACATTCCGAGTGATCACAAACAGCCAGGTTGACGGCTGTGCCTCGCCGCGAAAGCCGCTAATCTTTCGAAAAGCAATCGCGAAGACTTCATGGGCAATGTCTTCGGGGTCCACTGCAGGGCCGCCTAAACGAATCGCCCACCCCAGCACCCTACGAGCGTGCTGGCGGTAGAACTGGTCCAGCGCCATTGGGTCGCCACTGGTCAGCGCGCTAAGTTCTTCTGGGGAAAGGGCCACGGGTACTCCAACTGTCTGCACCCCCTATGTGTGTACAGACCACGGACCCTTCACCAAAAAGAAAGAGGGACCGCAAAAGCGATCCCCCAATTCCGTCGGTCCTAGTACTCGGCCCTGGCGTGACACCTAGGCGGTTGAGACCGCGTCGAGGACAAGCAGCAAGGCGGCCACTGGACTGCTGTCCGTGGCCGCCGCAGAGACGACGTGATTAGAGACGGTTCAACCGTCCCTCGTGATTCAGGCCCTATTCGAAGGTCCATTCCATGTCGTCGCCGAAGTCGCCCCAGTTGACGTCCCAGCCATTGCCAGCGCTTCCCTGCAGGCCAGGGTTGACGCCGTAGAATTCGGCGCCGCCGCTGTTAGCAAGCGACAGTTGGCTACCGTCGCGGCTGGTCACCACTGTGTTGTTCTGGGTGAGGGTCTGCTGGTTGGTGCGAATCTCGCCAGTGTTGCCATCGACAAAGATGACCGCTCCAGTACCCGTTCCATCGGTGTAGTTCACGCTGACAGCGACAGCCTCTTCAGCGCCGACGTCATCGAGCGAGAAGATGCTCGCACCAACATCAGTTTCCCAACGGACGGTTCCGTCGGGCTCGATGGCCCGAACGACCGAGTCACCCAGCTCAGCGGTGTATAGCGCGTCGGTGTAGGGGTCGTACGCCACGATGTTCGCAGGCTCTTCGTTGATGGTGACCATCTCGGCACCCTCGAGGCTGAACAGGCCAGCGTCCGAGCCAACCCAAGCGCTTCCCGACGTGGGGTCCGTCTCCAAGGTGTGCACGCCGAGGCACTGGCGGTCACCCTTTAGGTCGTAGGTGGTGTCGTTGTCAGTACCAACAGTCACCAAGCTGCAGTCGTTTCCGTCGCCTTCAGTCAGCACGATTGCGCCGTTCTCGTAGTTCTGGGCCACGAGTACACCGTCGATTTCGTAGTCGCGGCTGCTGGTATTCAAGGTGTCACCTGACTCTTGAATGTGTACGGTCTTGTCTGTGGAGACAACAACCTGGACATCGCCATTGTCGTTCTCAGCGACGTCGTCGACCGTCTCGTCTTCACCTGGGTAGTTGTAGTCGGTGCCGATGCCGCCGTAGACCGGGTCCCAGTCGCAGGTGGTGCCGCTCATGCCGACTTGGGCGCCACTGTCCGACGGAGTGTCAGCGTCATGCAGAACGATGCCGCGGGTCATCTGACCCAAGGTGCTCTGATGGCTCATAGGTGCGGTACCAAGCTCACAAGCGGTGGTCAGCAGGCCCAGGGCGCCAATTAGTCCAAGTGTTCCAATGCGGTTCATGTTCTCTCCATCGTTTCGGGGCCTATTGAACGCATGGCCAGGCGGTTCATTCAACGAATCGCTCAAAAAACTGAGAGAGGAGGATTTACTCGTCCAGCACTCGGTTGAGAGAGGCCCTGAGGTTCCCGTCTGTCGGCACCGAGAGCCGCTCACGCACGACCAGGTCACGCCCAATGATGTAGACCTGTGGGAAAGCCTCACCCGGAACGGCGTCTCCACTGTACAGACGCTCGGGGTCGGAAATGATGGGCTGACTGATGCCAAAGGTGTCGCCCCAGGCATTCAGATCCTCGAGCGAGGGTGTCTCGCGCTCAACATTTTCAGGCAGAACCGTCAGGTAGACGAACCCGTCCGCCTCGAACTCCTCCCACGTCTCCTCCGCTCCCTCCGCCAGCTCACGACATGGGCTGCACCACATCGTGCTGATGTCTAGAGCAACGACCTCCCCGTGAAATTGCCACATGGAGACTTCTTGGCCCTTCTGGTCGGTCAGACGAAAATCAGGAACAACCTCACCCGTCTCGAAACCACCTGCGACAAGTCCAAGTGGCGGTACTCCCATTGGCCAGTCGTTCTCTGGCGCAGTCCATTCTTGCGGAGTGGTGTCGGTCTCCGAATCTGGCGAGGTCAAGCTCGGAATGCAACCCATTGGCAGCAAGGTCAAACCAATCATCCAACGCATGCACGCCTCCAGAAGCAGTAGCATAGCGTCCAACACCAGATGTCGCCGCTGTCGCGTTCTTCGGTCCTGTGGGCTAAACGGCGGCATGTCTACCAATACCGAAGCACGTCTGACTCGCGACTCCCTCCTAGCGGAGTACCACTCCTATGGACACCCCTCAGAAGAGTGGCTTGTTGGCGGAGAATATGAACGTCACCTTCTCCGACCTGACGGCATGCCGGTGCCGTACTTCGGCGACTACGGCGTGGCATGGCTGCTCGAGCAGCTGACCCATCGTGGATGGGAGCCCACACGCGAGGGTGAACACATCATTGCGTTGAAAAAGAACAGCGCGTCGGTGACCTTGGAACCCGGTGGGCAGTTCGAGCTCGCAGGCGCGCCATACGCCAGTGTCCACGGAGTTGTGGCCGAGACTCTGGCCTTCGTGGAAGAGCTCAGCGAGGTCATTGGAGACGCGCCAATCCACCCGGTCGCTCTTGGGTACACTCCGTTCGCAAGAATGGAACAGATCGATTGGGTGCCAAAGGGACGCTACAAGATCATGCGCGACCACCTGGGCAAAACCGGTGCGTTGGCACACGACATGATGAAGGGCACCTGTGCCGTACAGGCGAGCTTCGACTTCTCCGATGAAGCCGACTGCGCGCGCAAGATGGCTCTGTCCATGAAGCTCGGTCCGCTGACCACCGCCCTGTTCGCAAACTCACCCATCCGCTATGGAAAGCCGAGTGGCTACATGAGCTTTCGTGGACACGTTTGGACGCAGACCGACCCCGCCCGCACCGGTTTTCCGGATGCCGCCAACAACTTCACCTTTGCGCGCTGGCTCGACTACTTGCTGGACGTCCCAATGATGTTCACCAAGATCAATGGCGAGTGGGCAGACGCCAAGGGACGCTCTTTCCGTGACTGGATGGACAACGGAATCGACGGCATCTACCCTAAGAACCCGGACTGGGAACTGCACTTGACGTCCGTGTTCCCGGAAGCCCGGGTGAAGCGGCAGATTGAAGTTCGCGGCGCAGACTGCGTGAACTTGGCGCTCTCCGCAGGCTTTGTTGCCCTCTTCAAGGGCTTGTTCTACTGCCGCAAGGCCACAGATGCCGCACTCGAAGTCGCTGCACAACTGAGCGCATGCGGAACCCGCGAGGAACGCTTTGCGACTGCATGCAAAGACGGTCTGCAGGGTACTGTTGGCGACAAGACGCTCGCCAAGTGGGCCGAGTTGTTGGTGGAAGTCTCGTACGGTGGCATCTCGCGTTGCGCCCCCGAAGACCTTCCGCTTCTCCAGCCGCTCATCGCACAGATCAACTCCGGCCGCTCGCCTGCAGCGGACTTGCTGGAAGCGTTCCTCAAGGATCCAACCCCACAGACCATCCTGCGCGAAGCCGCCTACCACCCACAGTCGGTCTAGATAGTGAACGACCTCGAAATCCCGCGACGCATCGACAAGACCATTGGCCGGGTGGCGAAGAGCCGCTCCCACGCACACACGGCCAGCAAGTCGCGTCGTCGTCGTAAAGCCCTTGGCGAACTCAAGAAGCTTCGACTGATTCTCGAACAGCTCCAGATGCGTACGATCGACGGCACACTACCCGCGCTCGAGGACATGGAAGACGTGCTCATACGCGTAGAACGCTGCATGAAGGTCTTCACACTGAAGACGCCAAAGCGCCGCCGCCTCCGCAAGCTAGCGAAGGGGCTAAAGCGGGCCAGAAAGGAACTTCGTCAGCTCTGAAGCCGACGCGTCTTACTCGCCGTCAAACCAGCCGTCTTGACGACGCTTCTCGTACATCAGCAACGCAGCCGCGACAGACACGTTCAAGCTCTCAAGCTGTCCTGCGAGTGGAATACTCACGATCTGGTCGCAGTGCTTTCGCAACGTTGGGGACAGTCCGCGGCCTTCGCCGCCCATCACCAGTGCAAGCGGGCCGGACAACCGAGCTTCGGTCAGCGGCGTGCCGTTCATGTCGGCTCCCACAACAGGGATTCCCGCCTTCTTCATGTGCTTGATGGCCGAGAATAGACCTTCATTGCAGACAGGCACGGCCTCTGAAGCCCCCATGGCCACACGCTGAACTACGGGGGTCAGACTCGCGCCACGACGGGTAGGGAGAATCAACCCGCTCACGCCAAAGCCCAGCGCCGAACGCAAGATAGCCCCAAGATTGTGCTCGTACTGAATCTGGTCCGCGAGAATGAAGAACGGATGCCCTTCGGCATCAAAGGCGTCGCTCACCATCTCTGCCGAGGTGGGAGTCGGCAGCGGTTCAGCGTGCGCGATGACCCCCTGATGGACACGCCCTTCGGCCATCTCATCGAGCTTGTGCCGGCTGACTTTGGCCAGAGGCACGCCCTCCGCTTCCGCGAGCTTCAGCAGCTTGCGAATACGGTCGTCTTCCTTCGCTCCCCGGTCCATCCAGATGCGTTTCACAGCCCGACGCTTGCGCGACAGTGCTTCAATGACGGGGTTCCGCCCTTCGAGTTGGTCGTTTGCCATAGTTAGAGCAGCTGCGCAGCAAGCTCAGCAAGCTCACTACGCTCTCCCTTGAGTAGGGTGACATGACCGGCAATGTCGGAGTCCTTGAACCGCTCAACAATGTAGGTCAATCCGTTGGATAGGGCATCGACATAAGGATTGTCGATCTGGTAGGGGTCGCCTGTGAGAATGACCTTTGTTCCCTCACCCGCGCGAGTCAAGACGGTCTTGACTTCGTGTGGGGTGAGGTTCTGGGCCTCGTCCACAATCAGGAACTGATTCGGGATGCTTCGGCCGCGAATGTACGTCAACGGCTCCACTTCAAGCATGCCCTGGTCCAGCAGGCCCTGGTAGCGCGGCTCTCCAGCTCCGTTGCGCGGGCGGTTGTTGGCCGTGGTGTCGTGAGCCGTGTTGAACAACAGCTCAAGGTTGTCGAAAATCGGCTTCATCCACGGATTGAGCTTCTGTTCGATGTCTCCCGGCAAAAAGCCAATGTCTCGTCCCATCGGGAAGATTGGCCGACTGACCAGCAGCTTACGGAACGTGCGGTCATCCGCGGCTTGCTTGAGGCCGCAGGCCAGCGCCAACAGGGTCTTGCCGGTACCGGCCACGCCGTTGAGGGTCACCAGCTTGATGTTGTCATCCAAGAGCAGATCCAGGGCGAACAGCTGCTCCTTGTTTCGCGCGAAGATTCCCCAGACGCCTTCTTTGTGACGGCCAACAATGCGCGCCTTGTTCTTGCGCGCATCCGCACGAATCATCACGGACTTGCCGGGTTCACCCTCGGCCACCAAGATGACGAACTGTTGGGCATGGGTGTAGGGAATGCGCTCATCGAGCGGCAGCCCACCGTTCTGGTAGCACTCGTCAATCAGCTCAGCGGGCACCTCACGGGTGATGACCCCGGTGTACTGCTCATCAATGTCGATGCGTGAGTGCTCATAGTCCTCAGCTGGAACGCCCAAGGCGTCGCACTTGAGTCGCATATTGGTGTCACGCGTGATGAGCGCGACCCGCTTCCCGGTCCTGTGAAGGTGAAGGACGGTCTGCAGAATACGATTGTCTGCGTTCTGCGGCCCCCAATCAATCACCGGTGCGTGGTCTTCCTGGTGGGTAAAGTCCACACGGACGCAGCCACCACCGGGCAGATCTACACCGGTCTGCAGCGACCCTTTTGAGCGCAATTCATCGAGCAACCGAGAGACGGTTCGTGCGTTGCGTCCCGTCTCGTTGAGGTCTTTCTTGAAGCGGTCCAGCTCCTCAACAACAATGATGGGAATGTACACATCATGCTCGTCGAACACGAAGATAGCGTTCGGGTCGTACAAAAGTACATTGGTATCCAGGACGTACGTCTTGGATTCGGTCGAACTCGCGGTCGGGTCGGCGCTCATGCAACTCCCAGGGTGGGTGCTTGGCAATTTGAGGGGAAGACGAGGAAGGTCCGTGCGAGCCAGGACTCGGAACGACGGGGAGTCACCACGGGCACGTAGAGTAGCGCATCTGCACGACGCGCGTCAGGGGACCTCAAGGGTGTAGTCCCGGGAGGTCTCACCGTTACGGCTTGGGCCCAGACCAAACTGAATGTCTGGACTGTCCATCATGACCGTTCCGGAGGCGTTGCTGCCGCGTCCCAAGTACACATACAGCGGACCGCCAGCAGGAGCAGTCGACTGCGCCTGCAGGTGCACGCGGTTGGCTCCAGGCGCTAAAAAGGGCCCCAGGTCCAAGATCACTTGAGCCTGACCGGAGGTCACCGTTCTCGCGAGAGCGCCATTGACGAATACATCAACGGTGTGTCCCTGACTGCCGCTGTCATCGGACACCAACCACCACTGACCTTCAGCAACACCGTGACCCGAAGGAACATGGGGCGGTTGAGGCGCGGGCGGTGGATTGGACACAACGGGTGCGGCTGTAGTCGCCACAGGCGGTGGGTAGACTGGCGCGGGCGGTGTACTGACGCCGGGAATCGACTGAACCTGGATGTCGTACCCGGGAGCGGAGATGTGCAAATCTCCCAACGAATCAAACACAACCGTGCAATCTTCGAAGGTTTGCCCGCGCATGTCTCCGACGTCTACGCCATTAACAAACACGGTTCCAGCTAGTGCAATCGTGGACAGAAGTGTCAGCACATTCCCTCCCTGTAGTGAGACGAGGTCACAACCCGGACCTCGCCAACACGATTCCTACGCCCTGCTTAGGAGGCGTCGCCCTCGCGGACCAAAGCGGCGCGTGCGCGGCGACGCTTTTCGCTCTCCGTCAGTTCAGATTCGTCTTCGTCAGCCTCTGCAGCTTCCGCTGCAGCCACTGCGGCGTTTCCAGCGACCAGCTTGTTGAGCCATGGACGAATGTCCTGCATGGCCAAGATGGTCGGGCTGGCAACGTACACGGTCGAGTAGGTACCGAAGATGATGCCGATGAGCATGGCCAACGCGAAGTTCTGGATGACAGGGCCACCCATGAAGATGAACGCGATGATGGCCAAGCCCGTGGTCACCGAGGTGGCCAACGTACGGGACAACGTTTCATTGATCGACGTATTGATGAGCTCAGGAAGCTCGGTACGGGCGTACCGGTCCATGTTCTCGCGAATACGGTCGTAGATGACGATGGTATCGTTGAGCGAGTAGCCAACGATGGTCAGCAAGGCACCAATCATCGGAAGGTTGATTTCACGCTGCAAGATGACGAAGATGCCAATCGTGATGGACACATCGTGAACCAGCGCGAGGATGGCACCCGGTGCGAAGGCGATGTCGAAGCGGAAGCCGACGTACAAGAGCACGAGAGCCAGCGTAGCCAAGATGGCCAGCATGCCTTGCGTACGCAAGTCACCACCGACCTTAGGCCCAACAGCATCGATGGACAGCACTTCGAAGGTGCGGTCGCCCATGGCTTCAGCAATCGTCGCCTGAATGACCTGCGGCAAGCCTGGCATCTTCACAACGATTTCGTTGAACTCACGCCCAGGTTCGACCTGAACGCCGTCCAGATCGGTCAGGGCGTCTGCGACCTGCTGTGGCGTGACAGGGTCACCGTTGTAGATGACCGATAGACGGGCGCCAACTTGAGCGTCAAAGCGAGGCTCGCCCTGAATCCAGTCTTCACCGAAGGTGGTGACCAGGCGGCTCTCGATGTCGCTCTGAATCTTGTCCGCACCGAACGAGGCGTTCTGAATGCGAATGTCGAACTCGTTGAGCTGACCACCACTGATCTGCTGAACAGCGTCGTCGGACAGGCCGATGGACGCGATGGCAGAGCGGACATCGGAGATGGTGACATCGTCCTCAAATCCTAGCTTCAGCTCGGTGCCGCCCGTAAAGTCGATGCCCCAGTTGGGTCCGACTGCGAAGAACAAGCCCCACGAGCCGAGAACCATCAGGACAGACAGGACGGCGGCGATGTGCCGAAGACCAACAAAGTTGATGTTCGAGTTGTCTAGGGTGTCTTTTATGCGCGTAATCATGATGCGTGTCCCTTAGAGCCGAAGCCGTGCTGTGGAGCTGCGCGAGGCGAGCTCCATGAACGTACGGGTCACGAACAGCGCCGTGATGAGGGTGGTGCCAATGCCAATGAGCAGAGTGACGGCGAAGCCCTTGATGGGCCCCGTTCCGTAGCTGTACAAGACGATACCGGCGATAGCGGTGGTGATGTTGGCGTCGACGACGGCGACAAGGCCCTTGTCGAATCCAGCGTCTACCGCCTTTCGAGCGAGCTGGCCGAGAGCCAGTTCTTCACGAATGCGCTCGTAGATGATGATGTTGGCGTCCACGGCCATACCGATGGTCAGTGCGATTCCAGCAATGCCCGGAAGGGTCAATGTGGCGCCGAACATGGCCAGAGTAGCGAGGACCAGCAGGACGTTGAGCACCAAGGCGATGTCCGCCAAGATGCCTGCCTTGCGGTACCAGAGAACCATGAACAACAGGACGACGACGCTACCAATGACGGTGGCAATCGAGCCCGAGCGGATGGCGTCCTGCCCCAGAAGCGAGCCAACATTTCGGATTTCTCCGATGCTGACCGGTGCGTCGAGCGAGCCGGTGCGAAGAACGAGGGCCAAGTTGTTGGCCTCTCCCATCGCGTCCATGCCATTGCCCATGGTGATCTGGGCGGAGCCGCCGCAGATGCTCTCGTTAATGGAAGGTGCGCTGCTGACCTCGCCGTCCAAGGCGATGGCAAAGCGCTCACCCACATTTTCGCGGGTCACGGTGCAGAAGACTTGTCCGCCACGCGGCTTGAGGTCCAACTGGACCACCGGGGTACCGTTGCGGTCGAAGGACACGCGAGCATCATTGATGTCCGCACCCGTCAGCATGACTTCGCTCATGACCTGAAGTGGCTCGCCAAAGTCGCGCTCAACGATGTTGGTGTCTTCGTTGGCGTCGTACTTGAACATGACCTTGCGGCCGTTCGGCACGTGGCCGTTGCGAGACAACCAAGTGTTCAGCGTGGGGTCATGCTGGAACTGGTCTTCGGGAAGGGCCTCTTTCGCTTGTAGGATGGCCAAGCGAAGGGCACGCAGGTCGTAGTCGGGGTCGACGAGGTTGAACTCGAGGATGGCGGTGGTGCCGATGGCGTCAATGGCAGAGTCGAGGTCGACCTTACCGGGCAGCTGGACGCTGATGCGGCCGCCACTCTTCTTGACGATGGCCGGTTCCTTGACGCCGGTTGCATCCACGCGCTTGCGCAGCGTCTCAAGCACCTGGTCAACGCTCTGTTCGTGTACTTCACGGACGCGCGTGGTGGTCATCTCGAAGGAGTGAGCACCTTCGTTGGTCTCGGAGTACGCGTAGTCGCGCATGTTCGCGGCGACCCAACGCTGAAGGTCCGACAGGCTGCCGTCGGTGTGGACCTTGATGATGGGGTCGACCGAGTCAACGCTGACTTCAGTGAGCGTGATGCCATCTTCAGCTGCGCGGTCGGCCATGAAGGACGAGTCGCGTGACGCTTGTGACAGGACCGCTTGGTCCAGCTCCACTTGAAGTGTGAGGTCCAGACCACCCTGAAGGTCGATACCCAAGTTCATGCGGGTGTCGGGGAGGATGGCCAGCAACCAAGCAGGGATGTTGTTCTCGGCGACGTCCAAGTCGTCGATCATCTCTTGCTGGGAGGCAACCTCTTCAATCTCCACAAACTCGATGCTGCTTGGCAGCTCACCGCTGCGAAGAACGGCAGGAAGCTCGCCCTGGTCGCTGAATGGCAGAATGGAGATTTCGCTGCGGCCTAGACCGAAGCCAAATGCCAGACCGTCCATGCTCAACACCAACGGCTCGTCCGAGTCGCGAGGTGCGGCCAGCGCTGCACGGAGGGACTGGCCCTCACCGAGCGCCGGAGCCACAGTCGTGATGCTGACCACGGTGCCGGGAATGTTGGCGCCTTCAAGGGAGGCCACCGTTCCGCCAACAGCGGCGAGTGGACCCGCGAGTGTCGGGCTCAGCGAGCCGTCGACTTCGACAGGTTCGCCCCAGCCCATGGCTGCCGCGACATCTGCCAAGCGGTGCACGCCGACCTTGCCGGTCCACTGCAGTGCGCTCTCAACGTCTGCGCGGGAGCTACCCGGGGTCAGGACAACCTGAACACGACCGCCGCTCTCGCGAACGCGGTCCGTCGGGACATCCAACTCCGCGAGACGACGCCCAATGACCTCTGCTGCAGCCGCAGCATCCCCGGAGACAATCAGCTCCAGGTTGAGGTCAGGGGCCGCGTACTCCACTTCGATCGGGCCGGACTCGACCTCCTCTCCGCGGTCGGGGTCGACCTGTAAAACAGTGGGCAACAGCACGTACGCGGACACTGCAAACAGCAGGCCGATAATGCTCATTCGAAACCAGTTGACGCCTTCCAAGAGGGCTCCCTACGCCGTCGCTGAGTCGTTACGACTCAGGATGGACGACTTCTCAAACTCAATTCGGACCTTGTTGTCACCAACGGCCACAAGGACAGTTTCCGCTTTCACTTCCGCAATGACGCCATGCATCCCACTTGCGGTGACCACCTTGTCTCCAGCGACCAGCGACGACGCGAGGGCTTCTTTCGCTTTGCCCTCTTGCTGAGCGGGTCGGACAAAGAAAAAGTAGCCAATGCCTAACGCCGCAACCATCAGAACGATGTTCTGAATCATTGTGGAACCCCCAGCCGCAGGCGCGTCTAGGGTAAGGAGTAGGTCAGTCGTAGTCACCGGTGGCATGGCATCCTCGGACGGGGGAACAAAGCACGGCTGGGCCGCGGTCAACCCCGGCTAGGTGAAGGGCGGCGGGGCTTAACCGCTCATTGACACGTCGCCACCCCTCTCCTACGTCGGACGACCGGCAGTTTCGGCCTCATCAGCGAGGGCCCGCAGTTGGTCGGGGGCGTCATCAACAATCGCCTGACGCAGGCGAGCCATCAGGTGTTGGTAGTAGGTCAGGTTGTGAATCGTGAGCAGCGTGTCCCCTAGACCCTCGCGAATCTTCACTAGGTGAGCCAGGTAGGCCCGACTGAAGCGCTGGCATGTCATGCACGCGCAGTTCGGATCCAATGGCTCATCAGAGTCTTTGTGACGCGCATTCTTGATGTTCAGTCGGCCCACAGACGTAAACACCTGAGCATGACGGGCCGACCGTGTCGGAAGGACACAATCGAAGAGGTCCACACCGGATCGCACGGCGGCAACCAAGTCTTTGGGGTACCCCACACCCATTAAGTACCGAACCTTGTGGGACGGAAGAAACTGGGCAGACAACGAGGCCATGGCGATCAGGTCTGCATGTCCCTCTCCTACTGACAGCCCACCAATCGCGTACCCATCGAGGTCGAGCTCGGTCAGTTCTTCGGCATGTGCCTTGCGTAGGTCTTCGTAGACACCGCCCTGTACAATTCCAAACATCGCAGTTCGGTCGGCATGTTTGCGCGCTGCGAGGGCTCGATGTAGCCAGCGAGTCGTCCGCGCCGTGCTGTCCGCCACGCGCTCCCGTGTTGCCGGCCACTCAATGCATTCGTCGAGAACCATCGCGACGTCGACTCCAAGAGTCTCTTGAATCTCGATGGCTACTTCTGGCGTCAAGAACCGCTTCGTCCCATCGATCTGACTGGTGAAACGAACCCCCTCTTCACTAAGCTTGACGTGCTTGCGCAGCGAGAACACCTGGAATCCACCGGAGTCCGTCAGGATTGGACCGTCCCAGTCCATGAACCGGTGCAAGCCGCCAAGCCTACCAATGCGCTCATGTCCAGGCCGTTCCCACAGGTGGTAGGTGTTGGACAGCACAATGTGAGCGCCGGTTTCTTTGACCTGGGTTGGCGTCAGGGACCGCACAGCAGCCCGCGTTCCGACTGGCATAAACGCCGGCGTCGGTACCGTTCCATGTGTCAGCGTCAGGGTGCCAGCGCGCGCGTCTCCGCACGTCGCATTGAGTTCATAGGAGCAGCATGGCGTCGCCATAGGAATAGAACCGATAGCCGCTGTGAATAGCGTGCTGATAAGCGGCGAACAGACGGTCTTTACCGCACAGGCTCGCCACGAGCATCAGCAACGAGCTGCGCGGCAGGTGAAAGTTGGTCAGGAGGCCGTCGAGGCCGCGAAAAGTGTACGGCGGACGTATGAACAAGGTGGTGTCGCGCTGTCCGGGCTCGGGAGCCGCAGCCCCCATGGGGGTCGCACTCTCCAACGTCCGAGCGCTGGTGGTCCCGACCGCAATAATGCGCCCACCCGCAGCGCGAGTCGCAGCAATCTCCGTTGCCGCTTGCTCGGTCACGATCGTGGACTCGCTATGCAAGGAACCGCGAGCAATGTCCTCGGGGCGCAGGGGCCGAAAGGTACCCAAGCCAACGTGAAGGGTGACACGGGTCAGACCAACGTCCATTCCAGCAAGCTCGGCCAAGAGGGACTCGTCGAAGTGAAGTCCGGCTGTCGGTGCAGCGGCGGCCCCAAGAGGACCCGCGTACACCGTCTGGTAGCGCTCGCTGTCGGCAACGTCCGCCGGCCGCTCCATGTACGGCGGCAGCGGCAGCTCCCCAGCTCGCTCCATGATGTCTTCAATGGGGGCAGACGGGAGGAAGGTCAGTACCCCTTCAACGGCGGATGTCACGATGGTCACAGTGTCGCCGGAATCCAAGGCGATGACGTCGCCAACCTTGAGCTTCTTTGCCGGTCTTGCCAGTGCAGGAATGGGCCCAGGCCCCGGAGACAACACAACAAACTCAACCCGTCCTCCCGTCGAACGGGCCCCATGCAAGCGCGCCGCCATGACGCGGGTGTTGTTGACGACGAGGCGGTCACCAGGGCGAAGCAACGTCACCAAGTCGCGAATACCTCGGTCTTCGCATCCAGAACCCGACAACGGCAGGTGCAGCAAGCGCGAGTCGGATCGACGTTCCGGCGGGCGTGTGGCAATGCGGTCATTCGGTAGGTCGAAGGACCACGCCTCCAAGCTGTCGTCTGAACTCATGGGCGCGTCATTCCCGTTGGAGCACGTGTTCCAGCTGGGACAACGCGCTGTGGATCGGTGCTCAGATCTCGCAGACCGCGGCGAACCCCAAAACTGCCACGCACGGTCAGAATGTCGCCACCTGCCGCAACCGTCCGCACACCGAGATCCGCGACAAAACCGCTGGAGGCCGATGTGTGTGCCAAGGGAAGCGACTGATTGACGCCATCTTGAATCGCCTTGAGGATGAACGACTCCCCAACCGCAGCCAGTGGGTCAGCGAGAATCGCACCTGGGCTCTGACCCGTCTCTTCAACCGATCGCGCGGACAACTGCATCTCAGCGCCTTCGAGGACGACCCCACCACTGACCGTGTAGTCGCGCCACCAACCTGTTCCGCCGGGCTTCCACAAGCGCAGGTCCATCTCAAAAGACCCGGTGGTGATGCGAAGTCCAGTCGGCTCGACGACCACGCCATGCGACAGTTCACCGAGGTCGAATGCCGTCTTTGCAGCGAAACCGAGCAGGGAGCTCTGTGAGACGTCGAGCTGCCAGCCGTCGCGCAGCTTCGGAACGGTCTGACCAACCGGCATCGGTGTTGGTGAACGTGTCAAGAAGTGCATCGTCGCACCGCCATCTTCCGTTCCGTCCACAGCGAGCGCGCGGATCGGAAAGTCTGCCCCGCCAAAAGTTCCCATGCTGATGGGTTGCATGCGCGAGAGCAACGCCTCCTGCCCAAATGCAGACAGCTCTTTTTCGACGACGCCGCGAATGCCGCCGCCGAGGTTGCGCACGCTGACCTGAACGTCGCGCACTTCCTGAGTCACCATGAAGACTTCGAAGCTCGAATCTGAGCCGGGTGTGACGTCAAACCGTACATCTACCTCGACATCCACAGTCACCGGAGTGGTGCCGCGGACGGGGCCGAACTGGTAGTTGACGTCTCCGCCTACACGCGTGGTCACCGCAACGCATCGCTCGCACCGTGTGGTTCCAGAAACGTCCAGCCGACGCACCGACAGGTCGTAGTCCACGCTACCGCGCACGCCGAGAGGACCGCGGGCTTCGGTTTGCCCAGCCATCGCTCCGTAGGTTTCTATGCCCACTTTCATCAGGTCATCCACGAGTGCGGGCGACATATGAAGTGCACCATCCGGCGCCCATCCTTCCGGAGCTGGGCCCGGATCCGTTGTGGCGCGGATGCGCGCTGCCTCGAACTCTTGGGCAATCTCATTGCTGCCGCAGCCGCTCATTAAGCACAACCCAACCAAAATCGCACGTGTCATCTCATCTCCCTGCCGAGTCAATCGGCCTCCGCCTACGTTACCGTGCCCGCGTGGAGGTGCGATGCCCGAGACCTCGGATCCTTACGAGGCGCTAGCCAGTAAGCAAGTGAAGGACCAAGCTGCAGGTGCGCGCGATCTCGCTCGCGGCGGCACATGGTCGGACATGGAGCTCTTGGTTGGCAAAGCCACAACGAGCAAAAGCGCGGCAGTACGCCTGTATGCCGCGGCTGCAGCGTCGGACATTGTCCACCGCGAACGATTGGCCGGTGGGATCGATCGCCAGCGCGAACATCAGATCCTCGCTTGGGTGAGTTCAGCGAACCCCGACCTGTCGGCGGGATTGTTGATGCTGATGTCGGCCGTGAAGGACGGCAAAGCGCTCGACCGAATCGGGCGCTTTCTACGCGACCCGCGCAACGGCGTGCGGGCTGGCGCAGCAGCTACCCTTAGGCGCATGGCCTTGTCACACTCAGCCGCCGACCGCACTGACCTGTCGGAGCGCGTTGATGAGTGGCTCAAGCACCCGAAGATTCAGCCCGACGCTGTGTTGGACCTGATCAACATCACGGGTGAAATCGGCTGGTCCGAGCTGACAGAGATGTTGCCCGACTACAGCCACCTGTCCCCCAAACACAGCGAAGCCGTCGAACTGGCCCTCGAAAGATTGGACCAGCGTGTGACCATTGATGGATGGGCCGGTCTGTACCGGGACATCGATCTGGATGTGTTCGAACTGCCAACAACTGATGCCGCCAGCGCGCCAACGTGGCTCGCCATGGGTCGCACAAGCAAAGCAACGCGCAACGGCAAGCGCTTGAAGGTGGCCCCCGGCAAGCTGGGGAAACACGCGGCTCGACTGGTCTTCGCACCACCGCTCGGCTCGCCGGACGACAAGCGACGGGTGATTCAGTCCGAAGGCCGCTCCTACTGGGAGACCTCACCGGCTGAAATCCTGGCCATGCTCACGGAAGACCCGGAGTCCCTGCCGAAGCTACCCGAGCAGATGCCGGACCCCACCGAAGGCCTGGAGGGCACCACCGTGCCCCGCGCCAGAGCATTGTGGGCGTGGGCCACGGGTGATCTCGAACAAGCCCGTTCGGGTCTTGATGCCCTGACAGCCAAGGGACGCCCACAGCACGCGCTGTTCTACTTCCTTGCCAAGGTCGCGGAAGACCAGGAGGACACGGTGGCTGCCTGTCTGGCTGCCGGTGCCTACCTGGACAAGTCCAAGAAGAATGCGCCCTTCCGGGAGCGTGCGAACGCAATCCTAGAGCGCCTCGCCTCCAAAACCTGAATCTGTCATGCCTGCCCGTTGCGGGCTAGGCTGCCGCTGTCGCGGGGTTGTGTATGTCTGCCAAGTTTTCTCTGTTGTTCGTCGCACTGACGGCATGTACGTCCGAACCCCCTACCGGAGCGGTGTTCGCCTCTCCGGCGGATGGCCAGTCTGCCTTTGACCGTGACGGAACATTGGTGGTCAGCGCGCCCTTGCTGGCGGTGCCTGTCGACTACCCCACCCCCCAGGCCATCCGCGTTGTCGACCTACAGACAGACGGGTTCGTAGACGGCACAGTCGCCACAGACGGCGTTCTGTTGACCTTCACGCCAAGCACCCGCTGGCGGCGCAATGCACGCTACGCATGGACCGTTGATGTCCCAGAGTCCTTGCCACATGGTCCACAGTTCGAAGCAGACGAAGGCATTGAAGACGCCGCCATATTCGACACATCAGACAGCCTGAGCGCACTGACAGCAGGTCGGCTAGACAACCAGCTGTGCTTTGTGATGTCGCGAACGCCCGATGATCAAGAGCTACGAGGTCTAACTCTCGACCTTGACGACGAAGCCAGTGCAGGTGCCCTGTTCGAGCGCATTGATCCGGAACTGTGGGAACCCGAGCTGCCCGGACGGAGCGATGGTGACCCCGGCCTAGGCGTGGTGTGCACAGACGCGGGTGACGCCGACTTCGCTCGCCTGTACACGTCAGATTCGGACTCATCGCTTGTCGAGATCAGCTCCGACTCCCCAGAACAACTGGTCGCCGCCTTGTACCGGAGTGCCCAATGAGCCGCCTCACCATCGGCCTCGCCGCCATTCTGTTCGCCGCAACCGCCTCCGCTGGTGATCTCGCTGGCGGCAACGCCGTTCAAGCCCCACGTGTCGAAGCCGTCGGCGGCTCGGGTCTTGAGGTCCAGTACGCGGGCATGGTCGGCTCTGACCGCGGTGTGAACGTGTGGACCACCCGCGCTCGAGTGACTCTCGACCAAGTTCACATCAGCGCGAGCGTCCCTGTCGCCAGCTACCCAACCGGATTGGGCCAGGACATCGATCTGGGCAACATCGGGCTGTCCGCTTGGTATGACCTTCCGTACTTCGGTCTCAACCACAGCATGGGCCTGAAGGTACACCTCCCCGCAGGAGAACGCGCCTACGCCTGGCAGAACTCCCCGGAAGAGCTGTGGCCTGGTTCAGGCCTGGACCTGTTGTGGCAAGGCCGATTCGGTACCAATGGCACAACCCTGCTTCTGCAAGGCTCGCTCGGCATCCACGAGAGCGTGGACTTCGCCCCATTCCAGGACCGCTGGGTTCGGGCTGGAGCGAGCGCTGTGCTCGACCGTGACCTTGGCAATCGCTTCGGTGTGACGGGCTCTCTAGACATGCAGTACTGGGACACCACTCCCATCGAGATGAGCGTTGCTGGCCGCGCTGACATTGTCACTGGTCTGCGTATGCGCGGTGGCATCCTGTTTCCCATCGCCACCTGGGCCGGCGCCACACCAGCAGACCGTCCAGCGGGCATTCGCGAGGCCACCCTGTTCTTGTCAGCAGGCCTCGCCCTGTAGGGATGCCACGGCGGCTGGAATCGCGTCGGCTACGTCGCCGGCTGTCCAGCCTTGAGCACGGCGTGAGCGAAGTCCGTCTGCGGCCAGACCGTGGACGAACGCACCTGCGCTCGCCGCATCCTGCCCAGACAGTCCACGCGCGAGCAACGCACCAACCACGCCAGTGAGCACGTCTCCTGTGCCTGCTGTGCCCAAGACCGCGTTGCCGGTCGGGTTGACACGGATGTGCTGGCCGGGTGTAGCGACCAGAGTGTGAGGACCTTTCAGGAGTGCGGTTGCCGTGGTCGCGAGCTGACGCACACTGGTGAATCGATCTGCTTGAAGGTCCGAAACCGACACGCCCAACATCCGCGATGCCTCGCCTGGGTGCGGTGTCATGACGCGTTGACCCGGTCCGGCGTCCGCGGCGCATATCAGTGCGTCGGCGTCGAACACAACCGGCAGTTCGCTCGACCGCCACAGGTGCCGAAGCCCGTTCATCGCAGACTCTGCGAGCGTTCCGAGCCCAGGTCCTGCTGCGATAGCGCTGTACCGCGTCAGGTCTACCGTGCGGACGTCTCCCAGAGAGTCGTCGCCACAGGTCTCAACCATGACCTCAGGCGGCAGACTGACCAAGCGAATGAGGGACGACGACGGAGTCAGCAGCGTCACCAAGCCAACCCCCGAGCGCAGTGCAGCGCGACAGGTCAGCACCGCAGCACCGGCCATGCTCTGACAGCCCGCAATCACCAACAAGTGCCCGCTTCGTGTCTTGTGTGACGTAGACGCGCGTGTGGGCCAGAGTTCAGCCACATCCATCATCTCCACAACATCTCCCAACCGGGCCACTGGAAGCCCCCGTAGGCCAAGATCAGCGACGGCCCACTCTCCCACGATGCCGTGTCCAGCGAACAGAACGGGCTTGGCCGTTGCGAGAGATAGGGTCCAGGTGGGTCGGACAGCGCACCCCAGCACAGCGCCGGTCTCCGCCTGAAGTCCAGAGGGCAGATCAACCGACAACACTGGGACCGCAGTGTCATTGACGGTGTGGATGACGTCCGCGAGGAGGCCAGTAATGTCGCGGGACAAGCCGGTTCCAAAGAGTGCATCGACGATGACGTCGGCATCCACGTGGGCAGCCTGTACAACGCCAGCAGCCAAGGCGGCCCGCCTATGACCGACGGCATCCCCACTCGTCGGGTCTTGCGCCGGCCACACCCAAACATCGATGCCCCAGCTGTGAAGCCAGCGAGCGGCGCCCCAGCCGTCTCCACCGTTGTTTCCGGGACCTGTGACAACCGCCACCCGACCCTTCGCACACAAGCGTTCACGCACCGCTTCTGCGACCCGAAGCGACGCCACCTCCATCAGCACCGAGCCCGACAGTCCCAGTACTTCCGCGGCGTAGCGGTCGAGGGAACGGGTCTGCTCTGCAGTCGCTAACGGAATCATGCGAGCGCCTGCGCCAACCACTCCCGCGAGGCATGTGCGATGCGCTGAACAGCGTCGTCTTCCGGGCCTTCAACGAGAATTCGGACCACAGACTCGGTTCCGCTATAGCGGATGAACACCCGTCCGCCGTTGAGCTCCGACTCCCACTGCGCCAGCATCTTTGTGAGCCCCTCGACCTCGGCCAGAGGTGGCTTGTTACCCACAGTGAGCTTGCTCAAGTCTCGCGGGAAAGCGACATACGAGGCCATGGCCTGCGAGACCGTGTCGGCACCCGCAAAGCATGCAGCCAGCGCGCGAAAGCCCGTCAATAGGCCGTCTCCACCTGGCCAGTCGTCAAACAACACATGCCCAGACTCTTCGCCGCCGAGGGGCAGCCCCTGGCTGGCCATGGCTCGTTGAAGGTGTTTGTCACCCACAGGAGTCCGTACCACTTGTACGCCAGGAAGCTGTGACTCGAGCGCCGCATTGCTCATCACGGTCACCGCAAGGCCCGTCACCTGACGTGCTTGAGCCAGGCGCAAGATCAACGCATCTCCTGGAACGACCTCGCCTTGTTCAGTGACGAGCGTGCAGCGGTCTGCATCACCGTCTACGGCAAATCCGCCATCGAGCTCTTGCAGGCGAACCGTCTCGGCTAGGCGTTCGGGATGCACGGCACCACAGCCAGCGTTGATCGGTCCGTCTCCAGCAGCCACCTGTACGACGGTCGCACCACACAGTGAGGCGAGGTCCCCGGCGAGCGCCATGGCCGCTCCATTGGCCATGTCGACAGCGATGCTCTTGCCGCTAAGGTCAACGTCCAGCGCATCCTTCAGCGCCGACAGGTACTGCTCACGCACTTGGGGAGCTGGAGAGACCGAGCCACCGTCGGCCGGAACCAAGGGCTGAACCAACCACGTCTCGACCTGTGCGGTCTCGTCCGCGGTCAGCTTGCGTCCACCAACGGTGAACAGCTTGAAGCCATTGTCCGGCGCGTCATTGTGGGACGCAGTGATCATGACGCCAACGTCGGCGAGGCCACGCTGAACGGCCAACGAAACAGCAGGAGTTGGCAAGACGCCGGCATCAAGAGCCTGTCCACCACTCGCTTGGATGGCCGCACAGACCGCTGCCATCAGACCCGGACCCGACGGACGTGTGTCCCGGGCGACAACCACACGAGCGCCCTGCCCGCCTAGACGCGTTGCTGCAGCACCAATGCGCGCAGCACCGGCTTCATCGATTGGCCACACACCTGCAGGACCGCGCACACCATCTGTTCCAAACTTCATTGTCGCACTATCCGAACGGCTTGAGGAGAGACATCGATGACCCGAACCAGCTCACCGCCACCATGAAGCACACGCAATCGCTGCCCTTCGGCAGGGCCCAGGGCCACGGTGTAGCGAGGTCGGTCGGGTGATTCCGGCAAGTGGGCGAAGACCAGGATGTCCTCACCGCGAACGCCACGAAGTGCGGAAGACGCGCCCTCGAGCTGGACGGTGACAAACTCAGGGTCAGCACGCCACTCAGACGCGGCGCTCAGCGGCCAAACCACCACAGGGACATCGCTGTACCGGCGGGAATCCGACTCGGCTTCTACCGTGACGAACACCTCTAGGACCTCGTCACCTACGCGCTCGACGCCGGTTGGCAGGTCTAAGGCGGCGAGCAGGGCTGCGTCGTTTTGTAGACCGCTGACGTCTATCGGGCGGGTCGACACTTCAATGCGGTCCTGTACCGCTGATTGTGCACCGCGGACCGTCACCACAAGCGGGTCCGGCAAGGCAGAGGACACACGATAGCCCTCACGTGGAGTACCGACCAAGACAGGGTCAACGACCACTTTGCGCGACGTCAGCTCATCGAGTGAGAACGCCACTGTTGACGGCGACAAGCTGTTCAGCGTCAGCGTCTGAAGACCCTCCACCGGGTAGGCAGAGGTGTCGACCAAGTGAGCCCCCGTCTCCAGCTCTGACAGATCAATGCGCACAGAGGTCGTCGACCGCTCGACACGCCGCACCGCAGCACGCGAGCCGGTGACGGACATGGTCACCTTCACGGGCAGCGGCTCGGTAGCAACGAGGCCTGGCGGCAGCTGCCACACAATATCGGCGCGAATACTGCCGTCTACAGACTGCTGGCCTTGAACGTACAGCCACAACAAGACGGCCACCAACACGGACACGAACTTGTAGTGTGGGTTCGAGAAAATCACGCGAAATAGACGGCCAATGCTCATGATGCCGTCTCTTCTGGTGTGTCGTTGGAGCGCTCTGGGGCGTCCAGGCCCACCGAGATGGCTTGTCGCAGGTCGTTGCTGTCGACAATTGCGGTCAGCTTTCCGTCCTGGACCAGGGTGACCGTTCCCCGCTCTTCGCTGACCACCAGCACCAGTGCGTCAGTGGCGTCGGACAGGCCAATCGCGGCGCGGTGTCGCGTGCCAAAGGCCTTGGACAGGTCCTTGGACAGCGACAGCGGCAGGAACACGCCCGCGGCAACAATGCGGTCGTTACGGATGACGATGGCCCCGTCATGGATGGGGCTTGTCGGGTGGAAAATAGACTGAATCAGCTCGCTAGAGATGCGTGCGTCCAGCCGCTGACTTCCCTCCACGTAGGCCTCAAGTGAGCCGCTGCGCTCCATCACCACAATGGCGCCAATCTTGCGCTCTGCCAGGACGAAGACGGCCTGAATGACGGACTCTACGCGGGCAGCCTCACTCGGCATGCTCGACCGAGTGAACACGCCACCCGCACGCGCAAGGGCACGCCGAATGTCTTCCTGAAACAGGATGAGCAAGCCGAGGAAGGCGTAGACAAACAGGTTGTCCAGAAGCCAGTGCAGCGCGTTGAGCCCAACATACCCACTGATGCCGTACAGAAGCGTGGCAATCAGCAGCCCGACCAAGGACAACAGCGCACGGGTGCCGCGAATCAGCAGCAGGCCGCGGTAGATAAGCCAGGCCAAGATGCAGATGTCGAAGACGTCGACCCATGTCGCGGTCGCGAAAGCGCTGTCGGCCAACCATGAGGGCATGCGCCGCTATAGCGTACGCATCACCCCGCGGCCTTAGGGTTGTGTAAGCCTGTGCTCAAACCCTGCTTAAACCCACCAGCTGGCGACGGACTCAGACCGTCCGACGCCTTGCCTAGAAGGCCCAGACCGGGTCATTCGGGGCCGTAATCGGACCGGCTTGCACAACCAGTGCTTCGAACTCCGCCCGGTCCAGCGTCTCCACTTCGACGAGCGATTGGGCAACGCTGTGCAGGACGTGCATGTTCAGCGTGAGAATCGTCCGTGCGAGCTCGTAGCCGCGCGTGACCATGGCCTTCACTTCATTGTCGATGGCTTGGGAGGTGGCCTCCGAGTAGCTCTTGCTGCGCTGCATCTGCCCGAGGAAGGTCTCTGGGCCAGACTCGCCCCAAGCCACGGGACCGAGTTCGTCGCTCATGCCCAGCTCACACACCATGCGGTGGGACATCTTGGTTGCGCGCTCAATGTCGTTTGAAGCACCGCCGGTGATGGCGTCGAGTGCAATCGCCTCAGCGGCCCGACCGCCGAGAAGAACGGTGATCTGCTTGAGCATGCCCTTCTTGGTCTGGCTGATGCGGTCCTCATCGGGGAGCATCCATGTCAGACCGAGAGCACGGCCACGCGGAACAATCGTAATCTTGTGCACTGGGTCGTGACCTGGAAGCATGTACGCCACGATTGCATGACCCGCTTCGTGGTACGCCGTGGTGCGCTTTTCGCTCTCTGGCATGACCATGGAGCGACGCTCTGGCCCCATGAAAATCTTCTCAAGAGCTGCCTGAAAGTCGGACTGGTCGACCTGCTTCTTGTTCTTGCGAGCAGCGAGCAAGGCGGCTTCGTTGCACAGATTCTCGAGGTCGGCACCGGAGCATCCAGGGGTGCCCTTGGCGATGAGACTAAGGTCAACGGCCTCGTCTACTGGCATGCGCCGTGTGTGAATTGCGAGAATCGCTTCGCGTCCACGTACGTCAGGCGCAGGCACCGTCACGCGCCGGTCAAAGCGACCCGGACGCAGCAGAGCGGGGTCGAGAACGTCTGGGCGATTCGTTGCCGCCATGATGATGACGCCTTCGGTCCCCTCAAATCCGTCCATCTCAACGAGCAGCTGGTTGAGTGTCTGCTCGCGCTCGTCATGTCCACCGCCGTGACCGCCACCGCGATGCCGTCCGACAGCGTCGATTTCGTCGATGAAGATGATGCACGGCGCGTGCTTCTTGCCCTGTTCGAACAAGTCGCGAACGCGACTCGCGCCTACCCCTACGAACATCTCGACAAAGTCAGAGCCGGAGATGGAGAAGAATGGAACCCCGGCTTCGCCAGCAACGGCGCGGCCCAAGAGGGTCTTGCCGGTACCTGGACGGCCCATGAGAAGCACGCCCTTCGGAATGCGAGCACCCAGGCGCGTAAACTTGCGGGGGTCTTTGAGGAAGTCGATGATCTCTTGCAGCTCTTCCTTGCTCTCATCGATTCCGGCAACGTCCTCAAACGTGATGCGCTTGCCACCATCTGTTTGGAGCTTTGCCTTGGACTTTCCGAAGCTCATGGCTCGGCCATTGCTTCCCTGAATGTTCCGCATAAACCAGAAGAACAGCCCAACAATGACGATGAGCGGCACGAATGTAAACAGTGCCGACAACCAGATGCTCTCGCCACCGACCACTTCGTATTCGGTGGCTATCTGGTGCTCTTCGAGCAGCTTGTAGACCGTAGAGACATCTTGCGGTGCCGTGGTCTTAAAGGTCTCGCCGTCCGTGGTCTCGCCCTTGAGGCCTTGACCGGAGACGACGACACTTGCGATGTCTCCCTGCTCCACGTGCTGGGCGAACTCGCTGTATGCCATCTCTTCCGTCATCAGAGACGTTGGCTTTGGCAACACAAAGATTGCCAACACCACAACCATCAGACCGAAGAGAAAAACGCCGTTTCGCGTCAGGTATCGCATGCACCACCTGTGCCCAGAGAGGAAGAATTCAACAGTTTTGTACAGGTGCGCACACGGCCAGAATCCGCAATGGCCAGACGACCATTGGGCAACTGGATGTGTCCTACACCACGCTGCGCCAGGGCGCGTATAGCGTCCACGTGAACGTGTCGCAGAGATGGCTCATGCTTCAACACTGCACGCCGAACCGCAGGCATGGGCCCGTGGCCCAAGAACTCGCACGACCACACATCGTCAACGTCGTCTACTAAGGCGTCAAGCCACTCCGACTCTTCAGACGCCAATCGCGCAGTCCGCGCGACAGCAGCCACACTTCCTGGCCGAAGAGACTCGAGAAGCGGCAACAGCTCGTGGCGAACTCGGTTGCGAAGAAAGGCCGGCGAGACGTTGGTTGGGTCCTCGCGAAAAGCGAGCTTGGCCTGATTCGCGTAGTGAGCAACGTCCTCATGAGGAACGTCCAGAAGAGGCCGTACCAAGTGGTCACGCTTCGGCCGCAGCCCGCCAAGTCCGCGTGGACCGGTTCCGCGCAGCAAACGAATGAGCAAGGTCTCAGCGTGGTCGCGCGCATGATGGCCTGTTGCCACCCAGTCCACGTCGAGCGTCAAGAACGCGCTCTGGCGGGCATCTCGGCACGCCTGTTCCGATGCATTGGGGCCCAGAGCGACCGTGTGAACGGAACACGGCAGGCCATAGGAGTTGGCCAACTCTTCAACAAAGACAGCGTCATCCGCCGAGCCAGACCGGGTGCCATGGTCGACGGTAACCACCGACAAAACCGCACCATGAATGCCACGTGTTGCGGCCAATACATCCAGGAGTACGACGCTGTCGCGGCCGCCACTGACCGCCAGCGCCACCCGTTCGCCCGGCTGCCACAACGCATGGGTCCGAATGTAGGCGACGACGTGCTCACGAAGCCGTCTCAAACTGCTGTTCCCGACGACAGCTTCGCGAGTACGCGGACGTCATCTGCCGGGTCTCCATCCAACAACGCGCGGTTTGTCTTCTCTGCACCACAGGTACGGCAGCGGTAGCGAATCATCCACCCCCCGCTCTTGCTCTCGCACGATGTTGGGTCGAGCAATCCACCGCAGTCCGATGCACGGTCTCCGGGTACATCATCTACGTGTAGGGAGCGCAGGCAATATGGGCAGTGGTCCCGAGCTGTTCGACCGTGAATGGGAACTGCGGCTCCACAATGGGTGCAGTCGAACGACTCGTCCCGAACAATGGGATTTAAGCGCACCTGCGCAGCAACACTACGATTGAGACAGGCCCGAAGAAGCTTCTTGGAGGACCACGTGTCGACATCTTCCGGCAGGTCAATGCCTCGCTTTCGGCTGTAGTCCACGACAGCCTGAACGAACTCCGGCGACTGCGTGTTGAGCCACGCGGCTTCCCTCTTGAGGCGACCTCGTGCCCCTCGTGCCCGCTTCAACAGGTCTTCCACTTCACGGGTCATGCGCGACCACTCTTCGAGCCGCGGTAGCGCTTGGCGAGCTCTTTCACCAAGTGCGGAACACCATCCACAACGGCGTAGGTCAACTGTTCTGCGTCGCAGATCAAGGCACCAGGCTCGTCACGAAGCTCACCTCGGCAGCTTGGACAGACCAATAGTGCACGAACGCGGTTAGGAATGGCGCGGCTTGTCATCTCTACATTCCCAGGGATTGAATAGGTACCCACTGCTGAAGCGAGCTTGGCCCTTCAACACCTGGCGCGTTCGACTGACCCGACTCGTTGAGCGTTGGAGGTGCTTCGCCTTCTGGGAGGTACACAAAGCTGCCCGCTTGCAAGTAGCTGGCACCGTCAAAGCCTGCATTCACGGCACTTCCGGCGGTGGGCTCGCCAATGACGGTCCACTTGCGTTGCGTCCAGACACCCCGTTCCACATCAAAGCGACCCACAGCGGTCATCTCCATGATGTAGGTGTTGGGCGCGCCTGACGCTTGACCGCTTGCGGGTGCGGCACTGCCACGCCCCTCGGTATCGATGAGCCAGTTGTTTCCTTCTTTGCGCCGTACCTTATGCACCATCTGTCCCGAGCCTTGACTTCCACGGCTGTAGGGCACTTTCATCAGCTGACCATCGAACTGCGGCCACCCAGTACCTTCGTCCGTTGCGTTGTTGGCAAAGCGGAAGTCGAGCCCGGACAACGCTCGGACCAAGAGCAAGCGGAGATGCTCAGCATTCTGCGACAGACGCCGGTTCCGACGGTCAATGTCTTCAAGGTCTACCGCGCCAATTCGGCCGTCGCGCTTAAGAGTGACCTGAAGACGGGCACTGGTGAGACGCTCGTCGATCTCCTGCAACACCACGGCAAGGTTGCCCTGGTCGCCGGTCATTCCGGCTCCGATCAGCGAGATGTCGTTGATGTCGCACTCAAGGTCCCAGTCCTTTCGGCCTTCGCGTGCTTGCGTACAGTCAATCACCAGCTGGGTCTGCACAGCAATCATTCGAGCTTCGGTGTTCAGCTCCGCCACCAACATGATGGGGACCGGCAGGTGAACCTCGCTCTCTATGTAGTAGCGGTGATGTACCCCCTCTCCCCACGACCACTGCATTTCAGCGTCTGCAGCGACAGCGGCCCCAGACACGAGCCAGGCGAGAGCAAGAAGACTGGACATACTGGAACCTCCGGAAAGCGGCCTATCCCGCGCACCCCCAACACCGGTGGTGTGCATGTGTCATCCCCCGTCAGCGTCGCAGTCCATCAGCTGTTGCGAGCCCGAGCCTGGTCGCGGAGAAACAAAATACGGGGGTCAACCTCCGTCTCACCGCCGGAACCGAGCTGCCCATAGCGCTCCTGAAACCTTGCCAACTCAGCACATATGGCTCGATTGTCTTGCACGCTTAGGCCCATTGCGTCCACCGAGACCACAAAGCCGTCATTCGGTCCCACGAGCCACACATTGGTGGCGTCGTGTCTCGCCCCCCGTACTTTACTCCACGGATGCGACCACACGAGGCGGCCGCTGGTGTGGTGAAGATGCACACCGTCGCGTCGTAGAATCAGACGACGAGCGCTGGGGACGCCGCTGTACGCGTCCATAACGGTCAACTCGTAGGTGGTTCCGTCTAGCGTTTCGACAACCTTCAACTCCGCCTCCTGCGTTGGCCACGATACGACCTCGGCCATGGCCGACGAACAACTACGAGCGCACCTCGACGCACTCTTGCACACCCAAGACGTCTCCGCACGCATCCAGAATGACCCCATTCGGTTGCCGCATCGCTACAAGCGCGTCGAAGACATTGAAGTCTCTGCTCTGCTCGCCGCAGCCTATGCGTACGGCAAAGTGGACCTGTTTCTTGGCGTACTCGAGCGTATCCATGCCGTCATGGACGCCCACGGCGGACCTCAAGCGTTCGTACGTAACTATGACGCCGCAGTCCATGGCCCTCTACTCTCGGGTATGGGCTACCGTTGGACGCGCGACACGGACCTTATGTGGTTCATGGCAGCCCTTCGTTACGCCCTCAATGAGCACGGAACCCTCGCTGCGGTCTTTGGTGGCGACAGTGCGAAAGCGGCGCTTGGCCGAGCCCACAACATCCTTCTCGCCGCTGCAGTTTCGACTGCTGATGAGGTCGGGCACAACGCACAAACCGTCGCCGAGCTGCCGCGCGGGTTGAAGTACTTTGTGCCATCGCCCGCTACAGGATCCGGCTGCAAGCGCGGCAACTTGTTCCTGCGCTGGATGATTCGCTCCGGTGACGGCGTGGACCTCGGAGTGTGGACGCATCTACGACCAGCCGACTTGGTCATGCCAATCGACCGACACGTTCAACGCATCGCGCCTCTGCTCGGCCTAGTCGACCGTGCCGACGGGTCGTGGCGAACCGCCCAAGCCATCACCGATGCCCTCGCCGAGTATTCGCCAACGGACCCTGTCCGCTATGATTTTGCACTTGCGCACACCGGAATTTCCAGCGGATGCCACGGTGTGCTCGATGTCCCGGTATGCTCGGCCTGTGTCATCCGGACGGTCTGCCGTCATGGTCGCACCTTGCCACCCTCGGAGACTCCGTGAAGACCCTACTCGCCGCCCTCACCCTGTTTGTCGCAGCTCCCGCGTCCGCGGATGACTCGTCCTGCATGAGCGCGTTCGGGCAGACAGAGTGCGGCTGGAGTTGTGCTGCCGGCTACGGCCAAGTTCACTGCGGTCATTGGCCAGGAGCGAACTGCGAAGCGGCGTATGGCCAGGTGATTTGCGGCCCCGAGCCTACTCCGGGCTGGCGCAGCGCGCTTGGAACGACACCCCCTAAAGCGGAGTGTATGACAGCGTCTGGCTCTATCGCGTGCGGCTACGGCTGCATTGCGGCGGTCGGCCAAGTGAAGTGTGCCAACACCCCTGCGGGTAGCTGTACGGTCGCAAACGGCGAAATCACCTGCTTTGACCCTCCGATAGTGCCTGTATTGGTGGGCGTGCCTGGCCAGGGCGTCCCCAGCCTCTCGGAAGCCGAGTGCCTCTCTGCCTACGGCCAAACAGCCTGCGGCTACCACTGCACCGCCTCCGGAGGCCAAGTCAACTGTGCATCCGAGGCCACCGGCATGTGTGTAGCGGTCGGCGGCGCTGTCGTGTGCAACAACTCGGCGCCAGTGGCCTGCTCGGTCGTTGATGGGGCGCTACACTGCCCGTCTGACTGATTTTGGAGAGCTTGTGAAGACTCTACTCACGCTATGCCTAGGCATGTCGCTGTTTGGCGGATGCCACGCAACCTTCCGACACAACGCACCGACAATCGACACGCTCAATGCCCAGGCGTTCACCACGACCGCACCGCATGTCAACCTGGGCAACCTGTACCAAAACGACCTGATTTCCATGGCCGTGAACACCTATCAGGGCGTGCAAGAGAACCGTGCTGAGCGGCGCATTCGCGACGGCCTACGTCCCGAAGGCGTGACCACCGCACTCACGACCAGCTTCGGAGACGCACTCGGCTCAGGACCTCCGTTTGCCTACACGTCACAGCCTACGGCAGATGCAACCCTTCAAATGGAGGTGTTGAGCTACGGAATGGAAGTTCCGTACATTGGCGCCCAGGGTATCTTCGAGTACCGCATTCGGGTCCGCGCGTACCGAGCGGATGGCAGGCAGGTGTACAAGGCCCGGGTCAGTTGCTCAAACGCTGCTGGGGCTCCAAGAGATGTCTCGGTCGCATTCGGAACTGTCAATAATGTACGTCAGCTAGAAGAAATGAGCGACGCACAGATTCAGACTGCCTTCGACAAGGTCGCGGAGTGGTGCGCCTGGGAAGTCGTCCGCAAGATGCGCAAGCACGCAGGGTAGGCACACCTCACGCGGGGGTGGTGCGCGTCAGACGTTAACAACGTCGGATTGCAGTCCAATTGGAATGTCTGACCCCAACCAACCGTTGTGGCGACGTCACGGGCTGAGCGATATGCGGCCAGCCTTCCGTACCGGACCCCCAGGAGCTCATCCATGCGTCACCTCCTCTTACTTGCTGCCCTTTCAACCGCTGCTCTCTCAGCGCCAGTCTCCGCCTTCGCCCAGGGCGTGGCTGTCGTCGACTTTGAACGAGCCGTCAACGAGACAGACGAAGGCCGTGAGGCACAGACTCGTCTGGACACCATGTTCGCCACCCGTCGTGACGAGCTTCAGCGTATGCAGGCCACTTTCCAGACGGCCTACGAAGACTACGAAGCCCGCGGCATCGTTCTGTCAGACGCCGCCCGTGCCGAAGAAGAACGCACCCTGATGACCAAGCAGGCTGAGCTCCAGCAGACCGCTCAGACCTTCGAGACCGAGATGCAGTCGACCTACATGACGCTGCTTCAGGACCTCGATGAGAAGATGCGTCGCCTCACCGAGACCATCGCTGCAGAGCACTCGTACGACGTCGTCCTAGACCGTGCGGCTGTCGTCTACGTTGGCGCAGGAGCCACCGACATGACGGACGAGCTCATCACCCGCTACAACGCACAGTAGCGCCATGAGCACGCTTGACCGGGCCGGTATCGAAGCCCTGCTCCCTCACCGCGACCCGTTCCTGATGCTCGACCGAGTGACGGAGCTGGTCCCCGGTGAACGCGCCATTGGGGAAAAAGACGTCACTGACGAAATGTGCAAGGGGCACTTCCCTGGCCATCCCGTCATGCCCGGCGTGTTGATCACTGAGGCCATGGCCCAGCTCGCTGCAGTCATCGCGCTGTCCGCCAACACAGAGGCGGCTGGCAAACCGGTCTACCTGCTCGGCACCGACAAGATGCGATTTCGCAAGATGGTCAAGCCAGGAGATGTTCTGCAGCTTGAGGTCACGCTGACCGATTCCCGTCGCATGCTGACCTTCACCGGTACAGCGAAGGTCGATGGCGCACGAGTGGCCACAGGCTCAATTCTAGCTGCTGCTGGCAAGTAGTTCGGCGGGTGCGGCAGTCGGCACGCGTCCGACGCCCATCACAATGCCGACACAGATGACCCCTCCTAGCGGCAATAGCAGCAGCGGTGAGACCCCGAAACCGGCCGGGATGTAGCCGACGAAGACGCTCACGGCTCCAACGCACAGCACGTACGGAAGCTGCGTGCGGACGTGAGTGACGAGGTCGACGCCCGAACCAATCGACGACAAGACAGTGGTGTCGGAGATGGGCGACGCATGGTCCCCCAAACAAGCACCGGACAGGATGGAAGCGGTGCACGCTAAGGCCACGCCAGACATCGCGTCACCCGTCACCGCAATCGCAATGCTGACGACTACCGGGACCAAGATGCCCATGGCCGAGAACGACGACCCTGTCGCGAAAGCGGTGATGGCTGCAACGAGGAAGGACACAGCGGGAAGCCAGTGAGTGGCGAGGTTTCCAGTCACGAGCGTCTCTAGGTACCCACCGGTACCCGTCGCTGCGATTCCTGCCGAGAGAGTCCAGGCAAGCAACAAGATGACGAGTGCATGCAGGACCGGCTTGACCCCTACCCACATGGATGCCGGGATGGCCTGCAGCGTCACCACTCGGGTGAGGACCACCAAGAAAACCGCCACGACCAAGGCAACGAGGCCGCCAGCGACCATTGCGATGTACGCGTCTGCCGCGCCGATGATCTCGAACAACCGAGCGCCTGCAGCGTCGTCGCCAAGACCGTTGAGGCCTGTCGTCAACATCACCACAAACGTAGTTGCGACCAGCACCACGATGGTGATGGGCGCAATCCATGCCGGAACTGAGGATTTGCTGTCGTCCACCGTGTGTTCGGTCCGCATGGCTGCCTGCTCTGCTCTGAACATCGGCCCGAAATCTCGCCCGGTGATGGCAATCGCACCCACAAAAACCAGGGTAAACCAGCAGTAAAAGCTGTACGGCACAGAGGCCAGGAAGATGGCGAAAGCGCCGCCGGAGTCCAGGTCTTGTGACGCGAGACCCTTGCCGATCTCATCCACCTGAAACGCCACCCATGTGGACACAACAGCCAGTGATGCCACTGGTGCTGCGGTCGCATCAACAATGTACGCCAGTTTTGCTCTGGACACTTTGAACCGGTCGACGACGGACTGCATGGTGTTGCCAACGACCAAGCAGTTGGCGTAGTCGTCAAAGAAGATGACACCCCCAGCGAGCCAGCTGACCACCATGGCGCCTCGACGGTTGCGCGCAAGCCCTTCAATGCGCTCGACCATGGCGCGCATAGCTTCGGAAGCTGTGAGCAGTCCCACAGTCGCTGCAACGGTGAGCGTAAACAGCGCCACTTGGAGATGCCCGAGGTCCGTTGCGGCCCCAACGAGTAGTGCACCGACCGATTGCAGAGCCACCAGAGGAGCCCCGGCAGCCGCGACAAGAGCCGCGACAACAACGCCCAGCGCCAGCGATGGGACAACCCGTCTGGAGATAACGGCCGCACCAATGGCGACGAACGGAGCCAGTAACGACCATGCGCCGGAGTTGACATCTCCGTCCTGCGCCATGGCGATACCGGGCACGAACAAAGCGAGTACGATGGCGAAACGATGCATCATGGCCCCTTAAGGAGCGGCATTGAAACACACTGGCTCGGCGTTGCGTAGCTAGCGGTGTACGGTGTTCCAGGAGGCGACTGTGCCCTCGTTCGTAACTGCTCTGCTCATGACCACGTTCTTCTTCGCAGGAATGGCCGTAGCCCTTCCCATCATCGACAAGGTCGGCAGCGCACGCCTGCCCCGTCGTCGACGCCCAGCATCGGTTCGAGACCAAGCTGCGCTGTTAGCAATGGGCCCCGCATTCAGGCCCCTCGAGATGCCAGACAGTGGTCAGAAATGGCCTTCTGAAGTTCCTGACCGGCGCACGCCGCTCGTGATGCCACCCTGGCCTTCAGAGCTGTGGGAGGACAATCCCTTCCCTGCGTCTGCAGCCATCGCTAAGCAGCTGGTCGACAGACCGCCCCGTTCACAGAGCCCACAGAGTACGCCGCTTGCCAATGCGCAACGCCAGGCTGTTGTCCCAGCCGCCAAGAGCCAGCCAAAACAAGCTGCGCGGCCAAGATCACGAGCACAACCCAAGCGTGCCCGCCCGCAGCCCAAGCCGCAACGCCAGCAGCCAGCCGAACCTCAACAGGCCCGGCGTGCGACACCGAAGCCGTCAGCACCAACTGCACACGATGGACTTCCCGAACCTGCCATCCTCCTCGAGATCGCGAACGACCCGTCGCGCGGGCTCGCATCTGCCGTAGATGTTGTCCGTCAGAGCACCGGATGGTCCTTCCAGCGCGCAGCACAACACGTTGCAAGTGTGCTACGCAGCACTTCCTAGTGGAGACATGCCATGGCGATTCGCCAATGCCCTACCTGCGGGGCCTCTGTAGAGGCTGATGCGACCGTCCTGTCGACGAAGTGCGCGTTCTGCGATTCGCCTCTGGTGGACAGCGACCACGCCTCAGAGCCCGTCGATGCCGTCGCCTCATTCAGCGTCCCTAAAGAGCGCGCCGTGTCGCTGCTCAAGGGATTCCTACAGTCCCAACGCATGGCGCCAAAGTCCATTCGCAAGGCTGCCGAGCCCGACGAAATTGACGCCGTGTTGGTTCCCTTCTACGCCTACGACGCCATGGCTCGGTCCCAGTACAGCGCCCAGGTTGGCGTCAACTGGACACGCACCGAGACGTACGTGGCGTACGAGGACGGCAAGGCTGTCACCAAGACCCGACAAGTGACCGAGACCGAGTGGTTCCCGCTGTCTGGCACCCACAAGCGCGAGTGGAAGGACCACTTGGTGAGTGCGTCCAAGGGACTCCCCGAGGCGGAAGCGAACGAGCTTGAGCCCTTCGACTTGGGCCGAGCCAAGCCATTTGCCCCGGAGCTGACGGCGGGACTGATTGCGGAGCACCCCACCATTGCTCACCAGCAGGCACACGATGTCGCCAGTAATGAACTGGCCGCCCTCGAGAAGCGTGCGATTGCCAACAACCTGCTGCCGGGAGACAAGTACCAGTCCCTCCAGTCGTCAACATCGGTCGACGTAGAGGCGGTGCGCCTGGTGCTCCTGCCTGTCTGGATTGCCGCGGTTCAAGGGCCGAAAGGAACCATACGCTTACTGGTCAACGGCCAGACCGGCGAAGTGGTGGGCAAGGTGCCACGCAGCGGATTCAAGGTGATGGTCATGGTCGTCGCGATTGTCGTCATCATAGGCTTAGTGCTCTCCATGTTGTTGGGTGGAACGGCCTGTCTGGGCATCGTTGGAGGTTCGCTATGAGTGGTGAAGCCGTCCAGTGCAAGCAGTGTGGTGGTGCCATTGCAGCCACACCCGGCAAGGAACTTCCCGAGTGCCTCTTTTGTGGCGCGCCGGCATCCGACCTCGCCGTGTACACCAAAGACGAGACCATCGAAGACCCTGAAGGGTTCATTCCCTTCGACGTCATCAAGCCGCGAGCGGACAACGCATTTCGCGAGTTTGCGAACTCCAGCTTCTGGTACCCAAACGACCTGAAAGACGCCTCGCTAGAGCTGCGCAAGCTGCTGCTTCCGGCTTGGGCGTGGTCCGGTGACATTGAGACGCACTGGGCGGCTTTGGTCAAGGCGAACACGCAGAGCGGAAAGCGTCCGGTGGCAGGTTCGGACACCGGCTACTTCGACCAAGTATTGGTGCCTAGCTCCGAGACACTCACCATCAGCGAGATGGCCCGCCTGGGTCGGTACGACGAGTCGACGCTCAAGCCCTTCGAGCCCAACGACAGCGACCCGTACGAGATCAGCGACATGACCCGGAGTGTGGCCCGCAAAGCAGCACTTGCAGAAATGGAGCGACGGCACCGGGCCGACATCCAGTCGGAACTGAGCGCCACCAAGCTCAACGCCCACTCAACCATTGAGCAAGTAGACGGCAAGCCAGTACTAGTGCCGGTGTGGATTGGCGCCTACCGCTACGGCGACAAGGTGTACCGATTCCTAGTCAACGGCCAGACCGGGGAGTTCATTGGCGACGCCCCCAAGAGTATGTGGAAGATGCTGGGTGTGGCCTTGGCCATCATCGCGGTCATTCTGGGTGCCATCCTGTGCTTGTCCATCTGTACAGGCGGCGCCGCGATTGTGGGGGGCTAGTTGTCCTGGTTTGATGACGATGACCTGTGGATTGCCCTGGCTCCCACTCTGCGGGGTCCCGAGGCGCTAGATGCCGCAGAAGCCGAGGTCGATGCGCTCATTGCATTGGCCAAGCTGACTCCAGGGGCGCGAGTGCTGGACATGGGCTCTGGCCCAGGCCGCTATGCTCTGCCTCTGGCGCGACGCGGATTCGACGTCACCTGCGTGGACCGCACTCCAAGCTACCTCACCCACGTCGCTGCTGCCGCGCGGCGGATGAACGTAGAAGTTGAAGTTGTGCGTAGGGATATGCGCGACTTCCGACGTCCAGAGGCCTACGATGTGGCCCTGTGTATCGATGCCTTTGGTGTCTTTGATGACGAAGACGACGACATTCTGACCCTGCGCAATCTCAACGCCAGCATTGTGGGTGGCGGGAGTCTCGTTCTGTCGACGGCCTGCCAAGAGTCCACGCTAATCGGCACCGAGCGCAAGGACTGGCAATGGTTGCGGCCAGGCGTGTTGCTATTGCAAGAGCAAAACATCGAAGAAGATGGCTCGCGTCTGCACACAAAGCTGTCGATCGTAGAGACGGGCCGCATTCGGAAGTTCAACCAGCATCATCGGCTATACGCGGGGAGCGAAGTACGCCGAATGACGGAGCAGGTCGGATTTTCATCCGTGTCGCTCTTGGGTGGACTGAACGGGCAACCGCTACATCCAAGCCCGCGTCGACTTGTGGCCGTCGCACAGCGCTAGAGCCGTGGCCGACTCGCTACGCGACCGACACCATGACAGCGCCAGCAATCAGGGCCCAAACGGCGAAAACGCCAGCCATGCGAGTCATCACGTCTGTGGTTGTAAGTGTCATCCTTGCCTCCCGCTCCGGTCATCGGTGCATCGGTGTGTTTGCTTTACGTCTACATGGACACATTTCTTCAGAACAGGGCCCCCCAACAATGTCAGACGCTGTCACGGCGGCTCTCAGCCCCTTTTGGGTTAAGCGTGCCGACCACGAGAGGGACGCATGGCCGCACCAGATGTCAACGCCATATTGTCGGCGTTTCGCGCCGAACTTGACGCCGTTTCTGACCCCAAAGCACTCGATGAGCTGCGTCGGAAACACACAGGAAAGAAGAGCCCACTCAAGCTCGCTTTCAAAGATCTGCGAGAGGTCCCTGCGGATCAACGCTCTGAGGTCGCCGCTGCTCTGAACAGCGCGCGAGACCAGATCGAGACTGACGTCGCCGCAGCCGTCGAACGCGTCGAGCAACAGGCCATCACCGATGCCTTGGACCGTGAATGGACGGACATGACCATGCCCGGCGTTGGTACCGAGCGCGGTGCACGTCATCCCCTGACCGTGGTCGAACGGGAGTGCCTAGAGCTGCTCCGGCGCCTCGGCTTTTCTTTGGTCGACGGCCCAGAGGTCGAGACCGCCTTCTACAACTTTGACGCTCTCAACATTCCCGAGCACCACCCCGCGCGGGACATGCAAGACACCTTCTGGGTCAAGGGCGGAAGCCTGCTTCGCTCCCACACCACCACCGTCCAAGCCCGCGTTCTTGAGTCCAGGCCCAGCCTGCCGATTCGAGTGGCCTCTGCCGGTCGTGTGTACCGAAACGAAGCAGTCGACGCGACACACTTGGCCATGTTCCACCAGCTCGAGGGCATCTGGGTAGACAAGGGGCTGACCTTTGCTCACCTCAAGGGCCTGCTGGGCTTCATCGCGCGCTCACTGTACGGCGAGGAGCGCCCAATCCGCTTCAAGCCCAAGTTCTACCCCTACACCGAGCCCAGCATCGGCGTGGACCTTCAGTGCGGTTCGTGTGCCGGCGCCGGCTGTGAGTCGTGCCACGGCGCGGGCTGGGTCACCATCTTGGGAGCCGGAATGGTCCATCCAAAGGTCTTCACCCAGTTTGGCTACGACCCAGACAAGGTCTCTGGAATCGCTTTCGGCCTAGGAACCACTCGGATGGCTGGCCAGTGGACGGGCGTAAAGAAGATTCGCAGCCTGTATGAGACCGATCTACGTGTGCATCGCGCACTCACCGGAGGTGCAGCATGAAAATTGGCAAGAACATCCTAAAGCGTTTCACCGACCTACCGGAAGCGACGCAAGATCTTCGATACTTGCTCGATGACGTTGGTGTCGAGGTCAAGCGAACCGAGACATCGGACGTTGGCGACGTGTTCACAGTCGAATTGCTGGCCAACCGTGGCGACCACTACTGCTACGCCGGAATCGCCCGTGAGCTGAACGGACGCACGAATGCCGGCGTCCGGCTTCCACAGAGCACCCTTCTCAGCCTTGGAACCTCGCCGGTGCCGCTGTCCATCCAGTCGGACAAGTGTTCGCTGTACAGCATCACAGAGCTCGTGAGGACCGCAGACGGCGACTTGGATGCACAGGCCAAGGCTGTGTTGACCGCAGCGGGTCTAAACAGCGTCACGCCACCGGTGGACGCAACGAACGTAGCCAATGCCGAGCTCGGGCAGCCCACCCACGCGTTCGACGCCGACACCATTGTTGGCAGCATTACGGTTCGTGAATCCATCGCCGGCGAGACCGCATGGCTACTGTTCACCGAAGAGCCGACCGAGCTGCCCGAAGGCACGCTCATCATCGCAGATGACGCCAAGGTGCTGGCTGTCGCTGGCGTCATTGGGTGCGAAGAGTCCAAGAGCACCGCGTCCACTACGCGAATCTACCTAGAGTCCGCCGCGTTTGACCCGATTGCTGTTCGCAAGGGAGCGCGCTCCCTCAGCGTGCACACCGACAGCTCGGCGCGATTCGAGCGTGGCTCAGATGCCTCGCTCGTGCTCACTGGGGCCGGTCGTGTTGCCCAGTTGATGGCGAGTGCCGGCTGGGACGTTCGCGGAACAACCGGACAGGTAGGCGACTGGAGCGACGAACGTCGCACGATTGCCTTGGACATCCCACATGCGGCGGCTTTTCTAGAGTACCCGCTGACCCCCGACACGGTCCGAGACCGCCTGGGTCGCTACGCCTTCGCCGTCTCGCCGAACTACCCGGAGTGGGCCGCTGAAGACGGCTGGATAGCGCCACAGAGCACACAAGAGCGCTCGTCGGACAGAAACCGGAACACGCTTCTGGTACGCGTTCCTCCACACCGCGTGTGGGACGTAGAGTTCGCCGCTGACCTGTACGAAGACCTGGCGAAGTCCATTGGCTACAACGAGATGCCCGAGCACTTGCCGCCCATCGACCTGGGTGGTGTGCCCACCGAACGCCAACAAAACATGGAACGAGTGGAAGAGGTTCTGCTCGCAGGCGGCTTCTTCGAAGTGTTCACCGACGGCTTCCACGGACGCGAACTCGCAGAAAAGGCCGGCGTTGAAGAAGGGCACCCTCTTGCCGCACACGTCGAGACCGAAAATGCCATGGACCGTGGCTACTCATTGCTCAAGAACAACGGTCTATACCAGGCCGTCGAAGCGATTGGCGTGAACCTGCGCATGCGCACAGACCAGGTCAAAGCCTACGAGTGGACCCGTACATTCCACCCCACGACCGACGGTGGCTGCGATGAGCGGCACATCTTGTGGGCCATCTGCAGCGGCAACGCCAGCACGCCGAGCTGGGACGGCAAGGGTCGCCCAGCAGACGCCTTCTTCATGAAGGGCCTTGTGGCAAACATGGCCGAGACCCTACGGTTGCCGCTCACAATCGAGCACGCATCTGAAGACGAACCCCTGGCAAGCTTGCTCCACCCTCATCGCCAAGCCAGCATCCGGCTGAACGGCCGGGTGGTTGGCTGTCTGGGAGAGGTCCATCCAACCGTGCTGCGTGGTCACAAGATCAAGCGCGCACGACCTGTGTACATGGAACTCTGTACAGACGCTCTTGCCGTCTCGGGCGCCCGTCCCACCTATGTCGAGCCCAGCGCAAACCATCCAATCTTGCGCAGTCTGGCCTTCTTGCTGCCAACCGGCGTGTATGCGGACGAGCTTGCTGAGCACCTACGTACAACGAGTCCTACCTGGCTCGACTCGGTCGATATCGTCGACGAGTTTGTGTTGGACCGCGGTCGCGCCGTGACCTTTGCGCTGTCGTACAGCTCAGACGAAGGCGCTCGCAGCGCCGACGAAGTCAACGCAGTGACCGAGGGTCTGATCGGCACTGTGGCAGCGAAGTACGGCGACCGCGGCGTTGAATTGCGCGCCTGATTAGCGCTGTAGCAGCTCGCCTCTCGCACTTGGTTTAAGTGCGTTACCGCTTCACCTCGCCTGATTTACGGAGTCTTCATGCGTACCCTTCCCGTCCTGTTGGTCCTTGCTGCTTGCGGTGGTGCCGAGACACCCGCTGCCTCCCCGGCTCCCAGCCTATCGGCAACGGAACCCGCGCCCGCTGTGGTCGAAGCGCCGTCCCCAGAAGGCACCGTCACATGCGATGATTTCGCTGACCACATGATGGAGAGCGTGGAGCGCACTGCTTCCGAGTCGGATGTCTTGACCCCCGCCCAAGCCCTAGAGTTTGGCACGGCGATGGTGGAAGGGCTCCGGTCCGGCTGCAAGTCGAACGACCGCCTGAGCGAGTTTGTCCCTCACGTTCAGTGCTACATGGCCGGCAACGATGACGCGGCATGGGAGGCCTGTCGCTCGGCGGAAGGTGGCGAAGAATTCAATGCCTACGTGACGGGTCTGCTCGCAGCATCCATCCGCTTGGAAGCCGGAGTGCCTGAATGACAACGCTGAGTCGTCTGTCCATCGTCGTCGCCTCCACGCTCACCTTGTCGGCGTGCGGAGGAAAGCGCCCTGTAGCGCCAGCACAACCCAGCCTAGCAACCTGCGACGAGCTCGCCGACCACGTAGGCGCGCTCGCGGTGGCAGACGCGGACGACGACGATGAAGCAGAGCTCCGACGCAGCGAGGCTCAAAAGATGAAGGCCGGGTGTGGGCTCAACAATCGGCTTGCTGACTTTGCTCCTGTGGTCCGGTGCCTCATGGACAGCGAGACAATGGACGGGTTGATGGTGTGCCAGCAGCTCGACGAAAACGATGCGTTTTCAACGTACATGGGCCAAATCATGGACCTTGCCGCCAGCACTGAGGTGGAAGTGCCGACCTGTTCGGCGTTCTCGGATTCCTTGGCTCGCCTGCGGCACTTAGAGTTGGACGACGTCTCCGGGTTGGAGGGTGACGAACTTGCGGCGGCGCACGCCGACATTGACGCCAGCATGCCCGCCTTCGAGCGGGCTTGTACCGCAAATGACCAGCTGTCTACCTACGCGAACATCGCCCAATGCCTGGACAGTGCGGACTCTGAGACGTCGGTTGAACGCTGCACAAGCGACCCCATGGCGCACGAATTCGAAGACTGGCTGCAGCTGCTCATTCAAGTTGCTGAAAGCTCTGAATAGGGAACGCCGCCACCCTAGTGGAAGCGTTATGACCCGCCGACCTATAATTTCCCACTTGTCCTAGGAGCCGCGATGAACGCCGCAGCCGTCCCCACTTTTGGTGCTAAATCCAACGACTTCGCGACCTACATTGACGCTGTCAACTACATTGGCGGCGAGTGGACGGCCCCAGTAGCCGACACCTTCATGGACGTCATCAACCCACGTCACGGCAAGGCCATGGCTCGGGTCGCGATGTCTGGCGCGCAAGATGTGGCCAACGCAGTCGCTGCGGCAAAGGAAGCCTTCAAGACCTGGTCGCAAGAGCCTATCCGTGAACGGGCCCAGGTCTTCTACCGTCTCAAGGTGCTCATGGAACGTGACGTCGACGAGCTCGCTTGGCTGGTCTCTCACGAAAACGGCAAGACCTTCGGCGAGAGCAAAGCGGAAGTTCTCAAGGGCATCGAGTGCGTGGAGTACGGGTGTAGCCTGCCGCAGATGGCCGGCGGTAGCGGCCTTGAGGTCTCTCGCGGTGTCACCTGTCAGCAGGTCTACGAGCCGATTGGTGTGGTGGCGGGCGTGGCCCCCTTCAACTTCCCGAGCATGGTTCCACTGTGGATGCTCCCGCAGGCCATCGTGGGTGGAAACGCCTTCATCCTCAAGCCCAGTGAGCAGGTTCCCCTGTCCATGATTCGCATGGCAGAGCTGTTCCGCGAAGCGGGCCTCCCGGACGGTGTGTTCAACATCGTCAATGGCGGCAAAGACGTCGTCGAAGCGCTGTGTGATGACGAAGGTATCGATGCCCTCGCCTTCGTGGGTAGCACTCGCGTCGCTAAGCTCGTGTACGGTCGTGCCGCCGCTTCGGGCAAGCGCGTATTGTGCCTGGGTGGTGCGAAGAATCACCTCATCGTTGTACCCGATGCCGACCCCAGCGTGACCACTGAGAACGTTGTCGCCAGCTTCACCGGCTGTGCAGGCCAACGCTGTATGGCAGCGTCTGTTCTGGTGGCCGTTGGCGACGTTCAGCACCTCATCGACGCAGTCGCTGAGCGCGCCGCATCCATGAAGATTGGCCAGGACCTCGGCCCCATCACCACCCAAGCATCACTCGACCGCATCAACAGCTTCATCGACGACGCTGAGAAGCGCGGTGCCAAGGTTCTCGTCGATGGTCGCGGCCAGACCGCTGACGCCGGCGGCTACTGGATTGGCCCGACACTGCTCGACAACGTCAGCGCTGACATGCCCGCGGGCCACGAAGAAATCTTCGGCCCCGTCCTCTCCATCATCCGCGTCGACACCGTGGATGAGGCCATCGCCCTGGAGAACAGCAACCCCTACGGCAACGCCTCCAGCATCTACACCAGCAGCGGTGAGGTCGCTCGCTACGTCACTCGCAAGCTCGAAGCCGGCATGATTGGCGTAAACATCGGTGTGCCTGTTCCCCGCGAGCCGTTTGGCTTCGGTGGCTGGAACCACAGCAAGTTTGGCTCGGGCAACATCACCGGCTGGGACGGCTTCCGTTTCTGGACCCGTGCACGCAAGATCACAACGAAGTGGGCCCTGCAGAAAGACGCCACCTGGATGAGCTAGCCGGCCCTGGGCCCATGCCCATCCGCCATCGTAGATGAATCGAGCAACCGGCCGTCGTGGAGTTCCACGACGGCCGTTGTATTTCGTGAGAATGCGCACACACCTCGTTCGCCTTGCACACAGTGGCCAACAAGCACACCAGGCCAACCTCCGCCAAAATCGCGGAACAAAGTGCTCGTTTCACAAGCAACGATCTCGTTGCCATCCGGTGATGGTTGTCAGCCTGCGACTCTGGATACACTCGGCCATTCTGCCTGTTCCGGAGACGAGATGGAAACCCAAGAGATGATTGACCTGTGCAAGCAGCACTCCATGTACACCTGGTCCGCCCAGGGAGCAGTCAATCCGGTTCCCATCGAGCGAGCCGAAGGCATCTACCTCTACCAGCCCGATGGAAAGCGCATCCTGGACTGGAATAGCCAGCTAATGAGCGTCAATATTGGCCACTCCCACCCAAAGGTGATTGCGGCGATGAAGGCTCAGCTGGACAAGCAGCTCTTGTACACGTGGCCAGGTACCGCGACCGAACCTCGCGCCCGCTTGTCGTCACTTCTAGCCGAGATTGTCCCCGGCGATATCAATACGTTCTTCTTCACCCTGAGCGGTGCAGAAGCCAACGAGAACGCCATCAAAGCAGCACGTGGCTTCACCGGTCGGCACAAGATCCTGTCGCGGTACCGGAGCTACCATGGTGCCACAAACGCCACGATGCAGCTGACTGGGGACCCGCGACGCCTAGCCAATGAGCCAGGTATGCCTGGCGTAGTGCGCATCATGGACCCATGGCCGCTCACCTGGAAGTGGGGAGACGACGACGCGTCAATCGTAGATGCGAACCTCACCTACTTGGAAGAGGTCATTCACTACGAAGGTCCCGACACCATCGCGGCCATGTTCATTGAGACGGTCACCGGAACCAACGGCATCCTGCCGCCCCCCAAGGGCTACCTCAAACGCCTGAAAGCGCTGCTTGAGAAGTACGGCATTCTGCTAGTTTGTGACGAGGTCATGGCCGGATTCGGACGTACCGGGAAGCTGTTCGCCTTTGAGCACGGAGACATTGTTCCGGACATTGTCACAATGGCCAAGGGACTCACCAGCTCGTACATTCCTCTGGGCGCAATGGGCGTCAGCGACCGCATCGCAGCCCACTTCAAGGACAACGTGTTCTGGGGTGGACTCACCTACTCGGCCCATGCATTGTGCTGTGCCACTGCCGTCGCCAATATCGAGGTCATGCGTGACGAGAAGCTCGTCGAAAACTCGGCAACCCTCGGTGCCGTGATGCGTAGTGAGATGGACCGCCTGACGGAAAAGCACCCATCGGTGAAGGTCGGGCGCAACATCGGTTTGTTCGGCATGATCGACGTACAGAAGAACAGTAAAGGCGAGCCCTTCGCGCCCTACAATGGCAGCCACCCCGTCATGAATCAGCTCGGAAAAGCGTTCATGGACAACGGGCTGTTCACGTTCATCCGCTGGGGGTCGTTCATGAACAATCCGCCGCTGTGCATCACCGAGGAGCAGCTGATGGAAGGGTTCGCCATCATCGACAAGTGCTTGGACGTGACCGATGAGGCGTTTGAGGGCTAGCTGGCGCGGGCAGTCTGGGCGCCAGGACCGGCGACCAGGCTGATGGTTATGCCTACAGCCGCAGACAGCAGGAAGCTAGGCGGTAGCTCACCGAGTGCCGTCATTGCCTCACCCATGTCGATGAACTTGAACAGCGGTACGGCAACGAAGCCTGTGACCATGGCAGCCACCGCGCCAGCGGTGTTGAACCGCCGCCAGAAGATGGACAGGATGACCGTTGGGCAGAAGGTCGCAGCGATACCGGACCATCCGAAGATGACGAACCAGAACACAGTCTGATTGGGCCCTGTCACAGCAAGCGCGATGCCAAGAGCGACGAACGCGAGTGCAACGGTTGCTATGCGGGACAAGCCCACCAGTTTGTCATCTGGGATGTCTGAGTAGAGCACCTTCTGGTAGACGTCTCGCACCACCGCACTACTCGCCAACACGAGCAAGCTGTCGACGGTCGACATGATGGCCGACAGAACAATGGCAATCATCAGGCCAACAAGCACGGCCGGTAGAACCATCTCCACCACTTGAGGCAGCACCTGTTCAGCGCCAACGCCGAGTAGCGCTTCAGGGTCTTGGCCGGGCATCGTCATCAGGTGGCGTCCGACAAGACCGGTAAGAACCGCACCACTGTCCGCCAGAAGCGTCCACACAATGGCAACGGCAGCGCCTTTCGGCACCTCTTTGTGGCTCTTGAGCGCCAAGAAGCGGACGAAAATCTGGGGTGAACCCAGGAACCCCAAGCCAATGAGCAGCAGGCCGACACAACCTGCGATGCTTACGAGGGTGAAACCGTCGCCGGCCATCGGGTCGAGAAGACTCGGATCAATGGCTGCCAAGCCGTCAACAACCGGGCCAATACCGCCCGCGTAGATGACCCCAACGATTGGAAGCGCGACCAATCCCAAGAACATCAGCGCGCCTTGAAAGACGTCGGACCAGACAACCGCAACAAAGCCACCGGTCGTACTGTAGGCGACCACAACTGCAAACCCAACAGCAACGCCAACATACCAATTCCAACCCAGGAAATCCTGGAAGGCTTGGCCGGTCGCATAGATCTGTGCGGCCACATAAATGGTCACGAACACTGCTAAGCAAAAAGCAGAGACTAAGCGGATAACGTTCGATTTATCCCCGAGTCGGCTCTCCAGGTAGTCCGGCATGGTGAGCGAGTCGTATTTGTGGGTCAGCTTGTTGAAGGGTCCAGCGAGCAGCAACCAGGCCAGCCCCACTCCGAGAACCTCACCACCAACGACCCAGAACGCCTTCACGCCGACCATCGCAGCCATACCGGTCAGGCCAATGAGCAGCCAGCCGCTCTCGCCTGTGGCCCGTGCGGAGAAAGCGACGCTCCAGAAGCCTAGCTTCTTGCCTGCGGCAAAGTAGTCGCCAACGTCGGTCATCTTCCGAGACGCCACCACTCCAATCGCCAACAACACGGCCAAGTAGACAACGACGCCCACCAATTTATACAGCTCGACCGCTTCCATGTCGCCCTCCGGGGCGGCACCCTACACCAGACGCCTCAAACTCCTGGAGCCCCTATGTCCGACCTGCTCACTCACGATGACCCCACTGTCCCAGGGCTCCGCTGGGTCACTCTCAACCGCCCAGAAGCGCGCAATGCCTACTCAGATGCGATGGTTCAGGGCCTTGTAGATGCCTTCGACGCAGCCGAAGCCGACGATAAGGTTCGCGTGGTGGCTCTCACGGGCGCCGGAAAGTCCTTCTCTGCGGGTGGAGACCTCAAGAAAATGCAGGCACATTCTGGCATGTTTGAAGGCGACGCTGTTGCGCTAAGAGCCAGATACTTTCGGGGCATTCAACAAATCCCCCGCCGTTTGGCCCGCTTCGACAAGCCGGTCATTGCGGCTGTCAATGGTGCTGCGATTGGCGCCGGCCTCGACCTGACGTGCATGGCAGACTTTCGTGTAGCGACAACGCGGGCTCGCTTCGGCTCCACATTCGTGAAGGTTGGCTTGGTCCCCGGAGACGGGGGTGCCTATTTCCTATCGCGCACCATCGGCTACCCGCGGGCGCTTGAGATGATGCTCACTGGCCAGCTGATCGACAGCGCAACCGCACTGTCGTGGTCCTTGGTCAACGAAGTGGTCGACGCCGACGCACTTCACGACGCTGTGCGGACTCGTGCAGCCGTTCTCTGTGCACTGCCACCACTCGCCCTCCGTCTCACCAAGTCTGCGGCTGTGCGCTCATGGGACCTGCCTATAGACCAAGCGCTTCAGCTCGCTGCAACCTACCAAGGAATCTCCCAGAACACCGCCGACCACGATGAAGCGGTGGCCGCATTCCTAGAGAAGCGCGAACCAACATTCCAAGGCAACTAGGTCAGCCCTAGGGAGCAATCCCAAACACTGGCTCCATGTCATCGACGTTGTCGTAGCTACGCTGCGTGGAGTTGACGGGTGCGCCCAACAGGAGAACCGTGCAGCTGTCGTCGACCTGAACAGACGTCGACAGCGTCACAGTCCCCATTGTCGAGGCCTGGAAGTTGCCCCCGTACCAACTTGAGTTGCCTGCTGTAGAGGTTCCACCACCCGGCAATCTCGCTGCGCTCTGCGCGACTGACAGCAGGGTCGGCAAGAACGAGCTGCCTGCCAACTGGCAGCGCTCGGGCTCGCTCAGCGTGAAGCCTTGGCGGCTCAGGGTCACCTGACCGGTGCCGGCAATATCGAATCCGCTGACCTCGGTCGCAGCCCACGAACAGGTCTCGGTGACGGTGCTGCCCGAGACCAAGCGGCTGACCTGAACCTGACCGGTGACACTGCGCGCAGTCATGCGTCGTGCTGGTGTTCCGAGGGTAATCGCGTCGCTGGAGTCGCAGCTCGGGCCTTGTAGCGATGTGGACACATTGGCAGTGTCTGCTGCCAGCTCATCGATCTGCACACTGCCGCCGGTGACCCAGGCACGCGTGCCTGTGAGGGAACAGGCTGGGCCCCAACAATCGTCGTCGTCGCAGTCCACGAGGGTGTCGCCGTCGTCGTCGGTGGAGTTGTCACAGACTTCAACACAGCTCGGATCCGCCGAGCAATCCGCATCTTCGCAGTCCAATAGACCGTCGTCGTCGTTGTCTCCGCCGTCCGTACAGTTGAGTTCGGCCTCGCACAGGCCAATGGCGCCGAAGCAGTCCGGGTCGTCGCAGTCGACGAGCGTGTCGCCGTCATCGTCCGTGGTGCTGTCGCAGATCTCGACCGCACAGGCGGGGTCGGCGCCACAGTCATCGATGTCGAGGCAGTCGATGAACCCGTCGCCGTCGTTGTCTTCGCTGTCCGTGCAGTTCAGCTCGGTCTCGCACAGGCCAATGGCGCCGAAGCAACCGGGGTCGTCGCAGTCAACGAGGGTATCGGCGTCGTCATCAAAGTTGTTGTCACAGACCTCGGACTGGCACGCGACATCTGACTGACAGTCGCTGTCCCTGCAGTCGATGAAGAAGTCGCCGTCATTGTCTTGGCCGTCTGCGCAGCTCGTCTCGATGCATGCGGCATCGGTCGCGCAGTCTGAGTCCGCGCAGTCCGTGGCAAGGTCGCCGTCATTGTCCAGACTGTCATCGCAGTCGGCCTCAATGCAGGCAGGGTCGGCTGCACAGTCGGGGTCCGCGCAGTCGGTCTCGCCGTTGCCGTCGTCATCTACGCCGTCATCGCACACGGTCTCGACACAGGCGGGGTCCCCTGCGCAGTCGGGGTCCATACAGTCGGTCAAGCCGCTGTTGTCGTCATCTACGCCATCTGTACAGTCGATTTCAAGGCACGCCGAGGTGTCAGAGCAGTCGGGGTCTTCGCAGTCCGTCAGGCCGTTGTCGTCGTTGTCTGTGTCATCTGCACAGTCGACTTCGATACACGCGATGTCCGCGTCACAGTCGGGGTCCTCGCAGTCGATCAGGCCGTTGTTGTCTTGGTCTATACCGTCTGTGCAGTCGCTCTCGATACAGTTCGGAGCCTCATCACAGTCGGGGTCCGCGCAGTCCACCAGGCCGTCTTGGTCGGAGTCGCCGCCGTCAAAGCACACCTGCTCAACGCACAAGATGGACCGGTCACAGTCGGGGTCCGCACAGTCCACTAATCCGTCACGGTCGCCGTCTTGACCGTCCTGGCAGATGCGCTCGAAGCACGCTTCCGTCTGGTTGTTGATGAAGGAGCAGTCGGGGTCTACGCAGTCGATGAGGCCGTCGTTGTCACTATCGATGCCGTCGTCGCACACCAGGTCCCGGCAGGCGGGGTCATTGGCGCAGTCGGGGTCTTCGCAGTCGGTCAGGTCGTCTTGGTCTGCATCTGAGTTCAGTCCATCCGAGCAGTCTTGCTCGCGACAGACCGGGTCGTCATCGCAGTCCGGGTCGTCGCAGTCGGTCAGTCCGTCGAAGGCGGAGTCAGAGTTGAGGCCGTCTTCGCAGTCTTGTTCGAAGCACACGGGCTCGCTCAGGCAGTCGTCATCTGTACATCCGAACAGGCCGTCGCCATCGCTGTCTCCGCCGGTTGCGCAGGCAAACTCAACACAGTCTCGGCCGGTCGCACAGTCATCATCATCGCAGTCGGTCGCGCCGTCTTCGTCGTCGTCGATGCCGTCATTGCAGTCTTGCTCGCCGCAGTCAGTGGAGGTCTGACAGTCTGGGTCGTCGCAGTCGATGAGGCCGTCATCATCACTGTCTTCACCGTCTAGGCAATCGATCTCGACGCATGCGGGGTCCACGGCACAGTCATCGTCGTCGCAGTCGACAGCCAAGTCACCGTCGTTGTCCGTCTCGTCGCTACAGTCAGACTCCACGCAGGCGGGAGCGCCTTCACAGTCGGGGTCGGCACAGTCAACAAGGTCGTTGTCGTTGTTGTCGACGTCATCGTCGCACAGGGTCTCAACACACACGGCCAAATCGATACAGTCGTCGTCGCGGCAGTCTGTAAGTCCGTCCTGGTCGCTGTCTTCGCCATCTTGGCAGTTGAGTTCGACGCACTGGTCGGTGGCTTCGCAGTCAGGGTCAGCACAGTCCGTCAGTCCGTCTTGGTCGCTGTCTTCGCCATCTTGGCAGTCTTGCTCGCGACACAGCGCGTCTACCCGGCAGTCCGGATCAAAGCAGTCGATCAGACCATCTTGGTCGTCATCTCCCCCGTCTCCACACGCCGTCTCGACACAGGCGGGATTGCCAGCGCAGTCGGGGTCTCGGCAGTCAAGAAGGCCATCGAGGTCGTTATCGCCGCGGTCAAAGCAGATCTCAGTGCAGGTAGTAGCGAAACAATCGGGGTCGCTGCAGTCTGCGCGTAGGTCGAGGTCGTTGTCGAAGCGGTCATCACAAATCTCATCGCAGTCGGCGTCAAAGCACTCTGGATCGGCACAGTCGACAAACAGGTCGCCGTCGTTGTCGATGCCGTCATGACAGATCTCCGCGGTGCACACAGCAACGCACTCGCCGTCGTCACAGTCTACGCGACCGTCAGCGTCATCATCGATGCCATTCGTGCAGTTCTCGCGCGGTCCGCACTCGCAGTCGTCATCGTCACAGTCAACGAGGTTGTCGCCGTCGTCATCCAGCCCGTTGGTGCACAGCTCGATGTCATCGCAGACGGAGGAGCAGTCGGGGTCGAAGCAGTCGGTCAGGCTATCTGCGTCGTTGTCGAGGCCATCTCCGCAGATCTCGTTGCAGATGCCAAAGCAGTCGGGGTCTTCACAGTCCACGCCGCCATCATTGTCGTCATCAACGCCGTTGTTGCAGACTTCGGAGCACTCGGAGGCGCAGCTGATGTCGTTGCAGTCAAGGTCCCCGTTCGCATCATTGTCGATGCCATCACCGCAGATTTCGGCACAGTTCGGGCCAAAACAGTTGTTGTCACTGCAGTCAATGAGCGCGTCACCGTCGTTGTCTTGGCCGTCTCCGCAGACTTCTAGGCACTCTTCACCAAAGCAATCGGGGTCTTCACAATCCGTGCGACCGTCGCCGTCATTGTCGCTCTCATCGTCACAGACTTCAGCGCAGTCGCAGCCTTCATCTTCGCAGTCGAACAGCCCGTTGCCGTTGTCATCGATGTTGTTTCCGCAGATCTCTGGCGGAAGCGGGCACCCAACCATCAAGACCACAAACAGGGCCGCTAGCAAACGTGACATGTACTCCCCAGAGTGCCGCAGAGTACCTGTTTACGTCACAACGTGCGACCACGAAGACACGGGCCGGCAGACACTACCTACTAAGTGACTTCTCCAGCAATGTAGATGGTCGGACGGGGGCGATGGACCAACAGCATTCGCGCATCTGACTGCGGCCACCAGCACATCGTCGCGACCTTGCCTTCGGCCAACACGGGGGCACCGCCAAATGGCCGGTGATTTTCATCCCACAATGTCCGGAACACGCGCTCCATCTCTGCCAGACCTGAGCACTGCGCGTAGTGCACGAGAACGTAGGCCGCGTCCACGAGATTCGCGGTACCTAGTGGATACCAAGGGTCTTGGACGGAATCGTGTCCAATGCCAACGCTGGCACCGGCAGCCCACAGCGCCTTGACCCGGGTGTGGCCTCGACGGACGGGGCCGTTGTCGTAGCGGCCCTGCAGGACGCTGTTGTCGAGCGGGTTGGTGACAATCTGAACACCCGATTCAACAACGAGCGCGACCACCTTCGCTGCGTGGGGATTGGGGTAGCTGTGCATCGCGGTGCAGTGCCCGGCTACGACACGACCCGCCATGGCGCGGTCAATCGTCTCAGCACACATGCGCTCGAGGTGGCGACTCGAGGGGTCGTCGGTCTCATCACAGTGAACATCGACCATGAGTCCTCTGGCCTCTGCCAGGTCAAACGCCAGCTTGAGCGACGCATTCCCTTCGTCATGTGTACGCTCGTAGTGCGGAATCGCTCCCACAACATCACACCCAGCGTCAATCGCAGCCCGCCAAGCGTCTTGCCGGCCTGGAGCCCGTAGAATCCCGCGCTGGGGAAAGGCGACGAGCTGCAGGTCCATACCCAGCTCGGCCAGGTCCGGCTTGAGCGAGACCAATGCTTCCACCGCCACCGGACACTCGGTGTCGACATGGCTTCGAATGCGCAGGCAGCCCCAAGACTTGTACATCTTCGCAGTCGTCAGTGCGCGGTCGCGAACGTCCTGAACGGTGAGAGAAGGCGCGATTGCAGCCCAGTTTGCGATGCCCTCAACAAGCGTTCCACTGTGGTTAGGCGCACGGTCGGCCAGCAATGCTGCGTCTAGGTGGCAGTGAGGCTCGGCCAGTGGCGGGGTCAGCCAGCCATCCTGAATGTGGTCTTCGCCGGGTAGAGCCGCCAACGTCTTGGCCGAGGCAATCTTCGCAATGACGCCGTTGCTGACACGCACATCAACGGTGTCCTCTCCGAGGCGGACGTTGGAAAACAGGCAGCTACTCATCGCTTCATGACCTTTGTGGCGAGTCCGTAGAAGGCACCGGCAATACCGAATCCGATGAACCAAGCGTATGTGTACAGCGAGTCGAAGAACACGGGAAAGACGCCGTCCCCCACAACACCTGCTTTATGCAGGAAGCCCGGAAGGTTGGGGGCTGCGCCAAGCACGAGCGCCAGCACCGCAATGATGTTGAATCCGCCAGAGTAAAAGTACTTGCCGCGTGCCTGATACAGCGCTTCAATGTCGAACTTTGTGCCGCGAAGCAGGAAATAGTCGACGATGAGGATTCCGCCAATCGGGCCGAGCAATGCCGAATAGCCAACAAGCCAGACAAACAGGTAGTCGCCAGTGTTCTCAAGCAGCTTCCACGGCAAGATGACCAAGCCAATGGCCGCGGTGATGTAGCCGCCGAGCTGAAAGCCAATGCGCTTCGGCTTGACGTTGATGAAGGCGTTGGCGGGAGACACCAGGTTCGCAGCAATGTTAGTAGACAAGGTCGCAACAGCCAAAACGAACAGGCTGATGACGACAGTTACGCCGGACATCCAGCCTGAACTCTCTTCACCCATACGGCCCAACAGCTTGGTCGGGTCCGCAATCGTCTCGCCAAAAATCGTAAAGGTGGACCCGGTGACCGCAACGGCAATGAACGCAAACAACGTCATGGTCAACGGCAGGCCAATGGCTTGCCCCAAGAGTTGGTCGCGCTGGGACTTCGCGTAGCGGGTGAAGTCCGGAATATTCAGTGAGAGCGTGGCCCAGAACCCCACCATCGCAGTGAGCGACGGGAAGAAGACGGTGAAGAACTGGCCCTCCCGGGGGCCACCAACGGCAAAGTCGGAGGGACGGCTAAAGGTCTCACCAAAGCCACCAGCTTGGACATACGCCCAAGCCAACAGTGCCAGTCCCATGGCGATGAGAAACGGAGCTGCGTACGTCTCTAGGATGCGGATGGACTCGATACCTGCGTACACAACTCCAACCTGAATGGTCCAGAACAACAAGAAGCACGAGAACTCACCGGCGTTGATACCGAGCAGAGGCAGGTCAGCCCCTTCCAGCAGTCCGCCCGTAAGAACGTTCATCAGGTGGTAGATGCTAACGCCGCCAAACCACGTGTTGATTCCGAACCAGCCACACGCCACAAGGGCCCGTAGAATCGACGGAATGTGCGCCCCATGAATGCCGAAGCTGGCGCGCGCGAGCACTGGGAATGGAATGCCATACTTGGTGCCTGGGTGCCCGTTGAGCACCATGGGAACCAACACGATGGCATTGCCCAAGGTGATGGTGAAGATGGCTTGCCAAGCGCTCATTCCCTCAGCCACGAGGCCGCCAGCGAGGGTGTACGTGGGCACACAGACGACCATGCCAACCCACAAGGCGGCCATGTTGAACACCGACCAATGACGCTCAGCGTCAGTGGTTGGGCGGATGTCGTCGTTGATGAGGTTTGCGTCTGGGTTGTTGAGCACGTTCTCTCCGGCCGGGGTGTGTACCACACGTGCCCGCTGGCGTGCAGCGATGTGGCACTGGCAATGAGGGGCGCATAGCTAAGACCGCATGAAGACTGCGTTTGTCACTGCCCTACTCGCCGTGAGTGCTTGTCAGAACGAATACGACTGGGCGCTCGGAGGGGGAAACACAACGGCTTTGTCATGGACCGAGGGTGAGACGCGGCTTGAAATCGACGCAGTCATCCGACAGGAGCCCAGTGTTTGGCCACGCGTGCCAGTGTCCAACGCCCTGCGCATCAGCACAGAGCCTCTAGTGGACATCCACTACTCGGACCGGCCGAACCTCGACGTGAATCCCCAACGCGCGGGCGCCGCCAACCTACGGGGCATTCTGGAGCCCTGCGAAGATGATCAGATGTGCGTGACCCGAGTGCGCGTTGTCCTGTCGAGCGATGACCCACCGAACAGCGTTGACGTGGAAGCGGACGTCATCTTGAGCGGACGTGCGCCTCCCATAGGTCGGCGAGTAGGCGAGATCGAGCTGCAGCTCCTGCTGCCCGAGTAGAGCGCTCCGTCGCCATGCGACTGCGAGCACGACAACCGATTAAATTGCGTCGAAGCGGCTGAATTCCATGGTGAACTGACCACGGCCCTTCGTAGAACTACGAAGGTGTGTGGTGTAGCCAATCAGCTCGGACAGGCCGCACTCGGCGGTGATGCTGGTCGTCCCGTCATCCGCTTCGTGACCAAGAATGGTCGCCCCACGTGCCTGAAGGTCCCCCAACACGCCACCCGTGTTCTCGTCTGGACACACAACCTCGACCGCCATGATGGGCTGAAGAAGCACGCCACCGGCAGCACGCAAGGCATCACGAACAGCGCTTGCAGCGGCGATTCGTAGGGCCTGTGGACTGCTGCCAGGCGTAAATGTGGTCACGTGTTCTACGTTCAGGGCGACGTCTTCGAGGGCGGCACCTTCGATAGGGCCACCGGCGAGCGAGTCATTGGCTCCCTGCTCAACCGCTGCCAATTGTTCGGCACTCGGCGTGAAGTCGGCTGGTTCCCAGGTGGGTGTACAGGTGACCTGAAGGCCGCTAGCGCGTTCCAACGGAGACACCGTGACGCGGACGTCCGCCTTGAGCAGAATAGCTCCGCCAGGGGCGTCAATCGTACGGTCAACACCGCCCGTCACCGTGGCAGAACCAGCGATACTCTCGCGATGGACAACCCGTGGCTTACCGGAACGAACTGCGACGTTGAACTCGCGCTGCATCCGCTCAAAGGCAATCTGCAGGTGAAGCTCACCCATTCCCTTGAGTACGCGCTGGCCCGTCTCGGGGTCATCTGCGTACAGAAGCGTAGGGTCTTCTTCGGTGATCTTGCGCAGTGCCTCTAGAAGCTTCTCTTCGTCCTTGCTGGACTCCACCTCAATGGCCAATCCCAACACGGGCGCACGGGCGTCGATGCGTTCGAGAAGAACGGGCGTGTCCGGGGCGCAGAGTGTGTCTCCGGTGGAGGCATGACGTAGGCCAGCGAGCAGCACAATCTGCCCTGCGACGGCCTTCTCGATGCGGTTCTTCTTGTTGGCGTCAATGCCGAAGACACGCGCCACACGTTCGACCTCTCCACGTCCGGCGAGCAGCACCTTGTCACCGGGCTCAAGCGTGCCACGGTACAACCGCGCGAACACGTGGCGGCGACCATCGAACAACTGCACCTTGAAGGCGAGAGCGACAAGCGGTTCGTCCTTGTCCATACCGATTTCAACGGGCTCTTCAGCTTCGTTGAGGCCCATGGACGAAGGGCGCTCCAAGGGGTTTGGCATGACCCGGAGGATGGCGTCCAATACTGGCTGGACTCCCCAGTTTCGCAATGCTGATCCGCTGAAACACGGGCGAATCACACCAGCGCGCGTCAGGCGGGTCATGACGGACCAGATCTCATCTTGGCTCACGTCCTCTTCCATCACCACCTTGTCCGCCAGGTCTTCGTCATGCTCGGCCAAGGCCATGAGCATGGTCTCCCGGTACTCGGCAGCCATCTCTGCTTCGTGCGGCTTGAACGGGCGGGTGGTGACGTCAATGCCCTTGTTTCCACTGAACATGTAGGCCTGCTCTTCGATGAGATGCAGCACCGTCTCTTCGTCCGCAATCGGCACGCAGACGGGAACGGGATTCTCCTTCAACCGACGCCGAATGCTCTCTAGGGCGCGGTCGAAATCTGCTCCCGGGCGGTCCATCTTGTTGATGAAGACGAAGCGGGGAACATCAAACTTGTTGGCTTGGCGCCACACGGTCTCGGTCTGCGGCTCCACGCCACGAACGCCGTCCATGACGATGACGGCGCCATCCAACACGCGCATGGACCGTTCTACCTCAATAGTGAAGTCCACATGGCCCGGCGTGTCCACGATTTGAATGAGGTGGTCATTCCACGGACACTGGGTGACCGCACTGGTGATGGTGATGCCGTGTGCCTGTTCCTCGGCCATCCAGTCCATGTGGGCCGTTCCGTCATGCACTTCCCCAATTCGGTGGGATGCACCGGTATAAAAAAGCACGCGCTCTGTCAGCGTTGTCTTGCCGGCGTCCACGTGCGCGGCAATGCCGACGTTGCGCACTTGTGTCAGCTCAAAGTCGGTACCTGTTTTGGGCTTGGCCATGGTCGTCTCCCGGGTGCCCGCGGCTAACCGTGTGAGCGACCCGCGGCCAAATCACCGCTGTCGCTGTGCGTCAGTGAGCTGCCGGTTGAGCGGGTGCTTCTTGTCGAGTAACTTGCCCCACTGCTCGGCGTGACCAAGCAGTTCCTTGGCTTCAGCCCGCCCACCGCGGGCGAAGACCTCTCGGGCCTGCAACACGAGCAGCTCCACCAAATTCTCGGCGGCGAGCACGGTAATCGGGTGTTCTGGGCCCAGCTTTCCTTTCAGCAAGCTCGCTGCCGGGTCCAGCCAACCCATCGCTTCAGCAAACCGACCGCGGTCTGCAACGAACTTGCCGAGCTCCGCATAGCGAACAGCGACCTCAACGCTTCCCTCGCCATGCAGTCGAACCTCGGCTTCCAGCGCTTCCTTGAGCAGTCCTTCCGCTTCATCCGGACGCCGACGCTCCAACGTGATGCGCGACCAAGCAGTCAGGCGCTCTGGCAACGCTGGATGAGGGTCTCCAGCTCGCTTGGTGCTGGCAACCGCCTGCTCAAGTAAGCGGTACGCTTCTTCGTACCGCTCGATACGGCGCAGAGCCATGCCCAGGTCAAAGCTCGCCTCCGCCTTTTGCTCCTCTGTTCCAGTCGCCTGCGCATGCTGATGCAGGTCGCGCAGCACCGGTTCTGCCTGCCCGTACCGTGTGAGCTGGGTGAGCACTGCGGCGAGTACACGCGCTTTGGGGACCGTTCGAGCATGCAGGGGTCCAAACCGGTCGCGTGTGAGCGTGTGGGCCTCTACAAGCAGCGGAACCGCCTGCTCTGCACGGTCGCTGCGCAGGTACAGATCGGCCAGCTGGGCCGCAACCACACCGGTGGTCTTTGGCGCGAGGTCCCGTCGGATTCGATGGGCAAGAATAAGCAGCTGCTCCGCTTGTTCAGGCTCTCCATTGCGCATGAAGTGAAGGGCCAAGTTGCCAGCAACAATCGCCACCCGCATGTCGCGACCGCCAAGAGTCTCGCGCAGTCCTTGGAAGGCTTGAGACAACATTCGCCCAGCGTCTTCATTGCGCCCGGCCCGGTCTGCCAGAGCGCCAAGTGCTCCGAGTTCAATCAAGGTGTCCGGATGACTCGCTCCAAGACGAACCGTGCGTACACGAACCAAGCCACGCGTCGCCGCCACCGCCTTGCGCAGCTCTTGAGACGCCGCCCAGTAGTCGCGAACACGGGACAACAGACGTTCCCCGACCGGATGGAGCGACTGTGTTGGCAACAAGAACCGCTGCTCCGGAACCGCTGCCAAGGCAAGCACCCAGGAATCCCCGAGCTGTCCTTCGGCGAGAACGCCGTGACCGCCGTCGCCAAACAAGTCCGCAATGCGCTTTGCCGCTTCGTTTCGTAGGTCCACCGGGCCCCTCCATGCAGCGCACCCTACCCTACACAGCGCTCTGGTGGACGTCGTCCCTCCATCAAGGCTACACAGCACGCATGCTGACCCTCATCATCGCCGCTGCCCTCGCTCAAGACGTCTCACCCATGGCGGATGCGCACGCCTTCACCGATACCGTCGGACAGGAGGACTGGACCACGCACTGGACTGCCTTTGTGACCGGAGTCGATGACGTCGCCAATCCCGAGGACGGCCCCACTCCGCTCAACCACGAAGCTGCCGCAGCCCTTGCACTCGCCGTCACGGCGGTTGAGGCAGAGGGACACGACGTGTCGGTTGTCGACGACGACATCCGCGCCCAGCTCGTGCGACGCATGCCGCTGCGCCGTGCATACGACGCCCAGAGCCTAGAGATGGGCGCCACCTACCGTGAAGCACTGGCCCAAGCCGTCACTGCCTTGGGGCGCGACCCTCGTGCCTTGTGCATTGAGCTTCGCGCAGTCCGCGCACGCTTCGAGACTGGAGAGCACGAACTCGCCTTGGATGTGCTGTCGGGCCTAGACAGTCAGTACAGCCACCCGTACGACATCGCCGTCGTCCAACACCTGCACGGCCAGCTCTTGCTCAAGCAGGGCGACGCAGCAGCCGCCCTTCCCTTGCTGCTCGCAGCCCGCGACGTCTACGACCCGGATGCCAAGCGGGTGCAGCGCGCTCCGACCCTCGACCGCACCCTCTTGTGGGATGACCTGGCTCGAACCTACGACGTTCTCGGCGAGACCAAGCTAGCCAAGAAGGCCCGCAAACAATGGAAGAAAGCCGTAAAGCTAGGCCCCAGTGATTCGCTCTGGTTGAGCGACCAAGAGCGGCTGAGCGTCGTCCTTGAAGAGCCGTTTCAGGGGACCTGCTGGGACGGTGACTCGTGGTGGAGTCAGGTTCGTGAAGGCGCCCAGTAAGGCGCGCCCGTCCTCGCTACTGATTCGTCACGTCTCGAACAAAAGAAATGCTCCTGTGCTGTGGTGAATCCGCTGTTCCCGTGCAGTCCAGAGCGTCACCAGCGAGCGTACAATCCATGTTCAGATCACCGCTTCGGAACGCAATCGTGTGCACAGCTGCCGAGACCTCATTCCAGGCCCCGCTATACGTCAACCTGGCCACCGACGTGTCAGTCACATCATCCCGTGTGTTGGCGTACTCATAGGTCGATGTCAGTGCCACGCTATCCACGCCAACATTCAGAGCCATACTCCAGGTCTCAACGTAGGAAACCCTGCGGTAGGTATCCAGAGAGACGAACGGCATCGTGTAGGTCTGGTCCGCGAAGTCGGCCAGTGAAGTGGCGGTCCACTCACCCACAATGTTCCGCTCAGACTCCGTGTTCGCCTCAGTAGGTTCCGCTCTATCACTGCTGGTGGTGGGCTCTTCTGCGTGTGCAGTCGCTCCCAGAGCGAGTGCAGAAAGCGGCAGTAAGAATGTACGATTCATCGGGGGGCCCCTGCCGATCGGCGGAATCTACTAGCGTTCTCGCTCGGCGGCCATGCCATCTGACGGCTTCAATGAAATTGGATCCGCGCCTTCCCAGTCCACAAGAGGTGAACCGAGCGAAAGCCCTAGTCGACACGCACTTCACCCGAGCCAGACACATCGCTCGTGACCTGCGGATTACCGTGCAGTTCAACGTCGCCAGAGCCCATCAGCGCGACGTCCGCTGAGCCGGTGACGGTCAGTGAGACGGACCCGCTTCCAAGCAGTCGCACGTCCGCATCCACCGTGATGAGGTCCTCAGCGTCAGCATCACCGGACCCCTCTACGCTCACATCCACAAAGTTCGCCCGTCCACTTAGGTCCAGGCCCCCAGAGCCCTCCAAAGCGACGACAACAGCGTCTGTGTCAATGCCTTCAATGGTGATTCCACCACTGCCCTCGGTGCGGATCTGTTCGAGTGCCATGGCTGTCCCGGTCGCGAGGACATCGCCGCTTCCTTCGTTGAAGACCGTGGTCAGAGCCGCTGTGGCGCCGTCGATGTCTAGGTCTCCGCTGCCCTGGGTGCTGGCGTAGGTCAGCTCCGGCACACGAACGTGGACCTCACACTGACCAACGCCGGTCCACTGGGTCCCCTCGCGCACGGAGATGTTGAGCGTGTCGTTGCTGTCGACTTCAGTGATGATGTCCTCGATCAGGCGCTCACCACACACAATCGACACCGCTTCTGGTCCGCCAACATCAATCTCTACGTCGAACATGCCGGACGTATCTACGCGGCTGAACGCGTCGACTGTGCGGTCTTCACGGGTGACTTCACCCGCATTGATTTGAACATCACAGGCGACGAGAGACAAGAGAGCAAAGAGAGGTGCAAAGCGCATGGTGGGCTCCGGATTGGGCGGTTCAATGGCTAAGACACCGCCTCCTCCGAAAAGCGCTACCGCCCGCCTCCACGACGACGAACTAACCATGCCAAGCCGGCGAAAAGCATTGCCCAAGCCATAAGAATCGGCGCACGCCACACCGGTATTTCCTGACGGTCCCACACCGTCCGACCCGCTTCGACATCTCGCAGCGGAGCCGCAAAGTCACCGCTGGCATGGAACTGCCCTTCGGTGCGCGACGCGAGCCACTGAAGAAAGGCAGGGTCAGGCTTGAGCTCGTCCAGCTCGGGGTCGCGAGCGCTGACGGCGTACACCGTGCTGGCACTCAACTCCTCGTTCGGCCCGCCCACTGTCACGTCGACCTGATGGGCACCGTTGCGGTCTGCAGGCAGCTCGAGAACGTATTCGCCGTCCCGGTCCGTCGTGTAGGTCCGCTCAATGACCGTTGGGCCGTTGGTGACAATGACTTTTACGGGGGAATCGGCCAAGGCTTCAAATCCCGTGTCCCGTGCACGCACGATGATGCGCACGGTGTCGCCTTGGCGGTAGTTTTCCTTCGGCGTGTCCACCGTGATGCGCTGGCTGCTTGGGTCCGCCATGAGCCAGCGGAAGCTGTTCTTCCAGAAGCGTAGATAGGCCTGATTTCCACGCCCCTCTGCGGCCTCGTCGAAGGTCCACTGCCAGCTCGCGTCGATGGTCAGAGCCATTGTGCGGCCCCGTCCCGCCTCTCGCACCGCCAGGATTGGCATGGCAGCGCCATCGGCCCCGCGCAGAGTGGGATGCTCGAGCAGAACTGTCGCATCATTGTGCGCGCCAACAACCCGATTGGTTCCCGGAAGTTCGGGAAGGCGGTCCCACCAAATCGCGTTCTCTGCGGCGTCAGGAACCAAACGAGTGATGGGGTGACGAGCGCCGTCTTCGGTCAGCGTGGGGTGGAACAGACCTTCGTCAATCGGCTCGCCTGCAACGCCTAAGCGCAGTGGGAGAATGCCTTCAATTGGCGAGCCACGGTAGCCGCCGTTGTCGAAGCTCTTGGCACCACCGACCATCACCAGAGCATGGCCATTCTCGGCCACATAATCACGAATGTTCCCCAGCAGACGGTCATTCTGCATGCCGAAATAGGGCTCGGGGTCGAAGTTTTGTAGGACGACCAGATCGAAATCATTCAGGTCTGTGCTGAACAGGTCGTGGTACGGAAACTCAATCAGCGACAGCTCGCGGTCGGTATACGGCGCCGCCACATCCTGGCGTGTACGCAGAATGAAGAAGCTGACCAGGTCCACCGACGGGTCACCCTTGAGAAAGCGGCGTAGGAACTTCACATCCCAGCTCGGAGACCCCGCTACCTGCAAGACACGAATGCGGTCACGCACAACGCGTACAACCACGGGAAGCGAGTTGTTCGCGGGAACAGCGTCGCCCTCGAAGACGGGTACCTTTACCGCATAGCTGAAGCGACCTGCGGACTCGGGGCGGATGGTGAACGACACGTTCCCGCGCCCTTCATCGTCTAATGTGACGGTCTGTTCGGTGACCACCGCCCCATTCCGCAACAGCGACGCTGGCACAGTGCGGCCCGCAAAGCCGAGCCCTTCAATCTCGGCGGTCAGGGTGAAGTCGTTGCGCAAGAACGCAAACCCACCCGAATCAATGCTGCGCACCGACAAATCGACCAGCCCAACATCAGAGCCCACCGCGTAGACACTCAGCGGACCGGGTAGTTCTGGCGGTAGTGCGTTGTCACCGTCGTCTCGGAAACGGCGACGCAGTAGTCCGCGGTCAATGCCATCGCTGATGAGGACAACACCGGCCAGCTTCTCGCCCGCGACCCGCTCACGAAGGGACAACAGCGCGCCTTCAATATCGGTGCCGGACAGATTGAACTCGGACGGGGCGCCCAACAGCATGTCGTTGCCGAAGGTGTACACGTCGACATCTGTTCCATCGATCCGCTCCAAGATGGACAGGGCCTCGATGGAGCGCTCCACACCTTCTTCGCGCGTGGACATGGACGACGAGCCATCGACTAAGACCGCAAGTCGACCCGGCTCCGTTCGGCCCTCTTCTTCGAGCCACACAGGACGTGCTGACGCGACAATCAGTGCCAGCAAGGCCAGCCCGAACAGCGTGCTGTCGATGATCTTTATGCGCAGTGGACGGTCACCAAACAGCGACACCACCCACACCAAGATGGTCGCTGCAACCGCGCACAGCACCATCCACTGTGGAGCAGTCCACACCAGTGAGCCACCAGACCCAAGCTCTCCGCCTAGCCAGAAGTTCATCACTCGAGTCGCCGCTCCATCAAGAGTTGGCGCACATGCACTTGGTCGCGCTTGTAGTTCGCAGTGAGCGAATACATCACAAGGTTGATCCCCAACTTAAGCGCTTCACGTCGCTGACGTTCACCACCGGGGACCACGGGTCGCACGTGGCGGCCATCCGGTCCGCGCTCAAGCGCACCCGACAGGTCATTGCGCGAGTACAACACCGGGGCAACATTACCCACGGTGACACCCTCCAAGAAGCTGTGCAGGTCGACACGTCCAAGGGGACGGTCAAGCAAGAAGAACGCCCGAAACACCGAGTGGTCAGCCGGAATCGGTGACAGCGGACGCGTTGGGAAAATCGCCGCGCACAGCTCGCGAACCGACGCGTCGAACCCGCTGGTCTCCGCACCGCTGGTGTCATCAAACAGAAGGAAGCCGCCGTATGACAGGTAGCGAGACAGCTGCTGCAGCCCCTCACTCGACGGCAAGTCAAAGCGGTCGGCGCCGGCAATCACTGCGAATGGATGGTCGAACAACGCGATGTCACTGGGGTCCACACGCGGCACCTCAGTCTTGCAGGCGACGGAGGTGGTGTTGACGACGTCGTACAACAGGCGCTTCCACGCATTGGGCCGACTCACCGTGCCTGGGATGTCCAGCTCGGCAATGTCGACGTCACTGCTGTCTCCAAATGCGAAGGCCTGCGGCGACAAGCCCACAGCAGTGAGCGCAGACAGTGCCGCTAAAAAGGTGCGACGGTTCATGTGGAGCTCCCCCGGACGGCCAACAGGGCCTGCGCAAGCAGCATGAAGATGGACAGACCCAAGAAGCCTGGGGTCAGGTCAATGCGTCGGGTAAACAGCTCTGGCTCCAGTTCCTCTTCTGAGGCACGTACGCTCTTGTATACGCGCACATCACTCTCGTTCGGAGGAACATTGACGGCAATCCACGCTATCGGCGGCGCATCTGGAAGCTTCATCTGGTACGCACCCGCAGCTTCTGGGGTGAAGACGATAGTTGCACCATCAATACGAGCGCGAACCAAGGCGCCATCCGGTCCAATTACATCTGGCTCAAGGGCGATGTCCGGCAACGGAATGACCAGTGACTCCCCAACACGTCCGTCAAAGCGAGCTGCAGTGCCGCCGCTCTCGCCACCCAAGTAGGCGACGAGCCGCTGCATCATGGGCATGAATGCCGTCTGAAGCGGAAAGTCTCCCCATGACAGGTCAATGCTTCCGGTCCATAAGACCACGCGTCCAGCCCCAACTTTGCGCTCGACCATCGCTGGAAGACCGCCCTCCCAGTTGAGCAATGTGGTGACATCATCGTTGTCTACGTACGGCTCAAGCGTCAGGACTCGACGCGAGCGAACGCGGGTAAACAGGCCCCGACCTGACCGCGCAAATGGCGCGAAGATTTCGTGCGACAGGTCAGGTAGCTCCAGCGGAACCCCCGGTTCATCTGCCGCTGCGAGCGACCGTGGCCGACGAATCTGAGCCGGTAGCAACGGGCCAAGAGCGGCCTCGTAGCGCTCAGCGGTAATGTTGGTGCCGCCGGTAATTACGAGATTCCCGCCGTTGCGAACAAAGGCCATCAGCTCGGCTGCAAACGGACGCGGGTCAGCGACGTTGGCCAGAAAGACCACGCGGTGAATGTCAGGGTCGAGTGTGGTCAGGCCCGCAGGCGTAATTACGTCAGGACGCACACCCGTGCGGGCCCCGCCCCACGGCGCCAACGCACGCTCTAGGAAGTACACCTCGGACCGAGTTGGGGTGTCGCCTGGGTCGCCGTCAACCACCAACACGCGGCTCGCGCCGACCCGAGGCAAGTGGAAGTAGGCAGAGTTGTCGAAGGGTAGGTCTGGGTCTTCACAGTCGACCCGACCGACACCGCCGAGCGCTTCCCGCGGCACGGTGACCCGCTCGGTCGCCTCACCACCGGCAGGCACGTCAATAAAGATGGGCACCGCTGCACCATCCGGCAGGGTGACTTCACACGCGGTCTCGGTCGGCTCCGTTCCGTAGTTGGCCACAGTGATGGTGACTTGACCGCCCTCAATTCCCTCGCCGTACTCCGCCTGTAGAACGGCGACATTGCGCGGTGGATCTGCGGCGACGGGCTTTGGAATCACCACACCACCACCGGCGACGAGCAACGCCAGTTCAGACTCAGCCCCCGTCACATGGTCGGGACCGGCCTCGTCACTAAACAGCAAGACAGCACCCGGCTCACCCGCCAGCAACTCACGAGCTTCATGCAGGGCATCACGCAGGTTGGACGCCCCACCTTGCAGCTCAACAGCAGCAACGCGCGCGCTCACGCTCTCGAGGTCTTCGGTCAGCTCAGGTGTGACGCGACGGGCCTCAGTGCCGTAGACCACAAGGCCGAGCTGTGTACCCGGCGGCATCTCCGCAATCTCCGCAATGGCCTCGGCACGAGCGCGGGACAACAATGACGACCCTGTGTCCGTCAGCGACATGCTCAACGACTGGTCGAGCACCACAACCACGCGCCCAGAGCCCGCGTATGTAGGAATGCCTCCCTGGTAGCTAAACTCAAGGCCTGCAGCGGTCAGCGCGAGCAACGCCACGACCAAGAGACGCAGCAACAACAGCAACCAGTCCTTCATCCGCCGGCGGCGTCGAAGACGCTTGCTCAGCCGCTTCGCGAGCAACATGGCGCCAAATTCGCGCTTGGACTTGGGAACCTGCTTTGACAAGTGAGCCAGAATGGGAAGAATCGCGAGAGCGGCAAGCCCCAGTGCCCATGGCAGCAGTGCGGTCAGCGCCATGTGGGCTCCGAAGCTACATTGCCGAAAATGACGCTGCGAAGGGCAACGGCCATGTCTTCGTCTGTGGCGGCAAGGATGTGTTTACCGCCTACTGCGACCACACCCGCGCGAACCTCAGCGACGTACTCGTCAACCACCTCACCAAACAATTCTCTGGCCCCCCCCGGATCAATCGGCAGGGCCTCCCCACCCTCAGGACTAAAGAACAGGCCCGGCTGCTTGAAGTTGAGCGTCCACTCGCCGCGGTCGAACAAGTGGACCAAGCGAAGGTCGGTCTTGCGTCGGGTGAGCGCTTTCATGGACGGCAGCCACTCGCTGGGCTCCTCCATGCCGTCTGTGATGACGATGCATAAGCTGCGTCGCCGCACTCGCTGGCCAATGCGCGCCAACGCCGGAGACAGCTCAGCTCGGCCGGCGGGTTGCACACTGGCCAACTGCATAAACAACAACTGAAGGTGGTTCTTGCTTGAGCGCGGTGGCAGCGAAACATGCGCCATGCCCTCACCGCCAACAATCTCCAGCCCAATCGGCTCGCCATGGCGGTGCAGAAAGAACAGAAGCGTGGCCGCCATTGTCAGCGCGTACCCAGCCTTCGACTTGTCTAAGTCCGGGTAGCCTCCGACTCCAGTACCTCCGGTTCCCATATCGGCCGACAAGTCGACCACAACGGTGCAAGCAAGCTCGGTCTCGGTCTCAAACCGCTTCACCACGAGCTTGTCCGACCGCCCCATGACCCGCCAGTCCAGGTGACGAAGGTCCATTCCACCGCGATATTCCAGGTAGTCGGCGAACTCCACCGCACTCCCGACACGTCGGGACCGGTGTTCTCCGACCAGCAACGCATCTGTGAGGACGCGCGCGCGAAGATGCAAGTGCCGCACTCGCGACAGGACGGTGGGGTCCCAATTCATGGGGCTAGCCGAGCTCCTCGATGAGTTGTGCAATGACCGAATGTGGCGTCATTCCAGCCGCTTCCGCTTCGAAGTTCAGCACAATCCGGTGGCTCAATACGGCCGAAGCAATGGCCTTGACATCATCAATGCTCGGCACCTCATGCCCGCGGAGAGCCGCCCAGGAGCGTGCCCCAATGGCCAGGTATTGACTGGCACGAGGACCCGCTCCCCAGCGAATCCACTGAGCCGCGTTGGCCTTGTGCTCGGGCCGCGTCATGGTCGCGAGCTTCACCGCGTACTTCACAACATCCGGGTTCGCTGGCAGACGGCCGAGCACGCCTTGTAGGGCGAGCAGTCGGTCGCGGTCGAGTACCTGCTTGGCCTCCGGCATGACGCCAACCGTGGTTCGCCGCACGATCTCCTCTTCTTCGGCCATGCTTGGGTAGCCAACCTTAATGGAGAACATGAAGCGGTCTTGCTGGGCTTCAGGCAGTGGGTACGTGCCTTCCTGTTCGATCGGGTTTTGGGTTGCGAAGACCAAAAACGGCTTGTCAAGGGGGTAAGTATGACCCGCCGCGGTGACCTCACGCTCTTGCATGGCTTGCAACAGTGCCGCTTGCGTCTTTGGGGGCGTTCGGTTGATCTCGTCTGCCAGCAGCAAGTTGGAGAAGATCGGGCCTTTGACGAAGCGTAGCTTTCGCGCGCCAGTCATCTTGTCTTCTTCCAAGATCTCACTGCCGGTGATGTCCGCTGGCATCAGGTCGGGGGTGAACTGGATGCGTCCGTGCTGCACGCCGACCGCATGGGCGACGGTGTTGACGAGCAAGGTCTTGGCGAGTCCTGGCACACCCACAAACAAGCAATGTCCGTTGGCGAACAGTGCAGTGAGCATCAAGTCGACGACGTGCTGCTGACCGACCACTACCTTCCCAATACTCTCTAGAAGGGCCTGCCGCGTTGGCGCGAGCGCTTCAAAGAGCGCCACATCGTTGTCCATTCTTCCTCCGCCTTGCGGCTACTGGTTCACCAATTCTTCGTAGTACCGACGCTTGAGCGCCCGGTACTCCTCTGGGACGTCGCCTTCCATGCCTTCGAGCAATGCGCGACGGTATTCTTCCGGCGTGCGGAACTCTTCGGGCCCCGGAATCTCAATCTTTCGGCCGCTGGGCTCGGTGCCTTGACGGTCCTGCCCACCCGGTTGGTCTCCTTGACCCTCTTGTTCACCGCCTTGGCCTTCGCCTTGGCCTTGACCCTCACCTTGCTCGCCGCCCCGTTGTTGACGCGACCGCTCAGCGGCTTGCCGCATGGACTGTTCGAGCGCCTGACGTGCCTCGGCAATGCGCTGTGCCGCAGCCCCCTGCGACCCCTCAGCACTCATCGCCTGGCCTTGTCGTAAGCCCTGTCCCGCTTGCCCCATGCGCTCACCGGCCTGCTCTAGGGACTCGCTACCGCCCTTGGGCTGCATACCGGTCTCTTGACCCAGCTGCTCCATCTGTTGTTGGGCAGCCTCGGTTTCTTGTTGCAGTTGCTGCTGACGCTCACTCAACTGTTGGAGTTGCTCCGACATCTCTGGGCTGGACGCGGCATCATTCTGAGCAATCTGCTGCAAGATACGGTCTGCTTCGTCCAAGTCGCCCTGCAAGACGCTGAGTGCTGGCGCTCCTGGCCCCGGGAGATTGCCTCCACGTTGTCGCTCGGCCATACGGTGCGACATCTGGGAAGACTGAAGGCTGGAGCGCGACCGATACGCTTCCTGCATGGCGCCATTGATGTCGCGCGCTTCCGCGGATTGTTGAAGCTGTTTGAAGGCTTCTTCCAAGGCGGCAGAGCGCTCGCGTTCGTTAAACGACCGCCGAGCCGTGTCCAAGCCCTCCCGGTAGGTACCGGAGTTCTCGGCGAGTCGTGCAACCACGACATCGAGTTCCTCCCACAGCTGCATGTTGTCGCTAAATCGCTCACCATCAGCGGACTCGCGAATCTCCTGAACTTCCTCTTGAAGCTCGCGTTGGGTGTCTTCCAGACGCTGAAGCTCATCGCGCAGGTCTCGCGCTTCGGCCATGGCGTCACCGTCCGCGTCTTGCTGACGCGCCTGCTGCTCGGCCACACTCTCCGCCATCTGCTCAAGCTGACGAGCAATGCGCTCCATCAGCTCGCGAGCCTCGTCCATATCCCCGTTGGCGATTGCCTCACGTGCTTGCTCAAGCAAGCTCGACAGCTCTTGTGTGCGCTGATTTAGGAGTTCTTTGAGTGGACCGCGCTGAAGCTCGGACAGCTTGGACATCATCTCGCGAAGAACCGCTTCTAGCTGGTCGAGCTGTGCCGCCATTGCCAGCGGGTCCACGTCTTCCTCTTGAAGCATCTCAGCCAAGTTCTCGGCCAAAGTCGATGCTTCCTGGGTGCGCTTCATGACCTCGGAGAAGGCGGCGGCATCCCGCAGCGAATCCAAGAACAGAATGGCGTCTTCCAGAGCGACGATGGCGTCATCACGAAGGCCGGAGGTTGTAATGAAGCTCGCATCTGCCGGGATTTCGGATGACCCAGGCGTGTAGCTGACCTGCGTGTAGCGAATGAGCTCGCGTGCGCTGTCGACGACGGCTTCCACGAGTGGGCGATCGGGTGCCCACTCCGGCACGTCATCCCAGTATTCGTCAATGATGTCGTTGATGGGAGCGTAGCGCTCGCTCAACGTCTCTCCCCAGCGCGCCAGGCCGCCACTGGTATCGGCGACAGGCCATGGCTCAACCAGGTGGTCCGCCAGGGCAAAGATCATGGCATCTGCGAGCGCGGAAAGCCGCTCTGTTCGCCGGCGATCACGTGCACCCTCACCTAGTACTTCAATGCGGATCGGACGCGAGCGACCGGCTTTGGATCCGGCGAAGGAATCGTTGTCCCAGGCCACAATCGCAACGTCGACGACGTCTCCTTCTGACAATCCAAGATCGATTGGCGACAGCGTGACGGAGTCACTGCGTTCCATAGCGCGCCCTTGGGGCTCGCTTAGCAACTGCACTTCCCGGCCGTCGACCTCGAGGGTCACCCTGCGCAGTCCGAAGTCGTCTCTAGCAAGCCAGCCTAGGCCAATAGCCCCGTCAATCGCTAGCTCGTAGCCATCTTCGCCCTCAACGGTCACGTCAGGCGGTGCATCGCCTTCAGGAACAATCTCGAAGGCGGCCGATGTGCGCGGCTCTCCGCCAACGTCCAACACCATCTGCCACTGCCCAGGCTCTGCGGCAATGGTGAACGACCCGCGAATGGCACGCCCATCCAGCACTTCAGCCTCTAGTGGAGCGGCCTCATACACCACGAGTGCAGCCGAGTTGACGGTATCCGCAGCGCGAAGGGCGATGTAGACCACTGTGCCCGGGGGCCCGTGAACATCGCCAGTGCTGTTCGGAATCGTGACGGGTTCTAGTCCCATGTAGTCAGGGTAGACGTAGCGAAGTTCGATGTCTCCGACTCTTGCTGCGCCCATATCGTCGGTCATTTCTAAATCAGTGACCGCAGCGGACGCCTGCCCCGAGTCCTGCCAATACGCGAGCAAACCAAGAGGCCCGCCGGGTACAACGAGCAGCGCCAACAGGGCACACATGCCCGCACCCATAGCAATCGCTGCTCGCCAGTTGGTCGAACCTGCAGGATGTACCTGCGCTGGCGTGATGCCCTCAATGCGACGAGCCGCGCGGCTCGCCACCAAGGCGATGAGCGTCTCGCTTCCTCCACGGGCGTCTTCGGCGTAGTCTACGCTGGTGATCAAGCGGCCACGGAGAGCCGGATCCATGGCTTCGACCAATCGCGCCTGCCGAACCATGTCGCCCTGGGCTGGCCAGTAGCGCAACACGGGTACAACGGCGGCAAACCACCCACTGACTCCAAGCCACAATACGGTCAGTGCCCCCGTTGTGGACGTGTGCCATCGAGCCGCAGCAGCAATCGCCAGCAAGGTCACCAGTCCGGCGGCAACCACGGCGGCATTCAATACAACGCGCACGAGGACGAGCCCCCGCTCCCGGCGAGCCAAGGACCGTACAAACGCGCGGAGTCTATCGAGCTCTGGATTCATTCCCGTCCGGTGCGGCGTTCAAACCTATGCAGCCACGGTAACGACACCACAGCAACCGTGCTGTTCCGATGACGCTCCTTTACTGAGCAGTGACGAGCCCACACACGCTTAGAGCTGGCGGTACACACCTACCGCGACGCCGAGAATGGAGAAATCCCCTGCATTGCGGTCGACCATGATGGGCTGCATGGCGCTGTTTGCCGGCTGCAATCGAATCTTGTCGCCTTCGCGGTAGAAACGCTTCACCGTCGCTTCACCGTCTACCATCGCAACCGCAATCTCCCCGTTCCGTGCCTCGGTCTTTTGGCGAACGAACAGGTAGTCGCCGTCAAGGATGCCGTCTTCAATCATGGACTCACCGGTCACAACCAGTGCGAACACCTTGCCGCCAGCAGGAACCAGCGCCGCATCGATCTGCAGTGTGTCGTCATGGTTCTCAACGGCGTGAAGCGGGTTGCCAGCCGCGACTCGCCCGAGCACGGGAATGCCCACGGTCTCTCCGACCTCTTCTTCAATCAGCGAACCGCACTTCTCCATCAGGCGCATGGAGCGAGGGGCACCACGACCACCAATGCGTTCGATGTAGCCTTTCTTTTCGAGGTTACGGATGTGCTCACTGACGCCGTTGGTCGAGCCGATTCCCATGGCGGTCCCGATCTCGCGAAAGGTCGGCGGGACGCCGCGCTTCGAGATGATGGCCGCGAGGTACTCAAGGACCTCTTTTTGCCGTGGGGATAGGTCTTCCATGTGGGCTCGCCTCTGCACAGGTGTTCACGCAACACGTGTTCAGTACCGGATGCCGGCGGTCCCGTCAAGGTGCTGGCACACCACTGGTATCTCGGAAGCCTACACGCACCCGATTGACGTCTATCTGACCGGCAAATCCGTAGACATCGATGTCTGTCCACATCTCCAGTCCATCGACTCCACTGACATGCACCCCGCCCAAGTATGGCGCGCCCATCAGAGGTCTAGGTTGATCGGTGCAGCCGACTTCTTGTGCGGTGAGGAAGCCGGTCGTCGGTCGGCACCATCGACGCAGCAGGCAATGCCACGCTTCGGTTTGAACCTCAACCACAGCGCAACCCGGTAGCTCAAATCGGGCCGTTCCCTGGGAGTCAATGGACGCCATCAACATCGGAGCCGCCCCAGGACTGTCCTCGGTGTGAACCCACTCGCGAAGGCCGGTGAGCCGCGCCTCATCTGCGACAGCCACCTGCGCGACAGGGTCCGAGTCAAAGGACACCCGAATCGCCCGGCTGTCGGGCACTCCCAAGAAGGCGTCCAATCGAGGGTCGTCTCCTTGCTGGCGAAACAACCCATCAGGGTCACCCAAGCGGTAGGTCAGCGCATCACGGCGCAGTGCATCAAACCCGTTTGCGGTAAACGCAATGGCAACCGGGTCTTCGCGTGACATGGACTGGTTCAAGCCTGGTCCAGACGTGCTCATCGCCCCCAAACAACCAGGCTCCAGCCGATGGATCTGCCCCGCCTGCGTCAGCACCTGCGCGCGAACACCTGGGAAGACGCCTTCGCAGGCCAGATAGTGGATAGGCTCATCAATGCCGCGTTCACGCAAGAACCCGGTCAGTCGTGGCATCTGGGCTACGGAAACTCGGAAGGGGCGTGGCTCGCCCGGCTGTCGCTCAAGGAGAGGATCATCGTCCGGCTCTAGATCGACCAGGGGTGCAATCCAAGCCACCGGACTTGCGAGTTGCACGGCAACGTAGGTGCCCTCAACCATCCGAAAGCGTCGCCCACCGCACTCTTGGTCGGGAAAAACAAGACCGGGCCGGTCGGAGCAATCAACAGGCAGCTCGGCAACCACCGTCCAATCGTCCCCGTGCAGCTCCACAACGACCTCGGAGTCCGCCAGTGGAAACCACAGCTCACTGTGCCCGTCCGCATCAAAGTCCGTCACCCGCCGACTGCGCAAGTCCCGGTGGTCCACGCCAAATCGCCGCATGAATGACAGCGGAACCGCAACCTGATCACTGGTGAGCTCTCCCTGTGCAATGGGAGCGGCAAAGCGGATCTCTGGCTCGTAAGAAACGCCCCGTACAGCTAAGACAATCAGCCCAATGATCACCGCACTCAGAGGGATACCGACGGCAGCGGACCAGCCAGCCCACGCGGGAACTGACCGACGCTCTTCGAGCCGAAAGACGGTCTGGCCAACTCGAAGGGATGAGTCGATGTGGAGCGACTTTCCCTCAGTCGGAATCGGCAGACCATCGACAAAGGTCCCGCCCTCGCTCGCCAAATCGCGCACCCAAAAACCGTTGGCGGTCCACGAAAGCTCGGCATGTTCCAGGCTTGCGCGCTCGTCTTGGAACAAGGGAATGTCCCGACACGTCCGGCCAATCTTAAGAGTGGCGTGTGTCTCCACGCGAAAGGACCGTCCCATGAGAGGACCCTCTGTCACCACCAATTCGTAAATGTACGCCACGCGCCAGTCAGTCTCCGCAGCGCATCATACCGAAGCCGATGCAGGAGGGAAGCGCCCACCACCAGACGGCGCTTGGGTTAGCGAAACGTTGTTGGAGACGCCATGAGCCAAGTTGCCGGTGGACTGTACTTTCCCCCGCCCTCGCCCCTCACCAAACGCCTGCTATTCGGCTTGGTGGGACTGTACGTTGTCGAAGTCGTCGTCGGAAGCATTCTGGGCGTGAACCTCGTCCCGCTTCTGTGGCTGTCTCTGGAAAACGGATTTCAGCCATGGCAGGTGCTCACTCGCTGGTTCCTTCAGCGAGACATCATGGGCCTGCTGACGAGTGCGGCGGCCATTTACTTCATTCTGCCTGCACTGCGCCGCTCCTTCCCTGACGCAATAATCGTCCGCGCAGTTTTATTTTCGGCAGTAGTGGGTTCAGCTCTCGCCTTCGCCTTTGACCTGACAGGCCTGCTCGGCGGGGCGGCCTACGGACTCAGTCCGCTGTTGGCGGTCATGCTGGTGATGTTCGGCCTGCACAGCCCAGACGCTACGATTTCCCTGCTTTTTGTGATTCCGGTGCCGGCAAAGTACGTCGCCTGGGGAACTGGAATCCTCTCCGGTGTCCTGCTGCTGGGCACCATGCACATGATGGCCGCCGTTGGGTTCTTCACGTGGCTAGCAGCCATTGCCTGGTGGTTCTTGCTGGGGCCCCGTGCTCGGATTCGCATTGCCAGCCCAAAGCGCCAGCCCGAAAAGCCGCGATTCACCGTCTATCAAGGCGGTAAAGACGACGTTGTCCATTGACAACGCGTCTCGACGGCGGTCTGGCGACACGTCTTCAAGAACTCGGCCTGCCCGCATTCTCACCGGTAGAACCTTGGCTGCGTGAACATCCGCAGAGGGTCCGGGCTGCACACCAAGAGTTCGTGGACGCCGGTGCTCAAGCTGTGTTGACCGCCACGTTTATGGCAGCGGCAACTCCCGAAACCGTCGCTCACGTTGTCGCGCAAGCCGTGGCCATCGCACGAACCTGTGGAGTGCCCGTCTGGGGATGCAGCGGTCCCGTCGCGCCACACCCCGATGGGTATGGTGCACTCGCGGCGGAACTGCACAACAACGGTGTTGTGGACCTCATCTTAGAGACGTTCACCACAGCACAGCAGGCCATTGACGCACTCAACGCGGTACGACGTGCAGAGCCCAGCATGGCTGTCGTGGTCAGTCTTGTTCCGAGTGACGGTCGGGTGCTCGGATGCTCAACTCCCCTCGTTGGTGTTTACGACGCGCTGATGACCGCAGGCGCGCGCGGGGTCGGCGCTAACTGCGCTACACCGGAGCAAGTCCTGACCGCCTGCGACTCCGCAGGTGATGCTCCGTTCTGGGCCAAACCGAGTCATGTTGACGACTGGGCGCGTCGTACAGAACCGCTTCGCGAGCGCTGCGAGTGGCTTGGCGGTTGCTGTGGCGTTTCACCGAGCGACCTTGCCGCGCTATGGGCCGCGCCATGAAAATGCACGGAACACCGCAAGTCCTCGATGCCGTACTTCGACCCATGGTTCGGGTAGCCCAAGTCGTGGTGGGCGGAACAGCTTCCGCCATTCTCGCGTTTCTCGGTTTGTGGTGGTGGATGCCCCTTCCCCTCGCCGGCTCATTCTTCGTCTATGAGTTCTTGTTCTGGGTGCGTGGCGACCGGCCCGTTGTGGTCGAGCTGGGCGAGCACCTGATCATCCGCGACCGCAAGCGCAAGCTGACCATCGACGTCGACCCAAGCCGAGTCACTACAGCCACTGCTCATCGCCGCCAGTCCGATGAATATGCCGACATGCGTGTGGTGCTGACGAGCGACACAGAAGTCTTGGCGGCTGTGTGGTTCCGCGTTCCGGCCAACACGCCGAGCCTGCCTGGAGAGGTTGACGCAGACCTTATGGACCACGTGGTTGGCGGCGACTACGGCAGCTTGCGCGCATTGGCTCCTGGGTACCGCTTGGCACGCCAACGCGTCGACACCTCGGCAGACGCTATCGACTGGATGCGCAACCACATTCCGGCGAACGTTTGGGAACGGTCAGCCGCCCGATTGTGGACGGGTCACGCACCAGAGCTGGACCTTCTCGGCCACTACCACGGAGATGAGAGCACCTTCGTCGTTTTGGACGGGCGCGACATGCGGTTCGACGGACAGACGCATCACATTGAGTGGGTGACCGGCACGCGTAGCGAGCGAGTCGCCGTGCTGTTGCACGCGAACAAGGGGCTGAACGACACCTTCGCCGCCGACCGTCTATCCTTGGCAGTCCTCGACCTCGGCGCACTCCGCATAGCGACACCATCGCGTATTCTGATGTCCGAGCTTGGCGTCACGCCAACCGATGCGGATCTACAACACACCCATCCGGCGGAGGCCGCAGGCGTGTTGATGCATTTACTTCGCACACACCAAAGAGAGGCTTGGCCACGTGATATCCGTGTTGCTGTAGACGAAGCACTGACCTTGTGTGGGAAATCTGCCCTCGACATCTAGACGGCGTTGCTGCACCCTGGCGAAATGTCACGAATCTGTCTGCTACTCGTCCTGACCGTCAACACCGCATGGGCGCTGCCCTGGGTGGTGCCCGAGACAGACACCGCCACCGCCCTGCAGTCCGACCTCGACCGCTTGTGGTCCGCACACGACATGCAGGTCACAACCCAAGTCTTAACGGAGGGAGACCGGCTCACATTCGAGGCCGGCGACCTCGTGCTGTACGCGAGAGACCACCGCTACGAGCGCGAGTGGGACGGCCGAACCGAGACCGCTGTACTGCTGGCGCGAACCTGGCTGCGCAGCCTGCGCGTTGCCGACGGCGGCTGGATTCCCGAGCTGCCTCAAGAGGTCCGGACAGCCGTGGTACTCGAGCCCACGTCCCCTCCACCCGAGCCGGACAAGTCACCGCTAATCACGCTTCCTCCACCTCGTCTGACCGCGGGTCTCGGAATGCGCATTGCCCCCGTCAACGGGTATGGACTTGACGGCCCCCGGCTCATCGCCGGACTACGCAGCGGCCCTGTAGCTGTTGAGCTGGACGTGTTCTTCGCGGCGGGCAGCTACCTGCGCGAGTCGTCCATTGACCGCAAACTCGTCGGCGTCTTCACAGACGAGAACTTTGAGGGCTACGACACCTACTTGGACGTGTTCACCGTGTCGCTCATGGGCGAGCTCGGCATGCCTGCACCGAAAACACGCAAGTGGCAGAGCGGCCCACTTCTCCTCGGCGGCGTGGAGCTTCGGCGCGGCGTCCTACGAAAGCTGACACCGAGTCAGTTCGAGGACCAGTCCATCGTCATCCTTGACCCCGCTGATGTTCAGTACGACATCGGACCTGTTGCCGGTGTAGGCCTAGACCTCTGGGTGACCCCCAGCGTCCGCCTGCGCGCATCTGGCGTAGACCGCGTTCGCTACCGGCGGCGCAACCAAGACAGCGCCCAACGTTGGGTCCATGACTACGCACTGATGGCCGACGTCCTCGTTTTGTTGTGACGAAGATTGAAGGACAGCACGACACCCGCACAAGAGTCCGGTGCAGGAGAGAACGTGGCTGCCTCTGACCTCGACATCGACATCGACGCCCTGAAACGTGGCGACCGCAATACCCTCGACCAGTTCTACCGAGACCATGCGCGAAAGGTCTTGAACTGGACCACGCGGTTGGGTGGCCCGAATATCGACCCCGAGGATGTCGCCCACGACGTCTTCGCCGTTGCGTTGACCCGCGTCGACCGATACCGCCCGGAAGCCGGCGCACTGACAGGCTGGCTGTACGGCATCACCCGGCGCGTCGTTGCCAATGCTCGCCGACGTGCCGCTCTACGCCGCATGGTCGGTCTCGGTGATGTCCGTGAGCCGCCGCATCCAGGCCCTGACGTCGACGAACAAGTCGGCGCAATGTGGCGCCGCCGCAAGGTCATCTCTGCTCTCGATCGCCTCTCCCTCAAGCACCGCGAGGTCATCGTTCTGATGGACCTGGAAGAGCGTACCGCGCCAGAAACCGCGCTAATTCTCGGTTGCTCTGTCGGTACCGTGTACAGCCGGCTTCACTATGCACGCAAGCAGTTCGGAGTGGCCGTGCGCCGAGAAATGGGCGAAATCCGCCACGGACTTCTGACTCCTGCAACCGAGGTGACCTCATGAGGTGGCCTGCCTGGATTCACGATGCCCTTCGCTTGGGTCCGAAAGAAGTGGACCGCGTGCGGCCGGGTCTGCCAACTGCGGACTTGCGCTTGCTGGCAGCCGCTTCGGAACAGCCCCAGGAAGCCGTGGACCTACTCGTCCGACGTCTGCGTCAGGCACCCCCTGCCGTTCGTCACAACCCGCTGATCTGGCTAGTTCCAGTAGCAATGGCCGTGGCAGCCGTGCTCATTGCAACACGGTTCAGTCTCAATGACGCCCCTCCGGCCTACGGCGAGATTGCGGTTCCGCTGTACCAGACAGCGTCTATGAGCCAATTCCAGACCTTGGAGTTGGGGCCATCCATCCAAGTCTCTGGTCTTGGAGAACTCACTGTCGAACAAGCCGATGAGAGCGGCACCCAGGTCCGGCTGCATCGCGGTTCTGCTCGGTTCGACATTGACCCAACCGGCGCACACCGGGCGTTGACGGTTCTGGCTGCAGATACTGCAGTACGCGTCACCGGAACCCAGTTCATCGTGCACCGGCTCTACGACTCCGTTCATGTCGATGTGCTGCGCGGTAGCGTAGAGATCGAGCGCGATGGCGCATTCTCCATCTTGGCGGCCGGGGATACCTGGACCCATCGCGGAGTTGTTGCGGCCCTGACCGTCGCCCCCCAGACGGGACCTGACATCCCCGCGATTGCCAGCGTGGCCCCAACCGCTGTGTCTCCCCCTGCATCCACCGTCACTGCGGCGCCGACGCAACAACCTGTCGCCGCCGCCTCGGCCACGCCGCCTGTGGCGCCAACCGAACCCGTCGTTCGGACTTCTGGGGAAGCCTTCGCGCAGATTCTCGATGCCCTGGACAGCTCGGAGCCTCCGGCCTCAATCGCGCGCGCATTGGATGCTTTCCTTCGCCTACACCCCACCTCCTCCATGGCGCCAGAGGCCGCAGCTCTAAGACTTGAGCTGGCCGCAGAGCTGGAGCCACCGCGCGTGGTTGTGGCCGACTTGGATCTGTGGCTTCGCGCCAACCTCGAACACCCCAGACGCCTCGCCTTGCTGGAGCTGCAAGCGACGCTGGCCCGAGACCAACTACAAGACTGCGAGCTGGCGCTGCCGCCGTACAGAGCCTTGGCACTCGAGGCGCCTGTGACGCTTGCCGCACGAGCCGAAGCGCTTCGTGGACTGTGCGCGCTCGAGATCGGCAATCGTGAAGAAGCCCGGACGGCTCTGGCCAGAGCTGTCGAGCTGGGTGTTGATGCGTCCCTTACCACCGACGTGATGGCGGCGCAGGCCCTACTTGAGCAGCAGTAGCAAGAGTCCCATTACCCACCTCGCTGGATGGAAGACCCGACGCAACATCGACGTTTAGATTCGCGTCCCGCACACTGCGCGGGCTCGGAGGCCCTGTGTTCGCCCTGTTGTTGACTCTATTGGCGAACGCCGCACCCGGAGATGTGACGCTGTCACTGTCGGGAGAAGCGGTCATCGACGACCCGTTCGTCGAGCGCCGAGGCGTCACCTTAGGGGCCGGCTACACAGCGCGGCCGTGGCTCGCGGCTCGCGCGTCCATCGGGTTCTTTCCCAACCTGGGTGAGGCCGACCACACCGCCTTCACACGGATTCTCATCGAAGAAGAGGAAGTAGGGCCCTTAGTGTCGCGGACCACGATTCGAAACGAGGTCACCGCGCGCCTAGCCCCCATTCGCTTTGAGACCGAGACCCTAAGCACCTCCCTCGGAGCCATCCTAGGCGGCGGCGTCTCGCGCACAGCGGATGCCGTACTCGGTGACGAGATTGCCAGCGAAGAGCTCATGGCCCCCGTGCAGTGGGTCCCGACCTGGCACGTGGGTATTGATGCGGACGTGCAGTGGCGCGTGTGGGGTGCGCGCTTTCACCTGATGCACGTCGCCCGACGCGAACGCCTCAATGGCACACCCAACGGTGTTGGCGAGCTTTGGATCGGCGCCTCGCTCTTGTGGCGCTGGCCGGGCTCCACACGGGGTAATTCCGAAAATAATCAATAAGTTTAGCCTTACCCCTTGTCGCTGGGCTCCTGTGGTCTAGATTGCCACCGGGTTCGATACCGGACCCGGACATTTTGAGACCGAGGCGTCCAGGTACGCTGGCCGCGTCATTCACCACATTATCCAAGAGAGTGAACTATGCCGTTTAATACTCCTACAAATGATTTCATTGGTTCCTTTAACTTTATCGTCAAGGTTGCGGGCATGACCCACGACCTCGAAGGCTTTACCAAGTGTTCAGCCATCAAGGCAAAAGTGGAAACCATCAACTGGAAGAACGGAACCGACATGTACGTGCGTAAGGCACCAGGTCGTACCGAGTGGGAAGACATCACCCTCGAGCGCATCTACTCGGGCCGTGACGAGCTCCACAACTGGTGGGAAGAAATCATTGCTGGCAACATCAGCCGCAAGACCGTCTCCATCACCTTCCTCCGCCACAACGGAACGGAAGTTGTTCGTAAGTACGACCTCCTCTCCGCGTACCCGTCTGCTTGGGAACTTCCTGAGCTCGACGCTACCGGTTCGAACGGCGCAACCGAGAAGATCACGCTCTCTTGTGAGCGCTGCATCATGGTCGAATAAGGCCACTCGCATCTTGCAGACGGCGTTCGCGTCGTCTGTCTTCAATGCCCGCGTCACGCAAGTGTCGCGGGCATTGTCCGTTTGAGCTCAAGACGCGATGATTCTCACGACGCGACGATGAGGTCTGCGAGCTCGCGGTACTGCTTGGCTGCCCGGCTTGTCGGCGCGAAGGTGAAGATGTCCTGGCCATCCACTTGTGCCTTGGCGAGCTGAGTGTCGATGCCAATGCTGACAGGCAACATGACATCACCATAGGTCTCACGAATCTTGTCGGTGACGGTGTCATTGAGCTTGCGATTACGACCGTCCACCCGCGTCATCAGAATGCCGAGAACGTCGATGTCGGGGTTGAGGCGACTGGCAATGCGGGTGATGGTCTGCACCACAGCGTCCACTCCCTTGACCGCAAGCGGCGATGGGTCGCAGGGAATGAGTACCTGGTCCGCAGCACACAGGCCGTTCAGCGTCAGGTTGCCCAGATTGGGTGGGCAGTCAATGACGATGAAGTCGTAGTGCGTTCGGGTCACACGCAGGGCATCCCGGAGCAGGAACTCCTTTCCAATGCGCGTGCCCATCAGGTCTTCCGCGCTGCCGAGGTTCGCGTCGAATGGCGTGACGCTTAGATTCGGGATGTCTGTCGCTGTGACCACATCCATGACTTCATCGGTGGTCTGCTCATCCGTCAGCACGCGGGACAGAGCCCCACCACCCGGACGTACCTGCGCTGAGAGTGCGGTAGTCACGTGTCCTTGTGGGTCCAGGTCAATCAGCAGGACACGCTTGTCGTGATGACGTGCCAGAGCAGATGCCAGGTTCACCGTAGTGGTGGTCTTACCAACCCCGCCCTTCTGCACCGACACCGCAATCACCGTCGCGTGCTTGTCTCCGATCGGATGACGTGAGTCAGGAGTAACAAAACGGCGAATGCCGGCTTTGAGCAGATTGCGCATGGCAACGTCCGGGGCAATGTTGGGGAGGGGGTGCGCAAAGTGCGCGGAGGGACGTGCAGTATAACGCATCCCTGCCCCGTCAGCGCACCCCTGGGTCAGTCACAACCTCGGCTTCGGGGTCTGTATCGAGCATGTCGGCCACGAGGTTGTGGAACTGTGGACGAAATGCCCTGATGCGGGCTGCATGCTCACGCCCCATCAACGTACGGTTGGTGAGCAAGCAAACAACGGCCTTGCGGTCCAAGTCTAGCCACAGTGACGTCCCAGTGAAGCCGAGATGCCCAACCCCACCGAGCGGGCCGCCCTGCCCAAGACGTGTCCCTGCAGACGACCCCACCTTCGAAATCCGGTCAAAGCCAAGACCACGCTCAGGGCCACTCGCACCAACGTCCACCGACATCATCTCGTGCATCACGCCGGTACTCATCAAGTGCCCAGCGCCGAAGGCATCTTCCAGAAGGGCCTGGCCAATTCGGGCAACGTCCATCGCGGTCGAGAAGACGCCGGCGTGACCGGCAACACCGTGCATGGCAAACGCATTGTCGTCATCCACTTCGCCTGGGCAGACCTGTTCCGGCTGGTCGGGCACGCGAAACAGACCTTCCTGTCCAGGAGCCGGCTGCCGCGGACGCGTGCTTCCGGTGCCGGCGATAATGCCCTCGCTGAACGGTGCGGTCCGCAGGTCGAAGAAGCGCGTCTGCTCAACCCCCAATCGGGCGAAGATGTGCTCGGCACAGAACGTGTCGAAAGGCTGGCCAGTCACAGAGGCCACAACCTCGCCAAGGGTGATGAAGCCGAGGTCCGAGTAGGCACGAACCCCCTCCTCATGCGCCTGTGGAGCCGTGAGAACCGCATCCACAACAAGGCTCCGAGCGCGCTCAAACGCCATGGCTCGCGACACGCCGGGAAGTACCGGCGCCCAAGGGTAGACCTGCTGAGCGATGGGATCTGCCTGACAGCTCGCGAAGAACGGCTGCCACGGCGCAAGGCCAGAGCTATGCCCCATTAGCTGACGAATCGTCAGGTCAGCCTTTCCGTTCCGTGCAAACAGCGGAAGGAAATCGCTCACGGGGTCGTCAAAGCTGATGTGTCGCTCGGACACCAGCAGGCCGAGTGCAGCGGTTGTCGCGACCAACTTGGTGATGCTGGCAATGTCGAACACCGTCTGTGGCGTCACCACAGCGCCAGCAGCCTCACCTACGGCATGCGAACAGACAAGCTCACCGTCGGACAGAACGACCGCCTGTGCTGCTGGAAATACGTCTCCGACGGCACCCACAAGCGCGTCGTACACCGAGTCCGTCATGCGCCCACTCGAACGAGGGTGAGGGTCTGTTCGTAGGAAGCAGCCTCCAGATGGTGGCAGATGTGCTGGGCGTACCAGACACCGTCGTCGTCTCCAAACCCGACCAGGTCGTGGACGCGTCCAATCAACCCGCGCTGTTGGGTCGTCGCCACGACACGCAGCTCAGCCACTCGAACACCCGGCGCGGGCGAAAAGCGTCGCTCGCTCAGCACAGAGTCGGGAGTGAACGGGGGCATCTGACATCGCTGCATCGCGAGCGGTCCCACGCGAAACACGCTTTGAAAGGCCGATGCACCGGCTCTGCGCGTGACCGTGAGGTTGTGTTGTTCACAGACCTGGTCCAACCACTCTCCAAGCGTCTGGTTGGGCGGATTCGGGACTGCCGCTATGTTGTCGTCTACCGCCAACTCCACGCGGTGACCGAAGATGGCCTCATACGCAAATGCCGTCGTGAGCTGTGCCACGAGTGACTCCGCGTCCGTCTCCAGCGGTCGCTCACGAATCGCATGCACAACGTCTTCAATGCGCCATCCATCACCATCTTCGTGCGCCACACCATCGATCAGAACATGCGGGACGATTCCGAAGACCATGCCAATACGAACACGCGCACCCTCATAAAATCCCGTGCCCTCAACGCGCGCGGTCGCTGGCCCCGCGTCGGGAGTGTCAACGGTGACACTCACAACAGCATCCGACGCCAAACGTTCCGGCGGGTCTTCCCCGACCAGGCACAGCAACTCAACTGACGCACCACCCATGCACACCTCTTCGCGCAAGTCTAACAACGTGCTGTGGCAAGATGTGGGTGTGACACCTCCATCCTTGATGCAAGAAGCCGAATCGTTCATGCACGCTTTCCGCAAGCGTGCCTCACGTGACGTGTTTACGTCAGCGTTGATGACTGTTGTGTTCGTCTTTATTGCCCTGACCACACGGATGTTTTGGGTACAGATTGGGGCGAGCCTCGCCGCGATTGGCAGCCTCATCGGTGTGTGGTGGACAGTCCGCAACCGCCCTGCACCTGCCCCTGATGGCGCCGCCCCTATGGTCGCCTACCAGCGCCTGTTGAACGACGGCATCTCTTCGGCAAGAACCGCCGCCCTATGGACGGTCCTCCCACTCGTTCCTGGAACCGCTCTCATTGGCATTGGATTGGTGACCACGACCCTGCCAATCTCCAACGGTTCGCCATGGATCATTGGCCTGTGTGTCGTTGTTCTCCTCGGGCTGTTGGCCTGTTGGCGGCTCATGTGGCACACCCGAAGCCAGCACACGGCCGAGCTGATGGCTCGCGAAGAAGCCCTAAACGACGAGCTTACCGCAGAGTAGGGACGCAAGACGTAGCGTGCGGTGTCCAATCAGCGGTACGCTACGCCCCTCCCGCGGAGACCCCATGCGCCCTGCCCTCACCCTCCTGTTCCTCGCCAGCGCTTGTACCGTTGTGGATGCCCCCGAAGAAATCGAAGACCTCGTGGTCTATGGCTTCGAGCACTTTGACGACGACGAAGAGTACCTCATTGCCGTTGGTGAAGGGCTATTCCCATGGGTGGACGAGAACTTTGAGGAACTAACTGATGGCTACCGCGTCGAAGACCTCTCAGTTGAAAATCTAGAGAATGCGGGCGTCGAAGACCCAGACATCGACGGTGTGTTGGGTGCCGTTGCCGGTGCTGACTACCGAAACACGCTCGACGCAGTCCTGCCCATCTTGGCCGCTGCGAACAAGGACGATCTGTTCGAGTCCGTCGAAGAGTTCGAAATGACCGAACAGACCGACGTCGACTGCTTCCTCGCTGGCGAGTGCGACACCTGGACCTACACCGCCACACAGACGGTACGCGTTCGACTCCTCGGACGCTCCACACAGACTTGGACACAGACCTTGCGCTGGGTCCACCCAGAAGACGGCGAGCCGTTCATCGCAGGCCGCACGTTGTCCCCTACGCCAGTTGAGTTCTCCACCAGCATCGTGGCTGTCGACCAATCGTACGCCATGTTCTTTGTCTATCCCTGGGGCGATGGGGCACGACGCGCCGAGGCATTCTGGGTCGAGAGCCGGGTCATTGGCGCGGACGTACCGGACAGTTTTGCTGTCTCACAAGCCGCAAATGCCATCGTCGACCAAGCGTCCAATGTGGACGACGTGCTCGACGGTGGCGAAGAAGACTAGGGGCTACGGACTAGCTACGACGACGTCGTAGGCCCAAGAGCATCAGTGCGAGCGGGAACATCCCCACTGGAGCCGGGACGGAGCTACAGGATGAGGCGAGCTGTTCGTTCGCGTTCTTTGGCGTTGCAAAAGCCCACTCTGACGCCGCGCCGAACTCGTCGACTGCCCGAACCCAAACGCCTTGGACCTCACCCTCTGCACTACGCGGACATGCATAGATCGCCTCGGGTGAACCGACGTCGTAGAACGCGGTGGTCGTGACATCGTCCGAGTTCAAGACCTTGGTGACCTCGTATTGGACCGCGTCGGCGTCTGGGTCGACCGAGCGAATGGACCAAACGCAGTCGCTCGCTGGATGGTCGTTCACAATCGCAGCTTCAGGCTCTGTTGGGGCACTGTTGGGCCCGCCTGCGGTGAATCCGACGACCTGCCAGGGTGTTGAAGCCCCGGTGTTGTCGACGGCGCGAATCCGGGCGTAGCCTTGGGAGAAGCGCGGTAGTGCGTAGGCATAGTCAGCGACGTCAATCGACTGGGTACCACCATTGGTTGGCACGGAGACCTGAAGCCGGTCGTCGCTGGAGAAATCCCGAGCATGGTCGACTTCAATCTCGTGGAACACCGAGCTGGCCTCGGGGTCAACAGCGGCGTCAAATACCAGAGTCGGTGCATCGGTGGTCAGGATGTCGCCATCTGCGGGCTCGAGAAGCGCGAGGCCGCTCGGGGCAGCGTTGATGCTTGAGACACTAAAGACCCCTTCGGCTGACAGTGGACCGCGCAGCTCGCCGTCGTCAGCGTAGGCCTCCCAGGCGTAGTAGGTACCGGCTGTCAGTTCGAGGGATGGTCGCCACTGAACAACCGCTCCCGAGGCCCGAAATCCAGCACCGGATGCCACCATTTCGTTGGTGCCCATGTTCCAAATACGGGCAGCGTACGTGACGGGGTCACCGTCGGCATCCGTCACCGTGGACCACTGCAACGTCGGACGCACAGTCGTGACTTCGGCGCCGAACTCCGGCGACAGCAATGACACGGCACCGGGCGCATCTGGGGTGCCAATTACACGAATCGGCACTTGGATGATGCTCGCAACGGGGCTGCCACGGTCGTAGGCTGCCACAACAATGCGGTCGCTGCCGAAGAAGTCGTCATCTGGCGTGTAGCTAAGTGTGGGGGTTGAGTCGCCGAACATCTGGTCTTCGCCTTGTAGGGCGCCCGAACGCGGGCCTTCCAACAATTCCCAACTCACCCGAACGCCGTCTTCCGCGACTGCAGCGAGCGTGAAGGAAATACCGGCCTCTTCATTGGTTTCAATCGACAGCGGCTCGGCTGTGACGACGTCCTGCGTTGCGGCTACCGCCACCGCGACCTGGGTGGGAACCGACTCTGCGATACCGTCCGATGCGGCATAGCTGAAGGTGTCGGTGCCATGAAAGTTTGCGGCGGGTTGGTACAACCACATGCCAGCTCGCTGAACAATTTCGCCGTGCTCTGGGGCATCGACAATTCGGTAGGTCAGCGAGTCTTCATCGGCATCGACACCGTGAAACTGAATGGTCGCTTCCCGGTCTTCGAACGCGCTCAGCGCGCCAGACTCTGGGGTTGATGGGGCTTCATTGGCCAATGCCGGAAGGGCGATGAGCAATGAGATGGGGAGAGAAATGATTCGCATGGGTCCTCCAGTCATTGAGGTACTCGGCACACTCCAGAGAGAGGATAAGCCCCGTTTGTCCACCTCCCAGAGGTGATGGAAGGTTGTTTTGTCTCTGCTGCTGATGATTGCCCTCGCTTGGGCTCAAGAGCCCGATACGGAGGCTGACACCGACGATGTGCTCACAGTGGTCATCCGCGACACCGTGTCGGTCGTTGAAGCACGCCAAGCGCTCACGGAAACGCTTCAGGGCCAGGGGTACCATCGAGACACCCAGCGAGACGGTGACCTCATCTTTCGTCACGGGGATGCTTGGCGACCGGTCGTTGTGGTCAGCCCAGAGGGTCATGTGCGAACGCGCAGGCGCGGGTTCGTCTGGGCTCCACCGGGTGCACAATGGGACCCAGACCGTCCCAAGGCCGCCAATCTCGCCTGCCTCACGCCGTGGACACTGATTTCCTGCATGTCCGTTCAGGGGTTGGTGACCGACAATCGCAAGATGCAAGGACAGCGCACCCAGGTTGCCACCGTCGTTCATGACGACGTCGTACAACTCCATACAGCACTGGCAGACGAGCACGTCACAGCTCGCCTTCAACGGGACTTGTCTCGCATCTGGCATGGTGGCGAAGACCTCTTAGGCAATCCACTGCCCGACTATGCGGGTCGCCGCGCCGCGATTGGCGAGATGTGGGCAACACGAGCGCCCACCGAGTGGGGAGAACGGGCCCAGGACCTCATTGAGCGCTTCACCCTGCTGGAGGTCCAGTCGTCTTCATTTCCGTTTACCAACGCAGAACTGGACCACTGGGAAGCAAGTGTAGCGACAGAGCGTTCCCTCGTGGAGCGTTGACGGGATGGTTACCGACCATTCACGTGCGGAGCGGCTATGCTCGACTCATCCGGAGGCTCTATGATCAGGTTTGTACGCGGCGCAGCGCTCCTCGCCGCCCTAGCTCTCACCGTACCCATGGCCGATTCTGCCCATGCAACGACGGCTGTCTACCTGTCGGAAGTGGAGCATGCTCTCGAGTCAGACGCCGTCATATTGGCGACTGTCGGAGAGCAGCGCGTCGACCGAGATCCAGCCACTGGGCGACTCTTCACGCACACCGCGGTCCACCTGCAAAAATCGCTGTACGGAGATGCCCCCGTAGACTTCGAGGTGCACCAAATGGGAGGCCGCCTTGGCGACGAGATCCTTCGGCTGCCCGGTGATGCCACGCTCATCCCCGGGGAAGCCGTCTGCCTATTCGTTCGCCAGGTAGACGGTTTCTGGTACCTGACCGCACTACAGCAGTCCAAGTACAGCGTCATCCCATCGCTTGACGGCACCCTGCTGGAGCGAGACCTGGATGAGGGCCTGTTTCATCGCAGCAAGGTTGGCCCCATGCGTCCCTTCGTCGACGACTCAGAAGGCTCGCCAATGACTCTGGCCCGGCTTGCCATTATTCTGGAAGAGGTGGCCCCGGTCCCCGCTCCCGCCGCCAATGGAGGTGAGCAGTGAGCGCTCGCACAACCGCAACTCTGCTCATTGGCGCTGGCATTGTCTTGGCGCCTACGGCCCAGGCCTTCGACTACCTCGATACCTGTGGAGGCCAACCTACGCGCTGGTCCGGCAGCCAGACCACCTACCAGCTGTCCACCAGTGACGTGTCGAACGAGCTGTCGTTCTCGACCTTCGCGAGCCAGATGGAGACATCGTTCGACGAGTGGACCAATCCAGGCTGTACTTCGTACACCCCCACCCGCGGCAGCGACGTCAACGCCGACCCGGGCGGCGTTTCTAGCGCAAACATTGTGGGCGTCTACGAATCGGGTTGGCCTGCGGCCTGGGGAGCGTCGACCATCGGCATCACCCTGGTGTCGTACAACCCCTCCAACTGCCTCATTGGCAGCTCAGACATGGTGTTCAACGGGCAAAACTTCTCGTTCAACCCGAACTCAACCTCCAGTAATCGGGTAGACTTTCGCTCCGTCGCTACGCATGAAGCGGGTCACTGGGCCGGCATTGGACACAGCGACTACAGCGGCTCAAGCCTGTGGCCTTCGTACTCCGGCGGTACGGCTGAGCGCGACCTGACCTGCGACGACACATCAGCCATCTGCGGCAACGCCCCCAGTAGCTCCAACACCTGCTCGGCAGACAAGTACTGCGCCTGCGGTGTGTCCTGTGACGGCGGTACGTGCAGCGGTTCCGCACCGGTAGACCCTACCGACGGTACTTGTTCGGGCGCTGCAGTCAGCTACACCGAGAGTGAGCCCAACGACTGGAGCGGCGAAGACGATGTTGACTACTGGGCTCCGACCAGCGGCGGCGATGTCGTCGTGTCGGGTCAGCTCACCTGTGGCAACGACGGCAACAACGCCTACACCGGAGACCGGGACTGGTTCGTTCTAGATCTGCCGTGTACAGACAACGCACGATTCACCCTCGATTGGACGGGAAGCTCCGACCTCGACTTCGCCGTCTACGACACATCGAGCAACGAGCCACTTGCATCGAGCGGAGGCTCTGGCTTGACGGGGCCTGTCTCGGATGATGGTTTCGCTGGCGGACGTATCTTTGCGTTCCTCGCATGCTTTGAAGGAGAAACCACCAACTACACCTTCCGTGTTGACCGCGCGCCATTCGAGACCACTGGCGACGTGGAACCAACCGACGACTGCGATGGCATTGACTTTGAAGGCGAGTGCCAGGGCGATGTTGCCGTGTGGTGCCAGGGCGGAGAGCTCCGTGAGCGCGACTGTTCCGACGAAGGTGGTTGCGACTACGTTGAGTCGGAGGGCGGCTACTTTTGCGTAGGTGACGGAACTCCTCGCGACAGCGGAGACCCTGGCCGTACGGATACCGGCGACCCCATTCCGCTGTTCGGAGAGTGCGAGTGCGCAGCCGCCCCAACGCCATTCACTGGGCTGCTTGGACTGGTAACTCTGGGCCTGCTTCCCTTGATTCGTCGCCGGCGTTCGGCCTAGGGCACAGCCTGTCCCGAACTTCGCGTTCGGACAGAGTGACGTAGCAGTAAAGTGGTTGCGGAGTGCGCCAGCGTGTGTACTTCCGCCACGCGCGACGATGCCGGTAGTTGAACTGGTGTCCGCTGGGAGACCTCATGGCCACACAAGAAATCACGCTCGAAAACTACGAGAGCACAATTCAAAACAGCCCCTTCGTGGTCCTCGACTTCTGGGCCAGCTGGTGCGGTCCGTGCAAGAACTTCGCACCGGTGTTTGAACAGGCTTCTGAAGAGCACGAGGGCATTGTGTTCGGCAAGATCGACACGCAGGCACAGCAACAACTGGCTGGCATGCTTCAGATTCGTAGCATCCCGACCATCATGATCTTCCGCGAGGGCATCCCTATCTTCGCCCAACCGGGAGCTCTGCCCCCGGGTGACTTCAAGGACCTGCTCAACCGAGCCGGTCAGGTCAACATGGACGACGTGCGCACCAAGATTGCCGAGATGGAAGCCCAAGCCCCACAGGCCTAATCAGGCCCGAAGGGTTCCCGCTAGACGTCCTTCTGACGCCAACTCGGCTTGCCGATTGGCGCATCCGAGCGGATCGACACAGCGAAGAAGCGGCACTCAAGGGCACCGTTGAACAGGATGTGCTTCTCGCTAGGCTTGAGGCCAATTCGCTTGGCGAGACGCGCAGACCCTGCAAATGTCCAAGCGGTCCAGCCGAGCCACTTTGTACGCAGCGTGTCGCCTAGCGCCTTCATGGTCTGCTCGGCTTCGTCTAGGTCGTTCAGACGTTCGCCATAGGGCGGATTCGTCACAATGATACCGGTGTCGACGGGTGGCGTGAGTTCCTGGAAGTCAGCACGACGGAGCTTGATGTAGCGCTTCACGTCTGCAACCTCACAGTGATGCCGCGTGCGTACCAACTGCTCCTCACTGATGTCCGACCCGAACAGCTGCGGCTGGTGTGCCAGCGGCACGTCCGGCTCGTTCTTGACTCGTTCCCACGACGCCTGGTCCATGCCAATCCAGCGCTCAAAGCCAAAGGAACGGCGACGACCGGCTGCACGGCCGAGCGCCATCTCAGCACCTTCAATGAGGAACGTTCCTGAACCACACATGGGATCAATCAGTGCTCCGCCGCTCGCTGCAATTTGTGGCCAGCCAGCAATGCGAAGCAGTCCCGCTGCCAGCGTCTCCTTGAGGGGTGCCGGTCCTGCATCTTGCCGCCAACCGCGCTGAAAGAGCGGTGCGCCAGACAGGTCGAGCAGCACTGTGCCGAACCCACCACGCAGGTGGACTCGAATGCGCACATCTGGGTCCTGGACGTTGATGTCCGGACGTTGCCCATACTTGTCCCGAATACGGTCAACAATGGCGTCCTTGGTCTTCATGGCACCAAAGCGCATGTCTCGAATCTGTGGACTGATGCCCACAAAATCTACCCGCAGCGTCTTGCTTGGGTTGAGGTGCTCTGACCAATCTACGCCGTGTACTCCGTCATACAGCGCACGGGCATCTGGGACGGGAAACCGCCCCAACCGGAGCAGTACCCGACTTGCGATACGCGAACGCAAGCAGACCCGGTAGGCCACTTCGTGCGAACCACGAAAGCGAAGTGCTCCTCGCTCTTCTCGAATGTCCTCGGCACCGAGCTCACCCAGTTCCTCGGCCAGCACAGACTCCAAGCCACGCGCACACGTCGCGACCATCGTCAGTGTCATCTTCTCTGGCGCCACACGTCCCACCATCGTCGTACTCCCTCTTCGTCGGGCGTATCGTCATGGCGGGCTACAGGGCGCTGAAAGACCTCGGTTGGCGCATCTGTCACCTGAGTGGACCACCATGTGTGTTGGGTCAACTCTTCGGGATTTGATGCAGGGGCAACCTCCATTGTAGACGCAGCTGCCGTTAGGTCAGCCCACGCCTCACGAGGTATCGGCGCGATCGCAACAGTCCACTCATCTAAGAAGCGAACGTAAGGTCCGAGCAGGTCAATCGCCGGAACCCAAGGCACATGCGCGGGAACATCCGTCATAAAAGCCAGCACATCGGTTCGTTGCACAACGACGGCCGTCTCTGGCTCAATAAATGCAGCCGCGACCACCTGTTCGGAGTCTGGCAACACCGTGGCCCTTGGCTCCAACATGGGCGCGCTGGGGTACTGAACCTCCCGCATCATGTCGAACATGCGCTCAGCACGCTCCAGGTCGGAGTGTCCGGATGCGGTGATGGCTTCGGCAGCATGGGGGCCAATGTGGAATGCCCGAATGGGCCCTTCTACGACCAAAGGTTCTTCGGGACGGCGACTGCTCGCCATACGCAAGATGACCTTACCAATCGCCCGAATGTGGTCGTCTACCCAGCCACGCCCGTACCGTTGACCGCGTTCCGAGGGGACAAATGACACACCTTCTTCGCTCACAACGGATTGACCGCTGATGCGTGAGACGGCTGCGGCCAGATCGAGAGCCAGCAAATAGTCTTCACGACAGGCACCCGAGAACAATCGAGTGGTGAACTCGCCGCCCTCTAGAATGACCTCGACACTCCGGGTCGACACGCCGCGCACGAAGAGCCGGTGTTGATGACCAGTCTTCCAGTCACCAGAAAGGACCGCACGTGTCTCACAATGGAGAGAGTGCTCCCCAATTACGTCTTCATATGAGAGGGCACGTACGCCCTGAACGCGAAAACAATAGCTCACACGATGCCCCGCTGGTCGTGTCCCCTTAGCCGCTCATGGGCGCTGATGCGGACGCAAGGAGATATCAAAGACAGCCACCCCGCCCATTGGGTAGGTGCCACAAACACAAACGCCCCCCCACGACAATCTCGTGGGCGGGCGCAATGTACGAGAGCCGCGGACGGCTCCCGAAAGGGCTTACGAGCCGCCGCCAGCTGCCTGAACGGTGGTTCCGACAGTAGCGAACTTGTCGTTGATGCTGGTACCGAGCAAGGTCAGGCCAGCGATGATCACAACTGCGATGAGAGCAGCGATGAGGCCGTACTCAATTGCGGTAGCGCCGTCTTCGTCACGAATAAATTGGGTCAACATGGGAAACTCCAGAAAAATGAGAGTGAGGTGTGGGCCGACACAGCCCGAGCACCAGGGTTCTCGCTCGCAACGCGTGCGGCGAGTGGCGGGACCCAATGGCCCCGCGCAGACTACGAGCCGCCGCCAGCAGCTTGGACGGTGGTACCGACCGTAGCGAACTTGTCGTTGATGCTGGTGCCGAGCAGGGTCAGGCCAGCGATGATCACGACTGCGATGAGAGCAGCGATCAGGCCGTACTCAATTGCGGTGGCGCCGTCTTCGTCACGAATAAATTGGGTCAACATGGGAAACTCCGTTGTGGATTATGCGAAAGAAATTGAACTGAATGAAGTACAGGAAGCAGTGGTGGGCGTTGCCCAGCCGTGCTTACGATCCGCCGCCGGCTGCTTGGACCGTAGTACCGACCGTTGCGAACTTGTCGTTGATGCTGGTGCCGAGCAGGGTCAGGCCAGCGATGATGACGACAGCGATAAGAGCGGCAATCAGGCCGTACTCAATGGCTGTGGCTCCGTCTTCGTCACGAATGAATTGGGTAAGCATTGTCGGCTCCGGTCGGAATGGGCAGGGGGTGATTGTGAACTGCCTTCCACGCCCAGACAGTACACCGTTCTCGAAGCCGCGCAAAATAATTTTCGCCTGAAAAATCTCTTTCAGCCGACCAAGTCTCAGCAACGACTCCGGATAGCAAAGAACAAACGCCAACTAAAATGGACATCGACCTAGGTGATCAACAGTAGAAAACATAAGAAAAAATTTTGCGCAGCCTTCAGGTCTGCTGGAAAACACTCACGTCGGTGTCCATTGGACACGATAGGTCGCCCTCTCACCGGAGGTCAAAGCCGCATGCGAATCCTGTCCCACCTATTGGCTAGCTGCGTCTTGGCCGGTTGCTCCGGTTCAACCATTGAAAGCCCCACCTCCACTAGTCCCACAGGCCCTCGATACCTAGAAGCCCAGGACATCGATGTAGCGGCTATTGGTACAATTGCTGGTCTGATTGTGCAGGAAGACACAGTGATTATTGTTGGAACAAGCGGGCAACGCGTACTCGGCTCGGAGTCCGCTCTCATCCCGTGGCCGGCACCCGCTCCATCTGCAGTGGCAGTGCTTCAACGAGCCGGAACTACCCCAGTGACTGCTCTCGCCGCGCAGGGCTCGGTGCGCTTCTTGCTCTCGGACGGCGGGTTGGCCGGAGAGTACGTTGTAGAGGGACACGCTATTAAGCGTCTCTTCGCGATGGACGTCGACGGTGACGGCAATCAGGAGGCCATCGCGACACTCGAGGGGTCCGACGAGGTTCACTGCATCAGCCGGACAGGCGAAGCCTTGTGGGCCCAGCGCTGGGGGGGCGACGTCAACTACGTGCTGCCCCTGCCCACCACCCCTCCTACATTGGCCCATTCAGACGGCATCGGCCTGGTCGTTCGAGCTGGAGATGGCTCAGTGGTCAGCCGAACCCGCCCGCCCTCTGCCGGCACCATCCGCAGCGTTGAGTTGTTCCACGACATCGCCGCCTTCACCGGCGCAAGCATCGGCATCACTCACCAACGCGCTGGACAGGCCGCCAAAGTGGACCTGTACACACTCAATGGTGGCGGAGCTCGCGGGACATTGACTGTCGAAGACGTAGCCCCGTTCCGCTCCAACGTTGCCGTCTCCAATGGCGGCACCACATGGTTCGTCTCTGGCGACGTGACTGCAGACGGCACTCTCACCGTGCGAGCATTCGACGACCAGCACGTCCCAATGTGGAGTCAGGCCGTTCCGGGAGATCTAGACCCCATCCACCTCGTCGCACACAACAATGCGGTCATTGTGGCAACCGGACACACAGCGAGACGGTACGAGTTCGCTCAGCCTGAGTAGTTGAGCGACAAGCTGACTGACCGCGCGTTAAGTTGGCCGGCAATGCCGTCTCCTACACCATTCTCAGCTCGTACTCACCCGTTGTGCACCTCCTACGCTTTCAAAGAGTGGGCAGGTAAAGTCGCAGTTCGCGCCTACGACACCCACTCCGAGCGGGAGTACACGGCCCTTCGCCACACTGCAGGGCTGCTCGACGTCAGCCCGCTGTACAAGTACGACATTCACGGTCCTGATGCCGCGGTGTTCGCATCACGCCTGTGGTGCCGCGACGTAGGCGCCATGAAGACTGGCGCCGTGCGCTATTCAGCGATGGCCAACTCGGACGGCCAATGCCTAGACGACGGCACGATTAGCCGACTAGGTCCCCTTCACTTTCGCTTCACCACCTCTGAGCCATGGATGCACTGGTGGCACGCCCATAGTCGTGGGTTCAACGTGCGTATTGAAGACATGACGGAACGGCTGTGCGCGTTGGCCGTCCAGGGGCCCCTGGCAAGACGAATCTTGCGCCCTCTTGTGGCGTGGAACCTCGACAAAATGCGGTTCTTCCGCATTCGACAGACAACGTTCGTGGGCGACATCCCCATCACAATCAGCCGGACCGGGTACACCGGCGACCTCGGCTACGAGCTGTGGATGGCGCCCGAACATGCCATCCAAGTCTGGGACGCCATCGTCGAGGAGGGCACGCCTCTCGGCCTTGAGCCGGTCGGACTCGATGCCCTAGACGTTGTCCGAATCGAGGCCGGATTCGTACTTCAAGGCGTCGACTACCTAAGCGCTCGACACTGCATCACCGACCATCAGCGCTCCACCCCGCACGAGGCAGGCCTGGGTTGGACGGTTGACTTGGACCGAGACCCGTTCATCGGCCAGGACGCCATTGCACAAGAGGTCAAGCGCGGTCCGGCCTGGGCAATCGTGGGTCTTGAGCTCGACTGGGCTGAGATTGAGGCGCTGTACACAGCCGAGGGGTTGCCTCCTCACCTCGCTCCAGTCGCCTGTCGCAGTGCGGTGCCCATCTATGACGCCGCTGGTCACAACCAAGTCGGGCAGGTCACCAGCAGCGTCTGGTCCCCCCTGCTCAAGCGCTATCTGGCCCTCGGTCAGGTGTTCAGTTCACACAGTGTGATGGGAGCGAAGCTGCGCGTCGAGCACACCCCCGAGTTTCGACGGCGACATGTGACCGCACGTGTAGTCGAGACCCCGTTCTTCGACCCGGAACGCAAGCGTAGTGTCGTCTCCAAATCACGGGAAAAAGCATGAGCACGGTCTACGACGCCATCATTGTGGGTGGAGGCCACAACGGCCTGACCTGTGCCGCGTACCTAGCAAAGGCCGGTCGCAAGGTGCTGGTATTAGAGAAGCGTCATGTCTTGGGGGGGGCTGCGGTCTCCGAGGAGATCTACCCAGGCTTCACCTACACCGTGTGCAGCTACGTCGTGAGCCTACTTAGACCCTGGATTATCCGAGACCTCGACTTGGCGAAACACGGTCTGCAGATCACTCCGTTGGAGGCGTCGTTTACTCCCTACCCAGACGGCAGAAGTCTCTGTCGCTGGCCGGATGCTGCGCGAACACGGGAAGAGATTGCCGCGTTCAGCCCGACCGATGCCGACCGCTATCCGGAGTTTGGTCGAGCGATGGGTCAGCTGGCACGCTTCGCAAAAGCCGTCATTGACCAGCCCGCACCCGACCCGACCTCACTGCGTCCAAAGGACCTGATGCAGATGCTCGGTCTCGGCAAAGAGCTTCGTGGGCTTGGCAACAACCTCGCCGAAATCCAGCTCAAGCTGACCACCATGAGCGCAGTGGACTTCCTACGCGAGTGGTTCGAGAGCGACGAGCTCATCGCCCCTATGGCTTGCTCGGGCATCATTGGGACCTTCCTTGGCGTGAAATCACCAGGGACGGCCTACGTCTTGCTCCACCACTACATGGGTGAAATCGACGGCGCGTCGAGGGCCTGGGGATTCGCAAAAGGCGGCAACGGCGCTGTTAGCGAGGCGATTGCGAGCGCCGCACGCAGCTTTGGCGCCGAGATTCGAGTGAACGCCGGCGTTCAGCACATCGTTGTGAAGAATGGCCGGGCCACCGGAGTCGTGCTGGACAACGGCGACGAGCTGCACGCAAAGACCGTCGTCAGCGGGTGTGAGCCACGGCTGACGTTCTTAGGAATGGTGGGTGAAGACCACCTGCCGGATGACTTTGTCACCAGTATGAAGCGCTACAAACTGCGCGGTAGCTCGGCCAAAGTGAACCTGAGCCTAGACGGGTTTCCAGAGTTCTCCAGCCGACCCGGAGACGGTCCACACGTACGCGGAGACGTCGCTATCTGCCCGTCCACCGACTACCTAGAGCGGGCGTACGACCAAGCCAAATACGGCGAGCACAGCACCCGCCCGTACATCAACGCCGTCTTCCCTACCCTGTTTGACCGGTCCATGGCCCCAGAGGGCAAGCACGTTCTGTCGTGCTTCGTTCAGTACGCTCCTTACGACCGTCAGGGCGGCGCGGACACGTGGCCTGACCACCGGGACCACTTGGGAGACGATGTTGTGGATACGCTGGCCGAGTACATGCCAGACATCAAGGACAGAATCCTCCACCGCCAAGTGCTCACGCCGTGGGACTTGGAGCAGGAGTTCGGCCTCACCGAAGGCAACATCTTTCACGGCGAGCTGTCTTTGGACCAGCTGCTGTTCCAGCGCCCAACCGCCGGTTTTGCGCGCTATGCCACCCCCGTGAAGAATCTGTGGTTGTGCGGCAGTGGCGCCCATCCGGGTGGTGGCGTCATGGCAGCCCCCGGGGCTTTGGCCGCTCTACACATGCTCCAGACCAAGGCCATCTGATGACACACCCAATCGTTGTCATTGGTGCTGGTGTCGAAGGACTGGTTGCCGCGGCTCACCTGGCCCGCTCCGGCCAACGGGTGGTGGTTGTGGAGCGACTCCAGCGTCCCGGCGGTCTGTGTGCGGGTGACGAGTTCCACCCAGGGTACCGACACGTGGGGATCTGGCATGATGCCAGTAATTTCGCCACGACCGTCAGCGATGCTCTCGGCCTACAGCTGCACGGCCTGCGGCGTGAAGAGCGCAAAGCCGCCTTCGTGGTCTGTCCAGAGCGTGGGCTGTGGCTGGACACCAGCGGAGTCGCAGATGCCGGCTACGCAGACGCCTGGAACGTCCACCAGGGCTTTCTGTCCCGAATCACACCACTGGCGGCAGGGTGGCTCGAACAGACACCTCCGGTCCTCAGCACAACGGCCGCTCTCCTGCCTCTTGCCAAGCGGGCGCTCGCTCTACGGCGTCTGGGTCGTGCGGACATGCTGTCGCTGTTGCGCGTCGGACCAAGCTGTGTGGACGACTTCTTGGAGGAGTCATTCGCGGACCCCTTGATTCGCGCCGGACTCGCCGTCCCCGCTCTGCATGGCAGCTGGATGGGCCCCCGCTCACCGCAGAGCACCGCGTTGTACCTGCAGCAGCAAGCCCTCTGTGGACAGGCTGTTGTGGGTGGACCTGCTGCACTGATTCACGCCCTCGTCGCGAGCTGCGCCAGCGCGGGTGTTGAGATTCAGTGCGACGCGCCTGTCGACCACATTGAAGTAGCGAAGGGTCGCGCACGTGCTGTGGTTCTGGCAGACGGCACCGCATTGACCGCCGCACAGGTCATCTCGACCATTGGTCCGGTTGAGACTCTTGAAGGCCTGGTGCACCCCTCCCACCGGCCCGTCGCACAAGCAGACGTGGTCCGACGGATCCGAACGCGCGGCACATTCGCCAAGGTCCACATGGCTATCAAGCGGTCCCTGACCTTCAAACATGCTGAAGACCGCGTCGTACACAGCGCCATTGTTGCCGCACATCCCCTCGATGTTGAGCGCAGCTTTGACGACGTCAAGTACCGCAGACTTCCGCGAGTCCCCATTCTCGACCTCCGCATTCCGTCACACTCCACCGAAGGACTGTGTCCCGATGGGCACTGTGTGATGTCGATCACAACCACTGTGGGCGCTGAACAAGACGCAGGATGGACCGCCGAAACACGTCAGGCACTGGGTGTTCGAGTGCTCGAGACACTCGCGAGCGTCACCGACCTGGGTCGGGACGACGTTGCCGCCATTCAAGTGGTCACTCCCGACGACCTTCAGACGCGCTGGGGACATCGTGGTGGACATCCCATGCACGGGGAGATGGCGTTGGACCAGATCTGGGCTCTGCGTCCGGCTCCTGCGCTCGCACAGCACAGCACAGCCATCGAGGGCTTGTACCTTGGCTCCACTGGGACATCGCCAGGCCTTCCCGCAACAGGTTTGTCAGGCATGCACGCTGCACTGGCTGTCCTGGGCGACTAGCGGTCGGTATCGGTCCAGTGTGGGTAGTCGCTGTCCAGCTTGCGCAAGCGAAAGTGCCGTTCAACCCACCGAATGACGTCTGGTTCCAGGGACAAGTCCCGAGTGTGTTCCGAGCCAGACAGGTCGAAGTGTTGCTGAACGCCATCCGGTCCCACTAGGACCAGCGAATCTGGAAGCCCCAGTGCGACGAGGTCAACGGCGAATCCTCCATAGTGGTTGGACGAGCGCGCTCCCCGCTCTGTGGCGTACACCACGTCATAGGTCTCCGCCATCTCGGTTGCTGCTCGAACCGTCGCGCGCCATCCGTCAGGATGAGCCCACTGAATGGGAACCTCCAAGCCCCAGTCTTGGCGCGCCTTTTCTAGACGCGTCACGACCCTGCCCGTCCCGATTTCAGAGTCTGCCCGGGACAGTATGAATGACCCCCAGAGCAGATAGCCACGCCGTGGGTCGCGGGCGGTGCTGGTCACCCAGACCACGGCTCCCTGGGCTTCGAGCTGTGCTGCGAGGGATGCCACGCGCTCCGGCAGGTCCGAGTTGGGGCGCTCACTGCGAATGGCTTCAAGCTGGCCGCCCGCCGTTCCTGGATTGGCGAAGCGAGTCGTCCAACGCACGCCGAGTGGGTCGCCATCTTGTGCAGGAGGCACCCAGCGTTGAGGGGTCGGTCGGTCGGTTTGAACGGTCCGGCCCACATAGGTGCGAGACGCCGTCCGAAACACGTCCGTTGGGTGTACCAGAACGCCCGCACTGCGCGCGCGACCGGCGGGAAGCACCACCGTGGAGTCGAACCCTTGGGCAATGACATCATCCAACAGGAGCAGAAAGTCATCTAGGTCGACAGCCCGAGCCACATCGTGTCGGACTGCATCCTGAACATCTTCGGCCGACGGTGTTGCCGCCCACTTCGCCAGGCGTCGCGCATCTACGGGGACTCCAGCCAGCTCTACAACCGGTCCATCGACAAGATGCCAGGCCGCATGTTGGAGTTGTACCCGGACATCCGTGGTTTGAGGAAGCACCTCAAACGTGCCGTTGGCCCGGATTGGCGATTGCGCGAGTGACACTCCGCAGAACCAGAGCACAATCAGGGTCATGCCAACAGCACCACGCCAACAAAGAACAGGATGTAGCTTACCAACACGTAGAAGATCCCCATCATCAGCACCAACTGCATGCCTAGAGTGATGGTCGAAAACACAATGCCCATCGTTGCGTGGGACATCTCTGCGAACTCCCCGCTACGCGCCTTCTGGGCCTCAAGCTCGGCGGCTACTAGGCCAAAGATGGCGAATGGCAGCGAGAAGTACGACATACCCACAAGACAGCCGGCAGAGACCATGAACAGTCCCAAAGCGCCGCTACCGAGCGAGACCAAGCCCCACGGTGGGCTCGATGATGTGGACCTCACTTCCGACACAGCGCCTCCGCACAGGTTGTACTACAGGTGCGACAGCAGTGCCGCCTACTCCCAACCTGCGGTCTGCTCATGTGCCCCCTCTGCACCAAACGATGACACGTTGACGGCAAAGTAGCTGGCGACTGTGAGCCATAATGCGCTACACACAACGACTCGGAGGTCCTGCGTGCGCTGTTCGATTCTCATACTAGCCCTGCTTGTCGGCTGTTCGGAATGGACCATTCGCGGCAGTGGCGACGACGACGACACGGAAGGCCCCGCCGGCGAGCCCGTCGCGGACGCCGGTGCTGACGTTCAGACCATTCCTCTGACCGCCATGCGGCTGGATGGCAGCGCCAGCTACGACCCAGCAGACCTACAGATCATTGGCTACCGCTGGACGATGATTAGCTCACCTCCTGGTTCGACGGCGACCTTGTCCAACCCGGACGACGACCGCCCCTTCTTCGAGCCCGACGTCTCCGGTGAGTACGAGTTTGAGCTGACCGTTGCGAATAGCCGTGATGTCTGGGACAGCACACCCGACCGTGTCATCGTGGATGCGTCGCCCAACGCCGGTGTCTACGTTCAGCTGACCTGGGACAGTGAGTTCGACTTGGACTTGCACGTCACCCAGAACAACGCGCCGCTCTTCTCCACTCCCGGAGACCTAAACTGGTGCAACCCCGTCGCGAACTGGGGTCTTCCGGACTCGGACTCCGACGACGGCGTACTCGTCGAAGAGACCAGCTCGGGCTTTGGGCCTGAGATTGCCACAATCAGCGACCCTGCTGACGGTACCTACACGTTGCAAGCGCACTACTACGGCCAGGGCGGCGGACGGGGCTGTGACGACCTGCCCTGCGGCCCGTCAGTGGCCACCATGCGCATCTTCATTGATGGTGTTGAAGTTCAGACGGTCACACAGACCCTGACAGACGCCCAGCAGGTCTGGCGAGCGGCAACGATTACGTGGCCCGGTGGCGTGATTACCCCTCTCGGCAACATCATCACAACGTCCGAATTTACCTGCTTCTAAACGAACAAGGCGCCCGCTGATGCGAGCGCCTTGGGGCTGAAGCCGGTGTCGAGTCTAGTGCATCTGGTAGGTGATGAACTCGGTCTCGCCGCGGCGGGTGATCTCCAGCTCGACCACATCGGCACGCTTGAACTTGCGGTAGGCAGCGAGGGCTCCGAAGAGGTTGCGGACGGGCTTGCCATTGACGCTGTGGATGGTGTCGCGGTTCTTCAGGCCAACCTGCTGGAGCAAGGTGCCACAGCGGATGCCGCGGATGGTGAAGCCGTCGCGACGGCCGCGCTCGTTCTCGTGGACGCGAACCCAGCCCAGACGTCCCAGTAGTTCGTAGTCGTTGGCGTAGATCTCAAGGATGTCACGGTCGATGCTGTAGGTGTCATCGCTGACCTTGGAGACCATCGAGGTTGGCTCTTCGCAGTCACGCTCACGGGTAGTGCTGCGCTCCTTCAGCCCAGTCGACGCTTCGCCAGCGACGTAGCCAGGGCGGACCATATGCGTGCTTGTTGAGCTGCCCTGGCCACCAGTCGACGAGGTCCGCGTTGGCGTTGGCCGCGCTGCCACAGGGGCTGCAGCCGCAGGGGCTGGCGTGCTGGTAGGCGAAGGCGTCTCGGCAGGCGCCGTCTCAAGCGGAGCAGGCTCAGCGTCGTCTCCGTCGGTCGCCTCACCTTCGTCCCCACCAGGGTCGGGGCTCGCGGCTGCTGGAGAGTCCATCCACACTACGGCACGCTCTTCGAACGAGGCGAGACGGCTGTCATCAACGACGAACTCCGGCTCATTGTTCACTTGGTACAGTCCGAATCCCATGGGGATGGCAAACCACACGGCGGTGAGCAGGAATGCGGCAACTCGTTGCAGAAGCTCTTCGATGATGCGCATGGTGTCCTCGGGGTGCAGGGTCCCGATTCAGACGCCTCACCAGCGCGCCCATTCACTGTGGTGACAGTGCACCGACAGGAATCGAGGGAATGCCCAGACGCAAAAACGCCCGGCGAGTAGCTCACCGGGCGTTCATTGGTTGACGTCAGTACCGCTTAGCGGCGACGACGCACCACAAGCAGCATTCCCATCAGGACCAGACCAAGGCCACCGGCAGGTGCGGTTGACGACGAACAACCGCCACAAGCGCCACCGTAGTAGTTCGGATCGGTGCCGGCAGTCAGGTCGTCGGTTCCGTCCAGCGGGTTGGTCCCGTTGTCGACTTCGTCGCCGTCATTCACGCCACCGTCGTCGGTGTCTGCATCGTTCGGGTCGGTACCGAAGCCATCCACTTCTTCGCCATCATCCAAGCCGTCATCGTCCGAGTCGGCATCGAGGGGGTCGGTCTCGGTGTCGTTGACTTCGCGGCCATCGAGAAGACCGTCGTCGTCGGTGTCAGGGTCGTTCGGGTCGGTTCCGATCTCGTTCTCAACGAAGTCAGGCAAGCCGTCGTTGTCCGAGTCGATGCTACGGGGGTCGTCATCACCGGTGAACAGTGGGTCTGTGCCGACATCCAACACTTCAACACCGTCCGGCACGCCGCCGTCATCGGTGTCGATGTCGTTCGGGTCGGTGCCGTAGGTCAGGACTTCTTCGCCATCTTCCAAGCGGTCGTCGTCGCTGTCAGCATCGTTCGGGTCGGTGCCGTAGACAAACTCCTCTTCGAAGTCGGTCAGACCGTCATCGTCCGAGTCACGGTCGTTCGGGTCGGTGTCGTCGTCGGTGCCAGGGATGCCATCAGCACCGTCAAGCTCGTCACCGTCAGACAGGCCGTCACCATCGGTGTCCGGGTCATTCGGGTCCGTCTCGTCACCGCTATCAGGCAAGCCGTCTGGGCCAAGAGGTTCGGCCAAGTCGTCCACGCCGTCACCATCGGTGTCGGCGAGGTTGGGATTGGTACCTTGAGGATTCGGGCTGTTCAGGTCACCGACTTCGTCGCCGTCGCTGATGCCGTCATCGTCCGAGTCGTCGTCGTCTGGGTCGGTGCCAAGAGCGAGCTCTTCGGCATCGGTCAGGCCGTCGTTGTCGCGGTCACCGAAGTCGAGCAGGTCATCGCCCGGCGAGGTGGGGTCGGTGTTGCGGACGAGGACTTCCACGCCATCTGGAACGCCACCGCGGTCGGTGTCGGGATGGGTTGGGTCGGAGCCGTGTGTGTTCACTTCGTCGCCGTCATCAAGGCCATCACCGTCGGTGTCTGCCTTGAGCGGGTTCGTCTCGTCGTGGGTGCCCTTGACGCCGTCGGCGCCAACCACTTCGGCGCCGTCAAGCAAGCCGTCGTCGTCGGTGTCGTCGTCGGTGGGGTCGGTCTTCCACAAGCGAACTTCTTCGCCGTCGTCTAGACCGTCGTCATCCGAGTCAGCATCTGTTGGATCGGTGCCGAGTCCAAGGAACTCTTCGCCGTCCGTGAGGCCGTCAAAATCGGTGTCGGGGTTGAGCGGGTCCGAGCCAACGGTGTTGATCTCATCGCCGTCTGTCACGCCGTCGCCGTCTGTGTCGGGACGCTTCGGGTCGGTGCCAAAGTCATTGACTTCGTCGCCGTCCAGAATGCCGTCGTCGTCTGTGTCCGGGTTGTTCGGGTCTGTGTTGAGGAGCAGCTCTTGGGCGTCGGTGAGACCGTCGTCGTCAGAGTCGGTGTCGTCGACAACATCGTCGCCGGCCGCATTCGGGTCGGTTCCCTCAATGAGCACTTCAACGCCGTCTGGAACGCCGCCACCGTCGGTGTCGGGGTCGAGGGGATTGGTCTCGTCATTGGTGTTATAAAGGCCGTCGATGCCCACCACTTCTTCGCCGTCGGTGAGGCCATCGCCATCACTGTCCGGGTTCAGCGGATCGGTCATCGTATTGACAAGCAGCTCTTGGGCGTCGTCGAGACCGTCACCGTCGGTGTCCGCGAGGAGCGGGTCGGTGTCGTAGACGGCTTCTTCGCCGTCAAACAGGTTGTCGTCGTCCGTGTCCGAGTCGTTCGGGTCGGTGCCGAAGACGTTGAGTTCGACCCCGTCTTCGAGGCCGTCGTCATCTGTGTCGGCGTCGTTCGGGTCCGTCTCGTCACCGCTGTCCGCGACGCCGTCTGGGCCGAACGCTTCTTCACCATCGGTGAGGCCGTCGTCGTCCGAGTCAGCGTCAACGGGTGACGTATCGTCTTCGTTACCGGGAATACCGTCAGGACCGTTGTACTCCTCGCCATCGGTCAGGCCATCGCCGTCCGAGTCGGGGTTGCGCGGGTCGGTTCCGGTAATCGTAGCTTCGTCGATGTCGGAGATGCCGTCACCGTCGGTGTCGCTGCCAACCGTGTCGGGGTCCAACGCGTCGATCGTGCCGTCGATGTCGCCATCGGGGCCTGCTGGGCCACCGTCGAAGAAGTCGTCAACGCCATCGTCGTCGCTGTCGTCATCGTTCGGGTCGGTCTCATCGTCGTTCAGGCCAGGCTGGTCGCCGTCGAAAGCACCGTCTTGGTTGATGTCTTCGTCACCGTCGAAGAGGGTGTCACCGTCAGAGTCGGCGTTTGTCGGGTCGGTGACAGAGTCGGTGTCGGCGTCTGGGACGAAGACGTCGGTGTCTGTGCCTTCAAAGGCTACAGGGGTGTCGCCGTCGGAGTTGCCACCGGCAACGGGGTCCACGACGCCTTGCTCTTGTCCGTCACCCAGGCCATCGCCATCGGTGTCGAACAGGTTCGGGTCGGTCACGAATCCGTTGAGCGGGTCAGCTGGGAACAGCTCAGCACCGTCAGACAGGCCGTCGTCATCGGAGTCGGCGTCGAGGGGGTCAGTGCCGTCGTCTGTGTTGACGTCGTCATCCGGGCCCCCAATTTCGTCGCCGTCGTTGATGCCGTCACCGTCGGTGTCAGCGTCGTTCGGGTCGGTACCGTAGATGTCTTCTTCAGCAACATCAGGCAAGCCGTCGCCATCGGAGTCATCTGTGTCGGCTTCGAGAGCATCGATAGTGTCGTCGCCATCCGAATCGCGGCGGTCGGTGAAGCCTTCGTCAGCATCGCTGATGAGGTCGCCGTCGGTGTCCGCATCGTTCGGGTCGGTCTCGTCGTTGTCTACGCCGTCTTGGTCGCCGTCCCACGCACCGTTCTGGTTGACGTCTTCGTCACCGTCTAGGAGCGTGTCACCATCCGAGTCGGGGGCGTTCGGGTCGGTGTTGTTGCCTTCGGACGGGTCTGCATCTGGGGTGAACGGGCCGTCGGTGCCGGCAAAATCCACGCCATCATCGCTGGTGCCGGGGAGAACGGGCTCGGTCACGCCAAGCTCGATGCCGTCGGTCAGGCCATCCTCATCAGAGTCGGGGTTGTTCGGGTCCGTCGCGTCGTCGCCGCCGTTGATCTCGTCGCCGTCGGACAAGCCGTCGTCATCAGAGTCAGCGTCCAGTGGGTCGGTGCCGTCATCTGTGTTGATGTTGCCGTCCGGTCCCTTGACTTCGTCGCCGTCGTTGATGCCGTCGCCATCCGTGTCTGCGTCGGTCGGGTCGGTGCCGAGGGCTACCTCTTCGTCATCTGTCAGACCGTCGCCGTCAGTGTCCAGGTTGCCTGGCTCAAGAGCATCAACGATGCCGTCACCGTCGGTGTCGCGGCGGTCCGCATAGCCTTCAACAAAGTCGTTCGGTCCGTCGCCATCGGTGTCGGCGTTGTTCGGGTCGGTCTCGTCATTGGCGACGCCGCCGGGGGCGTCACCGTCGAAGCTTCCGTTTCCGTTGAAGTCTTCAACACCGTCATTCAGGCCATCACCGTCCGAGTCTGCAGCCTGTGGGTCGGTGCGACTGCCCGGGTCGGTGTCGACCTGGAGGACGCCTTCGGTGCCGCCAACTGGAGTGCCTTGATCGTTGACCGAAGCTGCGATGGGTGCGGTGACGCCGGTCTCAAGACCGTCGCCTAGACCATCGTTGTCCGTGTCGAACACGTTTGGATTGGTGGGAGTCGGACCGTTGACTTCAAAGCCGTCGGTGACGCCGTCATCGTCGGAGTCTTTGTCGAGTGCGTCTGTGCCGTCTGGCGTGTTGATGTTGCCGTCTGGTCCCAAAACTTCGTAGCCATCGGCCAAGAAGTCATCGTCGCTATCGCGGTCGCGAGGGTCGGTTCCGGCAATCAGCTCAAGCGCGTCGGGCAGGCCGTCGCCGTCGCTGTCCAGGTCGAGCGCGTTGATGATGCCATCGTTGTCCGTGTCCGGAGCATCGGGGCCAACGCCGCCTTCGACGTCGTCATCAAAGCCGTCACCGTCTGTGTCAGCGGAGTTGGGGTCGGTCTCATCCAGATCGGTACCGGCAATATCCCCTGTCCAGCTGCCATTGCCGTCTACGTCTTCTTCGCCGTCGAGCAGGTTGTCGCCGTCAGAGTCGTCGTTGTTCGGGTCGGTGTTGGAGCCTGGGTCAGCGTCGCCGCGGAAACCGAGAGCGGTGCCAACGAACGGAATGAGGCCAGGCTGGCTGATGCCGCCGGGAACACCGATACCCAAGGGTACGCCGAGCTCCAGGCCATCACCGAGGCCGTCGTTGTCTGAGTCGAAGTTGTTCGGGTCGGTGTCGTCGCTGTTGCCAGCGATTCCGTCTGGGCCAACAACTTCGTCACCGTCGGACAATCCATCATCATCAGAGTCAGCGTCGAGTGGGTCGATTCCGAGCTCGTCACCGTTGCCTGGAATGCCATCTAGGCCGTTGACTTCGTCGCCATCGTCAATGCCGTCACCATCTGTGTCGGGATTGTTGGGGTCGGTGCCGAGAATTTCTTCTTCGCCAGTAGTCAGGCCGTCGCCGTCTGGGTCGTCGTCACAGACGGACGGCTCGCCAACGCAGTCGAAGCCGTCATCGACGACGCAAGTGGTGCATCCGTCATCCGCACCGACAACGCCAGTGTCGCACTCTTCGTCCGCCGCGATGATGCCGTCGCCACAGTCGCTCTCACAAACGCTGGGAGGGACTTCGACGTTGAGCAGGCTGTACACGGTGTCGCCCTGGCTGTAGCCGTAGAAGGCCAAGCGACCTTCAGGAAAGGTTCCGTTGACGTTGAACTGCGTCACACCGTTGACCGACACTTGGATGTTGGTGGTCGTGTAGGTGACAACGAAGGTGTACAGGGTGTCGTCTTGCCACCCTGCATTGCCGAGGGTCGCAGCACGAGCCAACTCGGTGACCGAGCCCGAGTGGGACCAGAAGTCCGCGAAGCGTTGACGCAGTCCAGTGGCCCGGTTCAGCGCCATGCCACGGCTTGCGCTGTCTTGCGACGCTTGCTTCCAGTCGACGAACAGCCAGTCAGCCAAGGGGCTGTTGAAGTCCCCTTCTTCGTAGCCGATACCAAAGCCAACGAAATCGTCGTCGTCGTTGCTGGTGTCGATTGTGAAGGTAGCGGTCGTTCCAGCCATCTGCAGGTCCGTCAGCAGGACCGTGGCGCGTGAGTTGGAGGACTGCTCGACCGTGCGGTCGTCAATGAGGGTCCACACACCTGGGCGGTCTAGATCATTGGACTCCTGGGCGCCGAGGATGACGTCAATGGTGTCGTCGCACTCGAATCCAACTTCGACCTCGCACGTGGGTGAACAGCCGTCGTCTGCAGCGGTGTTGCCATCATCGCAAGCTTCGTCGCCAACGACGTGTCCGTCTCCACAGGCTTCGGCACCACACACGCTTGGTGTGCCAGAACAGTCGTAGAAAGGCTCTTCTTCACACTGCTGGTTGCAGCCGTCTCCGGACAACGCGTTGCCGTCGTCACAGCCTTCACCGTCGATTGTGTTTCCGTTGGCGCTCAACCGCTCTGGGGCGATTTGGCCATCGCCACAGATAGCGTCACACTCGGTCGACTGGTCCTGGCTGAATGTGAAGGAGACATCCGGCTGGGAATGCGACAAGGGTGCAATTCGACCGGCCGGAAAGGTTCCGGCAACATCGAACTCAATTTGGCCGTCAATGAAGATGCGAATGCGCGAGGTGGTGTACTCAATGAAGATGTCGTAGTTGCGGTCTTCTTCCCACGAGACGTCTGAGTCATCAGGCTCAAGCTCGGGAATGACGCCGTAGTTGATACCGCGAGCCAACATCTCGACACTGCCGTTCGCACCTGCGCGGTGCGCCCAGATATCGTCTGCCGAAGGGTTGCCAGTGACACGGTAAAGCCCCGTTCCAGCGAAGCCTTGAGCACCGTTACTTAGGGTCTGCTCTTGTTGCTTCCAATCGAAGAGGATGTACTCGGTAGAGGCATTGGCAGCCGACGCATCACCGGGAGTGAAGCCCAGAGCGAATCCGAGCCAGTCATTGTCACCGTCTTCCACGCGCACTGTGAAGCGGTGGGTAGTGGCCTGAAACGGCGAGACGTAGAAGGTCGGACCCGAGGGGTTGCCGGTCTGGGTGGCTCTGCGCCCGCCATTGGATCGGCTCCACGCGGCAGCCTGACCGGACTGATTCGGGTAGTTTTCAACGTTAAAACCGGTAAAATCTAGATTAGCACCGTCTGGCGTAAAACAGGTGAACCCATCTTGGATGTTGCAAGTGTCGTCGCAGCCGTCCACCAATCCGTTTGGGGTGCCGGCATCACATTCTTCACCGGCCTCCAATATTCCGTCACCACAGACAGCGAGTGCCGGTGCCGCGAACGGGATCCCCGCAAGAAACACGAGAGAAGCAACCGTCATACGGCCGACAACTTTGATGAGAGTCATGGGCAGAACACTCCGTATAAACCTAATAATTGAGGAATCTGCGCAACTTGAGATCATTCGATCCTGCGCACAGCCCCCAAAGGCGGCCCGTAGTACCCCATTGGATACCCCTTTGCCTGTGAACCCCCACAGGTGACGCGTTGGTGACTCTCTGGGCCTTACCTAGGCTGCGCGCGGATCCGGCCGCATGCTGCCGTTGGGTTAGTGCCACCGGCTACCAGGGGGCCAAAACATGGGCGTAGCCTACTTCGATGTAGATGGAACGTTGGTTGGAACGAACCTTCTCCATCCCACTTGGTGGTTCTTGTCGAACCAACAGTCTCCGCTGGCTTCAGCCCGCCGTGTGGGTCGAGCCTTCCTGCGTGGCCCCTCAATGGCCATGGCAGAAGTGAAAGACCGCAGACTCTTCAACGAGATGCTCTACGCCCAGTACAAGGGCATGTCACAAGACCGCCTCGCGACCCTCGCCGAAGAGGTGTTTGAAGAGGTCGTGATTCCCCGGATGTACGCAGGCTCGGTCGACTTGGTTCGCAAGTGCAAGGACGCAGGCCAAGATGTGGTCTTCGTCACTGGCTCGCTGGACATCACCATGGCTCCTCTGGCCCGCCATCTAGGAGCGGACCGCGTCATCGCGAATCGCCTGGAAATGAAGCACGGCGTGGCCACTGGCAAGCTCAAGCGGCCTGTCGTCGCCGGCCCAACCAAAGCCCGTCTCATGTCGGACGACGCTCGGGAGCATGGGCACGACCTCGCCGAGGCCTTCGCCTACTCCGACAGCTACTCCGACGTCCCGATGCTTTCTATCGTCGGACACCCTTACTGCGTACATCCTGACCGCAAGCTGGCCCGCCTCGCGCGCGCCTACTCGTGGCCCATTCTCGACCTGCGAGCCTAGATCATGGCCCATCCCTGCGTTGTTACTCTCGACCACACTAGCCGTCCTCGGGTGCTGTTCAGTGGAGACCAGCTCGTCGAAGTCGACCTGCCTGCAGGCACACGCGTCGTCTACCCAAAGCCACCCATGGCTGGTCTTCGCGACCCCGATGCTGCGATTCGGTACGCGGTCAATCATCCGCTAGGCGCTGAGCCGCTGTACTCCAAGCTACGCCCAGGCATGTCGGTGACCGTCGCCATTGACGACCTGTCGATGCCACTTCCACAGATGCGCAAGCCAGACGTTCGCCAGCGCATGTGCGAGGTCCTGCTCGACTTGTTCGACGACCACGGCGTCACCGATATCCACTGGATTATCGCCACTGCGTTCCACCGTCCCATGACAGAAGCTGAAGTCAAGCGCATGGTCGGAGACCGGGTCCATGGACGATTCTGGCCAGAAAAGCTCTACAACCATGACGCAGAAAAGCCAGGAGGCCTGGTTCTGCTCGGTGAGACGGCGTCTGGAATGCCTGTCGAGCTGAACCGACGCGCTGCAGAGAGCGACCTGCTCATCTACGTGAACCTGACCTTCGTTCCTATGAACGGCGGACACAAATCTGTGGGCACTGGCCTGGCTGGCTACCGCACTCTCAAGGCGCACCACAACCCGAACACCATTCGGGCGACCAAGTCGTACATGCAGCCAGAGACGAGCACCCTGTCGAAGAAGATGGAGGAGATTGGCAAGTTTATCGACGACAAGCTGGACGTCTTCCACATTGAGTCGACCCTCAACAACCGCATGTTCGACAGCACGCTTGAGTTCCTGGGAAAGAATGAGGACGAGCTGACGGGCACCGAGCGCGCGGCCATGAAAGCGCTAGTCAAGACTCTCGAGTGGACTCCACAGCCGCTGCGACAGGCCATCTTCGAGAAGGTTCCAGCCCCCTACGAGGTGACCGGCGTCTGGGCGGGCGAGTGTGAAGAAGTACACGAGCAAGCCCTCAAGAAGGTCACCCAACAGCTCGTTGTACCCATCGAAGGCCAGGCCGACATTGCGGTGTTCCCCGTGCCGTACATCAGCCCGTACAACGTTGGGGCCTACCTCAACCCGCTGCTACTGTCGGTCCAGATCGAAGGCTACTTGTTCAACCTTCACCGCGGCATGCCCGTTGTGAAGAAGGGCGGCACGGTCATCGCTCTACACCCGGCATCGGACAAGTTCGACCGTGACCAACACGCGCCGTACGTTGAGTTCTTCCACGAGCTGCTACCCCAGACGCGCGACGCGATGGAGCTGCACAAGAAGCACGAGAAGCGCTTTTCGCAGAACGCTGGCTACATCCAGATGTACCGCACTGGAAAGGGCTACCACCCCGTTCACCCCTTCTACATGTGGTACTGGGGCGAGAACGGACGGCAGCACATTGGCCGCGTCATCATTGTTGGCGCAGACAACGAATACGTGCCCAAGGTCCTGGGCTATGAAACTGCCAAGACCATGGACGAAGCGCTTCGTATGGCTCGGGAAACCGCACCGGAAGACCCGTCCATTACCTGCATGCACATGTGTCCGTTGGTGATGGCGGAGGTCACACCGGAGCCTGACTCTGCGGAGGCCAAGTGAGCACGCTCTCCGTCGCAGATACCCTCGCTGGAAAGCGCCTCGTTGCCTTCGGTGGAACGGGGTTCCTTGGCAAAGTGTGGTTGGCCATGGTGCTCACCCACTTTCCCGACACCGCTCACGTCCACATGGTCGTTCGCCAGCGAACCAACGCAGATGGCGACGTCATCTTGGACTCGCAGACACGCTTTTGGTCCCAGATTGCGACGAGCGCCTGCTTCGACCCACTGCGCAAGCGCCACGGTGACGACTTCGACGACTTCCTACGCAGCAAAGTCACACCAATTCCAGGCGATGTCGAGAAGCCGTTCGGTGGTGTCCCACAAGAGGTGCGCGACGCCATTCGTGGCTCCGTGGATGCCTTGGTCAACGTGGCTGGACTCGTCGACTTCAACCCACCCCTCGACTACGCCCTGCGCGCCAACGCCTTCGGCATGCAGAACTTGGTCTCCCTCGCCAAAGACCTCGGCAACATCTCCTTCCTGCACACGTCCACTTGCTACGTTGCGGGCGGAAGAACCGGTGAAGTCGCAGAAGTGGACCCACGCGAGTTCCCCTTCCCGCGCGCAGACGAGCTCGACCGCTCTTTGTGGTCCGCAGAGCGCGAGATTGCCGAGTGCGTGGACCTGGTCGACCACGTTCGCCACCGCACCAACGATGCCTTCCGCCAAGCCGACTTCCTAGACACGGCCAAGGCCAACCTCACCAAGCGCGGGGAGCCCACCCGTGGCTCGGCACTAGAGTCTGAGGTCAAGCGGGTTCGCGCACGGTACGAACGGAACCGCCTGTCCGAAGTTGGCATGGAACGCGCCGTCTTCTGGGGCTGGCACAACACCTACACCTACACCAAGTCCATTGGTGAGCAGGTGCTGGCAGATAGCGGACTACCGTTCACCCTCGTTCGCCCAGCCGTCATTGAGTCCGCAGTGGACTTTCCGCGCCCCGGCTGGAACGAAGGCATCAACACCACCGGTCCGGTCATCTACCTGGGCCTCAACTCGCCCGGTCGCTTCCCAACCAGCAAGACCTCGACCCTCGACATCATCCCCGTCGACCACGTTGCTGCCGGCATGATTGCCGCACTCGCGGAGCTTCTGGAAGGCAGCCACAAGATCGTCTACCAGCTCGGTACTAGCGACATCAACCCGCTGTTGGTGACCCGCTTCATCGAGATTGTAGCGCTGTACAAACGAAAGCAGCTTCGCAAGCAAGGTGCCAGTCCATTCGACCGCATCATGGCCCGCTTCGAACCCACCCAAATGACTGCGGACACCTACATTCACCGCGGTCCCAAGCGGGTCAGTGAGCTCGCCGCCCAGGCGAGTGGTTGGCTGTCGAAACTTCGCAAGACCCCGCTTGCCACGGTCGTTAATCCGGCCATCAAGGGTCTGGACACAGCGTCCAGTGCACTGTCGCTCAAGGCGTACATCCTCGACCAGTTCTTGCCGTTCATGGCCACACACACCTACCGGTTCTCAACGGCAAACGTTCAGTCTGCCCTGGCGCGAATGAGCGACCATGAACGGGAGCTGCTGGCCTACCGTCCGCAAGACATCGACTGGCGCCACTACATGCAGCAGGTCCATGTTCCCGGTCTCGAAGAGAACTGCTTTCCGCTGATTGAAGCCAAGATGAAGCGCGACAAGCAACCGCTCGCTTCGTACGACACGCTGACCGACCTTCTCGACGAGGTTGCAGAGCGCTTTGACCTGATGCCCGCCTTGATGCGCACCGAAGAAGATGGCCTGTCACGGGTCTCATTCGCCGAGATGCGCACACGGGCTCTCGCTGTTGCGAAGCGTCTGGCAGAAGCCGGCGTCGCGCCAGGAGACCGGGTCATCTTGAGCGGCCGCAACCGTCCTGAGTGGCCCATTGCGTGGTTTGGCGTTGTGTGTGCAGGTGCCGTGGTTGTGCCCGTAGACGCAGACATGCCCGCCGCGGACGTCGCACGTGTGGCTGACAAGTCCGGTGCCCGCCACGCGATTGTCGATGACGTCGCCAGTCCCAGCTACGCCAAGACCGACCTTCACATCCACGACCTCATCGCGACCGGGGCCATTGGTCCCCAAGCCACCATGCATCGTGCGACTGAAGCCGACCTGGCCGCCGTCCTGTTCACAAGCGGCACGACCGGCGACCCCAAGGGTGTCATGCTCACCCACGGCAACTTCACCGCTATCTTGGGCTCGATTGGCGCACTCTTCCCGCTGCGGCCCTCAGACCGTGTCTTGTCGGTCCTGCCGCTTCACCACACCTTCGAGTTCTCGTGCGGCCTGTTGCTGCCCCTGTCTCGCGGCTCACGCATCCTGTACTTGGATTCCCTGGACGCGGACCGCTTGGCCTTTGGACTCGAAGCCGGACGCATCACCGCGATGGTCGGCGTTCCAGCCCTCTGGCAGCTACTTGAGCGCCGTATCCGCGGCCAAGTTCGCGACCGGGGCCGTCTCGTCGAGCTCGGGTTCGACGCAATGTTGAGCGCGAACCGCGCCGTGGGTCAGTCCACGGGTCTCGACTTTGGACAGCTCGCTTTCGGTTCCGTTCACCGGCGCCTAGGTGGCCACATTCGGCTGCTGATCAGCGGTGGAGCCGCGCTACCGAAGGACACCCACGCGTTGTTCCAAGGCCTCGGCTTCTCCCTGGCGGAAGGCTATGGCCTCACCGAAGCCGCCCCTGTGCTGGCTGTCGCCAAAGGCGGACCCGGCTCACGTCCTGGAAGTGTTGGCAAGCCCATCCCAGGCGTCACCCTGCGCATCGCAGACCCCGATGAACACGGGATTGGCGAGGTACAGGCCCGTGGCAAGAACGTCATGGCTGGCTACTACGAGAACGATGCCGCGACCGACGCTGCGCTCGACGGTGAGTGGCTTCGCACCGGAGACCTCGGCCGCCTCGACCACAAGGGCCGCCTCACGCTTGTGGGTCGCGCGAAAGACGTCGTCGTCACTGCCAGCGGTGAGAACATCTACCTAGATGACGTCGAGGAGCGCATTGGCCTGCCCGACGCCATTGAAGAGCTGGCCCTCGTTGGCATCAGTGACCCTCGCGGTGGCGAGCGTCTCGGACTGCTCGCTGTTCCAAGTGACCCAGACCATGCCGGGCATTTGGCGGCACGGTCTGCCCTAGCGGACCGAATCAAGGGCTTGACCTCAGTCCAGCGCCCGACCGTCATTCACTTAGTCGACGCCCCACTTCCGCGAACATCCACCCGTAAGGTCCAACGACCCAAGGTACGCGAGGTCATGGAGACTCTTGTGGCCGCCGCCGGAGAGAGCACAGACCGGATTGCCGACGGTGTTGTCCCGCGGGCGATTGCAGCCATTGCCGGTGTCAGCGAGGCCACACTCAGTTCCTCGACATCCCTGTCCGGCGACCTTGGCTTCGACTCGCTGATGTGGGTTGAGCTAGCGGCTGCCCTAGATGCCGCGACCGACCACAAGCCAGACACCTCCGCGCTCATGGCGTGTGAGACGTTGGGCGATGTCGTGCGACTGGTCGAAGCTCCAATCGCGCTGATCGATGTGGTTGAAGAAGAGGCCAACGAGCCCATCAACATTCCGGCTCCGCTACGGGAACCCATCAAGAACGCATTGGCCTCGGCTCAGCGTCGGCTGTATTCGCAAGCCATGACCACACGGGTCACCGGCCGGGCGTTCATCCCGCAGAACCGCAACGTCATTGTGGTGAGTAACCACACCTCTCACTTGGACATGGGCCTCGTCAAGTACGCGCTCGGTACCTACGGCGAGCGCATCGTCGGCCTGGCCGCCCAGGACTACTTCTTCGAGGGCAACAAGTGGTGGGTCGCCTACTTTGAGCAGCTGACCAACCTCGCCCCGCTCGACCGTGAAGGCGGATTCCGAGCCAGCTTGGACCAGGCCCGACGCATCGTAGACGACGGCAACATCGTACTTCTCTTCCCCGAGGGCACCCGCCGCACCGACGGCTCGCTTGGAGACTTCAAGCCACTGGTTGGCAAGCTCGCCCTTGAGGCCGAGGTCGACATCCTTCCCATCTGGCTCGAGGGCACTCACAACGTGCTGCCGAAGGGTTCCTTCTTCCCACGCGGTCGCAAGGTTGAGGTCCGAATTGGCCCGCCCATTCCTATCTCTCGACTCAAGAAGGCCCTAGCCGACCGCCGTCCAGCAGACGCCGCGCGAACCGTCACCAGCCTGGCGCAACACGCTGTCAGCGCCCTGCGTGATGGCCGGGTCTTCGACCCAGAGAGCGACGACCTTCTCGCCCCACCGAAGGTTGAAGGACCGCGCGACATTCAAGCCGCTTTCCACAGTCTACGTGAGCGTCTTGCGTCGGACCGCGTTCAGCGGCCCATGTCTTGGTACTTCAGCTTGGGCGACGCAACGGGCCCACGGTTTACCGTCACGGTAGACGCCGACGGCTGTGATGTTCGTGCCGGACGGCCCACAGGCGGCAGCGCCGACTGCGTTGTGAAGACCTCCGCCGAAGTCATGCGACGCATCATCGACGATGCCTGGCTTCCAGGACCTCCTGAGTTCATCTCCGGTGCCATCAAGACCAACGAAATTCCTCTGGTCATTGAGTTCGCGCGGGTCTTCGACCTGTCTCCCGAGCTGGCCAACTAGATGCGCGTTGCGGTCACCGGGGCCACCGGATTCTTAGGCACCCACCTGATGAATGTTTTGGCGGAACACGAAGTCGTGCCGCTGAGCCGTCGGCCAAACGCGGCCGGCGTCTCCGCTGACGTCACCAGTGCCAGCTCGCTGCGCGGGGTCTTTGACGGCTGTGACGTCGTCATTCATGCGGCGGGTCGTGTCGACCACACCGAAGACGGCGCCGCACTGACTTGGGCCGTTCACGTCGATGGCACCGAGAACGTCATTGCCGAGTGCCGCCGAGCCGGCGTGCCACGACTGGTCCATGTCAGCAGCAGCGGAACGGTCGCCGTCACCACCACAGCCACGGTCACTACCGAGAATTCACCGCCTCCCATCAGCGTTATCTCAGGATGGCCATATTATCGCTCCAAGCTACGTGCCGAACAACTGGCTCTGGCCGCCAATGACGACGAACTCGCTGTCGTCTGCGTGAACCCGTCCCTATTGCTCGGCCCTGGAGACCCAGATGGCGCGGCTACAGAGACGGTTCGGCGCTTCTTGCGCGACCAAGTCCCCTTTGCTCCCACAGGCGGCCTGTCGTTCGCAGACGTTCGCGACGTGGCGCAGACTACCGCGCACCTACTGACCGAGGGTACCCCCGGAGAACGCTACCTATTGGGCGCTGCTAACTGGTCCTTCGCCGATTTTTACGGTCGGCTGGCACGCCTCACCGGAAAGCGAGCCCCACTGCCAACACCTGCAGTCGCAAACCGCGTCTTGGCTTGGCTACCGAACTTGGGCAAGGACGGCTTTACACCTCGGCTCCCGCTGACGCGAATGGACATGGAGCTCACACGGCATTGGTGGTGGCTCGACGACAGCAAGGCCGCGAGCGGTCTGGACTGGTCCCCGCGAGATCCATTGACGACCCTCTCCGACACCGTCTTTGATCTGCGCCAGCGCGGACTCGCGTAACAGCGTGTTTTTGAGTGCTTTGATGTAACCAAGTGAAAACTGCCGCGTAGAGAGACCAATGCGACATCTCACCACCTTGTTCGTCATGGCCGCTCTAGCCGCCCCCTCACTGGCCTCAGCCGGTCCTTGGGTGCGTGACCTTGGCCACGGATTCGCCAAGATTGGGACCACCCGGTTCGTGTCCGACAACGGCTTTGTTGACGGTGAATCCACCGGACTGGCCTATCGTTCGCAGTCGTTCGACACCTACTTTGAAGTGGGTCTTGGCCGAGGCATCCAGGTGGTGGGCTCACTGCCATTTGTAGCGGCGACCAACAAGGCCTCTGGGGATGTTGCGTGGAACTACGCCTGGACCGGCGACCTGCGCTTTGAGATCGATGGTCGCCTACACCCAAGCAAGCCCATTGCCTGGGGAGTTGAGCTCCGCGTGCCCACCTACCGCGACCCCGTTGACTTCAATGAGGCCAAGGGCATGTCGTCAGAGCTGCTTGCCGCCACAGCACGCAACTTCCCTCAGCTCGGGGACACCAACCTCGACATCACCATCAAGATTATGGGCGGCGTGTCCTTCAAGCGCGGATGGTTCACCGCCGAAGCCGGTCCACGATTCCGCACCGAAGAGTTCAAGAGCGGCGCCTACGCATCCGCAGGACTCGGCATGTGGGTGGTCCCCGACAATCTTGCAGTGAACCTGTACACCAACGGCAACGTCAACCTCATCGGTGGAGACCCCGAAGTGGGAAGCCGAGAGCTTGCATATGTGCAAGCTGCTGTTTTCGGCACCGGTCTAGACGCCCTGCCGGGTGCCGGACTTCAAGTCGCGGCCGGTGTCATCCCTCTCGCTCGAAACTCCGCGCGCGGGTACGACCTGTCCGCTTCCGCCTTCCTGACTTGGTGAGACCATGCTCGTAAAGATCCGCAAGCCTTGGGACCTTCCCGACAATCAAGTGACCGACGAGTCCACCTACTGGAACCGTCGCAAGGTACTCAAGTCCTTGGGCCTCACCGGAACCGCAAGCCTCATCGGCGGCTGTGGCCTGTCCGTTGGCGGCGATCCCTTCGGCAGCCTCGAGGACTTCGACAACCCGTACGCCTCGCGCTTTCCTTACCCGCGAAACGAAGACTTCCAGGTACCCGAACGCCCGCTGACGGACCCCTTCGACGCCACCACCTACAACAATTTCTACGAGTTCACGCGGTCGAAAGACTCGGTCCATTTGCTAGTCGGAAACTTCCAGATCGCCCCCTGGCAGATCGAGTTCGCCGGGCTGTGCAACAATCCTGGCGTCATCAATCTCGAAGACCTGCTCGACCAGATGGACGACATCACCGAGGAACGCATCTACCGCTTCCGATGTGTAGAGCGCTGGGCCATGACGGTTCCATGGACGGGCTTCCCCCTCGCCGCACTCATTGCGTTGGCCGACCCGATGGCCGGCGCCAACTTCGTGCAGATGGTCAGCGAGAATCGCCCCGACGAGATGCCGAACGTGGACGCAGACGCCAACCTGCCATGGCCCTATTTTGAGGGCCTGACCATGGAAGAGGCCATGAATCCACTGTCCATGATGGTCACTGGAATCTACGGCCAAGCGCTGCCGCGTCAGAATGGTGCACCGCTGCGCCTGATCGTTCCTTGGAAGTACGGCTACAAAAATATCAAGTCCGTCATTCGGATTGTATTCACGGAAGATCAGCCACCAACCTTCTGGAACACCATCGAGCCGGCCGAATACTCGTTCCTAAGCAACGTGGACCCCGACACACCGCATCCACGCTGGAGCCAGGCCGAAGAGTGGCTACTTCCCGGGCGGGAACCCATCCCCACGATGAAGTACAACGGATACGGCGAGTTTGTCGCAGACCTGTACGAGTAGTGGCGACCCGAGCATGCCTCGGGTACAAACGGCGGCATGAAGACACTCGCCCCACTTCTCGTCCTCGCACTGTTCTCCGCCTGCAAGAAGGATGGCCGTGAGCTGCCAGACGCAGATGGCGACGGTATTCCAGATGACGAAGACTCGGACTTCGACACCACGCTGGATGACGGGACCGAAGGAACCGACGACATTGACGATGACACCGTTGATGTGACGGGTCCAACTGGGTTTGTCGGCAGTCCCTGCTTATCTGTCTCGGACTGCGACTATGACGGCGCCGTCTGCTTGGGCGCAGATGAAGGCTTTCCCGGCGGCATGTGCTCACTGTCCTGTGAGCGGACCTGCCCAGACGCGAGCGGCTTCCCCACCACCTTCTGCGTTGGTGAAAACGACCTTCCAGAATCGCCGCTGTCCGCGGGTAGCTGCACGTCTCAGTGTGACTTTGGAACCTACCCCGACGACGCCTGCCGGGATGGCTATGGATGCGTGGTCACCGGTCGCTACAACGAGCCCAATACCGAGCGGTTCGCGTGCCTGCCCAACGCAGCATCAGACCTGTCCCAGGCCATCTTGGACCTCGCAGCACGCGACGTTCCATTCACGCCGACTCTCCGGGAAGACCAGAGCCCGAGCACCCACCCGAACTTGAACTGCCACATCGAAGACCCCGTCATGCTCAATCCTCCCATCCATGGCGTGGATGTGCGCTACTTCGATGGCAGTGCGACACCGAACATGTTGATGTCTGCCGAGTCCGCACACGCTCTGGTTGACCTCATCGATGACGTCGAGCCCGACGGCGTAGACACCGTCCTGCACATCGGCACCTACGTCTGCCGTGTCATTGGCGGCACCAACAGCTTGTCTCGCCACGCCTACGGCGACGCTATCGACATCTATGGCTTCGAGTTCACCGACGGTCGTCGCTACACACTGGTGGACGACTGGGTTCACACCAACAACATCAACTCGGCTCCGCCATCCTCCAACGCTGGTGCCACCTTCTTGTGGGAAGCGGCGCACCGATGGCACGACGGCGGCTTCTGGAACATCATCCTGACGCCCGAGTTCAACAGCGCTCACGACAACCACTTCCACATCGATATGACGCCAGGCGCCAGCACCTTGCGCTCCATCCTCGGTGCGGATGAGATGTACTACTTTGGCCCTGCTCCGTACGTCGACTAGAGGGCTCTAAGACCGACTATGGCCGTCCGTAGGACAGGATGACAGAGCCATCTGTGACGAAGTTGGTGCTCGCTCCGGGATTGCCAATCAAGAAGTCGTCGAGGCCGTCACCGTTGACGTCGCCGGCGGGCGCAAAGGCGAACCCGATTTCGTGGTCGTCGTGTGCTGGCAACAAGAAGGCATCGCCACCCACGTCCACTGTTCCCATGAACGGCGCTAGCTGCAGGAAGGCACCGCCGCGGTCGTCCACCGCTCGAGGCTGGCCAATGAGCACGTCATCCAGGCCGTTTCCGTCGACATCACCTGCACCAGAGACCGAGCGGCCTAGCCCCACGGAGGCACTCTGGCCTAGGAACGTCGCATCTGCGCTTCCTAGCGAGTAGCTCGTGGGCACAAGGCTTCCGTACACAATGTAGGCAGCGCCTCGCCCTGACACGCCGTCCTCAGAATGCCCAGGCGCGCCAATGATGAGGTCGGACAACCCATCTCCATTCACATCTCCGGCGCTCGCCACTGAGGTGCCTGCGGCGTCGCTAGACGACTCACCCCAATAGGTGACATCCGCGTCGTCCAGGTTCAGACCTCCAGTGTCCAGCGGGCCGAAAAACACCGCGACCTGACCGCTATCGACACCGGCTCCATCAACGAGGTTGGAACCAACAGCCAGGTCTGCGACACCATCCCCGTTGAAGTCCGGCAGGACCGCCACGGCAATACCCGTCTGCGAGTTGTTGGTTCCACGAATGTTTGAGACGTTCGACCCCGTACGCACAGACCCACGTGCCGCGCCGCTAATGACGGCCACGCGACCTCGCGAGTTTCCACCGATCTCAGTCAACGGCGCGCCAACTACGAGGTCCGGGGTGGCGTCGCCCGTGAGGTCGTAGCCACTCGCGACCGAGTATCCGGCGTAGAACCAGTCGCTCGTGGCCTCGATCTCGAGAATGGCGCTGTCTTCAGCGGGTGAGTCGGCTGCGGTGGCGCGAGAGGAGATGACATACACGCGCCCGCCACTGCCGGCAGTGTACGGCGCACCCACAAGAAAGTCTTCAGCCCCGTCTCCGTCCATGTCATGCGTGGTGGAGATGGCAAAGCCGAAGCCCCAGCGGGTACTGGTCAGGAATTCCCCCGAAGACAGGGAGGTTGTTCCCGATGTGCTCGGCGCAGGAACGAGGTACACCGCGCCATCTTGACCATCTTCAGGTGTGGCGTAGTTTGGAGCCCCAATCGCCAAACGGGTCAATGCGCCATCTCTTGCGGCGGCGACAGCAGCGCCAGCGCGCTCGGAGTTGTCTGCCGGTGAGAACACATGATGACTGGCCGCAAGGAGGTCTCCGGATGGCCCGCAGGTCGTCTCTCGGTTGCAGTCATCATCAGCAACCGTTGCGCAGTCCTCAACCGCGGCTGGGGAAATGAGCGGGTCTGTGTCGTCGCAGTCGCTAGAGTCGCGAATCCAGCTGCCTGAAGCCGCACACAAGGTGTCGGACCAGCCCGGATTGCCAAACCCGTCTTGGTCACCGTCTCGGTAGTAGGAGCGCACAGGGGCCAGACCGTCGTCCGTGTCGTTGTCGCAGTTATCGTCTAGACCGTTGCACAACTCAGTTGCGCCCGGGAACATGAAGTCCCGCGTGTCGTCGCAGTCGTCGTCGTTCTCCACCCAGCCATCCGGGGCCACGCAGAAGTTGTCCGCAATATATGGATTGCCGTAGCCGTCGCCATCTGCGTCGAGGTTGAATGCGGTTCCCGGCAGGCCCTCATCCGCATCGCCCGAGCAGTTGTCATCTAGGCCGTTGCACAGCTCATCGACGGAGGGAGAGACAAGGTCTGTGCTGTCGTCGCAGTCGTCGGGATTGCGCACCCAGCCAGGCTCTACGTCGCAGACCATCCTCTCGGTCGCCACATCTCCGAAGCCGTCGTTGTCGGTGTCTGCCCATGCCGGAGACACGTCCAAACCGTCATCGCGAACGCCATCGCAGTTGTCATCTAAGCCGTTGCAGACTTCGTCAAAACCAGGACCAACAGCGCTGTCCGCGTCATTGCAGTCGCCGGTCGTTCGGACATAGTTGTCGGGCGGGGAGCACAGCAGCACGCCGTCTCCAACCTCACCAACGCCGTCACCATCGGCATCGAGAAACCAGAGTTCCGGCTCCCCAACGCTCGGGTCGCGGTCGTCGCAGTCCACACCACCTGGGTACTCGCTAGCGACGAAGCCGTCCGAGTCCACGTCTATGCGTGCGGCATGTTCGCTGTCCGACACCAGGGGACAGCCGGTCAGCGCGAGCAGAATGGTCAGTCGAAAGTTTTTCATCGAGCCCTCTTAGCGGCACCCTACACTAGCCCGCCACACCTTGCCGCAGTTCGTTGCGCGGCTTACTTCAAGGGCGTGTTTCGGTACCTTCTATGGAGATATTATGTCCTTTCTACCCTCCAATGTTTCAGCCTCCCTCTTCCGTTTGGGATTTCTAGCCGGTTGCGCAGGACTTATGGCAGGTTGTGACCCCACAACACCAAGTGGTAACGGCACGACTCCAGAGCCCGAGCCCGAGCCCAATCCCACGACTTGCCCCGAAGCGTATGATGCGCTTTCAGCAGAACAAGACAGCATTCAGACCTGCACCAATGACGCCGAATGTGGTCAGGTCCTCACAGGGACGAGCTGCGGATGTACCCGAGACCTCGTCGCCCGCACAGACGCGGACACCAGTCGCTTCTACGAGCTGCTCGACATCCAGTCCGGCCTTGAGTGCGGCGGCTTCGTGAGCACCTGTGACTGCCCACCTGCAGATGGCTTTGCCTGCGTCGACAGCTCCTGCACCTGGAACTACCTCCGCTAGTCGTTCGCGAATTGCGAACACCCTGACCGACCCGCCGCCTCCCGCACACCGATACGACGGTCGCGGAGGTGAGTATGGGTCGGCTAGTTCAAGGTCAGTGGGTTTCGGATGACTTTGTTCGCAAGAACAAAGCGTTTCAGCGAGCAACGACGAGCTGTCGCGACAGTATTGGGGACGCACAGTTCCCACCCAGCTCAGGTCGCTACCACCTGTATGTGTCGCTGGCGTGCCCATGGGCTCACCGAGCACTCATCGTTCGCCAGCTCAAGGGGCTCACCGACCACATTGGCGTGAGTGTCGTCAGCCCGCTGATGGGTGGAGATGGCTGGACCTTCAGCCCAGACTTCGACGGCTCAACAGGCGACGCTGTCGGCGGGCACGCATTCTTGCGCGATGTCTACACCACCCACGACAACGCCTTCTCTGGCCGGGTCTCGGTGCCCATCTTGCTCGACACCACTACGAACACCATCGTGAACAACGAGTCTTCCGAGATCATCCGCCAGCTGGACACCCAGTTCGGTGCCCTCGCAGACAGCGACATCACCCTGAGACCGACGGACCTTGTTGCGCAGATCGATCAGGTCAATGAGCGCGTCTACAATGACCTGAACAACGGCGTGTACAAGTGTGGGTTCGCCGGTTCACAAGAAGCCTATGACGACGCTGTCACCGCACTCTTCTCTACATTGGACTGGGTGGAAGACCGTCTCAGTGAGACCCGGTACGTTGCCGGTGACCGGCTGACCGAAGCCGACGTGCGCCTGTTCACCACACTCGTGCGCTTTGACGCAGTCTACGCCTTCCACTTTCGCTGCAATCTACGGCTACTTCGCGACTACAAGAACGTGTCGGCCTACCTGCGAGAGCTGTACAGCGTGCCCGCCTTCCGCGACACAACCGACCTGTCTCACATCCGGCACCACTATTACCGGTCCCATGAGTCGATTCACCCCAGCCGAATAGTCCCAGTAGGTCCCGAGCTTCATATCGATGCCCCCCACGACCGAGATCGCTTCGGTGGATTGGATCCGGTTGCTTCATCCAGGAAGTCCAATTTCCTGGCCGATTGAGCTACAGGTGCGCAACCAACGTCCGACGGGCCCCCATGAGCCAGTTAAACAGCGACACCGTGCTACAGCGCGTCTTCGACCTGATCAGCGACCTACCCGCTGATCGGGCGGATGCTGTTGCCGCACGCATGCTTCGGGCCGATCCGGCATCCGATACCGCTCACTTTGCTCTGGGACTCGCCGCTCTCCAGGCCGGGCGCCTTGAAGTCGCGATTGGTGCCTTGCGCAATGCGGGTCGAATCAATCGCTCTTCGGCTCTGATTGCTCGCGTTCTTGGCGAGGTCTTCTTGCTCGCAGACGAGCCGGACCTGGCGCGCATCGCCTTCGTCGCCAGTCTCGAGCGCTCGCCGTACGACATCGAGGCGGGTGTAGGGCTGGCTGTGTGCCACGCCACCGTTGGCGACACCGTCGAGGCCAAGCGAATGCTTCGACGCCTACTCGTGGCCAATCCTCAACACCCCGTCGCTAGCCTGTACATGGGGCTGATCCTCGACGCCGACGGCGACCCAATGGCCGCGTTGCCCTGGCTTGAGACAAGCGTGGCCGCCAATCCACACTCCGCTGCCGCCGGTCTGCACCTCGGGCGATGTCGCATGCAACTGGGAGACAACGCCGGAGCCGAAGAGGCCTTCTTGGCCGTTCTGTCGCACTCACCCGACCATCGCGAAGCCCAACAGAGTCTGGAGCAACTCAGCCAGGCTCATTGATCATGCGATTGACGTTCCCTGCGTGTACTATGCCGCCGCAGAGAGGTTCATATGCGTCTACTGGTAGCTCTACTCGTCGTCTCGGTCGGATGTCGTAAGTCACAAGAAGCCAATCCCGAGTTTGATGATGCCGCTCGGTTCGTGCTGACGAGCTTCGATGCCGAACCCGAGGTGTTGGGCTTCGCACTGCGCCAAATGGAGCTGCAGGTCTACCTATCCCTGGACGTCGAAGACGGTGGCGTCGTCGCCCGAGCCGTGGAGTTGTCGCCGCTCACCGAAGCAGACGTCGCCAATATCGACCGTCCGGACCGCGACCTGTCGCTCGCATCCCCCGTCGCACTCGCCGGGCTCTCTCCGTACGGTCCAGAACACCACCAGCTCATCCAGTTCCTCGACGACCAGACGCCCGTCGAGCCGTACTCCCCAGACCTGTACGACCGCGACTTTGAGGTCGGTGGGGACTGCTGGCAAGACCAAGCCTGTGAGCGCATGGAGACCTACAACATACTGGTCAAGGAGTCCGCGCTGTACTCAATCCCCTACGAGTTTCACAAGCACTTTCGGTGGGTCGACATGAACCTTCCAGACCCCGCAGATGTGCCGGACGGCGAAGAAGCCGTCAACGACGGAGAAAAGCGCTGGGCCTACGTTGCACGGTCGTGGACAAGCGCTCCCTACGAGAGCGAAAACGGTCGCCACGCCATCAACCAGTCCTACACCATCGACATGTGGATACCGCGCGATGGCCAAGGCTTTGAGCGAACCGCTGAAGACGTCAACCAAGACGACGGCGAGTGGACAACCGACAGCAGCGGCGGCGGCTCCTTGCGCATGTTGGCCCTGTGGCACGAGACCATCGTTGGCGGTGCCCTGCAAGATGGTGACATTGCCACGTCGTTCACCCGCGCCGGCATCCAAGACAACTTCGACGCCGCCGACGACTACATCCGCGAAACCTACTTCAGCGAGTAGTCCGCCGCGTAGGCTGACCACGACTTGGCATTGCCGTGTAGTGGTACATTCCAGTTGGCCTTTCCGTCCGAGTGAGTGGGCGCTGTGACCGTGCCTCCCTGCCCGTCCGTCGCACAGACATCCCCTGTGAGAATGTGGGCGCCACCGCGAAGACCGTAGGCCACACCCGACCCGCTCAGCTGGTCTACGTCGCAGTCCACAATCACCGCATCCGTCACGTTCAGTGATGCGGCGCTTGCCGCTACGATGACGCTATTGTGCGCACCCTGCATGGGTGAGCACGCAACAAAGCACGAGTCACCGGTTGGGTCGGGTGTGTTCAGCAGCTGACGGAGCTCTGGCGATGTCAACACTGCCCGACAGCTCGCGTGCCACGACTGCAGCGTGCCAAAGTCCCACCAGCGCGCGGTCTCTCCTACGTTGAGAACCTCAAGCCGAACCGGACCGTCAAAGGCACTGCGCAATCGACTCACCGCATCGTGTCCACACAGCCGATTCGCAAGGGGTTCGGGTAGCGTGAGCGGCATCCACCATCCAGGATCGGTGTCGAGCTTGGCGACACGACCGGCCAACTCTGGCGCAAACAAGGCCATTAGCCGCTGCCCAACCGCTGCGGTCATGCTGAACGAACCCAAGCTTGTTGCCGCAGCGGTCAGCGGTCCCAGGCCCAAACGCAAGGCATCAAACTCTGACCACTGCAGCTTCTCCAGCTGCATGGCGCTGCCATCCGCTCGCACCGCCAACAGGCCGTAGTTCGCCAATCCAAGCCGCTTCCATGCAGCAGCATCTGGAACAGGCCCAAGGCGTCCGAGAAGTGCCACAGGTGCGGTGGGTCGCTGCATACGGACCGTCGGAAGCGTCAGCTGGTCTCCCCAGAAGACCCCAATGCGGCCCGGCTCCGCGAACGCCGATGTCTGACGAAGAACCGCCTCTAGCAGTCGCATCGGCACTGCAGATCCGTCAATCGTCAGCTCTCCCGGCACGATTGTTCGCGACTTGTCCCCATTGTGGTGAATCGGCAGCGGGTACAGGCGCTTGCCCTGCCCAGCGGTGTGCCACATGCCAACCGACTTTCCATCCGCGAGTGCCTGCCACAGCGAGCGCCCACGGCGGTTCAGCTCGATCTCCGCCTGCTCAAGACCATGCAGCGTACCCAGACCATTGCCCGCACCGCCGGTCCACACTTCCTCAGTCACCACAAGCTCAGCGTGCGTCCCGAGCACTTGGCTACGGACCCGACCCAGCCGCTGCTGCCAAAAGGCAGAGGACTCCCGTGAAGACGCCACCACGATGACAACGTCAAACCCCTGTTCTGGAGTGCAGCAGCGCTGAAGAAATGCGGAATCAACCAAACTCATAAGTTCCACCTAAACGACGGGCCCATGCGGGCCGTATCTCTCGGTGCCCGCGACGGGACGCACAAGCGAAGCGCACTGGACTTGGGGAGGGACATTGCGCATGAGTTCATCACTGATCGAACCTCGCGTCGCGGGCAGCCCTCTCCCCCTTTTACTCCTACTCATCGTCGGCTGCACAGCCCCCGAGCTGGAGTCCTGGCCTCTTGACAGTGACTCTCGATTGGTCAGTAGCGGCTTCGGCCCCCGCCTAAAGAGCAGTGAAGATGCTCGATACGACTTTCACCGAGGAATCGACCTGCCGACCCCCATTGGCACGCCGCTGATTGCCCTAGAAGACGGCGTGGTTCGCCTTGCCGGCTCTCACGCGTCGTACTCTGACACCGTCATTCAAGTAGCCCACGGCGAAGGCTGCTTTGGCCAGCCCGACAACTGCACATTCTCCGGGTACCTACACGTCTCAGAGACGGTTGTTCGTGTTGGAGACACGGTCCGCGCAGGCCAGCTGCTCGGCTACTCCGGCGCTTCTGATAGCGGCTTCGAACACCTTCATTTTGAGATGCGGGATGGCTCCGTCTGGCAGCAAGGGGCGGTCAACCCGGTCCCCTGGCTCGACCTTCATGACGCAGGCCCACCCACCATCCACGCAACGTGGACGGAAACCTCCATTGTCATTGATGTCGAGGTTGCACACCGCGACTTAGACTTCGAAGGGATGCGTGCCGAAGCGGTAGACGCCGACGGAGTGGTTGTAGCGACGCACCCTGTGGAGCCAGCAGCGTGGAACCGGACCTTCACCCATCCACAACCTGAGTGGCCCTCGCCAGAGTGCCCCTACGCCAGCGCACACCCAGAAGGCACCCCGTACGACCCGCACATCCACATGGATGACCCGCACTTCCATGGTGCGATGATTCAACCCGCACCGTTCAATGCAACATCAGACACCTGGGCCATGCGCGTGTCCGTGGACGCGAACCTCCAAGACATCGACCATGTCCGTGTGGTCGCGTGGGACGTCTCCGGAGGCGAGATCACGGTGTCAGCAGAGCCATCTCCGCTTTGACCATGTGTTCGACGAGCTGTTCAAAACTCAGTGTCGGCTGCCAGCCGAGTACGTCTTGAGCAAGCGACGCATCTCCGCGGAGATGGTCTACTTCTGTGGGGCGATGCAGGGAGGGGTCTGTCTGGACGTGGTCTGACCATGGCAGGTCCACAACCGCGAATGCGGCTTCCACCAGGTCTTGCACAGAGTGGCTGACCCCAGTGGCTAAGACGAAATCAGCCGGTTCCTCAGTCTGAAGCATCTGCCACATGCCGCGAACATAGTCGGGTGCCCAGCCCCAATCGCGACGCGAGAGCAGGTTGCCGAGTGAGAACGTCTGGCTGTGGCCCGAAGCAATACGGGCCACTTCACGGGCAACCTTTCGGGTAACGAAGTTGTGCCCTCGTCGCGCACTCTCGTGGTTGAAACAGATGCCACACGACGTGAACAGCGAGTAGGCTTCACGGTAGTGAACCATCATATGGTGTGCATACACCTTGGATGATCCGTACGGGGAACGGGGATGAAACGGCGTGCTCTCGGACTGCGGAGACTCAGCAGCGTTTCCAAACATCTCACTGGTGGACGCATGGTAGACGCGCGCACTGGGCGCCTCACGTCGAATGGCTTCAAGGAGTCGAACCGTTCCCACTGCGTTGACTTCGGCTGTGAGGATGGGCTGACGAAAAGACAGGCCAACATCGCTCTGAGCGGCAAGGTGGTAGACCTCGTCTGGCTGCGAAGCGACGACAGCATCGACCAACGAGTCCCCGTCCAGCATGTCGCCGGGAATCAGCGAAATGCGGTCCAGCAGATGGTCAATGCGACCGGTATTTGGCGTGCTCGCCCGGCGGACAAGACCAAACACCCGATACCCTTTTTCGAGCAAGAATTCCGCTAGGTAGGAACCGTCTTGCCCTGTGACCCCGGTAATAAGAGCGGACTTCACGACGCGTCCTGGCCGTCACCATCCAGCTCGCTAACGATACGCTCGCCCTGGGACTTCAGGTTGGCAGCCGCTTCTTCAATGCGCGCTGAGGCGTCACGAATCTTTGCCGACAGTGCCGGGTCATTGAGTGACGCAGACAGCTTCTGCATGCTGTCGCGGACAACGCTGGTGTCCGGTGCGTCGGCCCCGAGAGCCTCCGCAACGCTTCGCACGCGCGCCTCGGTGCGTTCCTTGTCGACTGGCGCCTCCGAGGTCGCTTCTTGCACCGCTTGAGCAAGTCCTTGAAGCACCGATGACAGCCCCATCTTCACCGCCGACGGGTCACTGCGCAGCTGATCAGAGGTCACACCGAGCGCTCGGGCCAAGACATCGGCTGGAGGCGTCTGGTCAGCACTGGGCTTCGGCACCGACTTCTGCGATGCAGCACGGAGTACCTCGCCAAGAGTCGAGAAAGCGGTCGCGGCGTTCTTGCTGAACGAACGAACCTCATCCCTGACTAGAGCCTTGGCGGTGGCTTCGTCCACTTCAAACGCTTCAGCAGCGGTTGCATCCACCATGCGTTTATCGCCTCGCAGGCTACGTAATAGCAAGTCGCCATCCGCAATTTCAGCCCCTTCGGGAAACTGGTAGAATTGGTCTTGGGAAGAGTTTGTGTACACCGTGCTCATCGCGTCCTCGCAGTGCGCTATTCTAGCCCATATGAGGCCCACTGGAGTATGACGCGGCCATGCGAACGCTGGTAGTTGGCGATGTTCACGGGTGCAAAGACGAGCTGGTTCAGCTGTTGAAGCGGACCAAGCCGGACCGTGTTGTGCTCGTCGGCGACCTCTTCACGAAGGGACCGAAGCCGGCGGGCGTCTACAAGTGCATCCGAAAGCACGGCATAGAAGCGGTCCTTGGCAATCACGACCAACGACTCATCAGCGCGCTGGATGGCGAGCGTCCGACGGACACCTTGGCTCATCTATGCATTGAGCGTCTCAACAAGACGGGTACCCAGTGGCAAGACTGGTTGCGGGCACTTCCCCTCTTCCTAGATGTCGAAGGCTTCACCGTGGTTCATGCTGGACTTCATCCAAGCGGAAGGAAGAAGCGCACCTCCCGGTCGACCGCTCTGTACCGTCGTCGCTGGCCTGTGGACCGCCCGCCGAACCCCCACTGGCACCAAGTCTATTGGGGAACGCGGCGGGTCATCTTTGGACATGACGCCGTAGGTGGCTTGGTACGTGTTGAGCACAACGGACAGCCGCACATCATTGGGCTGGACACTGGCTGTGTCTACGGCGGCGCTCTCAGCGGCTACCTCATCGAGGAAGACAAGATTGTGCAGGTGCCCGCTCAGCGCGACTACCAAGCGATCAATCGATGAACGCCGCTTTAGAGCTTCCGGTTCACCTGTCAAAGCCAAAGCCGAGACAGCGCGGCAGTGTCAGGCGTAAAAACGCTCGGCCTCACCGGGCATCGGTAGACGGCACGTGTCGAGCTTGCCGAAGATGCTGTAGCGAACGCGCGCAAACCCTCGGTAGAACGGGTCGCGAAGCGGGGCTGGAATCCACAGCAGTGTCCGGCAAACAAATGGCAGAAAGCCCGCGAGATTGCCGACGGCCGTGAGGACTGCTGTGCTGTAGAAGAGCACGCGCTCCCCGTCTTCGCCTTGGATCACCAGGACTAGACTGTCCAGGTTCGCCGGCCACTCTGGATGACGGTCACGAATCGCTGTGGCCGTGGGCCCCTGAAGAGGCGCATACGCCAACACACCGGATGGGTCCCGGGCGAGCAACCACGTGACGGTGCGGTCACACACGGCACAATCACCGTCGAACAACAGCGTGTACGGTGGAAGATGGTCACGATCAGTGGCGGCGTGCATAAATGTGCGTAACTCGGAGCGTACACAGGTCCTGCCGCCATCCGTGGCAGCTAGGGCTTGACATGGGAGAGGCCGTGGGCATTTCAGAACCAGAGCGCGACACCAGCGACGACACGTCCGTAGACAGCGACAGCACACCTGCTGACGCAGAAAGCGGCGACGCTGCAGGTGCGCCCGGAGCCGACATGCACGCAGCCACCGCAACCCCTAGCCTTCCCGTAGTCCGACCGTACTTTGAGCCCGCAGCGCCACCTCGCCGTCCAGGCGAGACCACGATGTCGTACTACGTGCGCTGGGCGCGCACTGCCCCCATGCTCACGCCAGAAGAAGAGAAGCGATACACCAAGGCCTACGCCGAAACTCAGGACCCAGAAGCGGCCAACCTGTTGGTCTCGTCGCACATGCGCCTCGTGCTCAAGATTGCCATGCAGTACCAGCGTCACTGGGCTGACATCATCGACCTCGTTCAAGAAGGAACGGTCGGACTCATCCAGGCACTCGACCGCTTCGACCTGTCGCGCGGCGTGCCGTTTAGCGCCTACGCCCGGCACTGGATTCGGGCGATGATCTTCCGCTACCTCATGGAGAACTTCCACCTAGTCAAGTACGGCTCAACCCGTGCTGGACGGAAGCTCTTCTTGGAGCTGGGCCGCGAACGCAATCGCCTCATCGCTGAGGGCATCGTTCCCAAGAACAAGATGCTGTCCGAGCGACTCGGAGTCAGTGAGCGCGACATTGAGCGCTTCGACAACATTCGCTCCGGAACCGTCTCCCTAGACACCCCGAGCGGCGACTCGGATGACTCTCGCACCCTGGCAGAGACCCTGCCCGACCCCCTGCAAGACGGGCCGGAAGTCGGTGCGGCAAAGCGTGAGCTGTCCGACAGACTGCGTGTTGCACTCGACTCCTTCCGCGAGACCCTGACTGCGGAGCGCGACATCGTCATCTGGGAAGAGCGCCTGCTCAACACCGATCCCACCTCTCTGGCGGACCTCGGGCGCCGCTACGAAGTCAGTCGCGAACGCATGCGACAGATTGAAGCACGGCTCAAGAAGAAGCTCAAAGTTCACCTCGAGAAGACCCTTGGAGACGAGGTCGCCTTCGAGTTCGACACGGACAACAGCTGAGCGGTCCTGTCAACGCGTGTCGATAGGTAGCGACTCGTTCACAGGACGCGGTATGACAATGCATCACCCGTGAGGTTCCGATGCGTCTCCCAGTTCTAATTGGTCTCGGCATGGCTCTGCCCGTCACCGCTCTTGCATGCCCCCCCCGTCAAGCGACTGCACAGGCAACCCCTGCACAAGCGGACACCCAGATGGCTGCTGCAGACGCCGCTGCCTGCGCCAAGAGCGCAGAGCTCGTTGGAGACGCGTGTAGCTACACAACCGGCATGATGGCCCAACGCATCCTCTCCGAGGGTGGCGACTTTGCCTTCACCGGCAGCTTGGTCCGTGCATCGGATGACCTCGAATCACACGTCGCCGCGCCGTTTGTCGTTGGCGGAAACGTCCGCGTCGTCGCCAACGAAGTCATTGAGACCGCTCCGGCCGACACCCGCGTAGCACTGACGGGCAAGCGCCTCGAAGTTGGCGGGGTTCAGTACTTTGTCGTGACGGAAGTCACCGCTGCCGCCGACTCGTAGGCACAGCGACTACTCCGGGTTCTCTCGGTCTTCCCGACCAAAGCCCTCATTGAACGGCTCGCCTCTAAGGCGGGTCGTTTGTTGTTTCGGCACACAGTTCCAACGTTTGACGGTCTGTGCGTTGACACACGCTGTGCGATGGACCAAGTTGCCCCGCCTTTGCTTAGGAGAATTCATGCGCATGTTCGCCCCCCTCGTCGCCCTACTCGCCATCTCGGCCTGTGAAACCCCCGCCAGTACGGAGGCTCCGACCACCGAGACTGCAGCGGTCACGGAAGTCAACATGGAAGACGAAGCCCAGAAGACGTCGTACGCCCTCGGCGCCGACATCGGCAACAAGTTCAACGCTCAAGAGATTGAGGTCGACATGGACGCCATGATCGCAGGACTGCGTGATGGCTACAGCGGCGACATGAAGATGACCGAGGAAGAAATCGGCACCACGCTGCGGGCATTCGGCGCCGCACAACGCGAAGCCCAGATGGCTCGCCGCGCTTCCGCAGGCGACGCCAATGAAGCCGAAGGCGCAGCCTTCCTCGCGACCAACGCCGAGCGTCCCGAAGTCTCCGTGACCGAGAGCGGCCTTCAGTACGAAGTCCTCACCGAAGGTGACGGCGCCACGCCAAGTGCCACTGACCGCGTGACTGTGCACTACAAGGGCACGCTCATCGACGGAACTGAGTTCGACAGCAGCTACGGCCGCGGCGAGCCCACCTCATTCCGCGTGAACGGCGTCATCCGCGGCTGGACCGAAGCTCTGCAGATGATGCAAGTCGGTGACAAGTACAAGCTGTTCATTCCAGGCGACCTTGCATACGGCCCGCGCGGAAGCGGCGACAAGATCGGTCCGAACGCAGTTCTCGTCTTCGAAGTCGAGCTTCTCGCCGTCGAGAGCTAGGGACATTTCCGGTCGGTCGAGAGTGTTGGGCACAGCGCAACACTCCAGCCGACCAGGCATTGAGCTGCGAGAGCCGTGTTCGACACCGAACACGCCCCTCGCCACATTCGGGTGACTCGTGGAATCCGATGGTCCACGAGCAACCTTGAAAACGGGCATTACACGCAGACTCACAGCACACAGCTCGGTGCTCACTGCCGCCCCATCCTCAAATCCAGTCCTACCGCGACAAAACGCGGCGCCGCCCTCACTCGCAGAACCGCTAGCCACAGGGTAAAGGCAAGCCCCGCTCAGTAGTGAGCCCGCGAGGTCCCCATGGCATTGTCAGAACTTGACCGCCGAATCGTTACGGCAGCGGCGGAAACCATGTTTCCGCCGGGCGGCGCATTTGACACCGACGGCCTTGAAGCGAGCATCGTCCCCTACGTTGAGGACTACTTGCAGCGCCTGCCCCGCCTCGACCGCCTGCAGCTACTCGCCTTCTTCCGGGTCTTTGACACGGGAATGGCATGGAGCGAAAAGCGCACCGGTGCCCGCTTTCACAAAGCAGACGCCGTCACCCGACGCGAGTACCTCTCGTCGTGGGAAAACAGCCCGAACTACTCCCGCCGCATGGGGTTTCAGGGCCTACGCATGGTGCTAACCATGGCATACGCAGAGAGTCCTGCAGTCAAGGACGCCATGGGCGTCACGTCGTCACACGACGACTCATTCAACTCCGGAGGCTTCGTCTCATGAACGCTATCAACACCGACAGTGGCTTTCGCGAACGCCTCGAAGAGCTGCTCACGTCCTCCGACCACCTGAACAAGAAGCACGTGCATCCCAAGCTGGCCAAGTTGCTGGACATTGGCGGATTTAGCACGGTCTTTGGACGCGCCGAGGGCCCCTACGCTTGGGACCTATCGGGTACGCGCTACCTCGACTTTCTGGCCGGCGGCGGCGTGTTCTTCATCGGACGCAACCATCCAGTCGTGCACCACTACTTGGACACCGTCCTTGATCGGCGCACACCGACTCTCAATGGCGTGCACGCCTCCCACCTCGCATCACTGCTCACTGAGCGTCTGAATGTGCTGGCAGGCGGTGAGTACCCACACACGGTCTACGCAAACAGCGGCACGGAAGCCAGCGACATCGCCGTGCGCTTTGCTCGTCAGGCCACTCGCAAGTCTCGGTTCTTGTACCTAGAAGGCGCATTCCACGGTCGTAGCTGTGCGGCCATCTCCATGTGTGGCTTCCCGGCTCTCAAGGAAGGCCAAGACCCGGTCGCCCTGTTCGGTACTCCCGTGCGTCCCAATGACATTGCCGCTATCCGCCGAGAGCTGTCTCACGGTGACGTCGCGGGCTTCATGTTTGAGCCCCTACAAGGCCTGACCACTCTGCCCCTCGACCCCGAGTACCTGCGCGAAGCCGCACGTCTGTGCCGTCAACACGGCGCTCTCGTCATCTCGGACGAAGTCCAGACCGGCCTTGGTCGCACAGGATCCTGGTTCCGCAGCCACGCCGCTGGAATCACGCCAGACATCATCACCATCTCCAAGAGCCTGTCTGGCGGTGCTGTGCCTGTGTCCGCAGCACTCATCCATGAAGACCTGTGGAGCCGCATTCGCAAGGATGGCATTCCGTTCCCGTCGTATGACGAGCCCTTCAGCGAGAACGACCTGGCCATGGCCGCCGGCCTCGCCACACTGGACGTGCTCGAAGACCTGGACGCTCCCGCAGAGTCCCACCGCATGGGTGAAATCCTGCGCGCGGGCATGCTTGACCTTGCCAAGAAGCACGACGTCATCGATCACGTGGTCGGCGACGGCCTCATGATGAGCGTGTACTTCCGCGAGTCGGCCCGTCCCTCCCTGTGGGCCCAGCAGCGTCTCATGTCCATGGCCGACAAGACAGCGTTCGGTGCGAGCATCAACGTGGACTTGTTCGGCAGCGAAAAGGTCCTGGTTCAAGTTCCCGGTCCTGGCATCAACGCCATCAAGTTCCTGCCGCCAATCGTCTCCACAGACGCCGACCTGCAAGACTTCATCAAGGCCGTCGATGCTTCCCTGGCTCGCTGCTACACACGCCAAGGTCCTGCCGTAACGCTCGGCAAGAGCCTGTTCTCCAGCATCATGCGCCAAGCCAAGACGGCCGTGCCTGAGCAGTGGCTACCGCCAGCCATGCGCGACGAAGCCATGACCCCAGAGGCCGCTCCCCGTCTAGATGCCGCACGCATCTACGAATACAGCGACTACACTGGCGATATCGTCGAGCGTTGTGACTACCTGGTGATCGGCTCCGGTCCCGGCGGCGCCATTGCTGCACGCGAGCTCGCCCAGACCGGCAAGCGCGTCCTCGTTCTTGAAGGTGGGCCCGTTGCCCGCGTTGAAGACTTCACCGACGACGCCGGTAAGTCGTTGGCCCGCTGGTACTACGAAGGCGGAACCCGCACGTCCCTTGGCAACGTGGTCATGCCGACCATGCAAGCACGCTGCCTAGGTGGCGGTTCCGTGTTCAACTCAGCCATCTGCCTGCGCGCGACAGACGACTGTCTCGACAAATGGAAGACCGAGCACGGCGTGGAGGGCGTCAGCACCGACGACCTAGCCCCCCACTACGACGCTGTTGAAAAGCTCATGGGTGTACGTCCCACCCAACCCGAAGTTCAGGGCCGACGGAACGAGATGTTCCAAGAGGCATGCAACGAGCTGGGATGGACCAGCGAGGCCATCAAGCGCAACGAACACGGGTGCAAGGGCAGCGGTCGCTGTCTACTTGGCTGCCCCAATGCCGCAAAGCTCGGCACAGACGCACGCGGCATCCCGGATGTCGTAGATGCCGGTGGGCGCGTCTTCACGTCCGTCATGGTCGACCGCCTTCTCATGCGAGACGGTCAAGTTGTCGGCGCGGAAGGGCGCGTCAGCCACCCTGAGAGCCGCGAGCGCTCGCACAAGGTCACGATTCACGCAGACACCGTGATTGTGGCTGCTGGAGCCATCAACACCCCTGTCCTGCTACGAAACAGCGGTATTAACCGTGCAATCGTCGGTGGGAATCTTCGCTTCCATCCGTCGGGCTTCCACATGGGTCTGTTCGACGAGAAGGTCGAGCCGTGGAAGGGTGCAACGCAAGGCATGCATTGTCTGCAGTTCTTGGACGAAGGCATCAAGCTTGAGTCGCTGTGGGCCAGCCCGAGCATCTTGGCCATCCGCTTCCCAGGCTCCGGTCGCACACTCAAGCGCCACATGGCCAACTACGACCGTGTTGCCACCTGGGCGACCTGGACCAGCGGCGAGGCCAGCTCCGGAACCGTCCGCGCCATGGGTGGCCGTGCACGCATCTCGTACACCCTGGCAGACGGAGACATCCGTCGCCTGCAAGAAGCCAACGCAAAGCTCGCAGAGATGCTCTTCGCCGCAGGCGCCAAGGGCGTCATCACCGGCCTCAATGGCATTCCCGCTGTGCTCGATGACCCCTCCCAAGTAGAGCTCATCCGCCAGGCTGACTTTAAGGCGAGCGACTTCCCTACCGGAAGCAATCACGTCTTCGGCACTGCGCGAATGGGTACCGATCCCGAGACCTCGGTCTGCGATCACAACGGAGCGGTACATGGCATCGGAAACTTGTACGTTGCCGACGGTAGCCTGTTCCCGGCGAGCCCCGGCGTCAATCCCATGCTGACCATCATGGCGTTGGCCCATAAGATTGGCGCACACATCGCATCTGCGTAAACCCGAGGTATCCTAGCGGCCCGTCGGAGCCTCAATGGACGCGCGCGCGCTCGAACTCGCCTCTCAGTACTGCAAGCTATCCAACGCCGACGACCTGTTCGCGGCGTTTGATGTGCCTGTCGACATCTCTGAAGATGACGCAGCCGACACCGTCGCCAAGCAGCGCAAGCGCATGCAGTCCATGCAGTCCAACCCCAAGTACAAGGACCGCGCCAAATTCCTGCTCAAGCATCACCGCGCCATCACGGCGGTCTTGCAAGAAGCGGAATCGTACCGTGAGTCCCTCGCGTCGGACCGTGAGGCCGAGAGCCTGCCCATCTTGGAGATGGCGATTGATGGCATGCTCATCGACGGTTCAATCAGTGCCCGAGAAGAGAAGTACGTCCGGGAGATGGCCGCAAACCTCGGCATCTCTGCGGCGACTGCCGAACACGTCCTCGCCGACAAGGTCAAGGTCGCTGGAGCCCGACGCACTGGAGACGGTGACGCCTCTGACTCGGACAGCGACCCGTCGGAAATGACCGTGAGCCGGCCCATCGGCAGCTTCATGGGCGGTACCAATCCGCCAGATGTGAGCAATCCCAACCGTGGTATCCAGCGTGCCTCCGGCCCGAGCACAGGTTGGTGGGACGCAGGATTCACGTCTCTGCTGCTGTCGCACATCCCGCCTGGCAGCGGCCAGATGCTCGACGTCTACTGCCGTATGGCATGGTCCGCGCTGTCCATTCTCCCACGGCGTAAGCATTGGTCCTACCTAGGCATTGATCGAAACGAAGAGCGGGTAGGCTTGGCGCGCAAGTCAATCGCCGCCCTCTCCGCACGTGCGCGCATTGATGTTGGCGAACCGTCCCCTCTACGTCTACGAGACGAGAGCGTCGACGCTGTGCTCGCGATTCGGGCGCTGCAGACCACCGAAGACACACGTCCCATTCTTGAAGAAGCACACAGAGTGTTGCGACCGGGTGGGCGCTTGCTCGTCGTCGAGCCCGATGGCCTGGCCGAAGCCTTCTACTTCAATGGTCACTTGGCCGAGTACAACCAGGCTTTTCACCACCTTTGCGCCACGTTGGACCGTCAACTGGACGCCGCATACTCCGACCTTCCAGCCACTGCTCGCCCAGGACTGGCTCTCGGACCGCAGCTCGCTATTCGTGCGGAAGCGGCTGGATTCTCGGTCAAGAAGGTCGCCGTTCACGCCGCGACCAACCTGCAGCCGGTTGCCCTTGAAGGACTCGTTCGACGCTTGCGCGGCTACCCCCGAGCTATCGCCCGAGCGAACGGCATGGAGATCGACGCACCCGAGGTCGTCGCCTGTCGTACGGCTGCTGCAACCCTGCTCAAGTCCCTGCCCCGCGACTCCGAGGCACGAGGCGGCAACACCCTGCCCTTGTTCCTCTGCGTTGCCGTGAAGACCTAGCCATTCGCTCCATCTTGCCCACTTCGTGGCTACTACGCGCCGTCCCCGTCGTAGCCGTCTTCGCATGCGCGCTCATCGCCTTCGAGATCGGCGTTGGTACCACCGAGCGAGCTGCCATCCCCGATGCCGGCCTTCTGACGCACCTGTACTACGGCGTCGGTCTGTTCGTTCTGGGTGGCATGGACCTCGGCATGCCCAGCGGAGGCCCGCTCCTCGGACGCATTCTTCTGTGGATTGCGTACTTTCTCGGCCCCCTCGTGACCACGACCGCAGTCGCCGAGGGCTTCTTGCGCGTGGTGCGTCCTGAGTACATTCGACGTCGGATCTTGCGTGAACACGTGGTTCTTGTTGGGCTGGACCGTGTTGGGCTGCGCTACCTAGAAGCCGTGCGCGCTGCCCATCCCGAGCGCCCTGTCCTTGTCGTGGACACCAACGCCAACCATCGGGCCGTTCTACTCGGCCGACGGGACCCGAACGTGATGTTTCAGCACGGAGACGCAAGCGACCCGGGCCTTCGTTCCCAGCTTCGCTTGGACCACGCCAAAGGCGTCGTACTCACCGTGCCCGACGACTTAGTGAACCTTGAAATCGCCTGGGACCTGGCGAAGGACCACCCCCAGCTACCGGTTGCCGCAATGGTGACGGACAGCGGGATTCGTCGAGGTTCGGGGCAGCTACAAAACGGTGGTGGCCCGCAGCTGTTCAACGTGCACCGGATGGTCGCGAGCCACCTGTACCACTCTGCTCTGCATGGACACTTCCACGACACCGCTGACCAAGACACGGTGGTCATCGCTGGTTTTGGACGCTTTGGCCAGACGATTCTGGAGTACCTGCAGGACCAGGCCGCCTGCGAACTTCAGCGTGTCATCATTGTCGACACTCAAGCAGAGTCCCACGCCGAACGATTCGAGGAGCGTGCTGGGTTCCATCGCCATGGTGCCCGAAACGTCGTCAGCGGCGACATGACACGCCCAAGCACATGGGACACCGTTGATGCGCTTGCGAGAGACGACGCTCACCCGGCAGTCGTGATCTTGAGCAGCGAGCGCGATGACCTGAACCTACAGACCGCCATGCTGCTGCGTCGACGCAACGCACCCGGCCGGATCTTCGTGCGCGTGTTCCATGATGGTGCATACGTCCGCGCCCTGGCTGACCACTACAACATCGACATTCTCGCCGTAGACCGGACCTTAGATGTGGCCCTGCGCGAGAGTCACCTGACCTGGTTTGGCGACGCCTAAGATCGGCGAAGCTCGTTAAGCGGTCGCACACCAAGGAGTCTCCATGGCCCTCACCGTCTACGGCATCTCAACCTGTGGCACCGTCAAAAAGGCCCGCAAGTGGCTCGACGAGCACGACCTCGACCATGAGTGGGTCGACTTTCGCAAGACTCCTCCTGCAGCCGAGACCGTCTCCGGCTGGGTAGATGCACTCGGGGCCAAGGCCATGCGGAACACAAGCGGAGGCGCCTACCGTGCGCTTCCTGACGACAAGAAGGAATGGTCTGACGCAGAGTGGAAAACCCGCTTCGCCGCAGATCCCATGTTGATCAAGCGTCCCATCATCTCGCGCGATGGAACCGCCATCCAAGTGGGCTTTCGTGGGACCGATGAGGCCCTGCTAGCAACCCTCGGCTAGCCAACTGTTCGGCACCCGGGCGGTCAGCGGTCAGCCAGACCACCCGAGAATCTCCGCTACATGCAGCCTGGCTGGCCTTCGTTGGCAAACTTGGTCACCGCCTCAATCGTGTCTTCGATGCCCCCTGCCGCCATCCGACTCGCAAGGCCCGCAGGGACGCTTCCGCCCGGATCGCTCCACACGTAGTATTCAATGAGCGTGCTCGACCCGTCGATATCCGCCATGAACCAGGCGCCCTTTGTGAACTCGATGGGAATGCCGGCTTCCATGGCCGCTTGTCCGGTTGTAGTGGTCACGAGGGATGGGTCGTTGTTCGACTGCCAGGTGTTCTCGCGCACACGACCGCTCGTTGCTGTGGAGATGGCATCGTTCGCGGTGATGAATGTGATCCACCAGCGGTCTGTCACCCACGGAACCGGCAGAAGCTGAAGGACGCCACGACCACTGTTGCAGCGCGTACCTGAGACCACTTCGCTCATCTCGAGCTTGTTGTAGGCCACTCCGCCGAGGTCGTCGTTGATAGCGGCCCACAGGCGCTCGATGGGTGCGTCAACAACCGCCAAGCCCCAAGCCTTCTTTGCCGCGTGACCTTCAACTGAGACGATGCCCGTCTCAACGTCCCCCGACAAGATGCTCGCGTACGCGCTCTCAGGAATCGTTGGGACCCCCTCTGCAGCGCGCAGGCTTCGTACGGTATCAATCTCGGTCAGTCGCGACGTAATGGTCGCCGGATCTGCCGCCGCCGCTACACCTACCGCCCATGCCATCAACCACAACACACCGCCTCCAATACCGACCGACCGAAGGGGTGGTGGCCGCAGACAACCCGTAGCGTCCCCCGTCTGATTCCACCATGATACCGTCGAGGCCAAACTAGCTCTAGGAGCCCATGACCAAGCACCTCTCCGAAGCCGAGCGCAGGGCACAGATTCTACGTGCAGCGCGTTCTGTATTCATCGAGGATGGATTCTTGGTGGCACGGGTGTCTGACGTGGCCAAGCGCGCAGGACTGTCGAAGGGAGCTGTGTACTTCTACTTCCCGTCGAAGAAGGAGCTGTTCTTGGCGCTCGTACACGAAGAGCATGAGAACACCCACGCCTTCATTGACGAGGCAGAACGAGACAATCGCCTGGCCCACATCAAGCTTCTAGACCTGGGTCAGCGCTACCTTCAGTACTTTGCCGGCCTCAAGACGCCGCCGAAGTTCTTTTTGATGATGACCGAGCAAGCCGTTCGCGACGAGACCATTCGCGAAGAAGTGCAAGCGGTCCACCAGCGCTTCTTGGATGCAGTCACCGGGATCATTGCCCAAGGCGTTGCCGAGGGCACCTTCCGCCCCCTAGACCCAAGCGTTGTTGCACAGATGCTAAAAGCCATGATCGACGGGTTTGCCGGAGAGGCCGCAATCGGTGTCCGACCCGACGCCACCGGGTTGACCACTGACGGCATCAACCTCATTCTCAATGGCATTCTTGCCCCCCCAATGGACCCCCCTACGGAGTCAGCTTGACCACTTGTATTGCCGCCATTGCCGCCGACCGTTCGGTGTGGACGCTCACCCCGTCTGGCAAGTCCATCGCCCACGGCGCCATCGACATCCCCTTGATCTGGGGAGGTTGGGACGTCCAGGCGACCGAATCCGCTCCTTTCTCGTGGCCAACGTGGTCGTCGGACGCCAAGCACATCGCGTGTTTCAGACTTCCCGGAAAGGGCCGCAACACCGCTGCGCTCTACGTCCTAGATGCGGACGGTGTGCAGGCGCGGGAGATTGCTGACCTTGGCGACCGCCTGCCGATCTACCTGTTCTGGGCCCCAGGAGACCAGCACGTCGCTGTGCTCACCCAGAAGGGTACGGATCTGTCGCTGACGGTGTTCAGCATCTCCGAACACGGCCAAGAGAGCCACATGGCGACCGGCTCCCCGTTGTTCTTCACCTGGGCCGGTCCGTCTCATGTAGCCGCATTCGTCGGCAATCCGACGGCAGGCCCGCAGATGCAGCGCATGGCCATCGGTGGCAACCGGGGCAGCACCATTCTCCCGGGCCGTCCAGGCAACTTCTGTGCGCCTCTGTGGATGGGTGAACGGGCAGTCTTTGTTCACCACGAACCGAACAAGACCCAGCTCGTCACGTCATCCGCGCTCGACGCCGAGCTGCATGTGCTTGAGAATCTCGAGGGACTGATCGCGATGGCCGCGTCGCCAGATGGCCGAACCATCGCACGGGCCGTCGCAACAGATGGCGACGGCACACCCTACCGGCAGCTGGGACTCGTAGACGTGGTCAGCGGCGAGGTCCGAGAGCTGTCCGATGCCCCCTGCTTGGCCTACATGTGGAGTCCAGACGGCCAAGCCATCATCACCGCCCGGGTGGACACTCGAAAGAACCTGTTGAGCTGGCAGCGCATCGGTCTAGATGGCGAAGTCACCCCGCTGGCAGAGCTCTACCCATCGCGCGACCTTGGCTTCTACCTGCGCTTCTTCGAGCAATACAGCCAATCGCACCACCTGATGGACCCATCGGGCCGCTACCTACTACTCCCCGGAAACATGCTCGGTCAGGGTGACCCAAATGGACCCGGTCGCCTGTGGCGGGTGGACTTGCACAACGGGGAGACCGAAGACATCGCAGATGGGGTCTTCGGAGTCTACGCCCCCAAAGTGGCCGGATGAGCCCGACACGATAGTCGCTGCCCATCTGGAGGTACGCAATGGGTCTACGGACACAGCTATTCAACATGTTCTCAGGGTCCGCTGTCGATGAGCGAGTGGAGGCCCTTGTGGCGTCCATCCTGCTCAAGAACCAGGACCGCACGGCAGCAGACGCGCTGGACCTTGCTCGCGAAGCACTGACCGCCGCAAAGCAGGCCCATCAGCTTGCCAAGAGCGCACTCGCGACCGCCGAGTCTGGTGCAGATGGTGTGAGCGACGTCGAAGACCAGCTCTCCGCCCTCACCCGTCGTCTCGAAGCGCTCGAGACACCGCCGGTCGAGACCAAACCCGCACCAGCGAAGAAGCCTGCGCCAGCCAAGAAGCCCGCAGCCAAGAAGCCCGCAGCCAAGAAGAAGCCTGCGGCGAAGAAGAAGCCCGCGGCAAAGAAGAAGCCCGCAAAGAAGTAGCGTAGACCTCGGTTGGGAGGATGTCAGAGGTCAGACATCAGAGGTCAGAGCGACCGGCTTGCGCAGGGCGCGAGGGTGACATCTCTGGTGCAGCCTGCCATCAACGTCGATGTTGGAGCTTACGAGTCGCGCTCAGCCACTTCTACCGGCCATCACCTTTGACTCGCCGGCGTCGCTAGCGACGTCTGCTCTGACTTCTGACATCTGTCTTCTGACCTCCCAACCTGCGAACGTCCCCGCCAGCCGAATTCCGACGGTCGAGAACCTCAGCCAACCTGAGTCCGACCAAAGAAAAACCCCGCCAGTCGATTCATCGACTAGCGGGGTCTCTTTTTGGGACGGACGACTAGATGTCGAAGGTCACGCCTTGAGCGAGCGGCAGGTCCGGGCTCCAGTTGAGCGTACAGGTCTGACGACGCATGTACGCCTTCCACGAATCCGAGCCGGCTTCGCGACCGCCGCCGGTGTCCTTCTCGCCGCCGAATGCGCCGCCAATCTCAGCACCGGAGGTTCCGATGTTGACGTTAGCGATTCCACAGTCCGAGCCATTGTGAGCCAAGAAGCCCTCTGCAGCGCGGAAGCTATCGGTGAAGATGGCGCTAGACAGGCCCTGATCGACACTGTTCTGACGCGCGATGGCGTCTGCCAGCTCGGTGTACTCGAACACGTACAGGATCGGAGCGAAGGTCTCTTCGTTGGCAACCGGCAGGTCACCGCGAACGCGAACGACGGTCGGGCGTACGTAGAATCCGGGACGGTCGATACGCTCGCCACCCGAGAGAATCTCGCCACCTTGAGCCTTGACCTTGGCAATAGCCGCTTCGTAGGTCTTGACGGCGTCTTCGTCGATGAGTGGTCCAAGCAGTGTGCCTTCAGCGAGCGGGTCACCAGCTTCGATGGAGTCGTACGCTGCGACAAGCTTCTCGGTGAAGCTCTCGACGATGTCCGAGTGAACAAACAGGCGACGGGTCGACGTGCAGCGCTGCCCGGCAGTACCGACAGCGCCGAAGGCCACACCGCGAACGGCGAGGTCGAAGTCGGCGTCCTTGTGAACGATGATGGCGTTGTTGCCACCGAGCTCCAGCAAGCACCGGCCAAGGCGCTGTGCGACGCGAGCGCCGACAATGCGGCCCATGCGGCAGGAGCCAGTTGCGGAGATGAGCGGGATGCGACGGTCGTCGACCATGGCCGAGCCAACGTCCACGTCGTCACCGATGATGAGGGACATCACGCCGCCAAAGCCATTTTCTTGCATGACCTTGTCGCAGATGAGGTGCGTGGCAATCGCGGTGAGCGGTGCCTTGAGCGATGGCTTCCAGATCATGGTGTCGCCGGCGACGAGCGCGACCAGAGCATTCCAGGCCCACACAGCATTCGGGAAGTTGAACGCGGTGATGATGCCGACAACACCCATGGGGTGCCACTGCTCGTACATACGGTGCTGCGGACGCTCGGAGTGCATGGTCAAGCCGCTGAGCTGACGGGACATGCCGACGCACAGGTCGGCCATGTCGATGGACTCTTGGACTTCGCCTAGGCCTTCGGACAGCACCTTGCCGACCTCAATGCTCTCGAGACGGCCGAGGTCGTCTTTGTGCTCGCGAAGCGCTTCGCCAATCTGACGGACGATCTCGCCGCGCTTGGGAGCGGGAACCATGCGCCACTTCAAGAAGCTCTCTTGAGCCTTGGTGATGATGGTCTCGTAATCAGCGAGGTTTGCGAGGCGGACACTTGCAATGGCCTCGCCAGTTGCAGGGTTGAAGCTCTCGACGATGCGACCCGTAGTCGTCATTGCGCCGTCGCAGAAGGCTCCGTTGTTGACGTCGGACAGTCCGAGACGGGAAAGAAGATCGGTCATGGCTCACTCCAGGGAAGGGCCGCGCGGCTTAATCGGTTGTGACAGCCAGAGCCCGGAGTCCCTTGTGCGCACAGCTATCGTCACCCTGTCCCTCGCTTGGTCCCTGCCCGCCCTCGCCCAGGATGTAATCTCGCTTGAGTACGACCGAAGCGTCCCTATGGGAGAGACGCCTGAGCTTCGTGTTCGCGCCAACGAACCGGTTCGCCTGGACCTGAACATGGACTGCGGCGGCACAAGCACCTCGTCCACCCATCAGGTCGCGCAGGGAAATGTGGAGACCATCTCGCTTCCTGGCCGCTGGAACTCCGCAGACACCAAGTCGTGTCGCGGCGAGCTCGCAGTCGTCGCAGACACCGGCGCGTCCGGCTCGATGAACCTGAACTTTGATGTCTCAATTATCGGTGCCTTGTCGCTGGACGCCACCCTCGAAGACATTGATCTGACCGGTGGCATGGTCACCGTTCATGCTGCACGGCCGCTCGCTGAAGCCCGAGTGCGCGCCATTGGTGTAGGCGGTGTTGTCGTCGGAACCGGTCGCGCTGCCCCCAATGACGCAGACCCCCGGCTGACCTGGTACCCGAACGATCAAGAAGTCGTGAAGCTCGAGATCGAAGCGTCAGACGCCCAGGGCGCAAACGCAACTCTGACGCTCATTCCCTGGTCCTACGCTATCCCCCATGAAGACGTGGTCTTCGGTAGCGGAGAACACGCCATTGTTGCCGAACAGGAACCCAAGCTCGAAGAAGCCTGGACAGACCTCGAAGGCGTGCTGGAACGCTACGGCTCAGTGGTCGACGCGAAACTGTACGTAGGCGGCTACACCGACACCGTTGGCGACGCCGGAACAAACGCGGCTCTGTCCGGCCGACGCGCACGAGCAATCGCTGCGTGGTTCCGTACACGTGGGTTCACCGGCGACATTGCCTGGCAGGGTTTCGGGGAGCGCGTATTGGCGGTCGCAACTGCCGACGGCACCGATGAGCCGCGAAACCGGCGAGCGGTGTACGTGATTGCGGCGAATCCCCCAACCTCCGGGGACTTTCCAAGCAACAGCTGGACTGCCTTGCGCTGAGTCGCTCGTCAGCGGGGCTTGCCCAGGAAGTTGCGGTTCACAAATCGCACAAGTAGGGTTCGCCCACTCCGAGTCAGTTCGGCCCCCCTTCCCCCGGGAGACGCGTGATGCGCTTGATCCAGTTCAGCGGCTTGCTCGCTATTGCCACTCTTACAGCGGCCCTGACGGCGTGCGACGGCACTGAAGACACCGAAGAAACTGAGGCTGGAACCGAGAGCACCGAAGGCACAGATGCTGCCGCTTTCGAGACCGGCGTGGATGTCTTTGGCATTGCTGGGCAAGCTGACATCACCTTTTCTGGTGGTGATGCGGTCAACTACACTGGAACTACGCAGATCTTCGACCGTGCTGCCACAGACGGTGCGCTCGGCAACGCTGGCGATATTCTGTGTGAGTACGTCTACCCAGTGAGTGGCCAGCCGTTTGACCTGACCCAAGAGGGTGTGGACTCCGACAACAACGAGAGCACTGTCACGTGCGAAGGGTGCGACTTCGCGTTTGAGCTGACACATGAGGCCCCAACCGTCGCTGGTGAGGGCCCCTACTGCGAGTACTGGTACGCCGATACCGACTGGGCCAACGCGTTCCCAGTCATGGACTACGTCGTGGCCTACCACCCGTCCTTCGACCTGCCCGACACCGAAGATGTGGAGACCGGCGGCGCTCTGCTGCAGTTCTACGATGGTTCCGGCGACACGACTCGATACGACGACGACGGCAATGAGATCGAGATTGAAGCCCAGTGGTTCGCTGCCGGCCCCGCTACCCTCGAAGACAACACCATGACCTGGACCAACGTCATCTCGTACTACCAAGTCTTCGAGATCAGCTACTACGAGTAGCTGGCCCTACGGTGCCGCGTCCTCGGCAGTCCGTGCCGTTGTCGCTTGCTCGAACCGCTCCTGAGCGAGCACCATCTGTCCCTCTTTCGCCAGCAAGTTGGCGTCGAGCAACAGCAGTGCGCTCCACTCGGGCTGAAGCGCCAGTCCCTTGTCCAACGCCACGCGAGACGCTGCGAAGTCTTCCAGGTTGAACAAGGCTTGGGCTTGGGCGTGTCGCAACACGGCACTGTCCCCGCGCAACAGCAACAATCGTTCGACGGCCACAATCAGCAAGGTCCAGTCCTTCTCGTCGGACAGGAGAACCTGCATGGCCCGCAGGGCAGCATCGTTGGTGGGGTGAAAGCGCAGTTCGCGGTCCAGTCGTGTTCGAGCCCGCTCAGCGTCGCCAGAGAGTTGAGCACGCACACCGACATGCTGGCACACAGTGCGCAGCGGACGGTCCGCATCACAGCCGCGGTCTAGGTACGGTGCAGCGGCCTCGGGGTCACCACGGTGCATCAGCATCAGGCCCACAAGTGCCGAGACAGCGGTGTCCTCCGGGGTCTGTTCCAACATCGACAAGCCAAGTGCAAGAGCCTGCTCAGGCGGCCCCTCCTGCTGCATCAATGCCCAGACCGCACGAGAGCGGAGGTTGGGGTGGTACGGCATCTCAGCCGCAAGCTGCACATACAACGCTGATGCCGCCGAGAACTCCCCTGTTGCCATCAGCGACGCCGCTTCTGCGTGACGACCGGCGACACTGTCCGGGAAGGTCTCGCGAATGGCATGCAGCTGGTCGACAGCCCCAGCGGTGTCACCCAGCTCTCGCAATGTACGGTACCGGCGAAGCTGAATATCGATGAGGGTCGGGTAGCCCCCAGCGAGCTCGGTCAGCAGCACAAGTGCACCTGCATGGTCTCCACTCTCGGCCAGCTGTGGCACACGCATCATGCCGTCCAGCAAGGCCTGGTGGTCTTTGGCGTCAGGCCGGTCTGCGAGGTCTGCGTTTGCTGCACTCCCTTGAACGTAGCCCAACAACTCGAGCTGCAGGGATAGCTCTGGGTCTGCCACGCCGGTGGCCACGGTGGGCTCGGACATGCCCAGCGCTGCCAACGCTTGGCGCATCTCCGCAACCCGCACGGGGTCCGCTTGTGCAAGATTGTGCTGTTGCGACGGGTCACTACGCACGTTGTACAGCTCTGGTCTGGGCTGTTCAATGAACACGTAGTCGCCGTCGACCAGTGTCTGATGCGGCGCCAAGCCAAAGCGCTCGGCGAGCTGCCACGACTCCATGTACAGCGGGCGACTGGCGCCTGGGACAACCGCGCCATCTACGCCTTCAAGGGGCGGAAGCCCGAGCAAGTGGAGTAAGGTGGGGGCGACGTCGACAACGCTAGTCGGCGTGCTGACAACGCTAGGCTGCACGCCTGCACCGCTCACAATGTACGGCACATGTTGAGTGCTGTTGTAGGTGTACAGGCCGTGTGTAGACTCGCCGTGCTCGCCCAGTCCCTCACCGTGGTCCCCCACAATGACGAAGACCGTGTCGTCGACCCCGAACGCCTCGACCAGCCGCGCCACTTGGTCGTCGATGTAGGCAAGCTCGGCGTCGTAGGGCCGGTCTGGCATCGCTGTCGTGTACGGCTCAGGCGCTCGATACGGAAGGTGCGCGTCGAACAAGTGTACCCACACAAACAGCGGATCCGTGCTGGATTGCCCCTGCTTCCAGCGCAGAACATCGTCGACCACGACCTGCGCGGGTCGTTCGCCGTGCCACAGGTTGCTACTGCCGCCAATGCCTTCGGCCATGAAGACGTCGAAGCCTTGGTCAAAGCCCCAGACCGGCGTGGTCACGAAGGCCGCAACCGATGCCGCCGTTCGCCATCCGTTCCCTGCCAAGACCTCGGCCAGTGTGGTGAACTCGGGCTGCAAGACCCCGCCCCCATTGCTGCGAATGGTGTGGTGCGGTGGGTACAGGCCAGTGAAGAGCGATGCATGAGCCGGGATGGTCAGCGGAAGCACCGAGTAGGCCTGTTCATACCGACGACCGGCGCTTGCGAGAGCATCCAAGGTGTCAGTCTGGCCGCCGTCGTAGCCGTAGCTTCCGAGCCGGTCCGCACGCGTGGTGTCCAGCGTGATGAGCACCACGTTCGGACGCTGGTCAACTGCTTCCGGCTCAGGTTCAGAGCTCCAGCACGCGGCCATCCCCAGTACAGCGATCGATGCGAGCCCGCGCCAACTCACGGCTGACTGGCAATCGGGATGAGCTGTTCAAGCGTGCGGTCGGGATTGAGGTTCAACACCTGCCACGCATCGCGGAACTGCGCCTGCCGGACCTCGTCTCCAACGGCACGAGCCAGATACCAACCACTGGCCGCATCTTCCGGATGTGGCGACGCCAGCAAGTCTGCAAATCGGCCAATCGCGGCGTCCGTCCTGCCCAAGTCGACCAGTACGCGGACGCGAATCGCTCGCGGCAACGAAGAGTTTCGTGGGCGAAGATTCGGTGCTCGAAACACCGCCAGAGCTGCCTGGGCACGCCCCATGCGACGCAGCGCCTCAGCACGCAAGAGCTGGACCCGGACTTGGTCGCCAGTGCTGTCCAGCGTGGCCGTCAACACCTCGTACGCCGTGAGCGGGTCGCCAACATCCAACGAGCGCTGTGCCTCCATCAACGCCATCTGCGGAGCGACACCGGAGTCCGCATACAGCAGTGTCAATCCTGCCAGCGTGTGTGTTGCGGCTAGAAGGTCCGCCTCATCACCGCGCTCAACAGCGTCCCACCCTTCCGCCAACGGCCCCATGATCTCGCCGCGCAGAGTGGGCTGAAGCTCCTCCAGAGTCACTGCCAGCGCAACGCTGTCACCGCTAGCCGCTTCCGACAGGCCGCGTAGGTACAGGGCGGGTGCCAAGTTTGGCTTGAGCAGCAGCGCGTCGTCAGCCGTCTCAATGGCCTGGGAGTACTCCCCGAGACGGTACCAACACCAGCCCTCTACGACCGCAGCGCGCGCATTGTATGCACCCGATGCACGCCAAGGAGCAATCGCTTCAATCGCTTCGGCGCATTGGCCAAGCCCCGCATAGCTGCGAGCGAGTCCAATCCAGCCGCCAGGCAGTGATGGTGTCTCTTCGGTGACGTCGCGAAACTCCTGCAGCGCCTCAAAGTAGCGCCCAGCCAGTAGCTTTTGCTGGGCAACTTGAATGTCGCCTGCTGACAACAAAGGCAGCAACAACAGTAGAAGAAGCGGTCTAGTACGCACGAGGTCCCCAACGAGAGCGCAACCGTAGCGCACCTCGCGACCCGTCGCACCGTGGTACGAGGCCGTCCTGCTGGAGGATCTGATGTCCCTTCCCCAAGCCAACGACGCCGCCACCGTGACTGCCCGCGTTCGCACCTTGAACCGAGACGACGCACTGGCTCGACGCGACACGTTGATTCCCGAGCTAGTTCGTCATAATCGGCTCTACCACACCGACGATGCAGCCGAGATCACCGACCGTGAGTACGACCTGCTGTACCGCGAGCTGGAGCTGATCGAAGACCGCTTTCCCGACCTGGTACTGCCAGACTCACCGACCCATCGCGTGGGGGATGCCACCGTGGATGGGTTGATGCCCTTCGTTCACGCACAGCCCATGCTCTCGCTTGGCAATGCGTTCAGCGAAGAGGACCTGCGGGACTACGACATTCGCCTGCGAAAGCGCCTAGCCGACCAATGTCCACCGGTCATTCCATACATCGTGGAGCCCAAGCTCGACGGCTTAGCCATGGAGTTGGTGTACGAAGACGGCGTTCTGGTGGGAGCAGGAACGCGTGGAGACGGCGAGCGGGGTGAAGACGTGCTGCACAACGTTCAGACCATTCGTGCCATCCCCTCCCGCCTCGCCACCGCCACTCCGCCGAGCCGCGTAGACATTCGCGGTGAGGTGCTGTTCGACGTCGCCGGATTCCACCGCATGAACGAGACACGGGTGGCCCGAGGAGACAAGGCCTTCGAAAACCCACGAAACGCCGCTGCCGGGACGATTCGCCAGCTTGACCCAAGCGTCACTGCCCGTCGTCCGCTGACGTTCATGGCCCACAGCTTTGGCGCCAGCGAAGGCGTAGACCTCCCCGAATCCCACCACGAACAGCTGGCCTTGGTCCACAGCTGGGGAATGCCAATCAACGCGCTGAACACCGTTTGCGACGGCATAGACGCGGTCATCGAGGCTATCGCCATGATCGGTGCGGCTCGTGGTGACATGGCCACCGAGATCGACGGCGCAGTGGTCAAAGTGGACGACGTACGTCTTCAGCGGGAGCTTGGCTTTGTGACACGCTCACCACGCTGGGCGATAGCCTACAAATACCCGCCGGAACAGACCACAACCGAGCTTGAAGACGTCGGCTTTCAGGTGGGACGAACGGGTGCCATCACCCCAGTCGCCTACCTCAAACCCGTTCGCGTAGGCGGCGTGACCGTCTCCCGAGCAAGCCTGCACAACGCTGATCAGCTGCTGCGTCTAGACCTACGCATCGGAAGCACGGTCGTTCTTCAGCGCAGTGGCGACGTCATTCCACAAGTGGTCGGTGTTGTTCCCGATGACCAGCACGACGACCGCCCAGCTGCCACCTACCCAGAGACCTGCCCCGAGTGCGACACCCCATTAGTCCGTGACGGCGACGCAGTGGTCATTCGCTGCCCCAACACCTTGTCTTGCCCAGCACAGCTCCGTGCAGCTGTACGGCACTTTGGCTCCAGACTGGCCATGGACATTGAAGGGCTCGGCGAAAAGAGCGTGGAGCAGCTCATCGAGAGCAAGCTGGTCACCCGTGTCTCGGACCTGTACGCGCTGACCGTTGACCAAGTCGAGAGCCTTGAACGAATGGGTCCCAAGCTGTCCGAGCTGCTCGTGGCGAACATCGCCAAGTCCTGCGCACAACCGCTTCGCCGCGTTCTCACAGCACTGGGCATTCCAGAGGTCGGGGAGTCCACCGCCCGCGACCTGGCATCCCACTTCGGCGGCATCGACGCCCTGGCCAACGCCTCCCTCGAAGACCTGACCGCTGTACACGGCATCGGCGATATCGTTGCGCAGAACATCGTTACTTGGTTCGCTGCCCCCAAACATAGCGAAGAAGTCACGCGCCTACGCGAGCTCGGTGTGCAGTTCCCGGAAGAGGACGCTGTCAACGACCAACCGACCAACGAGGCCGTCGCCGGCAAGACCTTTGTTCTCACCGGCACCCTTCCGACAATGACCCGAGGCGAAGCGAAAGCGCTCTTGTTGGCGGCAGGGGCGGCCGTGAAAGGCTCGGTCTCGAAGAAGACCGACTTTGTGGTCGCCGGCGCCGACGCTGGCAGCAAGCTGGAGAAGGCGCACGCGCTAGAGGTGGCTGTGATTGACGAGGACACCCTGCGTACATTGCTCGGTGTGGCCTAGCGGACAGCTCCGCCAGTCGACTAGCGGAGCCGTCAGACGCCCCAATTTCCGCGCCGCTACGACTTTAGTGAACCCTGGATGGGCTGTCTGTCACCCCTCTGTCCCGCGCCGGGACATCGGGAATAAGCTGATCACAGAGATTTTTCGGCTAGAGAGCACAAACAAACTGGCGTATCAAGCTGTGGATCGTGTAGGGTTTGACACGGTCCCACCTTGTCGCGATACTGCCGCTCCCCCCGCGGAGCCGGACCTCGGTTCCCACCCCTCTCCCTACCACCTCGGTACCCCATGTCATCCGACCTCGTTCAGCTCCAGGAGATGGAGCCGGCGCTGCTTGTAGAGCAAGCCAGGAACCTCGGTGTGCGCAACGCTGATGCCCTGCATCGTCGAGACCTCGTCTACTCGATAGCTGCCGCCGAAGCAGAAGCTGAAAACACGACTCTGGGTCGTGGCGTCCTGGAAGTTCACGGCGAAGGCTTTGGCTTTCTCCGCTCGCCCGACACCAACTACCTGCCCGGCTCCGACGACATCTACGTGTCGCAGAGCCAGATTCGACGCTTCAAGCTTCAGACGGGCGACACCGTCATCGGTCAGGTTCGTCCTCCCAAAGAAGGTGAACGCTACCTAGCGCTGCTGCGCGTGCTCTTGGTCAACAGCGACCGCCCGGGTGTCGATGCTCCGTCCTTTGAGACGCTCACTGCGATCTATCCAGACGACCGCATCCAGCTCGGCGCCTACCCACTGCTCTCAGCCGTGGACCGCGTTGCACCGCTTGGCTTAGGCCAGCGTGGCGTTCTCGCAGCGCCTGCCCGTACAGGTCGCGTAGGCATGCTTCGCGAGCTGTGTGATGCCCTGACGGCTGACGAAGACCTGGACGTCACTGTCCTGCTCATCGACGAACGGCCGGAAGAGATCCAAGAGTGGCGTAAGCACTCCAAAGCAGAGATCATCGCCACTCCGTTCGACGAGCCCCCTGCCCGACACGTCCAAGTCGCAGACATCGTCTTTGAGCGTGCACGTCGCATGGTCGAGCGCGGAGACGACGTTGTTCTCATTGTCGACAGCCTGTCTCGCTTGCTGCGCGGCTGCTTGTCTGACACCGCCACCGGCGAACGTCACGGGGGTGGTGTGGACACCGCTGCCCTTCACCGTGTGCGTCGCTACATGGGGGCTGCACGGGCTCTCGAAGAAGGTGGAAGCCTCACCGTCATTGGCGTTGTCAGCGGCGACAGCAACAACCCAATCGATGCTGCCCTGCTCGACGACCTCCGAGACGTCGTCAACTGGGAATGCACCTTGTCCACCACGCTGGCCAACCGCGGCCTGCGCCCGCCGATCGATGTTCATCGTTCCGGCACCCGACGCGTCGAGCGCTTGCTCACTGACGCAGAACACACTGCCTACCTACAGTGGCGCAAAAGCTTGACCGGGGATGATCTCGAAGATGGCCACGCACTGTTGGCTTGGTCCGCTCCCGCACTTGACAGCGCAGTCGGATCAGGCAATTAAGGCCCCGTTCGCGTGGCACGCCCACGCCAGGAGAATCTCATGAAGGCCGACATCCATCCAGAGTACCGTTTTGTCGTGTTCAAGGACATCCAAAACGGATTCGAATTCTTGACCCGCAGCACGATTGCGTCCAAAGAAACCACCACCTACGAGGGCCAAGAGTACCCGAGTATCACTATGGAGATCTCTTCCGAGAGCCATCCATTCTACACTGGTACCCAGAAGCTCATGGACACCGAAGGTCGCGTCGAGAAGTACTACCAGAAGTACGGCTTCCAGCGCACCGCCGAAGCTGCTGGCGAAGAGCCAGAAGCCGAAGCAGAGACCGCCGAAGCGTAGCTATTGGGCGGTACCGCGAATGGGACATTGTGTTTCATTCGCCCAACCCGCCCATCGGTCCATCCGAAGGGCGAATGTCGTCTGCGCATGATTCGCAGACACCCGCCATCGGAGGCCTCCGTGCTCGCGAAAGTAGATTCCATCGCGCTGCGTCTTGAGTCTGTAAACCAACAGCTCATGGACCCAGACGTTGCCCAAGATGTGAAGCGTCTCACCGACTTGTCGACTGAGCACTCGCACTTGAGCCGCGTAGTCGACGCTGGGAAAGATCTGCGTCGCCTCATGGAAGAGTTGGACGATGCCAAAGAGATGGCATCGGAAGACGATGACGAGATGAAGGAGATGGCGAAGGCTGAGATCGCGGTCTTGGAGCCAGCCATCGTGGCGGCAGAAGATGCATTGCGTCTGCTGCTCCTCCCTGCCGACCCCTACGAAGGCCGCCCCGTCCTGCTCGAAATTCGAGCGGGAACCGGTGGTGACGAAGCCGCACTGTTCGCAGGTGACTTGTACCGGATGTACACCCGATACGGTGAGTCCAACGGTATGCGCTTCAAGGTGATCACCATCAGCACTCCGTCGGTCGGAGGCGGTGGAAAAGCTACGGCAATCAAAGAAGTCGTAGTCAGTGTCACCGGTAAGAACGCCTACACAGCGTTCCGCTTTGAGTCCGGTGTTCACCGCGTGCAACGTGTGCCAGCGACCGAGTCCCAAGGCCGTATCCACACCTCAGCCGCCACCGTCGCCGTGCTCCCAGAGCCCGACGAAGTGGAGCTGAACATCGACATGAACGACTTCCGCATCGACACCATGCGCGCAGGTGGTCCAGGTGGTCAGTCGGTCAATACGACAGACAGTGCAGTCCGAATTGTACATGTTCCCACCGGGCTTATTGTTCAGTGTCAAGACGAAAAGTCCCAGCACAAGAACCGCGAATCCGCCATGCGCGTCATGAAGGCACGCCTTCTCGAGCGAGAGCAAGCCAAGGCCCATGCCGAAGAAGCTGCCAACCGAAAGGCGCAGATTGGCTCAGGCGACCGTAGTGAGCGTATTCGCACCTACAACTTCCCTCAGAACCGCGTCACTGATCATCGGATCAACCTGACTCTGTACAAGCTCGACAGCATCATTGATGGGTCTTTGGACCCACTCGTAGACGCGCTGACCACCGAGCATCAAGCCACTCTGTTGGCTGCCGAAGGACTGTAGACGGCCATGGAGTTGGTCGACATCCTCACGCGCACTGAGCGCTACCTCCGTGACAAGGGCATCGACGCACCACGCCTCGAAGCGGAGCTGATGCTCGGCCACGTGCTCAACATGGCCCGCATGCGTTTGTACCTACAGTTCGACCGCCCCATGGCACCCGCTGAACTGGACGCACTGCGTCCGCTCGTTCTTCGGCGTGGCAACCGTGAGCCGCTGGCTTGGATCTTGGGCACGGTCGGCTTTCACACCATTGACGACCTCGCCGTCCGTCCCGGTGTGCTCGTCCCCCGTCCAGACTCAGAAGCCCTGGTCGACGCCGCTCTTGAGAGACTAGAGCTGAATCAGGCGGCATACATCGCAGATGTTGGCTGTGGTTCGGGCGCCATTGGCCTAGCCATTGCGATGGAGCGACCCGAAGTTCGCGTTTACGCGACGGACATCTCTCCCGAAGCCCTCGCGACCACGCGCGACAACGTGGCCCGACTGGAGCTGGCGCAGCGTGTGGCTGTGCTCGAGGGGCACCTGCTTACCCCCATCCCCGATAAGCGACCTATCGACTGGGTCATCAGCAATCCTCCATACATTCCGGCGGGTGACATTGATGCGCTAATGCCAGAGGTCAGCCGCCACGAGCCACGCCTGGCACTGGACGGCGGCAAAGACGGCCTAGACATCTACCGAGAGCTGATTCCAGAGGCGCGTCGCCGGGCTCGTTGTGGCGTGATTGTGGAGGTCGGCATTCACCAGGCACCGGGTGTCGCTGACATCATGCGCCGGGCTGGCATGACAGACATCTTCACGCGCAAGGACCTCGCGGGGATTGACCGAGTTGTGGGGGCGTTGACGCCGCAAGACGGCTGAACGGGCGAAGCGGCGCCCAGGAAGCCTCTTCAACGCTCATCTACGGGCCGCGTACTTGGTTATGATGGAACGCTGCACCCCTACAAACGGCGGCGCGATGTCCTTAGGCAGCTTCAACAAATTCATGTGTCAAATCGGCCTAGATGGGACCGATGATGCCGTCATCAACAAGGGTAAACGCGTGGCTTCTTCACAGATGGGTCGGTTGTGAGAGCACTGCACACAGCTCTGCTGCCACTCGTCTTCGCCGCGTGCACCCCGCTGCGCGACATCGAGCCCACCACGCTGGCCGACCACACCACTCCGGCCGCCACCATTCGCGTAAACACCGAGCACGGCAGCGGCGTGGAGGAGGGCGACGGCCCACACACCATGACCGTCAGCTTGACCCTCGGTGGTCTGCCCTGCGTTCGCCTCGACGGCGCGACCGCGACCTTCAACGGACAGCCCGCCGCCTTCTCCCATCTCGGTCCGCTACAAGCCAGGGGCGAGGCCTGCGGTGGCGACGACATCCCCTACCCGGTCTTCACCTCGGCCAGCCTGCCGCGCGACCTCATAGCTGACATCGAGGTCGTGCTCACCGACGGCACAACCACGTGGAGCGCCACCGCGCATCCCCCCGATATTTTCCCCCTGCCTGCCGTCGCAGACCTGCGTGCTGTCGGACCAACGGCCCTCGTCACCGCCACAGACGGCTTCGAGACTGGCGGACGATTGGTGGTCTACCCAGGCGTGTCGTACGAACTTGACATGGACCATGCCTGGCTCGAAGAGGACCGAAACAACGATGCCCTAGAGCAAGTCGAGCGATTCTTCGTCGAGTCCCGCGAGCTCATCGAGGACTACGCATTCGCCGGCGAGCAGATCGCCCTAGGGCCCCGCGACTTCGTCCTGCGCACCCGACACCTACTGTCTGTGGAGTGCACCAGTGACAGCGCCGACTGCCTGACGGTCGACGGCTTTGGCCCGTCCGTCTTCACCGCGTACCGCTGGCTCAACGACACCACCGAGCAGCTCCCCATGACCTGGGCAGAGCTAGGAGAAGTAGGCCACGTCTGCCGCACCGACAACTCCTGCGACGACGACGCCACCTGCACCGAAGCCATCTGCACAGCCCCTTAGTCGTTGGAGCAGCGCCACCTGCACCGCGCAAGCAGCCTGATTCCGGGTCACGCGCGCAAACCTCCAAATCCAACATGTCGGGGAGATGTGAACCCTGTGAATACACCGTTCACAGGCACGTCGTTTGGCGCACTCTCGACCCTACCGCCCTTGCCCCGCTCCCAGGCGACTGGTACAAGGCTCGCTCGCTGAACCCCACGGAGGCCCAATGCGCCGTCTGTCTGTCCTCTCCGCTCTCTCCCTCGCTGCCCTTGGCGGCGGTCTTGCGCTGACTCAAGGTTGCTCTGGAGGCTCATCATCGGGCCCAGCCGTCGAAGCAGATGGTCGCGCGGACATGCTCGTGATCCCGTGGCAGTCGGACATCGGCCAGCTGACACCAGGCGTCTCCGAGAGCGCTGCAGACGGCTACATCATGCAAATGATCAACTACCCAGTGGTTGATGCGGCATTTGACTGCTCGCTGAAAAAAGCCCCGGGCATTGTCACAGAGTGGGAATGGAGCGAAGACGGAACCGTCTTGGCCATGACCTTGCGGGACGACATCACCTTCTCCGACGGTCACCCGTTGACCGCTGAAGACGTCGAGTTCACCTACGACCTCGTCCGCGACCCAGTCGTAGCCAGCCCACGCGTCTCCTTCGTGGACCGCATGGTGGACGGCAAGGACCCGCTCGTCATTGACGACCACCACATCGAGTGGCACTTCACGCAAGCGTACGACCGCGACACGCAGATGTCTCACGCGTCCAGTGTTCCAATCATTCCCAAGCACATCATGGAGGGAGCCGACCGCGCTTCCTTGCGCGGACACGACTACTCCCGCAATCCCATGTCAACCGGCCCTTGGAAGCTCGCTGAGCACGACCCGAACGTGCGAATCGTCATGGAGCCGAACGAGAACTTCACCGGCCCTGCCGAAGACCGGACCAAGCTCAAGCGCGTCGTCTTCCAGATTATCCCCGAGTACAACACCCGTTTGTTGAAGCTCCAGGCTGGCGAAGTCGACCTAATGGAGTCCATCTTGGTCTCTGACGCCGACGCCCTGCGCGAGAACCACCCTGAGATCAACCTGGTCAAGCGCGGCTACCGCTCAAATGACTACGTTGCGTGGAACTTGAGCAATCCATTGTTCCAAGACGTCCGCGTTCGTCGGGCACTCGCTCACGGTACCAACGTGGATGACATCATCGGCAAGCTGCTCACCAGCTCCGACGGTACTGCGTACGCTCGCCGCTCTGTTGGTACGATTACCCCAGAGCTGTGTGGCGTTCACAACGACAGCATCACCCCACTGTCCTACAGCCAAGAAGAAGCACGTCGCTTGTTCGCTGAAGCCGGCTGGACCGACTCTGACGGTGACGGCATCTTGGACAAGGACGGTGAGAAGTTCGAGTTCACCTTGACCACCAATACGGGCAACTCACGCCGTGCACAGTCGTCCGTGTTCATCCAGTCGAACCTGGCCGAAGTTGGCGTCAAGATCAACATTGAGCAGCTCGAGTCCAACACGTTCTTCGAGAACCTTCGCCTCAAGGACTACGAAGCCGCACTCGCTGGCTGGTCCGCGGGCCTCTTCGTTGACCCATCAGGACTGTGGCACAGCGACGTTGTCTGCGCCGAAGGCCAAGAAGACTGCACGCCTAAGAAGTACGAGTTCAACTTCACCGGCTTCAGCAACGCACGCGCCGACGAGCTCATTGACCAAGGCCTGCGTACGCCAATCCCCGAAGAAGCAGCCCCCATCTGGATGGAACTGCAGCAGGTCATCTACGACGAGCAACCGTACATGTTCCTGTGGTGGCAGAACGAAATCGTGGGTGTCTCCGACCGGTTCGAAAATACCGAAATCGACCTGCTGTCGCCATACGGCCACTTGCAGCGTTGGTCGGTCCCTGCTGACCGCGTCAAGTACTAGCCCTTCCGCACTGTTCGTCTCCGGCCCGCGCGAGTTTTCGCTAGCGGGCCTCCTTTCCTGAGAGACCGGATTCAATGGCCAACAACGGCATCAACGCGTCCTATTTAGGGGCGGCGCAACTCGTCGGACTCGCACTTAGTGCGGTTTCGACAGCTGCATTCGGATTCATGTCCACCCCAACGTACATCGCCCTCGCGCTGTCGTTTGTGGTGTTCTTGGTACTGCTTCAGTCGGCAAACCTGCTGCTGTACTTTCTGCGCAAGCTTGTGCTCGCCATTCCGCTGTTGCTGGGCGTCTGCACGCTCATCTTCATCCTGATTGAGCTGTCGCCTGGAGACATCTCCAGCAAGTTCTTCAATCCGAATGTCACGCCAGAGGTCAAGGCCCTCATCGAGGCCAAGTACGGCCTCGACCGTCCGGCCATTGTTCGCTACGGCATCATGCTGAAGAACATCGTGATGTTCGACTTCGGACGCTCGATGAGCCAGGAACGGCCTGTCTTCGAGATTATCGCTGAAGCACTGCCAAACACCCTGCTGTTGTCAGCCGTCACCCTGCTCATCATCTTCCCGACCGGCATCCTTCTGGGCACCGTTCAGGGCGTGAAGAACGGCCGCCCAGCGGACACCGGAATCAGCATCAGCAGCCTGTTCTTCTACAGCATGCCCAGCTTCTGGCTGGCCCTGATGCTCCAGCTCATCTTCGGCACGTACCTAGGCCTGCTCCCCTTCAGCGGCCCCTACGACCTCAACGCCTTCGACCAGACAGGATGGCAGCACTTCATAGACCGCTGCATCCACCTCATCTTGCCTGGATTGGCCATGGGGTTGGCGTCTGCGGCGGGTACGGCTCGCTACATGCGGTCCTCCCTTCTTGAGGTCATCCGCCAGGACTACATTCGAACCGCTCGCGCCAAGGGTCTGCCCGAAGGCGTGGTCATTCGCAAGCACGCCCTGCGCAACGCACTACTGCCCATCATTACGCTGATGGGCTTGTCTCTACCGTTCCTCTTCAGCGGCAGCGTGCTCGTTGAGCAGGTCTTCGCATGGCCAGGAATGGGTCGGACCATCCTCCTCGCCATCTTCGAGCAAGACACGCCACTCATCATCGCGTGCTTCTTCATGTTCACCCTGGTCGTGGTCGCAGGAAATATCCTCGCTGACCTCGCCTATGCGCTGGTTGACCCGCGCATCAAGTTCGACTGAGGGCGCACCTATGACTGCTATTGTAAAGCGCAAAGCCGCAAAGCCGCCGACTCAAGCCTGGGCTGGCATGGCCATTCCTGGCCTTGGGCACATCCTGACCGGCAAGTTCACTACAGGCGTTGGCCTGATGCTGATTGTCAGTATTCTCGCCTGGGCCGCGTTTGCTGGGTTCCCCATTGTGGACCAAGTCGTGTGGCCATGGCCGAACGGCCTGGTTCGCCCAGAGCTCGAGAGAGCCCGCCCTCTAAGCTGGCACGGTGTCGTGTCCGTTCTAGGCTTCTTCGTCATTGCCGGAACCACGTGGTTCGCCGCATACCGTCATGCGAGACCGAAGGAACAGACCGAAGCCGAGTACAACTCGAACCGCGCCATCTTCTTGCGCAAGTTCACGAGCCATAACACAGGTATGCTGGGCCTCTTCGGCGTGCTCATCCTGGTCATCTTCGTTGTCCTTGCACCCATGATTGCCACGTTCGACCCCATTACAACCGGTGCAGGAAACGTGTCCGCAGCGCCTGGTATGTACGTGCCTCCGGCTCGGAGCGGAGTGGAGTTCACGGAAGCCCGCTGGTTCCTGATGGGCACCGACAAGTACGGACGGGACGTCTTCTCCCGCGTGCTCTTCGGCGGCGTCATCTCGCTGACTATCGGACTTATCTCCGTCACTCTCGCAGCGACCATCGGTACGGTCTTGGGTGCGACGGCCGCCTTCCTCGGCGGTGCGGCAGACCGCGCCATCATGTGGTTCGTGGACATGCTCCTGTCGCTACCACGTCTGGTTCTCTTGCTGGCGATTACTGGCATGTTCCGGTTGACGGGAACCGCGGGTATCTACCTCATCGTGGTCATCTTGGGCTTGACCGGTTGGATGGGAGTCTGCCGAATTGTGCGCTCCCAGGTCCTCTCACTCAAGCAGCAAGAGTTCATTCAGGCAGCACGCGCACTTGGCTTCAGCTCGCCGCGCATTGTTCTGCGCCACCTGATTCCGAACGCCTTGGCTCCAGTCATCGTGTACTGCTCGTTGGCGATTGGCTCGACCATGCTCGTTGAGGCTGGCTTGTCCTTCCTTGGTCTTGGTGTGCCGCAGCCCATTCCGACGTGGGGCAACATCATCACGGACGGCAAGGACTCGCTCATCAACGCCCCGTGGATTGCCATCTTCCCTGGCCTGTGCATCGTTGGCGCGGTCATGTCGCTCAACCTACTTGGCGACGGCCTTCGCGACGCCCTCGACCCGAAGCTCCGGGGCCGATAGCCCCACGGGTCTTCACCCCATCCGGGTGGAGTCGATTCCCTCGTGCTTGGAGCCACCATGCTCGCGTTTGCCTGGATGCTGCTGATCGCCGTTTTGATTGTTGTTCTCGGCTTCGTTGCCGGAGGATGGCTAGCTGGCGTGGCCAGCATTCGACTGTCTAGAAGCGGAATGGACCCCCTCGCCCGCGAGCTGGTCGCGTCGCTCATCAAGCCAGTCATTGTCATCATTGCGCTGGTCGCGGCCCTCCAGCAGCTTGGTGTAAACCTCACCAGCGTCACCGCCATTCTTGGTGCGGCAACATTGGCGATTGGCCTGTCCCTACGTGATTCGTTGGCGAATGTTGCCGCGGGTGCAGTGCTCCTGACCCTGCGGCCATTCACCGCTGGTGACCTCGTCGACGCCGGTGGCGAGACCGGTACAATCATGATGCTGACGCTGTTCATGACGCGCATCAAGACGCCACAAGGCGCCATCATCAACGTGCCCAACAACAACATCATCAAGGCCAGTATCCGCAACTACACGCGCGCTGGAACACGCCGTATTGACGTGGACTTGGACATCGAGAGCGGCCAAGCACAAGCGGCAATGGACCTGTTGCCCGGCGCTATCCGCGACATTGAAGGTGTGTTGGCGGAACCAGGCGTAGGAACCGCTGTTGTTGACGTTGTCCCTGGCGGTGTTCGCGTAAAGTGCTTCGCCTGGACCGAGGCCGCGACATTTGGCCCCACGAAGGCTCGCGTCATGGTTGCTGTAGACGTGGCGCTGAACGAAGCCGGCATTACTCGGGTCTCACCGCTTCGCAGGCTGCTCGAGGCCAAGTGATCCGTCCAGAACCCTGAATGTCACGCAGTCGTCATCTGGTGTTGGCCTATCCACCGGCTGCGTTCCTTTCGGCCGAATCCAAGTTACAGCGTTGAGCGCCTCCGAATCGGATGGCGCAGGCGCAGCAGCTACCTGTCCTTGGCCAGACAGCGACCTGTGTTTGCTGCCAGCTTGCCCCTCCGTTGTCGCGTGCTGACCAGCCGCCAGCGGTATTGCGCCCAGACGAACTTTTGAATGCACGAGAACGCCATGCCCAACGCTGAACCGCTGTCCGCCGCTTCCTTCCGGTCCGTTCCGGACATGTGGCACCACCGTTGCCAGTCCACACCAGACGCTACCGCCATGATCTTCCGTGAGGATGGTGAGTGGGCGTCCATGAACTGGAACACGGCTGAGAACGCGTCGCGGGAAATCGCCAACGGCCTGTTGAGCTTTGGCCTCGAGCGGGAAGACCGCTGCTGCATCTTGGCTGGAACGTCCGTCGAGTGGATCTTGGTGGACATGGGCATCTTGTGTGCTGCCGGTGCAACCACCACAGTCTACCCAAGCAATACGCCCGAAGAGTGCGAGTACATCATCAACCATTGCGGTGCAGTGCTTGTGTTTTGTGACACAGACGCTCAGGTGGCGAAGCTCCAAGAAGTCCGTGGGCTGCTGACTCACATTCGCCAAGTCATCGTCTTCAACGGCACCAGCACGGAAGATGGCTGGGTCAAGTCACTCGCCCAATTCCGCAAGGAAGGCCGCGAGTACGCCCAGGCCAACCCAGATGCCTACACAGCCGCACACACCGCCATCGAGCCTGACAGCATGGCTACGCTCATCTACACGAGCGGCACAACGGGTAAGCCCAAGGGTGTCATTCTCACGCATGACTCGTGGGTCTACGAAGCAGAAGCCATCGACTCTGTGGGCTTCATCTCCCCCGCCGACAAGCAGTTCTTATTCCTGCCCCTGTCGCACGTTTTCGCGAAGGTCATGCAGGTCATCTTCATCCGTTTGGGCGTGCCCACGGTGGTGGACGGTGACATCGACACCCTCGTCGACAACCTCGGCGAGACCAGCCCCACATGGATGGGTGCCGTTCCACGCATCTTCGAGAAGGCCTACAACAAGATTGTCACGGACGCGCGCGAGGCGGGTGGCGTCAAGTACAAGCTGTTCGCCTGGGCCCTCGACATCGGCAGCCAGGTGAGCCGACTGCGCCAGGACGGCAAAGAGCCAACAGGCCTACTCAAGCTCAAGTACGCCATCGCAGACAAGCTGGTCTTCAGCAAGGTCAAGGCGAAATTCGGTGGAAAGCTGCGCTTCTTCGTCAGCGGCGGTGCGCCGTTGTCCAAGGAAATCGCTGAGTTCTTCCACGCCTGCGACATCCTCATTCTCGAAGGCTACGGCCTGTCCGAGTCGAGCGCAGCAAGCACGCTCAACCCGCCAGATGCGTTCAAGTTCGGCACTGTTGGCCAGCCCATTCCCGGCACCGAAGTCAAGATTGCCGAAGACGGCGAAATCCTCATGTCCGGCCGCGGAATCATGAAGGGCTACTACAACAACGACGAAGCGACTGCCGAGTCCCTCTCAACGGACGAAGACGGCACGGTCTGGCTGCACACCGGCGACATTGGCACCGTGCTCGACTCCGGTCACGTCAAGATCACCGACCGAAAGAAAGAGATCATCATCACCGCTGGCGGCAAGAATATCGCCCCGGCTCACGTACAAAACATGCTCAAAGCACGCTGTCTGTACGTCTCAGAGGTGTTGATGCATGGTGACAAGCGCAACTTCTGCGTGGCCCTCGTCGCCATCAATGAGGTCAGCGTTGGCAAGTGGGCCGCAAAGAACGGTATCACCTACACAGACTATGCAGACCTCGCCAGTAAGCCAGAAGTCAAGGCGCTTATCTGGGATGACCTCAAGGCAATCAACGAAGACCTTGCCTCTTACGAGACCATCAAGAAGATTGCGATTTTGCCCGAAGACATGACTGTTGAGAATGGACAGCTCACGCCGTCTATGAAGGTGAAGCGGCGTATTGTCGAAGACACATACAAGGACATTCTTGATGGATTCTACACGGATACTGTCGCGGCTCTTTGATGCACGGCCCGTGACGCTGCGGGCCGTTACCAGCGCACGGGGAGGCACACACACGTGAGCGGCAACGAGACATCGCGAATTCCAGGGTTCTACAAACTGTCCCCGGATGAACGCGTCAAAGCACTCCAAGACGCCGGCGCAGACATCGCCTTGGCACCGTGGCGTGATGAAGGGCTACGTCTACAAGACGCCGACCTCATGGTCGAGAACGTGATTGGAACGTTCTCTCTGCCCAATGCAGTCGCGGTGAACTTCTGTATCGACGGGGCCGACCGTCTTGTCCCCATGGTCGTTGAGGAGCCTTCTGTCGTTGCAGCAGTCTCGAACATGGCACGCCTGGCACGCCGAAGCGGTGGCTTTGTGACCGAGTCCAGCTCGGACATCATGATTGGGCAGCTCCAGCTCACCAATGTGCAAGCCCCTGCCGAGGCTGTCTCTAAGCTAGAGGCCGCTCGAGATGAGCTGCTCGCTCAAGCAGCCACCATCCATCCCCGATTGGTTGCGCGTGGCGGCGGTATGCGCGGCATTGACGTTCGACACGTTGTGTATGACGAGCCGGGCTACCCACGCGAAGACATGGTGGTCCTACACATCCACCTAGATTGCGTAGACGCCATGGGTGCGAACATGGTCAACACCGTGGTCGAGCACTTGGCTCCGCTAGTTGAAGGCATCACAGGCGAGCAGGTCGGGCTGAAAATTCTCTCGAACCTGGCGGACAAGCGTCTGGCCAAGGCCACCGTTCGCATTGACCCCAAGTACTTGTCGACCGCTACGCTCAAGGGAACAGAGGTTGCTGAACGAATCGCCAGCGCCTGGCGTTTCGCGTGGGCAGACCCCTACCGAGCCGCAACCCACAACAAGGGTGTGATGAACGGTATCGACGCCGTGGCACTGGCCACAGGCAATGACTGGCGAGCCATCGAAGCCGGCGCACATGCCTGGTGTGCCAGAGACGGCCACTACCGCCCTATGACGACCTGGCGCTTCGACGGCGACATGCTCGTAGGCTCCATCGAGCTTCCCGTTCAGTTCGGCACGGTTGGCGGGACGATTCGCGTACACCCCACCGTGCAAGCCAACTTGGCGCTGCTCGGTGCCGAAAAGGCCAATGACCTCGCGCGCGTCGCAGTGGCCGTTGGGCTCGCTCAGAACCTGGGCGCACTCAAGGCATTGGCGACAGAGGGTATCCAAGCGGGTCACATGCGTATGCACGCACGCACGGTAGCGGCGACTGCCGGCGCCACGACTGCCGAGGTCCCTCGCGTAGCAATGGCCCTGTGTGCCAAGCGCGACTACTCGGTGGCCTATGCAGAGCGCGTGCTAGGCGAGCTTCGCGGTGGCTAGCGGTTCGGGCTGTGGCAAACTCATCTTGTGTGGCGAGCACGCGGTGGTCTATGGCCATCCGGCCTTGGCCATCGGGGTCCAGCGCACGACGACCGTAGACCTGCAGCCGGTCGAGGGCCCAACATCGGTTCACAGTGCCCAAGGTGTCGATGAGCAGCTGATACGAGCTGTGCATGGCGTCATCTCTCCTACTGGCTGGCGAGTGCAGCTGACCTCGGACATCCCGATGGGCCGCGGTATGGGCTCGTCCGCAGCGTTGTCCGTGGCATTGGTCAGGGCCTATGCATGCGCAACCCACACCATGCTGACCACCGAGCAGACGCACGAACAAGCGCTTGCGGTCGAGACGTTGTTTCACGGCACCCCGAGCGGAATCGACAACGCGGTCGCCGCACTCGGTGGACTGGTTCACTTTCGGCGCACGGACACCGGACCGGTGTGGACCTCGCTGCCCTGTCCTGCCCTGACCGTCGTGGTCTTGGACAGTGGCACCGCCGGCAATACGCGCGAGTTGGTCGGCGGCGTCCGCGAGCGGCACCCCGAGAACACGCCTATTCTCAACGCCATTGGCGCGTTGACGCCACAGATTCAGGCAGCGCTGACCGATCTGGACCGCCTCGGCCCCCTGCTCTACAACAACCACCAGCTTCTCGGTGAGCTCGGCGTGAGCACTCCAGCACTAGACTCCCTGGTGCACTTCGCCATGGATGCAGGTGCAACCGGCGCCAAGCTCGCCGGTGCCGGCGGCGGTGGTGTTGTTCTCGCTGTCACCCACAGTCCCGACCAGCTTGTCGCCAGAGCGGTCCACGCCGGGATCGATGCCTTCTGTACGCCCATTGCCACCGGAGCCGCCTGATGGCCACTGCTACTGCGACCGTCCACCCGAACATTGCCCTGGTCAAGTATTGGGGCAAGCGCAATGGACCGTTGAACCTCCCTGCTGTTCCGTCCTTGTCGTTGACACTCGACACGTTCACAACGCGAACCACGGTGACTTGGGGCAGTGAGGCCGACCGCGCCCAGCTCGACGGACGCCCAGCAACGCCTGGCGAATCCAAGCGTATCTTCGACTTTCTTGACCTTATCGACCCCCGTCGTCCTCCATGTGCGGTCACGACTGCCAACGACTTTCCGACTGCTGCTGGCCTTGCCTCGTCATCCTCTGGGTTTGCAGCGCTCGCAGTCGCAGGAGCGGCGGCAGCCGGCCAAGACCTCGACGCCCAGGCACTCTCTGTCCTCGCGCGTCAGGGATCTGGCTCGGCCTCGCGCAGCCTCTGGGGCGGCTTTGTCGAGTGGGAAATGGGAACCCGGGAGGACGGAACAGACAGCGTTGGTGTACCCGTGGCCCCTAAGGACCACTGGGACGTTGCCATGGTTGTAGCAGTCGTGAGCGACGCCAAGAAGGCCATCGGGTCACGCCCAGCGATGCGCCTGTCCGCGGAGACATCGCCCTACTACGGCACCTGGGTGAAGACGGCTGCCGCCGACGTTGAGGTCGCTCGCGCCGCCGTGCTCAACCGAGACCTCGAGGCCCTTGGTCGGGTCATGGAGCAATCTACTCACAAGATGCACGCCACAATGACCACGTGCACCCCACCCGTGTTCTACGCACAGCCCGGCACAATCGCCTGCATCCACGCGGTGATGGCCCTTCGCGATTCGGGAACCAGCGCGTGGCTGACCATGGACGCCGGCCCCAACGTCAAGGTGCTGTGTGCAGCCGCAGACGCAGACGCCGTTCACGCCGCCCTCGCTCCCCACGCCGCCGTCGTTCACCGCCTCGGTCCCGGCGGCGCGCCGGTCTTGTCATGAGAACCTTTGTTGCACCCGGAAAGCTCGTCATTGTTGGCGAATACGCGGTCCTAGATGGGGCTCCAGCCATTGTTGCCGCCGTGGACAGCGGCGTAAAGTGCGAGGTCATCCCAGCGGACACACTGCAGATCACGGTACCGAACGGGCTCGACGATACCTTCGTTCGAGCCGCCTTAACCGCCGTTCACGCTCCAGCCGGACACTACACGTTCTCCGACCACAACCCAACGAACACGGCTGGAAAGGCCGGCCTCGGCGGCTCTGGGGCCTCGGTCGTCGCTGCATGCCTGGCGGGAAGCGTTCTTGGTGGACACAAGCTCGACCGACACGCCCTGGCCGACATTGCCATGCGTGTTCATCGCGAAGTACAAGGTAGCGGCTCGGGAATCGATATCTTGGCGTCTGTATACGGCGGCGTCATGCGGGTTGAAGACGGCAAGGTGAGCCCAGGTCCATCCATTGAGCCCATCATCGTGTACAGCGGCACGTCTGCGAAGACCGGCCCGCGCGTGCAGATGTACCGCGCCCAGTCCCGTCGCCGTTCCTTCGTTCAGATGAGCACGAGCATTGTGAACGACTTCACAAAAGACCCTGTCGCCGCACTCGGCGAGAACCGCTCACTGCTCGAGGCCATGGCCGAGCGTGCAGGTATCGACTACCGAACGACCGCTCTCGACCGCCTAGTCGACCTGGCGGATGACTGCGGAGGGGCTGCCAAACCGAGTGGTGCGGGGGGTGGTGACGTCGCCGTGGCCCTGTTTCACGATGGCGGCCAGGCACTGGACTTCCGGCTGCGATGCGCCCAGGACGGCTTCACAGTGTTGAGCGTGCGCGTAGACCCCCATGGTGCGCGCGAGGTCATCTGGTAGGCCCAGCTCTATGCAGCCGACTTCGCGCTCGCCGCTGTGTGAAGTTCACCCACAATGTGCTCCGCCCACAGTGCCTGAAGCGTTTTGGCCGTCAATCCGAGCTGTTGCGCTGCAGCGGAGCTCGCAACGTGGTCAAAGACGTCTTCAGATAGCTGGTCAGAATCGCGGGAGAGATGCTCAAGCTCTTCCGCAACGACCAAGCAAGCAGACATGCGTCCAGCATCACCGGGCCGCCCAATCGCTTCCTCGATGTTGTGATGTGCAACCAATACCTGCGCAATGGGCTCGGGAAGCTTCCACATCTCGGCGGCAACGGCCCCCTGAGTGGTGTGGTCAAAACCAAGGGCGCTGCGTTCAGCCGCGCACTGCTCTTCGTCATCTTCATAGTGACCAATGTAGTAGGTAAACTCACCCGATTGGTCCAACAGCGTCGTTCCGATGTCATGGACCAAGCCACACAAATACAGCCGCTCTGGTGTACAGGTAGCGTTGGCAGGTAGAGCACGCGCAATTTGTGCCACGCGCACACTATGGTCAAAGGCAATGCGGCTGTAGCCCGACATCGCGGCGCCCAGCTCCTCAAGGTACGAGACAACAACCAGGTCCTTGATGCGCACAGCCCCCAGGCGATTGAAGGCTTCAGCCGTGGTCTGGCAGCCGACAAGGCCGCAGAATGCCGGTGAGTTGGCCAGCCGGAGCACATCAATCGCCAACGCAGGGTCGCCCTCGAGAGCCGCAACCGCGTCTCCGGCCTTGAAGTCGGGGTGAGCCAGGACTTCTGAGAGTCGCAGGACACTCTCCGGCAGTGGAGCAATGCCCTGCTTACCAAAGGCTGCCGCAGCACTCGACTCGGCTATCTCCCGACGCAAGTCATCTTCGCTCGGCGCCTCCGTCCACAGACACGCGCGGTAGCGAGCGATACGATTGATCATGTCACGGGCCGACATAGAAATTCCTCCTGCTGCCGAGTCGGCACACCGAGCCGTTCGCTGAAGCTGCAATGCCAACGGTTTGTTGGCGTCACAGCGGCAAGCGAATCTCAGTCCAAGGCGCTACGAGCGCGCACCGGGAGACCACATGAGCGAACACAGCCGCCGAAAGGGCGACCACCTCGACCTTTGTGCCACTGACGACGTCGCTTTTCAGCAGAAGACCACTCTGTTGGATGCCGTCCAGCTCGTGCACAACGCCCTGCCAGAGCTGGACGTTGACGCCATTTCACTGGCGACCACCGTCGCCGGATTTCCCGTTCGCGCGCCAGTGGTCATCTCCGCGATGACGGGTGGCGTTGATCGTGCTGAGCGCATCAACAAGAGCCTCGCGAGTGCAGCTCAACACGCAGGAATCGCCTTCGGGTTCGGCTCTATGCGTCCCCTGCTCGAAGACGGAAACGCCCTCGGCTACCACGTCCGCGACGTAGCACCCGATGCCGTTCTGTTCGGCAATATCGGCGGTGTTCAAGCCGCCGCAGCATCTACCCAGCAAATCGCTGACATGATTGGGACAACGGGCATCAATGCGCTGTGCGTCCACCTCAATCCCGCGCAAGAGGTCGTTCAGGCCGGCGGTGACACCAACTTCCGCGGTGTGGTCGCGGCCCTGGCCCGTCTCACCGCCGAGCTCGACATCCCAATCATCGCCAAAGAAACCGGTGCTGGCATGTCGCGGCAGGTCGGGCTGAAGCTCCATGACGCCGGAGTCCGCCACGTCGACATCAGTGGCGCTGGGGGAACCTCCTGGGTTGCTGTGGAGACCCTGCGTGCGCGGGCGAAGACCAAGGCCCTTGGCGAGCGCTTCTGGGACTGGGGCATTCCAACTGCCGCCAGCATTACCCAGGTCGCCGACTTGGCTTTCGACACGCTCATCGCCACTGGCGGCATTCGCCATGGACTGGACATTGCCAAAGCACTCGCCCTCGGAGCGACCGCTGGTGGCATGGCCCGGCCGTTCCTCATGGCTCACAACGCCGGCGGAGAAGATGCGGTGAAGGAACAGATTGACCAAATCACTCACGAGATTCGCGTGGCATGTCTATTGACGGGCTGCGCATCGGTTCAAGACCTCGCTCACAGTCCGCTGGTCATTGACCCCGCACTCGAGCGCTGGCTGCCTGGTGGAAGTTCGGTACGCGCCCGGCTGATGCACCGCTACGCCTAGACACGGTGTGGTTCGCCTGACAGTCGGTCGCGTTCGAACCCTAGCGCCTATCCAGTCACAAACACGGCAGACATTCTGCCTGAACCTGACGACCTGGTTTCGACGAATCGGTGCTCACGCTGTACCTTGGTACCCAAACGACATCTTGGGAAGCCTCCATGAAACCGTGTCTCGTAGCTCTCTCACTTCTGGTCACCTCTGCCATCGCAAGCGCGGCGCCAAACACGCTTGTTCACCAAGGCCGGCTGCTCGGGTCCGATGGCGGCCCCGTTCAAGGTGAGATTGACATCAGCATCTCCCTGTACGGTGCGTCAGCAGACACTACACCGTTTTGGACACGTGAATTCAGCAATGAGCCCATCGAAGATGGGTACTACGCCGTTCGTTTGGTGACGTCGGACTCCGGACAACCCCTCAACTCCGATGACTTCGCGGACGGGGACGTCTGGATCGAGGTTTCAGCCGCCGGAAACGTCCTGGAAACGCGGCACCCACTTAGCAGCGTGCCCTTCGCCATGAGCGCCGGCGGGGTTCAGGTCCCGGTCAGAGCCGAGGGTCCATGTACAGCCGCCGGTTCCCTTGGGTACGACGATTCTTCCGGCGTGTTGCTGCTCTGCCACAACGGAACCTACATTCCCGTTGGCGACCCGGCTCCCCCAGAACCTGGAGACTATGTCGCAGCACGACGCCCCGGGTTTGTAGGAGAGTGGGCCCTGGTTCAGGCAGTGGAAGACGTGATCTTCTCGACAGATGCAGACTGGTCGGCATTCTGCGCGGCCTCAAGCCTCGGCATGCCATCCGCAACCGAGAACAACGTTGCTTGCCAAGACAATATCCCACAACCCCGCTATGACATTGGTTCAAGCTGCAATACGGTCTCCGAATGGCAGAATCCCACCCAGATCTGGCAACAAGATTTTCCGGGCGGCAATGTGTACGTTCTGTACGCCGTGCGGGGTCCAAACTCCAACACGCCGGAGTCTCGCATCACGTCATGCGGCCCGGCAAATGCGGGCTCTGCCGCGTCCTCAACCTGCACCGGCACAGTGACTGCCAATGGTGTCATCAGCATCCCGACGGGTGCCTGGGTGACGTGCGCGCGCCTGATCGACTAGCCGCCTGTGGAGCTAGGTCGCAACGCCCAAGGCCATCTTGACCAGGTGAATCAGGATGGGCACAACAATGACCAGCAGCACCATGCCGCCGATAAACAAGCCGCTCTTGTCTGCGCGGCCACGGTAGGGCTGCGTTTCGTTGTCGCCAGGTTGGGCCTCATCCACCATGTGTCCTCCAGATGCGCCATGTATCGCACCCAGAGCAGCCGCCCCAACACTGCCTTAGCGACGCCGCTCTGGGACCACGGGAGGACACACCCTACCGGTTCAGGTGCGCGTACATGGGTGAACAACGCGCACATGTCCGAAGAAGAACGTCACTCGAACGGAGCAGACTCGGGCAGCATGAACAGGTGAATTGACGAGCCACCGCCGGCTGGCTGAACGGTGCCTCCGACCGTCTCGAACTTCTCGTTGATGGACGTTCCGAGCAGCGTCAGGAAGGCGATAATGACGATGAACACTAGCGGGACAACCACTACGAGGGCGAACAGGGTCGCCACGACAGCGCCGCCCAATCCCCACACCCAGCCGGGTGTCTTGCTGTTCTTTTCATCGGGCGAGTCATAGGGTTCACTGGACATGTAGGTCCTCCTTGGGCACAGAACGGCCTGTATGCCTACACACCAGGTCGGTCGAACGCTCCGGTACCTTTCTCGACCGCCACCCCTTCAGTCCTCCCACCCGCATGGGTCCACCGCGCCGGACTACGATAGGCGGGCCGCACTGGAGATGACATGGCTCACCGCATCGCATTGGTTCCCGGCGACGGGATTGGAAACGAAGTTCTACCCGAGGGAGTTCGCCTTCTCGACCACCTGGCGGCACAGACCGACGGGCTCGCGTTCGAGTACACCCACCTCGACTGGGGAGCGGAACGGTACCTAAGAGACGGTGTCTCCCTGCCAGAAGGTGCCATTGAGTGGCTTCAGTCAGACATTGACGCCATCTTCCTGGGTGCCCTAGGCGACCCCCGCGTCAAGGGACAGCAACACGCGCGGGACATCTTGCTGGGCATGCGCTTCAAGCTCGACCTGTACGTGAACTTCCGCCCCATCACCTTGTTGGACGCCCGCAAGTGCCCGCTAAAGAACAAGGGCCCAGAAGACGTAGACATCGTCGTATTCCGCGAGAATACCGAGGGCGTGTACACGGGCATTGGTGGCCAGTTCAAGCGCGGGACACCCGACGAGGTCGCCATTGAAGCGGAGATGAACACCCGCAAGGGCGTCGAGCGCATCATCCGCGCCGCCTTCGAGTACGCCGAAGAGCACGGTCGCAAGAGCGTGTGTATGAGTGACAAGGCAAACGCCATGCGCCACGGTCACGACCTGTGGCAGCGCGCGTTCAAGGAAGTCGCCAGCGAATACCCGGCCATCGAGAACTTCCACCTGTACGTTGATGTTCTCGCCATGGAGCTTGTTCGCGCTCCCGAGCGCTTCGAGGTCATTGTCACCAACAACCTGTTCGGCGACATCATCACCGACCTCGGCGCTCAGATTCAGGGCGGCATTGGCTTGGCAGGCTCTGGCAACATCCACCCCGGAAAGGTCTCCCTGTTTGAGCCGGTACATGGCTCGGCACCGGACATCGCTGGGCAAGGCAAGGCTAATCCCCTGGCCACATTCCTGTCCGCTGGCATGATGCTGACCTTCCTCGGCCATCCTGAGCTGGAGACCCGCATTCAGAACGCTGTCCAGCAGACCCTTCTGGCAGACGAAGTCACGCCAGAGTTGGGTGGAACGCTGACCACATCGCAAGTGACGGACCGTGTGCTGGCTCGCTTGTAGGAGCAGCCTCTACCAACGAATCAGCGTCAACCGTCCAATCTGCCCAGGGCCAATCAGCTGACCGCTGACAGCGGTAATCGGTGAGATGCCTTGAACCGGTGAGCTGACGTCGCCATACAGCTCCCACGCGTTCGCATCGCGGGTTCCGACGTCCATTGGAAACAGGTCAATGACGACCTCATCCAGCCAGTACTCGCCGTCGACAAGCGGCTCGCTGTCCACGCCGACAAACCAGTCCGGACTCGGCCCCACCATGCTGGCAGCACTAAACAGCGTCTCTCCGCCCTCAAGACGGATGGTCCGGGCAGCGTCGTCACAGTTGTCGTGAACAATGCCCGCCGGACAGGTCCAGTTGCGCCACTCCCACACATCCACCCCGTAGCCCTCCATCTCCAAGACGAGCTGCTGGGTTCCGCCCCACTCGGCCATGTCAATCATGCCCTGGCTCGCCCGCTCACCCTGCGCCCACATCGACACATCTGCGTCGTGAACGGCCAGCGCCAGCCACGAGAAATGAGCATCGATCGGGCGGCCCCCTGGCCTGGTGTCAGGCCAGGCAATCTCAAGAACAACCGTCCAATCTGATGGCTCGGACGCAAGCGTTCGTTCAACACGAGGCTCGGCAACTGCGGTGTCGGATTCGTCGGGCGCCACCAAGGTACCGGTGAGTTCAGTGCAGGCAAACAGGAAGAAGATGAGCATGTCCGCTCTGTGTGACGCCAAACCGAACCCTTCACGGACAGCGCTGGACGCGTCCATTTTCGTTTGCAATGCCGCCGCTTCGGACAGACCGATTATGCGGGCCTCCTTTCCAATGGAGCCCTCATGAATCTCGACATCGGCAAGCGCGACATCGTCATCCTCTCCGCAGTTCGGACCCCGTTTGGGACGATGAACGGGTCACTCAAGTCTCTGACCGCGACGGACATTGCCATTCCAGCGGCCAAGGCTGCTCTTGAGCAAGCCGGCGTGGCCCCGGACGACATTGACCAAGTCATCTTCGGAAACGTCCTTCAGACCGCAAATGACGCCATCTACATGGCACGTCATATCGGCTTGCGCGCTGGCCTCCCCATCGAAGTGCCAGCACTGACCATCAACCGCCTGTGCGGCTCGGGCTTTCAGGCCGTCGTCTCTGCTGCAGAGCAGATCTTGACCGGTCAAGCCAACGCTGTGTTGTGTGGCGGCACCGAGTCCATGAGCCAAGCTCCGCACGTTGTTCACGGCATGCGTGACGGCACACGCTTCGGCCAGTCGCCCAAGATGGAAGACCTGCTGTTTGCCTGCCTCAAGGACAGCTACACCGGCGACCCCATGGCTATCACCGCCGAAAACCTCGCTGTGAAGTACGGCATCACCCGCGAACAAGTCGACGAGTACGCCAAGCTCTCGCAAGACCGCTGGGAAGCCGCAGACGCCGCCGGACGCTTTGATGACGAGCTCGTCGACATCACCATCAAGGGCCGCAAGGGAGACGTCGTCTTCACCAAGGACGAGCACCCACGCAACAGCTCCCTCGAGAAGCTCGCCAAGCTCCGTCCCGTCTTTAAGGCGGACGGTGTGGTGACCGCTGGCAATGCATCTGGCATTGGCGACGGCGCCGGTGCGCTTATCGTGGCAGACGCCAAGTGGGCCGAGAAGAAGGGCCTGACGCCCATCGCTCGCTTGGTCAGCTGGGGAATCGCAGGCGTTGACCCGAACCTGATGGGCATCGGCCCCGTGCCCTCCTCGCAGAAGGCCCTCAAGATGGCCGGTATGCAAGTCAGCGACATGGCTCTCGTCGAGATCAACGAAGCGTTCTCCGCACAGTACCTCGCCGTTGAGAAGGCTCTCGGCCTCGACCGCAGCATCACCAACGTCAATGGCGGCGCCATTTCCTTGGCTCACCCCCTCGCCGCATCCGGCGCCCGCATCACGGCAACGCTCATTCACGCGCTGCGTCGCCGCGGTGACAAGCTCGGTCTAGCCGGTGCTTGCATCGGTGGTGGCCAGGGCATCAGCGTGGTTGTTGAGGCCGTCTAGCGACTAATTGAGAGCGGCTGCCCCATCGGCTGCCGCTCCGTCCCACTTCCGGGGGACGCGCAAATTGCCCGGCACTTGCACCGAATGCGGTAGTCTCTCTTCATGGGGGAGACTATGCGTTCGGTCATTCTTTTTGGGCTGTGCTTGGCTGCGTCTACGGGGTGCCGGAGCGGCACTCTCGAGGCCAATACCGTCGATCTGGACGGAGACGGCCAGCTCAACGACGTCGACTGCAACGACAATGACGCCACAAGCTTCGTTGGCGCCGAAGAGCTGTGCGACGGGATCGACAACGACTGCGATGGCCTAATCGACGACGACCCCACGCAAGGCATCGCCTACTTCGAAGACACCGATGGCGACGGCTTTGGCGGCCTCAGCTCCATCCGCGCCTGCGATGCACCTGGCACGGAGTGGACCGAGACCGGCGGCGACTGCAATGACGACGCCGCAGATACCTACCCAGGCGCAGAGGAGTTCTGCGACGGCGTAGACCGCAACTGCGATGGCCTGCTCAACGACGTCGCTATCGACGGCATTGAGTACTTCCAAGACGCTGACGGAGACGGCTTTGGAGCCGGCCTACCAACGGCTCTATGTGTGCCGCGCGACGAAGGCTGGGCCACCGCCGACACCGACTGTGATGACACCAACGCCGACATCCACCCCGACGCCCCAGAGCTGTGCAACAACACCGATGACAACTGCAACGGCGACGTGGACGACGACGCTACCGATGGCACCACATTCTACGAAGACATCGATGGAGACGGCTTCGGAGACCTGCTCACCGAGACCATCGCCTGCGACGTGCCCGAGACAGCGTCCCTCAACAGCACCGACTGCAACGACCGCGACAGCGCCATCCACCCCGACGCCATTGAGCGCTGCAACGGCATCAGCGACGACTGCGATGCGGACATTGATGAAGACGCCGTAGACGCCCTGTCCTGGTACACAGACCTCGACGCCGACCGCTTCGGAGACCCCACGACCCTAGTCATTGCCTGCGAGCGTCCCCTGGGCGCTGTGGCCGACAACACCGACTGCAACGACAGCGACAACACGGTCTACCCAGGCGCTGTGGAGGTGTGCGACGAGCTGGACAACAGCTGTGGAGACGCTCCCGACGCCAATGCAGTAGACGCCTCCATCTGGTTCTCAGACGTCGACGAAGACGGCTTTGGAGACGGCCCCTCCTTGCGGTCGTGCACCCAACCCGAGGCGTACGTCGCCAACGATGACGACTGCGACGACACGCTGTTCGCGGTTGCCCCAGGCCGAGACGAGCTGTGCAACGACCGCGACGACGACTGCGATGGCACCGCCGACAACGCCGCTATCGACCCCAACACCTACTACCTAGACGCCGACGACGACGGCTTTGGCGACCCAGAGCGGTCCGCACTCGCCTGCGACCTGCCCACGCTTCACGTCGAGGACAACACCGACTGTAACGATCTGGACCCGGACATCTACCCAGAGGCAACCGAGGTCTGTGACGACGTCGACAACGACTGCAACGGCACCGCCGATGACGGCGTTCCTGGCAACACCGAGACCAACCCGGGTCTGTCCTGCGCGACCGTCCTGACCTCCGGATGTGGCGTTGAGAGCGGCATGTACTGGCTAGACCCAACCGGCTCCGGCACCGCTGAGGAGTTCTACTGTGACATGGACCGCGACGGCGGCGGCTGGACCCGACTGTTCTCGACGCACTGGCCAACCTGGTGGGACCGGGACAACTACGAAGACGTCGGTAGCGTAGATGACGACGACTACTCCGCACTCGGTCGCCGTGACGACTTCTCGGTCAACGGGCGCTACACGCTGCGTCTTGAGGTCGGAAACGAAGGCACCTGGAACACAGATGTGCGGGAACACTTCACCATCTGGAGCCAAGACCACGACCCCTTCACCGCCACCACAGACGGCAGCGACTTCCGCTTCGACAGCGGCGAGCTGTCGACCACCTGTGGCGGGTTCAACGGCCTACACGACGCCTACTACACGCGTCACGGCGTGTACGCGCGTTCCTCTGACGTAGACACCGGCGATAGCTACGGCTGCTGGTGGATGCAGGTCGTGCCGCTGTCTCAGTACCAAGACCCCGAGTCGCATCCCGGATACCTGGAAGGCTACGGCGGCGTGTTCAACTACCACACCTGGCAGACCCTCTGGATTCGCGGAGATGAAGATTTAGTCGACGGCGACGGGCGCAGCGCCGCCACCGCTGGCGAGACCTGCGGCACCATCTTCGAGTCCGGCTTGGCCGGCAGCGATGGCCGCTACTGGATTGATCCCGAAGGCCTCGGTGAGTCGGCGGCCTTCGAAGCGTATTGTGACATGACGTCGGACAGCGGTGGTTGGACCCTTCTCGCCACAATGGCCTCTCGCAATGTCAACGACAACACGCCTTTCCCCGGATGGTCGGAGGACTGGTTCGCTACGGACAGTGGCAACGCTGCAGACCCCACCGCTCGTTGGTCAAACCATGACTTCCGCAAGTTTGAAGGGCACATCGACAGCAGCACGCTGCTCCGAGCCACCAACCCGGTGAATCGTAATTCTCGCTACTACAGCGGCTTTACCGCAGACAACTGGGCGCTATGGAACGGAAGCCGCCTCGCCAACACCGTCGACATTGTAGGTCCATTCGAAGATACCGGCGTCATCGTTGCGCGGAACCCCTCCATGCACCCCTCCACCGCAGCCCGCACCAACGGCTACTGGAGCTGGGGCATCTTCTACCTCGGCAGCGGCGCAGGCCGCGGTGACGCCGACACCGAGGGCAACGGCGCTCGGTACGGCACATGGACCAACGCACCGGGTCAGTTCGGCTACATCGGCAACCAGCGCGTGGACAGTGAGTGGCACATCTGGGTTCGGTAGCGACGGCAGCCCCGTTGCAGCGTGTGGTGTGACCTCGTTGACGGTCCGGTTATGCCCGCTCTCCCCCGGAGCGAGCATGACCGACGACGTGATCTATGACTGGAGCGGCAACTCCGTCGCGGAAGCCCCCAAACTGCGCTTTCCGAATATTCACGACGAGACTCTGCGCGATGGCATGCAGAGCCCGTCCGTCACGGACCCGTCGATTGAGCGCAAGTTCGAGATTGCTCGTCTCATCGCAACGATGGGCATCTACAGCATCAGCATTGGTCTGCCCGGTGCTGGCCAGCGCGCCGTAGACGACGCCACGGCGCTCGCTGAGCTGGTGCGCGACGAGAAGCTTCCCTTGGCCCTCGGTGCCGCGTGTCGCACCCACCCGAACGACATCAACCCCATCATCGACATCAGCCAGAAGACGGGCATGCCCATCGAAGTCATGGCCTTCCTTGGCAGCTCGCCCATTCGAATGATGGCCGAGAAGTGGGACGAAGACAGGCTGGAGAAGCTGACCCGTGAAGCCGTTCGCATGGGCGTCAAGGAGAGCCTGCCTACCAGCTTTGTGACCGAAGACACCGTACGCAGCTCGCCGGACACCCTCCGTCGTCTGTTCACTGCTGCCGTCGAAGAAGGTGCTGACCGACTCATCCTGTGCGACACCGTCGGCGCAGCCGCTCCCCACGGCGTCAAAGCGCTGGTCAGCTGGACCCTCAAGCTGCTCGAAGAGCTCGGCGCCCGTGACCGCGTGCGCGTCGACTTCCACGGCCACAACGACCGCAGCATGGCACTCGCCAACACCATGGCCGCTATTGAAGCGGGCTGCGACCGCGTACACGGAACCATGCTGGGTATCGGCGAGCGCGTTGGCAATACGTCCACCGACCAGCTGTTGGTCAACCTCAAGCTGCACGGCGTCGACATGCCCGCCCTTGATGCGCTGGCAGAAGTCATCGAGCTAGTCAGCGACGGTGGCGACTGGCCCATCCCGTGGAACTACCCAGTATTCGGCCGCGACGCGTTCCGAACAGCGACCGGCGTACACGCAGCCGCCGTCATCAAAGCGCTCAAGATGGGCGACACGGACCTTGCCGACCGCATCTACAGCGGCGTGCCCGCAAGCTGGTTCGGACGTAAGCAGGAAATCGGCGTGGGCCCTATGAGTGGGACGAGCAACGTTCGCTGGTGGCTACACGAGCGTGGACTCCCGGAAGATGAAGAGACTGTTCAGCGCATCTTCGCGAAGGCGAAGGGTGCGAAGGAATCGCTCACAGACGACGAGCTCCACGCCCTCGCAGTACAGTAGGCCGTACTCGCTGCCCTGTGATAGCCTGCGGCCATTTGGGGGAGTTCATTATGTGGTTTCGCGCTCTATCTTTTGCAGCGGTCCTCTCGACACTTGCAAGTACTGCCAATGCCCAGTCCGTCGAGTTTACGTGGCAGGGACGCGTCCTTGATGCCGCGGGCGGTCCTGTAAACGGCGAAATCGAGGTTGTGGCCTCATTATACGATGGCGAACTTGCAGCCAATGCCGTGTGGTCCGACACCTTCACAGTGACGCCCGCGGATGGCTACCTGAGCCTGGACCTTGGCTCGGTAGCTACGCTGACCCCCGACATCATGGCCCGCGACCGCCTGTGGGTGGGGCTGCAGCTTGGGGTTGGAGGCCCGCTACTTGGCGAGCGCCAGCGCATGCGCGCGGTGCCCTACGCGACCGTTGCCGGCGGTGTCCGGGTCATTGACGTGTCTCCAGTGGCCACCGACTGCGAAGGCCAGGTCGGCCAACTGATCTACGACACCCAGGCCGCAGGTCTGTTTATCTGCGATGGCACGAACTGGGTACCGGCGGGCAATGGCTCTCCATACAGCGGACCCTCCATCCACAACACGGAGCCATTCTCACCCGCGGCCACCGCAAGCGGCTGCTCGTACATCAACACACACGCGACCCCCTACGTCGACCTAGGAAACATGCCGTGGAAGCAGTGTATGGCCGAGGCATCGAGCCGTGGCGCCATGGTCAACTCCAACGTGTACACGTCTACAAGCGGTAGCGCTGCCACAAATGGCTGGGCACCTCATCGAAACGGAAGCAGCGCCATGTGGGCACGGTGGGCCACCTACGCCCAGGCCGCCATCTCGACCAGCCGTGCCTGTGTCATTGCCCGCGACGCCCGAGACACCACAGGCCACAATAGCCCGCTAGCGAGCACCACAACCTACGATGGCGACACGTGGAAGTACCAAGACTACGGCCAGAAGTACTACGACGAGTGCCAGTTGTTGGCGAGTCAGGCCGGAGCTTCCATCATCACCCCTGGCACCATTGGCACCGGAACCGGCGACGGGTATTGGGTCCCATCGGTTCACACGTGCAACACCTACGAGTGGATCACCGGAAGTGGCGGTTCGTACACCTATTCGTCCGTTGGCGGCAGTCAGCGCAGCCCACAAGCAACCTGCATGGTTGGCTACCTAGACAACCTGCCGCAGTAGCGCTCCGGTCACTCTTTCCCGCGACGCAGCGCCTCCGCAATCGCTTCGCGTCGCTCGTTCTTGTCGTCGTCCTGGGCATCCTCACGCAGCCACTGGGCGCGCGACATGTTGTTCTGAACCACGCGAAAGAACAGTAACAAGCCAATCATCCAGCCCACCGCAGGCCAGTCTTCAAAGCCGGGCATGCCGAACCACAGCAGAGCGGTACCGGCAACGAGATTGAGCATCTGGAGGCTGTAGAACACCGCCGCACGAGCTTTCAGCCCGCCAACACGCATCACGAGCTGGTTGACCGCCATCACTGCAATGAGCCCGAAGAAGGCCCACAGGTTCATGTCCACGGGAAGTCCGGTCCAATAGCGATATTGTCGATGAGCCGTGTCTTACCAACGTTTCCAGCAACAAGTGCACGGGCGGGACGGTCCACGGTTGCCAGCGGTGCCAAGCTGTCCGCGTCTGCAATGGTCAAGTAGTCCAAGCTGTCGACGTTGAGGATTTGGGCCCCTACAGCCACCAACTCGGCGACCCCCACCACTCCGTCCTGAAACGCATCGCGCATGGCGTACAGCGCATGGTGCAGTGTGCGCGCTTGCAGTCGCTGTGGGTCGGACAGGTACTTGTTGCGGCTGGACAAGGCCACACCGTCAATGTCGCGGATGAGTTCGCCGGGCACAATGCGCACTGGCAGGGCCAAGTCACGGGTCATTCTGCGCAGGACAGTCAGCTGCTGGAAGTCCTTCTCACCAAAAATGGCGGTGGTACACCGGGTCAGGCCGAACAAGCGGGCAACAACGGTACACACACCCTCAAAGTGTCCAGGACGGCGGTCGCCACACAACCCTTGGGACAGGTCGTGCACGCTGACAGAGGTCTGAAATCCCTGCGGGTAGAGTTCCTCAGGGGCGAAGACTGCGTCAACACCGGCCTCTTTGCAGCGCTTGAGGTCACCCGGTAGGTCCCGTGGGTAGACGGCCAAGTCCTCCCCCTCGCCAAACTGCAGAGGGTTGACGTAGATACTGACGACGAGGTGGTCGACCTCCAACCGTAGACGCTTCATCAACGACACATGGCCGTCATGCAGAAAGCCCATGGTGGGTACCAAGCCGATTCGGTCGCCGTGGCGCTCACTGGCCCAAGCGGTCATGGCTTCGGGGGAGGTCAACACATTCATATCAGTATAACTTCGCGATTTTTCGAGGTGTCTTGCGGTTGAAGCTGTGCGCATGGTCGGGGAAGCTGCCGTCGCGAACTTCCGAGGCGTAGGTCTCGACAGCGCCAATGATGGTCTGTTCCAAGTTGGCGTAGTGCTTGACGAACTTCGGCTTGAAGTCGGTATTCATGCCGAGCAAATCGTTGACGACGAGCACTTGGCCATCGCAATGTTGCCCTGCGCCAATGCCGATAGTTGGAATGTCTAGGCGCGCAGTAATCTCGGCGGCGAGGTCTGTCGGCATGCCTTCGAGGACCAGGCAAAATGCACCCGCTTCCTCCACAATCAAGGCGTCGCGCAGCACGCGCTCTGCGTCAACTTCCGAGCGACCTTGCACCTTAAAGCCCCCCATCGCGTGAACGGACTGCGGGGTCAGGCCAACGTGCGCCACTACGGGAACACCCGCCTGCACAATGCGACGGACTGCCTCGGCGCTACGCTCACCGCCCTCAAGCTTCACCGACTGGGCCATGCCTTCCTTCATCAACCGACCCGCGGTCATCAGCGCCTGTTCTGGGCTGATCTGGTAGGACATGAACGGCATGTCCGCGACCAAGTGCGCTTGCTCCAAGCCCGCTGCAACACAACGGGAATGGTAGACCATCTCGTCTACGGTGACCGGCAGTGTGTCTTGCCGTCCCTGGACCACCATTCCGAGGGAATCGCCAACCAGGACCATGTCTACGCCGGCCTTGTCCACTAATCGGGCCATGGTCCAGTCGTAGGCGGTCACCATCACAATCTTGTCGTTGTCGGCCTTCTTCTTCCGAAGGTCCAACACGCTTTTACGTGCCAAAGTCCTGTCCTCCTAAGCGCCCGGGCCAAACAACTCGGCTTGAATCTCCCGGTCCGGTACGGATCCAGGGACGGCCTCGCCATCAGGCTCGGGAATGGGTCTTCCATGCAGAGTTGCATCGATGATCTGTAGTACCCGCCGTTGCCCCTCTTCGGAGTCGACGTAGTTGATCTCGTCGTTCGACAGTCGCAACACCGGACACTGGTTCCAGCCTTCCAGCAAGACGTCGTACCGATCCGACAAGTCTTGGAGATACTCGCGGGTAATGGCGTCTTCTCCGACCGCCTGGCGCCGCGCAATGCGTTCCATGATCGTGTCGAGAGGCGCATGTAGGTAGATGACCAGATCGGGAGCGGGACTGTGCTCGTCAAGCGCCAAGGCGAAGCGATCGTACAGGTCGAGCTCGGTTGAGTCGAGGGTCTTCTCCGCGAACATCCTGTCTTTCTGAAAGATGTAGTCGCTGACAATCAGCTCGTCGAACAGCTCTGGCTGACGAATACGGTCCTGCTGACGCCACCGGTTCACCAGATAGAACATCTGGACCGGAAAGCGGTAGCGGTCGGGGTCTGCGTAAAACGGCCCCAAGAATGGATTGGTCTCAGATGGCTCTAGGATGAGTTCCGCTCCCCACTCGTCGCGCATTAAGCGACATAGCGAGGTCTTCCCCACTCCAATCAAGCCTTCGACGACGATGAAGCGGCCCACGGTCTCTCCCGATGGCCAGTCTACCCCACCGAGCCCCGTCGGTCCCGCGCCCCGTTCCACACACCGCCACAACAAGGTGGATACGGGCCTCAAAGGCCGATCGAATTTGCCCGGGTAAACCCACCGGTCACAATACGCTTAGGAGAGCTCATGACCACAACCGCCCGCGCACTGATTGCCATCGTCCCGAGCTTCATGGTGGCTGTTGTCATGCTGTGGGTCGCAAGCACACAGGGGTTGCGAGCGACCGCCGCTATGCAGGCCGACAACCTGGCCGCAGCCGCATCTTTCGAAGTATCGGGAAGCGTATACGTGGTAGGTGCTGTGCTGCTTATGTGCTTGGGACCAGCCTTGTGGCTCATTGCCACGCGACCCGAGTCCACCTAGAGCGTGCAAGAAGCCGTACACATTGCTCTCGCCGGAGTGGTCGCGATTGGCGCTACCGTTGCCGTAGAACGCTTCGGAGGACGCCTAGGTGGCGTGCTCAGCGCACTGCCAACCACGATTGTTCCAGCCTCGTTGGGTCTGGCCGCGGCAGGCTCTGGCGCAGACCTGCGTGATGCGATGGCTGTCGTTCCCGTTGGCATGGCACTCAACGCCGCGTTCTTATGGTTGTGGCGCGTCATCCCGCCACGACTTCCCGCCACAAGCCTACGTCGCCGCCTCGCAATGATGGCGCTGTTGTCTGTTTCGGCGTGGCTAGTCGCCGCTGTGACCACTGTCTTGGGCGCCGATGCCCTGATGGCCCGAGGCATACCCGCAAGCGCCCTCGGGGCTGTTGCCGCCGTTGGCCTGATGGTCTTCGGAATCGTGCTGTGCCAAGACCTACCCCCAGCCCCGAAGGGCAGCCGACGCGTCAGCCCGCTGACTCTGCTGATGCGCGGCGTACTTGCAGCCACCGCGATTGGCGTGGCCATTGCGCTCGCACACATCATCGGACCTGTGGCCGCAGGGGTGGCGAGCGTGTTTCCGGCCATCTTCTTGACGACCATGGTGTCCTTGTGGATTTCCCAGGGTGAAGCCGTGCCTCTGGGGGCCATCGGTCCAATCGTCCTCGGGTCGTCCGCCGTCTCCGTCTACGCCCTCGTCGCCGCAACCGTCATGCCCTCCCTCGGGGCTCCAGGGGCTGTCATCGCGTGGGTTGTAGCGGTCATCGGAATCAGTGTTCCCGCAGCCACCTACTTGCGAATCGCCCGTCCAGAACGCGCTCTCTGACGCAGCCAAGCCCAGCGCACGCCCCACACAACAGCGGTCAAGAGTGCCAGCCAAGGTGCCCAAGCCACAGTCGCCTCGCTGCCCATCCAGCCCAGCTCGTAGCGCTGAGTCGAGAATGGAAACAGAAGAAAATAGCCATGACCGTGATGGTCCTGCAGAGCGTCCACAGCCAAGTGCAGCGCCCCTCCCGCAATCAGCCAGACAAGTGCCTGACGACGCTGCTCTGGGTGCACAATCTGCGAGACCAGAACCGCACCACACAGCACGCCAATCGGCATGTGCATGACCGCAAAGGGCGCCTCGATATTGATTGGAATCGGTACGCTAAGGCGCCGCAAGATGTCGAGTGCCAGCCCTGGAACGCGTGCTGCCAGATCCGGAGCCACAACGCCCAAGGCCAGCCACGTCGCACGCGGGCCGGCGATCAAGACACCCGGCAACAACGCCGTACACAGATGTGTCACCAGATCAGCCACGGAACCACATCCGCCTGTCCCGTAGCCGCGTTCCAAAGACCAAGAGGCCGGCCGCTGCCCCCATGCCAACAAGCCCGAGCCATCGCTTCGCAGGACGCCCCGGATGCCGCTCCACCCAGGTCGCAGTCCACGTCCCATCCGGAGTCGGAACAACGGCCACGGAGATGTCTTCGCCAATCAAGATGCTGGGGTCCACGCCCGTAACAATCGCTGTTCGACTGCCCTTGTCCAAGCGAACACGGCCGTCATCCTGCCACTCAGACACCCTGTACAACGACAGCAGCGCCTCCCCCTCCCGTTCAGCAACCTGCACCGGGTCCAGCGCACCCGTGGACAGCCACAGGGACCACAACGTTGCCGTGAGGACCAACACCAGAGCGCTCACCAACACCCACGCACGCTCGGTCATGCTTCTTCCACCAACGGAGCTTCCACCAGTGGCGCCTCCGCCGGCACTTGGTCCGCCATGTTCAGCGCCACGAGGTCCATCACGCGGGTCCAGATGCGCTGAAGCAGCGAGACCTGGTGGGCAAGCTCCATCCAGTCGGCTTCGTCCACGCGTCCGGACGCTTGAATACGTTCATAGATCTCGCGCTCAATCTCCGAGAACGCGCCGCGTGGTGCAATGTCTCCCTTGCCATGAATACGGACCGCCCAGGCCTGCTCGAGACCTTGCGAGTACCGCCGGAGCGGCTCCTCCAGTCGAACCGCTCGAAGGACACGCACACGGCTCGACTCCTGCTCTAGACGACGCGTCAGAGAAATGGCCTCGTCGAGCAAGTCTTCAAGCGTGTTGAGCTCGGACAGGAACTGGCGAAACCGTCCTGGCAGTGCAACACGACCACGAACAGCGACCTCTGCAATGAGTTCCTGAACGCCGAGTACGCGGGCACGCAGGTCATAGGGTGCACGGATGGACGAGTTCTCACTGTGGACCAACAGCTGCGCTGTCAGCCTGTCTACGAACACTTTTGTCTGCCGTAGTGCGGTGTCCCGCTCGCGAGAGATTTCGGCGGCCGCCTCTTCTGGCAGCTTGGCCAACATCCGCCGAACGGACCGTGCCAAGAATGGCATGGCGCGACGCTCTTCCGCCGGTCCCAAGATGCGGCGAGCCAGCAGCGGAGCAACCGGCAGCCACATCGCGCTGTTGATGACGTTGAACACGGTGTGCGCCATGATGAGCTGGCTACCAGGCGCCTGAACGCCGAGCACCTCCGACAGGCCCGCGGTCAGCACCAGGAACGAGTGGAAGAACAGCGAAGCCAAAAACACGCCGACAGCCTGGGTCAACATGTGAAGGAAGGCCACAACCCGACTGCCAGAGCTGTACTCGACGCTTGCAATGACCGGAGCCACTGTCGTACCCACGTTTGCCCCGAGCACAATCGCAGTCGCAAGCTCCAGCGGCAGTATGCCCTGTCCGACAAGTGCCACACACAGGAGAACAACGGCGGTACTCGACTGAACCATGGTGGCTGCAACCACGCCAATCGTGACCACAAGACCGAGCCCAAACAAGGTCCCGATGTCCAGCCCGGCCAAGATGCCCAAGGCATCCGGATTTGCCAGCAGAGGCTCAACGCCGTGAAGAGAGAGGTGCCAGCCGAGGTAGATGAGGCCTAACGAGAGCACTCCACGGGCAAGGCGTCGACGAGCGAGTCCTCGCGTCCACAGCAGCCACAGGCTGCCCGCCCCCACCAGTAGTGTCGCCAGAACAGTGGTAGGAAGCATAAATAGCCACAGCTTAAGCGCGGAGCCGAGCGATGCTCCAAGCACCAAGACAACCGCCGTCTCTACGCTCAGTACGCCACGGTGGGCCAAGGCCATCACCACCAACACACTCGCTGCACTGGCTTGGAGAACAACGGTGCCCCAGATGCCCACCGTGTAGGCCGCAACGGACCGCTCAAACCACGGCACGACCGATTCGCGAAGCCGCGTCACGAGGGTGTCCGTCAGTGTGGCTGCAACGCCGCGCAGCCCTGCTAAGACCAGGGCAAAGCCGGCAATCGCAAACAACAGGCCCATTATCATCGGACGTCCATATAGCGGTAGCGACCACGACTAATGGGTTCTTCGAGTCGGACAATGCCGTTCTTGTCCAACACGACCCGCACCACTTCAACACGAACGCGCGAGCTCACGCCCTCGGATGTTGGCACACTGCGCCCCATGCGGATGACCAAGTCCAAGTGGTACACCTTCGCCGCCTCAACAACGACAGACCCTTCCTCGGAGTCGTACAGGGCCAGCTCCTTGAGCGGGTTGTCCAGATGCGACAGGAACTTGGTCAGGTCGAGCCTTAGAATATCCTTGACCGACAGCGTGGTGTATTCGAGCACGTTGAGCGCCTGCGGCATCAACCAAGTGACTTTGCTGTAGCGCAAGACATCCCGGTCAATTCCCGGGTCGGCGGCCTCGCAACGCTGTCGCACGTACGCCACATCCTCTGGGAGCGAATGGCTCTGAGTGTGCCGAACGAACTCATGATGCTGGGCGACGAGCACCTGTTGCTTACTACCGGATTCATCCACGTAGTTAAACATCAGCTCTGAGTCACGGTCAGGAACAGCACTCATTACGCGACGTCCGAAGTACTCTTTTGATAGATCCTTCAGGCGATCTTTGAACACATAGGCCATCACCGCGATCGCCAGGAAGAAGGCTACGCGAAAGCCAAAGTCCGTGGTGCCTGTCGCCGTGTTGTTGTAGTAGCGAGCGGTCTCGGCAAACATGGCGGCAATGGCAGCACCGGTCGCGGCAGCCAGGTTTCGGTACAGCCGGTCGCGGTGCAGCTCATGCCGATTGAGGTAGAGCACCTCAGCCACGTACTTCTTCAGCTGTCCATAGCGGTGGAAGTAGCGTTCGACGGCCTCGTCATCTTCACCGTCGTTCAAGGGCGAGTCAACGACCTCGTGTTCCGCTTCGCGAACCAGCGCGCGCAATGCCTTGCGCTTGCCGGCCAAGGCCACTCGCGAGAGTGCCGAGCGAGCGCGGTCAGACAGGTAGGCCTCTACCCAGAGCACCGCTTCACGGACCGCGTCATCGAACAACAACGACGACTCCCGCATGGGATCGGCGTACCTGGCGCGGAAATTGTCGAGCAGCGAAATGGTCTCTGCAAGATCTCGCTTGTACTTGAGTCCCGGGCGCGGTTGATCACCAACAAACACTTGTTTCAGGCGGAAGTTAAAGTGATTGGCGAAGAGCTTGGTTTGTTGGATCACCCGGGGGGCCAGCGCCGACTTGGCCGCGAAGTCCAGATCCAACTCGAGGTACCTGTCCAGTGCCACAACCCGCCCTTCACTGAAGCCGGGCAGTTCAGGCGCATGCAGCCGCATGCGATGGGTCAGGTCCGCCAGAAAGCGTTCTTTCGGGTAGGTATCGGAGTCTAGATCCAACGCCGCTGGCGCTACTAGGTACACATCCACATCGAAGCGTGGCCGCGCATCGTCTACGAGAATGCCCTTTTCACCCGGTTCGGACGCCGTGTAGTCAAACGTCAGCTCAACCTGACTGTCATCGTGAACACTCGCTGACCAGTCGAGCTCTGATGCTAAGGCGGGTTTAGGATCTCCTCGTCGACGGAGGAACGTTGGCAATACACGTACGATGGCGCCTACTGTACCCGCTTCATGCGCAAGTTGTCGCGAACCGACGCAACAGGCCTTGCCACACGCCACCACAGTCGATAAGCGGCCGGCCCTTGGTCGATTAACTCAGTGGGAGAGTGCCACCTTCACACGGTGGAAGTCACTGGTTCAAGTCCAGTATCGACCACCACTCATCGAATGACCGTCGAGACGCTTGTCTCGGCGGTCTTTTTTGTTGGGGATTTGGGGTGGCACCCGCCCGAGGGACATGATTCCTACCCAGTGCTTACTCACAAGCACCACCGGACCGATGCACCCCAAATGCTGAAGTTTCGCCCATCGGTCGCGCGCGGTGATGTTGACAAAACACACGAATCCTTGCTGCGCCTATTGTTCACGGTATTCGGCATATCTCTAGCGATTTGGGGCGCAAGAGCGGGAGTTTTCGGCCAGGTCGGGGCCCATCCAGTACTGCCGCTGACCCTGGGCGCGGCCTGCCTGTTGGCAGCCTTGTCAGCGGGACGGGTAAGGCCGTGTGTAGCGGCTAGTTTCGGGTGCACAATTCTTGTGGCCGCAGTCGCGAGCCGGGCGACGATGACCAACGGCCTGTCGTCTCCGGAAATGCTGTGGGCAGCGATGCCCCCCTTCATGGCCATTGCACTTGGCGGGCGAAAGAGCGTTCGACCCATGATGGTTGTGTCCGCTAGCGCCATCGGAAGCCTTCTCATAATGCACCTTGTCGGACGATTCCCGTCCAGAAACGAGGCTTCACCAGTTGTGCTAGCCATGAGTCACGGTGGCCTAGCTGCAGTCTTGATGTTTTCAGCCTGGAACACCAGACGGCGCCATCACCACTCGATGGGCGTTGTTGAACGTGCCAACAAGGCGCTGCAAGCCGAGGTGTACGGCCATGAAGAAACCCGCGCCACCCTCGACACAACCATTGGAGAGATGCTGCATATCGCCAGACGAGCAGGTATGGGCGAGGTAGCCACCGGTGTCCTGCACAACGTGGGCAATGCTCTCAACGGCGTCAACACGTCTGTGGCCCTAGCTATCACTGCAGTGGACCGGTCCGACTTCAGTCTGGACCGTGTGGCAGCCCTTCTTGAGGGAGAGGTCAGCGCAGAAAAGCAGCACAAAGTTGCCCAATACCTGTACCGACTCGACGAATCCATCGCCGGCAGACGAACCCATCTGCGCGACGAGCTCGCCCGAATCCGTCAGTCAGCGGAGCATGTCGCCGCCATCGTCCAAGCACAGCAACGTTTGGCCACGACCGGAGCCATCGTTGAGGTCGTACAGGCCGCCGACCTGCTCGCTCAGTCTCGGCTGCTACTCGAAGCAAGCCTAAAACGTCATGAGATTGTGTTGGACGAAGACCTCGCCACAGGATTGCGTCTATCGACAGACCGACACCGGGTGATTCAGATTCTCACCAACCTCATCGGCAACGCCCGAGATGCCCTGCGCAATGCCCACGGTGAGCGAACCATCACCATCCGATGTCGTCAGGTAGGCACCGATGTCCGCTTTGACGTTCGTGACACCGGCCATGGGGTTCCGCAAGCACTGCAGGAACGCATCTTCACCCATGGATTCACGACCAAGGATGATGGTCACGGCTTCGGTCTACATGCGAGCGCCCTTGCGGCAAGCGAGATCGGTGGCCGCCTGACACTTGAGCCGTCGACGCGGGGGGCTCACTTTCGTCTAGTCATACCGTCCGACCCGACCACCGCTGTGGACTCCCGCGCCATCGGCATGCGCGAGTCCTTCGTGCCACAAGCGGTCATCCCCCCGACTCCACAGACCGCTGCACCTGTGTAGTCTGTTGCTGTGGAAGCACATCAGGTGGTAACCGGCAGACTACTCAGCCCATACCCAAAAGCATCAAGGGGACAGTATGTGGGCATTGTGGATAGCACTAGCAACGGCGGGGACTGGACCTTGGGTTCCGGGGACGGGCGTTGCCAACGTGTACATCGGGCTCGAAGGTGACCAGTTCAACAACCTGTCTTCGCCTACGGACAGCGGACGGCAGACGCTTCCTGTTGGTGAGGGCATCAGCACCATCACCGCGTCTGGAACCATCACCTACGGCGTCGCACCCAGGCTCGAGGCTGAGCTGCGCATCCCCTACTCGGCGTCCCATGCGAATCGTGATGATGCCGCTGATTGCCTCGCTCTCGGCCTAGAAGCCTGTGAGACCACCCATACAGTCGGCGTCCTAGAAGCCAACGTCAAGGGGCTCATCTTCGACGAGGTCGCAGGTGCACCGCTGAGTCTAGCCCTTGGGGGAATCGTTCGCTTCGGAGGGTTAGCGGCGCCATTTCGTGCACGACTGACCAACGCTGGCGAAGGAACCACCGACTTGGGCGGAAAGCTCGCGGCAGGTCGCTCGTTCTCGCTGGGTGGCGAGGGTGGCTACTGGTCCACGTCGCTCGATCTGTTCTACTTGCACCGAATTCCCAATACGCGGACCTTTCCCCTGCAAGTGGGGTCGCGCCGCGTTCCTGGAGACCACGTCGGCGCGTCCTTCGAGGCCTTCTTCTCCCCGCGCGGCGTCCTCGCTTTCGGCCCAGCGGTCTCCGCCCAGCACCGTCTTTCCGGGGTGAACTTCAGTGAGATCGAGGTCAACGACCCCGACCGCCTCGGCGCACTTCGGACAACTCTAGTCAGCGCTGGGTTGAAGGCCCTCGTCCGTGATAATCGCAACAACGTGTTCGTGGTCAGCCTCTGGCGTACCGCCTACAGCGTTAACAACCCATCAGACCAGATCATCGTCAGCATAGGCATGAGCCTCAACGACGTCCTTCGAAAGCGGAACCGAACAGACTGATGCTCAAGCCCGGCGACATCGTTGACAACCGCTTTGAGGTCCTGGCACTGATTGGCCAGGGCGGCCTGGCGGAAGTCTTTCGCGTCAGACACATGGAGTTGGGCTCCGAATACGCGCTGAAGCTCCTGACGTGGCGCCGTGAAAAGCTCGCAGAGCGAATGGTGCTCGAAGGGCGAATCCAGGCACAGCTGAAGCACCCGAACATCGTGTCTGTAGTGGACTTGGTCCGTCACGAAGGCCAAGTGGGCCTGTTGATGGAGTTCATCAACGGCGACACCCTCGAGGCCATCATTCTGGCGGGCCCCACACCAGTAGATGCCGCACTTCGCATGTTCTCTGGCGTTCTTGCCGCTGTGGACGCCGCCCACAACGCCGGTGTTCTTCACCGCGACCTCAAGCCAGCCAACATCATGCTCGCCCGCTCCGGAAGCACCATCACCCCCAAGGTCACCGACTTCGGACTGGCCAAAGTAGTGCTGGAGACAGCCTCCGGCATGACCAAGGTTGGCGTGACCATGGGTACTCCAGGGTATCTGGCTCCTGAACAACTGAGCGACGCCTCTACAGCCGGCAAGCAAGCGGACGTCTTCGCTCTGGGAATCATCCTGTACGAGCTGCTGACGGGAACACGGGCCTACAGCATCGCGGACGGTATGGTCGCTGTGTATGCAACCGCGAACGAGGTCCCCACGCCGCTGCACGAGCTGCGTCCGGACATTCCCCTGGGGGTCTGCACCGTCGTTCAGCGCGCCATCGACCGCGACCCGGCCGAGCGGCTACAGAGCTGTGCCGAGTTCGCAGCCTTGTTGTACAGCGACCACCCCAGCCTGCTCGAACAGTTCTCCGACGGCCAGCACAACAAACAGGTGTCATTGACCCTGTCTAGACCGTCGTTCCCTACAACCAGCAAGAACTCAACGTTCAACCAGCCCAATACGAATGTACCAGACGCCGAAGCACCGCCATCAAAGCGTATCGCCGGATTGTGGCTGGGTATCGGTGTGGTGGGACTGCTGATCAGCCTGACCGCACTCGCAGCCGTTCTCTGGGTGAACGTGCAGCAGACCCAAACGGCAGCCGCACTTACACAGGCTGCGACGGTTCCACAGCCGCCACCTGTCGTCGCCGGTACAGACGCTGACACCGAACCAGACGCCGACACTGACGGGATTGCAGACGCCGAGCTGCCGGCCGACACCGAGGCGGTCGCGCCACAGCCCGTCGCCGCACCGCCTGCTGGTAGCGGCAGGCCAGCCCCCGCTTCAACGCCACGGCTCGAGCCCGACACCGAAGTCGAGCCGTCAGAACCGGACACCGAGCCTGTAGAGCCTGACACTGAACCCGCTCCAGAGCCCGTTGTCGCCGCAGTGGCTGTGACAGCCCCCCAACCCGAGCCAACGCAACAACCCGAAACGGCCCCGCAACCCGCGGCGCTGCTTCAACTCCAGGGCGGGTGGTCGGGTACTGCCGGTCGCCAGCGCATGACGCTGAGCTTGGACTCCACCGCAGATGGCACCGTGGGTGGCCGAATGACCCTGTCTCTCGGTCCGACTGTGCGCACCGAGGCGGTCAATGGAACACTGGCCCCAGGTGGCGCGCTGACTTTTACGGCCGGTGACTTTCGCTTCAGCGGTCGGGCCACGAACAGCCGGCTCTCCGGGTCGTACACCAGTGGCGGGCGTGACCGAACCATCGACTGGTCCGCAACCCGCTAGTCGTCAATGTCGAACGCCTTCAGCACCGTCTCGATGGTCTCGCCGACGTACAACACCTCTGGACTACCTGCGAGGCGAATCTCGGTGATGTCGCGCTCGACAAGCTCGTAGTCGTCGTCAGTGACGTAGCCCTGGAAGGTTCCCACCGCTGAGACATGCGACTCGGCCACCCAGATCGGACTCACTCCGCGAAAGGCGAACGCACGCAGCTCGCCGCGCGGGCCATCCTTCGTCTTTTGTTCGACCATTCGGGTCAGCTTTACGAACGACACACCGCCTCCACTCGTTGCCGGCACTCTACTGCGATACCTCCTGCCCATGCCTCGCCAACGACTCGACAAGTACCTCGCCCACGCCAGTGGTCTGCCTCGCAAACGCGCACGAACCGTGATTCGCCAGGGACGCGTTCGCGTCGATGGTGTTGTCATTCGGGACGTCGCCCACTCGATCGACGAAGAGCTGGTGGCGCTTGACGGCGAAGATCTCGGCTCGCGCATCGAGGTCGCAGTCTTTCACAAGGCCACCGGCACCCACTGCACCGTCGGCGACCCCATCGGCCGGCGCTCGCTCACAGAAGCGGCGCATGAGCTGTTGGATCTAGGTCTGCACCCTGTTGGCCGGCTTGACGCTGACACCTCAGGGCTGCTCGTTTTTGCCCGCGACGGTCAGCTGACCCAGCGACTGCTGCACCCTCGTCACAAGGTCTTCAAGACCTACGAGGCCACCGTTGAAGGCGACATTGATCCTGGATTGGTCGAGCGCATGGCCGAAGGAGTGGAGACCGCCCACGGCATTCACCCTGCCCGCGTCGACGCGATTGACGGCCAGCTCGTGACGTTGAGCATCACCCTCGGCAAGTACCGCATTGTTCGTCGTATGCTCGCCAATGCCGGCCACCCGGTCACAGCTCTCCACCGCACACGTCTCGGTGGTTTCTCACTGGACGGCCTCGAAGAAGAGACCTGGCGTGAAGCCACAGAAGCCGAGCTCGCATGGGCCGAGCAGCTCACAAGTGGCGCACTAAAGCCCAAAGCCGACTCACAACCTACGTAGGTTGGATGAGTGCCAAGATTGCTTGCGCAGTCTTGCTCGCCGTGTCCTCTCCAGAGACCACGTGGTCTGCCGCCTCGTACCCTGGCTTCAACGGCAGATAGAGGCGCCGCAGATCGTTGTGGTCCGGTAGCGCCCCCTCAAACCACGCGTAGTGATTGGCCCCGTTCTCGCCAATGTCCCGACGAACACGTCGAACGGCTGTATCGAGCGACACCTGCACGTACACCAACGTTGCTTCTTGACTCACCAAGCCACGATTCGACCGTTCGAGAAGCGTTCGGTGCCCCAGTGCCACAATGGGCGCTGGCGGAACACGCAGAGCCTGCTTCAGCAGTGCGGTCTCGTGATCCGCAACGGCCTGAATCCCTTCGGCCACAACCAGTGCTCCCAGGGTCTTTCCCGCTCGGTGCTCCACCCCACGCGGCAAGTCCACCAATCGGTAGCCTGTAAGGCCCGACAGCACATTGGCTACCCTGCCCAACTTGGAACCAAGGAATCCGGTCAACACCAACGGTCGCGACAATGGCACCGACGGCGCCCAGTCGTAGTAGCCACTCACCTGACCTCCTTGCTCCATGTGCTTGTATCGCACTTGACCAATTCATCTGCGCGGATGACGTGGGCACGCGGAGTGCATCATGAATATCGCCATTGCTGGGGCCGGTGAGGTCGCTACCCATGTCGCTGAGCTGCTGATGAAGCGCCATGCAGTCTCGCTCATTGTTCCAGAGGGGCTTCAAAGCACCCGTTTGGACATCATTGATGTTCATATTATCCGTGGCTCACCCACCTCCTCCACCATTCTAGACGCCGCCAATGTGTCCAGCTGTGGTGTGTTTGTTGCCGCTACCGACTCCGACGAAGCCAACCTAGTCGCCTGTGTGCTCGCAGCTCGCCTCGGAGCCGGACGAACCTTGTGTCTGCTGAACAACCCAACCGACCAACACACCGTCGACGTGAACTTGGCGGAGACCCTAGGTATCCACGCGCTCATCCGCCCAGCCGAACAGCTCGCTGAAGAGATGATTCGCATTGTCAGCGTGCCAGGCGCCCTGGACGCGCAGCACTTTGAAGGGGGCCGCATCCGGCTGCTGCGTCACCTTGTGGAAGCCGGCGCTCCGATCACCGAGGGAGCGCTGGCTGACCTCACGCTACCCAACAACGCCGTACTAGTGCTCGGTAAGCGCGATCGAAAGGCCTTCATCCCAAATGGCGCCTCGCAGTTTCAAGCGGGAGACACGGTCACGGCCATGGGAACTCCACGTGGTGTTCACGAAGTCTTGTACCGCTTCCTTCGCTCAAGCGACCACGGCTACGACGCGCAAGACGTGCTCATTGTTGGCGGTGGCAGCGTGGGACTTTCGGTGGCCCAGGGCCTAGAGAGCGCCGGATGGACTGTCAAAATCATCGAGGCTGACCGCGACCGCTGCGAATGCATCGCGCCCAAAATCCGTGGTCTCGTCATCCACGGCGACGGTACCGACCTGGACCTGCTGGAACAGGAGCACGCCGAAGACACATCCGTGCTCTTAGCATTGACCAGCGGCGACCAAGACAACCTGTTGGTCAGCCTCATTGGCAAGACCCTCGGTATTCCCCGCATCATTACCCGCGCCGACCGCCTGTCCAACGAGCGTCTGTTCGAGCGCGTGGGTATTGATGTTGTGCGCTCGGCCCGAGGTGCCGCCATTCGCCGGGTGACCCACGACATTGTGGAGAACCGCTTCGAGGTCAAAGCTGAGCTCGACCACGGCGACGTCCACATCATCAACATCAAGCTGCCCGAGACCTTCCCACCAACCACCCTCGCCGCCATGGCCACACAGCTCTTCGCGGTTGTTGGCGCCCTGATTCGCGACGACAAGGTCATCATTCCTCGCGGTGACACCGTCTTGCAGGCAAACGACCACCTGCTCATCGTCACCTCCATCGACTGTGAAGACGAGGCCCGACTACACTTCGCCTCGCCGCACATTGTCGAGGCCCAGTAGATGCGCATCCAGGTCGTCGCCGCCGTCATTGGCGTCATCACCCGCTACTTTGCGTTGGCCTTCGTTCTGCCGATTCTTCTCGCAGCATGGGACGGAAACTGGTGGAGCGTGGTCGCATTCGTCAGCTCCGCCGCGTTCGCCGGTGCCGTTGGAACCTTGGCATCTTGGCGATTCAAGGCACCCAAGACCTTCTACCGCGAAGAAGCGCTGGCCATCGTTGCTGGAACCTGGATTGCCATCGCCGTGATGGGTGCGGTGCCCTACAGCCTTCTTGGTCTGTCCCTACCAGACGCCATCTTTGAGTCCATGAGCGGATTCACAACGACCGGCGCGACAATCCTGACCGACTTCACGCTGTACGACCGGTCCTTCTTTCTGTGGCGAGCCATGACCCAGTGGTTCGGTGGACTTGGGGTCATCGCCCTGTTCGTGGTCGTCCTGCCTGCCCTCGGCATTGCAGGCCGCCAACTGTTCTTTGCCGAAGCCTCGTATTCATCGGGCGACTCAGTCGCTCCGCGCGTTCGCCAAGCCGCCTCACGGGTGTGGACGCTATACTGCATGCTCACTGCGGTGTGCTGTGCAAGCCTGATGCTCACTGGCTTTTCGTTCTATGAAGCCTTTGTTCACGCGCTGACAACCCTCGCTGCAGGTGGCTTCTCACCGAACGGTTCCAGCATCGCTGGCTACCAGAACCCATCGGCAGAGTGGGTACTTGTTGTGTTCATGTTCTTGGCCGGAGCCAGCTTCCCCCTTCAGGTACGCCTGTTCACGAAGGGCCCGCGAGAGCTGCTAAAAGACGACGAGTTCTACTTCTACGCCCTGGTGACCGGTGGTGGTGCACTCGCCGTTGCCGCCCTGCTGACCGGCGGTGTTCCAAGCTTTGAGAGCCTGCGAATGGGCGCCTTTCAGTCCAGCAGCCTCATCTCCAGCACTGGGTTCGCGTCCGCCGACTTCAACCAGTGGTCGCTGGCCATCAAGATGGTGCTTGTGGTGGTCATGGTGGTTGGCGGATGCGCCGGCTCTGCGGCTGGTGGTCCCAAAGCGATTCGACACCTACTCGCGGGCCGGCACATCATTCGCGAGATTCGGCAGGTCTTGCACCCGCGCGCCGTGCTTCCCGTCGTCTACTCGGGTCGTGGCCTTCCTGACCAAGCCATGCGCGCCGTGTTCACCCTCGTGCTTCTGTACGCAGGTGGCTACTTCGTCATTGGCGCCATCCTCGTTGCTGGCGGCATGAGTCCCATGGACGGATTCAGCGCAGCGCTGGCTTGTTTGTCCAACGTGGGTCCGGGATTTGGTGTTGTAGGCCCCATGGGCAGCTTCGGTACGCTACCTTCTTGGATGAAAGTTCTACTGACGGGGACCATGTGGATTGGGCGACTCGAAATATTGACTGTGCTTGCCCTGCTTCACCCAGACGCGTGGTACCGAGTGCGCTTGCGGCAATCGGCCTAGCGCTCACCGGCTGCTCCGGGTCCACTGAGGTGATGTCCGAGGTGTCCGTGCTGCCAGCAACGCTGCCAGGTAGCGGCTACATCAGCGTGGTCATCGAAGTCCCGGAGGACGTGGAGCTCGACGTGCCCACCCTTCGCCTAGGACCGTACCACCTCATCAACGCACAGCTCAACGGCACCACGCTCACTGGACTGTTCCAAGGTGCACCAGCCGGGGAAATCGCCCTGTCCTCCGGCGGAGAGGTGTGGCCTACTGACGCCGTCGTAGACGAGCCCGCTGACCCGCACTTGGCCCGCATCGTCACGATCGGTGCCTCTCTCGGCATGGGGGTTCAAGGCGGTACTCCGTCGAGACAAGGCGCGCTCATGAGCCCGTCAGCCCAGCTTGCCCGAGCCACCGGCGGCATGCACACACTGCCCCTTCTCGTCCCGGGCCTCCTGCCGCAGATGGGGGCATCAGACCTCCGTCCACCACCGTCGTGCGCAGCTCCCGGCACTGGAAGCTTCGTCAGCGACGCTGCCCTAGACGTTGTGGCGACCGCCATTGATCCCAGCACCGGTCAGTTCGACTACGCGTACACCCGCGAAGACCCAGAGCTGCTCCCCATGAACCTGGCCGTGGGTGACTTCCGAGTCGGTACCGTACTCAATGGCCCCGACCGCTTCAGTCAGAGCTTCTTGGCCCACTTGGTGTACGACGCCGAAGGCGGCATTGGGGACCCCGTCTTCGACGTCCCCCTAGACTTCCTCGAAGAACTAGACCCAACAACCATCCTACTCTTCGACGTGTACGGCAACGACATCATCACGCCAATCGCCTCTAGCTGGCGCTTAGACCCAGGCGAGATGACACCGCTCGAAGAGGCCCAGCCCGACCTCATCGCGCTCATTGAGCGACTGGCGGCCACAGACGCAGAAGTGTTCATTGCAACCCTTCCTCGACCGTCCCTCATTGCGCTTACCGCGCCCCAACGGCAAGCCGCGATTGGCCACCGGATAGATGCTGGAGACACCCGTGAACAGGCGGAGGCCTGGGCAGATGACCGTCTCGCCGCCATTGATGCTCGCGGTGCGGCTCTAGACGCCACCGTCTACGAGCAGGCGGAACGGTTTTCAAATATCTACGCCGTACCAGTCAATGCCGCTCTGGTCCGTATTGAGTCCGAGGGTCTTGAGGTTGGCGACGAAGTCCTCACCCCACGGGCATTCGGCGGACTGCTCTCCACCGACGGCATCCACTTCAGCGACACCGGCTACGCCTTGCTGGCCAACGAGACCCTAGCGGTGATGGAAGACGCCTGGGACGTCACCTTGCCCCGTGTCGACCTACAAGCCGTCCGTGCCCAAGACCCGTGGCGTGCCGAACAGCTCGCGAACGACGGCTTGGATGTTGAGCAGTGCGCAGCCTACGAGCCAACACGCTAAAGACGGCCCATGCGCACACTCCTGACTGTTGTTTCCTTGTTCGCCCCGCTCGGTTTGCTGGGCTGCGTCCCGAAAGCCCCTGCTGCATTCGTCGCTCCCGACCACGTGCGAGCCGTGCGCGACCAGATCGACTGGGACGAGGCTGGCGAGAAAGCCAGTGCACAGATGGCCGACTACCTGCGAATTGAGTCGGTCAACCCCATCACGTCCAACCCCACCGGCCAGCGCGACGCCGCCCAGTTCCTGGCTGACATCTTGGCCGAAGATGGCATTCGAAGCGATATTATTGAGTACCGGCCCGGACACGTCAACCTCATTGCAACGCTACCAGGTTCCGGTGAGCAAGCGCCGCTCTGCCTGTTGTCTCACCTGGACGTTGTCCCCGGAGATGCCGAGCATTGGGACAATCCGCCCTACTCCGGAACGGTAGACGACGAAGGCCGCATCTGGGGTCGTGGGGCTCTGGACATGAAGTCCCTGGGGCTGATGGAAGCGCTGACCATGTCCTACTTGGCACGACTCAATGTTCCCCTCAACCGCGACATCATCTTGCTCGCCGTGTCCGACGAAGAAGTCGACAACACCGGAGCCCGCTGGGTCGCAGACAACTGGGACGACTTTGGCTGTAGTCACCTCATCAACGAAGGCGGCATTGGTGTAGAAGACGCACTGTTCGACGGGCAAGCCGCCTACTTCATCAGCGTTGGCGAGAAAGGCACGGCTTGGGTCGACATTGTCGCTACCGGTGAGCCGAGCCACGGGTCCACACCGTTGCCAGACCAGTCGCCTGACCGCCTGATCAGCGCCCTGTCCGACCTAGAGCGCCGAAAGGTTCGCTACCGCATCCCCGAGCCCATGTACGAGCTGCTGGATGCCGTGGGCCGCCACCAGCGTGGACTCACCGGCGCTGTGTTGACGCGCCCCTTCTGGGTTCGCACACTGGCCAAGGGAAAGCTGCTGCGAGAGCCTGCGGTACGGGCCACAGCAAGCAACACCTGCAACGTGACCGGATTGCTCGGCGCGGGCTCCCACAACACCGTGTCAGGCCGCAGCGTGGCCCACTACGACTGCCGCCTACAGCCTGAGACCGAGCCAGAAGCGTTCGTAGACGAGCTACGCGACCTCATCCGAACGGAAGGCGTACACATCGAAGAAGTCGGCCTTGTACAAGGGTCGTGGAGCCCCATCGACGACCCGCTGTACGAAGCGATTGCCAACTACGTCACCGAAGACCAGCCGGACGCGGTTGCCGGGCCGGTCTTGTCGGTCGGGTTCACCGACTCCATCTTGTTGCGCCCGCTTGGCGTGCACGCCTACGGAATTGCCCCCATCCGCATCACCCAGGACGAAGCCTTCTCGATGCACGGGCACAACGAGTACATTCGCGAAGACGATCTGCGCGACGGGCTCTACCGGCTGCTGTCGATTGTCACCGACCAAGCCACAACTACCGACCCGCAGGCCGAGCGCTAAACGATACGTTTGCGTTCTGGTGGCCCCACTCGGAGGGCGGAACCTTGAACGAGACCTGACACAGGAACGGCTGGCCAAGCGGAACGTTGGGCGCCACAAGAGTCTCGATGAACATCAACTCTACGGCATTTCCCAGGCCGCCACCTTGCGGCGAGCTGAACCAGACGGACGCCTCACCTTCTTCGTGACCATCCAAGCGCACGTAGACGTCTACGTGGGTCGTGGCATTGGCTAGTTCTTGGCCCGCAGACGGGATGTAGATGCCGTCTAAGCGTTCGCCTTGCCGTTGCTGACGTGCTCTACGCGGGATCGGGCTCATGACCGGCGCACCCGCGGCAGACCGGTAGGCTCCAGCATTCGCAGACGAGACACTGTTCGTTGGGAAGACAGACAGGTCGGGTCCCGGTGAGGTCGCTCCACCCAAGCTGGGCCGTACATACGCAGGAGTCGGTGTTCGCACGCTCTGAATACCCAGGGAGTTGTCCGCATTGCGCACAACCGTCAGCTCCATCGTGGCGACGTACCAGGACGTGTCATCGTCATCGTCGACTCGCGCGCCGGTCCGAGGGCGCGGCCCACCATTGGCGACGTGGCCAAAGTCAATGGAGTGAACTCCGAGACCTGGCTGGACCGTGGTGAAGTCACCCGTCTGCGGGTCAACGCCACCACGCACAGCAATGGAGAGAGGCGCTGATGCCGTAGCCGGCTCAACCCCCACCACACCTACAACCACAAGTCCCAACCCCAAAAACGCACCACTCCAGCTTCGCCAGCGGCGACTCAAATGAGCAGATTGTAGACATTGCAACATGAAGTCTCATGTGTGGTGAGCGACGTTCACCCCATCGGAACATAGCGGACATCTTCAATGCCCGAAACCATTGCCCAGAGGATTATTACAAGTTGCCCATGAGGTAATGCGTTTCCTGAACAGCTTGACCGGTGAGATTCGGAGTTCAGGTGGGTGCATCGCGCCCCCGCGCAACGCGGCTTTTTCAGGCCCCAGAACATCGCGCCAGAGAAACTCGGTGCGTGCCTAAGCGGCGCGGAATGCGTCATCCGGTACGGCACCGCTGTACACACGGAGCGTCCCTGACGTTTCAGATCAACATGGAACCCAAGAAAAAAGCCGGGCTTCCTTTGCGGAGGCCCGGCTCATTCATCTGCAGTCGAAAGCGCGACTACTTACTCAACGCTGAGGTAGTGAACCTGGCCAGCGACGGCAGCAGCGACCACGTGACCATCACCCGATAGGGAGAGATCGCGAGCGGCGCTAACGGTCATGGCTTCGTTCACAACATCACCCGTGAGGCCATCTAGAAGCATCAAGCCACCGGTGAGGTCTGCGTACTCGACGCTGACGAACACGATGCCACGAGCGCCAGACGCTTCGAGGTCAACCACGCCGCCGTCTACGGTTGCGGTCCACTGGACCACGCCCATGTCGGTCATGGCAGTGATGATGTTCTCGCCACGGTTCGCGGTGTAGAACAGGTCCAGTCCGGCGTCCCAAGACACAAGGTCTTGCGAGTCCGCAACAGATTCTGAACCGGCCGGTGTGACACGGTTGAGTCCGTCAGACGTGTTCACAAGAGCAACGCCAGCAGCGGTAGCGTCAAAGCCGCCGATACATGCGCCAGCTGCGATGGCCTGACCATTGATGTCGCCGCCTGGGGAGACCCAAGTGACTTCGCATCCGCCGCCATCATTGTCGATGGTTGCAATTCCGTCGTCCGTGAAACGGGCGTCCAACGCGGGGATCTCGTAGGTAGCAATGACGCCACTGTCCCAGTCGTCGTACTGAACGAGGTTGATGTCGGTTGGGGTGATGGTCAGACCCACCACGCCCTCGCCATCAGCATCCGGCAGAGCGTCCGTCATCTCTTCGTCTTCGTTCCAGTTCGGATTCACATCGTTTCCGATGTTTCCGCTGTCCACGTAGACCTGACAGGTCGTGCCGTTCATGGCAGCGCCGCCAGTGATGCCGAACTCGTCAACGGCAGTACCGCGAGTGTCGGACCACAAGGTCGACTCCTGGTTGAAGCCATCAGCATCTCCCCGAAGGAAGGCGCTGGAGCCGTCATCAAAGCCGTCTCCGTCTGTGTAGTCCGGGAAGTCCCAGTCACACGCGCCGGTGAGGGCGATTGCTGCGAGCATCGTGATTCGCATCATGTTTGTTCTCCAAGAGAGTGATGGGACCGGGGTCCCGACCGTGCCAGGTGCTTATTCGTACCACCTGCGGAGCACGGCCGCAGGCATTTTTGAGTGTCAATGTGCTGTCGTCACAATCGTTGACGCAGTTGCGTCACATCCCGTGAGTGTGCGCTCGGCGCACATCAGATCAGTTCAGTGCAGTCCACACAGCGAATGCAAACGCTCCCTGCACGGCAAGGCCAATTGCAAGACCCGCGAAGAACACCCCGAGCTCGACAACCGCGCCCAAGACGCGGGGCAGCTCGTGGACCACCTCACCCTCCAAGGTGTCGTCGTCTAATGGCCATTCATCAACCAAGGTCTTCGAGGTAGGCGGCGCAAGATCACCGAACCACTCATCATCTTCCGTGAGGGTCGTGAACGAGTGGGCATCGAGTGCTGACGGCACCAATGTATGGGCCTGACGCCGACGCAGAGGTTGCGGCACGGGCGCCGCCCCCAGGAGCACAGCGGACAGCGCCTGCGGTCCGGAGACCACGTCTTCCACATCAGCAGCCGGAGTCTGCGGTGACACGTCGTTCTCGAGGAGCCAAAGATCCGGACGCGCTGGCGCAGACATCGTCTGGTTGCCGCGCATGGCTGGCAACTTGGCCGGCCGAGCCTCGGCGGGCTCGGGGGTAGCGACGAAGTTGCGAAGTAGAGCGCGTCCACGGGTCATGTTGTTCTCCTACAGGCCGAGTGTGACGAGTAGGACACCGGCTTCATTCAGGAGGGGTACCCATGAGTTTGTCATGGGGTGTCACGGCGGTGACCGGTCAGATGGACGCAGCGGCTTCCGGAACTTCAGCGGCGTACGCCGTGCAGATGTCGTCCAGCGCTTCCCTGAGTGGAGCGAGCTGCTTCTCATACACCTTCCACCGACCGATCGAGGATGCGTACAAAGGCTTGGTCACTTGAGCATTACTCGCCGTCATCACCACTCGCGATGACTGATGGAACGACAGAATCTCAGGTGCCCACTCCAAATCCAGGCGCTCGCACAGCCCGCGCATCGTGCCTTCAAGGTCGTCCACTGTGCGCTCATAGGGAACGTCGATGACGTTCATTCCAACAGCGCGCCAGTGCTTCATCAGGTCGTCATACATACGGTAGTAGGCGGCGATGGTGTCCAGAGCGTATGCATAGGTATGTTGGCCTGCGAAGAACGTCTGGAAGAGCGAAAGGCAGTTGTCCATTGGGTTTCGGCGGCAGTGGAGGACGGTGGCCTGGGGCAGAATCTGGGAGATGAAGCCCACATGCATGAAGTTGTGCGGGAGCTTGTCGGTCACAAACCGCGACTCCCCACGGATTTCGGCAACGTTGTCTAGGTACTCATGCCCCAGCTCACCCAGGTTCTCGACCGTCAACTCGGAGGTGTACTCGGGGTACTGAACGTCACTCTGGAGGATTGGCGGAATCAACCGCACAATGCTCGGCAGAATTGACAGCTCACCACCACCCGACACCTGTGGATGCATTGCCAATGCCTGCTCGGTCAGGCTGGTTCCAGATCGCGGCATGCCCACCATAAAGACCACCGGCTCTCCGCCATTTTCATCCGACACCGTCTTCGAACCAGCCGGCCCTGGGTATTGCTGCTTGAGCCGGTCAAAGTAAGCCGCAGTCTTTTCCGCATTGAAGGAGATCCCGCTCGCTTCATTGGCCAATCTAAACCACTCAAAAGCGGCGGCGGGAGCAGACTGCCGGTGCCGCAGAGCCCCCAGAGCAAACATCAAGGTGGGTTGCTTGACGACGGACGTCAACGCAATCGATTCGGCGCTCTCGACAACGTGGTCCGCGGCAGCATGCCCACGCGTCGCAAAATGAATGCGGCTTGCGAGGGCTGCAATGTGCGTCGGTTCCTCTGCCAGAATGCTGTCGAGAATCGCTACAGCGTCTGTTGTGAGCCCCTGCTTTCCGAGCAACGCCGCCTTGCCAACCAGCGCATCTGAACGATGTTTTGGGATTTTCAGCAGCTCATCGTACTTCGCGAGGGCCGCATCAAAATTGCCGCCGTCCCCGGTATGCCGGGCGAGTCCCAGTGCAACCCGTGGGTCATCTGGCTGTGCCGCCGACAAGCGCGCGTACAGAGTGTGGGCGCTGTGCTGCTTGCCCAACCCCTCAAAGGCCTGCGCCAGGACGAGGCCCGCTTCCAGGTCTGGGTTTTCCTCATCAAACCCTTCCGAGAGCACACCGACCGCTTCATGCATTCGCCGTTCTTGAATCAGGGCATTGCCCAGAGCCAGCCGTGGACGCATGGCCGAGGAATCCAACTGAACAGACCGCTGAAGGTCGACAATGGCACCATCTAGGTCGTCGAGCCGAAGGTGTACGTATCCAAGATACAACCACGCGTTTGAGCTCTCGGGATACTGAGACACAAGTTCGTCCGCCAGCTCTAGAGCCCACTCGAACGTGTCGTCTTCCGCGCACCACTGAAGAATCTGCCAAAACAGACCCGGCGCATCAGGGGTGCGCAACAACACATCCTTAAGAACGTCCAGCGCCCGGGGGTCAGAGTTGTCCTTGCGATAGGCCCGGGCCAACCCGAGCGCTGCTGTAGACAAATTCGGGTGGATTTGCAGCGCTCGCTCGTACGAACGTTTCTCAACATTCAAAACACCTGCTTCTGCCGCTACTCGCGCTCGAATCACTTGCAGAGAAGCCGAGTCCCCCTTCATTCGGACCGCAGATGCCGCCTGCTTCTTGGCCAACTTCAGCTTGCCCAAGGCCAAGTTCAAGCAGGCTTTGTCTCCCAATAGATACGCCCTGTCAGCCCCACGGGCCGCAGCCTCACGCAAGTGCTGCTTAGCCGTGTCGTATTCTTCCAGAGAGATAGCGATTGAGCCAGCAACACGGCGAATTTCGCCTACCTCTGGCTGCGCGCGTATCGCGTCCTCTACCAGTGACATTGCCTGCTCGAAATCACCGGCCTGAATCAGCGTATTTACGGTACTAGCCATTGCCTTTAGCGTCTGCATCACCACTCCAGAGCGTGACTCGATACCGCATGTGGTTGCAAAGCTCAACGCCTCGGGTCCAGCCAGACGAGTGCAACGGGTGGATCCGGGCAGCAACTGCAGTGACAAAGTCGTCACTGTCCCCCGTCGTTTGGATGGCTATTGCGTGATGCCACTGCGCAGACGTATGGTGGCCCCACGTTTGGGGAGAGATTCATGTCTGCTGTGCGCGCTATCTGCCTGTCTGCGCTTCTTGTTGGTTGCTCGGAAGGCTCCCTCGGGTTCCGCAACGCTCCACCAACCGCCTCCATTGGCTCCCCTTCCGTCGACCAGACGTTGTTTCAAGGCGTTTCGCAGCGATTCCGTGGCGTAGCCCAGGACCTCGACGACTCGTACGACGAGCTGATTGTCACCTGGTCCGCGAACGACGAAGAACTGTGCCCGCCAAGTTCGCCCAACGAGATCGGGGATGCCTTCTGCGACATTGCGCTTCCCGCCGGTCCCACAGAGATCACCTTTTTGGTGTCCGATGGGTCTTCGCGAACAGAAGCTGTGGAGATTTTCTGGGCACGACCAAGTGCCGCCCCCTCCGCTGAGATCACCAGTCTCGACCCAACGGCCCAGTACTACGCAGACCAGCCCATCCAGTTCGTGGGCACCGTCTCTGACGTAGAGGATGAGCCGGTAGACCTACTCGTTTCATGGGAATCCAACATCGATGGGGCGCTGTCCGTAGATGGCACTGTCAGGGTTGCAGGAGACGCCAATGAAGGAGAAGTCGACGGCATTGGGTTTCTGACTGAGGGAGACCACCTCATCCGGCTTACCGTCGAAGACAGCGCCGGAAACCAGACCTTTGACACCACGGTCATTCGCGTAGGCCCGGCGAACCGTCCGCCAGAGTGCCTTGGCATCGTCTTTCCACTGGACGGAGATGTGGTTCGCTCCGGCGAGCGGGTTGTATTTAGGGCTCAGGTGTCGGACCCAGACGATGCGAGCAACTTCCTCACGGCCACTTGGACGTCAGACAAAGACGGCGAAATGGGCGTCAGTACCCCTGAAAGTAGTGGTGTGGTCACATTCTCCTTCAACAGTCTGACGAATGACACACACCTCATCACGTTTGAAGCCGAAGATCAATTCGGACTGACCTGCACCAGCACCATCTTTTTGACGGTCGACTCACCGCCAACCATCCAGATCAGTTCACCACAGCCCAGCTCGGTCTACGCCGCAGGCGTTCCCATCGAGTTCACTGCGTTGGTCTCAGACAATGAAGACGCAGCGGCGTCCCTCACCCTCAGTTGGCAGGACGACTTCCAAGGAGTGGTGTCCCCGCTATGGGACTCGCCCGCATCTACCGATGGAACCACCACCTTCAACCGGTCTGACCTGCTCGCGGGACAACACACCGTCACGCTCACCGCCACCGACCGTTCCGACTTGGTGACCCAGGCCCAAGTGTCCTTCCGGGTCAATGGCCTTCCGGGTCCTGCAGACGTCGTCATCACCCCAGGGACTCCGGCAACATCCGACGCCCTGACCGTACAGCTCGACACGCCGTCCGTCGACCCAGACGGCGACAACATCACCTACGAATACGTCTGGTACCGAGATGGCGAGCTGCGTCCTTCACAAACCAGCGCCACCGTTCCATCCTCTGCCACAAACAAGGGTGAGACCTGGCGCGTTGAGGTGACCCCTTCCGACGCCTACGGTGCCGGTCCCACCACGTCATCCACGGTTGTGATTCGCAACACCGCCCCAGTCCTCGATGATGTCTCCATTCAGGGAGGGCCCTTCTTTGAGTCCTCGACCGTAATCTGTGCACCGGGGCTGGGAACCGACGCAGACGGCGACACCGTTACCTTCGTCTACGGCTGGACCATCAACGGCAGCGCGCAGCCATACACAACGTCGACCTTGACTGGTGACCAGTTCAGCCGAGACGACATTGTTCAGTGCACGGCAACACCGACCGACGGCTCAACTCAAGGCCTCCCCGTGAGCTCGGGCGACGCGACAATTCTGAACACGCCGCCACAAGTCGCCGACGTTGCCATCAATCCAACCGCACCGGAAGGCAACGACACCATCCAGTGCTCGTGGAACTTCACCGACGCAGACAATGACACGCCGCAGTCCACCGTCACTTGGCGCATCAACAACGTTGACGTTGGAACGGGCGCAACGCTGACAGAGACGGTTGCCCCCGGAGACCTACTCACCTGCGTAGTCACTGCGAACGACGGCGACGTTGACGGCAACTCACTGTCAGCGAACGCGACGGTTGTTGAGTCCGCTCCTACCATCGACTCTGTCGATGTACGGCCCAACGTCGCAACAGCGGCCACCCCCCTCAGCTGCGAATACACAGGCTTCTCCGACCCTCAAGGCGAGGCTGATGAGTCTCGGTACGCATGGACCGTGAACGGTAGCCAAGTCTCCACCAGTTCGAGCCTGTCCACCGGCTACGAAAAGGGCGACACCGTCGTGTGCACAGTGACCCCTTCGGATGGCAGCTTTGACGGCACCCCACTCTCCGACTCGGTGGTCATTGGCAACTCTCCCCCGACCGGTCCGGTCCTAGAGATCGACCCCGAATTCCCACTCGCTGGCTTGGATGACTTGGTCTGTACGTTGGGAACGCGCAGCACCGACCCCGATGGGGATCCCGTGTCTTACACCTTCTCGTGGACCGTTGAGGGCAGCCCGTTCTTTGGCGCTACCAACGAAGCAGAGTCGTCCACAGTGGACTCCTCTGAGTTCGGCGGATTGGAGACCTGGGTATGTACCGCTACACCGAGCGATGGTACCGACACGGGTCCGAGCGATTCAGCCAGCGTGTTCACGTTGCCGTCCATCGATCCCAAGGTGGCAACCGGAAGCGTTCACTCTTGTAAGCTCGACCGGCGTGGCGAGGTTGCGTGTTGGGGCTTGAATCAGCTTGGCCGTCTAGAGGTCCCGGGTCAGCTATTCCTCGATATCGACGGCGGCTTTGAGTACACCTGCGGAATCACCCAGGACAGCACTCTGGCCTGTTGGGGCGCACAGACCGCACTGGGCGAACAGTTCCATCCACCAGCCGGTGAGTTTACCTCCATTGGTGCAGGCGTTCGGTTCGCCTGCGCTACCACCCCCAACTCTGGCATTGAGTGCTGGGGAGACTCGAACGACAGCGATGGCGTCATCTCAGACGCCCCATCAACGGGTCAGTTCAGGCAAGTCACTGTTGGCGAGCGCCATGTGTGCGCGGTGCGCGAGAGCGGAGCGATTCTGTGCTGGGGCAACAACGGGCAGAACCAGGTCACAGGTAGAACGTCACTTCCACGTCCAACAGGATCCGTGCTCTCCGTTACTGCAGGGTTCCTCCACAACTGCGCCCTGCTCTTGGACGGGAGCATCCAGTGCTGGGGCAACAACTTCGGGGACCGTGCCACTCCGGCTGCAGGCAATGACTTCGTGTCTGTCGCTGCGGGCGTTGTACACACCTGCGGAGTCCGAGCCGATGGCACGGCTACTTGTTGGGGCTTCGACACGGGTGGCCGGGCAACGCCTCCAACCGTGGACTCTGATGGCAATCCGATCGTGTTCGTGAGCGCAGACGTGACCAATCACTCCTGCGGCATCGAGTCTGACGGCACGGCTTTCTGCTGGGGTCCGAACGATGACGGGCAGGCTAGCCCTCCATAGTAGAGAGCGAGCTCCCTGCCGAGTCGGCCTTGGAGGCATGCGTCCTCCTGATCGATGCCGGCTGGAAGTTGGTTTGTGTAGAGTGCGACGGTCACCGACTCAAGGTCGGGGCCGTCGTTTCTGTTTGACGCTCCCCCCACAGACCCCGTTGAACGCAGAGAACAGCCGCAGACAGGTGACCACTCGCCGCCCGCGACCGGCTTGTGAGTGAGAGTCTAAAGACATCCATGCTGCGAAAGGTGGTCGCGCGCGGCCCAAACACCAGCCATTTCAAAGCTTTGCCCGCCCTATCCTCTCGCTTGGCAGGGAGTGTTCCCGACCGGTGATCGCTCTAGAACCGATCAACCAGACTCCCAAATAACGATGTTCAAAACTGGATTTACCAAAAAGTCTGGAATGTTAGACATTTACGGTTTGCATTCAGTTCGACTGTGGTAAGCTTCTGGCACCGACGGCTACCACGTCGGTGACACACAATATGTGGGGAGAACACATGACCTTTCGTGGAATGCTGAAGACTGCTGCCGCCGGTGCTGGAATCTTGGCCTTGCCAACCATGGCTATGGCAGAAGAAATCACCGACCAGAATACCTCCATCACCGGAGTCACCTCAACGGCGCAAGTCACCGTTGAACTCGTTGCTGAAGTAACGGGTACCATGATCCTCGAAGTGAACGACGAAGTTCGCGGAACCACCACCATGGTCGGCGACACCCTGGGTAACGGCTTCGGCGGCGATGACGACTTCGGTACTGTCAACTTCGGCCAAGTCTCTTCCGGTGGCCTCAATGCCAGCGGCCAGGGCAGCGTCTACGCCGCTCCGGCAGCGTCGTCCGCTTACGTTGCTGAGCTCCAGGTTCAGCTCACTTACACCGGCTTGGCATCTGCCATTGTCACCATCAATGGTGCACAGCCAACAGGAACCGCTGGCGCTACCGCCGGTGCTCCTTCCGCTGAGTGGGCCTGTGACGGCGGCGCCCAGTCCACCACATGGACTGGTGGCACCGGCTCAACCGCTCTCGGTGCAGCTGCTACATGCGCTACCTGGACCAGTGACGCAGAAAGCGAAGACATCTACCCAGTTGACCTCGCGTTCATCGTTGCACCAACGACCGCACCGGACACCTGGGAAACCGACTACGTCTTCACTGCAGTGCCGACAATCGTTCCATAGGGCTTTCCTAGGAATTGGGCGCGCGACCGGGGGTTCCTAGTCGCGCGCTTTTCTTTGTGTGCAGCCCTTTTCTGGAGAGTAGATGTTGACTGGTCTATTGTTGCTCGTGTCCCAGGTCGCTGTCGCAGGCAGTGTTGGTGTGACCCCCACTTGGGTTGACGCTACAATGCCGAATGGACGGGCCGCGTCCTTCTCGGTCACCGTACAGAACCTAAGTCCAGTCCCCATGGCCTTTGAGACCCGGGTCGATGATTTTTGGTACAATGCTGAGACCATGTCGGGTGAGTTTCCGCCCTCTGGAACCACTCCGCTGTCGCTGAGCAGTCAGATGTCCATCTTTCCACCACGGTTGATTGTACCGGCTGGAAGCACTGCTGATTTCTCGATTATCGTTGAGCCCGGCGAGACGTGGAGCGGCAGCAAGTTCGCAAGTCTGACCGTAAGCTCCGTCCCCTATGACAATGAGCCCTCTGGTACACGGCTACGAAACCGCCTTGCGTTTAAGGTTCCGGTGATGCTGCGGTCCGCGACTGAAACCACGTACGACATGACCGTCGATGAGATGACCGCGTCCCCTCCCGTCGGAGCGGCCCCAGCCACAGTCACGTTCACCCTCACCAATACCGGTGACACCCACATGCGACCAAGAGTCGTCGCGGCGCTGCAGGACCCAGAATCCGGCGATGTCTTGTCGTCGCTAGACACCCGGGCGCCGTATTTTCTACTTCCCGGGCAGAGTGGGTCGTTTCCTCTGGAGTGGTCCATGGACGTTCCTGCCGGAACGTACTCAGTCGTTGGCGCCGTTCGGTACGGTGAGTCGGGTGCCATCCCGTTCAGCACCTCGCTCGTCGTTCCGCTGATTGAGGTAACAGACAGTGACTCCGATGTTTCAGAGCCTACACCGCTGTAGACCCTGTAGACTGCATCATGTTCCGCATCTTCCACCTTGTACTGCTGTCCGTACTGACGACCTTGGGTTGTCTGGTAGACGCTGCGGCGCAAGAGCTGGATGCAGCGGAAAGTACCGTGCAGTTCGAAGGCCTGCCGATTGTTGATGACGGCCCGATTCACGTCTTCAACGGTGAGACGCTATCTTTCAACCTAGGTGGCCCCGTTCAAGTGGTGTCCTTGGAGCCTGCGGTTGTCACCGCCAAGCAGACACCCCAGGGCTTCTCGGTCACCGGCAACTTGATTCAGGTAGGGTCCGGGACCGTCTTGGTCATGATGCCATCGGGTATGCAGTCGTACGTGTTCAACGTGGACCGCGCCCCCAAAGCGGTTCAAGCGGCAGTGCCCAACGCCGGTCTTCAAGATCAGCCGGGCCTCGGCTACCGCTTCGGCTTTACTGCCAACCTCGCCGAAGGGCAGCTCAACAATACGCAGCAGATGCACTCGGCAAATGTGCAGTACGCAAACGATGACGACCACTACACCGGCCGGTTCGACGCAACGCGTAGCTCTGGGACCCCGTGGCGTGTGCCGAACCTTCGCCTTGAGGGACTGCACGAAAAGCACGGTATTGGCTGGGCCTTAGGGCAAGGCACAGTGACCATTGCCCCCGAGATTCCCGGCCAGAGTGGTGTCGGCTTTAACGGCGGCTCCATTACCTTTCAGCCGAGAGACTCCTCCGGAGCCGTCACCGGGTGGATCGGTACAGCTAGACCCGGCACCTGCTGCGACTTGGCCGCTCCTCAGCGTGGTGTGGTTGCCGGCGCAAACGGTCGCTGGCAGTTCACAAAGAACTTGGCGACTGTTGCAACGGTTGGGGCCACCGCCAACCCACTACTGCGCGAGACCACCGGATTTGGCTCCGCCCGCCTCATCTTAACCGAGCGATTCGTCAGCACATCGGTTGCCATCGCGCGTGCCGGAGGAGGCTCGGGAGTCGGCGTCACTACACGGGTTCAGAACGAGTCAGGCTTCTCAAGCATTGATGTGACGGCTTTTGCAACGGACAACGATTTTCGTCTTGCAGGCAATGTCGGCAGGCCGTCCACCTTCGGCATTAACTACATCGCCCAGACCGGCGGGGAGCGGTTCCGCACCAGCATCTTTGGCAACTCAACCCGGTTTGGCGACACCGAGACCACACCTGGGACCAAGCAGGACACCATTGGTACCCAGATTGGTCTTCGCGTGGCATCGCCGCTGTCGTTGTCCATCTCGTACCGCTGGCTACAGAGCGGTCCCCGCGTGCCCGGCAATACAGAACAGAAACAATCCCATGTGGGTGCGTTGTCCCTCAGTACCGGACAGCGCTACATGCGCCTTACCGCGACTGCGCTGTACAGCTATTCCCTAGTCGAAAACGGCATAAACCGCCGCGGAACCCCGGGTGGAAACGTCCTGTTCCGGTACCAGCCTCCAGGCCCGTGGGCCTTCGCCATGCGCTACAACGCCCGAATCCGCTCCGACGCAGTGAGTCTACGCCACACGCTTCGCTCCCAAGTGACGTTCACCAAGCCCATACTGAGCGCTTCGCTGTTCACGCAGACCTCATCGAGTCCCGAAGACGGCAGAATCCAGCCTTCCCTCGGCTTTGGAGGCGGAGCGCGATGGTCTCCCGACTTTCCTGTCTCATTTGATGCCCAAGCGTTCCATGCCCTTGCACTTGCCGGGAGTCCCTCACTCACGCGCTTGACTCTGGGCGCCAGTCTGCAGTTGTTCAACGGGAGACTCGGCGCAGAAGGTCGTGTCACCGGCGTTGTCTTTGCAGACATCAACGGCAATGGCACACAGGATGAAGACGAACCTGAGGTCTCGAACGCCAGTGTAGATATTGGCGGTACGCGGGTTGGCACCCCTGATGACTCAGGCCGATTCAAGGCACGGGACATTCCCAACGGAACATACTCCATCCTTGTCTCGGCAGATGGCTTTGTCTCAAATGGCCGTGAGACGGTGCGAATTGGCGGTCCCGCCGCAACACGGGTCTCCATCCCACTCACCTACGCTGGCACTGTGGATGTTCGCGTGTTCGCGGACAACAACCGAGACGGTGTCTTTCAGAATGTCGAGCCCATGCTCGAGGTGACTCCAGTCACACTGGTCAACCGTGACACCGAAGAAGAGTCCATTGTTGAGCTGATCGACGGGCGCGGTGTGGGGCGGAACCTGCCGCCCGGTCGCTACACCGCATCGGTCTCACCACTGGACTTCCCAGCAAACTACTTGGCCCAGTCGCTGAACATTGACTTTCAGCACATCCCCGGTCAGTTGGCAAAAGCCCACTTTGCCTTGGAGCCCATTCGCACAATTGCTGGTGATGTCTGGGTGGACCTAGACGGGGATGGTCGTGGTGGTGGTCAGGGGGACGAGCTCGCCGCCAACCAGGTGGTGCAATTGGGAGCACTACAGACCACCACAGACGCCAACGGCCGCTTCGTATTCCGCGATGTTCCCCCCGGAACGTACATGCTTCGCAGTAACGTCAGCACCGCCCCCGTTTCGATCTATATGAGCAACAACCCCATGCAGAAGGTCGACTACCGGCTTGTCATCATCACCGACAACGGCCAACCCCTTGCGGACATTGGCGGCTACGTTCCGTACATCGACAGAGATACTCGCAAACCTGTCTTCGACGAGCCGAGCGGGCAGTACGTCGTTCTGTCCCCAGAGACTGGCTTTCCAGCGCTCGTCAACCGCGACAACGGCGACCTTCAACCATGGTCGCCAGAGCCCGACATCATTGTTGCGGCAACGTACCTAGACCCAGCGACCAATGCGCCGGTCATTGACCCGGTCACGAACCGCCCTGTGGTCGTGAACCCAGCGACCGGTCTGCCGGCGCTGCAAGATCCAGACACCGGGGTGTTTACTGCATGGAGCGCTCCGGCATCGGCAACGGATGCCGGAGAACCCGCCGTCGCGGACGTCGGCTCGGTTCCCTACTTGGACCCGACGACATCCCTACCCGTCATCGACCCCATCACCGACCGTCCGGTGGTTGTGAACCCCACAACGGGTCTTCCAGCACTGCAAGACCCAGACACCGGTGCGTTTACGGCGTGGAGCCCTCCAGCATCGGCAACGGATGCCGGCGAGCCTGCGGTCGCGGACGCCGACTTGGTCCCCTACCTGGACCCAGTCACCGCACGACCGGTCATCGATCCGAGCACGGAACGTCCCGTCTTTGTCGACCCACAGACCGGCTTGCCAGCACTGCGTGACCCGGACACCGGCTCATTCGCAGCATGGTCGCCACCGTCGAGCGCTGTTGACGCAGGCGAGTTCACTGTTCCAGGCTCCGATGCGCCTGCCTTCGTAGACGCCGAGACTGCACGCCCGGTCATCGACCCGCCCACTGGCCGCCCAGTTGTGCTCAACCCAGCATCCGGCCTGCCGTCGCTGCGTGACCCAATAACTGGCGCCTACGAGCCCTGGCGTCCGCCTGCAGGCATGGAAGTGACCTTGCCTCCGTACTTGGACCCGCAGACGGGCCAAGCGGTTGTGGACCCCTCTACGGGCCAACAGGTGGTCATCGACCCAGTCACCGAAGAGCCGGCCATCCGCGACGTCGAGACCGGTACTTTCGAGCCGTTTGAACCTGCTGTCGCGGATGTCGAGCCCGAAGCGCTTGTCGACGGTGAAACAGGCGAAGTGGTCACGGACCCCGAGACTGGGCAAGTGGTTGTGCTGGACCCCGTCAGCGGCTTGCCGAGCGTTCGCGACTTGAACACCGGCGAGTTGGTTGGCTGGTCTCCCCCGGACTTGCCACAGTACGAGCCACTGTTGAACGAAGACGGGACGTCGGTTGTAGACCGGCAAGGCAACGCGGTACTGCTTGACGACCAAGGACGCACCGTGGTCATCAACCCGGACACGAACACAGCCCGCGTCATCGTCCTCGATACCGGTCCCGCGCGACTCGCACGTGTTCGCGTGACTCCAGAGAACATCATCTTGGCGCCGCTCGAAGTCATTCAGCTCAACGCCTCGGGTGCCTACACCGACCGGGCCGTGCGTGACCTGACTGCTGAGGCCGCCTGGAGTTCCTCACGCCCAGAGGTCGCCACTATCGACGCTACCGGCCGCTTGCGGGCCAACCAAGTCGGCTTTACCGAGGTCACAGCCGAAGTAGACGGCGTGTCCAATGAGGCAGTTCGTGTAGAAGTCGTAGACGTGCCCGTTGCCGGTCTGACCGTGCAGCCTGCCGAGATCAGCATCCAGCCAGATGGCTCGTACCAGCTGTCCGCACAGGCCATCTACACGGACGGACGCATTGCAGACGTGAGCGATGCCATCCGCTGGTTCGGTGACGACTCCAGCATTGCGACCGTAGACCGGCGCGGTATTGTTCGAGGCATCAAGCCAGGTACAACCACGGTTGGCGGCGAGTTCCAGGGCATCCGCTTCCGGCCTGCTGACATCACAGTTGGAGACTTGGGCGTTCAGAGCCTCGTGGTTCAAGGTATTGATAGTGCTTACTCAACCGGCGAAATCATCGCGCCTACCGTCTTGGCTGTGTTGCCTAGCGGTGCAGTGCGCGATGTCAGCGCGCAAGTCACCTGGGACATCTCAGACAGCCTCATCGCCAAGATGACCGTGGACGGCGAGCTGCGCGCACGCGTCGAAGGCTCAACCGACATCACCGCCACCTGGGGCAGCGCGTCATCCGAGACATACACCGTCCGTGTGACCGACTCGTCGCCTATTGGCATGACCCTCTTCCCACCGGTCTCTGCAATGGTCGTGGATGGCACAGAGACCCTGTCTGCAACTGCGGTGTATGGAGACGGAAGTGCCCGCGAGATCACGTCGTACGCCGAGTGGGTCTCGAGCAACTCCAGTGTCATCGAGGCACTGCCCAATGGGCAGATCCGGGCCGTTGGAATGGGTGTCGCAGAGATCACGGCGCGTCGCGGCGACGTTCGCACCGAGCCACTGCGCATCGAAGTTCTCAACCCAGACACGGCAGGCATCACGCTTGAGCCACGCTCCCTGTCCCTCGAAGTCGGTGAAGACGCCATGCTACAGGCGTTCGCGGTCGCAGACAGTGGTCGCATCGGCGTCACAGATACCGCAGAGTGGCAGTCGAGCGACCCAACGATCTTGACCGTGGACAGCTCTGGCCGAGTGACCGGTGTGTCTCCGGGTAGTGCCCGCGTCTTCGCACGCTGGGGCTCAATGATTACGCCGAATGCCAACGTAGACGTCACCCTACCCGACGTCTTGATGGTCACCGGTGACCCACTCATTGAACGCCTGCCCCTAGGCGCAGAAGTCAACCTAGACGCCAGCGCTGTGCTGATGGACGGCTCGTTCGTCAATGTGAAGAACAGCATCGAGTGGACAAGCACTGACCCGCGAGTGGTGTCCGTCCGCGGCAGCAACATGGTTGCCCAGGGGCCTGGTACCGCAACGATTACCGGTGAGCTGGACGGAAGTCGGACGCAGCCGATGGTCGTGACCGTCACGGATGCTCGCATCGACAGCCTGACCATTGCTCAAGGCCAGCCACTCACCGTGGGAACCATTCAAGCCTTCTTCGCCTCCGCACAGCTCGCCGACAGCACAGAGCTGGACCTGACCTGGTCCGTGACCTGGACGAGCAGCAACGCGGGTGTGTTGGCCGTGGAGCAAGGCACCAACGAGGTTCGTGCCACAGGCGCAGGAACGGCGACGCTGACCGCGACCTTTGGCTCCGTCACCGAGTCCATCGAGGTCACAGTCGGCCGGTAGAAGCGGGTGGCAGTGCGCTGGGTCTGTCAACGGTGAGCTGTGACAACGGAATCTGTCGTTGGATGGATGTCAGAGGTCAGACATCAGAGGTCAGAGCAAGCGTCCTGCGACGCCTGCAATCAGCTTTCAGCGCAAGCGGCGACGTGTGGCGCGTGGCGTGTGGCGTGAGACCAAGAAGCAGCCAACCAGCAACCGGCAAGCTCCTCCCGCTCGATTTTGCAGGCGCGAAGCGTCTGTTCTGAACTCTGACATCTGACATCTGACCTCCCGAACTACCAAGTTCTCTGCTACGGAATCTCGGGTGAGGCGGAGGGGATTGCGGCGTTGAGCTGACGGCGGAAACAAAAAAGGCCCGAGTCGCTGGTGCGACTCGGGCCCTTCTAGGCGCTACAGTTCTACTTGACGGCGATGGTCGCGCCGAGAAGTCCTGCGGTCACTGCAGCTGCGCCAACAGAGCCAAAGAACGTGGCGTTGGTGAGGTTGTAACGAGATTCCGTGGGGATGCTGTCGAACTGGCTGCGCGAGTACGCGGAGACTCCGAACAGGCCAGCGGCAATCACGCCAGTTGCGACGGTAGCGCCGATTAGCGGCCCCTTGGCGCTTCCACCACCGCTGTCTCCGCGGTCGCGCGAACGACGTTCATCACGGTCACGGGTGGAGCCGGAGTTGTTGGCGACTGCGCCCGAAGCATCAATGTCTTCGACGCGTGTGGTGCCGCCGTTTCCGTCTGGAACCGCCACAGTCACGACGGGGTCGGGGTCAGGAGTCTCAACAGGGTCGGTCCGAGTCATGGCACCCGAGTCAGGCACGGGCGAGCCGCCACGAAGGGCGCGAGCGTCGTCCAGAGAGGGTGGCTCAACGCCGCCTTCAACAAGCCCACTCCAGATAATGCCTTCACCGCCGACTTCGTATTGGAAGAGCGCTGGTACGCCTTGTGGGCGCTGGCTAGCGCGCTCGCCGTCAACGTAGACGGTGGTCCATGCCGGAGCGCTCATGCTCGACATGCGGACCGCTGGACGCTCTGCACCGGCGTACAGAGTGGCCAGTGGGCCTCCTTCCGGCGCAATTTTGTTGGAGAGCACGTGGTTTGGCTCCAGGCGACGTGCAGCACGGAAGTAGGCCGTTGCGTTGGCGTCATCGCCGTCCCAAAAGGCGCGCATTGCCAAGGAACGATGGATGGATGCGGCATCTGCAGCACCAATGGCCTCGGAGAGACACGGCACGCCCTGTAGCAGTGTGTCGCTCGATTCAATGAAGCCTTCTTCATCAAGTGTTGCGAAGGAAAGCATTGAATCGTCAACGCTAGCCGTCAGCTCCGACATGGGGGTCGGGTCAGGACACGCGGCATTAGCAACCGGCAACAACATGGACAAAACCAGGACAATCATCGCAACTCCAGCAAGTGCCAACCTGTATGGCGTGTCCGCAGCGAAACGTCCACTGTTGACCCTTGCCAGACCCTATCAATCCACATCAAACGACCTCAAGGAACAGTCGATTATCTAGCTTGTTAATAGGTTATCCTCCATCACACCTGGCGAGTACTGCCGGTATCCGGGTCGCCTGATGGCGCCACGTTCTAGGACGCCTGTCCAGGATGCGACACCGACCGATCAGGGGCGTCGTGGATAGGTCGATGGACGCGGTGGTACCGGGTCTTCCCAGGTCTGCAGCGCTGTCATGACTGCCTCGATGGCGGCGTCTAGCTGTGGGTCTCGGCCTGCGTTCTCGTCGTCTGGCAGGTTCAACAAGGGCAGGTCCGGTGCGACACCGGTGCGTTCTACGTCCCACTCGCCGTCTCGGTTGACGAAGGCGAAGGACGGTGCGGTAACGCCGCCTCCCGTCAGCAACTCCAGCGAGCCTTCAAGCCCCACCAGACCGCCCCAGGTCGTCTCTCCAATGAGTGGCCCCAGCTCGAACTGACGGAAGTAATAAGGGAAAGCGTCGCCGCCGCTACCCGCGTACCCGTTGGTCAGCATCGCTTTGGGTCCGTGAACAGCCACACCGGGAGTGCGCCAGTCGGCTCCAGTGCGCGGCACCCAGGTGTTGTAGTGCGGACGCAACAGCGGCTCGACGAACATCTCGGGGATGAACCCGCCTCCGTTGTAGCGCACGTCAATGACCATACCGTCCATGCGGTGCTGCGCATACAAGCCACGAACATACTCGGTATACCCACGGGAAGACGTGTTTGGCACGTGTACATAGGCAACGCGTCCATCGGTCTGTTCGTGCACATAGGCGCGACGCTCACGCGCTCCCTCCCAGTACCGAAGCTCACGGTCCGACGACAGCGGCTCCACCGTCACAACACGCGAACCGATTCCCGACGCGTTGGCGCTGACGGTCAACCGAATCGAGCGCCCGGCCGTCCCGACCAACCACTTGTGGGGATTGTCTCCGAGGACGAGCTCATGCCCGTCGATGGCCAGCAAGTAGTCGCCAGCGCTGACGTCTACGCCTGGCGCACGCAGTGGTGAGGTTCGGTCGTCCCTGCCCGGCTCGCCCGCAAAGATGCGTTCAATGCGAACCCCATCCGGGGTACTCACCAAGTCAGCTCCAAGCATGCCCGTGGTGACGCCCTGCAGACCGTCCCATCCGTCCCATGCATACGCATGGCCAACGTTGAGCTCGCTGATGTACTCGCCAATGAGCCACGAGACATCTGACGTGTCTGTCGCCCGACTCAGCAGGCCTTGGTACCGCGCGTGCAGCGCGTCCCAGTCATGACCGTGCATGTCTGGGTCGTAGAACGTGTCTCGTAGGTAGCGCCGCACTTCGTCGAGTGTACGGGCCCACTCTTCTTCGGGATTCGTCCAAGCGGACAGGTCGGACAGGCTGACCCGCTCACCACGTCCACCATCTGCGCGTGCATCGGTCACGTACACCCGACGGTAGCCGTCGATGTACAGCAGCTTGTCGCCGCCGGCGGCCAGCTCGAAGCCTTCGGGACCGCTGACAATGCCCTCCACCTCTTGGTCTTCCAAGGAGTAGTGCATGAGCTTGCCGTCGCTGCCGTCATCAATCGCTGGCTGCTGCATGAACAGAACACCGTCTTCTGTAGCGGCGAGATTCCCGTAACGACCGGGCTCAATCGGTAGCTGATGCAGGCGGTCTGCTAGACCCTCCAGATCAATACGAACCCGAGGGGCTTCTGGCACAACTTCTTGGGTCTGACGTCGCCGCTTACGGCGTTCGCGTCGGCGTTCGTCCACGGGCTCTGGATCGATATCGGGTGTGCCGTCTGCCTCCACTTCTTCGTCAGACCGCGTGGGAACGGGGTGTTCGGCGTCTTCGGTCAACCGCAGCGCATAGATCTGGTCGGTCATCCGATGCACCATGCGATGCTCGAAGGTGTTGGTGACCAGGTCAAAGTTGCGACGGGACACCAAGTATAGGAACCGCCCTTCCGGGTCCCATGCCACATCAATGTCGTCGTCAAAACCCGAGGTGACCCGATGGTTTTCGCCACTGCGAACGTCATACAACCACAGCGCAGACAGTCCTGAGTCTTCATTCTTGAGGTAGGCCAGCCACTCGCCATCATGGCTGTAAGCGGCGTTACCGGCGGGACCGTGCTCGCCTACGTCGACCTCACGCATCTCGCGAGAGACAACGTTTAAGTCCCACAAGCGGAACTCCTGGTCCATGACGCTGATGTGGTCGCCCTCTAGTGACCAGGTCAGGCCACTCAGCCACTTTCCGCTGAGTGTGGTGAGCACACGCGGTTCATTCTCCCCGGATTGGGTGGCCAGGTAGATCTGCTGTTCACCACTTTGGTCGGAGATGTACGCCAGATCATTTCCGTCTGGCGACCACGCGACTTCCGTGACGCGCTCGTCGCTGTTTGTGGCAATGGCTCGCCAGCTGCCTTCTTCGACAGGTACCGTGAACAGATTGCCGTGTGCAATGACCGCGACGCGCTTGCCTTGCGGGCCAATGCTCGACGTCCATGGGTCAGCGTCCCACTCTTCGCGTTGTGCACGGGTACCCATGGCTTCGTCTGGAATGACGATGTCCAGTTCGGTATCGGTTGCCGCCTGAATGTCGTACACGCGCAGGTCACCGGCGAGCATGTAGACCACGCGGTCCCCGTGAAGTGCCGGCCACTGAACGTCGAAGTCTGTGTGGGATGTCAGCTGGGTGACGGTGCCGTCGCTGTCCCTGCGGAACAGGTTTCGTGCGCTGTATTCGGGGCCGCCGTCCTCGGAAGTGTCCGGCCGGTCACTCACAAAGAGGATGCTACCGTCTGCGTGGGGCATGGGTGAGGTGTCGGTTCCAGCAAACGTGGTCAGCCGCTCTGACGAGTCAGACACGGGGTCATAGGTCCACAGATCTTGCTGCATGCCGCCGCGATAGCGCTTCCACGTGCGAAAGTTTCGGAACTTACGGTTGAAGACCAGCCGACCGTCCGGCATGAACGCACTGATTCCGGTGTCGGACATCAGCACGGGCTCGGGCAAGCCGCCGTCTAGACCCACCGTGTACAGCTGAAGGTAGCGCCAGTCTTCGGCTTGATGACGCGAGCCGAACAGCACCCGCTCACCATCTGCGGTCCAGTCCCACACCACGTCATCGAGCGAGTTGGTGGTGTGGTAGGTCAGCCGTTCAACAGCTCCGCCAGTTGCTGGGACGACCCACACATCGGGGTCCCCTTCGTACGCTGCGGTGAACGCAATCTTCGAACCATCCGGGCTGATTCGCGCAAACCGCTCGACCCCTTCATGCGTCGTGATGCGCTCGGCGGTTCCGCCCGTGACGGGCACGCGCCACAGGTCGCCGCCTGCGGTAAAGACGACAGTCTCGTCATGAATGTCTGGAAAGCGCGGCACACCACCGGTGGTTGTGGCGAGTGCAAGAGCAGCAACAAGTAGAACGCTCACGCGACAACACCAGCTCGGTCGAGGTGTGGGCGCAGACGCCCAGTCAGTGCCAAGAAGTACATTCGGAAGTCCGCGAACAACGACCAGAATGGGTACTTGAACGTGGCCGGACGGTTCTTCTCAATAATGAAGTGGCCAATCCAAGCGAAGAAGTAGCCGCTGATCACCGCGCTGAGCAGGAAGAACGGGTTTAGCAGCACAATAGCCGCCGCAGCGTTCATGAGGGCCAGCGTGGAGCCAACGTAGTGCAGGCGCCGGTTCGTCGTGTCACCGTGTTCGGACAGGTAGTACGGCCAGAACTCGGCAAATGTCTGGAATCGGTCGGACATATGTTCTCCACTTGGATTTCGAGTGTCGCACTTCGACGCGCATGGAGTCTCGGAGATGGTCGAGACACGGATGTCAGAAGTCAGGAGTCAGAGGTCAGAACAGACGCTTCGCGCCTATAAGTTTGAGTCGTCCAAACAACAATAGCAGCGCGGTTCGTTCTCCGGGTCAAGACGATGATCCAAGGCCAGCAAACGAACGCCGGCTTCGCAGAAGCCTGCTCTGACCTCTGAAATCTGACATCTGAACTCCCGAAGCACAACGCTCCCTGCCCCGTTGCTTAGCGCTGGTCGTCAGTGAGGGCAGTCTGCGTAAAGCCAAAGCGTACCTTGAGAGTCAGCTGGTCTTCGTCAATCTCGACGTCCATCATCTCTACACCCATGTTCATGCGCAGAGGCCCGCCGAGGGGTCCGACCAAGCTCTCCAACTGCTCACGACGGAGAATTGGAAGTGGGTTGAGATTACCGAGTTGCGGCTCAAGGAACTGCTCTGCGATTCGGCTAACGAGCTGAAGCGTGCGGGCATCTCCGACGTGCAGGACGAGGTCTTGCAGGGTGCCGACAACGCCGTCCTTCTCTTTGCTGAAGTGAACGTCTCCAAGCGTCACACTCGCGCCAATGCGCCGGCTGAGCGTGAACGGAATCTCGATGTTTCGCGCAAGCAGCCGAATGGTGCCGGACGCAGTACCGCGAACGAAGGCATCCGCTGAGATCTGCTGGCTGCCGTAGCGTAGGTCCGTGCCCGCATCATCGAGCTCAACACGCCACGAGCCCTCCACGTGAAGCACGTCATCGATTCGCTTGTACACGCCTGCTCGACGCTTGTGCCATGCACCGCGAGCCCGGTCGGTAAGCCGGGTGAGACGCTCGGGAGGACGCCGGTCTTCTAGCAGTCCCGCGACCCGATTACGCACGCCGAGACGCTTGACCGCACCGCGTACAGCACCGCTGGCCTCGAACTCTCCATCAACAATGCGAACCGGGAGAGCGCGCCGAAACAGCTCCTCCCACAGCGCATGTCCAATCGACAACGACAGATGTGAATCACGCGCCAAGGAGGCCTCCGTGCGAACAGTGTACTCAAGAACGAGCACGATGGACCTGGTACGACCTCCACCAAAGAAAAACGGCCGTCTCCAAGAGGAGGCGGCCGCTTCATCACTACGTCTTTCGACGTGGCCTTAGAAGACCTGGATGCCCTGGAAGAAGTACGCAATCTCGATGGCTGCGTTTTCTTCGCTGTCGGAGCCGTGCACGGCGTTCTCGCCAATGCTGTCGGCGTAGAGCTTGCGCAAGGTGTTGTCAGCGGCGTCTGCTGGGTTGGTAGCGCCCATGATCTCGCGGTTCTTGAGAACAGCGTTGTCGCCTTCGAGGACGATGAGAACGCATGGGCCGCTGGTCATGAAGTCGACGAGCTCACCGAAGAATGGACGCTCGCTGTGCACTGCGTAGAAGCCTTCGGCCTCTGGGCGGGACAGGTGAGCCTTACGAATTGCGGCAATACGCAGACCTTCGGACTCAAAGCGTGCAACAATCTTGCCGATGAGGTTCTTCTTGGTGGCGTCTGGCTTGATGATCGACAGGGTACGCTGCGACATGATGAGTATCCTCCCCGGCAGGGCCGGCGGTTTGGTAAGTGAGGCGCGCGACTAACCAGATGACCGATGTTGTCCAGCACACAACGCAGTTGCTCTGGGGCACTCCATGATGGGGCTGACCGCTCGCACACTTGCGGCACTGTGCTGCGCTGTGGCGATGTCCAGTAGTGCAGTGGCCGCCGACAATGGCGAGATGCGCGGCGTCGTGATCGACCAAGAGGACTTGGGCATGCCTGGCGCCCAGGTCACGGTCAGTGGCGGGGCTCTTGCACACGAGCGGTACACCACTACAGATGACTTGGGACGTTTTCGCGTGCGCGACATGCCACCAGGCGAGTACCGCGTACTCATTGCCCATCCATCGGCCGAACCGGTGACGGTGGGCGTGGTCATTCGCGCCCACCGCACCACCGATGTTCCCGTCATCTTGTCTGTTGGCGGCAATGATGGCGCCATATTGATCGTGGACCAAGAGCCCGTTCTCGACATGACGACGTCGTCCGTGTCCACGGTTCTAGACGGCGACACCCTTCAAGACCTACCCGTCGGCCGAGACTTTCTGTCCGTCGCAGAGACCCTGCCTGGCGTCACCTCCCAGTTCGGAACCACGTCGTCTGCCCGCGGCGAGGGCGCTCTTGGCAACTCATTCCGCATTGACGGCATCATTACCCGGGATCCGGGCGACCACTCTCTCGCCCAGACAGTAAACTTCGACGCCATTCAGGAGCTGCAGGTCTACACGGACGGCGCCCCAGCCGAGTTCGGGCCGTTCTCCGGAATGCTGCTGAACATTGTGACCAAGAGCGGCGGCGACAGGCACACCGGCAGCATTGCCGGCTTCTACAACCAGCATGCGGTCATTGTGGGCGACAGCCAAGACCCGAACGCGCGCCGCCAGTTCTGGGAGCCATCGCTCGCGTTCACCGCGGGGGGCCCAGCCGTTCCCAAGCGGCTGTTCTACTTCACCGCCTTCGACCTCAAGTACCGCGCCGTCCGTCCCGAGGGTCTACAGACACTCGAGCAGACCGCCAATATTCAGGGCATGGGTAAGCTCACCTGGGCGGTCAACGAGCGCATCTACATGCGGTACTCGAGTACCCTCGCCCCAACACGCACCGACCACGTCTTCGACGGTGAACCCGTCACAGATGGCGCCCGGAGTGACCGGGTCGGCCTGTCCCAGTCACACCTGTTGGACGTTGAGTTTGGGATGTCCGGCGACCGACTCATTGAAGTCCGATTTGGGTACACCAACCGCGCCATCCGCACGAGCCCCGGCTCCGACGAGCTTCTGACCCCCTCACTCACCAACTCAGAGGGGTTGCTCTACGGCAACGCACGCAGCGAGATGCGACGCCGCAGTGGCCGATTGGGCGGTGCCTTCGTGTTCACCCAGTACGCCGACAACCTGGCAGGAAGCCACCGGATTCGCGCGGGCGCAGATGCCTGGCTGCTGAGCTTCTCAACAGACACCACTCACACCGGCCAGCGCGAGATTGCGTGGATTGACGGGACTGGAAACACCACGGATGGGGACGTTCGCAGCGTGGGAACAGAGTTCGGTCCAGCGCCAGGTCTGCCGTGCGAGCGCATTGACGGCTCAGACTGCGGAGTCCGCTTGAGCAGACACAGCCCGGGACGCCTGCGTAATCGCGTGTCGACGTGGTCCATCTTCGCCCAAGACGACTGGGCGCCGACCGAAGACCTCCACCTCAACATCGGCTTCCGCATTGACGTGGAAGACGGCAGAAACAACGTCGCCGCCATCCCGCGCGGACTCGACCTGCGCGTCATGCCGGCCCACCGCCTTGGTGCGGCCTACGACGTCCTCGGACGTGGGGACACAAAGCTGTTCGCCAACGTGGGTCGATACTACGATGTTGGCGGCGCCCCCTTCTGGGCACCATCCAACACGCGCTCACCAGACAGCGTCGTCATTGAACGACGTGACCAGACCGGCGACTGGCAGTGGGCCGAGACCCTCGACCCCGTCACCGAGCGCCGCTACGACATTGGCATTGAGCACACCGACCGGTTCGTCGTCGGCGTGTCGCAAAAGTTCGGCTCTACCGTGGTCACGAGCGTACGCGGCATTCGTTCCGCAACGCGCCAAATTCCGCAGGACACCTTGGCTGCGGATGGAAGCGTCTTGGTGCTCTCGGACACCTATCGGCGTGACTACAACGCCCTAGAGCTCGCCGTACAGCGCATCCACCGCGACGACTGGGTCGCCTACGCCAGCTACACTGTGGGCACAGCACGGGGGCATGTCGACAACGCCCTGGTTCGGCTACCGTTGGGTGTACAAGCCCCCTACGGCCCGCTCAATAGCGACATCCGCCACCAGATCCGTGCAAACGGCTCATGGACGTCCCCCTTCGGGCTGAACCTGGGCCTCATCTACGCGTTCAACAGCGGCCGGGCGTACTCACGGCGCTCGCTCGTAGAGCCTTACGGCTTTGTTGGGTACCTTGACGGCCGTGGAACCGAGCGCACTGCGGCTACGCACCGAGTGGACCTACGAATGGCCTATGCCGTGGACATTGGCCGCAACAGCAGCGCCGAGTTCACCGCGGACGTGTTCAATCTGATCGGCAGTCAGGTCCCCGTCGTCGTCAATGAAGCGGACACGGAGAGCTTCGGCACAGCGCTGGTACGGCAAGACCCACGCAGCGTGCGACTAGGGATGCGTCTCCGCTGGTGAGTGTCCGGGTCACAACTCGACGGCCTAGAGCAGCATAGGTCTCACCGCCAAACGCTATTCTTCGACCACCTGAATCACAAAAGAGTAGTCGAGCGGACGGGACAGAGCACTATCAGACTGAACTGTCGCTGTGTAAACGCCGTCTGCTGGGGCCACAAACTCAATCGTTGGCAGTCTACTTCCCGCGGTCGCCACACACGCCGACGCTGGAGAACAGCCCTCCCGAACGTGCAGTCTGAATCCGAACTCGACAAGAGAAGCGAGCCGCAGTCGATCACCTTCGGTCAGAGCGAACTGGTACGACGCGGCAGTCCCTCCACCAAGCCAGCAATCCGCGGCAAGGCCGAAGTCCACCGTCTCGGTGAAGTCGCCGAACCAGTCGTCGCCACTCTCCCGTATGGGGCCTCGTGGTGACTGCACGTCGGTGCATTCCACAGGGCACAGCACTTCGTCGTAGCAGTCGGTGTCGAAACAGTCAGTGGCCCCATCTAGGTCGTTGTCAATACCGTCGAGGGTCTGGTTGGGACCGTCTGGGCAGTCTTCATCTTCGAACGTATCAATCAGAATATCGAAAGGAGAACTCCAACCCGCCTGTTCAATCACCACCGTGTATTCGCCGGTTTCAGGGGCTATAAATCGCAACTCCTGGGTGTTCGCTGAGTCCACCGCCAGACAGGTACTTCCAAGAGAACAATGGTCGAGCACCCGAATCGTCACCTCTTGGAAACCAGTCTCGCGGACAACGAGGCCTTGCCCCATGTCTAGACCAACCGTGAATACAGCGTCCACGTTCCCATCAACGTCGCGCACCGGCCCGGCAGAGCACCCTTCTTCGTTGATAAAGTTCCTCACGTCGCTGAATACGGCTGCAAAGTCCTCTCCCTGCGAGCGTATCGGAAGCGACTGCACCAAGGGACATTCCTGAAAACAGTCACAGCCAACGTCAAAACAGTCTGTGTTTCCATCTTCGTTGTCATCAACCCCATTGTCGCAGGTCTCCATGGGTAGGAGTTCAATGACAATCGCGTACTCGTCGATAGCCGTAGACATCAACTCCGGTTCGACCGAGAGTGTGTACGTCCCAGCTTCAGGCGCGACAAAGCTTGCGCGTACGTAGCCGAAGTCGCTAAAACCGTACGAACTGAAGATGCACTCTGCCCCTGGTAGGCACGAGGCAGCGGCACTTACCGCGACCCCAGCCCCAGTCGTCTCAGCAATACTCACGCCTTCTCCGACCTCCAAGTCAACCGAGAACGTTGCACTTGGCTGCTGGGGTTCTAGACACCCAATCCCCACCCTTTCGGACCAATCGGACGGAGGCTCACGAGGGAAATCAGAGGCAAAGGAAGTGCCAGACAATGTGTAGATGCCGTTACCGACCAAGTCCGTGGTGATGTCGATGGCTGCACAGTGGTAGGGGCAGTCCGGCGTGCCGAGACAGTCGAAGTCGTTGCAGTCGACTAAACCGTCCAGGTCCTCATCGAGGCCATCGGCGCACGTCTCCGGGGTTCCAATGCTCACGCCGGCGTCGAAGCGCTGCGGCGTCTCCACATCAATACCCTGAACGACCAAGAAAACCGTCTCGGCTACTTCCGCTTTGTACAGCTCACCTATGCGGCGAGAGACCTGTTCGTTGACGAGGCAGGGGGTAAACGGAGCGCAGTCCCGCAACACGCGCCAGAGCAAATCGGCTTCGCTGGAATCACGTACCACCACGTTTTCGCCGGCCTCAAGCTCCAGCTCATACACAAGCGCCTTTCCGCCGGCCATGACCGAGCTTCCCCCTTCCCAATCGGCGCACCCATCTCCTAGTGAGTACGGTCCGACATCCGCTGCAACGTCGTCAAAGACAGATGCGGACAGGGTGGCTGTGTTGTTCACGAACATCAGCGGTGCGTGGTCCGGCTCGGCTACTGGGCACGTAAATGGGCACGCATCGGTATCGAAGCACGCCCTCAGATCATCACAGTCCTCCAAGCCATCGAGATCATTGTCCACGCCGTCCGTGCAAACCTCGTCCGAGAATTCACCAATGATAAATTGGTACTCAACGACCTCGCCGAGGTCAGCCCTCGCTCCAGCTTCAACGGTGAACACGTAAATCCCGTCCGAATCTGCAGTAAAGTCATGTCGGCCGAACGGTTGGTTCAATTGCCGGTACGTTTCCGTGGTCTCCAAACACTCAGTCTGCGGTGAACAATCACGGCGCACGTTGACTCTGAGGCTGCCTCGATGCACCGCTACCGTCATTGTCTGGCCAGCCACCATTTCAACCCTGTAGACGGCCTCCGAGCCCGCTGCCGACTCGCAGTTTTCCGCTTCGCCGTAGTCTCGCCGGTTCGGAAAGTCGCTGTTGAAATCCATGCCCTGCACGTTCAACGGCAACGTCTCAACAAGTCGTCCCGAACACCCGAACGGACGAAACTCGCGACACGCTGGTAGCGCCACCACGAGCACAAGTAGGAACAATCGCAGCATGTCAGCCTCAGGGTCTGTTGAGCCATCGCTTTGTTCTCGGGACCCTCGAAACCTTCACGCAATCGGCCTTGTTCACCTGGCTATATGCCTCCCTTCCACAAAAAAGGCCGGTTCCATCACTGGAGCCGGCCCGTTCAGAAAATCCCTGGCTTAGCCGAGGATTTCCTTCATCTTCTCGCCCATAAGGGCGGGGTTGCGGACAACATGAACGCCAGCATCTTCCATGGCAGCGAACTTGCCTTCGGCGGTGCCTTGACCACCGGAGACGATAGCGCCTGCGTGACCCATACGGCGTCCCGGAGGTGCCGTGGAGCCGGCGATGAAGCCGACGACAGGCTTAGTCATGTTGGCCTTAATCCAGGCACATGCTTCTTCTTCGGCCGAGCCACCGATCTCACCGACCATGATGACGGCGTCTGTTTCGGGGTCGTTGTTGAACAGCTCCAACACATCGATGAACTTGGTTCCGATGATGGGGTCACCGCCGATTCCAACACAGGTCGACTGGCCAAGGCCAACGGCCGAGAGCTGGCCGACTGCACTGTAGGTGAGCGTTCCCGAGCGGGAGAGCACGCCAATGCGGCCGGGGGTGTGAATGTGTCCGGGCATGATGCCCATCTTGCACTCACCTGGGGTGATGACGCCGGGACAGTTGGGTCCAACCATGCGGGTCTTGCTGTCTTGTAGGACTGCGTTGACCTTGACCATGTCCATGACCGGAATGCCTTCGGTAATGCAGATGACGAGCTCAACGCCGGCATCGATGGCTTCTAGGATGGAGTCTGCAGCGAACGGTGGTGGGACGAAGAGCATCGATGCGTTGGCACCGGTAGCTGCGACGGCCTCATGAACCGTGTTGAAGATGGGGACACCGGTGTCTTCGAAGGTTTGTCCACCGCGACCGGGGACAACGCCTCCAACGAGGTTGGTTCCGTATTCCATGCACATCTTGGAGTGGAAGGCACCGGACTTACCGGTGATTCCCTGACAGATGACGCGAGTGTCTTTGTTGACGAGAATGGCCATGTGAACGTCTCCCGATCAGGCTTGAGCTGCGCGAACAGCGGCATCAGCCGCCTCGTCGAGGTTGGTAGCGGGAATGATGTCGAGACCCGACTCTTCCAGAATCTTCTTGCCGAGTTCGGCGTTCGTGCCCGCGAGGCGAACAATCAGAGGTACCTTGAGTCCAACATTCTCGATAGCAGAGATGATGCCGCGCGCGATGACGTCGCACTGCATGATGCCGCCGAAGATGTTTACCAAGATGGCCTTCACGCTTGGGTCGCGAGTGATGATCTCGAAGGCTGCGGTGACCTGTGATTCGGTCGCGCCGCCACCTACGTCCAAGAAGTTCGCAGGACTTCCGCCCTTGAACTGAATGATGTCCATCGTGGCCATGGCCAGACCGGCACCGTTGACCAAGCAGCCGACGGAACCGTCGAGCTTGATGAAGGACAGGCCGAACTCGCCGGCTGCGACTTCTGCGGGGTCCTCTTCGTCGAGGTCACGCATAGCCAGCACATCCTTGTGCCGGTACATCGCGTTGCCGTCGAAGGACATCTTGCAGTCGAGGGCCACAACGGCTCCGTCACCGGTGATGACGAGAGGGTTGACCTCTGCCATTTCACAGTCCATTTCCACGAAGCACTTGTACAGAGCCATGCAGAATGCGGCGAAACGGTTGACGGTCTTGCCTTCAATTCCGATGGCGTATGCGAGCTGACGTCCCTGCCATGGCTGAAGACCAGCGGCCGGCTCGGCCCACACGCGCTTGATGGCGTCTGGGTTTTCTTCGGCGACTTCTTCAATCTCGGTTCCGCCTTCTGCGGAAGCCATGATGAGAATCTTGTTGTTGGCACGGTCGAGCGTTGCTGCGACGTACACTTCGCGGGCGATGTCACAACCGCCTTCGATGTAGACGGTCTTGACCAGCTTGCCTTCGGGGCCCGTTTGCTTGGTGACGAGGGTCTTGCCGAGAATGGTCTCAGCATTTTCCTTCACAGCGTCGACCGAGCGGGACAGCAGAACGCCGCCCACACCGTCTTCGGGGTTTCCTTCACCAGCAGCAGCGAGCTGTGCTTCGGTGGACAATTCCTTAAAACGACCCTTGCCGCGACCACCTGCGTGGATCTGCGACTTGACGACCCACAAGGAGCCTCCGAGTTCGTTGGCGGCGGCGACAGCTTCGTCGACGGTCGTGGCGGCCTTTCCGGGAGGAACGGGGATGCCGAACTTCCGCAGAATGGACTTGGCCTGGTATTCGTGAATCTTCATGGAGGTTTATCCTCTCAAAACGTGCAAGGGCGGCCGATGAGATTCAGCCGCCCCGCCCGTCGGTGACGGTTAAAAAAGGGACGATTCGGAACGAGCGACGACTACTTGAGTGAGCGCTTGGGCTGGTCTTCAGCGATGTACTTGGGACGCATGATGGGCGTGCCCTTTCCGCCGCGGAAGCGCAGGCGTTCGTCGACGATCTGTGCGGCAATGCCGGTACAGCGTGAGAGACCGAACAACACGGTGTAGAAGTCGCTGTCGGTCAAGCCGCTCGCATTGAGCAACGAGCCGGAGACGGCGTCTACGTTCGGGTACGGGTTGGAGACCTTAGGCATCTCCTTGAGGACCTTGACGGCAACTTCGCGCATGACGGCAGCCGTGCGGAACAGTTCGTCATCCGGGCAGATCTCTTCGCCGACCTTGTACTGGATGGTCGCGCGGGGGTCTTCAGCGCGCAGAACCGCATGGCCGAAGCCGAAGATCTTGCCGCCACCGTCGAGTGTTGCGCGGACGAAGGACTCAACCTTGGCAGGGTCGGTAGAGCCGACGGTGCGCACGAAGTTGAGGCAGTCCTGGTTCGCGCGGCCGTGAAGCGGTCCGTACAGTCCGCTCATGGCAGCGTTGAGGCTGCTGTACATGTCCGTTCCTGCAGAGGCAACGGTCTTACCGGTGAAGGTGGAGAGGTTTCCGCCGCCATGGTCCATGTGCAGGATGTAGAAGGTGCGCAGCAAGCGGGTGAGCTTGGCGTTGTGGCCGCCGGGGACGTCCAACATGGCCACGAAGTCTTCGATCAGACCGAGCTCAGGGTTGCTCTTGATGGGCGCGCCCCAGCCGCTACGGATGCGGAAGATAGCTGCGACCAACTCGGGCAAGCGAGCCATGGCGTTGTAGGCGTCTTCGAGCAGGTCACCGGTCTTGCTGGTCATGCCGAGCAAGATGAGGCCGGTGGTGAACCACTCCATGGGGTGACCTTCCTTGGGGAGGGTCTGAAGGACGTCCAGCACCTGCTGTGGGACGCCGCGACGGCTGATGAGGTTCTTGTTGAACTCCACGAGCTGCTCGTCAGTTGGCAACTCACGGTGAAGCAGCAGGTAGACCACGGCTTCTTCTTCGAGGTCGGCGAGCTCGGCGATCGGGTAGCCGACGTAAGAAACACCTTCCATGGTATCGACCTTGGACGTACGGCACGTGCCAACGGGCACACCACGGAGACCCTTATTGAGGTGAGCGGAGGTGATCTCGAAGAGAACGTCGTTGCTACCGTGGTCAGCCATGTTTCCGGCCCCTGTACAAGTGTTTGAGGGGGCTCGTATAGCAGCGGTCACCCGGTGGCAACGCAGCGGACGTAGGCGTTTGTCCCGGCCGCTGAATCCTTCCACAGCCTCGCCACAATCGACCACAATGCACACAACCCATGGCTCAGAGCGCATCACTCCATAGCAGAGCTTCTATGCAACCATGAAAGCACCACCGGCGCACAGAACGCTGAACGCATGGGTGTCACCAAGAGTTCGGATGATGCCAGCACACTCGGCATCCGTCACCACCCAGTGCCGTGGGGACTGAAGCTTGTACAGTGGCACGGTTCCGGTCGACTCTGTCCGCTCGCGCTCAGACAACGTCAGCCAGGCTTGATGTACAGCCTCTGGGGCCTGCTCGGATGACTCCACGCGACACCGGCCCAATGCCCGACGCATCCAGCGATCCAAGTCCGGTTCCGGTCGTTCACTGTCCATGGCTCCCCGCTCGGCAAGCGCGCTGACCCACGTGGGTAGTATCGGAGTCCGCTCGCCACCTCGGAACGCCATGAGTACGCTATCAACGGTCACAGCGATGTGTCCGGTGCCGAGAACGAAGGTCTCTCGCAGCACTGAATCTGTCTCTGACTTGCCCGGCGAGACATCGCGCGCCTTCCACCCGCTGATGCTGACGCGAACCTGGCCGGGACCAGCCACGCGCCCCTTCAGCGTCAGGTGAACGCTCGCCCGGCTCTCAATCAGGTGGTGGCTGAAGGAGCCAACCCCATCTTCGAGCGAAACCACAGCGTCAGCAACGTGAAGGCTATTGACCACAACACCCCCTGAACAGATCACTTCGACACGCATTCCAACGTGGTCGCCGCCCGTGTTCACCCACTCCAACTGCGTGTTGAGGGGTCCGGAAGGCCCACACCACTCCGCAACAGCGTCTCCAAGAGTCGGAGCTGGATTGAATCGCTCGAGGCCTCCACGTGGAACCTCCAAGACCTCCATCTCCGCCCATGTGTCAGGACGGACTGCGAAGCGCTGCGTCGTACCCGACCAAGACACCGCATAGACATCTTGCCCCACGACTGCCGCGCTCGACACGGTGTCGGCAAGCAGCAGGACCGGGGTGATGCTGCCATCTGTCGTGGAGATGGAGCACACATGCACGTCCGTGTTGTTGCTGAGTGACAGAAACGTCCACAACACCTCTTGTACACAAAGAAATGGTGTTGCTGGACCGTCTACCCGCTGGTGGTTTCGTACCTCACCGGCATCCGACACCCAGCCAACCCTCCCCTGACGTTCTGTCCATGATGAGTGAATGACCACACCATTGTGTACGCGATACGCGGTTACCTCGTGGGATTCGTCGACGCCGCGTAGTTGCCACGCGACACCATCGGCCAACGACCACACAAGACCGAACTCCGGCTCACACAGCACAACGCCGTGCGGGCTGTCCTGCAGACGAGCACGCCACGACAGACTCTGTGAGTCCAGACCGCCCAACACGGGCAAGTCTGGCCCAAACTTGGTGATGTCCCAGTCCAAGCGTTGTGCGTCGCTCGGGACAACAATGCCGTCACCCACAAGCGCTAGGCGTCCATTCACCCCGGCCACGAGCTTGTACGGCCCCACTTGGTCGAGGGCATCATCGTCCCACCCCACACAACGCCGCCAGAATGCCGCTCGTGACGCCGGCTGCTTGTCACCATGCCACCCAACGACCTCCTCGCCATCAAACACCAGCACGTCTCGCTGCGGACGGGCCCACACCAACAAGCCACGGTGAGCTGCAAGCTCATGGTTCAACCGAAGTCGTCCTCCGTCACCCATTGTGGCCCTCTCGATGAATCAGCTGCATGGTCACTCCAAAACGAAAAAGGGAACGCCACTCAACAGAGCGTCGTTCCCAATTCATCTAGGTACATCTGCGAATCAACGCACCTCAAAGAGTCTCTGAGATGGGCCGTCAGCCGCGGACTACTACGAGTCGTGCTCGAACAGCTCGCCCCAGATGAGGTTCTTGTTCATCTGCGAGATGTACTCCACGCCAATGCCCTTCGGACATGTCGCTTCGCACTCTTCGTGGTTGGAACAAGCGCCGAACATGGCGTCATCCATAGCAGTGACCATGGCAGTGGCACGCTTGTACTTCTCGGGTTCACCCTGAGGAAGCATGTTGAGGTGCGCAATCTTCGCCGAGGTGAACAGGCTCGCTGAGCCGTTCGGACACGACGCCACGCACGCACCACAACCAATGCAGGTTGCTGCGTCGAACGCTTCATCCGCAATGGCCTTCTCGACCGGGCGCATGTTTGCATCTTGAGCTGCACCCGTGCGAACGGAGATGTATCCGCCCGCCTGAATGATGCTGTCGAAGGCCGAGCGGTCAACCACCAAGTCCTTCAAGATTGGGAAGGCCTTCGCGCGGAAGGGCTCCAGAGTGATGGTGTCCCCATCCTTGTAGGACCGCATGTGCACTTGGCAGAGGGTCGCGCCGTCCTTCGGTCCGTGTGCGCGGCCATTGACCATGCAACCACAGGAACCACAAATACCTTCACGACAGTCGTGCTCGAAAGCAATGGGCTCAGTGCCCGCTTCGAGAAGCTTCTCATTGAAGACGTCGAGCATCTCCAAGAAGGACATCTCCTCAACGATTCCGTCGTGTTGGTAAGTCTCGAACTTGCCAGCGTCTTTTGGACCAGCCTGACGCCAGACTTTGAGCGTAATGTTCACTTGTAGCTCCGCTGCGAAGGTAGAACGTACTTAAATTCAAGGGCTTCTTCGTTACGAATGGATGGCTTACCTTCACCGGCGTACTCCCAAACAGCACCGTGCTGGAAGTTCTCATCATCCCGCAGGGCCTCGCCTTCTGGGGTCTGGCTTTCCTCGCGGAAGTGACCACCACACGACTCGTTCCGCGTCAGAGCATCGCGAAGCATGATCTCACCAAACTCGAGGAAGTCAGCAACGCGGCCAGCCTTCTCCAGCTGCTGGTTGAGAGCAGCACCACTGCCAGGCACACTGACCTGCGACCAGAACTCTTCCCGGATGGCAGGTAGACGCTCAAGCGCACTCTTCAGACCCGGCTCGGTGCGGGCCATGCCGCACTCTTCCCAGATGAGCTTGCCCAGCTTCTTGTGGAAGTGGTCGGCACTCTTCTTACCGCCGACCGACAACAGCTTGTCGGTCTTGGCCTTCACCTGGGCCTCGGCCTCGGCGAATGCGGGGTGCGACGTGTCGTCGAACCCGTGTGGCTGCGGCGCTAGGTAGTCACCAATCGTGTAGGGAAGAACGAAGTATCCGTCTGCCAGACCTTGCATTAGAGCCGAGGCTCCCAGGCGGTTGGCACCGTGGTCAGAGAAGTTCGCCTCGCCAATCGCGTACAACCCAGGGACGTTGGTCATCAGGTTGTAGTCAACCCACAAACCGCCCATGGTGTAATGCGAAGCCGGGTAGATCTTCATGGCCGTTTCGTAAGGATTGTCGCCGGTAATCTGCTTGTACATATCAAACAGGTTGCCGTACTTCTCAGCAATCGCGTCCTTGCCCAGGCGCTTGATGGCGTCTGCGAAGTCGAGGTACACGCCGGAGCCGCCCTGGACAACGCTGTGACCCTTATCAATCATCTTCTTCGCCGAACGGGAAGCGACGTCGCGTGGGACGAGGTTTCCGAACGTTGGGTAGATGCGCTCAAGGTAGTAGTCCCGCTCGTTCTCCGGAATATCCCGAGCTTTTCGGAAGTCCCCGGCCTTCTTCGGAACCCAGACACGCCCGTCGTTTCGGAGCGACTCACTCATGAGAGTCAGCTTGCTCTGATGGTCACCCATCACGGGGATGCAGGTGGGGTGAATCTGCGTGAAGCATGGGTTGGCAAAGCCAGCGCCACGCTTGTAGGCGCGCCAAGTCGCCGTCACATTGCAGCCACGAGCATTCGTGGACAAGAAGAAGGCGTTGCCGTAGCCGCCAGTCGCCAACACAACGGCGTCTGCCGCGTGGCTGGTGACTTCACCGGTGACCAGGTCACGGGTAACGATTCCCTTCGCGTGGCCATCGATCTTCACGATGTCCAGCAGCTCAGAGCGGTTGTGCATCTTCACTTTGCCGCTGTTGATTTCCTTCGACAACGCCGAGTAGGCGCCGAGCAGCAGCTGCTGTCCGGTCTGGCCAGCGGCGTAGAAGGTCCGCGACACCAGCGCACCACCAAAGGAGCGGTTTGCGAGGAGGCCGCCGTATTCGCGAGCGAACGGAACGCCCTGCGCAACACAATGGTCGATGATGTCGACCGACACTTGTGCGAGCCGGTACACATTCTGCTCACGGGAGCGAAAGTCGCCTCCCTTCACAGTGTCGTAGAACAGCCGGTAGACGCTGTCGCCGTCATTCTGGTAGTTCTTCGCCGCGTTGATACCGCCCTGGGCGGCAATCGAGTGCGCGCGACGCGGGCTGTCGTGAAAGGTGAACGCTTTGACGTTGTAGCCGAGCTCAGCAAGTGTGGCAGATGCCGACGCGCCTGCGAGGCCGGTGCCCACTACAATGACGGTGTACTTGCGCTTATTGGCCGGATTGACAAGCTTGATGGACTGGCGATGCCGGTCCCATGCCGTTTCGATAGGGCCGTCTGGGCAGCGGGAGTTTAGGTCGAGCATGGCTCACTCTCCTCCGATGAGTTTGAACATGGTAGCGGCGACAATCGCAATGTTGCCGACTGCGATGAGCGTGCCGAGGCCCCAAGAAGTCATCTTGCGAATCCCGTTCCACTTGGGATGGTTCAGACCGAGGGTCTGGAATCCCGACTGGATGCCGTGCGAGAAGTGCAGGCCAACGAAAATCACAGACACCATGTAGAAAATGGCGACTGGAATCTGGCGGAGCGACACAGTGAGGTTGTGGTACGCAGCCGCACCGCCCTCTTCCTGCATCTTGAAGTCCGGATGGACCCAGCCCAAGGTCAGGTCCGCCAAGTGCCAGAAGATGAACAGAACGATGATGATGCCGCCGATGCGCATCAGACGGGCACTCCAGGTGGACACGTTCGTCTTGCGACCGCCCTTGTAGGAGTGCTCACGAGCCGCCCAAGAGATCCGTGTGACGGCAATCGCGGACCAGATGTGGGCAACAATGACGCCCAGCATTCCCAGACGCATGACCCAAAGCAAGGGCCCTAGGTTGTGGATTTTGTGGGCGTAAGCGTCCATCCATTCCTGGCCTAGGAACATCAGGGTGTTGCCGCCAAGGTGCGAAAGCAGCCAAAAGACCATGATTAGGCCAGTGACGGCCATGATGACCTTCTTGCCGATGGTCGACTTGTACAGCCTAGCAATCGGATTCATGGAGAGTCTCCAAAAACAGAGGACAGGTGCATCTGTCCAGGGATGAGTGTCGCGTAACCGTTGATACCATTTTCGGGAGCACCAAACCGTGGCGGGTAGAGGCTTGTGACGCACCCTTGTCACCTCGCTCCCCCAGCGAACATCGCTGTGGTTTAGATGTCAGACATCACAGGTCAGAGGTCAGAGCAACCGACTTGCGTCGGGTGCGAAGCTCTGGCCATACAGCGGCGCCAAAAAAAAACGCAGGAGCCGCTTGCGGCTTCTGCTCTGATATCTGACTTCTGACCACTGATTTCTCGCCCCGCCTAAATACTACACAGAGCGAGATACCAGTATGCCAAACCCTAGTTCGACAAGTACGCCTTGACCTTGTCTGCCATGTCCGTCTGTTCCCATGGGAACATGTCGCGGCCAAAGTGACCGTGCGCGGCAGTCGCGCGGTAGATCGGACGCAACAGGTCCAAGTGTGCGGTCAGGCCAGCAGGACGCAGCGGGAACAGCTCACGAACACAAGCGGTGAGCTTGTCGTCCGAGACTTCTCCGGTGCCGTAGGAGTCGACCATGACGCTGACGGGGTCAGCAACGCCAATTGCGTAGGCCAGCTGAACCAGGGCACGCTTGCAAGCACCCGAAGCGACCAGGTTCTTAGCAACGTAGCGAGCCATGTAGGCAGCCGAGCGGTCGACCTTTGTTGGGTCCTTACCGCTGAAAGCGCCGCCACCGTGCGAGCCGTGGCCGCCGTAGGTGTCCACGATGATCTTGCGGCCGGTCAGGCCGGCGTCACCCATGGGTCCGCCAATCACGAAACGACCGGTTGGGTTGACGAAGTACTTGGTGTCAGCATCGATGAGGTTGCCCGGGATGACAGGTGCAATGACCTGCTCCTTGATGGCCGCAACCAAGTCGCCGTGGCTGATGGACTCAGCGTGCTGGGTCGACACGACAACTGCGTCAACGCGTGCCGGCTTGCCGTCTTTGTACTCGATGGTGACTTGAGTCTTGCCATCTGGACGGAGCCAGTCCTGACCCGCATTGCGGACGGCCGACAACTTCTCGGACAGGCGATGCGCAAAGAAGATGCTCATGGGCATGAGTGCATCGGTCTCGTCACAGGCGTAGCCAAACATCATGCCTTGGTCGCCGGCACCTTGTTCTTCGTGCAGGCCTTCACCAGCGGTGACACCCTGGCTGATGTCCGGGCTCTGCTGCTCAACAGCAACCATGACCGCACATGTGTTGGCGTCGAAGCCCATGTCGGAGTGCGTGTAGCCAATGTCCCGCACCGTCTCGCGGACGATGGTTGGGTAATCGACGGTTGCGGTGGAGGTGATCTCACCCGCTAGCAGAACAAAACCTGTCTTCACCGCGGTCTCACAAGCCACGCGGGCCAGTGGGTCCTGGGCCAAGTAGGCATCCAAGATAGCGTCTGAGACGTTGTCGCAGATCTTGTCCGGATGGCCTTCGGTGACGGACTCAGAAGTGAACAAGTAGTTCTTTAGGGCCATGGGCTGGCTCTCCACACGTAAAAGGGGCCGCCCGACTATCCGGCGGCCCCCTACTGTGTCAAAGCGCTGGCGTAGCCATCACGCGATTTGGACAGTTTGGCTGTCTGACCTAGTCGTCCAACTCTTCGTCACCGTCGTCTTGCTCGTCGACCGGAAGTTCGCTCAACGATTGACCGCGACGCCGCTTGCTGACGTTCTTGTCCTTGGCACGACGCAGCTGGTCTTCGACGCGGTGGAACGCGCGGTCCATCGCGGTACGCAGGTCGTCATCTTCTTCGACTGCTTTTGCGACTTGGCCGCGGGTTGTGATGACGAGCTCCACGGCTGTGGCGCCGTGCTCGTTACCGACAATGAGCTGACCATCGGCAGCAGGGTCCAAGAAGTGTTCGAGCTTCGAGTACAATGCGTCGGCCCGTTTTTTAATCTCGGGGCGAGCGCTCATCTGTCGGAATGTGACCTCTAGGTGCATGGGGCCTCCTTGTTGGAATTAAAACAACTGCTTGCGTTGCGACGATGGGAGAATGCCCAGCGCCTCGCGATACTTGGCCACTGTCCGTCTGGCGACCTTCACTCCCGCTTGCTCTAGGAGCAGGTTGGCGAGCTTTTGGTCGGACAGTGGTTTCTTGCCGTTTTCGACGGCAATGAGTGCCTTGATTTGAGTCTTGATGGCTTCGGCGGCAACATCGGCTCCTCCCCCATCTTGCTTGACCGAAGAGCTGAAGAAGAACTTCAACTCCAAGATGCCGTGGGGCGTGTGAACATACTTGTTCGTGGTGACCCGGGAGACGGTGCTCATATGCACACCAACGTCGTCTGCGACGTCTTGCAGGACCAACGGCTTGAGTGCTTGCGGGCCCCGCTCGAAGAAGCCGTGCTGAAAGCGAACGATGCTCTCCATCACACGCCGAATCGTTCGGCGGCGTTTGTGGATGGACTTGATGAGGAACTCGGCACCGCGCAACTTATCGAGCAAGTAGTCTTTGTCTGCCTTGGACGCCTTCTTCATGACCTTCTTGTAGAAGTTGCCCACGCGGAGTTCTGGCAATCCCTCGTCGTTCACCAAGACGTGCCACTCTCCGTCATGCTTGATGACGGTGACATCCGGCGTGATGTACCGAGGCTCATCCGACGAAAACCCACGACCGGGGTACGGCTCTAGGTCCTGAATCATGCGGTGGTACTCGTGCACGTCTTCTAGATCGATCTCAAGGGCCCGACCAATCGCTTGGTAGTTCCTTCTCTCTAGGTCATGCAGGTGCTCGGTACAGATGACCTCAAAGTTGGGGTCTTCAGGATGGTGGTGCCGTGCTTGCAAGACCAAGCACTCGGAGAGCGAGCGAGCGCCGCACCCTACCGGATCGAGGCCCTGAACGATCTCTAGGGCATCTTCCGCTGCTTGGAGGTCGACGTCGGCCTCCTCGACCACTTCGTCGAGGCCTACCGTCAGCCAGCCGCGGTGGTCCAAGTTGTGTACGATCACGCGTGCAGCCCGTTCTTCCTCTGCCGACATCTTCAGCATCTGCACTTGCCACATCATGTGCTCAGCAAGCGAGTCTCCGTAGGTGAGATTGGTCTCAATCGGAGGCAGGTCGTCGTAAATCGTACCGCCGGCCATAGAAGCGCCGCGCGGTGAATCAGCCATCTCACGAACAAACTTGTCCCAGTCGAGGTTGTCCGACGACTCGCCATTGTTCTGGTCGTGCTGATCTTGCGCCTCGGTCGCCTGGTCCTTTTGACGCCGGTTCTCAAGCTCCAAACCATCAGCGCCAGACGAATCCGGAACGACTTCAAGCGTTGGGTTCTCCAGCAGCGCCTCTTCGACGTGCGCGACCATCTCAAAGTGATTGAGCTGCAACAGCTTGATCGCCTGCTGAAGCCTGGGGGTCATCACCAGGCTCTGGCTCATCTTCTGATTGAGTTGGAGATTTAAGGCCATTGAGGCGGGTTCACCTTGCTCCGAGGCATGGGTCGACTCTCCAACCCCAGACCGGGCAAAAGAGTCCCGAATCAAGCCAAAAGCAGCGAGATTCGCGCACTATCGTCACCATGTTCAGCGACACCCACATCTTATGATCGGAGAGCGTGGAAGTAAACGCCCCAGTGCAAGACGCGAGCCAAACTTACTGGCTCAGCCCCCCATTGCGGGCGGTACCCCTTGCGATGTGCAGTTGCACATCCGTGTCACTGTTCATCGCGCGTTGGAGACATCCTGCGGCGCCACGTCCACTTGGGCCCGTTTGTTCTCAACGACGGCCTTGATGTACGAAGCGAACAACGGGTGCGGCTCGAGGGGACGACTCTTGAATTCCGGATGGAACTGGCAACCGACGAACCACGGGTGGTCCGCGATTTCCACCATCTCGGTGAGAATGCGGTCCGGGCTTCGCCCACTAATCACAAGGCCATTCTCTTCGAGCTTTGCCAGGTAGCTAGGGTTCACCTCGTAGCGGTGGCGATGGCGCTCGCTGATGGTCGCTGATCCGTAGATCCGGCGAGCCAGTGTGCCCTCCGAGAGGTCACACGGGTACGCGCCCAGACGCATTGTTCCGCCTTTGTCGGTCACAGTACGCTGCTCATCCATCAACTCAATGACAGCATGGCTTGGGTCGGGATCGAACTCACGGCTCATGGCGCCAGTGAGGCCCAGTACATCCCGGCAGTAGTCGACAACAGCCAGCTGCATGCCCAGACAGATGCCAAAGAACGGCACCTTGTGGGTGCGGGCGTAGCGGATCGCAGAGATCTTGCCTTCGGTTCCGCGCTCACCAAATCCACCAGGCACCAACACACCATCCACGCCAGCGAGCGCCTCAGACGCGTCCGCTGTGTCGACGCTCTCCGAGTCAATGAACACCAAGTCGACAGCAGCTGCGTTCGCAATTCCGCCGTGTGCAAGCGCTTCGTTGAGGCTCTTGTAGGTGTCCGATAGGTGGACATACTTGCCCACAATACCGATCTTCACGCGAACAGCAGGCTTCTTTAGGCCTTCGACCAGCTCGGTCCAGCGGTCCAAGTTTGCACTCGACGCCCAGATACCCAGCTTCTCAAGAACCCGGTCATCGACGTGCTCAGCATGAAGCTTCTGGGGCAGCTCGTAGATGTGGCTGACGTCCTCCACGCTGATGACGTCCGCTTCAGCCACGTTGCAGAACAGCGAAATCTTCCGCTTGATCTCGGTCGGCACCGGCTGCTCACACCGCACAAACAACAAATCTGGGCGAATACCCACGTTCTGAAGTTCCTTGACGGAGTGCTGGGTAGGCTTGGTCTTCAGCTCACCCGCCGTCTTGATGTACGGGACGAGCGTGAGGTGGATGTACAGAACGTTTTCAGGGCCAGCATCCAAGCGGAACTGACGAATCGCTTCTAGATACGGCAGGCCTTCGATGTCGCCTACGGTTCCACCAACCTCAACGATCACGATGTCAGCGTCTTCCGAGGCGACATGGATACGGCGCTTGATCTCGTCCGTGATGTGCGGAATCACCTGAACTGTCCGGCCCAAGTACTCACCCTTACGCTCGCGCTCGATGACCGTCTGGTACACGCGCCCGGTGGTGAAGTTGTTCCGCTGAGCCATGCGTGTGCTGGTGAAGCGCTCGTAATGACCCAGGTCAAGGTCCGACTCAGTGCCGTCATCCGTGACGAAGACCTCACCATGCTGGTACGGGGACATGGTGCCCGGGTCAACGTTGATGTACGGGTCCATCTTTACGTTCGTGATTTTCAAGCCACGAGCTTCGAGCACTGCGCCAAGCGCTGCCGCTGAAAGGCCCTTACCAAGGGCGGAAAGCACACCACCCGTAATGAAGATGTACTTCTTCCGCATGCCCAACTCCCGGTGACGCAGACCCACTAACGGGGGGCCTGCAACAACGCGGCGCAACGATCCGCTCTCTCGTTCCACTCGCAGAATGCCGGCCGCACGACCGTCCGCCAGTCGCCTTGCTCCAAAGCGTCCCACCGTGGAGCTTCTGGGTCCCCGCACAGTGGCTCCGCTCGCGAGCAGACAGGCAAGCCATCCGCTCCATGCAAAGTCCTACAGGCGGCGTCGACCGCACGAGGTGGCCGGTCCTATCTGTACAGCCGCAGGCCTAGAGCGCCTTCACAGCACACATTTCATGGCGGCCACAAGATTGCCTCACCTACACTGTTCCCATACGGCGGTGGCCGTTCTGCCCTTCCCGTTGAGGCTCCATGCGCTGGCTTCCCCTGCTCGTCTTGCTCTCCGCCTGCTCCGACCGCACCATTGGTGTGCGAAACACGGCTCCGGATGCCGAGATCACCAGTCACTCTGACGGTGAAGAGATCTACCAAGACGTCCCCACGTTGTTCCGCGGCCTTGTAGGAGACGCAGACCAAGATCCCGAAGGACTCGAGGTTCGCTGGTTCCTTGGAGATGTACCCGTCGTCGAGTGTATCGACGTCGATACCCAGGGCGTCACCGAGTGCATCATGACCCTTAGCCCCACAGACGACCGCGTCACCCTAGAGTTCTCGGACGGCGTAGCGAACGGCAGCGACACCATCACCGTCATTCCCATCCCGGAACCCGTCCCGAACACGCCCCCATTCTGCAGCTTCACCAGCCCAGAAGCCGGGACATTGTACGGTCCGAACCAGTCGGTGGCCTTGGTCGGTGCCGTCAGCGACGACCAGTCCCTGCCGGAACAACTCGACGCCACCTTCACAAGTGACCTCGACGGCGACCTTGGAGACGTCACACCAAGCCCGAGCGGACGTGTCGCCTACTCTGCCAGCGGCCTAAGTTCCGGTGAGCACGAGATCACCCTTGTTGTGTTCGATCCCGAGGGCGAACGGTGCATTGCTAGCGTGATCATCGAGATCGAATCTGGCTGTGGAGACGGTCGTGTTGTAGCCCCCGAGCTGTGCGACGACGGCGTCAACGACGGCTCGTACGACGGGTGTCTCTCTGACTGCAGTGACTTCGCCCCAACCTGCGGCGACGGAACCCGCCAGGCGGCGTTTGAAGACTGCGACGATGGCGTCAATGCCGGCTTGTATGGCGGGTGTACATCGAGCTGTACCCTGGCCGCACGGTGCGGCGATGGCGTGACCTAGTCCGCACAGGAAGAGTGCGACGACGGCGCCAATGACGGCACCTACGATGGCTGCAATGCTGACTGTTCCCTGGCCCCAACCTGCGGAGACGGCATCCGTCAGGCAGCATTTGAAGACTGCGACGATGGCATCAATGCAGGCAGCTACGGCGGTTGTGCGTCCGACTGCACGCCAGGGCCGAGCTGCGGAGACGGCCAAGTCCAAGCCCCACAAGAGCTCTGCGACGACGGTACCAACGATGGCTCCTATGATGGCTGCACATCTACCTGTTCGCCAGGCCCCTACTGTGGGGATGGCGTGCAACAGCCCGGCGAAGAAGAGTGCGACGACGGCACCAACGACGGGTCCTACAACAGCTGCACCGCATCCTGTGGCGAGCCGGTTGTGGGCTGCGGTGACGGCATTGTTCAGGCGGCCTTTGAGGCCTGCGATGACGGAGTCAACAACGGCGTCATTGGCAACTGCGCGAGCGACTGCCAAGGTCCCGCTGGATTCTGTGGCGACGGCATTGTCGATTCCGGAAGCGAGGTCTGTGACGACGGTACCAACGACAACTCCTACGACGGCTGTGCCTCCGATTGCCAAGCGGACGGCCCCTTCTGCGGTGACGGCGCCACCAACGGCTCCGAGACCTGCGACGATGGTGCAAACAACGGTTCTTACGGCAACTGTGCTGACAACTGTGCCGGTGATGCACCCTTCTGCGGTGACGGCATTGTGCAGTCCGCCGAAGAGCTCTGTGATGATGGCAGCAGCAACGGGTCGTACGACAACTGCACTGCCGACTGCCAAGCGGAAGGCCCCTTCTGTGGAGACGGCGCGGTCAACGGCAACGAGGAGTGCGACGACGGCTTTAATGACGGTGTGAACTGTACTGCTGAGTGTGAGCTTCCGGTCACGTCCATCGGCTGTGGCCCGATCGATGACAGTACAGGTGCTCTCGGCGATATTGCCCTGAACGGAACGATTGTCTTCAACACCGACTCGGGTGCCGTCACGCTTAATGGCATCACCCGGATTTCAGCGGGTGCCAGCGGCTTCGCTCTGCAGTCCCAGTCCAGCATCAATGGCCTGCCTGCCCCACAGATTGCCGTGTGGAACTTTGGCGATGTGTCGCTGTCTGGCTCGGTCAACATCGTTGGCGACCGCGCAGCAGCAATCGTCTCGAACGGTATCGTCACAATGGGAGCTGACCTCGACATCTCGGGCTCCAGCGGTGGATACGGTAGCGGCCAGTCCTCCGCCGGCACACGGGGAGTGTCAGGTTCAGGTGGATTTGATGGTGGCGAGTTCCGCTCTGGCGTGGGCTGTGGCAACAACGGAAGGGCCGACGGCCCCGGCGCAGGTCAGACCTCAGGCTGCGGCGGCCAAGGTGGACGAGGCGGCAACGCTTCCGGAACCGGCGGCGGCGGCGGCGGCGGCGGTGGCTGCGGCGCCAGTGGTGGTTCAGGTGGCGGATATGCACTGCTAGGCGGCAACAGCGAGCCGGGCGGTGCAGGCACAGCCGGAACATCTGGTTCTGGGTCTTCTGGCGGAAGCTCTGGCTCGGCCTGCTCGAGCGGGCCTCCATCTTCGTTCGGCGGAAGTTCCTACGGTAATGGCGAGGCCACCTTCCTTGTAGGCGGAAGCGGCGGCGCAGGTGGCGCCTATGGCGGCTACCACGGAACAGGCGGTTGGGGAGATGGCGCATGCACCAACTACGGCGGCATCCTCGGCAACTCAGGCGCAGGTGGCGGTGGTGGCGGCGGCGGCGGTGCTGTTTTGTTGTGTGCCGCGAGCACCATGACCATCACGGGGTCTATCGACGCTGCGGGTGGCTATGGCGGAGGCGGAGCCTTCTCTGGATTCCCAGAAAACGGACAGTCCAACTACTGCTCTCGGAACACCGGTAGCGGAGGCGGTGGCGGCGCAGGCCGTAGCGGTCACGGCTCGGGTGGCGGCGGCGGTGCAGGTGGACACATCGTCTTGATTGCCCCTGCCCTGACCATGACCAACAGCGCAGACCTCGATGCCGGCGGCGGCGCTGGCGGAAGCGGTGTGTCGGGCTCATCCGGCGCGATTGGCGGCCCTGGTCGCGATGGTGGCGGCTCAGGTGGCGCCGGTGGACGAACAGGAGCGAGTGGCGATGGTGGCGACGGCAGCGATGGCTACATCACGCTGATCAGCGACACCCTAAACAACCGCGGAACCAACGACGGTGTGGTGACGACCCCCGACCCCTAGCCGGCTGGGTATTTGGGCTCGGTGGTTGCACTCCGGGTCCAGCCCAGGCGGAGGTACTGGCGGCGACGGTTACGTCACACTCATCAACGAGACATCGGTCAACCGTGGCACGACAATCTTCTTGGTGACGACACCGGCCCCGTAGCGGCTCCACTACGAGTTCATAGCGCTGACGGCGAGTTCGTTCGTCCGGGCTCTACTCCATGCCGGCAGTAGAAGCACCAGCGTCGACCGACCGACCGATGTAAACCATGACGGCACGTCCGGTGTCTTTGTTGCGAACCGAGCGCTACACAGCTCGTTTGGAGACAACCATGCTGTTCCTACTACTCGTTGCTTGTGGAGGTCCGTCGCCGGCTGTCGTGTCGGACAACGTCTCTTCGACCCAACAATACCGGGCCGACGCGTGGGCGGACAACTGGTTCGCCATGTACATCGGCGACCAGCTCGTCATCGAAGACTCGGTCTCCATCACTACCGAGCGCAGCTTCAATGCAGAGAGCTTCAGCTTTGATGCTGAGCCAGGGGCCACGCTGAGCTTCATCCTCAAAGACTTCAAAGAAACCGACTCTGGGCTCGAGTACATCGGACAGAGCAATCAACAGATGGGTGATGGCGGGTTCATCGCGCAGATCATTGACCAGTCGAGCAATGAGACCGTCTTGGTCACGAACAGCGACTGGAAGTGCCTGACTATCCATGAGGCCCCCCTCAACAAGGACTGTGCGTCCTCTAGCAATCCGGACGCAGACTGCCGGTTCATGGCCATCCCTGAGCCGGATGGCTGGAAGAACCCCGAGTTCGATGACAGCAGTTGGGATTTCGGCACCCAACACAGCGCTGAAGCGGTACGTCCAAAAGACGGCTACGACGACATCCAATGGGACAGCCAGGCTGCCTTCATCTGGGGCGACGACCTTGAGTCGGACAATACGTTGCTGTGCCGCGTCACCATGCCGTGACACCGCTCAGCTTCGCATTGTTGGACTGTGTTGACCTGTGAGTACTGTGCGAGCTCAAGACCCATCTGAGCGGTTCAGAGCTTTCGTACACGCGCATCATGAACAAGCAGTTCGCATGGCGTGGCGGCTCACCGGAGCAGACAGAGCCACCGCTGAAGAGGTAGCGCAGGAGGCGTTCCTCGTAGCGTACAAGAAGCTTGAGACACTGGACAATCCCGAAGCCCTTCGCGCATGGTTCTTCCGAATCCTCACGCGCCGGGCCGCGAACTACCGACGATGGCGAGGCGTACGCGACCGGTTCGCACGCCTCTTTGTCCAAGAGGTCTCGTCGCCGCCGACACCCGGAGAACCCGCGGTCCGTGAACGCATAGAGCAGGCAATGTCCGGTCTGTCACAAGGTCAGCGTGAGGTGTTCGTCCTTGTGTACTTGGAAGGCTTCACCCTTGACCAGAGTGCGGAACTGTTGGGCAAAGCCCCAGGTACCGTTCGCACCCACCTCCACCGAGCCCTCAAAGCGCTTCGTCGAGACCTTGAGGAGCTGATGCTGGAGCTACGCTAGTGGCCCATGTAGGCACGTTTAGGCGGACTGCGCTCCCCGCCGGAGCAAGCTGGCCGACGGGCCGCACGAAGCTCACCAGTACCGGGCCAACGCTTCGCGGCAATGCCAGAGTGACCGTATCTGGCTGCTCTTCCAGACGGACTTCAAAGGAGACCGGGGCCAACGTCGCGTGGATGGGGTCGTTGACCGCCTGGGCCAACCATGCGTGCTGTGCGTCCGCTTGCAGTTGTACCGGGTCTGGAAGGTGCCAGCCGACTGGAATAACCTGCACGCCATCGATCAAGAGTACCGTGCCTTGTTGTAGGGCTTGGGTTGAGCGGGTGGCTAGCGCGACGAAGGCGTCCGGGTCAACGACCGCCAACAGCCCCAAAGGAACGTCGCTCGGACCGCGAACCTTCTCCATGTGGAGCAGGACATCTACATGGGCAACCACCGCGACATGGCCGTCCCGCAGGGTGACCTGAGCACTTGCGACATCGAGTTCATGCGCCCCAGCAGTTGCTCCCAGTACGGCGGCACCGAGCACAGCGAGCAACCAAGACCTCATCTGCAGTACTCCCCGGTCACAACACCCATCGATACGGTGTCCATGTCGAAGACATAGCAACCGGGCGTTGCCGCTGGAATGTACGACATTCGGTAGTCACGCCCCTGGTACTCATAGAGCATAGTTCTGCGACCGTCCGCGTCGTGAGTGTGCGTCAGGTTCTGCACACCCCCAGCTGGCGGCGTACCTGATGGCTTGGACCCGGAGTCTCCCGAGAGCGGCGGAACCCGAGGGATGTCCCCCAGGTCTACCTCTCCCACAAGGCACTGGATGATGTACGGCGGCCCCGTGCTGGTGTGGTACCGGTAGCCGAAGGTGTCGTCGGGCTTTCCGTTACACACGTCCAGCGTGCCCTCGGAAACGGGGGTGCCGTCCGGGTTGTTGTGGCCATAGAGCGGGTAGCCATCGAGCCCCCAGCCAAGGATGGCATCGTCACCAGCATTCGGCATCACCGCGACCATGCAGTCCGGCGACGCATGATAGTGGTAGTCGTCGCCGCGTCCGGCATGACCATTGCAAACATCAAGTTCGCCCTGAACAACGGTGTCATCCGCGGGGTTGTAGCTCCCGACATCTAGGTCGCCCTGCTTTGTGTAGTCGTAGATCGGAACCCCGTTCACAGCGATACCTACGGCAGCGTCGTTCGTCGACCGACCACTCGTCCCCCGCGGCTGAAGGGGGAACGACGGCGACCAAATGCCAGGTACCGGAATCTGCTCGTTGGTCGCTCGGATACCCGTCATCAGAGCGTGGTCTGGGTAGGTGTCCGAGGAAAGAGTGACCTCGTCTTCGGTGCAGGTAACGGTGACCCGACTAGCGAAACCCGCCTCTGCCACGGACGCCTGCACAACAGCACACCTATCGACAGGGGCCACTTCTACGGTGATTGGCTCGCGAACAGAGCAGCCCGCGAATGGGACGGCGCAAGTCAGCAGGAACAACAACGTGGGATGCAGGTACATGGGGAAACTCATTGCGGTCTAGGGGGTGATGTTGGGGGTGGACCGGCACGCAGGCCTCGAAGCGCGTCCACTTGGTCGGAAGTCAGAAGCGCCCGAATCAGCAGCATGGTGTCGAGCTCTCGGGTGCGAAGCTGGGTCTCCAGCCTCCCGATTTGAGCCACATGTGCGGACATCTCGGCGGGGTCCACGGACGTCTGGTCCAGCAGCGCTTCTAGCCGGCCCCGTTCCTCGCGAATCTGCTGGTGGAAGCCATCGAGATCTGCCTTCGCGTCATCCGCAATGGCCCACGCTTGCTCAAGGGTCTGGGCATCCAGTCCGAGCTCGTCGCGGTTGTACTGGAGAAGGTCTTGGATGGGGGCTGCCCTCTGACCAGGGGGTCTCGGCCCTGCAAGATTCCATGCTGTCGCAACAAGAAGGCCTAATGCCACCCCGACAATGAGTGTTCCAAAGCGGCTCATGGCACCTGCTCGCCAAGCAAGAACAAGCGCCGAATCTCGATGAGATCAGCAGAGAGCACCGGCTTGGAGACCTCTGCAAACGAAGTCGAGTCCAGCCAGGGACTCGTTGTGTTTGATGCCGCCGTACTGCTGACAAACACCAACATCGCCGCCGCAACTGCCAAGACCCCAAGCAGGTCATTGCGTCGCATCCGACGACGACGCACCGAGGCGAGCCTACCCACAAAAACATCAGGGTCGCTCGTCGTCGGCGTCCAATTCTGGGCAACCCAGTCGATGAGCACCTGGTCAGCAAGTGGCGTGTCGCGCTTCATGGTCCCCCTTGTGCAAGTAGGACACCCATCCGCCTCAAGCAGTTGACACCACTCATCAAAACGACTCCACCCCCAACGCAAAAAAACCACTCTTCCCCAAAGAAAGGGAGAGCGGGTCACCAACACCGTTCAACGTCCCAAAACAGAAAACCCACGCGCCCTAGCGATAGGGAGAGTGGGTCTCGATTCAGAAACAGCAGCCCAAAACAGAAGAACCACCCTGCCCAAAGCCGTAGCGATAGGGAGAGTGGTACAGGAGCGAGGAGCTAGGAGGGAGCAGGCTCTGCCGGCCGCGACTGACGAAGCGACGAAGAGCCTGTGCCGCTATCCCTATCGCTTACTGAACTGGAACTTGCGGCGAGCGCCTGGCTGACCTGGCTTCTTCCGCTCGACCTTACGGGCGTCACGGGTCATGAAGCCACGAGCCTTGAGGGCACCGCGGAACTCGGGATTGAACAACACGAGTGCACGTGAGATTCCGAGGCGGATGGCACCGGCTTGGCCAGTGTGTCCACCACCAGCAACATTGACGTGAACGTCAAAGTCGCCGCGGGTCTCAGTGATGTCGAGCGGCTGACCGAGGTCCATGCGCAAAGACTCACGCATGAAGTACTCTTCAACAGCGCGCTTGTTCACGATGATACGGCCGGTTCCCGGACGAAGGTAGACACGAGCGGTGGAAGTCTTGCGACGACCGGTGCCGTAGTATTGAGTGGTCTCTTGAGCCATTTGGACCTCAGAAAGTCAGGGTGTTCGGCGCCTGGGCCTTGTGGGGATGCTCAGCGCCGCCATAGACCTTGAGCTTCTTAATGAGCTGGCGTGACAGCTTGTTCTTCGGGAGCATGCCCTTGACCGCTTGACGAATCACGCGCTCTGGGTCGTTCTCGAGGACTTCGCGAGCCGGAATGGACTTGAGTCCGCCCGGGTACTGCGAATGACGCCGGTACATTTTGTTGTCGAGCTTAGCGCCCGTCAAAGTCACCTGCTTAGCGTTGACCACGACGACGAAATCGCCGGTGTCCACGTGAGCTGTGAATTCGGGCTTGTGCTTGCCGCGTAGGACGTTCGCAATCCGGGTAGCCATGCGACCGAGCGTGTGCTCAGAAGCGTCGACTACGTACCAGTCGCGAGAGACCTCGCCCGGCTTTGCCGAGTAAGTGCGCATCGTTTCACCAAAGGAAAAAAGTAGACGAGTCCCATGCGGTTCACGGGACCCGAAGCCCGCGCGACGTATCGGTTGCTACCCACCGTGTCAACAAGGACGAGTCCAGCAGACATCATGGAGCCGGCACTCTCTCGAACTCGGCGGCCTCACCAACGGGCAAACGCTGAAAGTAGACGTCCGCTGACCCGTTGCGTCCGTCAACCCACAAGGCATAGATCTCTCCGTCCAACAGATCAACCGTCAGATCCGTCGCGAAGCTCGTCCCAGGCGCAATGCTGTCTAGGCGCAGGTCTGTAGCCAACCAGGTCTCACCAGCATCTGTGGAAACGTTGTAGTAAAGGTCATTATACCCCTCACCTGAATCATCTCGGCGGTCTTCCCACGCAACGACCACCGTGCTTCCTTCAGTAGCGACCTCGACGTTGAGCGACTGGCCTCCACCCGCGGAGCCCGTATCCAACCGAGTTTCCTCAACACTGTCGATCTCAGGCACCCGACGGTGGAACACGTCGTACGCATCCGCCCGAGCGTCCTGCCAGGCGACCTGAACCACGGTCTGTGGCCCAGACGATGCGGGATTGTCCACAAGACCGACCGCAGGATTGATGCTGTCGTAGAAGCCGGGCTGGTTGCTCTCGACACGTACAGCCTCGTCGTACCAGGCCACACCGTGGTCAGTGGAGACGCTCATTAGGATGTCGCGAGCCGGTCCAAATCGCTCGTCATGCCACGCCACGGCAACAGAGCTGCCCAGTGTGGCAATGCGTGGCCGGAAGCTGTCATGGCTGCCAGGAGCATCTGCCGTTCCATTGACGTCTGGGCCCAAGTCCAAGCGCTGGCCTTCGGAGAAGCTAAACCCGCCGTTTCCTGTCGCCGCTACATAGATGTCGGACGCACCATCACGACTGTCCTCCCAAGCGACGTAGCAGTGCCCTTCTCCATCTGATGCGATGTCCGGCCACGCGCTGTACCCAGCGCCCGTCGCATCGCCATCCAGACGTACCGGATCATTCCAGGTCTCCGCACGCGTTGTGGATCCCTGAACGTACACGTCGAAGGCACCGGCCCGGCCATCGAACCAAGTGACGTACACCTCGTTGTTTCCCGCAACGACCCGGGGCCCCAGATGCATGTTGCGTCCTTCGGGGTCCGGCGAGACGGCCAAGTCCATGTCCAGCCAGGTGGCGCCGGCGTCGACCGACCGCTGAAAGTAGATGTTTCGGTTCTCAAGCTCACTGTCGCGAGTGTCTTCCCACACCACATAGACGGCATCTTCCGCGATTCCGGTTGCGTCTCGGGGAGAGGCACACGCAAGCTCAGGGGACAAACTACGCGCTTGGCCGTGACTGACACGGATGGGCGCTTCAAAGGTTTCCCCCCGATCTAGCGATCGGGTCAGCCAAATCGCATCCGTTCCGTCGCGAGCGTCAGCCCACACGGCGTACACGCCTCCCTGGTCCGTCACACACAAACGCGCATGGGTACTGTCTGCATCTGACGCGTTGATCTGCAGGTCAGACGACTCAAACACGACGTTGGGCGTACATGCTACGAACAGAACAAGACAGGTCAGGTAGTGCCGCACACAGCCTCCAGAGGTGCCGACCACCATAGCTGGGTTGACGGGCGGTAGCTGCGGGGTATCTAGCCCGGCCCCTATTCCGAGAGAGATGGACATGTTCACGACCCCCGACAAGGAAAAGCTCGGCAACCGCTACGTCTGCTACGAATGCGGAACTCGGTTTTACGACCTGAAGAAGCCAGAGCCGATGTGCCCCGAGTGTGATGCTGACCAGCGTAATGCGCCTGTCCGCGACCTCAAGGCCCTGCTCGGCGGCAACAAGACCCGCAAGCCGGCGACTGACCAGCCAGAAGAAGCAGCGCCGAAGGTAGAAGACGACAGCGACAGCGACGACGATTCGGACGAAGATGACGACCTCGCCGACGACTTCGACGACAACGATGATGACGACGAAGAAGAAGAGTAGCCAGGCCAGGCCCACCGTCTTCGGTGGGCCCCCGACCTACTTGTCTTGCGCAACCAGCGTAGGATTTGGCTCGCCCGGGCGAGCCGGAAATTGATGCCAATGTGGACGCTCGTCACTGTAATCGGTGCGCTGGAGCGACAGCGCTTTGGCGGGTAGGGTCAAGGCCGCCGCACTGCGGTCCCGTGCATCACGAACCTGCTCGACCCACTGGACTGGCCGATGCCCACGGGCGACGGCTTCTGCGCATCCGGCGACAATGCGCACCATGTGACGCAAAAACCCGTTGCCCTGGATTTCTAGCCACACCTCGTCATCGTACTGAGTGACGGCGAGTTCGTTGATGCATCGAACGGAATGGGTGGACGCGCAGCCTACGGCTCGAAACGACGCAAAGTCGTGGGTGCCGACCAGGCATTGCAGAGCCTGATGAGCCGCTTGCACGTCAAAAGCATGCGAGAGCCATCGCACCTGCCGTCTACGCAGCGGGCACAGAACCGGGCCGATCTGCCAGCGATAGCGGTAGTGCTTGGCCCTGGCCCAGAGCCTCGGGTCAAAGTCGTCGGAAACGACCGCCAGCTCCATGACGCCAATGTCGTCTTCGGTGAGCCCGTTGAGCGACCGCTGCAGCTTGGCCACCGGTCGTTCAGGCGCGTCAAAGACGGCAATCTGCGCCAACGCATGGACCCCGGCGTCAGTCCGACCGCTCGGGTTCACTCGAATGTGCAGACCAAAGATCCGGTGAAGGGCACTCTCAAGGTCGCCCTGGACAGTCCGGTAGTCAGGCTGCACCTGCCATCCGGCAAAATCAGCCCCATCATAGGCAACGGTCATCTTGTAGCGCATCTGGCGCCTAAAAATCGAGCTTGAGGCCCACAGTCAGCTGCGAACGCGACAGGTCGAGGCCAATGGGGTTTTCGGCCCAGAGAAACTTCTCATCTGGGTCGATAGATACAAACCGCCACTCAACGACTAGCCAGGTGTCATTGATGCCGCTTCCAGCTTCAAGCTTGGAGGCGCGCCCTCTGGCGAAGGTATCGAGCAAGAGTTGGCCACCCACAGCCCAGTGCCATCCTGCCTTGCTTCCACGAGCGCCGTTGGTTGCTACCTCCTCTGCATCCTCTGCATCGTCTGCCGCCTCAGCGACAATGGTCTGCTCGGAGAACAAGGTGTAGTCGAGGCCAGCCCGAATGAACGGCACGAACGGCTGCTCGTCGAGCAGGTGCAGTCGTAGCGTCAGGCCAACGTTCAACGGAATCATGGAGAAGCGCGTCTGCTCAGAGCTCGGCTGACCGTCGTCCGCGATTAAGTTCCCCTTCTCACGGTAGTATCCAACTCCGAAGTCCAGCTCAGCAACTTGGAAGAACTGAGGCCCAAACTCCGCCTGGAAGATGTCTGTGGTGGCGCCGTAGCCCGACACGAGATTGGTATCCTGCATGCTGACGGTGCCGTAGTGGAGCTCAACATTCCAGTGAGCTTCCGTCTCGTCTTCGGGCAAGCCGAGCTTCCACCAGGGCTCTCCCTCCTCTTCTTCTTCGGCGGACGCATCAGAGTTCGAGTCCGTTGTAGTGGCCTCGACCGGGCCGCTTTCCTGCGCCTGAGCAGGCAGAGCGACAATACCGAGCGCTGCGACAGCCGTGAGCGTAGCTGTGCGGCGACGTCGTGTCAGCGCACCAACGAGCAACAACGGAAGCCCAAGGGCACCGAGCGGTACGTGACTACAAGCGTACCCACCTTCTTCTCCGCTGCGCTGCAGAGCGGTTGTAGTTTCGCGTGGCGTGACAGAAACTGCGGCGGACATGGGACTCTCCTGACCGCCAGCGTCGACGGCACGGGCAGCAATGTAGTACGTCACGTCGTTGGTGAGCGGCGATACGCGCAATGTCGTCTCTCCAGTCTGAACAACGTCAACGGAAATGGGGGTTGTCAGCTCATCGGCGCCTGTAAAGGCAGGGCCGCCGGTGGCAAAATCACTAGGTTCGAAAGGCGTTGTCGTGACATACACCGTGTAAGTGGCCAAGTCATCAACAACTGGGTCACCAAACTCCACAATGGCGGCCCCGTTGGCAAATCCGACATTCTCAGTGGTGAGAACCGGTGCAGGAGGCGGGTTGTCCACGGACACTTGGGCGCTGCGAGTACCCTGACGGCTCGATGAATCCGTTGCAACCACGACCAAGTCGTTGACGCCCTCTTCGTAGGTTCCGTCCACTGTCAGCGTCACTGTGGTCTCGTCTCCGCCAACACTCGACCCTTCCGCGAGGACCGTGCCGGTCGCCGAGCCAAGCCGCACGTCGTAGTCGACGTCGGTATCTGTAGTGAACGTAAGCGTGAGCTCATCGCCAGTCTCTGCGTCTGATGGCGACACGGCCACATTGTCGACCCATGGGTTGGCAGTCATCACGACGACATCGCTGCCAGCCACACCAAAGGCGTAGCCAATGCGGCCAATGACCACATCCGACAGGGTGGTTCCGGCATCAAAAGACGTGGTTGGCGCCGATGAGTCTGTCGCAGCCCCGTTGGTCAAGTCGTACACCTCGACGTCTGTGCCGCGGGACACCAACAGCCACTCATCGTCTGCCCAGTCAGAAGCCCCAACTGCGTCCGCGTCGTCGTCTATCGACGGAATCGCAATGGCGAAAATGCCGGTGTACTCAATGATAATACCGCTCGTATCTGTACCGTAGGCAGAATCACGAATCGAAGGAGCCAAGTCCGAGATGCTGTATGGCGAAAACGTCTGATTCGATGTGACGAATGCACTGCCCAACGTGTAGGTCGACAAGTTGTCTCCCCCGTGAGCGATGAACATGGTCGTGCCGGAGATCACAGAATCAACGTACCCATTCAACTGCACGGCAACCGGGAAGCCAGTCGGGTCGACCGCGCCCTCTTCTTCAACAACGTGGAGAGTCGGAGTAAACGCCAGGGACGACTCGCCAAGCACGTACAGGCGCATTGCGTTGACGTCCCAATGCACAGCGTACAACGAGTCAATGGGCACTTCGGCGTCTCGCGACGTGTCCAAAGTCGGGCGCTCACCCGCCACATCCAAAACGCGAACTAAGCCATCATCGCACCCGACATAGGCAACGTGCTGGCTGGTATTGATGCGCTGAAGTGCCACACCCGATGCATCACAACCCGTCCAGGTCGATGTCTGCCAGGTGCTGGTGTCGATGAACGCCACACCACTAGATGTGGCAGCGGCAATCAGAGAGCCATCATCTGAGGTGGCAAGCGCTTGAATGCTCGTCCCCCCAGAATCAAACGTCTCTACGACGCGATTTGGGGCGTCAGCGTAGGCGAACAGAGCAGCGAGAAACAAGACCATGAAGCACTTCCTATCGCGGTCCTAGCAAGGATCGGGCCAACCGGTACCGTGTTTCCACCGTTCACCGCTGCTGTCCGAATAAATCATAGACGTTCCTGCGCTATCGTCTGCTGGACTCGCTCCTCATCGGACGGCCAAGAGCGCAGTGTGGGCTGAGCAATGACAGAGTGTCAATACGAGCTTGCACGGCCGCCGAGCAACGACAATGCGTCATGCGTCGTCGTCAGTCGCGTCTGGAGTGGACCGCTTGAGCTCCAATCCCCGCTGCTGAAGCAAGGCGCCGGCAGCAGCGACTGCAGCTGTTGCTGTTGAGCGCAAGTTGTCGAATCCGGCCATAAACGTGAGGCGGTCTCCGTTAATCCGCAGTCGACCCACATCTGGGAACGGTCGACCTTCAATGCGGCGCGGGCGAGGCAAGGAGCGCACGTCGTCTGTCAACCTGACGCCTCCATCCACCAAGATGCGCGTCACAAGACCCAGGTCTGCCTGCTTGGCGAGGTCCACCCGAACCGAGGCCATTAGACCAGAGAAGACGGGAATGCCAAGCAGGTCAATGCTGGGAGCGACGCGCAGCCCCAATAGCTCAGCAGTCTCCACGACAATGCGGTCTTCGACGGACGTCCGACCGCTCTGCGTCAGTTCACCAACAACGGGCAGCACATCGAAGGCGAGCCCAGACTCAAACACCTTACGAGGCGGCGTGCCGCTGTTGAAGAGTGCCACGACCTGTGCGGACAGCTCATCGACCCCTGCCCGGCCCCAATGCGACGCTGGAACGAGCAATGTGGCATCGAAGGTTCGGACCAAGCCAGCACGAACCAAGGGCCCCATCACCGCACCAAGCAGTGAGGCGCCAGAGGATGGAACGCTGATCACGTCTATGGGGTCTTCACTCTGCAGCGCTTCCGGGTTGACCCAGGGCACCACGAGCGGAGCGCCATCGTCGGACATTGCCCCAGAACAGTCCACGACGGGAACGCCTTCCTCCAGAGCCATCGCCCCGACAGTCCGAGCGACGTCCGCAGGGACCGCCAAGATGACAAGGTCAAGTCCACCAATCGCCCCAGCGCTGACGTCGTCTACAGCGACCGAGTCACTGCCGTACGTCACGTAAGGCGTCTGAGTGCCACGGCTCGCGAATGGGACCACGACTGCTGGACGCCAAGGGGCCCGGTCCAGAACGTGAAGAACCTCTTTGCCAAGGGCACCCGTCGCTCCGACGAGGCCAACGCGCAATGTCGTCATGCGGTCTCCTAAAGGGACCCGCTGCTAACGTGTTGCGGGGGCGACGCCCTGCTTTGCTGCCGCCCGTTCTGCGATGGTTCGAGCATCTGGTCGCCGCAGGTAAACCGGGATGACATCTGTGGGTTGCACGCCCTCACCTCGTTTGAGGCTCTCTGCAGCAAACCGAACCAACGTATCTACAGCAGGGCTGTCTGCGTCGGAGGCGATGGGCACTCCTGCGGCCTCCAGTGCCTCTCGATACGCAAGCGCTCCTTCACCAGTGGCCGTAAACACACCGCTGGTCCAAGACAGCGCTTCTTCGACCGACACATCTGCTGGGCCGGAGGTCACAGAGCGTCCGCCGTCTTCGGTCCACATGGCGTACACACGAGACTTTCGGGCATCAAGCATGCTTAGAACACGGTCTTGTCCGACGCGACGCGCCCTAGAGCGGAGCGACGATTCCGCAATGACCGGGCATCCAACGCCATGTGCGATGCCCAATGCGGTCGACAAGCCCACCCGGAGCCCCGTAAATGCGCCGGGACCGCGAGACACCGCTACACCGTCCAGGTCAGCAACGGCAATACCTGCGGCAATGCACAGCTCCGACGCCCAAGTCGCAATGCGTGTCTCGGAGCCGCGCAGCACTCGCTCGGTTCGCGTAGACAGTGCGTCTCCAACAAGGAGAGCAACACCAACAACCGGGCCCGAAGTATCAATCGCCAAGACGTTCATCAGCCGCCCGTAATGACGCGAGTAATGTCGTTGAAGGTGACGACCAACACAAGAGCGACGAGCATCAGCACGCCAATCATCTGAATTCGCTCACGTAGACGAAGTGACAGTGGGCGACCGCGAATGCCTTCAATCGTGTAAAACAGAATCTGCCCGCCATCTAGAGCTGGCACTGGCAGCAAGTTCACAATGCCAAGAGACAAGCTGATGGCCCCCAACAACTTGGCAAAGGCGGTCCAACCGTACTGGACCGACTCGCCAGCCATTGCAAAGATGGCGACCGGTCCACCAAAGGTCTCGCTCACTCGACGTCCGCCGGTGAGTAGCCCACCAATCGCTGTCAGACTGCCCGTGAAGACCTGCTTGACCTGCGAACCCGACCGCGGCAAAGCCTCGGTGAAGGGGTAGCTCTTAATGACCGAGGAACCAGCGACCATCGTGTTTGGGTCCAGCTGGACTCCGATAAGCGGACGATAGTAGACCTTTGGTCCAAAGGCTTCGCGTCGCATGGCTGGAGTGAAGGTCAAGTCCAGTAGTTCGCCGTCTCGAATCACTGTCAGTGTCAGCGGCCGTTCAGCGTCCACCGGTTCATCTTCACCACATCCGCCAGGCGTGTCATCCGTTGGCTCTGGAGCCGTCGCATTGACCATCTGGGTCAGGTCACCCCACTCTCGGACCCGCTCACCGTCAATGGCGTAGAAGCGGTCACCCAGGACAACACCGGCTTCTTTGGCTCGTGACTCCTTGGTGAATCCGCGGGCGTACAAGCTGATGGGCTCCAGGCCCCAAGACCCCACCCAGTAGTCGTCAAAGTCCGCTGTCCAGCCGCTATCGGCAGGTAGCGTTGCTTCGCCGTCTACAATCTCGACGACCCCATCTTCGGATGTCTCCGCGCGCCGGTACTTGACAGTGTGCGTGACTCCAGGAGTGAGTGCGGTCTGAAGGTCGGACCAGGTCTTGACGGCCAAGCCGTCAACTTCCGTGATGCCGTCACCGGTGAGCAAGCCGGCCAGTCCTGCTGGGGAGTCGGGATCTGCGACACCCACCCTCGAGGACATCGCATTCCAGCCAAGCCCCAACGAGCCCAACGTGGGAGAGCTGTCCGCCCCAACGGGCAACACGACTTGTCGTTGGCCAGAATCGGAGCCAATTGTGAGGGTCACGGATGTCCCCTCTACTAGCGCCATCTGCTCTTGAGCGTCTTGCCAGGTCTCGGCTGGCACGCCATTGACAGCGGCAACCCACTCGCGCTCTTCGATTCCCGCTTCTTCCGCCGCACTTCCGACCTGAACGGCCCCAATGGTGTTGTCCGAGTACGGTTCACCAGCCATCAGGACAGCGGTGAAGACGAAGAACGGCAAGGCGATGTTGAAGCCGGGCCCTGCAAACAAGATGGCCAAGCGTTGCCAGATGGGCTTGAGCATGAAGTTCTTTTCGGGCGGCACATAGCTGTCAGGGTCTTCGGCACCGAACGGGTCGGAACCGGACATCTGAACGTACCCGCCAATCGGAACTGCAGAGACTCGGTAGTCTGTCTCGCCCCAGCGAATGCCGAACAGCCGTGGCCCCATTCCAACGCTGAAGACGGGCACGCCCACGCCGCACCACCGGGCGATGATGAAGTGGCCGAACTCGTGGATGACCACAAGCACGGACAACATGGACAATCCGGCAATGAGTTGGGTCAGCACGCAGTCACCTCGACAAGACCCACAAGGCATAGCCGTAAAGCGGCGGGAGCACGAAGAGTAGTGAATCGATGCGGTCGAGCAATCCGCCGTGGCCTGGCATGATCTTGCCGCTGTCTTTCACGCCGAAAGCACGCTTGAGCAGGCTCTCAGCGAGGTCACCAAGGACTGCCAAAGTACCGATACCAACACCGATCAGTACACAATCCAGCGGCGAGAGAACGGACAGGGAAAGACTGCGAATGACGAAAACACCGATGGTCGCCGTGATGATTCCGCCGACGTACCCTTCGATTGTCTTCTTGGGACTGATGAGCTCGTACAGCTTGTGCTTACCCAAAGCACGCCCAGCAAAATAGGCGCCAGTGTCGCCTAGCCACGGAATGGCCAAGGCCAAGAAAATCCAGGCCACGCCTTGGTCCAACCGACGCAAGAGCGGCAGGAACGCCAGAAAGCCACCGATCCAGACCGTGCCGAGAACCAGCCGCCCAGCAAGGTCAGCCGCTCCCTGGGTGGTTCCACCAGGCCGTGCCAACACGTACAAGAAGGCAAACAGAGTGGCCAAGACGACGGACAGGCCGTGGAACTCTGCGGGTGCGTACAGAAGCGATGCGTACACTGAGCCGGCACCGACCACCAAGCCACGAAGAGCCCACCAACGACGGTCGCCAAAGGCCATGGAGGCGAACTCGTGCAGGGCAATGAGCCCAAACACGGGCACCATCAACTCAACGCCAAGTGAGCCACCGAAGAGGATGACCGGCAAGATGAGTGCCAGCCCCACAACCGCCGCGAGAATGCGTGTCATCATGGGGATTCGGCCATTTGCTCTGCGGTCTTTCCAAACCGCCGCTGCCGACGCCCAAATACGTTGAGGGCGCGGACGAGCTCCGTCTCATCAAAGTCGGGCCACAACACGTCTGTGACGTACATCTCGGCGTAAGCCGCCTGCCACAGAAGGAAGTTGGACAAGCGAAACTCACCACTCGTGCGAATGATGAGGTCGGGGTCGGGGCCAAAGGCCGTGTCGAGGGTCTCACTGACCATGGCCTCATCAATGTCCGATGAGTCTAAGGTGCCGGCAGCGACCCGTTCCGAGAGTGTACGAATCGTCCGGACAATCTCCTGACGCGACCCGTAGGAGAGCGCCAAGACCAAGTCCATTCGGTCCTTGTCCGCCGTGATTTGTCCGACCTGCTCCAGGAGCATGCGCACGCCAGCTGGCAGAGCATCGAGCTCACCAATCGCGCGCAGGCGAATCTGGTTAGCCAACAACTCGTCGGCTTCGGACTCCAAATAGTCCGTCAACAGAGCCATCAGCGCGTCGACCTCGATCTGCGGGCGTCCCCAGTTCTCGGTGGAAAAGCTGTACAGCGTCAGCACTTCCACGCCGAGCTTTGCGCACGCTCGCGTGATGGCGCGCACTGTTTTGGCACCGGCCCGATGCCCAGCTGTGCGATCTTCACCACGCTGCTGCGCCCAGCGCCCGTTGCCGTCCATGATGACGGCGATGTGGCGTGGGACCGGACCGGTGTAAGCCTCAAGAACGTCGTCCAAGCTAGACCTCGAGAACTTCAGCTTCTTTGGCGTCCGAGGCAGCTTCGATACGCTTAACAGCGGTGTCGGTCTGCTCTTGCACGCGGGCGAGAAGACGATGCAGATCGTCCTCTGAGATGTCTCCGTCGTCTTCGGCACCCTTGAAGATGTCGTTGTACTCACGACGGATGTGGCGCACGCGAATGCGGATGTCCTCGGAGAACTTCTTCACCTGACGGACCAGCTCTTGGCGACGGTCCGCGGTCAGTGCGGGCACTGGGACGCGGATCAACACGCCGTCGTTCGAGGGGTTGAGACCCAGGTCGGCCGAGATGATGGCGCGCTCAACGTCAGCCAGTGTCGACTTGTCCCACGGAGTGACCGTGAGCAACCGGGCATCTGGAGCCTGTACTGTCGCCAGCTGGTTCAGAGGCATTGTGGCACCATATGAGGCCACGTGAACCGAGACGCCGTCCACCAACTGTGGGGTCGCGCGACCGGTACGAATGGTTTGAAGCTGTGCGCCCAGCGCTTCGAGCGCCTTCTCCACATCTTCCTTCATTGCATCAATGTAATCGTCCATGGAGGTCTCCTTCAGCCGTTCTCGACACGGGTGCCGATCTTTTCCCCGCGTACCACACGGGCAATGTTTCCTGCTTGGTGCATGTCAAAGACAACGATGGGGAGGTTGTTGTCCATGCACAGACTGACCGCTGTCGCATCCATGACCTTCAGACCGCGATTGAGCACGTCCAAGTAGGTCAAGCTGTCGAAGCGAACGGCGTCATCATACAGATTGGGGTCTTTGTCGTAAACGCCATCGACCTTGGTGGCCTTGAGGATGACCTCGGCGTGAATCTCGGCTGCCCGTAGTGCCGCCGCAGTGTCCGTCGAAAAGTAAGGATTTCCTGTACCCGCAGCGAACAGAACCACACGTCCCTTCTCCAGATGTCGTGTGGCACGACGGCGAATGTAAGGCTCGCTGATCTGGTGCATCTCAATGGCAGACATGACCCGCGTGTAGCAACCCAGCCGTTCCAGCGCGTCTTGCATAGCGAGCGCATTGATCACGGTAGCAAGCATCCCCATGTGGTCAGCACTCGTGCGGTCCATGCCTTTGGCAGCCCCCGCGAGACCACGGAAGATGTTTCCGCCGCCAATCACTACCGAGACCTGGACGCCCATCTGCGAGACCTCAAAGACCTCTTGGGCAAATCGCCCAAGAGTCTCCTGGTCAACGCCCGACCCAGCCGTTCCCGCGAGCATCTCGCCGGAAAGCTTAATGAGCACACTCTTGTACGCCGGTTCACCCGCCATGGCAGTCCCCTCCTACAAACCCGAGGCCCCATAGCGCGATGAGTCCCAACACGCGGGTAGGTTTGGTGCCTAGTTGCCGGTGTTTACGAAGTGCGCAGTCCGTTTGGCGAACGTGAGCTGTGAGCGATGAGTTGTGAGACTCTGGCGACGGGGGTTTTGGTGCTTCTGGCGGTCAGATGTCAGACGTCAGACGCCAGAGAGGTCCGCTTGGCCCGCCAGCAATGGTGCGCCGCCACAGTTTAAGGTGGGTCCGCGTGGACTTCGTGCCACACACTTCGCCCCAAACACGGCCCACCGTTCAATGTCCCTCCTCACAAAGCGCCACGCCAAAGAAAAGAGCCCCGTCCACAAAGGACGGAGCTCAAATCTAGCCACCCAAAAGGTGGGTCGCTGTAGTGCAGGGCGAGGAGCAAGCCCCCAAGCGTACTTCCGTACGCGGCGGCCGCAGCGACGAAGAACTGCGCTGCAGATCCCCGCCGTTTTTCCTTATCCGTTGGCTACAGCAGCGACTTCGGCTGCGAAGTCTTCAACCTTCTTCTCAAGGCCTTCGCCCAAGACGAAGCGTGCGAACCGGCGAACCTTCATGTTCTCACCGATGGTCGCAACGGCGTTGGTCAGCAGGTCGCCAACGGTAACGCTGTCGTCCTTGACGAACTTCTGCTCCAGGAGCACGACTTCTTCAAAGTACTTGCCCATGCGGCCATCGACGATCTTCTCGGCGATGTGCTCAGGCTTGCCCTCTTCGAGGACGCGTGCCTTCTGAACTTCGCGCTCGCGAGCGATGTCGTCAGCGGACAACTCTTCGCGAGAGACGACGGTCGGAGCGGCTGCCGCGATGTGCATCGCGATGTCGCTAACGAGCGCCTGGAACTGGTCGGTCTTGGTGACGAAGTCCGTTTCACAGTTGACCTCGACGAGGACTCCGATGGAGCCGCCGGCGTGGATGTAGCTGTAAACGGTGCCTTCGGTGGCAGCCCGGCCCGACTTTTTTGCGGCCTTGGCAATGCCCTTGGCGCGCAGCCAATCGATGGCGGCTTCTAGGTTGTTTTCATTCTCGTCAAGAGCCTTCTTGCAATCGAGAATGCCTGCGCCGGTACGTTGACGCAGCTGCTTGATGACGGCCATGGACATAACGGAGTCCTCCTGTTCTCCCGCGTGGCGGAAGTGGGATGCATAGTAGAAAAGCGGTGGGTTCACCCGGCACATCGGCCGGGTGATGCGACCGGGCCCTTAAGCCTCTGGAGCGACCGCGGGTGCGGGTGCAGCTTCGACGGCTGGTGCAGCTTCGGCAGCCGGAGCAGCAGCAGCTTCGCCGCCACGACGGACAACTTCGACGTCTGCAGCCGCTGCCTTCGCAACGTACACGTCGTTGTTGTTACCCTTGGTCGATGCTGCCTTGCCTTCGATGACAGCGTCAGCGATGGCTTCGGTGAACAGACGAATCGACTTCAGAGCGTCATCATTGCCTGGAATGACGTAGCTGATTCCTTGCGGGTCACAGTTGGTGTCACACAGAGCGACGACTGGAATCTTGAGCTTGTTCGCTTCTTTGATAGCGATGTGCTCCTTCTTCGGGTCGATGACAAAGATAATCTTCGGCAGACCCTTGAGGCCCTTGATGCCGCCGAGGTTGCGGTCCATCTTGGCGATCTCGCGGGACAGCTCGAGAGCCTCCTTCTTGGTCAACAGCTCAAAGCGGCCTTCGTCGCGGGCCTTTTCGAGCGTAACGAGACGGTCGATTGACTTCTTAACGGTCTGCCAGTTGGTCATCGTGCCGCCGAGCCAGCGGTTGTTCACGAAGTACATGCCGCAGCGTTGGGACTCTTCTTTGACGATGTCCTGTGCGGCGCGCTTGGTGCCGACGAACATGATGGTGCCACCGTGGGCAACTTCATTCGCGATGAAGCGGCTAGCATCGACCAGGCCGCGAGCGGTCTTCTGAAGGTCGATGATGTGAATGCCGTTCTTGGCGCCATAGATGTATGGCTTCATTCTCGGGGACCAACGACGGGTTTGGTGACCGAAATGTACGCCTGCTTCGAGAAGGTCGCGGAGGGAAACGCTCATAGGGAGCTCCAGATGCCTCGTCAGAGACGAGACGTGGGCACAAGGCCCGAATTTGGTTGAAACGTCCGCTGGCACTGCGACCCGACCCCGTTTTCACGGGCACCGTGGGTCACACGTGATGTTCCAGCGTGTGATCTCACTCATCCGAAGACAAGTGGACGGCGCGGCTAACGGGTTTTCGTATCGTCGGCAATGCCTTGCTCTCTCGCAATGCCACCAGCCAACACGTCTCGGGTGAAGGTTCGTCGCAAGTAGAAGCCTTTCGGCTGCGCCCTCACCCACTCTCCGTCGTCCGACAAGGCCCACTGGGTGTCGCTGCCTTTGGCGGCCTTGGGACGGAGCTGCAAGGCGTTCCCCCGAGTCGCATCGATCTGCCAGAAGGCCCCCAGGCCTAGGAGCTCCATGTGCTCGTCCCAGTCCTGCTGAAGGAGAGCGTCTTGCACAGCAGTTGGCGACCACAGCAGCGGCCGCCCGATACAGCGCTCACCAGGCGAGCTGCCCTTAGGAGTGATGACCGGCACCCACAGAACACGGGACAGCTTTCGCCGTGCCCACGAGTCCTCCCAGCGCGACACGCGCAGGTCAATGTCCGCGAGCGACACCCAGGTGGACGACGTAGGCACGCCCTTGTCATTTACAGGGATGGTCTTCAGCTCGACGCCGAGCGCGGGAAAATCAGGCTCGGCCTGAGCCCCACCGACAGCGCCAAGCTCACGTTCGAGCAAAGTGCCAATCCATCCCTTATTGCGCCGTAGGTCGGATGGAGCCGCCTCGCCAAAGCCAGAGGCAATGACGCCGAGCGCCAGCCCCTCCAACGCCAGAGCGCGTTGAAGTAGCGCCTGTTCGGACGCGGGGGCTTCGCGCTTCAGGTACTAGACCCTTGGTGCTGGAGCGGGAGTCGCTGAGGCGCCCTTTCCGCAGCACTTCTTGAACTTCTGGCCGCTCTGACACGGACAGGGGTCGTTCTTGCTGAAGCCATTCTCAATGCCGAATGCACGGGCTTCGTCGCCCTTCGTCGGAACACGAGGCGGAGCAGCTGGAGCGGCAGCGGCCGGACGACCAGGTGCGGTGAGTCCTGGCATGGGTGGCAAGCCAACAGCAGCCAACGGGTCCACGGAGCCGCCGTTTGCTGGTTGTGCCGCAGCGGGAGCAGGAAGCGACTGACGCGCCGGTGGGCGCCTTCCGGGAGGAGGTGCGGCAGCAGCTGCGGCATCTGCACGGATGAGGTTCTTGAGAACTTCCTCGTCGCGCATAGCTTCCATCAGCAAGTACATGTGGTACGCCTCGCGCTTGTATTCAAGCAGCGGGTTGCGTTGGCCGTAGCCACGCAGGCTCACGCCTTGGCGCAGACGGTCCACGGCGAGCAAGTGGTCCTTCCACAACTGGTCCGAGTGCTGGAGCACGAGCATGCGCGCCAAGCTGTTGAACGCCTCTTCACCAACAGCTTCGTTGCGCTCTTCGAGCTTCTGCCGAAGCTCGGCCTTGAAGCGGGCCTCCAAGTCCGTACGCGACGCATCACGCAGCTGCTCGTCGGTGTCGTCCCACTCAACATCCGCAATGTCTTTGAGACGCTTGCGAAGAATCGTCAGGTCCCACGCTTCCGGGTTGGGGCTCGCTCCACATGAGTCGTCGAGGGTATCGACGGCAGTAGCGACAATGCTCTCGTCCAGCATGCCCATCATGTCCTCACCCGCCAGCGCTCGGCGACGAAGCTCGTACACACCCTGACGCTGGTAGTTCATGACATCGTCGTACTCGAGCAGGTTCTTCCGCATCTGGAAGTTGCGACCTTCGACCTTCTTCTGGGCATTCTCGATGGCCTTAGAAATCCAGCGATGCTCGATCGGTTCGTCATCCTTCAGGCCCATGCGTTCCATCCACACGGTGACTTTGTCGCCACCAAACAGACGCATCAGCTCATCTTCAAGAGACAGGAAGAAGCGCGAGCTGCCCGGGTCCCCTTGACGGCCAGACCGACCGCGCAGCTGGTTGTCGACGCGACGCGAGTCATGACGTTCGGTACCCACGATGTGTAGGCCACCGGCTGCGAGGACTGCGGCCTTCTCAGCGGCACACTGTGGTTCAAACTTGGCAAAGGCAACTGCGTACCCTTCCGGATCCGTCTCGATACTCGCGATGTCCTCGGCCATGGCTTCAGGACTGCCGCCGAGCTTGATGTCCGTTCCGCGACCCGCCATGTTGGTGGAGATGGTCACAGCATTCAGACGGCCAGCTTGCGAGACAATGTGCGCTTCGCGGGAGTGATTCTTCGCGTTGAGAATCTCATGCCCAATGCCAGCGCGCTTGAGCAGCTTGCTCACAATTTCCGACTTCTCAACCGAGGTCGTACCGACCAAGACCGGCTGCCCCTTGGCATTCGCCTGTTGGATATCGGTCATGACGGCGCGGAACTTCTCCATCTGCGTCTTGTAGACAATGTCTTCCGAGTCAATTCGCGCAATCGGCTTATTGGTCGGGATGATCATCGTGTCGAGGTCGTAGATGCTCGCGAACTCCGCGGCTTCCGTAGCGGCAGTACCCGTCATTCCTGCCAGCTTGTCGTACATACGGAACAAGTTCTGGTAGGTGATGGTCGCGTACGTCTGGGACTCTTCTTGAATGCGGACCTTTTCTTTGGCTTCCACCGCTTGGTGAAGACCATCGGACCAGCGACGGCCCGACATGAGACGACCCGTGTTGTCGTCAACGATGATCACCTCACCGTTCTGGACGACGTAGTCTTTGTCGCGCTTGAACGTATGGTGTGCCTTGAGGCACTGCTGGACGTGGTGAAGCACTTCCATGTTGTTCGGGTCGAACAGGTTGTCGATGCCTAAACGAGCTTCAACCTTGTGCACACCCGCATCTGTCAGGACGGCGGACCGAGCCTTTTCGTCTACGGTGAAGTCCACTTCTTCCTGAAGCAGAGGGATGACCTGGTCGACCACCCGGTACAGATCGACGTCTGCTGCGGCGGGGCCACTGATGATCAGTGGGGTCCGAGCTTCATCGATGAGAATCGAGTCGATTTCGTCGACGATGCCGAAGGCATGACCACGTTGGACCATGTCTTCAATGCGGAACTTCATGTTGTCCCGCAAGTAGTCGAAGCCAAACTCGTTGTTGGTGCCGTAGGTGATGTCTGCAGCGTACGCATCGCGCTTGATGGTCTGGTTGCGCTCGCCCGAGAGCACCTTTCCGACAGACAGTCCGAGGAAGTTGTAGACCTCCGCCATCCAGTCCGCATCACGGTCTGCCAAGTAGTCATTGACGGTGACCACGTGCGCGCCCTTGCCAGAGAGTGCGTTCAGGTAGACGGGCAGCGTGGCTACAAGGGTCTTGCCCTCACCCGTCTTCATCTCCGCGATCTTGCCCTGATGAATCACGGCACCGCCGATCAGCTGGCAATCGTACGGACGCATTCCGAGGGTTCGCTTTGAAGCTTCACGAACGGTTGCGAAGCTTTCGACGAGCAAATCGTCCAGAGGTGCACCGTTTTCGATACGAGTGCGAAATTCAACGGTCTTGGCGGCGAGTTGCTCGTCCGACAGGGCCTCGAATTGAGACTCAAGAGCGTTGATGGCGGCCACCAACGGCTGGAGCTTCTTCAGCTCACGCTCATTGGCGTCTCCGAATACGCGCTTCGCCAACCGAGAAAAGGCTTCAAACATGCTATCTCCGCAACCAGTAGTGCTACATTTGGCCCACACAATGGCGGGCGCGCAGCAAGCAGGGGCGTGTAATTCGTCACATCGCCCCTGTCCGCAACCCCCTAATTGCCTGACATCGGCGTAGGCCAGCCCGCGCAGCGTTCCAGAGATTCGACCGCGGGCTGTGTGTTGTGAGCTGTGAGACCGCAGATCTGTCGGGGTTCAAAGCAACTATCCGCAACAAGGGACAGCTTGAGTGATGAGAGCCTCGTGGTTCGCAAGGCCGCCGTAGACGGTTCTTACTGCTCATGTCTCACAGCTGGGCGTTGCCCACCCCACTCACCACGTCTCAGCGAGGCAGGTAGTCCATGGGGTCCACAGCGTGCCCTTCTAGCCGAACTTCGAAGTGAAGATGCGGCCCTGTGCTCTGGCCTGTCGTGCCAACAGTACCCAGAAGGTCCCCGCGCTCGACATAGTCTCCCTCGCGAACGCGAAGAGCCTGACAGTGGGCATAGATCGTATGGATTCCAAACCCATGGTCAATCTCCACCATTCGACCGTAGCCAGAGTTGTACTCGGCTTTGACCACCTGGCCGTCTGACGGCGCGTGAATCGGTGTTCCACGGTCATTCGCCACGTCGATGCCGCTATGGAACTTCCAGCGCCGCGTAAACGGTGAGCGACGCCAGCCAAACCCGCTGGTGAAGGTGCCTGCGGCGGGCCACGCACTTGGCAAGGCCAGCTCCAGCGCCCGTAGACTCTCGAGCTCGCCCACGACGGTCGTAAGGTCGGGTTCGGCCGTCTCCAGACGACTCACAATGGTGTGCAGCCGGCTAGACACCGAGTCAGCCCACTCCGCCGCCGGACGCAGGGTGCCGTCCATGACGTCGCCATCCCCGTCCTCATCGAACACCACACTATTCCCCGACACACCGGTGCCAGGGTCCAGGTCAACGTCCGGGTCCATCGCAACGTCCGCGCCCGAGAATGCCTCGTCAGGGATGCCGCCGTGGTCTCCGTCCGGCTGGCTTAGGGACCGCACTTCCGCGTCGTATACCCGCAGACGCAACAGCATCCGGTCGAGGGCGCTCAACTGGTCGTCCACGTCGCTAATCTTGGCCTTAATGGCCAGATTCTCTTCGAAGACTTCGGTGTACGCCAAGCTGCGCGGCAGTGTGACTGCAATGACGACGAAGCAGACAACAAGCGCAACAATGAGCCCGCGAATGGTCCACACCATGCGTGTGACACGCGCCTCATCGACCCGAGCTGTTGGGGCGCGAACCGAACCACCTTGGGTGGTGACGTCGTCCCAGTCCTCCTCGGAGGGCCCGCTCATCCGACCTCTTCAATCTTCGCAATCAAACAGGTGATGTTGTCTTCGCCGCCACGTTCGCACGACAGCTCAACGAGGCGCCGGCAGGCATCCTGGGGACCGTAGTGCCCCATGTACTCGCCCAGTTCGTCTTCTTCGAAGTAGCCAGACAGACCATCTGAGCAGAGCAAGAACACGTCTCCTCGACGGACCGCCTGGACCTGGGCATCGATTTCGACGTCTTCTTGGTAGCCAAGGGACCGCGTGATGACGTTGCGCATGCGGTGGTTCTTCGCTTCTTCTTCCGTGATGAGACCGGCCTTGAGCTTCTCATTCACCAGGCTGTGGTCCTCCGTGATCTGCCGGGTCACACCGTCACGACACAGGTACAGCCGACTGTCGCCAACGTGTGCGATGAACGCGTTTCCGTTCTCGACCAACAGGGCCACAGCCGTGGTACCCATACCGCTGTATTGGGGCTCTTCTTGCGCCTTTCCGTGAATCCGCCGCCCAGCCAAGCGAATGGCGTAACGAAGGCGCTCCCGTGTGCGGTCGACGGGATCATCAGGGTCTTCCATGTCAATTGGATGACCATGCAGCTCAAGATTGGTGACGATTTCCTCGACGGTGTTCACCGAGATGGCCGACGCGTACTCACCGCCGGCATGGCCGCCCATACCGTCTGCAACAACAAAGAGATTGAGCTCCTCATTGATGAGGAAGTTGTCTTCGTTGTGGCCACGCTTGAGGCCAACATCCGTGATGCCGCATGAGGTGATTCGCATCGAAGAAGTCTCCAGGAAGGGTCGCTGCCGCAGTCTACTCGGGAAGCTGGGCCGAAATAGCCCGGAAGGCGTCTAGGTCCAACATCTCACCACGGATCTGCCCGTCGATACCCGTCTGTGTGAGGGCCGCATCGACAACATCGCGGTCGAACAACGCGGACAGCGCATTGCGCAAGGTCTTGCGACGCTGGGAGAAGGCCGCACGAACCACACGGTCAAAGTGTGCCGAGGGCACTCCTCCCAAGTCCGGCACGTGAGGGAACAACTGGATGACCGCGGAGTCGACCTTCGGCGGCGGATAAAAGGCCGCCGGGGGAACAGCACAGATCATGCGTGCCTTGGCCCGCGCTCTCATCTGGACGGTCAGCGAGCCGTAGGCACGCGTTCCCGGATCAGCCAGAATGCGGTCCACCACTTCCTTCTGCAGCATCACCGTCAGGCTCTCAAACCGGTCGGGCATGTCGACCCAGTTCAACATCAACCGCGTACCGACGTTGTACGGCAGGTTGGCCACGACCTTCCAGCCCGAACCCGGCAGCTCTTCGTCGAGGTTCACCCGCATAGCGTCCCCTTCGATGAGCCGAACGTCAGGATGCTCTTCCCGAATGAACTCGGCCATGTCTCGGTCCAGCTCAATCGCAGTCAAGTCTGCACCGGCCGCCAACAGCGCGCGAGTCAGAATGCCCAATCCAGGCCCGACCTCAACTACGCGGTCTCCGGGTTCCACTCGAGCGGCGCGCACAATGCGCGTCACAATCCCTGGGCGAGCCAAGAAGTGCTGACCGAACCGACGGCGAGCGCGTTGTTCTAGGCGTTTGAGGAGAACACGGGGGTGGATTTCTTCAGACAAAGAGGCTCCCAAATCGGACCACTGTTTCGGTCGAGTCGCAACGCGACGAACCATTGAGATGTGAGCAACGCCACACCATCATGTCAAAGCCCAGCCCGGCTGAGCGGCGAAGGACAAGTCATGAAACTGTCCCCGCAATGCGTACAATCGCCCCACATTGGCAATCATGGCGCCGTTGTCGGTACAGCGGGACTTCGGCGGCATGGTCACCGTCAGGTCCGACGCCATAAGCCTTGCGCGAAGGCCACTGTTGGCGGCGACGCCTCCAGCGATTGCCACACGCGTGATGCCCGTTGAACGGCTCGCGGCCTCAATCCGGTTCATCAGACAGTCTAGAACTGCCGCCTGAAACCCTGCACAGACGTCTTCGACGTTGTCATCGGGGAAGCGCTGGACACGATTGCGCACAGCAGTCTTGAGGCCCGAGAACGAGAAGTCCAGCTCACCAGGCATGGGCCGAGGCAGAGGAACGGCATCGGCGTTGCCAGTAGCCGCCAAGCGGTCCACAACGGGACCACCCGGGTAGCCAAGTCCAAGCAAACGGGCAGTCTTGTCGTAAGCCTCACCCGCCGCGTCATCACGGGTGCTTCCTAGAACACTGTATTTACCGATGTCTTCGGCAAGGTACAGCGTGGTGTGACCGCCACTGACGACCAGAGCGAGAAACGGAAAGCTCGGGGCCGGGTCTTCTAGAAGCGGCGACAACAGATGCCCTTCCAGGTGGTTGACACCGACGAATGGCACGTTCCACGCAGCAGCGAGCCCCTTTGCGTAGGACAGCCCTACGAGTACCGCTCCCATCAATCCGGGACCGCTAGTCGCTGCGACAACGTCCGGTCGCTCGACGCCAGCCTCATGCAAGCTAGCCGCGACAACAGCGCCGATTTTCTCAACGTGACCACGGCTGGCAAGCTCGGGAACGACACCGCCGTAGGCTTCATGAATGGTCTGGCTATAGACCACGTCACTTCGCACGCCCGTTGCGTCGACAACGCTCGCAGCGGTCTCATCACAGCTGGTCTCAATGCCTAGAACGACCATCAGCGGGTGGGATCAAAGCGAGTTGCTTCGCGCAGGAAGCTGTGGTCGAGGTACTCGCGCTCGATCAGTTCGGCCATCTCTGCAGCAGTGCCGAAGCGCTCGTAGTCCACTCGAATGACCGGGATGACCCGGCTGATGTCACCGATAAACTCTTCGTAGCCCCGGTACAACGCCTGCAAATACTCTAGCGAAATACCACTCTCAACGCCGCGGCTGCGCATCTGAATGCGCTCGAAAGACGCCTCAGGCTTCACGTCTAAGTAGACGATGAGGTTTGGCTTGCACATGAAGTTGGACATGTGCTGAAACAGCGATTGATAGGTTCGGTAGTCGCGTTCATCCATCAGACCCACATCCGCCAACATCTTCGCGAAGATGCTGTCCTCATAGATCGTGCGGTCTTGTACGGCGCTGCGTCCGCGCCAGATGATCTCTTGGTGCTGCTGAAAGCGACGGTTCAACAAGTAGACCTGCATCGCGAACGAATACTTCGCCGTGTCTGCGTAGAAATCGGCGAGGTACTCGTTGTCCTCTACCGGCTCATAGTACACGTCAATGCTCAAGTGTTCGGCTAGCGCCGTAGCCAACGTGCTCTTGCCAGCACCGATCATTCCGGCAATGCCAATGAAGAGATTCTCAAAGCTGGACATCCGAACTCCCCTGACGTGCGTACTTGCAACGAACTCACAAGGGCGGCATCTACCCGGGGTCGGAGGAACTGTCATGAATGTCATCGTCATCGGTGCTGGACCGGTCGGTCTAGAAGCGGCACTAAAGCTCGAAGAAGATGGACACTCGGTCACCGTTCTCGAGAAGGGGCTGGCGGCGGCAGGTGTGCGCTCGTGGTCGCATGTGACGCTGTTTACGCCATGGTCGATGCTCACCACGGAGCGAGGCCGGACACGAATTGGAGCAACCCTAGACTTGAGCGCGCTGCCATCAGGCGCCGATTTTGTCAGCCACTACCTCGCTCCAATTTCCACCACTCTGAACCTTCGCGCCCACCACCAAGTGCGCTCGGTCTCCAGAAGCGTTCAGAGAAAAGGAACGGCCATTGGAAGCACCGTGCGGGTTCAAGACCCCTTCCGTCTGCTCGTCGATACGCCGCATGGCGAGACGGTGATGTTCGCCGATGCCGTCATTGACTGCTCTGGCGTGCTCTCAGATCCGGCGCCAGCAGGACTTGGCGGGGTGGACGCGGTTGGAGAGCGCGCTGCACGCCAAGCGGGCCTGATTCACTACGGTCCACGAGATTGCTCGGACCTGGCTGGAAAGCGGGTTCTATTGGTTGGCGACGGCGCCAGTGCCGCCACCGTGCTCAACCAATTGCTCACCACAACGCCCCCCGCCGACGTCACTTGGGTCACAGCGCACAAAGATGGCCTTGGCTTCAACAGTGATTCGGACGACCCCCTTCCAGGTCGTAGGAAGCTGTTCCAACGGACAGAGAACGCTCGAAGCCAAGTGACCCACGCTCCGCTGGCTTGGGTCACGGAGATGGCTCCAAACAACGGGGGTCTGTCTGTGACTCTGGACGGACGAGCCGAACCTGTGGACGTTGATGTGGTGGTTGCATGCACAGGATTCAGGCCAGACCTCAACCTGCACCGTGAGCTGCAAGTTCACGCCTGCTACGCCAGCGAGGGCCCCATGAAGCTCGCTGCGGCATTGCTAGGTGACAGCAGCGGTGACTGCCTGGCGCCCAAAGCCAGCGGCCCCGAGTTGCTGATGAATCCCGAGCCACAGTTTTTCGTCTTGGGTGCCAAGAGCTATGGTCGTCGTAATGACTTCCTTCTTCGCACGGGCCACGCCCAGATTGAGGAGGTCGCTAGCCTTCTCGCCTAATGGAGCCCCCCATGCGCGTTCTCTCACTCTTCGCCCTGCCCCTCTTCATCGTTGCCTGTAACGGCGACGATACCGATGACACCAACGACACCGGGTCGGGCACCGATGGCACAGAGGTTGAGGGCACAAGCGTCACAGGCTCTGACGTTGCGTTCTACAGCTACGACACGACAGCCTGCTCCGACGCCGACACAGTCCTACGCGGGGAGGCCGACACAGAAGACGGCCACTGGTCGGCGGCACGCATCACGCCCAGCCAAGACATGAGCCTCGAACAGGTTCGTATTCACCTGTTTCACGACCCGCTGGACACGCTGCTGGACTGCGAAGCGACTCTGCCCACTTCGGTACACGTCTACGTGACGTCCGACAGTGCCCCCCCAGCAGACAGCGCCCCAGACCTCGTGCTCTCGGTCCCCACAGCCGAAGTCAACGAGACCGAGCGCGTCATCATTCTCCCAGCAGATCTAGAGTTGAGCGCTGGAGACAACGTCTTCGTGGCCATCCAGGTCATCTCGACAAGCACATCGGCAACCTGTCTGCGCACCTGTCCGGAGTCCGGAGGATCACGGAACTTCTGGTCGAATGCGGATGCTCGCCCCTACAGCTGGTCCGCGTTCAGCGACATTGGTCTCACCGACACCACGCAGTTCTTCTCCATTCACGGAACGGCCAACTGACATGGACGCCTCTGCCCCAATCGACGCACCGCCACGGTCACCGCACGTCGTCCTAGGCGTAGCCATTGCCGGCGTTGTCCTGTGCCCATTCCTGGGTCCAGTCGCTGTGTACATGGCCGATGTTGAGCGAAAGCGCGCGGTTGTGGACGGTCACGAACCCGCGCAACTACTCATGGTTGCCCGAGTGCTTGGCTACGTAGGCACCGCGGTACTGTGCCTCGACATCATCGGGCTCACAATCGGCGGCATCTTGCTCGCTATGAGCGCAGGGGCGTAGGCCTCTGGTCGTCCGCTGACGTCCTACTCAGCGTGCCCATGGTGGATGCGTGGCATGTAGGTCTCGGCATCAAACTGCCCGCCGTCGCGCTCGCCGTCGTGGCAGGTGGTGCACACGGTCACAGACGGTGAACGAACTGGCTTGATGGTCGCTGGATCGGCAACATGGGCAGCCGAAGGGCCATGGCACACCTCACACTGAACGTCACGGAAGGCACCGATGGCTGCTGGCTCTTGCGGGCCACCGTCCTGTTCCCAGCCTGTGACGTGGCACCCAACACAGCTTCGGTCCAGTCCGCGTCCGGCGGCGTCTAGAGTTGTCCAAGCGTGAGCATGCGAAGTCGTCTGCCACTGGGCGTCCGCCTGAGCGTGGCATCCCGCGCAGGTGTCCCGGCCAGCGTAGGCAGAGCCGCTTGCGACTCGTCGAGCCACACTGTCAATGGGACGTGCAGGAGCGGCCTCTGTCTCGGCAATACGCACCTTGCCGTCCGCAACAATAGCGGCGATGTCTGGGTCCTCGCGTAGCGCTTCAGCAAGCGCAATCAGGCGCGTGGACAATACATGGGCACCCGCAGTGGGCGTGGCTCCCTCTCCGGTCCGCGTCAGACCATGCCCGCCTGAGACGGGCTCAATCGTTGCAACGCCGACCTGCTTGCCACGTGAACCGCTCTGAACCCGCCAGCCGTCCCCCCAAGGAACGCTTGTGGTGCTTGGGATATCACTATCGCCTACGACAACGAGATCGAAGGCGCTCTGACTTGCTCCCCAAGCTTCGAGAGCCGCCTCACCTTCGGGAGCTAGCAGAACGGCGACGTCCACCTCACCGAGCCCAGCCAGAGCACTCTCGGCCAGAACACGAGGGTCCCCCACCTCGCAGCCTTGCGGCTCGCCAGTGGTCACGCCTACGACTGCAAAGCGCAGCGCCCCACGTTCCACCACCACGCCGCCCGGAAACGGCGCAGTCCCGTCGCAGGTCAGATTTGCAGCCAAGATTGGCAGGGAGTGTTCGCGCACTAAGGCTTGAACAAACTCCGTTCCTAGCCACCAATCATGACCACCGAGGGCCATGGCGTCGATACCCGTCTCGGCTAGGCCCTTCGCAACCACAGCTGCAGTTACGCGGGCTTGAGGCAAGCCTGTAGCGGGCCACTCGCGATTGCGGTGCAGCGCATTGCCGCCGTCCACAACAAGGACGGGACCGGATGATTTCAGCTCTGTAAGGACCGATGCTCGCCTGGACAGACCGCCCAGAGGATTACGAGGTCAACCACACGGTTCAATCTCACCATCGAGCCGCCCTTGGTACACGACCGACACGGCATCCGGGGAGGGTCCACTTGAACAAGCCGTCAACAACACCAACCAACCGAGCACAGTACCTCCAGGGCAGCAGTGTAGCCCAATGTAGGGTAGTTGTGGGTGTGACTGCTCTCCTCCTGTTCTGGTTTTCCATCGCTCTGGCAGCCCCAGCTGACCGGGTGGTGGCCGTCGTCGAAGAAGAGCTGGTGCTTGCCACAGAGCTCGACCTAAACGCCGCCATGGCCATCCACGACCCGCAAGCGCTCGTGTTGTGGTCGGACCCTGCTCGGTCTGACAGTGAGCGACTAATCGACGCGGCCGTCCTTCGGGCCGCCGCGGGTGATGTGAGCGTGTACACACCGTCCGATCTAGACGTGAGCGAGCGTGTCGCCTCGATTCGCGCGACATTCGACTCCACAGCTGCTGCGGACGCCTTCTTTGCCAGGTGGGGACTCTCGGACAGCGCACTGGACCAATGGGCGCAGCGCCGCCTCGTGGTTGAGCGCTTTGCCTTGCGCAACATTCGTGTGCCACCGGCGGACGATGCTTGGAGGGGCGAGCTCGACACTCTGCTCACGACGCTTCGGGCAGGGAGTCGAATCCGAACCATCCGTGAGCAGCGCTGATGGCACCCTTTCGAGACGGAACAGCAGAAGACGCCCACACAATCGCAACGACCGAGGCCGCCGCCGCCTCACATCCATGGCGCGAAGACCAGATCCGCGCCTCTCTACAGGCAACGTCCAGCTTGTCGATGGTTCATCAATCCAATGCACATGTGCTCATCAGCGTTGCCGGGCCTTGTGCGGATGTCCTGACCGTCGCCGTGCACCCGTCGCACCAACGACGCGGTATTGCCAAGCAGCTCCTGAAAGCCGCTCACGGCCGTCTGCAGAGCCTGGGAGTCCTTGAGGTCTTCCTAGAGGTCCGTACCGACAACGGCCCAGCAAGGGGCCTGTACGAGCACCTCGGCTACAGCACTGTCGGCGAGCGCAAGAAGTACTACGACGACGGCTGCGACGCGGTTGTCATGCGGCTCGACCTGTGAGGGCGAGCCGGTAGAGCAAATCAGCCTGGACGGAAGCGCAAGGTCTTCTGAATCGGCTGATTGTTGACGATGGGCTGGAAGTTCCATCCCTTGACCCGCGTGGCGATGCACTCTTCCATGGCCGCATCGCTCATGGTCTTGCCGTCAACACGGACATCGGAGGGCTCACCTGACTCGAGCAGCGTGTAGGTCAGCATCCATTCGCCGCGCAGGTCCGAGTTCGTTCCGTAGGCACGTGTGTAGCAGCGCTGAAGACGGGGAATGCCCTGCTCCATCGTCGCACGAATCATATCGACAATATCGTTCGGGTCACTGAGCGTGACGCCGCGCAGCTGTCGCCGTTGTGGGCCAATATCGATGCTGCCAAGGCCGTCACCGCCGAAGCCAGCGCCGCCGAGCTCAATCTCGGGGTCAATGTCACCACCACCGCCACCAATGGTGCGTGTTCCACCTGCGCCGCCGTCGGGGTTTCCACTGTTGCCCATCTCAGCCACATTGATGTCGGGACCATTCCCATTCGCTGCGCGGTCGAGAGCGGAGGGCCCCGGGCGCGGACGAGGTTGGGTGGGCGCCGGCGCCGCTTCGGTGTCCGGGTCTTCGAGCGCAACGATCTCGTACTCAGCGAACTCGAGCTGGTCGAAGTCGAGCACAGGAACCTCAGCGGGCGGCCGAGTCGCCAACCATGCTGCACCGGCAATGAGGGTGCCCATTGCGAGAGTCAACAGGATGACCGGGACGCGGGACCGAGCAACGGTCTTCGCATCTTCTTTTTCTTGACGCGCGCGGACGACCGCACCGGGATCGGTTGGCGCTTCTTCACCGGGAATCTCACCAAAGCATGTCGGACAGGTGCCGCCATTGATGGAGAGGCTCTCGCTGATTTCGGAACTACAGAACGGACACTTAGCCAACACAGACTCCCGACAGACGCGGCCCCCGTGGTGGGCACTGTCACATCGGCGTAAGTATATCGGGTTGTGCGTGTTCGTCGCAAAAACCTCGCGCTAGCCGCCGGTGGCAGACGCCGGCAAGACAACGCCGTAGAGAGTGTCCAGGGTGACTGCGAGCACGTTGCACCAAGCATGGAAAAAGGCGCCGGCCATGATGTCGCCGGTGCGATTCCGCAGCCACCCGAAAGCCAGACTGGGCACGAAGATGGCGAAATGCCACCACTGCAGCTCCACTATCGAATGACCGAATGCGAACAGAAGACTGGCGAAAATCAGCCCGCGCCCCACCACCGTACCGAAAGCCCGTGTACCTGGTGTGAAGTGCTCTTGAAGGCGGGTCTGCAGATACCCGCGGTAGAACATCTCTTCTGGAATGGCGACGAAGAACAGGTGGTAGGCAATCAACAACGGGATGGAGTCCGGCCACACCCCGCGAAACTCAAAATGCGGAACAGGCAGCGTCAACGTCGCCCGAGGCCCGAGCCACCCCCACTCCGCCAGTACGCGCGTCAGCTCACCAAGCCACGGGTTGAGCGCCATGACCGTGTCCGGCAACAGCGTGGTCTGCCACAGATGGTACAGACCGATCCAGGGCAGAACCATGACCGCGATGAGTACACCATTGACCTTCAGGGCACGCCGCCAGGTGGGCCAGTCGCGAAACGAAGGAATCGCCAGCGGGTAGCTCCACGAGTCCACTCCGCGCCAGCGACACATGGCCACCGGCATGTACATGAACAGAAGAGGCACGCCGGCCAAGATCAGCTTCGGAGCCCCAACATCGACCGCGACTTTCAATCCACGAATCAGGAGCATGGTCACAAGCCACAGGCCAATGACCTCAATGAGAACTTCACGACGAGACGAGGCGACGACGGGCTTACTGCTCACGAGCAACTCGATCCTCGGGACTCACGTAGGCGGCAAGGTCCAACGTCACCCAGCGAAAGCCAACCCCCTTGCACGCGGCAACCACTTGGTCCCGAACACCCGGTTCAGCCATTCGCGCAAAGGCATCGGCTGGCAGCTCAACACGAGCCAGCACGTCGTCTCCGAGCTCATGCCAGCGAACGCGAAACTGCCGAAACCCCAACACGCGCAACGCCGACTCTGCGGAACGGACCTGCCGCACCTTCGGCTCGGTCACACGCGTACCGTCTGGGAATCGGCTTCCTAGGCACGCGAACGAAGGCTTGTCCCACACCGGTACCTTCAGGCTGCGGGCGAGCTCGCGGACGGTGGCTTTGCCGAGCTCCGCTTCCACAAGCGGATGACGAACCCGTTGTTCACTCGCGGCCACAAGACCGGGGCGATGGTCGCCAAGGTCATCCAGCAAGGTGCCATCCACGACCCAGGCGAGCCCATGCTTTTGGCGCACGGCCTCAGCCAGGACGAACAGCTCTGACTTGCAGAAATAGCAGCGATTACCGGCGTTCGCCGCATAGCCCTCGACCTCCAGCTCATGGCTGTCGACGATATGATGGGCCACACCTAGGTCCGCTGCGATCTCCCGAGCGAGGGCCGCTTCTTCTGGAGGAAACGTAGGAGACTCGGCGGTCACGGCATGTGCGCGGTCGCCAAGGGTATCTACGGCAACGCGCAGGACCAGAGCCGAATCGACCCCGCCCGAGAAGGCGACAAGCACAGAGTCCATGTCACGCAGAACGCTACGCAAGCGCTCGAGGGGAGAGACAGGTGCAGTCATCATGCGGGCTTCACAACTCCAAAGGGGCCGAGCTGTAGCGCGTCTAGGTCGGACGTCACAAACACTCGCACCGCTTCTTCGGGGTTCGTGACCGACGGCATGTCGCCATCCGCAAGGGGGAAACAGGCGACTGCACTGCAACCGGTCTTGTTCTTCAATCGCGTGAGCGCATCATGGAGAACCGGGTCCGTCTCAACGGCAACGCGAACGGCGTAGATGCGCCCATCCTTCGAAACGACACCGCGAATGGGTCGTGAAAAGGCCTCTCCAAACGACATGGCGGCGACACCGTGTCGGCATGCCCTCTTCAACACCTCGGCATGAGTGCTGCGCCCGTCCATGACAGTGTCAAGGAACAAGCAGCCTGGCTGTTCATCTGGACTACGGCCGAGATTCTTGCGCAGACGCTCGATACCGGCGGCGTCATCTGCTCGGACGAGAACTGCAGACCGTCCCGCTCCCCATCGCCCCAGCCCACCGCGGTCAACGAGCCGCGCCACGGAATTGCCTTCCGCAAGCTGGTCCGAGAGCCACTTCGCAGGACTGCGCCGCTTGACTGGCTTGCAGGCAGAGGCCGCAATCGCAGCTTTGGCATCTGAGTCGCTGAATGCGCGCGACAATCCCGCCACGGGCAACGATCTTGGCGCCACTCCTCCAAGTGATGCTGCCGCACCAACAGCCAGCTCCGCCCCCCCCGTCAACGGCAGTGCGGTCACAGTGCCTACGGAAGGCAAGGCCGCGACCGCATTCACAAGTCGCGGGTCATGCAGCAAGCTCCCGCACAACACCACATCTTGGATGGCTTCGGCGCGAAGGTGCCACGACACCAGCTTGCACACGGCATCGCGCAGGTTCACCAACAACGACGCAGCTGCGTCCGCTCGCGATGCTTTCTCGAGCAACGTGTAGACCCGGTCGCGCCGAAAGCCAGGCACCGGTCGACGATGCCCGCAGATCTTGCCTTCGCGCACACGCAGCCAGCCTTCCAGCTCGCGAACAATCTCACCATCGGCAACGCCCTTTGCAGCCAGCTCAGACAGCTCGACCATGTCCGCAGTGCCGACAAAGCCAAGCACTTCCGCGCAGCGCGTCAGGTGAACCTGAAGAGCCGATGACCCACGTTGTTCCCACACCAGCTCCAAAAAGCCGGCCTCACCACGGTGAACCGCCGCGACCACGCCGTCCCCCATTGGGTGCATGCTGATCACCAGGACATCGTCATCTGCTTGGCAGCGATAGCCCGCAGCAGCAAGCGCTCTATGAATGGTCACAAGTTGAAGACGACGCTGGCCATAGCCGCGAGACTTGAGCTGAGCTGTCCACCAGTCGGCCGCGCGGTCCGACTCCAACGCACCGAGCCCACTCTGACGCAAGAAGGCCTGAGCCAAGGCATGTAGGTCACGCGCTGGCGAGAACGCATCTCCCCCCAGACGACGCAATCGCGGATGCTGGCGCAGCAACAACATCGGCGTAAACTTACCGGCAACAGCCACATGGTCGACGTCTGCAGGACTCAGACCACCATCGTGCAACACCGCCTCCGCAGCCTTCCACGGAATGCCGAAGCGGTCCAAGCCCAGCCCCTTCATTTCGGTGCGAACCGACACCAGGGTGCCATCTTTGTACAGCGCAGCGCTCGGTCGGGGCCCGTCAGCCAGTCCTAGAATGTTCACTTGGAACCATTCCGTCCAGCAGGTCCGTACGTGTCCATGCCCGCGGACACAACCAGTAGCGACGCCTGTTGGTCTGACTTCTTCCGCTTGGTCAGGTCAAGCTGGGACAGGCGTGCATTCGCGAATGCCAACTGGTCGGACAGGCAGCGAATCAGCGCCCCTCGTAAGGCCGAACCGGCTGGAGAGTGAGCGTCCACCACAGCATCCCATCGCTCCTTGGACAGCGCCAAACAGGCGACATCCGTGCGTGCAACACACGACGCCATGCGCGGACGATTGTTGAACAGAGCCAACATGCCAAACGCATCACCCGGCTCCAAACTAGCCAAGGGCTCGACACGATCATCGCCGGTGTTGATGAAGACGTCTAGCAGTCCTTCGGCAACGATGAACATCTCGTCGCCCGAGTCGCCTTCGCTGCACACAAACTCGCCGGGTGAGTACTCGACACCCACCATCATGTCCGCCAACGAATCCAAGCCGCCCTCTGAGAACTTCTGAAAGAACGGTGCTTGCTCCAGAATCGCCCGATGGTTCAACGAAGAGGTCTGCCGACGCCCACCACCGCCGAACAGCGAGGCCACCTTCTGGAAAAAGGATTTGGGCGGGGCAACCGAGCCAGTCGGACTGCCATCTGCCATCGCAGCGATACGGTCGGACGTTGACGTCAACCGAGCCATCAGCGTACGCAGTGCAAGTTGCTCCACGGCTTTCGCGACAGGACTGCCCGAGTCACGCAAGGCCGCGTAGCCGTCGCGGTCCAGCAACAACAAGTCCGCGTTGGTCAGCGCTTCCACCGTGGCCATGCGCATGCCGTAGCCGAACAGCGCCATCTCTCCGACAACTTCACCGGCTTTGGCCTTGCCGAGCAAGGTGTCGCCAGTGCGGATCTCCAGCTCACCGTCGACCACGCACAACATGGTCGAGTCGGCCTCTCCCTCTTCCATTAGCTGCATTCCAAACTCGACATTTGCCGGCCGAAAGTGGGCCAAGGCGTCGCGGACGACGTCGTCGCTGAGGCCCGAAAACACTGGGAGATGACTGACATCCATACGGAACACCTTCGGCTGAGCGGCAATTTGGGCAGCACTTGACGCCCGTTCGGCCTAACATAGCAATCTGCCAGCCCCTCCGAGTGTTCTCCCTCCAAGTTTCCCCTCCCCACCTCCCCCACAGCCATGCGACACCTCCTTCTTATTGCCCTGCTCACCACCGGCTGCGCCGGACGTTCCGGTATGCCCGGCCCGCTAAGAACTCTGGGCCGAACCGCAGCCCCAGCCCAACGCGTGGTCGCGCCGTCGCGCGCAACCGAACCGGTCGCTGAGGGGGTCAGTACCCCAAGGTCTCGCGCACCCCGTCGACAGTCGGCCACTGGGCATGACATCGCCCAAGCCGCCCGGCACTACTTGAACCACTCCCTCGATGGCTACCGTGACGACTGCAGCGGATTCGTGCTCGCAGCCGTCAACCGAACAGGCCGGGCCATGAACGGGAACACAGCATCGCTATGGCAAGACATGGACGAAGACGGCACCACACACCATCGAAAGGTACCAAACATTGGGGATTTTGCGTTCTTCGACAACACTTACGACCGCAACCGCGACGGACGTAACAACGACGACTTGACCCACATTGGCGTTGTCATCGACGTAGACGAAGACGGCACCATCACCCTGGCCCACGCCGGTACGAGTGCCGGGCGCAGCGAGCTGACGTTCAATCTGCACCAACCGAACGACCACCAAGCGGCAGATGGCTCGGTTCTCAATGACTACCTGCGGCGCAGACGGTCATCCGACCGCGCCGGAACCCCGTACCTCGCCGGCCAGATGTGGCGCGGGTTTGCAACCGTCCCCGATTGAGCGGGGACGTCGTCCCTATTCGGCGGCGATGAGCTCATTCTCCGGCACCAAGACTAGGCCCTCGAACGCGCCGGCCTCCACACGAATCGTGCCATTGCTCACGGTAAATCGTCGGGGGTCGCCCACGGGGAATGCTGGGGCGAGGACCGTTCCATTCGCAAAGTCAACGGGCATGTCGTTGCCCTGAAAACTGGTGTGCGATGAGCCGGCATCCGTGTGAATGACAACCAGTGCGCGTTCGCCGTCGTACACCCGCTCAAACGCGAGAATATCGGCGTCTTCTTCGTCGCCCGTTCGGTCCGTCGCCCAGCGCAGCTCCATGCTGCCACGCGTCAACGCCGGGTAGCTCTTTCGCACGCGAATCAGCTGGGCGATGTGTTGGAACAACTCCCCATCCGTCGCAAACTGAGTCTCCCACAGCGGCTCGCGGTTTGACGGGTCGTTGCCGCCATCGAAGCCCTGTTCGGTGCCATAGTACAGACACGGAATGCCGTCTTCGGTCAGCAGGTAGACCAGTGCTGCACGCAGCCGCTCATCCGACTCTTCCTGGTACAGAAAGCGCGGAATGTCGTGGTTATCGATGAAGTTGATCAGCACATCCTGTGGAGCGAGGCCAATGCCACCGGGATGTGGAACGCCGGCGTAGTTGACGCTCCGCAGTGCCAACAGGTCTTCCACGCCCACCGTCGGTTGGCCGCGCTTGAAGATGTCGTCGAACACGCGGAACTTCTGGCTGAAGTAGAAGACGCTGTCGAGCTCTTCGTCGAATGTGTAGGAACCGAGCAGGGCGTCGTCGCCGTCAAAGGCTTCCCCGAACTGCAGGAAGTTCTCTTTGCCAATCTCGGCGGCAACGTCGCGCATGGCCGGGTTGAACTGCTGCCAGAAGCTGTGTTCCACATGCTTGATGGTGTCGATGCGGAAGCCATCGATGTTCGTCTCGCGAATCCAGTAGCCAAACACGTCAATGAGTGCGGCAACGACCTCAGGATTGCTGGTGTCGAGGTCCTTGAGTCCACCAGGGAAGTCGCCTTTGACGACTTGCTCAGTGACATTCCAGTCCGTCACTCGGCCACGACGGTTGTACCAATCAATGTTGTGGAACTCGGCAGGACGCGGCGGAACGCGATTGATCTCGGGCATGTACACCCAGCCGAGGGGCGATGCTCCGGACTCGCCCAGGCTTGTCTCGCCTTGAATGCCGCGGCCGTCGTACGCAGGGTCCCACTCACTGACGATTTCAATCGGGTCGGTCCAGAAGTCATCTGGTGAGCCGCCGCCCGCACCAAAGACCGTGCTGTCCGGCTGTCCGTTGCGGTTGATGTCGTAGTAGAACAGCTGGCCTACGTGGTTTGCGACGATATCCAGCACAACCTTGATGTCATGCTCATGAAGAACGTCGACCATCTCACGAAACTTGGCCATGTCGCCAAAGTGAGGGTTTACGCCCTTAAAGTCCTGGGTCCAGTAGCCATGGTAGCTACTCACCCCGGCGTCGACCTCAACGTTGACGACGATTGGGCTGACCCAGACAGTCGTAATGCCGAGCTCTTCCAAGTAGCCGACTTTGTCGATGACCCCTTGGTAGTCGCCACCCATGTAGCGAGCGAGCGACTCCGGATTCGTGGTCACGTTGTAGTCGTTGTTGATGTCCCCGTTCGCGAACCGATCCACGAGCAGTTGGTAGACCACCTCATCCCGCCAGTCATCGACATGCGAGGTCGCTTGTGGTGTCTCGGTGTACGGAGTGGGATCCACACACGAGGACAAGAGCAGCATCAGGGGCAGTACAGCGCGCATCACGGACTCCGAAGTTGCCTACTGTAGCGAGTCAGCGGCCAAACGTCTCTACTCGACTTCCTTGACCGGCGGTGCACCCTCTTCCACAATGTCCAGCGGACTCGGCAGCGGCACGTCCATGCCGTTCTCAGTCATCTCTACACTGTCCGCCCGTGGAGCCAGTCTGTCTGGAAACACGCGCCGCAGCAAGTTGCTCTGAAGCAAGGAATCTGGGTCTAGCTCATGCTTAAGCGCGAAGAAGCGGTCGAGAACCTCTGCATCCCACGCCCGTCTGGCGCTAGCCGCGTCTACAACACTGTCTTTGACGAAGTAAAAACGGCCACCGGCATCCGCAACCATCTCATTGAACCGCTGAGTCAGCCGCCACAGGTCTCCGCGACGTCCAGGCAGCACCGGGAAATCGCAGGCAAAGCTGTACCCGTCTAGTCCATGGGACAACCAGAAGTCGTCATCTCGGTGCCGTTTCATCACCACCAGCCACGGCTCAAGATGCTCGGACTGACTCATGGCCAGCGCGCGTGTGAAGACGCGTTGTGCGGTGTCTTTCGGCAAAAAGAACTGGTACTGAATCAGACCGGTCGGCTTGTAGATCCACTGCCACCGCGGAATGGAGTCGAGCAGGAAGTTGAACCGAGCATGCTCCTGCCTGTGACGATGGCCATCACCGCGAAGCCTCATCATGGTGAAGCGGCTCCAGTTGATCAGACGCATGCCCAAGCGATTCGCAAATGGCTTGACCAAGCGCCACAGCAAGCTCTTCGGGATGACGCCGAAGATTCGCGTCGGTAGCTCCTGCTTCTCCAACACCATGGACGACCGTCCATCGGGGTCTTCGTGCTCCTTCAAGTACCGGGCGGCATGGATCTGGCCGCGCCCCATCTTTCTACCGGTTGGGAAGCCGTCGATCCAGCCAACAACGTAGTCCCAGCTCTCGGACTGGCAGCGTTCAAAGGCATCGAACATGGCCTGCAGGTTGGGCTCGCACAGCGGCAAGACCTCCAGCTGACCCGAGTAGACCCGCTTCATCTGCAGCGTCACAGACGTAAACACACCAAGCCAGCCCATGCCTCCGATGGCCGCATGGAACAGGTCAGGGTCGTTCTCCTTCGTGACCTGCCGGGTCTCTCCAGCCCCCGTGACCAACGTAAAGCCGATCACATGGTCACCTATGGGGCCGTGCATGCGGTTGTTCTTGCCGTGGGCGTTCGCCGCGACCAGCCCTCCGATGGTCGAAAACATGGTCCCAGACACGACTGGTGGCCACCACCCATCGCGCAGGATGTGCTTCCACAGCTTCTCCAGGGTCACACCTGGCTGACACGTGACCACGCCGTGCTCGGGATCCCAGTCGACAATCTGGGTCATACGAGACGTGTCCAACAGGACGTTACTCTCGTTGAGTGCCGCATCTCCGTAGGAACGCCCATTGCCCCAAGGAAGCACTGTCAGACCGGTAGCGCGGGCGTGGTCGAGAGCCGCTCGGACGTCATCCTCGGACCGCGGGTAGCGGACATCGCACAGTGCGCGACTGGCCATTCCCCAGCCCTCTCGCCCTTCGGTCGGCTCGGGTGCATCTTCCGTCATTGGGCTCAGCCATTCGCTCATTAGATCCCCAAACGCTGGAAGATGGACGAAGGAATCGCGCGAATGACAGCCATGATGAGACCCCAGCGTCTCGGCACATAGGCGACGTTCTTTTGCTTAGCGATTGCCGACAAGATCTGGTCGACCGCAACGCTTACGTCAATGACCATAGGAAGCTTGTCGAGACCATCGGTCATGGGCGTGCGAACCGGACCCGGCTTGATTGTGAGTACATGCACACCCTGTGGGGCCAGCCGGTTGCGCAGTGCCTCCATGTAGGTCTCTAGCGCCGCTTTCGACGCGCAGTATGCCGGACTCCCAACTCGACCGCGGTCACCGGCCACCGAGCCAATACCGACCAAGGTTCCGCCGCCCAGGTGTGCCATGCGTTCAGCCGCCGGGTTCAGCCAGGCCATCGCACCGATCACGTTGACTTCTATGACCTGCCGGTCGAGCGCGGTTGGGTACTCGTCAATACCGATTCGCGGCATGACACCGGCACAGTAGATGACCAGATCGAGGCCATCAAGGTCTCGCACAACCCGGTCGAACAGGGCCTCAACCGATGCTGTGTCCGTGACGTCGTGCACCACCGGGATGACGCGGCGAGTCCCGTTGGTGTTCACCTCTTCCGCCAGCTCCTCTAGACGATCTGCACGACGTGCAACGGCAGCGACAACATGCCCATCGGCGGCGAGGCGTCGAACAAGCTCCGCCCCCATTCCACTACTGGCTCCAACAACGAGCGCACGTTTAAGCACTGCCACCTCCGCGCCGCGGATGTAGCCACTGGACGCACCGTCCGCACCCGACAAGTCTGCCGTACACACGGGATGACAAGTCCCGGCGCGCCCACGAACCCGTTCAGGTGCTAGGTTCCCGCCGCACCGTTTGGAGGTCAGCGATGGCGAAAGACGAATACCTGAGTGACGAAGAAGTCGACACTCTCAAAGCACTGCTGGACGAGCAATTGGCCAGCATGTTGGAAAACACACGTGAAAACGTCAACACCCTGACCGAGACGCGCGAAGCCGAGTCCGACCCACTCGATGTGGCGGTCACCGAGTCGAACCGCGACTTCACCCTGCGATTAGCAGACCGGGAACGGCGTCTCATCGGCAAGGTCAAGCATGCGCTTCAGCGGATGCAAGACGGCGAGTACGGTGTCTGCGAGTCCTGTGGCGAGCCAATTACCTATGGGCGTTTGATGGCCCGTCCCGTTGCAGCGCAGTGCATCGACTGCAAGACCGAGGCCGAACAACTAGAACGGCGGGCGCAAGTCTTCTAAGATTGATGCAACGCCGGCATCAAGCCGGCGTTGCAGTAGCTTCCGCATTCACTGGGTGCGAAGCAGCGAAATTTGACATTCGGTTGTAGGATTTGTGTGCGACTGCTGTAGGGTCTGAAAACACCGCAGCACTGGAGCCACCATGTCCCGCCTCTCCCTGATTCTCCTACCGCTAATCGTGGGCTGCACAGAGCAGACCCTGAACTCTGGCAACAGCGATGCCCTCGGAGAGGAGACGCCCTCGGACATCGAGCGCACCGACGACCAGCGGGACCTACCAGGCGCCGACGATCTGGATTCCCCAGATGACGACAATGAGGTCGTCCAAGAGTTTCGCTCGACACTACGCGGTGACTTCGGAGACATGGGGCAGTTCGCTGCTGACGTAACTGAGATCGAGGCCAGCATTGGGCCTGACCGCAGCTCCATTACCGTTCACACTCTCGGTGAACACGGTTGGGCGATGCTCCGCTTGAACGTGAACGGGCAGCTGGGTCAAGGTCGACTTCGCCCCGGAGAAACCGTCTACTTGTCTGGCTTCAGCATCGAGCCAGTAGATGACGAAGATGTCGTCGATGGCAGTGCCCAAGGCTGCACCGGACCCGACATGTGGAACTTTGATGATGACCTGTTCACGGACGAAGCCGTAATTGGGCTGTCCCAACACCCACAGACCGGCGCTCTCGTCGTCAGCATCGAAGCCGACTTCAGCGATGGCAGCCACATGGTCGCATCCGCAGCAATCGAATAGTCCTCATATCTGATCCGTTTTTGGCCTTGCTGACACCTCATTGAGTGCATGGCCCACCCACCTAGGAGATTCCCATGACCCGAATCGCTCTTCTCTCCCTCGCCTTCCTCGCTGCATGCGACGTCGGCAACTTCGCTCCTGACCGTAACAACGGCGGCGACGAGTTCGCATTCCGCGACAGCAACACCACCGGCTTCCTGCGCGGTGACTTTGCAACGGTTCAGGGCTTCGACGACGAGCTCGCTCTCGGGTCTACTCAGATCGGCCCTGACTGGTCGTACATGGAGCTGCACGTGGATGGCCCCTACGGCTGGGCGATGCTCGGACTCAACCTTCAGGGTGAGCTCGGTCAAGGCAACTTGGCTCCCGGCAGCACCGTGACCCTCACCAACTTCAACAGCGACATCAGCCCCGGCGACGATGGCGAAACGGTCGAAGGCGAAGTCATTGGTTGCTCGGGCCCAGACACCTGGAACGCCGAGACCGACGAGCCAGCAGAAGAAGCCACGATTTCCATCTCCGAGAACCCGGACACCGGCGACATCGAAGTCAACATCGTTGCTGACTTCGGCGACAATGGCACCGTCACCGGTGGTGGCAGCGTCAGCACAGGCGTGAATCCTCGCTAGTCGAATCGGTCACACCTCTCTCGGGGGTGCAACCACCCAACGGGCTCCGGCAATGCCGGGGCCCGTTGTATTTTCGGGAAAAGGGATTTTTCAACGGGCAATCTCAGACTACAGTGACGAAGTGATCCGAATGCTCGGTTGCACACACCGTCCCACCAGTTGCCTCCCCTCACCGGACTGACCGCTGCCGTCCTTCGCCACCATCGTCAGCGTTCTGACTTTGCTCGTCGCTCCTATGGCGTCGGCCGGTGTTGCCGTGTCGCTGCCAACCGGCGTGTCAGCCGCAGAGTGGGAAGATGCGGCAACCGTCGCTGACGTTGATTGGGTCGCCAGCGGTGACGCCGCCGTTCAGATCACAGACCTCGGTGTGCAGTGGGAACTCCGTTGCGAGTGTCGCGGGGCGCCTCGTAGTGTTCGCGTCAATGAGCCACGGTCTGCCGGTGAGCGACTCGATGTCGCAGTGATGGCACGAGCGATTGGCCGAGACCTGCGTTCAAGCGCGCCTCCCGTTCACTTGGCACCACCTCCACCCGTCCACTTGGCCGCTCCCGTTGAGCAAGCGCCCCAGCCGCCCACAGTCCGCCTTGCTGCGCCACCACAGGTGCAGATGGGTTCGTCACGCCCCACGCTTGCGACAACACACCAGCCCCTGCCGGCTCTTCCAGCCCCTCCACCACGGCCGGTGCTTCCAGACTTTCAGCCTCCAGAGCACACTCTGACACTTCCCCATCTGTGGGTTGGCCTTGGCGTTGGCCTGCGTCCCCAGACCAATCCATCGCTTAGAATGTCCGGTGGGGTCACCATTCTCACCGGCCGACGCCTATCCATGGGAGTCTCAGGCACCGCCATTACGTCTCGGTCGCTCAGCGGCTTCAACAAGCGACCGTGGCACAACCGCAAGATGTGGGAAGCCGGTGCCCACATCCTAGGGGCGGTCCAGATTGGTGAGTGGCTACAGGTCGACGCCGGCATTGGCGCTACCCGTCAGGCGTACCATCAAAACGACCGTCCGCTCCTCGCCGTGACCGTTCCCCAGTTGACCGCTGACATTGAGCTGCGCACGCCAGGCGACCGACGAATCGGTCTACGTGTTGGCGGTACGGCCGACCTGCGCGGCGTTGCCCTGGTTGACGAGCTTACCGCCCAGCAACAGTGGCTCGTTCCATTCGAGTTTCGAGCCAGTGTGGTTGCACGAATCGGCCATCGTGCTGATCCAAGCAACACGGCCCGCACACCTACCGAGCACAGGCCCGATTCGACTGGCCTGTTCGACTCGGAAGACTTTCCATGAGCGCTCGCTGGATATCCACCGCCAGACTGCCGTCAGCTGCTCTCGTTGAGTCAGCAATGAACGGTGATGCGCGGGACCTGGACGACCTCGCGAGGGCGTGGCTGCCTCATGTGTACCGCTGGTGTCACCGGCTAGGTGGTCCGGGGTTTGACGCCGAGGACAGCGCTCACGAGGTGCTTGTACTGATGTGCAGAAAGCTACCGACCCTACGGGACCCGGTCGCCTTTCCAGCATGGCTGTATGGCATGACCCGCCGAGTTCTGGCCAACCACCGTCGGCGGGCGTGGTGGAAGCGCTGGGTTCCCGGCGCCACGGTTCCCGACCGCGCAGACACCGCGGCAAGCCCGTACGACTCCCTCGAAGCCAGACGCGCCCACGAGCGCGTCTGGACCGCCATGACCCAGCTCTCGGACGCCCATCGTGATGTCCTGGTGCTGTGTGACTTGGAGGAGCGCCCCGGCAGTGAAGCCGCCGTGCTGCTCGACATTCCCCTCGGTACGGTGAAGAGCCGGCTGCGCGCTGCGCGTGCCGCATTCCGAACTGCCGTTGCTACTTCTGACGACCACGCAGCAGTCGCTGCAGGAGCTCGATCATGAGCGACCCCACTCAACTCGCCAACCTTCTTCGGGACACTCCAGAGCCCGATATCACCGCGCCAGACCGTGTCTGGTCCCGCTTTGAGCGGACTCGCACACGTCGTACACGCCTTCGATGGGCGGGGGTTGCTCTCGGCGCTTCTGGCTTGGCTGTCGCTGTGGCACTGCTGTTCGCCTCCACAAACACGGCAACGGCAGAGCGCGAGCTGGTGCTATCGTCAGACATCGTGACCTCCCATCAGTGGGGCGAGCGTGTGGCTCTTGATGTTGTGGGAACCGGCGAGATCAGCGGCACCGATGACGCCCTGACTGTGGAGTGGGAGTCCGGCACTCTTGAGGCATCCGTCGTTCCGCACTCTGGCGTTGCCATGTCTGTCCGCACAGACGAAGCAACGGTGAACGTTGTCGGGACCATCTTCTCGGTGAAGCGAGACCTTCTCGGCACTACGATTGGGGTGAACGAAGGTCGGGTGCAGGTATCTTGTGAAGATGGTTGGACCGGCATTCTGGGGGCTGAAGAGACCCACATCTGCCAGCCAACCAGTGCAACCGGACTACTCGGCCGCTCTGAAGCACTGATCGACGCCGGCGCCGACAGCATGGTCCTTCAGGACACCTTGAATCGAGGCATCTCGGTAGCAGCAGACGGTCCCATTCTCGGTGAACTACTGGTCCGTCGCATGCAGCTCAACGCAGACGAAGGCAAGGTGGACGACGCCTTGCAAGACGCTGAGCGCTACCTACAGATGGATGAAACAGCACGTCGGGAGCAAGTTCAGCGGTTCGCTGGATGGCTGGCCCTGGGGTCGAAGGGGTGTGACGCCGCTACACCCTGGCTGTCTGCGCTTCATGAAGCCGGCTCTGGACCCGAGACCGTGCTGCTGGCTGAGTGCTTGAGCACAACCGACCCAGAGCGCGCACGGGCCCTGCTTGTCGCGACCTTGCCGTCGCTCGATGAGACGTGGAGCGACCGGGCGGTGCGTGCCTTGTCGACACTTCAGTAGCAGCGATGTGGTGGCTGCTCCTACTCACCGGGTGTGACGCTGCATTGATTGAGTTTCCGTCGACCGACCTAAGCTTCGACGTTCCAGTCGTGGACCCAGCGTCTGTCTCTGCCGCTTGCTTGGACGAGTCTGGGAGCTTCATTGCTCAGTTCGACGCCAGCGGCAGGTCTCCCGAGATGCTCGCGACCATCACGACCCCGACAAGTATGGAACGACACCCGCTCACGATTCGCAGCAGCGGAGACACCAACTTTCCAGTGCGCTACCAGCTCGGCCCACTGCTGACCGGGGTCGAGGCTGAACAAGTCATCACGGGCGAATCTACAGCTCTACGGTGTGATGAACTCACCCGCACAAGCGTAGCCATTGGCATGCTCGACGGCTTCGGCGTGGCCGTGGAGTGTGTGCAGTGGCTAGGCCCTGACTCCGAGGCACCGGATGAATCGGAACCTGAGTTTATGGACGTCGGCTGTCTCAGCTTCGAGTTGTAGAGGGGCAACCAAGTTGGGGCTCTAGTTGCCGCCGTCCACAGAGACCGGAGCGATGACGCGTCGTGTGTTCACCCACCACTCGGCGCCCACGCCGACGAAGTGCTGTACGCCATCTGTCACCCGTGCATCCATCGGGTTGAAGAACGCCCGCGCTCCGTCATTGAGGAAGCTGGCCGTGTACAGGACGTGCAGTCGCGGGCGGCTGTAGCCACCCCGGTCACGCTGAATGGCGGGAATGAGCGACAGCTTCGTCAGGTGTCCCTGGTCAAAGGCTCCGGAGCGAGGATTGAGGCCATTCGGACGGACGTATTGGTGACTCGCTTCTACTCCGATCGCCACATGGCGTCCGACGTAGACCTGCGGACGAACCACGCCCACCCACTCCCAGCGGTCGTCGAAGTCAATGCGCTGACCATCAGCGTCTGTCCGGTTGCTGATGTACGTGGCTGCCATGACCCCTAGGTTCGGGGTCTCGGTGTTCATCATGGCCGCTGTCAGGAAGCTCCGGGAGCCTGTTGTGCTGCGGTCCAACGCGAGGCCGTCGGCTGGAATGGCCAGCTCTCCGTACGCCGCAAGGCCGGTGGCGTAGCGGGTCCAGACGTGGACAAACGACTGGTCCGCCCATCCCCACAGGGATGCCTGGGCTCCAATGAGAACGCCGCTGTCCGCTGGTAGTTCTTGCCCGGCCAGCTGATCAAAGGCGTCGTCCAATACGCGTTCACCGGCTGGAAGCGTGTGGGCTTCACCGTACACCTTGGCGCGAAAGGTCAGGTCTCCCAAACCAAACTCGCGGTGCGCGCGAAGGGATGCAATGACCTTTTGCCGGTCGAGGAACAGAACATCCTCTCCGTCAACGCCGTCCGGCGTAAACACGCGCACGGTCTGCACCTGGTAGTCGTCTCCGACCAAGCGGTTCGCCCCCACATGGAGAGCCACTTCCGTCTGCGACGGGCGCCAGATAGCACCACCGCCATACGTATTGAGGTTGTCTAGCGGCCAGAAGTCGAGCAGGTAGACGTCATCTCCGCGGTACATGCGTGAACCAGCCCACACCTCTACCGGGACACCCCCAACGCCAGTGGCGGACACGTAGAAATTCCGTAGGGCCAACGCTTCCGCAAAGTTCCCGTCGTAGTGGAAGAGGTCTCCAGCCAGGGCCGGCGTCACCAAGACTGTGAACTGCGGGCCCTCGTCGAGTTGCCAGTCCCACGCCAAGTCCAGCTCCATGTACGGCGACTGCTCGAGGCGCGGTGCGAACTGAGCAATGCGGACCGAGTCTCCGCCACCTCCGCCCAGATCGCTGCTGACCTGCACGCGGCCGTACGAGCCAGCCGAAAAAACAGGAGGGGAAGCCATTGCGAACAGAGTGAGAAGAGCAATCATGCCGCTACGCTATCGCAGCAAACCGCTACCGAACACGTCACAGATGAGGACGGCCCACACGATTCGAGACGCTACCCGCCAATCTGCGTCATCACACCTTCGAAATTCTGTTTGCCGGTGTGGGCTTCATGGCCAGCGACCTTGCCCCACACCATCTCACGAAGCAGCGCCGCCAAGGCATCGTCCGTCATGCCGGCGCGCAGCACGTCTCGTAGGTTGGGCGAGTCATCTCGCGACAGACACGTGCGCAGGTTTCCGTCCGCCTGAAGGCGCAGCCGATTGCACTGCTCGCAGAAGTGTTCGGTCATTGGACTGATGAAGCCAATCGTCTGGCCGGTGCTCGCAACGCGCCAGTTGACCGACGGCCCACGCCCGGCAATCCGAGACACCCGCTCCAGCTGCAGAGTCTGTTGGACACGCTGCCGCAATGTGGCGGATGGAACCGTGGTGTAGGTGTCCTCGCCAAACGGCATCTTCTCGATAAACCGCACCTGAACGGCATCCGGCCACTGCGAAAAGTACTCGATAAGCGGCAGGACGTCCTGCTCGTTTTCACCCTTTACAACAACACAGTTGATCTTGACCGGTGTAAGCCCTTGCTCGAGCGCAGCCTGGATTCCCGCCAGCACCCGCTCCACATTGCCGCCTCGGGTCAACGACACGAATCGTTCGGCATCCAGGGTGTCTAAGCTGACGTTGATCCGGTTGAGCCCCGCTGAAGCGAGCGCTTCGGCGTGCTTCGCCAGATGATGGGCGTTCGTGGTCATGGCAATGTCCAGAATGCCTGGAATGGCCGCGAGTTCTCGAACCAGATCCGGCAATCCACGACGCACCGTAGGCTCGCCGCCGGTCAACCGGACACCCGTCACTCCCATGGAGGCCAGGCAGCGAACAACGCGCACAATCTCTTCGAAGGTCAGAAGGTTTGCCCGCGCCATCCACTCCACGCCGGTCGCGGGCAAGCAGTACACGCACCGGTAGTTGCACCGGTCCGTCACACTCACCCGCACGTACGTGTGTGCACGAGCGAACCGGTCGACGAGCGGCCCACTGGTTGGCTGCTCGTTCAACACCTGTGGCGGTAGCGCCACGTTAGATAGGTTCGAGAGTCGGAGTGACGTCTAGCGCGCCCATCACCTGGTCTGCGAGGGAGGAGAAGGCGTCGGCCACGGCGTCCGCGCCGAGGGCCGCCGGAAGGCCTTGGTCACCACTCTTTCGCAACGACGTCTGAAGCGGAAACTGCGCCAACAGCGGCGTCTCAAAGCGCTCCGCGACGTCCTTGCCACCACCGTCACCAAACACGTAGTCCTTCGTACCATCAGGTAGTTGATAGTAGGCCATGTTCTCAACGATTCCCAAGAGTGGAACGTTGAGCCGCTTAAACATGGCCACGCCGCGGATGGCATCTGCGGTGGCTACCGACTGTGGTGTGGTCACAATGAGCGCCCCCGACAGATCCACACCTTGGATCACAGAGAACTGGGCATCTCCAGTTCCTGGCGGCATGTCGACCACAAGCACATCCAAGTCGTCCCAGGCCGTCTCCTGCAGGAACTGGCGGATGGCGTTCATGACCATGGGTCCACGCCACATCACGGCTTGCTCGGGCTCAACGAGCATGCCGATCGACAGGCAGCGGACGCCGTAGCTCGACAGCGGAATGATCTGGCCTTTGTCGTTGCGCATTGGACGATTGGTGACGTTCATCATGATGGGCAGGCTGGGCCCGTAGATGTCTGCGTCTAGAAGTCCAATTTTGAGACCCTTCTTTCGCAGCGCCACAGCAAGATTCGTCGAAATCGTACTCTTGCCCACGCCCCCCTTACCGCTGACTACGGCAATGACGTGCTTGACGCCGGGAATGGTCTTGGTCTCGATGGGGCCACCATGCGGCTGAATACCGTCAGCCTTGCCCATGCCCGGAACGCTCTGCCGAGCCTTGGCCGGACCCGGTGTGGCCACCCGGCGTTTGATGTCCACTGTACCGGCGTATCCAAGGGCGGTCAGGTTCGCGCACAGCGCCGCCTCGATGCCCGATTGGTCATCTGCGCCATGTTGCGCCTGAAAAGACAGCGTCATGGACAGCACGTCGTCCTCAAAGCGAATGTCTTGGACCATCTTTGCGAGCCACACGCTGCGTCCCGTTACCGGGTCCCGTACGCGCGTTGCCGCCGCTTCCACCAATGTCACAGGCTCATTGTTCATCTGACTTCCTTTCGCGGGCGGGGGTGATAACGCCAAATCGGTCCACAGAGACGTCGCGTTGCGTTGCATCCGGGCCAGCAGGCGCGCTACCCTCTGGGACCGAGGATCTGTATGCGCGCCGTGCTCGTTCCATTTCTGCTGATGTTTGCCTCCCCCGCCCTTGCGGCATGGCCCTCTGACGTTTCGATCAGCAGCATGGCCACGTCCAACGGTCAGCCGGCCTCCGGCACCGTCATGAACGACTTCCGGGACCTCTCCCGAGAGCTCGGCTCTGGGCTGTCCAGCTACCCAGCGCTGCCCGCCAACACTACGGGCATTGATGGCTTTGACGTCGCCATAGGAAACACCTTCTGGTTTATCGACGCCTACGGTGACGGTGAGCCCACCGAGTGGGAACGTTCCCACCCCGAGAACGCGCCGCCGTCTTTTCAGATGAGCCCCTCATTGGTGGTGCGCAAAGGACTGCCTCTGTCGACCGAGGTCGGCATGGCCACCTCTTGGTTCGCAGGTTCTGGCCAGGGCGCCATCAGTGGGTTTGCGCGCGTCGCACTGCTCGAAGGCCACCTTCCTTGGCCTTCCGTCGCTCTACAGGCCGGGTACACCGGGTACGTGGGCAACGATGAACTGAAGCTTGGGGTCATGGACCTGTCGGCTACGCTGGGAACAACTGTTCCTTTCAAGCGCAGCACCAACGTCACCCAGAGCCACTTCTCGCCCTTCCTCACCGTTGGCGTTCTGCGCATTCGTTCACAACCAACGGTCGACCAATCGGTGCTCGATACCACCGGCATCGTGCCAATCGGTGGGTCCGACCAGAACAGTGAAGCGCAGATCACAGCCGTTCGCCTTCAGGGCGGGTTTCAGGTGAACAGCGGTGCTGCCCTGCTGCGCATGAATGCTGCATGGACCCCGAGCGCATCGCTGCTCTTTGGCGCATCCGCAGGTGTCGGATTCTAGTCCTCTTGACGGCGGTTCTGTGGGCCAGCGAGCCCACCGAACTACCGATCGACGCCGCAACGACTGTCCGCGTTGAAGCATGGATTGCAGACGATCTGCGCGAGCTGCATGGCACCCTTACTGTGCCCGCCGAATCCTCCATGGACGTTGTTCATCCCCTGTACCGTCTACCCGGGGTGAGCGATGACCTGACGCTCCTGCGTACCTACCCAGGCCGAGAAGACCTGGGAGAGAGCACCCTGTTGCAGACCGCACCAGGCCAGTTCACGTTCACCACCCGACTCCCCCGTAGGTTTGGCGACGTGGGAGCTACACGGCACGGCCTGTTCGCAAACGGCTGGTGGACGCCCATGATCAGAGGTGCAACTGGAACCAGCGCGACGTGGGACGTAACCCTGCACCTTCCTACTGACGCTATCGGAGTCGTCGCAGACGTCGTTGGTGAGGGCACCCTGACATGGCGAGGGCCCGCAGACCGCGTCAGCATCGCCGTTCTGGACCGTGCCGTCGTCACACAGCTATCCGACGACGTCCAGTTGGTGTCACGGCGTGCTCCCAGCAGACGGGTCACACGAGAGCTCACGGCCGTGGTCGACGCCGCCCCGAGCACACACGGCGTCCTGGTCATTGCACCGCTGCGCCGACGCCTCGCTCGCCCCGGTCAACACATGGCCTACATCAGCGACCGTGCGTTCCGAGTCACCCCACCACTTCCACGCTTTCACCGGACCGGCGTTGCCCGTGGCGTTTACGCAGGGTTGAGCGGTCTCGACAACGACTTCTCACGCTCCCTGATCGGCTCGGCACTCGCTCGACGTCACCGCGAGGACCTACGCGCCATGAATGCGCGACGAGCACTGGGCCTGTTCTCGTGGCTACCGAGCATCGACTTCATTCTGTTCGACCGCACGCTGCCATTCTACGGCGACGTGTTGCAGACATCGTTCCCAAGCGACCCGCTGGCTGACGACCTCTCGGAGGTGTTCACCCCGCACATGCCCGGCGCCGCCGCCATCGACCAACTGGTCGATCTGCAAGGCGAAGACTTCCTTCCCGCCTTCACAGACCACATCCTTGCGGGAACTGCGCCAGCACTCGCCGCTGGCTTGTCTACGGCCCCGCCGTCGCTGCTCAGTGGATGGTCCCATGCCACAGCAGAGCAGGACTACACCCTAGATGTCGTTGGCGAAGCCATCATTGTCACACGCGAGGCCCCAGAACACGCGCCCTCGGAGGTCATTGTGGTCCAGCGCGGCAAAGAGCGCTTGGCCCGGCAGATGCCGCGTGGTCCAGGCACCTGGGTGCTTCCGCGAGACGGTGCGCGCTCCGTGCGGTTGGATCCAGGGCGCCACACCGATCAGCTACGCCGACTGGGCGATTCCTGGCCACAGCGCTTTCGCGTGACGGTCTCCGGAGGCATCGGCAGTGTCAATCTGTCTGAGGGCTGGGTCAGCGCGGGGGCTGGCGCCTTCTTGCGGCGCAGCGGAGACAATCGGAACACTGGCGCCCTGTCCATCGGCACCAGCCGCGACACCTTGGTCGTGGCTGGGCTCGCCTACACTCACCGTTTCGGTCCCGAGCTCTCCGGCCTGTCTCGCCGCCACGCGGTGACGTTCAGCACGTCTACCGCCCTTCAAAACCAACGCTTCGCTGACGACGACGACCCGCCCATTACCTTGGCAGGACGCGTAGGCTGGGGCTGGAGCAACCGTCAAGGCGGCCTGTTTCCCCTTCGCGGATGGCGCACGGCGGCTTCACTTAGCGCCGGTGTCGCACCAACAACCACCCAGCGCTGGCTGTCGGTCAGCACCAGTGCTGTTCGCCTCGTTCCCCTGCGCCCACGTTTGGTGTGGGCAACACGCGGCACAGTCGGGGTTGCGCAGAGCGACATCCGAGGCCGCCTTCTCTCTCTGGGCGGCGCCGGTGCTGTTGGCGGTATCGGGTTTGGCGGTGCATTCGGCACCTCGCGAGCAGCGGTGACGACGGAGCTTCGAGCGGTCCCACTCCGCAATCTGTCGGTGCCGCTGTGGCTGCTCTGGGGCACGGAGCTACAGATCTCCGCCGGCGTGGAAGCCGGAACCATTGGCACGCCAGACGGAGCAGAACACGCAGTAGGAGCGACCTTTGGCATTGCCGGCGTCGGCGACATCTTCGGAGCCGACCCGTACATGCTGGGGTTCACCCTGGGTGTGCCGCTGTGGTGGACCGAAGGCGTGGAGAGAACGCGCCCCTTCCAGCTCGTTCTTCGCTGGACCCAAGACTTCTAGGCCCACCAAGCATCTCTACTCGGCCGCTTTCCGCGTGAAGGTGCTGGCACCTGCGTGCACACTGCTCCACGCCTCTGACGCCTCCTCTGGACGCCTTGCCAAGTGCCACAGGGTCTTGATGGCGCCGTCTTCGACGTAGCCAACCCAGGCAGTCAGCGAGCCATAGCGGCTGAAGTCGACGGTGAAGGACACTCGGGTCTCGGCGACGTAGCCCACCAAGGCAAAGGTCTCGCTGTTCGCAGGGTCGCCCACATTCGTGCGGTACGTCCCCACAAGCTGATTGCCGTGGTGGTCCAGCACCATCTCGCTACCACGGTCATTCAGCCAGGTGCCGTTGAAGTCCACGGCGCCCTACCACTGCTCGAGGAGCGACTCGAGACTCTCGTCATCGATGTACAGCTCCTCTACGCTGTCTTGGCTAAGCAGCCAGTTCGACAGCTGTGAGGCCATGCGCTCTGCTGGGGCTTGGCTCATCAAGATGGGCGCTGCACCCGCGGCGAGGTCTTTGACGGTGAAGCCAGGCTCAAGAGCCAAGCCCTCGCGGTTCACAAGAATCTGGAGGAAGTTGACCGCATGCTCGATGTCATCGCCAGGCGAGTCGTCTTCTTCGTCATCCGCGCCACCACCGAGCAGAGCGGCGAGTAGCGCACTGCTGATGCCGCTGTCGTCGCCAGCATCTTCGCCGTCGTCGTCGTCGTGCTCTTCCTGTTCCAACGCCGCGAGTGCGGCGTCATCGGGCTCGTCGAAATCACCTGAAGCGGGCTCGGGGGGGCCCGACTTCATGAGTGAGCGAAGCAAGGCCTCCATGCCAGCGTCTCCGCCACCACCCGCTGCCGTGGCTGTTGCGGCTCCACCCGCACTGGGTGCGCTGGGCATTGCCGGCATGTCTGCAGGCATCTCAAAATCGCCATCGTCTTCCCAGTCAAGGTCGTCTTCAGCAGGTTCTTCTGCCACGAAGCCACAACTTGCGGGAGCGTTTGCCGGTACAACGACGGGCAAACGCACGGACCATGAGCGCTGTTGTCCGGTCTCAGCATCTTCAAGGTCAGCCCCGAGAACAATGTGGTCCCCGTCCAGCATGACCGTCGCTGTGTGCAGCTGGCCAGGGGCATGGCCGACGTCAACGTGGGTGTTGAACAGCATGTCCATGCTGTACAGAGCGACCGGTTCTTCGCGTAGACGGTCGGTGCCGTCTGCGGGAACGGTGACCGCCATGAAGCGAACGGTGACGTCTTCTTCGGTGGAGTCGAGATCTAGGGTGAATCCCTTGTCCGAGGTCCAGTGAAGTGTGGCTTGATTCATGTGGATTCTCCATCTCCGAGCGACCCACCAGCACGACCCACCAACCAAGCTTCCATGAACGGCGTCAGGTCGCCGTCTAGGACTGCGTCAATGTTGCCAGTCGTGTGAGTGGTCCGAACGTCCTTTACCTGCTGGTATGGGTTCATCACGTACGAGCGAATCTGACTTCCAAAGTCGATTCTCTTCTTCTTTGAGTTGACGTCTGCTTGCGCTTCTAGCCGCTTGTCCAGCTCGAGCTGGTACAGCTTGGCCCGGAGCATCTTCATGGCCTTGTCCCGGTTCTTGTGCTGGCTGCGCTCGGCGCGACACAGAACGACGGTCCCTGTAGGCGTATGAATCAATCGAACGGCACTGTCCGTGGTGTTGACGTGCTGGCCACCGGCGCCACTGGCACGCATGGTCTGCAGCTCAATGTCCGCCGGGTTGATGTCGATCTCAATGTCGTCATCGATCTCGGGGATGCAGTGCACGGCGGCGAATGCCGTCTGACGACGGGAGTTCTGGTCGAATGGGCTAATGCGCACCAAGCGATGAACACCCGTTTCGGACTGAAGGTATCCGTACGCATTGGGGCCACGCACAGCAAGAGTGCACGACTTGATGCCTGCCTCTTCTGCTGGCGAGTAGTCCATCATCTCGACCGTAAAGCCGTTGCGCTCTGCCCAGCGGGTGTACATCCGCACGAGAATGTCCGCCCAGTCAGCGGCATCTGTCCCACCCGCTCCGGGGTGAATTTCAACGATAGCGTCCAGCTCGTCTTGCTCATCGGCCAGCAGACGCTGTGTCTCCAAGGAGTGCAGCTTGTCCGCAAGCGTGGCGAGCAGTGTCGCTGCCTCTGTGGCGCTGTCTTCGTCTTCCAGCTCTTCGGCCAGCTCAATGAGCGCCATGATGTCGCCACGCATGGCAGCCGTAGCCTCCATGTCTTTGACCACGCGCTCTAGGCCGCCCTTCTCTTTTTGCATCTTCTGGGCCCGCTTAGGGTCTTCCCAGAACTCGGGGGATGCCGCTTCTAGGTCTAGATCTCGAATGCGTTCTTGCTTGCCGCGGACGTCAAAGATGCCCCCAGAGCGCTTCTACCCGCTCGGCAAGTGGTTTGAGTTCAGACCGCAGCTCGTCCCGCATGTGACGCTCCAGAAGGATGGAGCCCGTGGCTAACCCGGATGTACGGACACGTCGTGTTCATCGAGTTTTCCCAACAGGGAGCGCTCCAACGCCTCCATCACTTCGGCCTCGTCGTCTTCTTCATGGTCGTAGCCGAGCAGGTGACACAAGCCATGCACCACGAGAACGCGGACCTCGTGCGCGAGGCTATGCCCACGCTCATCCGCCTGACGCTGCGCGGTGGCAATGCTGATGATGATGTCCCCGAGGAGGTTGGGGTCGCCGATGAGCTCCCCTTCTTGCTGGCTGAACGACAGCACGTCCGTCGGCTTGTCTTTGCCACGCCAGTCTCGGTTGAGCGGCTGAATGACGTCGTCGTCGCAAAAGAGCAGCGAGACTTCGCCCTGTGGCTTGTCTAGGTATTCCAGAACACGCCCAGCAAGCGCACTCCAGTCGCCCGGTGGTAGGGTCACCCCCTCTGTCATATCGACGTCTACAGTGGGCATTACCTTGGCAAGTACTCCACCGACTCGTAGTCGGTATTCGCATCGTCATCGAGGTCGGTGTGGACCGGCATTGGAATGATCCGGGAGACCACTCCGCCCTGGCTCTTGTTTGAGATCTCAGCGGTGTCCGCGTACTCAATACGGTGGTGGTAGATGCCGAGCAGGGTCTTCACGAACGTGTCCAGCACGGTGCTGATCTCGGCCATTGTCAGCGGACACTCGCTGAACTGACCGTCCGCCATGACCGAGTCGACGATGCGCTTAATCATCGCGCGAATGTTCTGTTCGTTGGGCTGGGCAATCGTCCGTGTGGCCGCTTCAATCTTGTCCGCAAGCATGATGACGCCGGCTTCACGCGTACTGGGCTTGGGTCCGGGGTAGCGAAAGCGGGCTTCTTCGATGCTATCTGGGTCTTCCGCGTTGGCCCGTGCCTGGCCGTAGAAGTAAGACAGCAGGCCCGTTCCATGATGCATGTAGATATTGTCGAGAACGGGCTTTGGCAGGTTGTGTTCCCGTGCCATGCGCCCGCCTTCGAGCACATGGTCAATGATGACCTCGGCGGATGTTTGCGGGTCCAACGAGTCATGCCGGTTGCCGGAATCACCTTGATTTTCCACGAAGTACTGGGGCTTGAGCGACTTGCCGATGTCGTGGAAGTAGCTAGCGACGCGGGCCAGCAGCGCATTCGCTCCAATCGCCTCCGAACCCGCCTCTGCAAGGGAACCCACCACAACCGAGTGATGGTAACTACCCGGCGCGCGGAGCATCAGCTGACGCATCAACGGGTGATTGAGGTTGGCGAGCTCCATCAAGCGGTAGTCGGTGACGAAGCCCAGCGCCTCGAACAACGGAGTCAGTCCAAGGACCACAAAGGACGAGCCTACGCCACCGATGAATGCAGCGAGCATGGCGAACAGAGCGCCGAGCTGTGCATCGCTTGTCCCGGCGCCGTCATCTGCCATGGAGCGAATCAAGTAGAACAGCACACAGGCCATGACGGCGTTGACGGTTCCAGTGAACAGGCCAGCGCGCAGAATCGCCATGCGTTCACGTGTGTGATGCACCGCACCTGCAGCAACCGTGCTCGACGCCATGAAGTAGGCGAACTCTAGGATGCCGCCGCCTGTGACCAGAACAACGGTAGCACTCGCAGCGGCGTTGAAGGCCATGGCCCAAGACACGCCAATGAGCAGGCGCACGAGCATGGCCATACCGGCGACGGGAACCACCCACAGCAGGGACTCCGCTGTGGCCCCTGCCCCGAGAAGCTGTGCCACTGACGGCGCAATCCAGTGGACGACGGCCGAGAATGCGGCGACGAGCAACAGAAGAAGGCCACCGGACGCGACGTCGCGAACCCGAGTGGAGAAGTGTGTCACCGACGACGCGCCAAACGAAAAGACTGCGCTGGTCAAGAAGCCGATGATGAGGAAGAGCCCGGCGAACTCAGCAAAGCGACCGCGCCCCGTGTGCGACTTCTGCATCTCGACGTACTGAAGCCGGTGCAGGGGCGTGATGGGGTCCCCTTTGCGGAACAACGTCGTGCCACGCTGAACAGTGACCGTGCGTACCGGAATCTCCGCCACTGCGCGCTCTTGGCGGTCGAGAGTCTCCTTTTGGTCGAACTCCACGTTGCTCTGAATAAGTGCACGGGCGACCGTAGCCGCGGCCTCGGTCCACGGCTCGTTCACCCGCGCTTCCATCAGCGCCATGCTTACCGACTGTCGCGCATCGGACGGCTCACGCAGGTCGCTGACATCCACAACAGCGCGCTCCAAACGCTCCAGGTCGTCTCGGGAAGCGAGCGAGACCTGTGCGACGCCGTCGAGAGCGCCGAACTGATCTCCAACGATGTACCCGCTCATCGCAGACGCCAACAACTCGCGCGTCAGGCGCGCAGCGTCAGGTGGAAAGCCCGCCTCGGCCAGAGGCAGCAACGTCCCAGACGGCAGGTGACGGGACAGCCGGTCGCGAAACGTGTCGATGGCCGGCTCGAGGTCGCGTGTAGGGGCTTCTCCAGTGTCCGCATCTGGGTCCGCTGGCAGGGCTTGACGAGCTGCGGAAAACGCCGTCTGAATGCGTTCGTCTAGACGCTCGGTCAGGTCTTCATCAAACAACACCACCGGCAGGACCTCGGCGCGGGCGGACTCTTGGTCGCGGCGGCGGGCTGCGGTGTCTTGGTAGTGAAAGTCGTACGGAGCGGTAATGGTGCGGGAGGCAACGTCGCCAATCTGCACTTCGACAGACGGAGCGGTTGCCCAATCCACGGACAACGCCGCGACTCCGAGAGACACCAATAGAAGAACAGCCAATCGTCGGCCGCCGCTTCGAGTGAGTTTCAGGTCATCGAGTAGGCTCAATGAGAGTCCTTGTACGCCTTGTCATATGCGCGAACGATGGAGGCGACCAATGGATGTCGAACCACATCCACGGCAGTTAGGTGTACCACTCCAATGCCTCCCACTCCATGCAGGATGCGCAGAGCGTCCGCCAATCCACTCGCTCGACCGCGTGGAAGGTCGACCTGAGACGGGTCCCCGTTGATGACCATGCGGGACCCTTCACCCAAGCGGGTCAGGAACATCTTCATCTGTTCCACCGTTGTGTTCTGGGCTTCGTCCAACACTACGAATGCGTGGTTCAGGCTACGTCCGCGCATGAACGCCAGTGGAGCGACCTCGATCTCGTTCTTCTCCAGCATGCGGGAGACCCGCTCTCCGGGGATCATCTCATGCATCGCATCAAACAGTGGACGCAGGTACGGATCAACCTTCTCTGTGAGATCGCCTGGGAGAAAACCGAGCTTCTCGCCGGCCTCCACGGCGGGGCGAGTCAGGATGATCCGCTTGACGTCGCCGTTCGCATGGGCCGCGACCGCCGCAGCGACCGCCAGGTAGGTCTTGCCGGTACCCGCTGGCCCTACACCAAAGGTCACGGCATTCTCGCGTAGGCAACGCACATAGTCGCGCTGTCCGGGACTGCGAGGAGCGATCGGCCGACGGTTGAGATCGGACAAGATCACGTCGTCAAAGTAAGCCTGAAGGCTTGCCTTCGGCTCATGCTTAAGCACGCGAAGTGCCGTATGAACATCGACGGCGCGAACGGAAGAACCGGACTCGATCAATCCATACAGCTGCTGAAGAACGCGAACGGCGAGATCTACGGGAGCGGCAGAACCCGTCAACCGAATCGTGGTGCCACGCTGTGTCAGAGTGGCGCCGGACTTCTCTTCGACCATTCGCAGATACGCACCGAACTCCCCACACAGTTGGCGGACGCGGTCATTATCGTCGAACGAGAGAACATGTTCTTTGGTGGCTTGAACGACGGACTCAGGGGACGTTGGGATGCGGTACCTCGCAAGCGATATGGCTAGCAATAACGGCGTTACCATATGCGATAACGGCGATAGCGCTGGAGAAATTGGCGACGACGCCGCGCCCATTAGGCACCGCGCTCACAGCAACCTGCGGGGGCTAACGAGTGCGTGCATGAGCGCGCTTGCTCACAGCCGCCGATGACGACTCTAGCTGTCCGGTTCGGCCGGGCGAAACCGGACTGCTACCCACGAGTTTACGGGCATCATTGCTAGGCACATCTTCGTAGTGATCGAAAGCGGTCTGAACGGTGATGGTACCCGCAGTCACGGATGACAGCTGGTCGCGCATGCGTCGCCACTCGCGCTGCGGTACCGCTACCGTGATGACGGTGGACTCTGCTCCGCTGTCCACACCGGCAACCCGTCCACGGTGTGCACCGGTAGCAGCAAGACAGGCGCCTACATGATCTGCCGAGACGGTGAGCGAAGCGGTCAGCCAGGGTTCCACTAGCGCAGTTCCGGTCCGCTCCAGTGCAGCACGTACGGCCTTCTCAGCCGCAATTGTGATGTGCTCTTCCGTGGTGAAGATGGCGTTGTAGCCACCGCCGGTGACAACCACCTGTACGCCGGTCACCGGGTATCCAGCGAGCGGCCCCGCCTCTAGAGCACGGCGGGCCCCCTCCTCCGCGGCTGCATGGTAGGTCGCAGGCAGGTCTTGCGGGTCACAGGCCGCGACAAAGCGCAGAGGCGTGTCCGGTGATGTCGGAATCAGGTCGACCACCACATGCCCGTACTCGACAATGCCGTCGTCGGAGTCGGTCCGCTGATGGGTTCCGTGCACGTCGCGAACGGTTGCCGAAGGCAGCTCACGGTAGCCAATGGGCACGTCCCGTGTGTGCACCTGAACGCCCAGGGTGGCGAGGTGCTCTGCCGCCAGTGTGAGCTGAAGTTTGGACAGACCCGCAAGGACCACGCCGTCCGTCAGCGTGTCACGACGAACCTCAAGCCAACCATCCACCTGGCATAGAACGGTCAGCGCCTTGTCCAGCCGCCGTTCGTCGGACGCACTGTCTGGGACCAGCCATACCGCCTCTTCGCGACTCGGCTTTTTCGGGGCGTCCATGCGCCACGTTCCAGTCTCGGACAAGAAGTCCCCCGCCGCGACACCCGGGAGGTCCCAAGTAGCGACGATGCTGCCATGCGGAGCCTGCTGGGCGACCTTACGACGACCGCCACGGAGCTGGTACAGCTTGTTGACTCGACGACCGCGCGTCTCGCCGTAGAGCGTCCAACTTGTCTTTCGGGATGCGGCACCCGAGCGCACACGACACACAGCGTACGGCTGGCCCTGCTCATCGAGCGCTGTGGCCAAGACCTGCGCGACAAAGGGTCCATCTGGTGATGCAGCCCGCCTCTCACTGAAGGCTGAGACGAGCTCTGCAGCTGCTTCATCTGACGCTGGAAGCGCGTCCCGAACGGCGTCGATGACGTGCTGAACCCCCACAACGTGCGTAGCGCTGCAGAAGACGACAGGCGTCACGGCACGCAGCTGCACGGCCTTCGCTAGGCCTTCGGACAATGCCTGGTCGGGTAGATCCAAAAACTCCAAGTAGTAGTCGAGCAGAGCTTCGTCGGTCAGTGCGACCGCCTCGGTCAGACGGTCGTGAGCCGCCTCCCACAGCTCTGGACGGGCGAGCGGCTCCACCGAATGGCGACCGGAGGCATCATCCAGGTAGCGCCACATGCGCATCTGACGAAGGTCGACCACCCCCTCCATCCCGACACCCGTCTCGGACGGTACCGGAAGAGTCAACGCGAGTGGTGTTCCAGGCACACAGCCAGCAAGCTGCGCCAACACGTCATCTGGTGCGACGATGCGGTCGCACTTGTTGACGACAACGACCACCGGTAGCCCGAGGCGCTCACACTGTTTGAGCGCACGACGCGTACCAAGCTCCAGCCCAGCACTGCCATCAATGACCACCACCGCAGCATCCACCCCAGCCAGAACGTCATCGCGAGTGTGCTCGAGCTCAAGCGACCCGGGCGTATCCACCACCTGCACCGCGCGGTCGCCCCACGGCAGCCACGCGAAGCTCGGCTGAAGCGAGGCCCCACGGCGACGTGAGGCTCCATCATGGTCGAGCAAGGTTGTGCGAGATTGGACCGATCCAGCGGAGCGAATGACGCCAGCGAGCAGCAGCACTGACTCCGCCAAAGTGGTCTTTCCAGCGGACCGGTGCCCAAGTAGGGCAATGGTGTAGCTAGGGGGGAAGTCGGTCGGCTTACTGGCCAATAGTGCGCGCTCCGTAGTCATAGACTATCGGTGCGATTGTCTTCAGGTCAACCGAAATCGCGTGTCAATAGATGCCCCGGCGCCCAGAGCGTCGTATCTTTGCCCCATGAGTACGACACTGCACATCCATGGCGTCTCCGACCCCGGTCGCCAACACCCACGCAATGAAGATTCGTGGATGACCTCCAAGATCAACACGGCACAACTGCTCATTGTCTGTGATGGCATGGGCGGAATGGGAGCAGGTGACAAAGCCAGCCAGCTCGCGGTGCAGACAATCACCGATGCCGTGAGGTCGTCGTCCTTACCTCCACGACCACGCCTGCAAGCTGCACTGACTGCGGCCGACAACGCCGTCCGACTGGCAATGTGTACAAAGCAGGCCAAGCCCGGCTCCACCGCAGTCGCTGTGTATGTCGAGAGCAACCAAGCCACAGTGGCCTGGGTTGGTGACAGCCGCGCCTATTGGATGCGCGGAGGGGCTATGCTCGCGCGGACCACCGACCACAAGCTCGTTCAGACCCTTGTAGACCGTGGGGATATGACCGAGGAAGAAGCCCGGAATAGCCGCTACTCCAACGTGCTCACCCGGTCCATCGGTGGTCGTGCTCCAGATGCAGACCCCATTGAGATTGGCGTTCTGCAGGAGTCCTGGGTCTTACAAGCCGGAGACCAGCTTGTTCTCGCCAGTGACGGGCTCATCGATCTGGTCTCTGACGAAGAGATCGCGGAGATCATCCAAGAGCGCACTCCGAAAGACGGGGCGCAGTACCTCGTCGACCTCGCAAATCGAAGAGGCGGTCACGACAACATCACCGCCATCGTCGCCTTGTGGGCCGAGCAAGTTCCAACCTTCGTTGGCCAACCGTTCGGCCATCACCAGGCAGAGGAAAAGGCCACCGAGGGCTTTGCCCCAACGCGTGACACAACGCCTGTGTCAGGCGGAGGGTACGCAGAAGACGAAGACGAGGACGAGGACGACAAGGCGACGGTTCTTGCAAGTCGCTCCCACGAGTTCTTGTCTGGCCACCTGATGCCCGACACGCCAGAACCGGCCGAAGTGCGCCCGCCAACCGTCGCACCCGCGAAGCGCCCCGCGGTTAGCAAGCCAGGTCCGTCCCCTGCGGTCATCGTCATTGGCGTGTTCTTGGCGGTGATGCTCGTTGGAGGCGTCGTGCTGTGGGCCGCCGGCTAGGCTCTCGTCCGCGCAGCTCCAGTCATCACCAGCGATTGGTTGGAACGGACACCCAGCAACGGTCAGCATCCAGTGCTAGGCCGCTAGGGCGAACCACAGTCCCAGAATGACCAGAATGGCGAGCACGGCCAACACCACCAGGGCCACCACCACTCCAACAATGATCATGGTGGAGTTTGAACCCGGCGCCGGCTGGGACATACGCTGCGGCGGGGATGCAGGAGTGCCTGGCATCTCGTCGTAGGTGATCTCAGGTTGACCGAGGCCATCTGTGTGCTGAGCGTAGTACTCGGGTACGTAGTTCGGGTCGTACTCTGCAATACGCTCGCCAGCGGTAACGACCGCCACAGTGATGTTGTCATGGCCTCCGCGCTCACAGGCAGCGGTCACCAAGTCCCTGGCAGCTTGGTCAGGACTCTTGCCTGCGACCAGTCGGCCAATTTCCCAGTCTTCGACCAGGTCATGTAGACCATCCGAGCACAACACTAGTGTGTCATCGTCTTCCAACAACAGAGGCTCGGCGAGGACATCGGGCTCGAGGGAGCGACCGTCGGCCATACGCTCATGACCAAGGGCGCGCGTCAGCATGCCGGCCTCTGGATGGACCCGCGCCTGCTCTTCGTCAATTTCGCCCGTATCGAGCAGCATCTGCACTCGGGTGTGGTCGAGCGTTCGCCACAGCAGCTGCCCACGACGGATGTGGTAGCAGCGCGAGTCGCCTACAAGGGCGATGTACGCCTCGTTTCCACGAAGCAGACCGCAGATAGCGGTTGTCCCCATGCCGCGAGTACCGCCACGGTCGCCTTCATCGAGAATTGCCGAGTTGGCCTCGAGCAGCGCGTTGTACATGCGTTCCCTGGGGTCTCCCTCAGGATCGCGCTCTACGACTTCTTCGACAACCTGGACAGCGAGGCCGCTGGCGACTTCTCCGGCCTCGTGCCCGCCCATTCCGTCAGCAACAATGATGAACAGCGATCCATCTTCGAGCCAACGGAGCCCGTGACTGTCTTCGTTGTTCGTTCGCACGCGCCCCACGTCTGTGTGGGTGGCGCTCGACAGCGGAAAGCCAAAGCTAAGACGGGATGCCATCAACGCCCCGCGTTGGGGAATGCACAATCACCCGTGCGATTCGCGCAGAAGGCGGTCGGGACAAGGTGGGGCGTTGTCGGAGTTCGCACGGTTTTCAATCCCAGAGCCCCTACCAAGTGGGCTGTTGCGACAGTTTACCCCAAGTCGGTGAACAAGGGCAGTAGGCCAGCGTCATCGGCTTGTCAGGAGACGCGCAGACAACGGGAACCAGACGCAGCAAAGCCCACAGTCCTGTCCGACGAGCGGGAGGTCTGTGGGCTTGCTTCGCTCGCCCACGCTTGGCGTGGACAGCCTTCTAGGAACTAGTCCTTGAAGATAGCGTCCAAGAACGACAAGCCGTTCTCGTTCTCGCCAATCGATTCGCCAGCTTGGAGCTTCTGGCCCAAGAGGTAAGCGTCGTACGCAGCGATGAGAACCCAAATGATGCTCAAGCCAACGCAGCTCGTCACGAGCGTGATGACTACCGAGATGATGGCCTTCTTCTTCTGGCCGAGGATGAAGTATCCAACGCAACCCAGCAGAAAGAGGTTCAAAACAGCAGGAATGACGGGGTTTGTATCGGGCTTTGTGATCATCTCACCCATGGTAGTCTCCAGACGGTCCGAGTATAAAAGGGGGGCAGTTTCTACCCCGGTGCGCGTGCGAAAGTACGGCATTGCCGGGCATCCAGCAACAAACTGAAGCAACTTTACCCAAAATCGGCATTCAACCCTGGCCGCTGGGCCAGGATTTTTCCAGCCGCAAGTGCGTAGCTACGTAGGAGTGTCGAACGTGACCCAGGTTGGAAAGCGCGCGATGACGCCGTCATCGGGCATGTACACCGGGTAGACCACCACGATTTCTTCGGCGCCAACGATGGTGGAATACGACACGATGATCTCCCCCGTTCCAACCGTGACATTGGGTACCAAGTACCAGCCGCTCTGACCTGTGACAGTGGCTGTAGGGTCGTAGGCCGTTCCCTCGTCGTTCAAGTAGCAGGCCTGGAGCGTCTCGCGGTCGCGGACGTTCCACTCCACACGCGCTGTGGTGACGATTGGGTTTTCGCCGGTGTCGGAATCCACCAGATTCTCTACACGAACCCGGCCGACCGAAAATCCACCCTCGCGAGCCGCTGGACAGCCCTCAAACAGGGTCAGGTACTGCTCTGCAGTGCTCTCCGGCACACCAAATAAGGTGCCGTCGGGCACGCGCAGTACCGGCTCAATCCCGCTGGCTCCGGTAAAGCTCGTCGGCAAGAAGCCGTCATCGGAGATGACCGCAAAAATGCGCGCAGCACGAGGCACGCGAACCGCGAAACGACCGTTAGAATTGGTGATGGTCTCGGCCACAATAGGGCCCGTTCCTTCACGAATTTCGACCAGAGCACCATCAAAGTCCATGCTCTTGTCGCCTACGTCATCACTGACGCGACCACGAAGAAGGATGTCGTTCGGGCCGCATGCGGACAGGAACAGGCTGGCGATGAGCAACGAGCGCAGCATCATGGGGTCAAGTCTCCAGAAGTGGCATCCATCAGTAGGCGGCGTGCCTTGAGAGGATGGCCAATGTGGTATCGCGCAAAATCAGCGATCAGCCATGCTGAACCCGTCCAGGGTTGTCCCACAGTGTCGCGCAAGGGTGTGCGGCGCAGGGTCTCGACCGATTGTAGCCATATCAGACTCACCCGTTTCCCCACTCCACACCACGGGTGCAGTGCGCCGCCCGCGTCATCATCAAAGTGTCCGTCCGCGACCATCGGTTCACCACAGCGCGCACAATGAACAAGTGCTGGACACAATCCGGCGAAGGTCAGCGCCTTCGCTTCAAGGGCCACCTGCGAAGCCGTTCCGACTGTCTGAACATCTTCGAGAACGTCCAACCACACGTCCAACAAGCCGTACAGCCGCTCGGCTTCTCCGCCTTCGGGTGCAAGAGAAGCAGCAAGCTCGCACCCATAGAGCATGGCGGCAATGCGGTAAAAATCCGTACGTGCACGATTGGGTGCCTTGCGCACGGTGGCCTGCGTCAATGTGGCCAGCTCTCCCCGACCCTTGCGAAGTGTGACAGTAAGACGGGTTCCAGGGTCGAGCGCTCCGGCAAAACGCTTCTTCGACCGACGAGCACCCCGAGCGACTGCCGACACCCGACCATCCGTCGCAGTCAGCAGACGCACAATGCGGTCGGACTCGCCAAGGTCGTTACGACCCACGACGATGGCGTCCACTAGCCGCTCCCTAGCAGAACACGGGCCACGCTAAAGTACGCGACGATGCCCAGAATATCGACCCCGGTGGTGACGAACGGGCCCGTGGCAATGGCGGGGTCGGCGCCCCAGCGGTGCAGCAAGATGGGCAGTGAGCTGCCGAGAATGCTGCCGAGAATGATGGCCAAACACACTGAGATGCCCACAGTCAGGCCAACAAGCGGCATCGACCCCGCTCCAAGAAACAATCCATACAGCCCGAGAAGCATGCCGTAGCCGAGTCCGAGCAGCAGCCCGACGCGCGCCTCTCGCCACACAAATCCAGCTCCGCCCTTCACATGAACACGGCCGGTCGCGATTCCGCGAATGGCGAGCGTGCCCGACTGAATGCCGACATTGCCGCCCATGCCCATGATGACCGGGACCAGTCCGCCCACCACTTCAATCGGAATGTACGCCCCGTACCAATGGTAGATGCGATCCGCGAGCATTCCACCAACCGCTGTAGCGATGAGCCAGCCAAACCGAAGCTGGGCCAGGCGAAACACAGAGTTGTTGGGGCTATCGGCGTCTTCACCAACACCGGCCATCAGAAGCATGTCTTCGACAGCTTCCTCTTGCACGACGTCTAGAACGTCATCCACTGTGATGATGCCGAGTAGCTCGCCGGCAGTCCCCACAACCGGCACAGCAAGGAGATCGTAGCGAGCGACAACCCGTGCCACCTCTTCCTGGTCGCGGTCCGGCTGGACCGAGATGACGTCGCTCGTCATCACCGATACGAGCGGCGTAGATGGCGGGTGAATGAGCAGCTTGCGCAAGGAAACGACGCCCGACAATCGGTCCCGGCTGTCGACGACGTACAGGTAGAAGACCGAGTCGAGGTCTTCGGCCATCTCTTGCAGCCGGATGATGGCTTGGCCGCAGGTGGCCGTCTCGGGTGTGCTGAACACCGCCGGGGACATGAGCCCGCCAGCGGTATCGGATGGCCAAGCCAACAAGTCGCGCAGCTCGTCGGCGTCGCCGTCGAGGGTGCTCATGATGCTTTCGCGCAGCGCATCTGGCAGGTTCTCGACAACATCCGTTGCGTCGTCGGCCTCCATGCGATCCAGCAAGTCAGCGACTTGCTCTTGAGTCATCTCAACGGTGAGGTCGCGCTGGGCGTCGTCATCCAAGTAGGCCATGACCTCGGCTGCACGGTCTTTGTCCGTGAGCAGGCTGTACAAGCGGCGCCGTTCAGACGACGTCATCAAGTCCATCGCAGCAGCAATGTCAGCTGGACGAGCCCGAGCCAGTACCTTTCGCACGGCCGGTGCCGCATCTTTCCGCAGCAACCGGCGCAAGATGCCTGTGGTCTGCTTCTGTAGCTGTGTTGCTGCCACGCTAGTTATCGTCCGCGACGTCGTCGATAAACACCAGCCGGCGAGGCAAGTCTTGCCGCCCTTGCGGCTCAATGGTCTCGCCGTTGTAGCGAACCCGGGCCGACTGAGCCGCAGCCAACCGGACCTCCACGCGTGAATGGCCACTCACATCGATGGTCTCTCCTCCAGGGAGAGTGCCGTGGTACACGACAGCGCCGTCCACCAGTACCTCTAAGGGCAGATTGACCAGTGCGCGCACCTCAACATGTTGGTCGGCGGCGGCATCTACAACAATGGGTGGAGCGACGGGGTCCGCGTTTCGAGGAAGCGCGTACAGGCCTGCCAGCAACAGTGCCAGCACCGCCAAGCCACCCGCAACGGCACGAACCGCCCACAGTGGTACGCGGTCGGGGTCGAGACGACGCACGGGAATGCGGGGATCCGCTTCAACCGATAAGCCAAGGTGTAGTCGGTACGCGCGCAACCAGCCTGCGGCGAAGGGGCCTTCCGGCAGCGCGGCCAAGTCTCCCTGTTCGAGTGCCTTGAGGTGACGCGGGTCAAGACGCAGAACGTGTGCTGCATCTTCCAGGGTCTCTCCCCTGGCCTCGCGCACCTGACGTAGCTCCGGTCCCATTCCAGTCACGCAGACTCTCCGAACAACGGTGCGAGCTCTGCCCATCGCTCGGCAGTGATGTTCTCACGCGACGTGAACAGGGCAGATGCGAGCGTACCCGCAAATGGGGCCGGGCCTTCGTGGGCGGCAATGATCGGCACGACCGCGCGAATCAGCGACTTCCCGAGACCCACATTCGCCATGAGCGTGCCAATGATCTGCTCGACGCTGACGTCATCATGGCCTTCCCGCCAACAGTCGTAGTCAGTCGGCAATGCAACAGTCATGTAGGACATCTCTGCCTCACGAGCCAAGCGTGCCTCGGGCAAGTTGGTCATGCCGACGACCGTCGCTCCCATGCTCCGGAACCAGTTCGACTCGGCGCGGGTGCTGAAGGCCGGCCCGTCAATGCACACGTACGTGCCGCTGGTATGCAGAGTCACGTCCAGCTGCTCGCAGGCGGTCTTCAAGTAGCCATGCAGCACGCCACACACCGGATCGCCGAAGGTGACGTGCGCGACTACCCCATTGCCGAAGAAGGTCTTGTCTCGGCCCGAGGTCCGGTCGATGAACTGGTCGACGAGCACTACGTTTCCGCCAGGTGCGACCTCTTCTACAAGCGACCCTACCGCAGACAGCGACACCACCCAGGTCACGCCGAGAGACTTGAGCGCCCAGATGTTGGCTCGGTATGGGACTTCCGATGGCAAGTAGCGATGCCCCCGACCATGACGGGGCAGAAAGTAGACGTCAGCGCCGTCCATGCGCACATGCACAATCACATCTGACGGGGTTCCGTAGGGCGTCTCAACGGTGATCTCTCCGACCACTTCAACGCCGTCCAACTCATACAGGCCGCTTCCACCGATGATGCCGATGCGCTGCATATGCACTCCCTCCGTAGGATGGGCGCGGAGTAACCCCTACGACATGCCAACGCGGGCACGTGCGTCTTCCAGCGCTGCCAAATCCTGAGCCTGCTCATAGGCCTTGCCGAGCTGACCACAGGCGGCGTTGATGTCGAGGCCACGAGTGGTGCGGACCGTACAGGTCATGCCGTTGTCCAGGAAGTACTTCTGGAAGGCTTCCACCCGTTCTTCGCGAGGCCGAGTGAGTGCCCGCTCCGGATTCTCGTTGTATGGGATCAAGTTCACTTTCGCCTTGATACCCTTGAGCATCTGAAGCACACGCTCGGCGTCTTCAAGGGTGTCGTTCTGCCCCTCGAACAACACATACTCAAAGGCAATGCGCTTGCCGGTTGGGAGGCTCATCTCACGACAGGCGTCGAGAAGCGCTTTTATGCTGTACTTCTTGGTGATCGGCATGATCTCGCGCCGGTGTTCTTCGGTCGAGGCGTTGAGCGAGACCGCCAAGTTCACCGGAGAGCGCCTAGCAAGCTCCACAAACTTCGGTATCAAGCCAACAGTGCTGACCGTGATGCGACGGTGCGACAGATTAAGGGCGTCGTCATCCATGCAGATATCGAGGGCCGTGCACAGGTTGTCGAGGTTGTGGACGGGCTCACCCATTCCCATGTAGACCAGATTGGTGATGCGGTCTTCGCGCTCCAACAGCTGGTCGATCTGCAGGACCTGCAGGGCAATTTCCGACGGCTTGAGCTGGCGAATGAGGCCAAGATCACCGGTGAGGCAGAAGGTACAGGCCATCGCACAGCCAACCTGACTCGACAGGCACAGCGTGACCCGGCCGTCATCGGGGATGAGGACCGACTCGATGGTCTTTCCGTCTTCGAGCTTCCACAAGAACTTGCGACTGCCATCCTTGCTCTTGAGCACAAGCGCTGGCTCGAGCTTGGCCAAGTAGCCGTGCTTTGCGAAGAGAGTGCGAAACTTAGGAGCAAAGCGCGTCATCTCTTCAAAGGTGTGTGCGCCGTCTTTCCACATCGCCTTCCACAGGTCACGACCGCGGTGCCGTCCCACCCCGAGCGACTCCACCCAGTCCGACAGCCCCTCCAGGTCTAGACTTCGGATGTCGAAGCGACCTTCGCTGTCCGTCAACAAATCGCGATGTGTGACGCGTGCCATGTCCGTTCCCGGTCACAAGTGAACCAGTCGGATAATGCCCCTTGGCGCAACCTGCACCTGGAGTTCCTGTGGCCCACGCACCGCTCGACGACGCCCTGCACCAAGTTCCGTTCATTGCCCACATGGGTGTTCGCGTAGAAGACGCAAAACCGGGCAGCGTGGTCCTACGTCTCCCCTTCAATGCCGACAACTGCGGGAGCGACAACACCTTGTACAGCGCGGCGGTGTTTGCGGTAGCCGAGCTTGCTGCCCTGGTTGTGGTTGGCACACACCCTCGGCTTCACAAGTTTCGCACTGAACTATTGACCAGCTCTGTTCGTTACCAATCGCGGTCAACGAGCGATGTCACTGCGCATGCCGAGCTGGCTCCCGAGCAAGTCCAGCGCATTGTGGAAGAAATTCACCACGGCGGAAAGGGCGAAGCGGAGGTCACCGTGCCCGTCTTGAACGGCCACGGTGAGGACATTGCCGTAGTGAGCGTGTGGATTCGCGCGACGCCCGCCTAGAACTGCCCGAGTACAGCGACTCCAGTCCCAGTCGCTGTAAGGGTTGGCGCAATGAGTACCCGAACCGGGTTCCGTCCCGCTTCAGCCTGCTGCTGTGCGCGATGGTAGTCGAGGCTCCGCACCGCGCGAATGTTGTTGTCGAGCTGGACTTTTGCCAGCAGGAACGCTGTGACACCGGTGAGTGCGCTGACCAGACCGAGGGTTGTGGGTCGCACAAGCCAGGCTGAGCGCTGACCATTCGCCCAATCGCCGGCAATGGACGCGGCGGCAAGAGCCCCAAAGGTCACGCTGACACCATCAAATATCCAACCCACCGTGATCAGGGTTGTCTTGTGGTCCGGCCGTGCCAAGCGCACAACACGCGCTCCTTGTGAACCGGCATGCAGCATGAGCGGCACACCAATCACGGCTGAGAACAGGCCCATTCCAACCCCTGCACGCCCAGATGCACGGGAAAAGCGAGTGTCGGTCTGAGTGAACAGAAGTCCAATCGCCGTTGCAGGCCAGGCAGCAAGGGCTGCCGCTGTGCCCCCTCGTCCCTGATTGCGTGCACGCTGGTAGACCATCGAGACGGAAGGAGCGACACTACCGTCTGGGAGGATGAGCACCGGATCCGTGGTCTGTGACCACCCCAATGCAGGCCATGCCAACAGGCAGATACAGAGCATCCATCGCAGGATGTGTGGACTGCGGGCCAATCGTGCGCTCCTTGTCTTGGGTCTGTAACTGGCGTTGACCAAGAACTACCTGTGCGTCACGCAACAGTGGCTGTGGTCAGCCCATCTACGAACGCGGATTTTCCAGCTTCGCTACCATGCCGCTGGAGGTACTCATGAGCAGTTCGCAATCGCGGTTGGCCGTCCACGTCATGGTGGTCTGCGCCGGCCTCGCAGCGCTGTCATGGGAGGTGATCTGGCAGCTTCGCGCGTCGCTGGCGCTCGGAGTCTCCGCCCAAGGCACGGCCATCACCTTAGCCACGTTGATGGGTGGAATGACCCTGGGTGCGCTCGCCATGGGCCGTTGGCTGCGCGGTCGCACGGTTCGCCGCCCCGTTCGTCTGTACGGCGCGCTTGAGGCGTTGGTAGGAATTTCAGGGCTCGCCCTGGCACCGGCATTCGCTGCACTGGAGGGTGTCGACGCCTCGCTGTACGCGCAGAGCCCGACTGCAGGGCCTTGGATTCACCTTGTTGGAATCGCCCTCATTCTAGGCCCGCCCACCCTCGCAATGGGCGCCACCATCCCCGTCTTCGGCCTCATGGCTCGCCAGTTCAATACGTCGATCTCAGGCTTGTACGGTCTGAACACCCTGGGTGCGGCGATTGGAACCATCGGCGTCGCCTTCTTGGTCCTGCCACTACTGGGCGTCTTCGGGAGCGCCATCTTGGTAGCGGCAGTCGACCTAGCGGTGTGCGCTGTCGCCTTCGCCTTGCCCGAAGGCAATCCGGTTGAACAGAGCACTTCGGCTCCGAGCGCACCCGTTGGCGAGCTGCCTGCGACCGCTGCAATGGTCCTGGTGGCCGTGACTGGGTTTTCAACCTTCGCCCTTGAAATCGCTTGGTTCCGCGCGCTGCGCTCCGCCCTGTGGAGCACCACGGAAGCCTTCGCGGTCATGCTTGCCGCGGTGCTTGTAGCGCTGGCTGCGGCCACCCGAATCGTGCCCTACCTTCAACGAGAAAAGGTACCACTTGGCGGTGTTCTCGCCGCCTGCGGCGTGGTCGTTGTGCTCGTCACACCCCTCATTGAGCGCTTCGACCAGCTCGCCATTCACCATGGTCCTTTCTACCTCGTCGTGGTGCCCATGTGGTTCGCGCTGACCCTCACCATCTTGGGTCCACCCATCTTCCTGCTCGGTGTTCCACTTCCGTGGCTGCTAGACCGCGCCGATTCACCGAAGACCTGGTCGCGATTGTACGCGGTGAACACCATCGCTGCAGTGTTCGGAGCCATTGGCGGTGCGTGGGTACTGTTGCCGCTGTTCGGCCTCGTTGGCACATCGTGCGTGATTGGTGCCGTGCTGACGATTGCGGGAGTCGCTGTCGCCCCGGGTCGCTCCCGTGTGTTCGGCGGTGGTGCTCTGGCCATTGCCCTGCTCGTGGCCTTCTTCGCCCAGAGTGGTGTCGGCAAAGACCGTCTGGTGGGCCGGGTCATGGAGGATGAGTACGCGCTGCTCGACTTCCGCGAAGGCCCCGACGCTACCGTGGCCGTCGTCGAATACGAAAACGGCGACCGCGCCTTAGTGATCGACGGTTTTCAGGCGGCGAGCGAGCACTGGTCGACGTCCTACATGGCCTGGATGGGGCACCTGCCAATGATGCTTCACCCCGACCCCGAATCGGCTCTCATCATCTGTATGGGAACGGGCCAAACCACCAACGGCGTGCGCCACGAAGGGCCACAGAGCGTAGATGTTGTGGACATCAACGCGCGGGTATTTGAGGTCGCGCATTACTTCGACGTCAATGAAGGCGTGCTGGATGACCCCCGTGTCACACCCAATGTGATGGACGGCCGCGCTTGGCTGCGTCGCACTCAGAAGACCTATGATGTGGTCACGCTTGAGCCCATGCCCCCGTTCTTCGCAGGCGTAAACGCGCTGTACAGCAAGGAGTTCTACGAGCTCGCAGCAGCGGCCATGAGCGACGACGGCGTTGCCGCTCAGTGGGTGCCCTTCCACCTACTGTCGCCACACCTGTCCGCCTCTGTGGCAGCGACCTTCCAGGCCGTGTTCGACGACAGCATTCTGTGGATTGACCCCGAAGGCCGAACCGGCATCTTGTTGGGCCGCAAAGCAGGTCAATCCACACCTCTCGGAGCGTCGTGGCCCGGGTTTGACCGCCCTGTCGAACAGCGGCTGCTTCCACCGGCCGACGTGGCCGAAGCGGTGCGTCTAGACGGCGAAGGACTGCGCCGGTACGCGGCAATGGGCACCATCATCACAGACGACAACCAGATGCTCGCATACGGCGGCGTTCAGAGCTCGATGCGGTCTCTCGAAGACAGCTTGTTGCCCATGCAGTTGGAGCTCGTTGAGCAAGCCCGCAATGGTGCTGTCACGCTTCCGGCTCACTAAAGGGATGGACCTCGGCGCCCTGTGTGGCCGACGCTGAACGAGCCTCAATGAGCCGTTTTTGTAGCCGGGTTCGCCTGGTTACACCCCCAATGTCGCCTACCGCTCGATCTAGGGCGCGGCGGCTGCCGACAATGCACAGGAACTTGCTGGCCCGAGTGACCGCTGTGTACAGAAGGCTGCGTCGCAGAAGCAGGTGGTGGCTGTCGTGAAGCGCCAGGACCACAGCGGGGTACTCGCTTCCCTGCGCTTTGTGCACGGTCATGGCCCAAGCCAGGTCAAGGTCCGACAGGTCTTCCCAAGCGAAGGAGACTTTTCGACCATCCATGTCCACATCAATGCCGTCAGCGGTCTTCTTGAGGACCACGCCAACATCTCCGTTGAACACCTCTAGGTCGTAGCGATTGCGGATGCACAGGACGCGGTCGCCCATGCGCAGGGACTTCTCTCCCAGCTTCGCCAGCGCCTGACCATCCGGATTCAATGCGCCCTGTACCGCCTGGTTGAGCATCTCTGTACCCAGAGGCCCACGGCGGGTTGGTGCGAGTACCTGGACATCGGTGATGGGGTCAAAGCCTTGACTGGCGAGGCGCTTGGCAACGACGGTCAGCAAGGTCTCACGAGCATGCTCGGGGTTGTCCCGCTCAATGACAAAGAAGTCGCTATGCCCGGAGTGCTGCCCCGATAGCGGCCGTACTCCCTGATGGATCTGACTGGCCGCCGCAATGATGCCCGAGTCCATGGCCTGACGATGGATGGTCGTCAGACGCACCACTGGGATGACGCCACTGTCGATGATGTCTGCGAGGATTCGCCCTACGCCCACACTCGGAAGCTGGTCGGCATCTCCGACCAACACCAAGCCGCAGTCGTCCGGAATCGCCAGCAATACCGCTTTCATCAAGGCCACATCGAGCATGGATGACTCGTCAATGAGCACGCCGTCTGCTTCGAGCGGGTTGCTCACTGACTTTTGGAACCCGCCTAGGTCTGGGCGGAACTCCAGCAAGCGATGAACAGTACTCGCCGGCTCCCCACTCGCCTCTTCCAAGCGCTTCGCCGCCCGGCCGGTGGGTGATGCCAGCAGCCAGTCCATCTGGCGCTCACGAGCAGCCCGCAAGAGCACTCGCACGAGCGTGGTCTTTCCCGTTCCTGGTCCACCCGTGATGACGACAACGCCGCCACGCAGGGCAGCCGCCACAGCGTCCGCTTGTGTAGGGTCTAGCGTCACACCCACCCACCGAGCCGCGCGCTCAATGAGGTCAGCATCGTCCGTCTGGGCCGCGTTGCGTTTGGCATGAATCTGAAGCAACGTCTCGGCAATCGTCCACTCGGACGCATGAAGGATTGGACGAAACAACACGTCGTCTTCGATGCGTACACGACCGGTGAGTGCGCGCTCGTCCAAGACTTCCTTGAGGCCGGCATCCGGCACACCGAGACCGCGCAACCCCTGAACCACAATCTCGATGGGCACCGCGGTGTGGCCTTCTTTCTCTTGGAGCTTGAGCACGTGGTCTACGGCGGCGGCAACCCGTGCGGGGTCGTCGAGCGCCACACCGGCTCGCTGAGCGAGGCCGTCGGCGGTCTTGAACCCAATTCCCGAGACCTCGTCCATCAATCGGAATGGCGTCATTGTGACGACCTTGCCGGTCTCGTCGCCGTAGCGCTCGCGGATGCGGTGGACGAGACGGCGAGACAAGCCGAGCCCCATCAACAACACCGTCGTGGCCCTGCCCTGCTCGTCATGGATCCAGCGGTCACGAATGGCGTCGGCACGCTTCTGTGAAATGCCGTCCACCTCCGTGAGACGCTCGGGCTCCTTCTCGATGACCGACAGGGAGCGTTCACCAAAGGCCTTGACGATGCGCTTGGCAAGGATGGGACCTACGCCCGGAACACCGGCGGATGCCAGGTAGACTTCTAGGCCCAAGAGCGTGCGTGGCAGGCCATGAATGACGCCCGTCGCCTTGAACTGTGAGCCGTGAACCGAGTGCTTTTCGGACTCGCCTTCTACGGCCAGGAAGGTTCCCGTGGGGTCGTCGTCTCCCAAGATTCCACCCAGGTCACCGACGACGGTGTGCTCCTTGTCGTCTACAACCAAGCGCAAGACCGTCCAGCCGGTCTCCTCCGACCGCCACACAAGACGCGAGACACGACCTTCCAGCCAGGTCAAGGTGTTTCCCGGGTGATCTCCTCCGTCGGCAATGCGCCGACGGGCCATGCCCCATCATCTTTCAAGCGCATGCCACCCCTAGGCGCCACGATTCCGGCACTCATGATGAGCTTGAAGGCGTCCTCAACGGACAGGTCGAGCAGCACCACATCATGCTCGGGGATCACCAAGTAGTAGCCACTGGTCGGGTTGGGGGTCGTGGGCAGGAAGATGTTGACCCAGACCTCGCCGGAGTCAGGCTGAACGAAAGACTCGCCGGTGTGAAAGGCGATGGCCCGCACGCCGCGCCGTGGCCACTCAATCATCACAACCTTGCGAAAGTTGCCCCTTTCCCCAGCAAACAGCGCCTCCATGAGCTGCTTGACCCCGGAGTACACGCCGCTCAGGACAGGAACGCGAGCCAGCAAGCGCTCATAGGTGACGACGATACGGCCACCGACGTAGCTCCGCGTGACGAGTCCCACGAAGAGCACGGTGATGACGGCCAGAACGAGGCCAAGCCCTGGAATGGGAAAGCCCAGTAGGTTCTCGGGCTGAATGGCGTCTGGCAGCAGACGCACAATGCCTTCGAGGAAGCCAACCAAGAACACCAAGAGCCACGCAGTGACCGCGATGGGGCCCAACACGAGCAGCCCCGCGAACAGCGCTTGCCGAATGCGCTGTCCTACGGTCACCTTCCGTAGACCTCGTATTGCTCGGGATGGTAGTGACCGTGGGCGCGAATCACCACTTGCCGGCCGACCTCACCCTCGATTTGCTCCAAGTCCACGAATCGCTCGCCGTACAGCATGTCAGCGATAGCCGGAGTGGTGTTGACGAACACGGTCTCTGCTGTGGGCTGACGCTCCGCTTCTCGGCGTACTTCGCGAAGAATATCGTAGGCCAGCGTGGCGCGTGAGCGGACAACTGCGGTGCCCCGGCAGGTGGGACACTCCTCCATCATGTAGCGGTCGAGGCCCTCTTGGGTGCGCTTGCGGGTCATTTCCACAAGACCCAAGTCGCTAATCTTCATCACATTGGTTCGTGCGCGGTCCTTGCGGAGCGCGTCATCGAGCTTCCTCCAGACCTTTTCACGGTTGCTCTCGGCATCCATGTCAATAAAGTCAATGATGATGATGCCGCCCATGTTGCGCAGGCGCAGCTGGTGAACGACTTCTTCAGCCGCCTCGATGTTCGTCATCAAGGTGGTCTCTTCGAGGGAGAACGTACCGACGAACTTGCCGGAGTTCACGTCAATCGCCATCAGCGCTTCGGTCTGGTCAATGACCAAGTAGCCACCCGACTTCAGGCCGACCTTACGGCCCAGAGACCGGCTGATCTCCATCTCCACACCATAGGTGTCGAAGACTGGCTCTTTGCCTTTGTAAAGGTGCACCCGCTCTTTGAGGTGCGGCATGAAGTCGCCCATGAACGCGCGGACGTCATCAAAAATCTTCTTGGAGTCCACGACCATACGGTCGATTTGCTCATCATACAGGTCGCGCACGGCACGAATGACCAAGCCATGGTCGGTGTGAAGTCCAAACGGCGCCTTCTTCTTGCCGGCTTGGTCTTCGATGCGCTTCCAGGTGGTCTGCAGGTACTCCATGTCCGCTTCCAGCACTTCGGTCGGCTGATTCGCACAGACGGTGCGAACAATGAAGCCCGCCCCTTTCTGCCGGTGCTTCTCAACGAACTCGCGCAGGCGGCGGCGTTCCTTGTCCTTGTCGATTCGCCGGCTGATGCCCACGTGTTCGACCGTAGGCATGAACACCATGAAACGACCGGGCAATGCGATCTGAGTAGTGACGCGTGCGCCCTTGGTCCCAATCGGGTCTTTGGCGACCTGAACGACAATTTGCTGGCCTTCTTTCAGGAGGTCCTGAATGGGAGGCTGGCCGGGCTTTGTGCGACTGCGTGGCTTGTCATCTGCGACGGGAGGAGCACCATCAGCCAACTGCTTGTTGCGCTCGGAGAGCTTCAACACGTCTGGGTAGATGTCGCCTACGTACAGAAACGCGGCGCGCTCGAGACCAATGTCCACAAACGCTGCCTGCATGCCGGGAAGAACGCGAACCACGCGCCCCAGGTAGACATTTCCTACAAATCCGCGCTCATCTCCGCGGTCCACCAATAGCTCGGCCAAACGGCCGTTTTCCATGAGCGCTACGCGCGTTTCCTGGCCGGTGGTATTGCAGATGATTTCCGACGCCATGAGACACTCCTGTGCTCTCTTGCCCGATGCCGGAATTGCGGGATCGACTGTGTATTCACGTCGTTCAACCTGCGCTCCGTTCGGCAAGAGATGAAGGGTTTTGCAGGGAAGGTCCTGCGAGTGGGGGCCGGTGAAGGCTCCGCGGACGCACGCGATACCGCAAGTGCGTCACCGTCCCTCTTGACCCCAAAACCGGTTGGCGGCAACACTCCCAGTCGACTGGAGACGTTTTTTCATGAATGCCAGCACCACTCCCCCATCGAACTTGCTTGCGTAGTCGGGGAAGGTGGCTACCTATGGCCGAACCTCAGGAAGGAGCACCATGGCATACCCGGGAACCGGCAAGATGTACCGCGACAACGACAAGGCCGGAGAACGTCGCCAAAAGCGTGACCCCGCCAAGACGAGCTCCGACAGTGCCGGTACGGGCAGCACCGAACAGGCCGCCTGTGTGACCTGCGGCGAGACCTTCGCAAAGGGCGACATGTTCGTCACCGAGGCCGGCGACGTCTGCCCTGCGCACTTCACGGGCTAGCTGTCGGACAACAGGCTGTGCAGTCGTTCCTGAAGCGCTGGCAGGACCTCTTCCGCAAAGAATGGGTTCTTCGTCATCCAACCGCGACTCCGCCAGCTCGGGTGCGGGGTCACGATGAACTGTGGCGCGTACTCCCGCCACGCACGCACCGTCTCTGTCAGCGTCTTCTTACGACGAGCCCCTAAATAAGCGCGCTGTGCGTACTGTCCGACCAACAGTGTGAGTCGGTCATCCGGGAGATGGGCAAGCAGTCGCTCATGCCACAGCGGAGCACACTCGGGTCTCGGAGGCGCATCTCCCCCTTTGCGCTTGCCCGGGTAGCAAAATCCCATGGGGACAATCGCGACCTTCCTTGGGTCGTAGAAGGTTCGAGAGTCGATGGCGAGCCACTCACGGAGATGCTCGCCAGACGGGTCGTCCCACGGAACGCCAGAAGCGTGGACCTTGGTGCCTGGCGCTTGCCCAATGATGACCAGCCGAGCTGTCGACGCAATGGACACCACGGGTCGAGGCCCCATCGGCAGGTCGCAAACCGAACATCCTCGGACCTCGGCAAGGAGCTGATCGAGTGATTGAAACAAAGGGGCTCCGAAAGTTTTTCCAGCATCATTGGCACGGCCGAACGACTTTCCTAGCGCACCCAACCGTCAGCGGGTACCGTGCGCGCCAGCGCCGGAGCCCCTCATGAAGTTCTTGTCCCCCATCCTAGCCCTCGCCATTCTTGCCCCCAACCTGGCAGCTGCGCAGGCAACCGAAGACAAGGTCCTGTTCATCGAATGGGGCGGAAGCTACGTGGCCTACGGTAGCTTCGCGTATGCGGAACTCCAACTGCTGACCCCGAACACCGTATATGTGAATCTACAGGCGACACCGGGCGGGGTGGCCGCAGCGATTGAGCAAGCGGACGCTGCCGGCGACCCCTTCGACCAGATCTGGTCGTACGACTTGTCTGCCTCGAGTGACGTTCGCCCCACGGACATCCAAGCTGTCGCTGATTGGTACGTCGGACAGTCCGGCGGCCACGTCATTGCGGATGGCCGCTTCCTCGGCTCGTACATCAGCGGTCGCCAGACCAACGAAGGGCGAAAGGTCACCACGAACTACTACACCAACCTCAAAGACGTCGGCGGTGGCCTTGTCGTTGCAACCGACCACAACGTGTACGCGAACGGCGGTACCAACCCCATGTTGAGCCTCATGGGCATTAGCGGGTTCACAGGTAACTTCGGTGGTTTCCTGCCGTTCGACGCTACCAGCGTTCTGTTCTCGAACCCGCTGACAATCACCACCCTGTCGAACGACACCAGCACCGGACAAGCCCCCGTCGGCTCACTTCCGAACGGCCTGGTCCTCACGCCCATCGCCTACCACTCGAACAACACCGCCACACCCGGTATCTCCAGCACCTTCGGCAGTTCGTTCAACCTAGACGTCACCATCGACTCTCCCACGGACAACTACCTGCTGTGCCCACCCGACGACAGCGTCACCGCCTCGGCCTCTGTAGAAGGCGGCGTCGGAGACGTCACCTACTCGTGGATTTCGACGTTGGACGGCGCGATTGGCCAAGGCCAGTCCATCGAGCTGGAAGCGTCAGCGCTAAGCGAAGGCGCGCACGAAATCCGCGTCGTCGCAGAAGACCGCTTCATCGCAGATGGCGCTAGCATCAACGTGCAAGTCGGCGGCGACATGTGTGACGACGACAACGATGGCGTCCTCAACGGCGAAGACCAGTGCCCCGGCTTCGACGACACCCTAGATGACGACGGCGACGATGTACCGAATGACTGCGACCCCTGCTTCGGTGAACTGAACGGCCAAGACGCGGACAGCGACGGCGTCTGCAATGATCAAGACGAGTGCGACGGAGACGACGCCGAAGGCGACTCCGACGACGATGGCATCTGCGACGACATCGACCAGTGTACCGGAGACGACGCACAGCCAGACACCGATGGCGACGGCATCTGCGAAGACATCGACCAGTGTACCGGAGACGACG
>CAJXTB010000001.1 GCA_913061235.1 uncultured Pseudomonadota bacterium | reverse complement strand
AGATCTACACCTCTCTATTCGTCGGCAGCGTCAGATGTGTATAAGAGACAGGCTGGGGTCAATGCCGGTGATGGACATGTTGCCGGTCCGCTCTACCGAACCCGCAGAGACGGCGAGGTACAGGCCGCCAAGCATTGCTACGCCGACTAGCGTGTACAGCGCACCCAACCAGGCCGGTGAGACCGCTGCGGCAGCTCGTTGCGGGGCTGAGGTGCCGGAGAGTGCGGCCAGAGCGGCGTCTACCGCTTCATCACCCACAGCGTCTCGCTGTGCTTCGAGGTGTGCGCGAACGCGGATGAGGGGATTGTCGGAGTCCATGTTCGGGTCCTCAATGCGTCGGAGAGCGCCTGCCGCGCGGTCGAGTAAGAGCTTGCGTTGGGCCGTGTAAGTGGCGTCATCTAGCTTGTGTTGCTCACTCTCGAGTTGCTTGAGAGCAGACAGTGTCTGAGTGTATTCAACGGAGTTGTCAGTCTGACGACTCCGAGCAATATCGGAGGTTCCACCACCGCTTCGTAGAGCCAGAAGAGCGCCTACGCTCGCGCCGGCAACCAAGATGACGACGGGAACGGCAAAGACTTCGTAGTTCACGAGTCCTCCAAGTCTGCGAGGACGCGCTGTAGGTACGGGTCAACCGGTGTGTCATCGGGGCCCGGCGGCGTGGGGTCTTTCGGCTTTTCCGGCTGGCGACGGGCCGAAGAGACACCGAGGAGAACCAGTGGAATAGCGAGAATCATGAACACGGGAAGGGCCCACAATAGCGTGGCAAATCCTGTGGCTCGTGGGGCGAGAAGGACCCACTCTCCGTAGCGACCAATGAAGAACTCGTCGATCTGCTGCTCGGTGTACCCCAAGCGAACCAGCTCGCGAATGCGGTCGAACATGGAGACGGCGGTCTCTGTCTGGGAGTCCGCGACCGACAGACCTTGGCAGACTGGGCAGCGAAGCTCCTCGGCGATGTCGACAGTGATGGCCTCAACAACGTCATCTGCTGGGGGGGTACCAGCAGGCTCCACACCAACGATGCCGACCAAGTCTTCAAACGCGGCACGGGTGGGAGGCGCATCTTGGGCGGACGCCGTCGTGGACAGCATGAGCATGAGCAGGAACGTTTTCATGGCTGGCCTAGGTGTTCGTACAGCACGCCAGGAGACAGTGCGCCCTTGTGCTTGTACGCAATGTTGCCTTCAGCATCGATGAAGTAGGTCTCGGGCACACCGGTCACGCCGTAGTCGACGGCGAGGCGTCCGGCTGGGTCGACGAGGTGAGGGTAGGCACTTCCGGCTCTGTCCAGGTAGACGCGTGCTTTTGCAGCGTCATCTTGGTAGACCACACCCAGAAACACCACATTTGGGAAGTGAGACGGTGCTTCGAGAAGCAGCGGATGCTCGATCTTGCACGGTCCACACCAGGTGCTCCAGAAGTTCATGACGACTGGCTTTCCCTGGAAGTCTGCGAGCGAGACCGGATTGCCGTCCATGTCGATCAGGTCAAAAGCAGGCGCTGGCTGGCCGTTGAGGGCATCTGGCGTGGCCCGCGGGTCACGTCCGAAGCTGACCGCGAGCAAGATGACGAACGGAACGACAAGAAGTAAGCCGCCGACTAGCAGCTTGTAGTTGGGGCGTCCGGTGGCCATCTACGCTGCCTCTGCCATGAGCTCTGCGGCGGTCTTGCGCTTCTTCGCGGGCCACAGGATGAGCAAGGCTGACAGCGCAAAGATGGGCAGAGTAGCCCACAACCACCAAACGGCGGGCATGACGAGAACGCGAACGGCCGCCCACTCGCCGTCAGGTTGGACCTGAACGAGAGACAGGTACAGGTCTTCGGCGGGAGTTGACCGCACGGCCGGCGAGCCGATGGGTTCGCGCTGGCGTGGGTAGAAGTTCATGGCTGGGGAGTAGGTGCCGTAGTCCTGGCCGTTCCGAGTGACGGCGAAGTTCGCAGTCAACGACTCCATATACTCCAGCTCAATGAGGTCAGCGCCGGTGAAGGTGATGTCGTAGCCTTCGACTTGTGCCGTTTGTCCTTCACGAAGCGTGAGGTCTGCTGTGGTTCGGTAGCCCTTGGACAGTGCGATTGCCATCACCGCAATAACGATACCAAGGTGGGCGATGTGACCGCCATACCGACGACGTCCACGAATGAAGGCCCGGCGTGCAGCAACGTCCAGACGTTCCTTTTTGACCCGCATGCGCGCCATCACGGGGGTTGCGTACTCGCCGAGGTTGGAGACGAGTGCAAAGCCGCACACGAACATGGCGAGGAGCGACACTGGCCCGGTGAAGCCGCCGATGGCTGCTGCCAACGTGAGCACGGCACCACCAACGACGGGGCCCACAAAGCGGCGCAGGGCGCGCTGTGGGTTCATTTCGCCCCATGGCAGGGCAGGGCCAACACCCATCAGAGCAACCAGCATGACGCCGATAGGCAGGGCAATGCGGTCAAAGTACGGAGCGCCGACAGACAGCTTGTCCCCGTTGACAGCTTCGGCCAGTAGCGGGAAGACCGTTCCCAAAAGGACCGTTGCTGTGAACACGGTGAACAGCAGATTCTGTGCGAGAATGCTGGTTTCCCGTGACAACAGCTTCATGCCGCCGACCTGCTTGGCGAATCCGCGACCGGTCTTTAGCTTGTGGTCTCGCAGTGCCAAGAGAACCACGGTTCCGACGAAGATGACTGCGATTGCAAGCAGGAACACCGGGCCGATATCGGACTGCGTGAAGCTGTGAACCGAGTTGAACACGCCCGAGCGGGTCAAGAAGGTGCCGAACAGTGTGAGCAAGAAGCTGGTGATGATGAGCACCAGGGTCCATGTCTTCAGCAGGCCCTTGCGTTCGGTCACCATGGCTGAATGAAGTGCGGCAGTTGCCGTGAGCCACGGGTGGAAAGAGGCATTCTCAACCGGGTCCCAGGCCCAGTAGCCGCCCCAGCCGAGCACGCCGTACGACCACCAGCCGCCGAGCATGATGCCAATGGTGAGGAACAGCCAAGGGACAATCAACCAGCGACGCAGTGGGGCGAGCCAGCCGGCCTCGAGGCGTCCGGCACACAAGCTGCCGATGGCCATGGAGAAGGGGACCGACATGCCGACGTAGCCGAGGTACAGCATTGGCGGATGAATGGCCATCAACCAATGGTTCTGCAGCAGTGGGTTCGGACCGGGACCGTCGAGTGGGACCGGGAATACCGCATGGAAGGGGTCTGCAACGGAGGCCACAAGGGCCGTGAAGAAGACGGACGTAGCGAGCAGAGCCGCTAGAGTCCATGGCTGGGTCTCGGCGTGTTTCGGGCGTGCTTTCCGAGCATACAGGGCGACGTAGACGCCGAGTACACCCGCCCAGAACAGGATGGAGCCGGACAGCGATGCCCACAGAGACGGAATCTTGAAGTACAGCGGAGTCGCGATGGACCCGACTTCTGCCACGTAGCCGACGGAGAAGTCGTCGCTGACGAGCGCTCCAATCATGACGAAGTTGGCCCAGATGGCCGTGGCGGCGAACGCAAGCGCACACCACCGTGCAATGCGCGTAGCTTCCGCACTCTTGAGGAAGCCACCTGCAAGGCCGGCACCAAAGCCAACGCTAGAAAACAGAAGGGCCAGCAGTACAAGACCGCGGCCCATGGGACCTAGGATGTGTAGGTCCGCAAAAATTGTGGAGATCAACTCTCCTCCATCACCAGTGTCTGGTAGACGTCGCTCGCACGCTCGCCCTCTACGGGGGCCTCGTACTCGTTGCTGTGCTTGACGATGACGCGGTCCGTATGGAAGACGCCGTCCTCTTGGAGTTGTCCTTCGACCACAACGCCAATGCCCTCGCGGAACATCTGCGGTGGCGCGCCGGCGCAGGTCACGGTGACCTCTGCGATGCCGTCTGTCACAACGAAGGTGAGCAGGTTGGCGTCTACGTCAAAGTCCACGGTGCCGACCTCGACCTGTCCGCCTAGGCGCACGGTCGCGTCATCCGACTCGTCACCCAACTCCATCAGCTGGCTTGGGGACATGTAGTAGACGAGGTTCTCGGACAGGCCACCCATGCCGGACTGGAGGAAGTACAGCGCACCGCCCACGAGTGCGATGCACACGACGAGGATGATGGGGCCGGCCAATCCGACGCGGACCTTGTTGGAATCGCTCATGAGTCCTCCGGGGGGCGCTTGTTCCCACGAATGAGAAGAGATGCAGCGTAACCGCCGAGCGTCAGCCACGTCACAACGTATGCGGCGACCACGAAGATGGTCTGCCCTTCAATGATGCCGTTCATGCCGTTACCTCCGGGGGAAGCGGGGGGGCTGTCTCGGCTAGACCCCGCATCTTCGCGATGCGCCAGCGCTTCGCAATCATCCAGATGGCGATGAACAAGAAGGCAAACGCGTTTGCCCGCAAGACGAACACCATGTCTGGGTCAACAGTGGCCGGTGAGCTCTGGATCTGGTGGACCGTTACCCACCAACGAACCGAGAAGTACACGATTGGGACGTTGACGAAGGACAAGATGGTGGCGGCAGCCGAGAAGACGGCACGACGATCAGCGTCTCGAACGGTGCTTCGCAGAACCAAGATGCCCACGAATGACAGGAGCATGGTGGCTGTGGATGTCAGGCGTGGTTCCCAGACCCACCACACATTCCACGTGGGCTTCGCGAACAGCGAGCCGAGCGTGATGAGCAGTGTTGTCATCACTACGCCGACTTCTGTGCTGGCTTCAACGAACCAGTCCAGTCCACGACGTCCGGTGATGAGGAAGCCGGTGGCTCCGATGAAAGCAAGGGTAAAGGTGACCAATGCAATCCACGCCGCTGGGACGTGAACGAAGAGGATGCGCACCACTTCGGACATGTGGCGCTCAGCAGGAGCGGTGAAGAGTGCCATGTATTGGGCGACCGCGAAGAGCAGGAGCGCGAAGACACCGACCGCGTTTTCCCATTTAAAACTTTTCAATGCGTTCCTCCTTCGACCACGGGTCCGAACAGCAAGGCGGACAGGGGCCAGTGGATGACGTTGAAGACTATAAGCGCCACTAGCCACGCCGTGCTTTGATCCATGACATCTGGCAACAGAACAAGGCTCGTTCCCTTGGCGGCAGCCATCAAGATGGGCACGACGAGCGGAAACATCAGCAGCGGCAGAAGCACACTAGAGCCGCGAGCCTGGCTGGTGATGGCGGTCAGTAGAGTGCCGGGTGCCGCAAGAGCGGTGCTTCCGAAGAACAAGAATGCGCCCAGTTCCAGCAGCGAGCCACGCGGGGTGACATCGAACAACGCCAGGGCGAAGGGGGTCAGGACCAACCCGACCACGAACAGAATGCTGGCGTTCGCGAACGCCTTTCCGAAGAAGATGGCTGGCGGCGCGACGGGCCACAAGACCTGGCCTTCAAGCGCACCGTGTTCCATCTCTGCGGCGAAGCTCTGGTCGAGGGAACGTGTGGACGCCAGCAGCAGACCAATCCAGATGGAGCCACCGGCCTGGCGGCGCATGACGTCGGTGGTGTTGCTGGCGAAAGCGACCATGAAGATCAGCGCAAAGGCGAAGAAGAGCACGCCGAGGAACCGGCTCGGAGACCGCCACTCCACCAACATGTCCTTGCGGTAGACGTGTACCGACTGCCGCGCCAGCTGCCGCAGATAGCTCACGATGAGTGTGAAGAGCCCGTCCATTAGGCAACCACCTGACGTCCGGACTCGAGGCGTACATGCTGATCACATGCCGCGGCCGCTTCTTCAGGGTGATGCGTAGCCATAAGCACGACAGCGTTGGTCGCGCAGATTTCACGAATGACGTCGATGACGAGAGCCCGACCCTGGGGATCGAGGGCGGCGAAGGGCTCGTCCAGTAGCAGCAGCTTGGGCTGCTTCATCAAGGCAATGGACAGTGCGAGACGCCGGCGCATGCCCGCGGAGAACATTCGAACGGGGTCGTCTCGCTTTGGGTCTAGTCCAACGCGTTCAATGAGCGCATCAACGTTCGCTGAGTAGCCTCCCAGACGGGCCCAGCTCTGAAGGTTGTCCTTGGCGGACAAGTCTTCGTACAGCCTGGAGTCATGGGACAAGAAGGCGATGTCTCGACGCATTGTCCGGCGCCATGCCCAGATGTCCTTGCCGTCTAGGCGAGCCGCACCGTGGTGGGGACGTAGTGCCGTCGCAATGCAGCGGAGCAACGTGGACTTCCCAGACCCGTTGGGGCCGGTCACTTGGCAGGCCACACCTGGGGCGACTTGGAATGAGATTCGCGCCACTGCCCAACGCCGACCATATCGGCGTGCAAGGTCGTCAATGACGAGTCCGGGCGGGCTATCGGCCACAGGGGCGTCTCCAAGAGGAGGCGCAGGTAACGCGACGGTGGAATGTTGCCCGCCGCACATTGTTGGGCCCTGCGGGAATCCGTCAAGTCGTGATGTTCACAGACAATCCCACCCGTCTCCGAGCGAACAGACAGCCGGCCGAGCCTATGGCGACGTCGCGACAGGTCTGCGGTCGTTGGTCATACATGTCGCAGTAAAAGTAGCCGTTGTCGCGATTGTGCAGGGCAATACATCGTGTGCCGCAGGCGGTCGGCACTCGGTGCAGGTCGGTCCAGCCATCGTCGTGAACGCGGATTCGGTCTTGGTAGGTAGGACCGAGGCGCTCGGCATCTGCGGGCTCGACCGGAACAGAGTCGTAGGCTTCTCGGCAGCACGCGCCGCAGTCATCGCAGCCAACCGAGCGCTGTGATTCGTACAGCTCGCATGCCGGGTCTGTTCGTAAACGCTCGGGGCCTGGGGCATCGCCAATGGCGCGACCCTGACAGGTGAGCGTGCCGTCGGACGTCGACAGCCAAGCGCATGAGGCACAGGTGGATGGAGGAGGCACAGGCATGGGGGGCGTCTAACGGGCGCCAGTTCGCCGGGCTTGATAGTGGCGCGCCCTTACTGGAGGATGCCCCCGATGCGTTTGATTTTCATTGGTCCGCCCGGAGCCGGGAAAGGTACGCAGGCCGCTCGCATTGTCGAGCGTTTTGAGATTCCGCACATCTCCACTGGTGACATGCTTCGCGCTGCAGTGAAGGCGGGCACGCCACTAGGCAAGCTTGCGGACATCGCCATGAAGGCGGGTCAGCTCGTCACAGACGATCTGATGATTGGTCTGGTGCAAGAACGAATCGGGCAAGATGACGCCAAGAAGGGCTTCCTCTTGGACGGTTTCCCGCGCACAGTTCCGCAAGCGGATGCGCTTCAGACCGCTCTGGCGAGTCACAACGTCGCACTCGACGCCGTGTTGGTTCTTGAAGTGCAGGACGACCTGATTGTCGACCGCATCACCGGTCGCCGCACGGATCCTGAGACCGGCGCCATCTACCACATGACCTTCAACCCGCCTCCAGCGGACGTTGCGGGCCGCGTCACTCAGCGCAAAGACGACACGGAAGAGGCCTGCCGGGCACGTCTGGAGAGCTACCATCGCCAGACATCTCCACTGGTGCCTTTCTACGAAGGCTTGGGACTACTCAAGCGCGTAGACGGCGTTGGCAAGCCTGATGACGTCACTGCGCGGATCCAGACCGCCCTAGGTTGATTTGCGTGGCTTGAATGCCTGCCCCGGTCACTGGCCGTAAGGGCATCGGAAAGCACCACATGCGAAGACCCACTCCTTAGCAATTAGGGAGTTGAAATGTGGATTCGGATGGTGGTGTTGTGGGTTGCGCTGCTGTCGGTCGTTCAAGCGGCAGATGCCGAAGCACCCGTCGCGTTCATGGACGCACCCTCGGAGGTTGTCCGTCCGTTTCAGCTAAGCGACGCCGTTGCCCTGCGAGATGCTCCGGGGCGGCGTCTGCATCGAGTTGGAGCGGGTCTCGGCATTGGCGGCTTTGGCGCCGTTGCCCTGAGCATCCCTGTGGGCATTCTGACGATTGGCTCTGCGTTCGGCGGAGTGGACAGCCCCCTTATGTGGGTGGCAACCTCAACCCTGTTCTTTGGTGGAGCAGCCGCAGCGGTGACCGGTGTCAGCCTAATGACGGCCGGCACGCTTCGCAGCTCCGCCTACACACGTGAGACGCTGGGACGTGCACCGCTGCGCGGTCTGTCCGTGGCGTCCCCCGTTCTGCTGGCCAGCAGCGTTGGACTCGCTGTCTGGGCATTCAATCCCGGTGGTGAGGGCTACAAGATCTTTGGTGCCGGCGTGCTTCTGGCCACAGCGATTGCGTTGCCCGTCATTGAACAGTCAGCGTCTGGGCGTGCCCTGCGCGGGGCTGGCTTTACGGACGTACGCGTGTCCCCGAGTCTAAACGGGCTGGCATTGAGCGGGCGCTTCTAGGGTTTCGTTAAGCCCATGCGGGGTGTATACCCACGCCATTGGATTGTGCGGAGGGATGGGTGAATCGCTGGTTCTTCGGGTTGTGGATGGCCTTGGCACCCTTGGGTCTGGCGAGTGCCCAGTCGCCGGACGTGACGGCGTTGCCCGCTTTGAGCGGTGTCCAACGGCCTCAGTTGGTTCGCGCGCCAGAGTTGGCGGATGATTCGGTCTACCGCGATTCCCGTGGAGCCTTGCCGGGACGGAGGGTCTTTTGGCGAGGCCAGCGAATTGCACTGGTGAGTGGGCTGTCGATTGCGACCGGAGTTGGGCTTGGCTTGGTCGCTGTACAAAGCTGGGACAACGGCCGTCGAACACTGGCACCCATTGTTGGCGGCGTCACCTTCGGCTTGGTGGGCATGGCGCTGGTTCCGGTGTCCATTGGAGTGATGGCGATCGGGGCCCAACGGGCATCCGCGGACACACTTGCACGTGCGGGACACAGCCCGTTTCGCAACGCATCCCATGGGGCGTACTTAGCACTCGGCGGCCTTGCGATGACTGCCGTGGCTACGTTGCAGTTCCGCTCACAAGAGGCGGGAGTTGTGGTCATGGGAGTGTTGTTGGTCACCGCCTATGTCACACCGATACTGGAGTACGATGGCGCCGTGCGCGGACTGCGTAGGGCTGGACTGCGCAGTGTTCGCGTCATGCCAACAGGGCAGGGCATGATGGTCGCAGGTCGATTCTAGTCGACCCGGACGCCAGGTGAGCGCGGCGGCCCCCGAGTCGGATGAGGCTCGATGCTGTAGGGGCTCGATTCAGCCTCGGGTGCTGTACGTTCCAATCAACGTCGCTTGGGCGAGCACGTGTCCAGCGAGTGCTCCGTGCAGGTCGCCGGCAGTGAACGACTCGGGCAGCTCCAGCGTTGGCACATCAACGGCGTAGACGATGAAGTGGTAGCCGTGAATCCGCTCGTCGTTGAACGGTGGACAGGGGCCGTCGTAGCCGCAGTAGGTTCCCCCCATGTCGGCGTCTCCGTCGAACCACTGGGTGTAGCTGTTCTGGCCTTGCACGCCGCCACTGGGGGTCTCTCCCGGCGACTTTCCACCTGGAGTGATGCTGTTGCTGTGTGCGCCGGCAGCAATCTCGGTCACTGAGGCGGGAAGGTTGGCGACGGTCCAGTGGTAGAAGGACCCGCGGGGGAAGTCGACGTCGATCGCCTTGTCTTGGCGGTTGGCTTGGCTCTTGTCCGTAGGGGCGTCTGGGTCTACGCAGACAATGGCGAACGACTGCGTGCCTTCTGGGACGTCGACCCACTTCAGGTGTGGGTTGTTGTTGTCCGATAGGCCGATCTGTCCGTTGCCGTCCGGCTTTCCGAAGGCGAAGGTGGTGGGGATGGCCGCGTTCGGCGTCAAGGATTGGCTGGTTAGCTGCATGGGGCGCTCCGTGATGTGACAGGTCCACCTGGAGGGCATGTGCCTGAGTTGCCAGAAGTCGAGTTGGCGCGTCGAGACCTGTACCGGTGGACGGTGACGGGGGAGAGCTTATCGTTCACGACGGTGGATGCGAAGACGGTGCGCGGCAAGCTGTCGACCAACCCCAAGGATGCCCTGATTGACGGGGTGTCTCGCCTGTCTGAAGACGTCAATGGCTGCCGAGCTGTGAACGTTCTACGCGCGGGAAAGCGCCTAGGCTGGCAGTTCGACGGACCCGTCTCGCTGCTGGTTCACCTGGGCATGAGCGGAAAGTGGGTCAGCCGGGACACTTCGGAGCTGTCGCATGTGCGCGTGCGTGTTCAGGTTGGGACGTCCACCCTCTCGTTCATCGACCCGCGCAGGTTCGGCTGCTTGGTTCCTGTGCCGACGGCCGCTCTGGGGGAGTGGTTGAACCGGGGGCTAGGACCAGACGCTCTCGAGCACCCCATGGATGGCCCATCCCTGTCTCGGGCCTGCAACAGCCGGGGAGCCATCAAGACCGTGCTGCTCGACCAGAAACGCCTCGCGGGAGTGGGCAACATTCAGGCTGCCGAGGCCCTGTGGCGTGCGGGTGTGCGTCCGGGCAGAGCGGCGAGTAGCCTGACGGAGTTTGAGTGGGCTGCACTCGCAGCGGCGATTCCCGAACAGTTACGGTGGACCCTGGATGTTGAGAAGGACGGAGAGGTCGTCTACGTCTCCGAGTGGGGGTCTCGCAATCCGTTTGCTGTGTACGGACAAGAGGGGGAGCCTTGCCCTCGTTGCACGGCCCCGATTTCGCGAGCGGTTCATTCCGGCAGATCCTCTTTCTGGTGTCCAGACTGCCAGGGGTGACAGGTGGATGAGGGCACGTTAAGCCGCGCGCCGCTCTGTCCCAGGCAACTTGGGGCATCACATCCACGAGCAAGAGGCAACCATGGCCCGTAAATCATCTCCCCTGAATCAGGGTGACAACGTCGACTACAAAGACGTTCGTCGTCTCCAACGCTTCCTCACCGAACGCGGCAAGATTCTTCCCCGTCGTGCAACTGGCCTCACCGCCAAGCAACAGCGTCAGATCTCCCGCGCCATCAAGCGTGCTCGTCAGATCGCGCTGATTCCATACGTGAAGCGCGACTGACCGTTGTTCTTGTGAAGAGGGTGGGCCACGTCCGCTTTCTTCCGTAGTTCAACAGTCGCTTTGGAACTCTGGCTTTGCTGGAGAATTTCACACCAATCAGCCTCCTGCGCTTGCGTAGGGGGCTGATTGTGCATCCAGGTTCGAGCCACAAGAATGGGTGGGACGAGCAGCAGGTAGGGGATGAGAACGAGCGGGGTCGCGAAGAGCGAAAAGGCAGTGGGGCGCATGGGGGACTCCGAAGGGGCGGACGTGACCGCACTCTTCTCTTTGCGAGGTCCGTGCCAATGCGACGTCTTTGGCGTTTCAAGAGTGCGGCGCGCCCAGAGGTCAGAGGTCAGAGGTCAGATGTCAGAACAGGCCAGCAAGCTGGCCGGCAGGAATCGGAAGACTGTCGATTCACCTGGAACCTGCCATTTGCCACAGTTTTGCTTCCGACTTGCAGGCAGCGCGAGCGGTTTGCTCTGACATCTCAAATCTGACCTCTGACATCCGCACGACGACGGTTGTTGCATCGCTCTGCCCTAGTCGCCAACGGATTCACAGATCGTGTGCTATGAATCCTGTAGATGAGGCCACGGTCCGGTGATGGCCACGGTCACCGCTTCTGGGTGCTGCATATTTACGAACAGCACGCGTCCATCTGGTGAGAAGCAGGGGCCGGCGAACTCGGCACCAGGGGCGTCATCGGTGCCGGCGAAGTTGTGTTCGTTGCGGGCGATGTCGTACAGGACGCCGTCCGGGGTGAGTCCGCGCAAGTGGTTGTGTTTGACGAACTCTGTTGCGAAATAGTTGTCTTCCGCGACAATCAGGTCGCCCCACGGTGCAACGAGTAGGTTGTCCGGTAGCGAGCACTCGGAAGGGTCTTGCACTTCGTAGACCAGGGTGAGGGTCTGGGCCGTTGGGTCGAGCTGCCACAGCTGCCCAGATCGAGTGGGGCCGGCGCTGGTTGCGGCGAACCAGATCTTTCCGTCGGGCTCTCGACAGATTCCTTCGTTTCGGGTGAACAGCGTGGCACCCCTTTGGGCCCCTTGCTCACGCGTGGGAGTCCCGGCTGCTTGGGCGTCTGGGATGTCGACCCACTGGACGTCGAAGGACTCCCCTTGAACGAGCGGGACGGGGTTTGGGTCCACTTGTTGCGCCCAGTCGGCGTAGCGGTCGGTGTGGGTGACGCCGTTGATCCGGAGCGCTTGCAGTCGGCCAGAACCGAAGGGAAGAGCAGGATCATCGGGTACATGGCGGTATAGACAGCCGACGTTGTGGTCTTCGGTCTGGTAGGCAATGCCGGTGTCGGCGTCGAGCACAATGCCTTCGCGCTTGAAACGTCCCCATGACGCTAGGCGCCGTTCGTCAGGGTCCACAAGCTCGGTGTCGTCGGCGTACAGGTGGTAGGCGTAGCCGTGGCCGTCGCGAGAGGACTCTTCACAGGTGACCCAGCCACGCTCGGTGTGTCCACCTGAACAGTTCAGCTCGGTCTTGTTGAGGATGAGGCCGCTCCACGTCACGGCCCTGCTGGGCTTACGGCGGTCTTTTCGCAGCTCCCGACGTAGAATGCGGGGATTGATGACCACCCGGGCTACCCCGCCATGTACATCATCTGGTCCCAAGTCGGGTCGGCCCGTTTGGACGGGGACCGGATCAATGTCTGCCCGGACCAGCCACTCAGCGGTCGACATCTCATGGTTCCGCAGAAGGATGTAGTTCCCCGATGAGTCCACATGACAGGTCATTCCGTCTGGCTGAAGGGGAACCTCAATGCCGTCGCTCATCGGGTCACCACCGCGCTGAACGACAACGTAGTGGAACCCGTCCGGCAGTCGCAGCAGCTCGGGCTCGGGTGGCTCTTGCGCCGTCAGTCCATGGACAAAGGCATTGGCCGGCGGCGTGTGTTTGCAGCCGGCCCACCCGACGGTGGCGGTGGCAAAGGCACTGGTGAAGACCGAGCGACGCGTCAGCATGATGCCGCCTGCAGTCCCACAGAGAACGCCGCCCAAAGAGGACGGCGTTCTGTGCGTTTGGGGGATGAGTTGTCGCGCACGAGTGCCCTAGAACTCGGCTGTAGCTTACCAGACGGGGTGCATTGTGGACGACTGAACATTGGGTCTTGTCCCGGCCGCGCTGTGTGTGTGTGGCGAGCAGTCACCGTGCGAAGCTATTTATGGCGTCGTGGAACTCGCGAACGACATCATCAACGATGGCTTGGATGGGCTTGATTTCGGTAATGAGCGAGACGCCTTGCCCAGCACTCCAGATGTCTTTCCAGCGCTTGGCAGCGTCTGGGCCGCGGGTTGGGGCGGTGGCGTCGGGAATGGTCTGCTTGAGGAAGTTGGCGTGAATCCCGCTGACTTGGTCGGTGTACACCACGTCGTCGTGGGTGCTCTGTACGACCATCTCTTTGTAGCGGTCTTGCGCGCCACACTCGGTGCTCGCGATGAACCGAGTTCCCATGTAGGCGAGCTGGGCACCGAGCGACAAGGCGGCGGCGACCTGGGCTCCACCGGAGATGCAGCCAGCGGCAATGATAGGCACGTTGAGTTCCCGTTTGAGGTAGGGAATCAACACATACGGATTGATGGTCCCGGCGTGTCCACCCGCACCCTGGCTCACTGCGATGACCGCGTCAACTCCGGCATCTTGTGCCTTGATAGCGTGCTTTTTATGAATGACGTCATGAAAGACAATCGTTCCGCGTTCGTGAGCGCGTCGGGCGATGTCAGTCGGGTTTCCGTAGGACGTGATCAGTACCGGCACCTCGTACTCAAAGCACAGCTGTACGTCTTGCTCAAGCCGCTCGGGGTCGGTCAGGCCGATGGTGAGGTTGATGGCGAAGGGCTTGTCAGTCTTGCTTCGAATCCACTTCAGGTCCGCCTCGAACGCCTCAGACGTACGCTGGTTCAGACTGGGCATACTGCCTAGAATGCCGGCTTCCGCGCACGCAACAATCATCTCGCGATTGCTGATGAGGAACATGGGCGCGGATACTAGCGGGTAGGTGAGCCCGAGCTTGCGAGACAGAGCGGTCGAGAATGCCATGAGACCTCCAGATGCAGTTTTGTAGCGCATCTGTAGGCCGTCGCCACGCTACCTGGCGTGGCATCTGTTCACTGTAGGTCACAAAGACGAAGAACCGCCGCGTTGCATGCTCAACGAGGCGGCTCCGGTGGAGGGGGTTTTACAAGGACGCGAGGGTCACGTCTGCGGGGGGAAGCGTGTTGACGCGGTCGTCAAGTCGTTCGATGGCGGTGGCGATGACGGTGCTGTCGGCTGCCTCGAGAGCGAGTGCGGTTGCCGTGAGGTGTGCCTGGATGCGGGCCACTTCAACGAGCTGAAGCTGCTCTTGGAAGGCGGGGTCCATGCCCATGTCCCAGCCCATGTCCGGGACCTGAACCATCGCTGCTTCTTCGAGCAATAGGCCGCTAGTGAGGGTCCAGTCGTACAGCGCGCCGTCTGTCAGTCCGTCGAATCGAACGGTATTGTTGCTGGCAACCAGGGTATCGATGAGGTCGCTGTGACCAGAGGTCTCGATGACGTAGGCCATGGCGCAGGGGCGTCCGCTTGCGTCGCGCAGCATGCTGGCCAGTCCTCGCTGGAAGTCGTTCTGTGGAAAGACACCGGCGTTGCTGTACTCTCGTAGGTTGTCAATATGAGCCGCGCGCTGGGTCGTGAAGTACGTGCGCCACTCATCGGTGTAGTCGGCCATTGGCGGTGCCGAGAAGACGGCGTCACCGAGTGCCTCAACGGCGAGGTCCAGACTCATCTCGGTTCGTGCTTGCAGCATCTGGGTGGTCACGGAGAAGTGGCTGTACAGGCGGTCTTCTTCGAGCTGAACGATGGGCTCGTACTGCATTCCGAGCTCGTCGCCGGCAAAGAAGCCGGGCTCTTGCACCATGGCGGTCTCGTCGAGCGTCAGGCCGCTCGTGAGGGTCCAGTCGTACAGAGCGCCTTCGGTGAGCGTGCCGAACTTGGTGCCGTTTGCGGTGACGGACAGCTCGTCGATGATGGCTGTATGGCCCGACTGTTCTACGAGGTAGGCCATGGCGCAGGGAGTGCCATTGGCGTCGCGCAGCTGGCTAAGCGCTCCCAAGTCGGTGGTGTTGACTGGGAAGTTGCGGGCCTCGGCGTAGGCGGTGAGACGCTCAATGGACGTGGCTCGTTCAGTCGCCAGAACCTCACGCCACTGTGCGGAGTAGTCCTCGGTGGCGACGATGCCTAGGCTCGCGTCGTCCATGGGCGCATTGGCAAGGGCTGGGGCGGCGGCCGAGAAGGCGAGTAGGCAGACGAGAGTGGCGCGCATTGGTGAGTCTCCGGTGGGAAGGTGCCGGGACAACGCAGAGGCATGAGGGGCCTTACACACCCCTCCTTGTTTTTCTTGCACTGGCTGAGCTCATGGCCCCTGCAGCGACAGAAGACGGATCATTACACGACAGAATTGTCGTGATAAAGATAGCGGTAGTTTATGAGCTGACCGGCTCGCTGGAGGTAGCATGCGACTGTTTCTACTGCTGACACTGCTAACGACCGCCTGTGCAACCACCATTCGCCCGGGCGAAGTGGGTGTGCGGACACAGTTCGGAAAGATGACCGAGAACAGTCGAGGTCCAGGGCTCGCGGTGTACAGCCCGTTCGGTACTCGCTACATTCGGGTCCCGGTTCGCACGCGGAATGTGGAGATTACGTTGGACCTACCATCGCGCGAGGGCCTGAATGTTCGCGCTGACGTGAGTATTCTGTACCGGCTTGAGCCGAGCCAGGTGCCCAACCTGATTGAGACCGTGGGGGTTGAATATGAGCGGTCGATAGTGATTCCAGTGTTTCGCTCGGCTGCTGCCGACATGAGCGCCCGGTATGTGGCAAAGGACATGCACTCTGGTGAGCGCTCGGCCATTGAACAGGCCATTCTCGACCGCATGACCGAGCAGCTGGAAGGGCGCGGCATCATTGTGGAGAGCGTGCTGCTCAAGTCCATTTCACTGCCTCCAGGCTTGTACATGGCGGTTGAGGACAAGCTGGAAGCGGAACAGCAGGCGCAGCGTATGGAGTTTGTGCTGCAGCGTGAGGAGCTGGAAGCGGAGCGTCGCCGTATTGAAGCGGCGGGTGTTCGCGACTCTCAGCGCATCTTGGCCGAGGGCCTGTCGGACGAGATTCTAGCGCTGCGAAGCATCGAAGCGTTTCAGCAGCTGTCCGAGAGCCCGAACGCGAAGGTCATCATTACGGATGGTCAGCTGCCGTTCTTGATTGACCCGCTGACTGAGTGACATCTCTGTCTTTTCACGTGTCAGGTTGAGGTCCTCAGGGAGGCATCAACCTGACATGTTTTTTTGGCGTTGAAGCCCTGAAGCCGTGGCACTATGACTGGAGAGGAGAGTGCCATGCGACTAGGTTTCCCGAGTCTGATGTTGCTGGCGGCATGTGCCAGAGAACCCGAGGTCGTGGACTACGAGGGGACGTGCGAGGTCGCCGGGGACTGTGTGGCGGTGGTTGACGAAGGCGCTTGCGGCCAGTGTTCATGGTGGTCGGCGCTGTCCGAGGACGGTGCGGAGGCGTTCGTTGACGACCAGGAACGGTACTTCGAAAATCATGAGTGCCGGCTGACTATCTTGCTGTACTGCCCACTCCCTGAGACACCGCCAGATGTGAGTTGTGATGCGGGTGTGTGTGTTGTTCTCTAGGGAAGGAGTGCGTCGAGGTCGGTGGTGCCGTCGTTGTTTGTGTCGGCATTGAGCGGGTCGGTCTGGAAGACAAGCTCGGTCGAGTCGTTCAGCCCGTCGTCATCTGAGTCTGCACACCTTGGGTCGGTGCCTAGGAGCGACTCTTCGGTGTTGCTGAGGCCGTCGTTGTCAGTGTCATCAATGGGGCCGTTCACTTGTGGGCAGACGTTTTCAGGGAGGGAGAGTGGCCACGACCAGTACCCGAACAGAAGGTCTACTCCGGTCGGCGTCCGAACCAGTCGCATGATTGAGCCAGCACTAGGCGAGCCCGGTACGTCTGGCTGGCACGTGATGACCTTGTTGCGGGTGGTGCAGACAAGGGGGGTGAGGCTCGCATAGCGGTCATCGATAAATGCGCCTTGAGGGCCCGCCGGGGTGTCGCGAATCAGTACGTGCCAGCCATGTTCGTGGCCGACGACCGGTGCATAGTGGCTGAAGGTGCTCCAGGCTTCGGTGAGCACCCACGTTTGGGGCCGACGGAACAACCACTGCCCGTCTGGAATACTGTCGTTGTTGGTGTCCCAGTCCAGCGGGTTGGTGCCGTGAATGAGCTCCAAGTTGTCGTCGAGGCCGTCTCGGTCGGTGTCAGAGGCGTTGGGCGATGTTCCAAGGCGCTCTTCTTCGGTATCTGACAAGGTGTCGCGGTCGCGGTCGTTGTCTGCGGGGTCGGTGTTGGCCAGGTACTCCAGTGTGTCTAAGAGGCCGTCATTGTCTGTGTCTTCGTCGAGTGGGTCTTGTCCGTAGAAGTGCTCAATGCCGTCGGGAATGCCGTCATTGTCGGAGTCCCACAGCAACGGGTCTGTGCCGAGCAGAAACTCTTCTTCGGCGGACAGGCCGTCGGCGTCTGGGTCGGGGCCCCAGTGAGGTCGGGGCACGGTGCCTGTTGGGGCGGTCTGCGGTTGGTGCCGTTGGTGGTCTTGACGGATGTACGTGCCGTCGTGCAGCTGTAGCTCCCACACGGTCTCAAAGCCGAACGGGCCCTGTTCAAAGCGAAGTTCTGCGTGGGCAAGGATGCCCCATTCTAGCCGGCTGTCGAGGTGCCCGCACAGCGGTGGTCCGTAGGCCAGTGGCGTGCAGGTGGAGTGGACCGGGCGACGGGTCGTCGGTCCGAACACCACGAGGCTGCGCTCGCCAACCGTCTGAAGGTGCAGGCCGGTGAGGGGCGCGTTGGATTGTTCGGCATCGGGTCGGTCAGGGGCTTCGAAGGTGGTGACGGACGGGTCGAACCAAGCGAATCCACCGGTATTTGTAGGGTCTTGCAAGGTGTGTTCTGAGCCGAGCAGATCCCAGTGGTCGTGGATGCCGTCGCCGTCTGTGTCCGGGTTGAGCGGGTCTAGACCGTGGTCGAGCTCAAAAGCGTCGTACAGGCCGTCGCCGTCTGTGTCGGTGCCAGGAACGGTGCGGGCGGACTCTGGGAGGATGCCGGAGGGGCGGATGAGGCCTGGGCCGAATGAGTCAACGGAGGGAGCGGTTCGGTCGATGGTGGTTGGCGTTTCGGGGTCGCTTACAACGCGTAAGGTGCTGTTGGATGACGGGTCTTGCGACAGGGAGGGGTCGCAGGCGACGAGTAGGACGAGGGGCAGGAGCAGATGTTGGTGGGGCACCGACCGCCTTCCATGATGTCGGAGGTGCCGGCTAGGTACTCGTCCATGTCTAAGATGCCGTCACCATCGGTGTCGTTGCTGAGCGGGTCGTGTCCGTAGAAGACCTCGAGTCCGTCCGGAAGGCCGTCGGAGTCGGTGTCCCAGACGAAGGGGTCGGTGCCGTGTAGGGCTTCGTCAACGTCCAATAGGTAGTCGGCGTCTGAGTCGGGGCCGAGAGTCTCGGAGGGGGGATTGCCGGTCGGTGGAGTGTAGGGGACGTGAACTTGGCGATTGAGACGAGAGTAGGTCTGGCCGCTGTCTGATGTTGGGCGAATCACAAAGAGTTCCCACTCCACAACAAAGCCGGGTTGATCGCGTCGCCTACTGACCCGCAGTTCCAGTTCGCGGGTGTCTCCCCACACGCCGGTGACGTCCATGGTCAAGGTGTTTTGCCACAAAGCAGGCTCGACCGTGACCGGCCCTTCGACGAGCATCGGCGCGCCGGTGTCAGTCCCGAATGCCACTAGGCTGCCACGTGGCGAAGCGTTCATATGGACGCCGAACAGGGGGGCTCTGAGCGGCGACGATAGCGGTGGGGTTGGCCAGTTGAAGCCTGGATGGAACAGGTCGAACCATCCGAAACCGGTTGCCGTCGTGCTCTGAATCGCAAGAGATGCGCCGAGTAGGTCCCACAGGTCGGTGATCCCGTCGCCATCGGTGTCCCTCAAGCCAGTATTGAGGCCTAGTCGCGTCTCAATATGGTCCCACAGGCCGTCGTAGTCGCTGTCGATGAATGGACCATCGTAGATGTCTGTGTCGAACTCTGTGTCCGAGTCGAACTCTGTGTCCGAGTCGAACTCTGTGTCCGAGTCGAACGCTGTGTCCGAGTCGAACTCTGTGTCCGAGTCGAACTCTGTGTCCGTGTCCGTGTCCGTGTCCGTGTCCGTGTCCGAGTCCGGGTCCGCTGTGTCGGATGGTTGTGCTGTGTCCGTCTCTGTGTCGGACGTGTCTGTGTCCGACGTGCAGGCGCAGGTGAGCACGAGGCTGCACAACACTGAGAAGGGCAGGTTGAACAGTTTCATGGGGGATGACTCCGGCTCACAGTTGTTCTCTGGTCTCTGTTCCGTCGCCAACTCTTTCTGGGAGAAGCAGAGTCATTCTTGGCGACTCTCTGCGGCGAGGATGAAGGCTTCGGCGTCCGACGTCCCGTTGCCGCTTGTGTCGGCTTGTAGGGGGTCGAACGGGCTCCAGTCGGCCAGCTCGAATCCGTCTGGCAGTCCGTCGCCGTCTGTGTCTGCGCAGTCTCTGCGGGTGCCTGCATCTTGCTCGGCGGCTCGGTCTACGCCGTCGTAGTCTTCATACGGACTGTTGGGGTTGGGACAGCCGCCGAAGAGTGGGACGGGAAACGAGTGTGCTTGGACGTTGGTCGTTCGACTGCGCATGTCGAAGACAGGCTGGGTGTAGCGCTGTCCTAGGACCAGGCCGGACGCGGTGAAGCGCAGGCGTAGGTCAACGTTTTCGGGGTTGTTTGCCGAGCACAGCCAGTCCGAGTCGACCGGTTCGCAGGGCCACGGGGTGCTGTCTTCGGTGAGTGGGAAGGCGGTCACGCCGTTGTTGGTGACTTGGAAGAGGTAGCCGAAACCTTCGGTATGGACGGGCTGGAAGACCTCTAGGACGGACACGTTGACGGAGGAACGGGCGGCGTATTGGTGAGCGAGGAATGGGTAGATGCCCGGTGCGGGCAGTGGGAGCGGGGCCTGCCAACTGTCGACGGAGTCTGCGAAGCCGTCGCCGTCTGTATCTACAAGGAAGGGGCTGAGTCCAAGCGCCATCTCGGCTCCGTCGAGCAAGCCGTCTCGGTCGGTGTCGGGGCGGTCGATACGCGTGCCGAGGGCGAGCTCTTCGAGGTTGGAGAGTCCATCGTCGTCGGCGTCGTCTTGACCGTCTAAGATGCCGTCCCCATCAGCGTCGTTGGTGGTTGCGCCAGGGTAGCCGTAGATGACGATGTCTTCGATGAAGTCGGACAGGCCGTCTTGGTCGGTGTCCGCGACGAGTGGGTCGGTGAAGTGATGCGACTCGACAAAGTCGGTGAGGCCGTCGCCGTCTGTGTCCGCACAGGTCGGGCTGGTTCCAAGCATGGCTTCTTCGGCGTCTGTCAGTCGGTCGCCGTCTGCGTCATTGGGCGCCATGCCGCTCGTGGGACACAGGTCAGGAGCGAAGGCAACATTGCCGATGCCGGAGTTGTCGAGAACGTCGAAACCGGTCGCGGTTCGGATGATTCGGATGCTCTGTGAGACCCGCGAGTTGTTGCTGTGCGCATTGAAGTCCTGGCACAGCAAGATGTTGTTGTGTGCGACGCACTCGAGCTGGGTATGGTGCAGTTGGGACCCATTGTTACCGAAGTAGTCGATGCCGTACAGGAATGCGCGAATGCCAGCGGGGGTATCGGCCACAACCACATTTAGGAATCGGTACTGCTCAGCCGGAGACGCGACGAGGCTGAACGACTGCCACTCAGGGTCTAGGTCGAGGGGCAGCGGCGCTTGCAGAAGCCACTGGCCGTCTCTTACGCCATCGTCGTTGCTGTCGTAGTCGAGGGGATCTGTGTTGTGCAGTGCCTCGAGGTTGTCGGGCAAGCGGTCGTTGTCGGTGTCCGCGCGGTCGGGGTTGGTGCCGAGGCGCTGCTCTTCGGCGAGCAACAGCGTGTCGTAGTCGGGGTCGCCGTCGGATGCGTTGGTGTCCGCTAGGTGCTCGTCCATGTCCAAGATGCCGTCTTCGTCTGTGTCTGCGAGCAGTGGGTTCTTTCGCTGCCAGATCTCAGTGCGGTCTGGAACGCCGTCTCCGTCGGTGTCCCACAGCAGGGGGTCGGTCCCGTAGAAGAACTCGCCGAACGCATTGAGACCGTCTCCGTCTGGGTCGGGGCCCCAATTGCGCGCGGGAACGCCTAGGATGGGGGCTGTCTGCGGCTGGAACACGCGGTCGTCTTCGTAGATCCAGTCGGGAGACATACTGCCTATGCGCACATTGGTGGTCATCTCCCACATCAACTGCTGGCCGTAAGGGCTGGCCTCAACATCCAAGCGGACGCTGGTCGGGTTGGACATTTCATTGCCTGTGTAGCGTGCACTGCATGACGCAGGTGCGTTGGGCGGTGCAATGCATGGGGCGTGAAGGGGACGGTACTGGCTGATGCCAAACAGGACGACGTGGCTCGGCTCGGTTCGCTGAATGTGGATGCCCGAGATTGGCGGATTGTAGACGGTTGAGGCGGCAATATCAGGAGGGAGTAGCTCGGTTGCGGAGGGGTCGAACCAGGCAAAGCCGTCATCCGTCTGGGTCTGCAGTGCGTGCTCGGAGCCCAGCAGGTCCCAGTGGTCGTGGATGCCGTCGCCGTCTGTGTCGGGGTTGAGCGGGTCAAGGCCTTGTTCAAGCTCGAAGGCGTCGTACAGGCCGTCGCCGTCGGTGTCTATGCCGGGGAACGGACGGGCATCGGGCGGTAGAATGCGTACATCGCTGCCAATGGTCAGTGTGCCGAACTCGGGAAGGGGACGGTTGATGATGGGGGGCAGTGGGTCGACGTTGGTGTCGCTCGGGCCCTCGCCATTGTCATCGCACGCTGCGAGCAGGAGGAGAATGGGGGTGATGCGACTGAATCTCATGACGAATCCATACCGTGGGGAGGGTGTAGTGTCGTCACCGAGTTGAATGCTTCAACTTGAGCGGCGTGTAGCCTAGGATGGCGCTACAATGGACGTCACGGAGGCATGTCCATGCGGCGAATTGTGTTGATGTTGGCGGTGTTGACCGGGTGTGCGACGGAGCCACTCGTTGCCGACTACGCAGCGGACTGCGAGGTTGCAGAGGACTGCGAGGTCGTGATTGACCAGGGCTACTGTGGCCGCTGTTCTGGGTGGGCGGCGCTGACCGTGGATGCTGCTGCCGAGTTCTTTGATGACCAAGCTCGCTACACGCGAGCCCACAGCTGTGGCGCGGTCATCTTGCCGGGGTGTTTCGATATGGGCATCTCGCCGTTCCCAACCTGTGAAGCACAGACATGTGCGGTCACCTGGACCGTGCCGGAAGAGGAAGAGGCGCGGTGACGGGGCTGCTGGTCAGCGGTCTCCAAGCTGGGTGTAGTCGTCCATGCCGTCGTTGTCTGAGTCGATGAGCAGTGGGTTGAGCTGGAGATGCAGCTCGATACCGTCGGGTAGGCCGTCTCCGTCTGTGTCCCACAGCGCCGGGTCTGTTCCGAGGGTGGCTTCACGTGTTGCTGAGAGGCCGTCACCATCGGCATCTGGGCCGAGGGCGGGGTTGGCGACGAGGTCGTTGTCGAGGGAGTACAGATGCCCTAGAAAAGACTCCGAGCTGTCTACGATGGTTCCGGGGCTGCTGAATCCGCGGTCGGCGGCGACGATGCGGATGTACGGGCCGATGCTACTGTCTACGAAGTTGTAGGAAGTGTACCGACCGCCACCGGTGTGACCGGCGCCAGAATCAACCTCACTCGTCAGTCCGTATGGTATCGGAGCCCACGCGTGCCAGTGGGTGGAGGAGGGGAGCCAAAGGCCGAAAGCGGAGTCGTCTGTGGGGCCTCTTGCGCCGTAGATGTCGGGCCTAGTCCAGCCTTGGGGACGGCCTTCTTGATAGCCATCGTGGTCCACCCACATCCACTCACCCAGTGGGTAGGCGGCGGGTGACCGTGTGGCCCCGAGGTGCTGCAGCGCGTCGTTGAGGTGGTTGTTGTCGGTGTCGTACAGCTGTGGGTCGAAACCAAGGGCGACCTCAACATCGTCCCACAGACCGTCTCCATCTGTGTCTACGCCGGGAAGGGCAATGAACGGTGTGTCTGTGTCCGAGTCTATGTCTGTGTCTGTGTCTGTGTCCGAGTCCGTGTCCGTGTCCGTGTCCGTGTCCACGTCTGGTTCTTGCGGGCCCAGGGTGAGGTAGGCGGTCATGTCGTCCACACCGTCTCCGTCGGAGTCTGCGTTCAATGGGTCTTGTCCGTACAACACTTCCAGGCCGTCGGGAGCTCCGTCTTGGTCGGTGTCCCAGACGAGTGGGTCGGTACCGAGGGTGTCTTCTTGTGCGCTCGTCAGGCCGTCGGCGTCTGGGTCAGGACCCCAGTTCAGCTGAGGGGACCCGCCTAGCGGAGCGGTTTGGGTAGGGTAGGTCTGATGGTCCAACGTGTAGGTCGTCGGCTGGCCCGTAGGGCTGAAGTCCATGCGGGTCACACTCCAATGGAATTGGGGCGTGTCGCGTGTGGTGTTGAGACTCGCAAACGCCGAGACGGATGAGTGCAGACCGTAGGGGGGCGGCCCGACGGGAGTGGCACAGTACGGGCTGTTCCCGGGGTTTGGGTAGCAGTCGATCTTCAAGGGACCCCAGGTGTCGGTGCCGAACACCACCACATGTGCGGGGACCGTTGCTCTGTGGTGGATGCCGAAGAGCTGCTGGATGTTGTAGATGTCCAGGTTCGATTGGAGGAAGTGGTACGTGGCTTGCGAGGGGTCGAACCAGGCGAAGCCGTCGTCGTCATTGTTGTGAAGGGTGAACTCGGAGCCCAACAGGTCCCACAGGTCGTGAATGCCGTCGCCATCTGTGTCGGGCAGGTTTGGGTTGAGGCCTTGCTGAACCTCGAAGGCGTCCCACAGTCCGTCACCGTCGGTGTCGACAGGGGCGTGTTGGCTGGTATCGAGGTCAGTGTCTGCTTCGGTGTCCGCGTCAGAGTCCGGCTCGGTGTCCGCGTCTACCGTTGCAACGAGACCGAGTTCTTCGGCATCTTCGCGGGTAGGGGCGCTTCGGTCGATGGTCACTGTGGGGTCGCCCGCCGCTCGCTGGCCGCCTGCTGGGGCGTCGAGGGCGTGCAGCCCGGAGTCGTCGCATGCAGCGAGGATGAGGACGAGCGAGCTGAGCAGTGCGGGTCTCATTTGAGAGTCCTAGGGTTGGAGCTGCTGTGTGTCGTGAGTCGCTGCACACCTTCAACCGGATGTGGGGCTTCGTGGGACGCTAGTGGCGTGGGCCGAGGACGGTCACTGCCCTGTACTTATGGGTGTCGAACGCAGGGTCTGTGCGAGGTCCCGCACGCCGTTGTTGTCCGTGTCGATGCTCGTTGGGCTTGTGTCTTGGTTGACCTCTGCGCCGTCTGGAATGCCGTCGTAGTCCGTGTCCCAACGCAGTGGATTGCTGCCCAGCTCAAGCTCCGCCGCAACAGAGAGGCCGTCGGCATCAGGGTCGGGTCCCCAGTGCGGAAGCGGCTGGCCGTGAACGGGTGCGGTCTGTAGGGTCACGCGTTGCCGGTCCTGAGAGCTGACCTGGCAGTACCCCTCTCGACCCCCGGAGCAGGAGAAATGCATGGCGTCCCAGTACAGCGTAGTCTCTAGACCGTGCTGCTCGAACAAGACCTGTAGCAGCGAAGGTGCTGTCCGCCAGCCCTCGGCGTAGCCGTAGAAGGCGTCATCAACGCGGCGACCGAAGCGAAAGCCCACGGGTGTCGACCGGTTGGAGCCGAATACAATGACATCTGTCAGGGCGTCTGGAACGACGTACAGGCCGAACAGCTGTCTGGAACGACTGGGTCTAGGAATGGGTTCGAGAACCTCGCCCGCGGAAGGGTCGAACCAGGCGAAGCCACCGCCGTCCAGTCGCGGGTCGATGTGCTCAGAACCGAGCAGGTCCCAGTGGTCGTGAATGCCGTCGCCGTCTGTGTCGGGGTTGAACGGGTCGAGTCCTTGTTCCAGCTCGAAGGCGTCGTACAGGCCGTCACCGTCGGTGTCTTCGCCAGGAAAGACGGTGCTGTACGGGATGCGCTCGTTGTCCAAGAGGCCGAGCTCGTAGGCTTCTTGCGGGTCCATTGTGGGGGCCGTGGAGTCGATGGTGCTCGTGCGGTCGAGCCAATACGCCTTGACGGCTTCGGTATTGCCGGTGTCCCCAGTATCGCCAAAATCCTGCGCAGAATCGGTCTCGCATGCTGTGATCAGCAGGAGACCGACCGTCAGTCCTGTACGCAGCATGGAAGCTCCTTTGAGGGCGCGGACTCACTAGGTGTTTGGGTCGGCCTAGTCCTTCAGTAGGTCTATACATCGGACATACGGTCCGCCGGATGTACTATCGACTTGATGGAGTTCCTGGGGTGAGACACTCAAGGGTAGTGGAGGATGAGATGGGCTGTCGTTCTTGGATCTGGGTAGTTGCGTTGGGCAGTGCGTGTGGTGTCCCAGGTCCGTCTGACAGCGATACTGGGCTGGGTACGCAGGTTGAGCCTGACATTGAGATTGGCTCGGACTCGGACTCGGACACCGACCTGAACACCGACCTGGACACCGACCTGGACACCGACCCAGATACCGACCCAGATACCGACCCAGATACCGACCCAGACACCGACCCAGACACCGACCTGGACACCGACCCAGACACCGACCCAGACACCGACCCAGACACCGACCTCGAGTTCGACACTGACCCTTGGAATGGCGACCTCATCGACTCGGACGGCGACGGTCTGTGGGACCACATTGAAGAGCGCTATGGCTACAACCCACTCGTCCAGGACTCCGATGGTGACGGTATTCGCGATGGGTGGGACCTGATTGGGGCTGAGCATGTAGCAGCGTCGTCCCTGAGTCCTTCAGCCCAACCCACCGTTGTCTGGATTGACCCTGCACTTGCGCAAATTCCAGGCCAGTGGTGGGAAGAGCCGTGGATTGGAGCAGCGTTTCGTCACGCTCCCCTCACGCACAGCGTTGAGCTGCTTGTGGCTGCCGGGGACAATCTTCGGTGGGACTGTGCTGTGCGGTGTGGTCCTCAGCTCACCGCGAGCTCATTGGCGGACGTCCGAGATGTCGTTCGGTTCGATGTTGAAGACGGCGTACTGCGGTTGCATTGGAGGGATCGCGAGTATTATGGCGGTGGTATCAGCACTCCGTCGTACCTTGTGGAGACCAATCTTGAGGGCGTAGGTGTCTGGCTTCCGCGCAACGCTGCGGGACGGGCGGGCTGGGGACCCGACCCGGACTTTGATGGCCTGTCGACTGCGGACGAGCAGCGAGACGGAACCGACCCGCTGCGAATGGACACCGACCGCGATGGAGTGCCGGACTTTGCCGAAGTACAACTTGGATTTGATCCTGTGCTTTGGGATACCGACGACGACGGGATTGCAGACTTGGGAGAGCTACTGATTGGTGCTGTGGCTGGTACACCAGACGCGGATGGTGATGGCCTGTCAGAGCGGGAAGAGCTTGCATTGGGTACCGACGCTCAGCTAGCCGATACCGATGGTGACTGGCTGTACGATGGTGACGAGGTTGCCCAAGGACTCGACCCAACCCAGCCCGACACCGACGGAAACGGCCTACTGGACGGCTTTGAGACCGGTGAAGAGACAAGCCTACTTGATATTCCCTACGGACTGTCTCTGATTGACGTAGGTCTACTCGCGCGAGCAGGTACGGACGTCGAAGCTATTGTGCTGTATCGGACCGACGAAGAAGTTGTTGGTCACGTATTCAAGGGCAATTCCGTGACGCCCATCTACTGCTACCTTGTTGCCCAGACGTGGTGGTGCGGCGAGTTTCGCACTGGCTACGCATCGGCAGTGTACTACTTGGTCAACTCTCCGAGCGGCGGATGGATCGGCGCCATCTATCAGTGGAATGGCGCCTGGCATAGCCTCCCGGTGCAGCACTTTCGACCTAGGCATTGTGTCTCGGCGAATGCGCCCGCCAACGGAGGCGACCGCGACTCCGATGGGCTCGCGGACAGCGACGAGTTGTCACTCGGGATCGACCCAATGTGCCCAGACACGGATGGAGACGGAATCAGCGACGGATGGGAAGACCGCCTTGGCCTGTCTCCGCTTTGGTCCGACACAGACGGCGACGGCCTGCCCGACCTTTACGAGGCATTCAGCCACTCGAGTACACAGGCTCCACGCCTGCGAGGGGATGATGACTCCATGGCCATCGCTGAAGAGTGGGCAGCGGGCACCCATCCGATGCTCGGGGACTCAGATGCCGACGGTCTAGCAGACCATGTTGAGGTCGCTCTTGGAACGGACCCGACCCTGCGTGTGACGGAGCCGGGCGGGCGAGGCGACTTCATTGATACGCTGGCTGCTGGAACGATGCCTGTGTTTTCGGATGAACCGCTACACCTGCATATTCAGGCGAGCGACGGCATTGCACAGCACCGATTGTTTGAGCTGGAGATCTACGGCGCCGAGAACTGGTTCGGCCAAGCGACCGGCGTGCATGTCGTGCAAGACAACAGTGGTGTGCATGCCTGGTTGAGCGGTAGAAGCTACTGGCGCGCCTTACCGCTGACGTGTTCGGTTGATGGCCACATTCTCGACTGTGTCGACAGCGCAGACCCCGACGGTCTGACCGTGACAGTTGTGTGGTCAACCCAGAGCACACAGGTCGTTGTGGCGCGGCCCGCTACGCATTGGTTCTACCGCTTTCAGCAGTTTTCTTACGTCAACCGCTTCGCTCTGCGGGTCTTGACCTCCCCATGCAACCCGGAGCCTACAGTCGTGGGTGACCCACTGGATGATGATGACGGGGATGGTCTGTCAAACCGGCAGGAAACTGGCGGTGGCAGCAACCCGCAGTGCATCGATACCGACGGTGACGGACTCTCAGACCTGTTTGAACGGTTTTCATGGGGATACGAACCGGATTCCACGGACTCAGACTTGGACTTAGTCGACGACTACGACGAACATCTGCGCGGCACCAATCCCGGCCTCGCAGACACGGACAGCGACGGGGTCAGCGACTTCAATGAGCACCTTGCCGGAACGGACCCGCTCGACCCGAATGAGTGAGCGGCGGCTTCGGCGTGGCGTGCCCATCGCTATGGGCTCCGAGGTGCCCGAGTGCGACGTCTGAGGCCCAGCAGGACCAGCGGCAGCGCCAGCCACGACGCTCTCGCCGGCACGCTGTAGCAAGCGGACTGTTCTAGCCAGTCCTCGGGGTCTTCGGTGATGGTGGTCAACGCCGGGTCGACGTCTGTCCACTCTGACCACTCGCCAACAATGCCGGTGGGCGTCACCCGGCGTGCGCGAACTTCCGCGTTTGAGAGCTCTCCAGGGTCTCCCGAGTAGCTGCCGCAGACGGGGTTTCCGAGCACAACACGGGATGTTGACGTCATGCCATCGGGCGCTGTCACACCGTCGCCGCGGACCTCAAACTCAACCCACTCGCCCGCCATGAGGTCACCGATCTGCCAGCTGGCACTATAGCCGCTGTAGTTGGGGTCTCGGCTAATATCTATGGCGCCTCTAGACAGCGGGGGTGCCTCGGGGATGTCGACTGAGGACACGCCTTTCCGCGTAGTGAACGCCCCCTGTTCCCAGTCGTCGACAACCACGTCCCAGACCGTATTTGGGGCAAGCTCGGCCAGCGGGGCGTACTGTGCAGCGCAGTTGTAGGGCCGGTCCAGGCAGTCGACGTGTCGTGTGACGCGCGTGGGGATGACCTGTTCAGTGTCCTGTGCGACCAAGACCACGTCCGGCAGCGGCACAACGTCTCCTGACACCGTGAGGAGTACATCGGTGGTGACCACCTGGTCCAGTGGCCACACGGTGACGTCCTGCGGCCACTCCTCGCAGCTTGCATGGGCCATTGAGAGTAAGAGGGAGAGCATCATCATGACTGCATGGTAGCGTGAGACGAGGCGGACTGCCCTCGCAAGGCGCCATGGTGATGGCTACTCTGTGTCGCCCGGAGGCTGGGCCAGACAGGCGGAGGTTGGTGTGAAAGCCTCCAGGCATTCGATGGGGAAGGTGCCATTGGCTGTCTTCTCCACCAGGTCGGCTGTTCCCGCGAGCTCGCCGGTGTCCTCCCAGAAGACATCCGCAGAACCACTGACCGGGCGGTCGCGGTCCATCTCCAATGACCGACCGTAGCTGACACGAATGAATCCGATGAGCGACCTGTCAGGCGTGCTGCAGGCCGTGCGCGCTAGGCACCGTGCTTCACCATCCACAACAGCGGCAGCAAGCGTAGACGAACCCGTCAGCAGGCCCACCTCGGGCACAGGGCCTACGTCTGTCAGCGGGTCAAAGACCCCACATTCGGGCCACGTAAACTCGGTTCTACTGTTCCATGGAGGGGACTCGGCCGGCGGTTCACCGAGCCACACGGTGTCGGATGTTGCGCAGCTGGGGGGCGGCGGGTCGGGGTCCGCTTCGTCGGTCCATGAGTACGTCCCGATGTGGGCACCGTCTGTTGCGAAAAACCGACCGTACCCGCTCTCGAACTGGTCTTGGTCCGCTACGAAAAAATGCGGTCGGTCGAGGTCTTGCCACTCGTAGATTAGGTCGCACCTTCCCACCTCGACAATGTCCAGGAAGCGAGGGTCCCAGTCGTTTTCCGGGGAATCAGGCGCGGGGCAGGAACAGCCCAGATCTGGGTCGAAAGTACACGGACTGTCGGAATCCGCGGGCGAAGGTCCACAAGCTGCGGTGGCCAGAACGAACAGACGAATGATTGGGCGATGCATGCCAGCGAACGTACCCGATAGGGGGTACACCTGCTTCACTTCCCACCGGAACCTAGTGCGATGAACCACGACGATGACATGCCTGATGAGCCGCTCGACCCGCTTCCAGACCTGTACAACCCACAAGCGTGGTGCACGGAAGAGTCGACGGCCATGCGGCCCGGCGAGACCTCTGAACAGTGGATGATGCGCCTGCTGATGACGGCGGACGAGAATGGTGACCATGAGTTCGTCAACCGTGTCGAGCAAGCGATTGCGGGACGCGTGTTGATGGTCGGGCAGCCAATCGCCGAGGCCTAAACAAAAAGGGCGCAGTCCGAAGACCACGCCCTTTTTCAGATTCAATCCAGTCGCATCAACTTACCCAATCCGATGGGGACGGTGCGTCAGAGGCAAGGAGCAACGAGCCAAAGCGTACTCCTGTACGCGGGCGAGGCAGCGACGCCGAATCTGGCGTGCTGCCCCCTTCGGATTTAGCTGCAGCCCGACGTGCCGCCGCAAGAGACACACTTCAGGCAGGAGCCGTTGCGGACCATGGTCATGGCGCCACACTCGGTGCAGGCCTCGCCTTCGTAGCCCTGCGCCTTGGCGTCCAAGATGGCCTGGATGTTGGCCTTCTTGTAGATGCCCTTGGCACCGCCGCTACCGTTGCTGCCGCCCACGTGGGAGGACATGGTTGCGGCACTGGTCTGGAAGACTGCTGGGGAGACGGGGGGAGGCGCATCGACTTCGATGGGGGCGCCGCTCATCACGTAGTGATTGACAGCGATTTCCTCTTCTTCAGTCCACTCGATGTCACCGTCGTTGCTGCTCATAGCGTCGTGACGTAGGTCTTCTTCTTCGACGTGGGCCAGGTCGTTGCGGTCCATGTAGGTAATGGCCAACTCGCGGAACATGTAGTCGATGACACTTGTGGCCATCTTGATGCGGCCGTTGCCACTGACCATTCCGTTCGGCTCAAAGCGGCTGAAGACGAACTGGTCGACGAAGCGCTCCAGCGGAACACCGTGCTGCAAGCCAATCGAGATGGCGATGGCGAAGCAGTTCATCAGTGAACGGAAGGCGGCTCCTTCCTTGTGCATGTCGACGAAGATTTCGCCGAGCGTGCCATCCTTGTACTCACCCGTGCGCAAGAACACCTTGTGTCCGCCCACGTTGGCCTTTTGGGTGTAGCCGCGACGACGGTCCGGCAGACGGCGACGCTTGGCGAGGTAGCGAACCACAACGCGCTCGGCGATTTCCGTAGGGTTGTTGGCTGGGGCGCGTGGGCTTGGGGCATCCAGACCTTCGCCAAGCTCGGCTTCCTCAACAGCGTCGAACAGGCTGCTTGCCGCAACACTCGACAGTGGCTGGGAGAGCTTGGAGCCGTCCCGGTACAGGGCGTTTGCCTTGATGCCTAGGCGCCAGGACAGCAGGTAGGCGTCCTTGACGTCGTCGATGGTGGCTTCGTTTGGCATGTTGATGGTCTTGCTGATGGCGCCAGAGATGAACGGCTGTGCAGCGGCCATCATGCGGATGTGGGCGTCGTAGGCAATGTAGCGAACGCCATTACGACCGCAGCGGTTGGCGCAGTCGAACACTGGCAAGTGCTCGTCCTTCAGCGCGGGTGCGCCTTCGAGAGTCATGGTGCCGGTGGTGAACGCGTTGGCGGCGTCGATCTGGGCGCGGGTGAAGCCAATGGCTTGCAGCACGTCTAGGGTGACGTCGTTGAGCTGGGAATCGGTGAGTCCCAACACGTCGCGGCAGAAGTCGTCACCGAGGGTGTACCGGTTGAACGCGAACTTGATGTCGAAGGCCATGGCCAAGCCTGCTTCGACCTTGTCCAAGGTGACTTGGTCGAAGCCCTTGCCGCGAAGCATCTCGTGGTTGACGCCGGGAGCGCCCTTGAGCGTGCCAGAGCCTGTGGCGAAGGCAATCATGCCGTCGACTTGGTCCTGTGTGTAGCCGAGCTTGATCAGGGCAGGTGGCACAGACTGGTTGATGATCTTGAAGTACCCGCCGCCGGCGAGCTTCTTGAATTTGACCAGCGCGAAGTCTGGCTCAACACCGGTGGTGTCGCAGTCCATGACCAAGCCGATGGTTCCGGTTGGCGCCAAGACGGTGGTCTGGGCGTTGCGGAATCCGTGCTTTTCACCGAGGGCCAGCGCGCTGTCCCATGCGCTGCGTGCTGCGGTGAGCATGTCCTCAGGTGCCAAGTTCGGGTCGATTGCGACCGGGCGAATGGTGAGGTTGTCGTAGTCGGACATCATGCCGTTGTAGGCCGCGGCACGGTGGTTGCGAATGACGCGCAACATGGAGTCCTTGTTGGCTTCGTAGCGTGGGAACGGACCCTTCTCTGCGGCCATGCGTGCGCTCTGGGCGTACGCTTCACCGGTGAGAATAGCGGTCAACGAACCGGCGACGGAGCGACCGAACTCACTGTCGTAGGGAACGCCCATGACCATGAGCAGCGCGCCGAGGTTGGCGTAGCCGAGGCCCAAGGTGCGGTAGTCATAGGAGCGACGGGCAATGGCATGGGACGGGAACTGCGCCATGGCCACGCTGATCTCAAGGACCATGGTCCAGATGCGAATGCCGTAGATGTAGTCGTCGAGCTTGAAGCCGCCGTCTTCGTCCAAGAAGGTCTTGAGGTTCAACGACGCCAGGTTGCAGGCTGTGTCGTCCAAGAACATGTACTCGGAGCACGGGTTCGAGCCGTTGATGCGACCGTCATTGGGGCAGGTGTGCCACTCGTTGATGGTCGTGTCGAACTGCAGGCCGGGGTCCGCACAGGCCCATGCGGCGTAGCAGATGTCTTCCCACAAGCCGGATGCGCGGAGGGTCTTGGCGATGCCACCGTCTGTCCGGCGAAGCAGGTGCCAAGGCTCGTCGCGAAGGGCGGCGTTCATGAATGCGTTGGTCAAGCGAACCGAGTTGTTCGAGTTCTGGCCGCTGACAGTGTTGTACGCCTCGCTCTGCCAGTCCAGGTCGAAGACCGGGAACTCAATCTCGGTGTAGCCCTGACGTGCGTACTGCACGGCGCGGAACACGTAGTTGTCAGGGATAGCCGACTTGCGGGCTTCCACGACGGCGCGGGCGAGGGCCTTGTTGATGCGCGGGTCAAAGCGGTCTTCGCCGGCGAACTCGTCCGAGTTGCAGGCGTTCAGCACAGCGTTCAGGCAGTGCGAGTTGCGCTTGCTACCGGTGACGAGGGCTGCGACCTTCTGCTCTTCAACAACCTTCCAGTTGATGAACTCTTCGACATCTGGATGGTCGATGTTCAGGCTGACCATCTTGGCAGCGCGGCGAGTAGTGCCGCCCGACTTGATGGCGCCAGCGGCCTTGTCGCCAATCTTGAGGAAGCTCATCAGGCCACTGCTGCGACCGCCGCCGGAGAGGGGCTCGCCTTCGCCGCGGATGTTGCTGAAGTTGGTTCCGGTGCCAGAGCCGTACTTGAACAGAAGGGCTTCACGGTTCCACAAGTCCATGATGCCGCCCTCTTTGACCAGGTCGTCGCTGACGGACTGGATGAAGCAGGCGTGGGGCTGCGGACGCTCGTAGGCCGAGGTGCTGTCGAGCACTTCGTCGGTCTTCGGGTCAACGTACTTGTGTCCCTGTGCAGGACCGTCGATGCCGTAGGCCCAGTGCAGGCCGGTGTTGAACCACTGCGGGCTGTTGGGCGCGCACATCTGGCGAGCCATCATGTAGCGGAGCTCGTCGAAGAACGCCTTGGCGTCGTCTTCGGATGCGAACAGACCTTCCTTCCATCCCCAGTATGTCCAGCATCCACACAGACGGTCAAAGACCTGACGTGAGTCGCGCTCTCCCCCAAAGCGGCGATCTGCGGTCATGCCCTCAATGGCCTTGTCGTCTGCGATGCGACGCTGCAGCCACGTTGGGACCGCCTTTTCCTTGACCGGCTTGGTCGCGGCAGGAATGCCGGCCTTGCGGAAGTACTTCTGCGCCAGAATGTCCGTTGCAACCTGACTCCAGCCTTCCGGAACCTGGACGTCAGTGGCTTCAAAGACGAGTGAGCCATCGGGATTACGAATCTCCGAGCGGCGGGGGACAAAGTTCAGTCCATCATAGGGAGACGACAGACCAGCAGTGAAGCGACGTTCAACGCGCATTCAGGACCTCTTTGGGCAGAATTTCGAAACGGGGGGGAAGCGGAGGGAATGCCTGCGATTTGCTCGTGGCGGTGAGCCGGGGAGTGAGCGAAGCGTTCAGGGGCGGTCGGGAGTAGCGCCCAACCCAAACACAATATCTAGGGGGAGGGGTGTTGTACAAGGTCTAGATGTAGTGTTTTTGATTGTGGACAACTCTAGGCGGCTCATCCCCAACGTCCCCAGCTCGATAAAGCGCATGCAGGCAGCATGTGAACACATGTTCAGTGCTTAGTCAACGAAGTTGTACCCAGGCTGTCCACAGAGGGTGCGTGGATCCAGCGTTGATCGGCTACTGCCCTACGTTTCGATCGCCTTTTGTCCACCACAAAGTTCTTTCAATTTGTGCTGGGTTTTGTACGGCTTTGGCGGACTCGGAATCGTGCGCGGCGGTTGCGCGCATCTACGGTTGGGGGAACGGAGACCACCTTGGCCCCGACTCGGCCTGTCATTCGTTCAGGGACCGTCTGCCTCCACCGAACCGTTGAGTAGGAATTGTGCATCACCGACACCAGGTGGGACGCCTATTGACGGCCCTTGCGATAAGTCGGGGCTGAGCATGGGTGACTGCTGAACGCACCCCATACATTCCAATGGAAATCGCGATATGAATGGTTTAACCACCACTCTGAATCCTCCGAGCCAAGTGGGCGACGCGCTAGTTACCGAGGCATGGACGTTCCGTTTGCGTCACGCTGACCTCCAAGAGCATGTTGACCCCACAGACGACTTCGCCCGGTTCTCGTCTCATGTACGGTCGCCAGGCGGAACGCTGGCCGTGCTGCGACAGTCCGATGGCACCTTGGTCGGCATGGTGCACTTTCGAGTTCTCTGTCGCGTGTACGAAGGACGCTCGGTCCGAATCGTGGCTCCCGAGTATGGGTTTGTAGACCCTGCGTTTCGAAGCACTGGATGGACGGGCATTGTCTGCGCGCGGATGTTCCTACGTCTGGCGGGACCTAGCCCGCGGCGCTCCGGGTACGTTGCCGGGCCGGCCTACCTGCCCAGCTATCTGTCTACGTGCCGAGCTCTCCCGACTGTTTGGCTGGCTGGGGACCCGAACATCCCGCTGTTCGAGCAAGGATTGATGCACAGCATCGCTGGTGAGTTGTTTGGAGACGCCTTTGATGAGGACACGGGACTGGTGGAGCTGCCAACTCGGCCTAGAATGCCGGAAGAAGGCCGTACTCCATTGGGGGCTAGTTCCCAAAGCGCGCGACTACACTACCTTCAGACCAATCCCGACTGGGCCCGTGGTTCGGCTGCCTTCATGATGGCTCCGCTGACTCTTAGTGGCTACGCCATTGGCACCAGCAAAACCATCAAGAGACGTAGCCTATCGAGCTTTCGCAGGGCGTCTCGCTAGTGGACCGTCACCCGATGTGAGTGTGGCGGTACCGCGTGCACGCTGAAACGAGCAACGCCCCCAGTCGGATGTGTTCCGACCAGGGGCGTTTGGGGGCTTGCTTGTCTGCTTAGAGCGCGCGAACCACGTCTCGTAGGGCATCGCGAACCCGCTCCAGCTCGTGTCGGTTCCTGGCGCGCTCTCGGGTAGCGTCGTCGTCGTCTGCTGGAGCTGGACGTTCCAACGCGTAGACGATGAGGTCGAGCTCTAAGACCAAGTCATCCAGCCGGCTTGCGGCTGAACTGTCAGCCATTCTCGGCCTCGTCTACAACCACGCCTTCGTGCATGCCCATCTTGAGGAATGGCACGAGGATGAGGAGGAGCAGTGCGCTTGCGAGTGCTGCCAAGCCAATGTTCAGGAAAACGCTGCCGTACACGCCGATAGTCTCGATGGGGGGAGGGACGGCGCCGTCTGCACCGCCGTGGCCGCCAACACTCGTGAAGGTGGCGATGATTGCGGCGACGTAGCCACTGAACGCTGTGGCGAGGAACCAGCCGCCCATGACAGTGGCAACCAGATGCTTGGGCGACAGCTTGACCACCATGGACAGGCCGATGGGGGACAAGCAGAGCTCGCCGGTGGTGTGTAGCAGGTAGCCGAGCAACAGCCAGCTCATACCGGTCATGCCTCGGCCGTCGGCAATGCTCGCGCCGTACCACAGGACAATGAAGCCTAGGCCAAGTTGCAGTAGTCCCATGACGAATTTCATGGGGGAGGAAGGCTCGATTCCACGTTTGCCGAGCTGGCTCCACATGGCGCTGAACAGCATGCCGAACAGCAGAATGTAGATGGGGTTGGCCGACTGGAAGGTCGAGGCTGGAACCACCGAACCGCCAGCAGTGTCGCTGACGATGCCCATTCCAACGTGTTCTTCAGTCAGGGTCCAGGTGACGTCGAGCTCGTTCGCTTCACGGGCGTCATCCAGCTGGTCCAAGGTGAAGACCTTGCCGTTCTGATTGTAGCCGAGCTGTTCCTGAGTCAGGGTCAGCTGCATCTGGCCAAGGTCCGCGGCCGAGACCGTCTGGCCTTCGAACACGCGGTCGACGTTGCGGTCCGCGAAGTTGTTCATGGAGCTACCGGCCTGTTCGAAGAACGACCAGAACAAGGCGGAGAATCCGAAGAGGACCAAGACAACAAGCAGGCGATTGCGAACGATGCGATGCGAACGAACGGCCTGTACGAAGATGTAGACGAACGCGAGGCCGGACAGACCGAGCAGAAGTCCTGTTGGACGACTGAACTCGCCAAGCAGTGTACCGGCGAGCTTGGAGAGGCCGCCTGCATCAACCATTGGGGCCAGGGTCTCGTCAGAGATGAACTGGTACTGCGCGTTGCTCCACAGGAGTAGTGCGACGGCCGGGACGATGACGAACGAACCAATGTAGGTCAGCCACTCTGCGCTGATGGGGCCAACAACCGGCTTCTTGAGCAGAGCTTGGTCGGGTGGAGCGCCGGCTTCGGGAGGCAGACCTTCTCGAGACAGGGCCAGAAAGGTGATGACGCCTGCGGCGGCCAGAGCGATGGCGACGGCGCTGTTGACGACGAGCAAGAAGGCGTTCTTGACGGTCAGCATGGCCAGCTCAGGTTCGAGCGTTGCCCAGCCGAATGCCGTGAAGAGGCGGTTGCCGGCCCAGTCCCAGAAGCCCAACTGTAGAAGGACCATGTTGAGAGCAGCCACGGCGGCAGCTACGAGAATCAACCACTTGGCGGGCTTGGTCGGAATCCAGAAGGCAGCCAGACCGACCAGCATTCCCACTGTTGCGAGGGAGAAGCCGTAGTGCCAGCCGTAGGTCTCACCGACGTATCCGCACAGGAGCGGCGCCATTGCAGCACCGAGATTGATGCCGATGTAGAAGATGGTGAAGCCAGAGTCCAGACGAGGGTCTTTGTCCGCGTACTGAGAACCAACGATGGAGCTGATATTTGGCTTGAAGAAGCCGTTTCCGACAATCAGCAGCGCCAAGGCGATGAAGAAGGCGCCGGTTGAGATGGAATGAGCCAGCGCGTCGCCGGTCAGCCACGCCAGTAGCTCTGGGTGAATGCCCATGACTGCGTGGCCGAAGCCCATCAGCAGGCCACCAAGAATGACCGCCTTTCGGTAGCCAAGCAGGCGGTCAGCCAACATGCCGCCGAAGAACGGGGTCATGTACACAAGAGCGACGTAGGCGCCGTAGACCGCGTACGCTTCTTTGTCGCCGTAGCCGAGGAAGCCCTTCATCATGTAGAAGACGAGCAGGGCGCGCATGCCGTAGTAGCTGAAGCGCTCCCACATCTCGGCGAAGAACAACACGAACAGCGATGGCGGGTGGCCAGCGAAGGTCGCGGTTGTCGGTGAGGCGTTCGGTGTGGACATGGGGCAGACTCCGGGCAGTCGATTCGCGAACGACGGATTCGCGAGCGGGGGCCACTATCCCGTGTGTGCCGCTACGCCGGTCTGGGTTCTGTCGAGTCTTGGCGGGCCAATGCCTCTTGAAGCCCGATGAGGTCGGGGTCGGACGGGAATCTGGCCAGCGCTTCCTCTAGGCGAATTCGCGCCGCTGCGAGCATCTCTTGCTCGATCATCCGCTCGATCACCACCACTTCTTCAACAGGGTGTCCGCCCTTCTTCTTTGGCTTGGCAGTGGCCGCGCGGATGCGTCGGACGTCTTCGCGCCCCCATCCGTGGGCTTCCATCAAGGCGAGGGCTCGTGTTGTGACGTCCACCAAGCCGGTCGTGTGTGCAGTGTCTGCGAGCGCAATCACAGCGCGTTCTCGTAGCCCGGCGAGCTCGAAGGCCTTCTCCACAGCAGCCGCTCGAAGAACGGGGTCCGTCGTCCGAAACGCGGTCCGCAGGGCGCCGCGAATCTGCTTGGCCCGGACGTACCGTGTCCATGCCATAACAACGAATGGTGCAGCAATAGCAGCCAACACAGCCAACGCCCACGGTGGCAGTAGGGCACTTAGGCCTGCGATTAGCTCTGGGACGACGCGCATCATGTCGGGCTACTATCCGCAGCTAGGCTACGGCGTCTACCCGGCGCAGTGCGCGTTGAGCCAGCCGCTGTACGACCAACCGGAAGGCTTGGGGGGGATGAAGCACCATCTCGCCGTTCCTATTGGTCTGCTCAAACCGCACGTATTGGGCACCGTCAACCCAATACAGATCGGGACTGATTGGGTCGCTCGCGCTTAGGTAGTTTTCTCGACCCGCGCGCGCGAGAACGTCCAACCAACCCACACTGGAGACGTCCGTCAACGGCAGGACCATCATCTGGGAACGCGACGGCACGACAACGAGCGCGCCGGAAGCTGGGAACGGTTGAATGAGGTCGCGAAGGCACAACAGGTGACTGGCCGCATCCCCGGAGGTGTCCGTGATCATGCGGATCGCTGGAACCTGTGGGTGGGTGACCGAGTAGACGCCGTTCGAGGACCGTTGACGTTCGCGCCGCCCGCCAATGAACGCCGAGAGCGGTGAGACGTGTAGATCGTTCAGCCCGGTCTGGGTCAGGCGTTCGTTGGTGGAGCGGTCGAACAAATGCACGGCGAGGTGCCCTGGAACAATGACACGTTGCAAGCCATTGTCTGGTGCAGACAGGACGGACATGAGGCGAGGACTGTTGACGCGCATAGGGGATCCGGGCAGAGCAGTAACAGTACCTGATTGACTGAAAACGTCTCTCTCTCCCGCGTGACGTGCAAGCGCCAACCCCCGGTAGCTTCGGCGGTTACGGCCCCCGTCCGTAGAAGGGGGCAGCGTGGACGTTTCGATCACCAATGTACATCTCGACCTAGGGGCTGGCCGCCGAGGCACCGACATGGGGGCCTCGGCCATTCACGTTGCGGGGCTTGTGCCCAGACTTCATGCGATTGGTCACCCGGTCAAGAACGTGGCCACTATAGACGTTCAGTCTTATGAGTCCATTGGTCACGGTAGCGATAATGCCCGCTTTCTCGAAGAGATCGAGAGTGCAGTCACCCAGCTAGCCGACCGGGTTGAAGGCATTTGTGATGCCAAGCAATTCCCGCTCATCTTGGGTGGGGACCACAGCCAAGCCATCGGAACGATTGCGGGTCTGTCCAGGCACCTGCGCAAGAGGCAAGAACGTCTGGGCGTCATCTGGGTCGACGCCCACACGGACATGAACACGCCAGAGTCATCGCCCACCGGCAACGTGCACGGCATGCCACTTGCGTGTGCGCTTGGAATGGGGCCGGCATCGCTCATCCACTTGGTCCCTGGTGGCCCGGCCATCCGACCGGAGGATGTTGCGGTCATTGGAGCTCGCGATGTTGACGCGGGAGAGGCAGAGCTCGTTCGCAAGCTCGGCATCCGCGTCTACACCATGAGTGAAGTCGACGAACGCGGCATTGCGGCCTGCACACGCGAAGCGATTGACCATGTCTCGCGACACACCGCGGGTATCCACCTGTCCTTCGACCTCGACGGCGTGGACCCGAAGGACGCGCCTGGAGTCGGAACCCCGGTGCCAGGTGGGCTGTCGTTGCGGGAATCGCTGCTGATCTGCGAGCTCGTCAACCGCACACGCCGCTTGCTGGGCATGGAAGTGGTTGAGCTGAACCCGACCTTGGACATGGAGAACAAGACCGGGGACCTCGCTGTTTGGCTCGTCCTAACGGCGCTCGGCAAGACCATTCTGTAGCGAGAGAGCTGCCGGAGCACGCTCGCCACCGGGACCGCCTACGAGAGCTTGGCGCGGACCAGCTTGTTCGCCAAGCCTCCGTCCATCTCACCCTTGTGCGCTTTCATCAGTGCACCCATGACCTTGCCCATGTCCGACGCGGCTTTGGCACCGGTCTTGGCAATGGCGTCATCTACCCACTGGGCGGTGGTCGCTTCGTCGGCGAGCTTTGGCAGGAAGGCGTCGACCACAACAAACTCGGCACGCTCAGCCGCAGCCAAGTCGTCGCGCCCGCCAGCGTCGTATGCTTCGATGCTCTCGTTCAGCTGCTTTGACAGCTTGCGAAGAATGGCGACTGCGTCGTCGTCTGACAGCGTCTCAGCGCCGTCTTCCTTCTTCTTGGAGATGAACGCTGCGCGGATGTTGCGTAGGGCACGCAGAGCGTCGGCGTTCTTGGCGCGCATTGCGGCCTTCATATCGGTCATGACACGGTCTTCGATTGACATGGGCACCTCCAGGCGGCCGGGCCTATCCGTTTGCGAGCACCAGAGCGCCTGATTGGGCCTCTAGCGGTGCCACAAGGGTCCACCTTGTCCCGAGGGCGGCATGTTCGGAGCGGGAAGAATGGTGCGCAGGTAGCCTTCGGCGCCAAGGCTGTGGCTGTAGTGCTTCGGGCTGCCGAGAGACACTTCCTCGAACCGTACGCCGTCTCGCCAGTCTGTGGCGCGCATGTGCAGATGACCGCTCAGCACGGTGTCGATTGGGAAGCGGGTGTGCCAGTCTTCGGTGCGACGTGTGCCGCACCACACATTGAAGCGAGGGATTCGCGGTAGTCGCGTCAGGTCCCGGCGTAGTGGGAAGTGGCTCATGACGAGCGCACGATGCCCTTCAGGCAGCGCTGATAGCGCCTTCTCAGCAGCGTCTACACGGGCATGACACCACTCGACAATGGACGGGTAGGGGTCGGCGTGCAGGAGGTCTTCATCTCGGCACCGCAGGCGTTCCTCGCGAGCCCATGCGACGGCACCTTCGGGGCCAACATCGTCTGGGGCGAAAGTGTAGTCGTACAGCAACAGCATGGGGGCCAGGTGTAGTGTTGGGTCGTCAGGCCAGGTGACCCAAGGGTCTTCGGGGGTGAGCACGCCATGCTCCCGACACACCTCGACCAAGCGTTCGTACTTCGCCACGCCGCGCAGTCCGCTTGCGTCGCTAGGCAGGCTCCACAACTCGTGATTGCCGGGTGTCCAGAGCACCTTCTTGAACCGGTTGTTCAAGACGCGCCAGGTATAGACCAAGTGTTCTTCGGTCTCGCCGACGTCTCCCACCACGGCAATCCAGTCATTCGGCCTGGGCTCTAGGGTCTCGAGTGCGGCTCGATTGGCGGTGTGCCCAACGTGTAGATCGGACAGAGCAAAGAGCTTCATGGCAGGAGCATCCAGTGGGCGAGGCCGAGCTGGGCGGCGTAGTAGAGAGGCAGTCCAATACGACGATTCCATGCGGATGGGGTGACGAATCGTTGGCGCGCCACACAGATGTCGGAGACGAAAAAGACCATAGTTGCCAGGAAGAGGTACTTGGACGTGCGGCCCGGAACATGGCCGGCGGAGGCCATGGCGAAGATGACCATGGCGGAGATGACTAGGATGTAGGCCACTACAGCGGGCTTGAGTCGTCCGGTGTGGGGCATGAGCCAGCGCCAGACGGACAGGGTCACGGGCAACAGCACAATGACCGCAATCCCGACTTCGAACCCGCTGAGCCCTCGAACCCAGAACGCGCCAATGTAGGCGACATGAGCGAGCAGGAAGGCGCCGATACCGCCAGCCAGTGCCTTTTTGCCCTTGCCGATGAGTGCGACGTCGCCCACTAACGACAAGAAGAGAGCGGCTGCCAACCACACACCGAGCCAGCCGCTTGAGAACATGCCAGCGTTGATGCCGACGGCGATGAACGCTGCAGATGCCGCGGTCTTTGCGACACCGCGAACGGCTTGACGGTCTGTCGCGTCGGCCCACAGGACCACGGCGACGAACAGTGTAGTGAGGATGACCATTAATGTGAGCATAGGGATCAGCCTCACACACAACCCGGACAGATGCGACCTTGGAGACGAGCGGAGCGTGCGGTACAACGCCGCCCCAGCCTACCCGTCATGTTGTCCGTGATGCGTTTTCGGCGTTGGAGGATCTGTGGCCACAGCCCGCACCTATCCCGAGTTGTCCATCCCCGCGATGGCACTAGGGACCGTCATCGGCGTCACCATGACGGCGGCATTTACCTACATTGCGCTGAAGCTTGGCTTTGGTCTTGCAGGCTCAACGGTCGCCGCAATTCTGGGCTTTGCCGTGCTTCGTGGAGGCATGCGCCGCCGGAGCATTGTTGAGAACAACATCAATCAGACGGTCGCATCTGGCATCAACACCGCCAGCGCTGGTGTGGTGTTTACGTTGCCTGCGCTGTTCTTGTTGTCGGTCGGACAGCCGGATCTCGCTCCGTTTCCGATCGGTCCGATTCTGTTCGCGGCGGTCGCCGGAAGTGTGATGGGCATCGTGCTCATCATCCCGTTGCGCAAGCAGATGGTCGAGTTCGAGCGACTGCGCTTCCCGTCTGGAGTGGCGGTTGCAACGTTACTTCGCTCTCCCGGCGAAGGCATGGCCCAGGCCAAGTGGCTGGTCTCTGGCGCGGTCGTTGCTACGGCGTTGACCGTCGCTGTGAATCTGGGTGGCATCGCAGAAGAAGTCGACTTCGGTCACTTGGCAGGTCTGCCCGTATTTATCCCGTTCGCTATCTACATCAGCGCTGCCAACTTTGGTGCGGGTTTGCTCTCGGGCCGCGGTGGACTTCCATTCGCCCTCGGTGGAATGCTCGCGTGGTGGGTGATTGCGCCGGTGGCTGTGCTCGCCGGTTGGTTGCCAGTGCCCGATGCCCTGCCGACTGAACTCGCTACCGCATGGCAGTCAGGTGCAGTACACGGAATGATGCTTCGTCCTCTGGGAATTGGGCTGCTCATTGGTGGCGCACTCGCAGGAGTCATCGCGGCATTGCCGGCGATTCGTGGTGCGTTGAAGAGCCTCGCTGCTGCGGCTGCTGCGGCGAAAGAGACGGGTGCTGCGCCCGAAGAGTTGCCGCCTTGGGCGCTGTACGGAGGAGCCGCTATTGGCTTCGTCTTGTTGGTCCTCGCTAGCTATTTCGCGGCACCCGAGCTCGGGATGCTCCGAGCGTTTGGCATTGCTGTTGTCGGCGCTCTGTGGCTGGCACTTGCCGGCGTCATCGTTGCGCAAGCGACCGGTGCGACCGACATCTCGCCGCTCTCGGGCCTGTCGCTCATAGCAGTGACCTTGATGTTCTTTTTGAGTGGAGGCAACGTCACCGCTGCCATCGTCATTGGTGTGGCTGTCTGTGTGGCTATCAACCAGTGTGCCGACATGATGAGCGACCTGAAGTCTGGGCATTTGGTTGGCTCCATTCCTCGCAAACAACAGCTGGCGCAGCTGATGATGTGCTGGATTGGTCCTCTGGTTGCTGTGGGTGTGGTCTACATGTTGTGGAACTCGGGCGCTGGCGGAACACCGGGCTTCGGTAGTGCGTCCTTGGCGTGTATTGAAGGCGCTCCTGGCTGCTTGCCGGCTCCACAGGCCGAGGCTCTTGCCTCAACGATTCAGGCTCTGGCGACCGGCGATGCACCGATCGATAAGTACGCGGCCGGTGCGGCCATTGGCGCGGCGGTCTCGGTCTTCCCGATTGGAGGCCTGGGCGTTTTGCTTGGACTGGCCATGTACCTTCCGTTCAGTATCACGCTGGGCTACGGCATTGGCTGTGTCACCTCCATGGGCCTTGAGCGCGGCTTCGGAAAGGCGTTCATTGGCCGCAAGCTGGTGCCGCTTGCTGCGGGTCTCATCATTGGAGAGGCGCTGACACAGATCATCTGGACCTTAGTGAAGCTTGGGGGTGGGTCATGAAGGCCGTCATCGCAATGGCATTGCTAGTCGCTGGTGTGTGTGTCTCAGCAACCTCTGGGTCCTTGCTCGGTGGCGCTGAGGAACAGCGCGCGGAGCTCAAGGCCCAACAGGCGGTCACCGGTTCATTCTTGGGTGCCCTGTCGTCGTGCGACGAAGCCGCCGAGCAGCCAGAAGGGGAGCCTGACGCAGAGGCTGCGGTCGTGGAGCAGACTCGGCTTGAGTGTCGTGCGGGAGCGATTCGTGGCTGGGATGCTGAGCTTGCCGACAGTGACCTGAGCGACGCGGACCTGGTTTCTTCGCACGCCGCAGCGCTTGCGACAGCGGAAGCGGATGTCCAGCGCATGAACACCGCTGCGTCAGAGACCCTTGAAGGACTGGCCGTGCTCGCCCCCGGACCTCGCTTTATGGAGTGGTTTGGCAAGGGTGGGATTGGCTGGCTTGCCGGTCTGGTCTTGGTCGTAGTGGGCGCCGTCTTAGGACGTCAGGCTGCCTACGCCCGAGCCACAGCCCCCACAAAGGGCTCTTCTGCAACGCCGAACTTTGACGACGCTGTTGTCACGCTTCTAGAGGCAACCGTGCGGATGCAGCCTCTGGTGGCTGCGACCAAGGACGGGGATGACTGTGCAGAAGCTCGGGCCATTATTGAGCACCTTGAGACAGCCGTTCTGGCCCCCGTCGTAGACGACCGTCGGCGCTACCAAGCGCGTGATGGTGTCGCGGTCTTCGCTGAGTATTTTGGCCCGTTCTCGGCGGGTGAGCGCAACCTTGCCCGCGCATGGTCCTCCCTCACCGACGGCTACCCACACGTCGCCGCTGATGCCCTGGTCGCCGCTAAAGCGGCCTTTGAACAGGCCGCTGCCGCGTACGCTAAGCGGACCGTTTAATGGGACGTCTTGTCCAGATGACTGTGTTTACGGCCGTGGTGGATGCGGGCGGCTTCTCAGCTGCGGCTCGCGCGCTCGGTCTTGCAAAGTCTACGGTGAGTCGTCACGTGGCAGAACTTGAGGAGCGACTCGGAGTTCGGCTCTTACAACGCACGACCCGCGCTGTTCGGCCGACTGAGCTAGGGCTTGCCTACTACGAGCGATGCGTGCAGGTCGTCGCAGACGCGGATGAAGCCGACCGCGTGCTCACCTCACGCCTGCCCATGCCGTCTGGACGCTTGACGATTGCAGCGCCGCCTCAGTTTGCCGCTCGGTACCTCATGGCTCCGATCCACGAGTTCCTGAACGCCTACCCGGATGTGGAAGTGAACCTGGTGTTGGACGACCGGTTCGTAGACGTTGTCGATGATGGCATCGATGTTGCGATTCGTGTGTCGCGTCTAGAGGACTCCTCACTGGTGGCTCGGCGCTTGGGTGTGTGTCGGAGCGGCTTTGTTGGCGCACCGTCGCTCATAGAACGGTTCGGCTTGCCCAAGACCCTCGATGACGTCTTGGCCATGCCTGGTGTCGGCCACGCGCTGTTTCTCAAGCGCCCGCTCATCGTCCAGGGCCCCGATGGTCAAGAGGTCCACGCACAGCCTGTGTCGCGCTTCCAGGCGAACGATGGTGATGCGCTCATCGCATCGGCGGTCGCGGGCATTGGCGTCGCGTGGGCACCTGATTTCTTGGTGCAAGAGCATCTGCAAGCGGGACGGCTGATTCACTTGCTACCCGATTGGACGGAACCCAAGCGAGTGGTGCATGCGCTGTACCCACATCGTCGGCACCTGTCCGCAAAGGTCCGGGCGTTCATCGACTCGCTGGTCGACCGGTTCGCCGACGACCCGCCATGGCGCGCCTTCGACGTGCCAGTCAGCTAGCCGCGTTGCTCGCACACGAGTGTGGCGCTGATCACAGAGCACGCCCAGGTGCCCCAGCCGACCGGACGGTACCGGTATGGCTGCCCACCCTTGAAGTTCAGGGTGCAGTCGTCTGGCGACACGTCTGTGAACAGAACGATGTGGTCGACGACTGGAGCGCGCTGTCGGTAGCCACTTGGGCAAGACATCTCGACCATGGGGTGGGCGAGCTCTTCGGACAGGACAAGCTTGACGTGGCCCGGCGGTAGCGCGACCACCTCACCAATGTCTTGCTCCACCTCCGTGCAGCCGGTCTCCGTACAGGCCCACTTGCCGAACTGAGTCAGGCTGCCGGCGTTGCGGACGAACGACACACTGCACTCGCGCCCAGGGCGAATGGGGAAGGTCATGTCCACAGTGGGGGAGGGGGACCGGGGAACGGTCCGCTCGTACCGTTGCTCACCACACTGCAGAATCACACGGTCCGCAGAAGTGGGAACTGAAACGACAAGGTCGTCGGCACTTGCAGTGCCGACGACCATTAAGAGACTAGCGAGCAGCATTGCTGCTCCCTGTCGTGGAGCCTAAGGCGCTCCGTACACCTGCAGCGAGTTGCCGTACAGACCATTGGCATTCCAGCCGTAGGTGCTTGTGTAGTGTGTGTAGTACTTGAGGCATGTCTCGACGCTTCCTGGGCGGCCTTGGGCAACTTGCTCGAAGGCGCCGTACGTGTTGAAGGCCGGGTCGTTAGCAGACAGACCGTAACGTTCCGCACCCGTGAAGTTGTCTACACGTAGCACGCCGTCACCGCGGAAGCGGGTCTGGCTTGGAGCGCCGCCGTCTTCGTCGGCGTGGAAGAGCACGGTCGGCAGGAAGCTTGAGCCTTCCAGCTGACAGGCTTCGTCCGGTGTGACCGGGCCGTCTGCGCCGATCTCGGCGCCGCCGAGGGTAAATCCGGCACGGGTTCCAACAAGCTCCAGGCGTCCGTCACGAGGACCGCGGAACACTGCGCTGTCGAAGTTCCAGTCACAGGTACGGCTGACACGACTGCCGTCGGCAATCTCGGCGTCAACTTGTACGGTACCGGCGACTGCATCTAGGCGGACGCTCGAGAAGCTGTCGATTCGTTGAACCGTGAACAGCGACTGCGGAGTTCCGTTTGGAGCTTCGCCCGTTTCGGTGAAGGCGCTTGTGCTGACGAACGTGGTGGACGTCGTGAACGGGTTGGCGCGGTCAAACGGGTTGTTGTCGACGGTGGGGTTGTTGACGTTGAAGCAGTCGGAGAAGCTTGAGCCGCCGCCAACGCTGGTGCCCGTGAAGTAGGACGCATCTTCGTCGAACTTCCAGTCGAACACTTCGTACTTCTGGGTCAGGGCTGCGGTGCCGTCAGTGAGGGTCGACACGATACCGGTCGCGGTAGCGTTGTGGCAGCCGAGGCCCCAGCAGTCGTCGTCTTCACAGTCGGTCAGGCCGTCGCCGTCGCTGTCGATGTTGTCGGCACAGTCGGACTCAACGCAGACTTGGTTGTCGGCACACTCGGGGTCTTCACAGTCGGTGAGGCCGTTGCCGTCATTGTCGCGGTCGTCGTCACAGGACTCGAAGCAGATGGCAACGCCACTGTCATCGAGCACACCGTCACAGTCGTCATCCGAGCAGTCGATAGCGTCGTCGAAGTCGATAGCGTCGTCAGCTTCGTTGCTCTCACCATCGGTGCAGCTGAACTCGCCACAGTAGCCAGACTCGGTACATTCGTCGTCATCGCAGTCCGCGTTGCCGTCGTCGTCGTTGTCCAGGCCATCGGCGCAGAGCTCACCGACTTCTGCGTCACAGTCGGCGGTGCCGAAGCAGTCGTCGTCGAAGCAGTCGAAGAGGCCGTCGTCGTCGTTGTCTTGACCGTCGCCACAGATGGCCTCGGTCTCACAACCAACTTCACCGAAGCAATCGGAGTCGGCGCAGTCGTCGTTACCGTCAAGGTCGTTGTCTAGACCATCGGTGCAGCTTCCGTCGAGCTCATCGCCACAACCATTGTCGGGGCCGAAGCAAGCGGAGTCGGCACAGTCGGCAACACCGTTGTTGTCGTTGTCTTCGCCGTCGTCACAGATGGACTCGCTGCCATCACATGGGGCGATGCCGAAGCAGTCGGCGTCGGCGCAGTCGAGGTCGCCGTCGCCGTCGTTGTCGAAGCCGTCGCCGCAGAGGCCAGCGCCTTCCGTGGCACAGTCACCGGTTCCGGAACCGTCGCCAAAGCACTCGTCATCGAGGCAGTCGACCAGACCGTCGTCGTCGTTGTCTTGGTCGTCGTCGCAGAGGTCTTCCGAGCTACACGCGCCGATCAGGCCGAAGCAGTCGGGGTCAGCACAGTCAACGCTTCCGTCGTCGTCGTTGTCTTGTCCGTCAGTACACTGGTCAACAGTGTTCTCTGCGTCACAAGAGACAGCGCCGTCGGTATCAGGGTTGGCCTGACCGAAGCAGATGCTGTCGAGGCAGTCGACGAAGGTGTTGGCGTCGTTGTCGATGCCGTCGAAGCAGTTGTCGGCTTCGGCTTGCGAGGTGTCACAGGCGCCAGCGGCTCCCGAACATGCAGGGTCGGCACAGTCGGTGAGACCGTTGGAGTTGTTGTCGAGGCCGTCATCACAGATGGTCTCGGCACCAGCACACGGGTGAGTGTCGTCACCGATGGGAGGGGCACAGTCGCTGTCTGCACAGTCAGCCGGTCCGTCACCATCGTTGTCGCCACCGTCGGCGCAGTTCAGCTCGGCTGTGTCGCATTCGCCTTCAGCGCCGAAACAATCGGGGTCGTCACAGTCGTCGAAGTCGTCGTTGTCGTTGTTCTGACCGTCTGAACACGCGCCGTCTTGGGCGTTTTCGCTGGTACAGCCGTCTGGATCGACAGTGCTTGGATCGTCAAGACCGAAGCAGTCTGGGTCCAAGCAACCTTCGAGGTTGTCGCCGTCGTTGTCTTGGCCGTCGAAGCAGGTGTCGACGGTCTCGATTGTACAACCGTCCGTGTCACCCGATGGATCGGCAAGTCCGAAGCAGTCGGAGTCGAGGCAGCCTTCAAGGCCGTCATCGTCGTTGTCTTGGCCGTCGAAGCAGGTATCGACGGTTTCGGTTGTACAACCGTCCGTGTCACCCGTTGGATCGGCAAGTCCGAAGCAATCGTCGTCGAGGCAGCCTTCGAGGCCGTCTGCGTCGTTGTCTTGGCCGTCGAAGCAGGTATCGACGGTTTCGGAGTCACAGGCTCCTTCAACGCCGAAGCAGTCTTCGTCGAGGCAGTCAGTGAGGCCGTCGGCGTCATTGTCTTCACCGTCGGCGCACAGGGCAGGCTCTTCGGTGGCGCAGTTGTCAGCGTCGCCGAAGCACTCTTCGTCTGCACAGTCGGCAAGACCGTCGCCGTCGTCATCGACGCCGTTGCCGCAGGTCTCACCACAGCCGGCGTCTGGAACGCCGAGGCAGTCTGCGTCATCGCAGTCGGCATCGCCGTCACCGTCGTTGTCTTCGTCATCGTCGCAAATTTCGTCGCACGAATCTCCGAAGCAGTCCGGGTCCGAACAGTCGGCAAGACCGTCGCCATCGTTGTCTGCATCATCGTCACAGACTTCGACGCACTCGGCCTCGCAGCTGTTGTCGTCGCAGTCAACGAAGCCGTCGGCATCGTCATCTTCGCCGTTGAAACAGTCTTCGAGACAGTTGCACGCGATGTCGGCGCAATCTAAGTCACCGTTGTTGTCATCATCGACGCCGTTGCCGCAGATTTCCCGCTTGCAACCTGACATCATAAGAAGCATAGCTCCAAAGAGCAGTCCTGTACGCATCCCCATATCCTCCTAAGCGGGCTCACCTTACAAGGGTTGGTGCTTGATGTGCCACGATTCCAACAGAATTCTGTCGTTACTCTTGCAGGTTCGACGTGTCGGAATCTGTGACACCCCCTTGAACGGCCCCTGCGGACGGATTGGAATGCGGCGCTTCGGGTGAGCGAGTTCTATGAGTTTGCACCGGTTGTTCTGTGCGTTCGCGGCGCATTGCGCGTCCGTCAAAGGATAGGCGCAGCATTTGTCGTGAAACGTCTTGCGGGTAGGGGTTTAGGGGCGCGTCCTTCCATCGACCGAGACGGAGGGCGATGAAATGGTGAATGTTCGAACTGTCGGCTTTTTAATATGGTTTATTGTGGTTGTTCGGCGCTTTGGTACAGTCATTGCACGCTGTGTGGTGGTTGACTGTGGTGGGTGTACTCACTGGCAGGTGACGGGACAGACACCCCGGCGTGGGCCAAGCACACAGGGTTGGAATAGCTACACGGCATGAACTTTCCTGATCCCAATCGTTGTGTTGAATGGCTACTTTCTGTCGGGGCGCATCCGCCGAAAGTGCCACTGCCGGATGGTGCTCCGCTTGGCGAGTACACCCGATCTCCTGCCGCGATGGGGGTGGCAACACTTGCGGCTCGTGATGGGCTTTTTGCGTTTCACTTTGAGCATCGACACCACTTGGAGCTTCCAGAAGAGTGGTCAGATGACGACCCAGTGGCGTGGCGTGGCGGCGTGCTCCCGGAACGCAAGTACCAGTCCTTTCAACACGAGTTGGCGATTGCGAGCTTTCATCCATCACACAGAGCAAAGTGGGGAACGCATGAGCTGTGTCATGCCTTGGTTGGCTTTGCGTGGCAGCCCGACGCGACTCCGTTGTTTCATGCGACGGCTGCACGCCTCGCTGAATTGCTGCCGGTAGCCCTCTGGTACTTCTTCGATGAAGCGTTCCTGGAACGATGCCCGGACCACCAGGGGGGAGGAGCGCTGTTTCGGACACTGTGTGGGCCGTGCGAACGAATTGCTCGCCCATTGAACCAGGATCCGCGTGGGCTTTCCCGTATTCAGGCGGGGCTGGAGTTTGTCGAACGTGAGCTGGACGCCATTCGCAGGTCTCGCAGTGAGGGGCGACCCGTTCCGAATGTCCACGGCACGCTCGACTTGTGCTCGGACGGACTCGCATACGCGCGGGCGCACGGCGCGCGACTGCAGAGCGCGAGTTTTCAACTGTGGAACGACCGGTTTGCTGTGAAGGCAGGCGGGTGGTCGACGGACCTGGACGAGCTTGAAGCGCGCGTTGTTGAGGTCTTAAACGGCCTGTTGGTTGGTGAGAGCGTGCGGCCTCTGGCACCGTCGGCAGATGCTGGCCGGGACCGATGGGTGCGGCAGGACCTTGGCGCACGGTTGCTTCTGGTGCACTCGGAAACAGATGGGGAGTGCGCAGACAGCCTGTTGGCACTTGTGAATCGGCTGGCTGATGGCGAAGACATTCAGGCGATTGTAGACGGCTACCGCGAGCTGGAAGAGGCCTACTACGTGCCGGCTGCGGGTGAGATGTTTGCAGTCGGGTACCCGCTAGTTGAGGGCCTTGGCTCTGATCTCCATCAGCTGGAGGCTGGCGTCCGGTCCGCTCTTCCGGCGACTGCGGCTTGGGCTGGAGAGAACCTGACTGGCATGGTCGCTGAGTTCGCTATCGCCGACGTGAACTCACGCAGTGGGATTGGTGAGCGGTTCGCTGTCTGGCTGACCGAGCACGGGCCCCGAGTCGCGTCCGATGTTGCCCGGTTCGAAGCGGCGATGGCGTACCCACCACCGAGTGATGTGGCCCGCAATCGGGTGTTGGGAGTGGGAACTGGGCCGTACACCTTGGCCGAGGGGGCTCGCCTGTTGCGGTTCGAGTGGGAGCCCACCGAGCTGCGCGATGCCTTGTTGAGCGGCCAGCCGGTTCCTGCGGCGGAGCCCCATGCCCTGGTCATGGGACGAGCGGGGGACGAGTGGGTCATGGCGGAGATTGATCTGGCGACGGCCAGCGACATTGAGGCCGGCGTGGCACTGTCGTCTGACGCAGGACTGGGCCTCGCCGAGCTTGGCTTGTGTTCTCCCGCTGCGTGGGAGTTTACAGCGCACTCGCGATAGCCAAGGCGGCGAGACCTGCGGCTGTGCCTAGCTCAATGGGGCGATTTGCTCGTTTGGGAATGCGCTCGCGCAGCCACTTACCAACCAGGTTTCCGAGCGGAATGGCGACAGCGAAGGCGACGCCCCACAGCCAGACATCGCGGTCTAGGATTCCGCCACTTCCGTACCCTGCCAGTCGTCCGATGTGTACGGCAATGGCGCCAGAAGCACCCGTCGCAATGTAGGCGGGACCGGTCAAGCCGCTGGTCAGGAAGAACGGGCCGGCGATGATGCCACCGCCCCCTGTAGTCGCGCTCACGCTTCCTACGAGCGCTCCGGTAGTGATGGCTGTGCCAGCCCGTCGTTTCAAGCGCAGCCCGAACGCGGCACTCGCAACGCCCACCAAGGCAACTGCAGCGATTCCTAGACGAAGAACCGTGTCTGGAAGGCTCACGGCGACCAGCGACATCACCGCTGCTGCGGGTAGGGCTCCGAGTGTGAAGGGACCCGCAACCTCGCGGTTCAAGTGCTCACGGAACAGCCACAATCGGTGGGTATTGCCAACGAGCAGCCCGACTGAGGTCGCAGCCAGTGCTTCGACCGGTGAGTGCGAGGTCAGAACCAGGAATAGGACCAGGAGTGTACCGCCGCCCATGCCAGCAACAGTGGTCAGGATGCCTGCCAAGACGGCAACGAAGATAGCCATTGGAACTCCAATTTGGGTGCCAGCTTCATCACAAGAACCATGACATTCAACCAATGGATAGTTATGCTGTGAGCCATAAATTATTCTAATGGATAGGGCATGTATGACGACTTGAAGACGTTTCTTGCGGTCGTTGACAGTGGCTCGTTCACCGCTGCCGCCCGGATTGTCTTTCGCACCCAGCCGGCCATTAGTGCAGCGATGTTGCGGCTGGAAAAGGAACTAGGAGCCTCTTTGTTGGTGCGTGAGGCGCGTGGAAGTCGGCCCACGGCCGCCGGTCTTGCATTGATTCCGCATGCGCGTGCCGTGGTCGCAGCCGTGGCAGATGGCGTTCGTGCGGTTCACGAAGTGGTGGGCTTGACCGCTGGCGAGGTCCGAATCGGCGCTGGAGCGACGGCCTGCGCTGAGTACCTCCCGCCCTTTCTATCGGCGTTCCATCGTGAGTTCCCTGACGTGACTGTGCGGCTACGCGAGGGACATGACCACACGCTTCGTGAGCAGCTCAAGCAAGGCAAGGTGGACCTCGCTGTACTGACAGACCGAGGTGTCTCTGACTCATCCGTCGTGGTTGAATCTTGGATGGATGACGTGCTCACGCTGGTCCAATCCCCCACCGCGATGTCCAACGAAGTCGTGACGTTTTGGCAAGGCTCAGCCATTCGCGAGCTGTTGTTGGCGACCATGCCGGATGCGGTCATCGCCATGGAATTGGGCAGCGTCTCTGCGGTCCGTGCGCACGTACTGCAAGGAATTGGCGTGGGGTTGTTGTCGCTGGCCAGTATCGGTGAAGATGTCCGATCGGGACGTCTGGTCGTCGTAAAGCGAGAGGGGTTTCCGGTTCAGCGGCGTCTTGTGATTTGCCATCGAGGCATACAGCGGTTGTCCCCGGCTGCTGCTGCTCTCCGCATTCGGTTGCTGGCGGCCGAGCGACTCCGTTGATGTCTCATCCTTGTTCACTGCGCAAAAACTGGTCCCCAAATGCGCGGTTGGAATCGCTACCAGTGTGAGCACTGAAGGTTTGCGACACGCATTGACGTCTGTAGTTGATCGCCTGTAGACGTCGATTCTGCGGGGCTTTAGAGGCTCCAGAAAACGTGAATATGTCCACAACCTGTCCGTGGGGAAATTGGGTCTGGACGTTGTGCCACGTTGGTAGTAGAAGCCCGGGTTCAACAATTGACTCCCACTCTGGAGGTGCAGCATCGACTCTCTTCTCGGCAAGCCCCGAAAGTCCGAACGCTTCACCGCTCAACAGGAGAAGGACGTCGCCCGTCAGATTCGCGCTTTTGAAGAAGACGCGATGGACGAAGTGCGCGGCCTACCTATGGCGGATGAGATCCTGAAGCGTGTCCCCAAGCGAGTCGAGCGCACCCGCGCCGGCTGGGTTGACCGGCTTGAAGAAGCTGTTGAGACCGTTTGGACCCATGCGAAGGAAGATGCAGAACTCAAGCCACTTGCCCGCCGAGCCAAACAAGCTTGGGGAGAGGCAGACGGCCTACGTTGGAAGCTCGCTATGAGTGGCCGACACATCGCGCATGGCGAAGCCCGCAAGCTCGCTGGCGTCTTCATGGGCGAATCGGACCTGGTACAAGAAGGCTACATTGGCCTGCTTCGTGCCGCTAAGCGGTTCGACCCGGACCGTGACATTCGCTTTTCGACCTACGCTCGCTGGTGGGTCCGCGCACAGATGACGCGTGCGATTGACCACACTGGTCGTCCCGTCCGTCTGCCTGGTTGTGCTGTTGAGCAGACTCGCAACTTGCGTAAGGCCATGAAGAAGTACGATGACGCAGGTCTCGCGTACTCCATCGTGGACCTGGCTGAAGAAGTGGGTGTTGACACCAAGCGCGCCGAGTTCCTGCTGTCGCAGGGCCGTACCGTCTCGCTCGACCAGCCCATGGATGATGGCGACCGTCCCCGTCCGCTGGAGCACTTCCTGTCGGATGATGATGCGACAACGCCTGACTCCGAAGCCATGCACGCCCAAGAGCTTGAGCGGATGCGGGATGCTTTCCAGACCGTGCTCAACGACCGTCACCGGTACGTGCTCTCCCGTCGCTTCGGTTTGGAAGACGACGAGTTCCGCACGCTCTCTCAGGTCGGCAAGGGCATGCAGCTGTCGCGTGAGCGCGTTCGCCAGATCGAACGAGAAGCGCTGTTGCGGCTCCGTGAGCATGCACGTATTCGTGAGCAAGTAGCGGCACCAACGGCCTCTTAAGGCCCTGGTCTACACACAGAGACGCCACTCCAGCCGGGGTGGCGTTTTTGGTTTTAGAGGTAAAGCGGTGCGAGAACGGCGCGGACACAGTCGACGGACACGCTGTTTCCAACCAGCTTGTAGGCCTTTCGTCGCGGCAGGTCGCTTGGCATGCGGCACTGTGGTGGGAAGCCCATGAGGGCTAGAATTTCGTGCGGTGAGAACAGGCGCAGCTTCCCGTTCTGCCGCAGGTAGCTTCCTGCGTACACGGGAGATCGTGCGTAGGCGCCGGTGAAACAAGCGGCGATGGCGTCTTTGTCGTCCGCGTCTACGGTGTGAAAGGCGTCGGTGAAGCGAGCGAGCACGTCGGGATCAATGTCGGTGTCCTGTGGAGCAGAGGCTGACAGGAACGCCGGCAGACGCTTGGCCAGCGGTTGATGAGCGGGTGCGCATGGGGTGTGTGTCTGCGACGCGACCAAGAAGAAGCGACGGCGGACCATGGGGATGCCAAGGTCAGCCGGGGACAGGCAGCCCGACCACACGGCGTAGCCATTCGCTTCGAGCCATGTCGCGAGGCGTTGGTGGCCCTGCGACCCCTCAAACCATGGCACGTTCTCAAGGGCGATGTGCTGCGGCTTGTGGGCATCCATCAGCTCCAAGAGCCGAAGATAGGCGCCACTTCTTCGGTCAGCGAGGTCCTGCTGGCGGCCTCGAATGCTGTAGGGCTGACACGGCGGGCTCATCCACCACAGGTCGGCCTGCGGAACGGCGGCGGGCTTGATGTGCGCGACGTTGCGGCGAATGCACGGGTGAGACCACCACTGAGTGTAGGTACGATGAGCCATTTCGTCCTGGTCGATGGCCTGGACGACACTGTCTGTAGGGCGAAGAGCGGCGGTACACCCACCGAGTCCGCTGAACCATTCGAGGACTTGCATGGGACCGGACTAGTTGTACACGCGCCAGTGTGCTACCTCGACGCGGGAGTTCCACCATGTTGCTGCTTGCCCTTTCCTTAGTGTCCGCCAGTCCCCTCGACGTCAATGCGACTGTCGAGGTCCTCGACAACGGCCTGACCGTCATCTACGAAGAGGACCATCGGACCGATGTTGTCGCTCTACACATTCACTACGGCGTGGGTGGACGTGATGAACGCCCCGGCGAGTACGGTGCGGCCCACCTGTTCGAGCACGTCATGTTCGAAGGTAGCCGGAATGTTCCGCAGAACATGTTCGACCAGTGGTTGACCGGTGCTGGTGGCTCAAACAACGCCTACACCAGCGAAGATGAGACCGCGTACCACGAGACGTTCCCATCGGGCGCCTTGGACGTGGCCTTGTTCCTAGAGTCGGACCGCATGGGCTTCTTGCTCGAAGGTCTCACCCAGGACAACCTCGACAACCAGCGCGGTGTTGTGCTGCAGGAGCGGGCCGAAGGGCACGCCGAGCCCGGCGGTCGCAACTGGGACGCGTTCACTCGCTTGTCCTGGCACCCCGAGCATCCCTACCACCACCCGGTCATCGGTACGGTCGCGGATGTGGAAGGCTTTGAGCTGGACCCGACCATTGACTTCTGGCAGCGTCACTACCGCCCGCAGAACGCCATCTTGGTGCTCACCGGTAACTTCGACACTGCCGCGGCCCAAGAACGCGTCCACTACTGGTTCCAAGACGTCCCTGACGTTGGGCCGGCAGACGAGCGCGCCGGTGTCAGTGAGCTTCCATTGTCCACGGCGAATGGCTACATCACGGACGCCGTTGACGCACGCAGCATGATGGTTGGCTGGAACACGGTTCCACTCGGACACGAAGACGAGCCTGCCATTGACTTGCTTGGCTACATCCTGTCGAACGGTCGTGGAACGGCCCTTGAAGACGGCTTGTACTACAAGAAGTCGTGGACCTACGACGTCGGAGCGTTCTCCACCATGAGCGAGATTGGTGGGCAGTTTATCTTCTACGCCGAGACGGACCGCGACCTGAACCAGGTGCTGGGTCGGGCAGAGAAAATCATTGCGAAGGCCGCTAAGAAGCCCCCTACGGCGGACCAGCTAGACCGTGCGCGCCGGGCCATGCGTTCCTCGATTCTCAACTCGCTTGAGACTCCTGAAGACCGCGCCGGCCGGTTGGCTTCCTGCTACCGAATTTATGGCCAGGCCGACTGTCTGGTGGACGATTGGGCCCGCTACGACGCGGTGACCCCGGCAGACATCCAGCGTGTCGCCCAACAGTACTTGCAGCCAGAGCGCCGCATCACTCTTTCCATTGTCCCAGAAGGCGATGAAGCCGGCGTCCTTGAAGGTGCCGAGCTGGTGGAGATTCCATGAGCTGGTTGTTGTTGTCATTGCTCGCGAGTGCTCAAGAAGCGCCCATGGAAGAAGCTACCGTAGACGCTGAGCCGGAGGTGGTTGTTGCCACTCCCGACCGTTCGCGTCTTCCGGATGTGACTCCCCCCACATTGCTGCCGCTTCCCCAGATGCAAGAGCTTCCGGTTGTCGAGGGCATCACTGCGTACATCGTGCCCGTTGAAGGCGTTCGTAAGGTCGACGTGACGGTGTACTTGCACCGTGGTGGCGTGGACTTTGAAGGCTACGTGAGCGTTGCTCACGAGGCAAACGGCTGGCTGCAAGACATTGCAACCGGCAGCCGCTCGGCCGGCGAGATTGCCGTGTACGAAGACTACTGGGACTCGGATGTCTGGACATCTTCGGGTGGGCTTCTGCGTCAGACGGTCAATGTGTCCGTTCCTGCCGAAGACCTAGACCGTGGCTTGGACCTTCTGACCGATATTATGGTCGACCCCAAGTACCCAGGGCGTGAGATCAAGGTCTTCAAGAACGAGCGATTCCGCTACTACATGGACGAAGCGGTCAACAGCCCCAGCGCCATAGCAAGCAGCTTGCGTGACATGGGCTGGTACACCGCAGACTCGGCATACGGCACACGGCCAGACCTGGATGCCGTCGCTGGTCTCACGCGCGGTGACCTTCGGGCCCGCCATGCAGATATCCTGGGCAATGCCCCAATCAGCGTGCTCGTCGTAGGAGACGTCAACCCACAAGAAGTTGTTGAGATGCTTCGCGTGCGCATGGGTGAGTACGGAACGGCCGGTGAAGAGTCGGAGCGTCCTGGGTTCTCACCTGCTGGCGACCGTCGAATCCTCGCTGTGGATATGCCGGATGCAGAACAGGCCAGTGTGCTGGTTCGTATGCCCGCTCCACTGCTTGACGCGAATGACCGCGTAGCGTTCAGCGCGGTCTCTTGGGCCTACGGTGGCCACTTCATGTCGCGTATCAACGCCAACTTGCGCGAAGACAAGGGCATCACCTACGGTGCCGGCGCTCGGTACAGGGGTGGCTGGAAGACAGCGACCTTCGACATCGGCGTGGATGTTCCTGCCGAACATGTTCAGGTTGCCATGACCGAGATTGAGGCTGAGCTCGCTAAGCTGGCTGCAAACGGCATGACGGATTCGGAGCTATCTGCCAAGTCTCTCGAGGACATTGGCTGGTGGAACTCGGTTCTCCAGACCTCTGACTCTGCATCGAGCTTCTACCAGTCTCGTCTGCTAGACGGCGAAGATGTCAACGCACCCCGCGGTCGGATTGAGGCTCTTCAAGGGCTGACCCCGGCCGATACCCAAGCAACGGCACAGGCGTGGTTGGGAGAGGATTCCGCCCGGCTTTGGGCGGTCGTTGGACCACGTTCGGTCATTGAAGAGCAGCTAGAAGCCATGAACTTGCCCATTCAATGGGTTGAGCCGTCAGACGCCATCATGGGCAACTTCGAGTAGGTATAGGGGTGAGCACTGTTGCTGATCTCGAACCCGACGCTTTGGCACGCCCAGGTCGGCCGCCACCTTCCTAGTAGTAACCAGTTACAACGTGGTCAGTTGGCGAACGCCCTGAACGCACCCTAGCGCCGGTTTCTTCCAGCAGTCCCAGCGCTCACCCCTAGGAGACCACTATGAGCGACGATTACGAAGACGACTCGCCCAGTGTCGGCAGGACTGCCGCTGCGTGGGTCATGCCCATGATTACGGTACTTACAGCCTTGGTGATTGGCCTGTTGGCAGGAGCAATCTTGGGCTTCATCATCTTCCGTGGTGACACGACCACCCAAATCGTTCAGCAAGAGCTGACGAATGAGGAACTGGACGCGTTGTGCGCGGTCAAGGTCGACGAAGCCGTTGGAGTTGCAGCGGATGAGCTGACCGTTGCCCAGGAACGTGTCGCGACGTTGCAGGACGACGTGTTCGGCAAAGAACGTGAAGTCGCTGAGATGGAAGCCGAGATGACGCGTCGTGCCGAACGTGGCCGCGCCCTATCGGCTGAGGTCATACAGCTTCGCGAGCAGCTTGAGGCCGCACGGTCTGAGCTGACGACCCTCAAGGGTGAGCTGGCTGCAGCTGTGGAAGAGAAGGAAGAGCTGTTCGTTCAGCTCCGTTTCACCGAAGAGCAGCTCGCAGAGCAGCGCGTAGAGACCTCTGTCGCGCGTGAAGATGCGTTGTCGTTCAAGTGGCAGACCTTCGTTACCGCTTCACAGCTTGAAGTCTGTGAGAAAGGCGGTCGTCGTCGCATGGGCCGATGCCGTGAGACGGTCACTGAGTTTGTGGCGTCGTTCCGTACCGAGTTTGAGCACTGCATTCGTTCGGGTCAGGAGATGCCTGCTCTTCAGGAAGCTGAGCGCAACACGGAAGTTCTTCCCATGTTCGCCAAGTGGATTGACCAGGACGAGCGCATCACGCGCGACTGGTACGTTCTGTTGTGTGACCCCACGCTTCCCGAAGCGGATGGTTGGGACGCCCCAGGGCGATGACCAGAATAGCTTCGCCAACGAACGGCGAAGCTATTCTGGGACGCGCCCTCACAACGCAGCCGGGTCACCCTGGAGCGGCACCGCTGTAGAGTTCCTAGCGGAACTCGCCGGTCTCTGGGTCGACATCTGCGGCGTCTAGGGCGTCTCGTAGCCACGGGCTTTCAGGGTCGTCTGCTAGCAGCAGAAGCCGCATTGCTGCAAGCTGGACAGCCGGTTCCGTGGACCACACGGCCGAGCTTAGGAAGGTTGCCTCAATGGCGTCCACCTTGCCACGTTCCAGCCACCCTCGGCAGCGGTCGCAGGCCATCAGTGAGCGGTCCATTTCCGCTTCTTCTGGGAAGGGGACCAACTCGAAGGGACGAACGCTGCTGCGGCCCTCACACAGCTCGCAGCGACCACGGCTGCGACGGGTGAGGTCTTTGCCTAGGCTGCCTACGCGCGCGCGCTGACGTACTCGCTTCTTCAGATACGGTGGAACTTTCGCCACAGGTCTCCCGGGTGACCGCAGATTGCCGTTTATGGAGCTGTCGTCAAGTCGTTGACCGTAACGGCAGGGGCCGGAACGATAGGCAGCGAGCGTGGGTCACCTGAAGTGGGGACCAATTCCATCTCACCAATGAGCACGTCAGGGCCGGACATCCACGTGGGTAGGCCACCAGTTGGGGTGAAGCCCGCTGGGTCTCCCGTGCCGTCGATGAGGTAGCTGGTGCTTCGTTGCATTCCGGCAGCAGCGATATCGCGCAGGATGAAGCGCTGGACCCCGGTGAACACGGCGCCGCGAACGACCTCTTCGCGACCGTCTTGGTAGCGGCGGATGAGCGCTACGGGTGGCGGTAGTGAGGGTTGTTTTGGGTCAAAGTTCGGATAGCGGGAGTAGTCCCCAACTGCCATGGCTGAGGGTTCCTGCAGCGAAGTGACCACGAAGATCCAGTCGCGGTCGTATGCATTGGCTAGACGTCGGGCTTTCTTTCGGACTTTTCGTGCGGAGTCGTTGCGTGCTGGGGTGACCGCGACGGCCACCGTTCGCCCACGTGCACGTTCTCCGAAACCACCGCGAGCGTGACCGTTGGTCTCGCGAATGTCGGGCCGGGGCGTGCGGCTCATCAGAAGGTCCTGAACGATTCCGTCGTCGACCAAAGTGACGGCTTGGGCCAGTGTGCCCTCGGCATCGTATCGGAAGCTGCCGGGGTGATCGGGCAGGCGCAGCGGGTCGTCGTCTACGGTCCAGCCCAAGGGGAGGACGCGTCTGGATAGGCGTGCGGCTCCAGAGGCACGGCTTCCGAGGTCGCCGAAGAAGCTGTCGAAGGGAACGTCATCCGGCGTGCCTTCGAGCTGTGGCACGAGCACGTAGCGCAGCAGATCGAGCGCCGCTTCGCCTTCAAAGAGGACCGGGCCGACGTACTCTTCGTCGAGGGTCTCCGCATTGTTGGCGATGTCGATGAGGGACGAGGCCATCAGCGAGGCCGACGAGACCATCTCGGCCAGCGGCGGTAGCTGTTCGGGGCCCTGAACGGTCCATAGACGCTCGTCTGTGAGGAACTGCCCATCTGGAGCGCGGACCTGAAAGACAGCGCGAACGGTGAGCTCAGAGCGTGGCTGGATGAGCCGGGTACCTGCGGTGTCGACCAAGACCTCCGAGCCTGTCTCGTGGCCGACATACACCTCACCCAGCTCCAACACAGCGTTGCCAGGGTCTACGGCCATGGCCGCGGAGATCTGCTCTGCCATGAGGACCATAGGCTCGGAGGCGCCGATGGCAGGACCTTCTAGGATTGCGGCAATCGGCTCGGCCAGCGTGTAGTCGCCGGGATGGTCGTCGTCTCGCTCGACCTGTGCGGCCTTGCGTGCGTACTGCTCAATGGCTTCTTTATAAGCACGGTCGGTCGCTCCCCACGCCACGGTCGCCACCGACTCTGGCGTTGCGTATGCGGGGAGACCAGCGGTCCGGAAGCCGTTCTGCCAGCCGCCGAAGCCTGAGTTGTCGAAGCTCTCGTCTCCAACCCGCACTTCTACAGCGAGTGTCCGGTATGGGGCGGTGCTGGTGCTGATGACGCTGCCGAAGCGGGCTCGGACGTCCACTTGCTCCATGAAGAGGGCGCGGTACCGGGCAAAGTAGATGGGGGGAGCGTCTTCGAGGGTCAGCTCGGAGGCGTTGCGCTGTAGCTCGTCACTCAAGGCATCTGTGATGCCCGGAAGGTCGAGGTCTGCGGCCATTGCGGTCAGGGCGAGCATCCAGATCATGAGTCACCTCCCACGGCGGTCGTGGGGTGCGGCTTGGCGAGCAGCGGTGGCCGCTCTTGGGCCTTCTCTTTGAGCTGGAACTCAAGGCGCTCGAACAGAATGGGTGGGGCCACTGCAGACACCGGTACCCAGCCACTCTCAGCACCGCAGAAGCCGTTGAAGACCTCGGGGTTTTCACCCGCAGCAAGAATGCTGGAGAACGCTCCGAAGGGGGTTCCCACAAGGTCGATGCCGCGGACCAGCTCGTCTGGGCGACCGTCCACGAACACTCGCCACGAGGCGCTTGCACGAACGTTGAAGGCATTTGGCATCTGACGTCCGGTCAAGGTGAAGCCGCCGTCGATCGATTCAACCAGGATGCCGTACTCCAAGTCTTGTTCACGGGCCTGGTCGCGCAGCCCTTGCTTGAGCACCTCGAAGGGAACGGTCTCGCTCGCTTCGATGATGGTGTTGCCCATGCGGCTGACCGGTGCGTTTCCGACGCTGCGCCGGCCGTGGCCATTGCTGCTCTCGAAGCCTTGGATAGGGGAACGTCCCATTAAGAAACCTTGGAACTCGCCATTTTCGACGATGGAGGCCCGTTGCGCGCGCATACCCTCGTCGTCGTAGGTGTAGTGACCGTTCAGATCAATACCGGCGAGGACAGGGATGGTGGGGTCGTCGTACACATCAATCCACTCAGGCAGCACGGAGCGACCGACGTGGTCGGCGAAGGTGTGGCCCTCGTCTTCCCGCTTTTGCCGGTGTCCTTCAACGCGGTGGCCGAGCACTTCGTGGAAGAAGACGCCGGTGGCCCGTCCCATCAACAGAACGGGACCGGAGTACGGCTCTCCACGGGGTGCAGCGTGCAGTGCTTCGACCCGTTCGACGACGGCGTGGGCGGTGCGCAGCAGTGCTTCGCGGTCGGGTAGAGATGACGGGTCATGCACGTCGATGGCTTCGTATACGCCGACTACATCCCCGTCTTCCGCGGTTGTACTGGCGGTCATGGATAAGCGACCGTGGGTCCAGTCGTGGCTTAGGCGACTGCCTTCGGAGTCCACGAAGGTCTTGATGACATGTTCGACGCCGAGGTCCACCGAGGAGGCTCGAACCAGCACGCTAGCGTCCATGATCTGGCTGATTTCCACGAGAATAGGCTGCCAGGCGTCCAGATCGATGACCGGAGTGTCTCCCACAATGCCGTCTACCCGTGCTTGTGGCACTACGGTGAAGTCGGGAGCGGTTTGCTCTTCCTCGACCTTGACCTGCTGGTTGGCCCGGACCAGCACAATGCGCTCGTCTGCGTCTCGGTATTGCTGGTCAATGGCCTTCCACACGGCATGCCGCAGTACGCCGGGGGCGTTGGAGAGCGGCAGGTCGGTGACGCGCCGGGTGTCGCCGTCCAGTGCGGAGAATCCACGCAGCTCGTGGGTGCTGTCGAGCTCAGGTGTGCCCACTCGCAGGTCTACGTCTAAGTAGCGGGCCTGGTCAGAGCGCTTGGAAAACACGGTGCCATAGCGCGCTTGCAGGTCCCACTCGGTGCGGTCTTCGACCTGTAGCGCGATGTAGTGCGGCGTACGTTCGCGCTGGGACAGGGCGTCCTCGGCGCGGGTCAGCTCGCTCATCAGTAGGTCGTCGAGGGGTGCGGACAGAGCCAGGGACACCATTAAGAGCAGCACAAAGCCTCCGGGTATGGAGGCCTAATCAACCGCAGGTCCCTGTGCTGTCAGCAGACGTTACCTTCAGTCGTTGTATCCGATGGCCTGCAGCTGCCCAGCAAGGGCCGCGAAGCCGGTGGTCTGTGGGTCATTGCTACATCCAAGGCGCGCGACCTCTTGACCGTCCTTCTTCACCACAACGCCAGTGAAGTTGTTCACCTCGCCTTCGTGCATGGGGGCCCCACCGATCTTGTCGACGAGAATGTACTGGTGGTCGGCGTTGTTGAAGGCGATGAAGTCGGCTTGTGCACGTGCCCACATCTGCTGTCCACCGTTGAACTGGCTGGGAGAGCGGTCCGGCGGGTACACCAACTCCGGCGCTCCTGCGGGACCGAACTGGTAGGTCATCCAACTACCGTCTTCGGCACCGCACAGCTGGACGACCTTGCCGCTTGCCACTTCACAGCGGAAGTAGTCTTTGGCGCCTTCACACCCGTCGGATGGATTGACGAGTGGCCAGGTGTTGGGGTCGATGTTGGGGGCCTCGTCGCCGTTTGAGCAGCTCTGCTCACGCGTCTCCAACACGGTGATGGCGCTGTCCGTGATTGCAAAGCGCTCGAAGACGCCACAATCTCCGGGACCGCGTGCCTTTTCGAGGTTCGTCCACTGTCCTGTCGCCTCGTCCAAGGAGCCGACGCCCAGTCGGTTCAGCTGGTGGACGGGCTCGCCTTCGGCCGGTTGCAGCCACAGCTCATAGGTACCTTGGTAGGCGAACCACTCACACGAGATCTCCACCAACTCAGCCCCGCCGGCGACGGGGTCACGTTGCACAGGCCCGCTCGGGCCAGCGCCATCGCAGGCGCTCGCGAACAGAGCGGTGTCTACGGCATCGACGGCGTCGGCTGTGGGAGCGGGGGGAACCACGTCTGGAGCTGGGCTGGGGGTGGGAGCGTCAGAGCCGAACAGGCCGCAGCCGACAAAGGCGAGGGGAACGAGGCAGTAAACGCGCATTAGTCAGTCTCTTCGGTGTGTGTGATTGCGGGGCAGCGGGACAGCGAACGTGCCGGTGGTGGTGGGTTGCCCATGACGAAACAGCCACAACCATCTGTGTGATGGTAGACGACTCCGCCACGGCACAGGTCGTAGACCTCGTCGTTCATCTCGGGTGGGCAGGGCACCGTCTCGCTCGGTGGGCGCTGTCCTGGATAGCGCTGGACGCCGTCGTCTGGAAACTCCCCGTCGACGAAACAGGTCCGTTCACCGGTGCGGTAGATGGTCTTGCCGTTGAGCTTGGGATTGAGCGCCGTGGCACCGGAGACACGAAAGGGACGTTCAGTGAAGCTCGCAATCAATTGTGAAGGCGACGGAGGATTTCGATAGACGGGCGGCGGCGTGACGGGGGCCGACGACGGCTCCGCTTCGGGTGTTGGCGTTTGAACCACAGGCGGCTCAACATCTGGCGGTGTTGCAGCGCTGGTGCAGGCCATGGTGCAGGCAACGATGATGATTCGCTTGTTCACGGGCACTCCATTCGGCCAGTGTACCGCAGACCGGTCAGGCGGCTGGGGAATCGCCGGCGTCTTGCTTGTTGAACCACTCTACGGTTCGCTGAAGTGCGTCTTGTGCAGGTACGCGGATGTAGTAGCCACAATCCCGTTTCGCAGGGGCCATATCGAACCAGTGACTACGGGCAAAGCCGTCGACAACAAACGGGGTCAACGGTGGCTCGCCCTTCAGACCAAGCATGCGCCAGACCGTCTCGGCCACACCCGCCAGAGGTCGTGCGACCCCATAGGGGATTTTGCGCGTAATCAGTGGGATTTCCAGCTCGGTCAGCATGGTGTTGACCCAGTCCCATAGAAGAACAGGCTCGTCGTCGCTGATGAAGTAGGCCTTGCCTGCGCACGGAGCCTGAGAGCCGGTGAGGGCTCGTGCGGCGTCAAGATGGGCCCAAGCGGCGTTGTCGATGTAGGTCGTGTCGACCTTGGCGGTTCCGTCACCGATGATGCGCAGCCGGCCGCTGCGTGCGCGGTCAAACACACGTGGCATGAGGTTGGTGTCGCGCGGACCGTAGATGAGGTGCGGTCGCAGTGAGACCGTTGCGAGTCCCGGACGGTTCGCCTCTAGGACCAGCTTCTCAGCGGCGGCCTTGGACTCTGGGTACGGGCTTAGATGTCTCTTGGCATACGGGATGTCGTTCCCGCCGTCTTCAACATCGTGTTCGTAGCCAATGACGGAGGGCGTACTTGTGTAGATCAGGCGGGTAACGCCGTGGTCTTCCATGGCGTCCAGAATGTGCCGGGTGCCGTCGACGTTGGGGCCCCAGTAGTCGGACAGTGGGCCGTAAAATCCGGCGCGTGCGGCCACGTGAAAGACGATGTCGACGCCTTCGACGGCCTGTGAGACGGCCTCTTTGTCTTGCAGGTCAACCTGTAAGCCAGTGGCTCCGGTCGCTTCGACTTCAGGGTACGTGCCACGTGCCAGAAAGCGCACAGAGTGGCCTTGGTCTCGTAGCAGTTCGACAATGCGTCGGCCGAGAAAGCCACCGCCACCGGTCACAAGTGCGTGCATTTGACGCCTCCGCGCGCGGCATAACACTCGTACGACCCGAGACCTTTGACAAGGGTGTAGTGGCGGTGAGTTTCGACGATGACGTCGGCGATGCCGTGGTCTCCGTCACCCGTGAGTTGGGTCGAAACCGTCCTATCTTGACCGAACGGTGGAGGCAGCGGCGTCGTTTCGGCAAGAACACCCGCAGCTCATCCTCGGGATGGGCGACGACTACGGTGCTGAGCTGATTGCGGCTCCAGTCCTGGGCGAGCCGGAGAAAGGCGTGGCAACGACCTAGGCAGTGGCTTCACCACCATGCTCGATAGTGGCTAGCCAGCCGGCGTCGCGCTGCTGTCCGTCAGCAGGGTCTGAGGCGCGTTCGCTTGCGCCCACACCTTCAGGTCGTTCCGACGGATTTTTGAGTTGTGCCGTGCATCGACCGGGAAGCCGGGGTGAGGCATGGCAGCCTGGACAATGCCCTCCCAGAGGGAGCCGGTAGCGCGGGCTAGAAGTCGCTTTTCGAACTCCGCATTCCACGCATCAACACCGCCGTCGAGCTCTACGAGCAGCACTGGGCGTTCGTTTCCGCTCTCGCCAAGACCCACAAGGGCCGTGCGTCGGACACCGGTCATGTCGTTGTAGATACCTTCAACAGGGACGGCTGGAACCATGCCATTTGCCGTGCGAAGGCGGTGTGACATGCGTCCGCAGAACCACAGCCTTCCGTCTTCATCTCGCCAGAAGATGTCTCCGGTACGGTGCCAGATTCGGCCTTCGCCAGCGACCTTAGACAGCGCATTGGCTTTGGGCCGGTCCTTGTACTCGGGACTGACGACAGGCCCGCCGATGAGCAGCTCGCCCATCTCGCCGTCGGGAACTTCGACCACATCTGCCAGAGTGGGCAGGGCGTCATCTGTAATCGCGATGATGCGGGTATCGATGGTTGGGAACGGTGTGCCAACGCAGTTTCCGTCTCCCTTTCCGGTTCGTTCCCAGGTATGGTCGAGGACCATGGCGGTATTGGTGTGTGCCACGGTCATGCCTTCTGTCGCCCCGTACACCACATGCAGCGTGGCACTTGGGTTTGCCGCGCGCAGACCCCGGTGCATGTCTGCTGGAATGGGCGCTACACCCGTGAGTACGTGCGAGAAATTCGGCAGCTCGGTGCCCGTTGTGGCGCAGTGACGGAACAGTGAGCGCAAGATGGCTGGCGATGCGAATCCGCCGGTGCATCCGAAGCGCTGGATGGCGTCTAGGACCTTGACGGGATCGGCCTTTGCGGGCTTGCTCAGGTCAATGTCGGGGACCACGCTGGTCATGCCTTGAGCCACGTCAAACAGCACGTATGCGGCGAAGCACTCAAGGTAGGTGCGACCGGCTTCGCGTCCGATGCGGGCGTCTGCCAGTGTGGCGACGCCGTGGAAGATGCCGTGGGTGTAGCTGACGCCCTTGGGCAATCCGGTAGAGCCAGACGTGAAGACAATGCCGACTTCGTCAGCCGCTGCGAAGTTTGGGATGGTGTAGGGCTCGTCTGGGCCCAGGCACTGCTCAAGAGTCGGGCCGCCCCAGAACCATCGACGCCCAGCAGTAATGCGCAGGTTTGTGGACTTGAAGGGTGCCCGAGCGAAGGTCGCTACGGCGTGGACTGCGGACAGCGCAATCATTGCCTTAGGTGCGATTTCTTCAATGCACTTGAGCACGTTCTTGATGCCCATGCCTGGGTCTACAAGTACGGGAATAGCGCCCATCTTGATGGCGCCGAACAGAGCGGCGTAGAAGTCGATGGACGGCTTGAAGAGGAACAAGACGCGGTCTTCACGTGCCAGCCCTTTCGCGGTAAAGCCAGCTGCAAACCGGTCGGAGAGGCGGTCTAGCTCTGCGAAACTCGCCTGGGGACCAGCGGCGAAGATGAGAGCGGGACGGTCGGGGTGCTCAGCTGCGCGTGCTTTGAGCATGACCCCGACGTTGTAGTTGTCCGCCATTTAGGCGTTCCTACTCAAGAAGTCGCGCATGAGTGGCACAATCCGCTCATGGGCGTCTTCAATGACCCAGTGGTTGCAGTCTGCGAAGCCATGGGACTCAATATTGGGCAGGCGCTTCTGGAATTCATCACGGTAGAAGGTGGTGAAACAGAAGTCTTGTTCACCCCAGACCATCATGGATGGACGGTCTGCGAACTGCTTCATGCCTTCGCCGATGGACAAGAACAACTCACGTGTCGGATGGCTGTCTTCGAGCGGGATGTCTTGCACAAAGCGCAGGTGGGTGATGCGGTCTGCGACGCTCTTGTACGGCGCGCGGAAGCCGTCTTCGACGCCGTTGGCTAGGCGCTTCTTGTCCGCGATGGCACGAATGAGACCAATGCCGAGGAAGCCGTTGAAGCCACGGATGACGACGTCGCCAATCAGTGGGAAGCGGCACGCCTTGATGGATGCGGGAAGGGGGCCGTCGAACACGCCGGTATTGAAGATGACCAGCTGCTTGATGCGCTCTGGAACGCGACACGCGGCACCCAGACCAATCGCTCCGCCCCAGTCGTGAACGACAAGCGTGATGTTGGTCAGGTCGAGGGTCTCAATGAGCTTGACCAGGTTGCTGACGTGGTTCTCAAGCCGGTATTCGTAGTCCGCCGGCTTGCTGGACAGACCGCAGCCCACGTGGTCCACAGCAATGCAGCGGTAGCTGTCTGACAGGCCGTGGATGAGGTTGCGGTAGTAGAATGACCAGGTCGGGTTGCCGTGAACCATCAGGATGGGGTCACCCTCACCCACGTCTACGTAGTGCTGGTTGACGCCTGGAGCGACTTCGTGGTCAGCGCCTGGCCAAGGGTAGATCTTGCGAACGGACTCGGGCAACGCGTTGTAGGAAAGGCTCACCAGTGAACTCCGAGAATGATGCAGCCGAGGCCACTGCCGACAGCGTAGAGCGCGAGCTCCTTGCCAGCGACGATGCGTCCTTGAGTCTCGCCAAGAGCGAGGGTCAAGGGCAGGGAAGTGGGGCCGACGTTGCCTAGGAAGGGGAAGGTCAACAGGGCCTTTTCGAGCGGCAGGTTCAGCTGACTGAACGCGTGTGTGAAGTGTGCCATGGACACCTGGTGGCACACGTACTCGTCGACTGGTGTTGTGTCCCAGCCGCATGCTTTGACGGCTTCTGGCCAGGTCTCAACAGCGAGGCCCACGCCGTGGACCAGCAGGCCATGGGCGTCTGCGCGCATCTCCATGTACTGGCCCAGACACAGAGTGTTGTGCTCGGTGGCACTTCGAGCCACGCCGCCGTGAAGCTCATGACCGGTCCGACTGCGGTCCTTTCGGGTCAGCACAAAGGCGGCGGCACCTTCGCCAAGGGTCATGGCGGCGAAGTTCTCGCGAAAGGTGTCGATGGTCGCGTCAGGTGCGGCCAGGCGCTTCAGGGTCGCCTCCACGCCGTCGCGAACGGTCTCTGCACAGGTCACCACAGCGACGTCCGCTTGTCCCAGCTCAATGGCGTTTGCCGCCACGATGAGGCCGTTGAGGAAGCCCAAGCAGGCGTTGGTCACGTCATAGGTGAAGGTGGAGTGCGGAAGCTTGAGGTGACCAGCGATCATGCAGGCGGTTGCTGGCTCCAAGTAGTCCCGGCTGACGGAGGTATTGACCAGCAGGTCAACGTCTCCAGCAGAGATTCCAGCGCGAGCGAGGGCCTTTTCGGCGGCCATTGCAGAGACGGTGGACGGCATGGTTCCAGCGTCAAACCAGCGCCGCTCTTTGACGCCAGAGAGCGCTTCGAGCTGCCCGGGAGGCATGCCTAGACGCCGCAACGTGGGGGCAAAGGCTGCTTCGAGCTCAGCACTTGTGACGGCTTGCTTGGGCAGGACATGCCCAGTTGCCTCGATACAGACGTTGTTCCAGCGCATGGCGCACGCTCCGGTGGGGCGCGCTGATAACTGGTTCGGGCGGTGGTGCCCCGGAGGGGTCGCGTTTGCCGGTGATTCGTGACGTTGGACGTATGTTGTGGGGAGTGGGCTGTAAGCGGCGAGAATCGGCCTTCGGCCCCCGTGCACGCTCCCGATGTCTGTCCGCTGTGATGCAGCCAGGTGTCGGAGACAGCCGCTTCAGCTCACAGCGTCTCGCTACGGGATCGGTTCGCTTCGAGCTCTTTGACCTTCTTGCTGTACTCTTCTGACAACCGCGCCCAGGTGTCGTTCAGCGGTCCTAGAAGCTCTGGAGGCAGTGCAGAGCCTTCGTGTATGGCTTGGTAGAAGGCGTCGAACAAAGCGGCGTCTTGTTCGGAGACCTCGCTCTCGCTGGGCACGGGTTCGTAGTCGGGAGCCCGGTGCAGGTCGCGGTCTACGCAGGCCAGTGCCTTTGCGATGTCGCCGGTTCCAATCCACTCGAAGATACGGTTTAGGGCGGCTTCAGGGTCGTCCATCAACCGCTCATACGTCATGAAGTTCATGGCGTAGCGGCGTACAGCGAAGTCCCGAACCAGCTCGTAGTTTTCGAGGAACCACTCGACGGGAGCGGGGATGGGGGAGCGACCCGCACGGGCTTTGGCGACGGACTCTTCGCCGGTCATGCCGTCTTTGGGGTTGTCCTGCAGCCAAGCGTCTTCTTGGCTGGTCAGGCGGTGAATCGAGCGGGAGTAGGACCGCCACTCGCGCATGCATGCGACAACACGGTGGAGATAGGCGCGTTCTGTGCGGATGACACCGGGAACGAAGACCTTGACCGCGTGTAGCCGTGTGGCCTTGGCGGTCAGGTAAAACCCAGTGGTCGGCTCTGGATTGGTCGCAAAGTAGATGCCCAGGCGGTAGCGCGACTCGTAGAAGCCGTGTGGATTGGCGTCACGAATCGAGTCGCCCCACACCGCTGGAAAGGCCTCGCCAATACTTGGAAGTCCTGCTTCGCGAAGCATGCGCATCCACAGGGACGTTCCCGAGCGCTTTGTGCCAGTGACGATGACCATGGCTCATCTCCAGGGTTGGCCGACGGAGCTAACCCGCCGAACCCTCAGAGTGACCCATTGGGACTAGCGCACTTAGCTGCGACGACGGACAAGCAGTCCAGCAGCGCCAAGGAGCCACCAGATGGAGCCGGTGCTGCCAATGTGGCTGCATCCGCCGGAATCGTCGTCGGTGTCGTCATCGTCTGTGTCGCCGGTATCGGTTGGCGTGGTGTCGTCGTCAATGCAGTCGTCGTCGTTGTCCACATCGCCGTCGCAGTCGTTGTCGATCTCGTCACAGATCTCGACCGCGTCTGGGTTGATGGCGTCGTCGGCGTCGTCACAGTCGTCAGCGGTGACGAACCGGTCAAAGTCGGCGTCCTGTGCGGGGCTGGGGGCGTCTGGGTCCGAGTCGTTGCAGTCGTCCGCACCAATCAGGCCATCGCAGTCGCCGTCGTTTCCGCGGTGGTCTGAGTTCGGGTCGTTGTCGTCGCAGTCCTGGTCTGTGGTGAAGCCGTCACAGTCGGCATCCGAGTAGATCGAGCCGACGGTGGCGTCGTCGTCGTTGCAGTCACCCCAACACTCTGGAACGCCGTCATTGTCACGGTCTCCGGTTCGGTCGGGGTTGATAGACACAACCATGTGCTGACCGTCAGTGCGGTCATCGCGGATGAGGTCGTCATCGCAGTCGCCGTCGTAGTCAAACGGATGGAACGTGTCCCAGCCGTCTCCTTGGAGAGCGCCCGAGACAATCTGGACGGGAGTCTGGAAGGCTTCGCGGCGGTTGAGTCCGGTGTTGGGGTGCACCCAGTAGGTGCCGTCGCTGCGGGCTTCTACCAAGCCAAGGGCGAAGTCTGGGAAGATGTTGGCGGTCTTCAGCAGGGGCCCGGGTCCGCTAGTGAACGACCCGAGCAGGTTCCAGCCCTGAGAGGTGCCGCGGGCCGTGGTCAACACTCCGGTGTTCGACCAGTACGTCGCGTCCATCCAGCCGTCTTCGTTGACGTCAAACAGCGCGGCCACCGTACCCGAGGCGTCGCCCCACGCGTTGGGTGAGTTCCACGTCAGCGAGACCGTGTTCCACCTGCGAGTGAACGTTCAGGCTGTGGTGACGTACATGACGTCGGGAGCGGAGCTTCCAAACTCACCGACGTTCGCGAAGACGAAGTCCTTCACGCCGCTGGCGACGAGAGTCGTGGGCGTGCCAAAGCCGCCGCTGCCGTCGTTCATGGCGATGGCAAGGACGCCGGTGTTGTGGGTCTGGTGGGCAAGGTCGAGGTCACCGTCTTCGTCGGCGTCTACAAGAACCAGCTTGGTCGGCTGCGATGCGGCTTGCCACAGGTCAGTACGGGCGGAGAACGTTCCGTCGCCGTTGTTTGCGGCCCAGCCGACAAAGGCGTCTCCGCGGCACCCGTAGGCAATGTCGATGTCGCCGTCGCCGTCAATGTCGCCCGTTGCGAGGGCCATCGGGTCGTTGTCCAGCGCAATGACGTCGTCTTGCAGCTCGAAGGTTCCGTCGCCGGCATTCAGGTGAATCTGAATGTTCAGGTTCTGTGTTCCAGCGAGGATGTCGAGCCGGCCGTCGTTGTTGACGTCAGCGCTGGTGATTGTGAAGACCTCAACGCCGTCCGACTCGATGTCGAACTCCGACCAGGGGGCTCCGGCCATCGCGGTAGTCGGGAGAGTCATGAGACTAAGAAATCCGAGGAACGTCCGGTTTGGCATGAGAGCACCTTCGATGGGGTTGGTGCGCGACTGTAGCGGGTGGGGTCTCACCCGGTCGTTTCAGCCTCTTTCAAACCGTCTCGCGTGAGGCGCTTCACGTACTGACGGGCCGACGTCGCACCCCTGTGAGAGGACGGCAGTCGCCGTGGTGGCGACTGCGTCGAGTGACGCCCGGAATACCGTCGTCTACTGCCCAAACAGGAGCTGAAAGCTACTCTCGTCTCGGTCCTTGATCTGGTCTTTGATGTCTTCCACCGACTGGCCATCGCTGGCGAAGAAGATCAACCCATGCAGAGCGACCTGCGCCGCACTCTTCCCGGTTCCGCCATTGGGCTCATCGACCTCACCATCGTAGACCTTGTAGACGATGGCGCCTTCGTCGTTGAACAGGAGCCCCATCGGGTTGCTACCGGCTGCTACGACTGCATGCAGGGGCGTTCCTCCTTCCTGCTCAATCACCACGTGGCGAAAGTAGTCGGCTTCGGGGTCGAGCATGTAGGCGAGGATGGAGTGCTCAAGATCGGCAAACGTCATCGTCTCCAACTCGAAGTTCACGGGGTCAAAGTCATCACCCACCATGTCGACAGCATCTTCGAGGTCTGACGGGTAGAGGATGGTCTTCATGCCCGCAAGAATCGGGGCGTGCAGCCGCTCTGGCAGATGTTGGCTGGCTCCATGCCCGTGAAGTGCATGGGAGGCGCTGCGGCGAAAACGCTTTGGATCGGTCATGGTGACCCCGTGTCTAGGAAGGTTTGAACGGAAGCCAAAGGGTGTGACGCCCATGTGGATGCGTCGCAATCTATACGACCGCCGTGCTTGCCACCAGACCGGTGCCAGAGCGATTGCAGCAGGACGGGTCAAGGCATGGGTGGGGACTGGGTTGATTGGGACGGTGTGGGCTCGGTGTCTGTGCCCAGCTCTGTGTCGATGTAGTACTGGTTGGCGTCCCGCCGTGCGGACCGGTCTAAGCCCTTGTACAAGGCGAACATCGCGAGCAACAGCGCGATGAAGAGGCCACCGGCAGCCATGCTCGCTCCAGCGCTGACATGGCCCTTCTCGGTCAACGTGACCCGCAAACCGCCATTGTCGGCCACGGCACCATCCGGCATGAAGTAGACGCCGTGGTGGCGACCGCTTCGGGTGAGGCGCTTGAGGCGTCTTCGCTGCGCATCCGTCAGCCTTGGGTCGGTCCAGTAGCGAACGTGGGGGCTGAGTCGATGGGGGTCGGCCACATCGATCTGCATGCCGTCGATGGCGAGGTGCTGTGGGTCTGTCGTGGAGTCCATTGGGGGGCTGAGTACGACGGTGTGCGTGTTTCCGAGTGGTTGCTCTGTCGTGAGGACGTGCCCGTTCGGCTCGGTGGAGTGCCAGACGATGGTGTCTCCGACGACCACTCCGCGATGCGACCGCGGCGTGGCCTGAGCGGTGGTGAGCGCGGCCCACAGCAGTAGGACGGTTGTCATTCGGCACCGAGGATGGCGTCGACTCCGCCGTCGAACATTGTCTCTTCGTACAGGATGGGAGAGGCGAGCGAGATGAGCTGGGTGAGGGTGGCAATCTGAATGGTCGCCATGACTCCCAGGGGCACAAGGCGTCGTACCCAAGCACCGATTGTTCCACTCACGGCGGGGTCCTTGGGCAACGGCTCGGAGCCGTGAATGACGAAACGGCCCAGAATGGCAATGCCGGTGAGGGTGGCGGTTCCGGCAATTCCGAGGGCCAGCGCCGGTCCAAGCCAGGTGCTCGTGGCGTAGTAGAGACCTACCAACGGAGACAATACGGCGAGGATAAGCGAACCGGTCAGGGTGCCCGCTGCTGTGCCCACAATGAGGTCTGTCCACCGTCCCGAACTCTTGAATAGCTTCCATGCCAACAAGCCTGCAGGAATGGCCGATACTGACGACAACAGCACGACCATTGGCATCTTGTACAGGTTGGCCATGGCCATGCCCATGTCTCCGCCAGAGCCTGCAACGAAGCCGTAGATGGCACACAAGATGGCGCTTGCGAGTGCCGCCAGAGCCACAAGCTGTAGCCTGCGTGCAGAGCCGTTTTCAGAGTCTGGCAGGCGGTAGCCGCCAACCAGGTGCATGAGGGTCTTCAGGGTGTCCATTGGAGGCTCCACTGTGAGGTTCGGCCTGAATGTAGAGCCCCGGTGTGAGTGCTCGGTGGACGTGGTTTGAAACGCCTATGAAACGGGTGTGAATGTGGTGTGAATCGGCAAAAAAAGCCGGATGGTAGCGCCGTTATCGGGGGTTGACAGGGCGCTTGCCTGCCCTCCGTGCGCGTGAACAATGGCTCTGACCAGGGCTAGGCCAAGTCCAGTTCCGGACTGGCCGGCGCGGCTGGTGTAGAAGCGGTCGAAGACGCGCGGCAAGACCTGTTCAGGAATGCCCGGACCACTGTCATGAACGGTGATGGCGACGGAGGCGTCGGACAGGCTCATTCGGACGTCCACCCGACCCCCGGTACCGGCGAAGGAGGCTGCGTTGAGCACCACGTTTCGCACGGCGGTCTCGAGTTGTGACGACACACCCAACACCTCAACGGGGGGTGCGGATGGGGGGACGAACGCGACGTCAGCGAACCGGTCGTCTGCGGCAATGCTACCGACCACGCCGGTGACCAAGGCGGCCATGTCCAGCACCTCGCGCGACGCATGCGTCAACCCAGCTTCAGCACGCGCCAGCTCTAGCAGGCCCGTGACCAGACCATCGAGCCGCTGGCTGCTGTTGTGGATGACCCCAGCGAGGCGCTGTGCACGCTGTGGCGTGAGCTCCGGACCGTCCTCCAGCGACTCGCCGACAGCCCGTATGGCCGCAATCGGGTTCTTCATCTCGTGCGCTAAGTCGGCAACGAAGCGTTCGTTGCTGCTTGCTTGTTCGCGAACGCTGGACAGCAGCGTGTTGAAGGCGCCCGCGAGGTCGGCGAACTCGGTGTGCTCGCCGGTCTTGAGCGGGGGCGCATGCAGGGGGCGCTGCACGCGCTCCAGTGCTTCCTGCCGCAGATGCGCAATGGGCTGCACCCACGTTCGTCCGAGCCACAGACCCATGAGGACGGCCATGAGTCCCACGATGACGGTGAGGGTGACCATGGGAAAGGCACCGGCGTCTACGTCGCTCATCCACAAGAACATCACGGGTGCGGCGGCGATGAGCACCGTGACAAGCACGGTCTGCATGCGCAGCGACCATGAGTTCAGGTGAGTGCGAATCATGACTCTCGCCAGAAATATCCGGCGCCTACTACGGTCTGTAGCGCATCGAACTCCGGGTCAACGGCTTCCAAGAGACGCCGCAGTCGACGGACGTAGGTGTCGACAATGCGAATGGCCACCACCGAGTCATCTCCTCGGGCCATTGCCAGCAGTCGGTCGCGTGAGAACACAACACCAGGGCGTGAGGTGAGGGCTTGCAGAAGGCGAAACTCGGTGACCGTAGTGGTCAAGGGCTCACCGTTGTAGGTGGCTGTCAGCCGTTCGGCGTCGAGGTGCAGGCCCACTAGATTGGGCTGTGCAGCAGTCGGCGGGGCGTTTTGACGTCGCAACAGTCCGCGAATGCGGGCGAGTAGAACACGGGTGGAGAAGGGCTTGGCCACGTAGTCATCGGCACCGAACTCCAGGCCCATGGCCTCGTCAATGTCGTTGTCGCGCGAGGTCAGCAGCACCAGGGGAACGAGATTGCCGGAGCTGCGCAGTCGCTGGCACAACGAGAAACCGTCGAGCCCCGGCATGTTCACGTCGCACACAACGGCGTCGGGTAGGTCCGCGGCAATGCGGGCGAGGCCGTCATTGCCGTTGCTTGCGGTCAGCACGGTGTGCCCGTCGTCCTCAATGGCGAGACTTAGGACATCGAGCAGGGTTAGGTCGTCGTCGATCAGCAGAATGGTAGGCATGTCTCAGCAGACGTAGGCACGGACCTAACTATTCCAAGCAATCCTTTTGACGGACTGGCCACACTTCAGACAATGTGAGGGTGCACGGATGTCTGGAGTCTAAATGCGGTTGTTTCCCTTGATGGGCCTCGTTGCCGTTTCTGGGTGCACTGGAAACTCCCTGTGCGGAAGCTGGACGGACGAAGTTGCGGTTGTACTGGGCGACTTCGACAACATCGCTGAGCCCTTTCTGCGCGCGGATGTCCGGCACAGCACGTTTGAAGGCCTGATCAGCACCGCCGCTTGGGACGACTCATTCGACCCAGACCGCTTGGACTCGAAGGTCGAGGATTTGTTTGTGGGAACGGATGGGGCAGGGCAGCTCTCGGGCTTTCGAACCGTCTTTGTAGGCTCCGGCACGCGCGGTCTGGGGTTGCGCGAGTACAACGGGCTGGGGGCAGATGACGTCTTCCTGCGAGACGACCAGGTCGCGGACAACCTACGCCGGTACCTAGGCCGCGGAGGCATTCTGTTCGCCACAGATTGGTCGTACGACCTTGTCGAAGCCGTGGCTCCAGAGGCTATCGACTTCTGGGGCGATGACGCTGTCTTGGACGCAGCTCAGCGTGGCATGGACGTTGACATCACCGCAGCCGTGGTGGACGAAGAGCTGGCGGCTGCCCTGGGTCGCAGCGAGCTGCAGATTGTTGTGGACTACACCGATAGTGTGGTGATTGACGGCGTCTCAGCAGAGACGGTCGTTCATATGACTGGCCGTGTTCAGGTTCGGCCGGATGCCACCGCGGATCCGGTCTGGGTGGACGACGTGCCGTTGTTGGTGAGCTTCGAGCCCGAGGACGGCGGCAGGATTGTACTGTCGACGTTCCATGTGGACGAGCAGTCCGCAGCCACGATGGATGTGTTGATTGAATACTTCGTCGGCAGTTTTGACGGTACAGAGCGTTGCGTTGGCATTGAATAGGGCGCCGGCGCTGTGACGCGGTAGACCCTGGGCATGTCCAACGAATCCTGGTCCGTCCGAAAGCGCCGTCTTCTCTCCCACTACGACCCTCGTCTGCTGTGGGTGCTGATCGGCATCAATGTTGCGGTGTACGTGCTGTGGCAGCTTGCCCGACGCAATGCAGACGCCTCAGCGCTCACTTTGGGTAGCGTGGGCGTACCCATGACCGGCTGGACATGGGTGTTCGCCCAGATGCAGGAGAACTTCATCTTGTCGGTGGATGTGTTGCAGTCCGGCAGGGTGTGGACCGTGTTGACCAGCGAGTTTAGTCACGTTGAACCAACCCATCTGCTGTTCAATATGATTGGCTTGTACGTGTTCGGAACGGCCGTACATCAAGTTCTGCGCGATGTTCTGTTTGTTCAGCTGTACGTGATGGCCGCGATTGCAGCCTCTGTGGCGCACGTTGCGTGGGGGCTCATCATGGGCGACCCCACTGGCGCGCTCGGGGCGAGTGGGGCGGTGATGGGCATTGCTGTCGTCTACGCCTTCCTCTTCCCGGAACGCAGACTGCTGTTGTTCTTCGTGGTGCCCGTTCCCGCCGGGATCGCCGTGCTGTTGTTCATTGGCATTGACCTTCTCGGCGTGGTCGGTGTTGTACAGGACCGCACGGCACACATGGCTCATCTGGGCGGGGTTGCCTACGGTGCAGCTTTCTACCTTTTGTGGCTGCGTAAGCGGATCAAGCGCAGGCGCTGACGGGACTGCACAGGCGGAGAGCTGTGAACCGAGATACGGTCGCAGACTCCGTTAATAGCGGCATCATCGCACCATCTGTGGAGTCTGCAATGACCAATAGCACCTTGACCAAGCTCGAAGAAATGCGTCTACACTCTGGAAAGAGTGGGACCGTTGGCTTGCCGAATGACATCATTGCCGACTTCGCAGAAGCGGATCCGACGCTTGTGGAAGCTGTGGAGATGGCCCATCGCGCCCAGGCCACGATTCGCAAGGAATACCCGAACTTGGTGGCCATGAACGAGACTGAGCTTCGTAAGTCGATTCAGTCCGGGTACGTCAACTTCTACGCGGACGACTCCATTAATCCCTACGTGGCCTTGGCTGCCAAGGGGCCATGGATTGTGACGGCTCACGGCGCTGTGCTTCACGACAACGGCGGCTACGGCATGCTCGGTCTAGGACATGCGCCCAATGAAATCATGGACGCCATGAGCCAGCCATGGGTCATGGCGAACGTCATGACACCGTCGATCAGCCAGAAGCGCTTCAACGACAAGCTGCGCGCCGAGCTCGGCCACACGCGCGGCGATTGTCCCTTTGACCGCTTTCTCTGCCTGAACTCGGGCAGCGAGGCTGTGACTCTGGCCTGTCGCATTGCGGACATCAACGCGCTCCACCAGACCGCAGAGGGCGCGCCGAACCATGGCAAGTCGATTCGCTACTTGGCCCTGGCAGATGGCTTCCATGGCCGTACCTACCTTCCGGCACGGGCTTCCGACTCCACCCGTGCCAAGTACACCAAGTACCTCGCGTCGTTCCGGGACATGTCCGACCTGTTGACCGTGCCCATGAACGACTGCGACGCGCTTCGGGCCATGTTCCAGCACGCGGATGACAACAACATCTTCATCCAGATGATGCTGATGGAGCCGATTCAGGGCGAGGGCTGTCCGGGTATGGCCGTGACCCGCGAGTTCTATGACCTGGCGCGCAAGCTCACCGCTCAGCGCGGCACCATGTTGCTGGTGGACAGCATTCAGGCCGGCCTTCGTGGCACCGGCTCGCTGTCGATCTGCGACTACCCGGGCTTCGAAGACTGCGTCATTCCAGACATGGAGACCTGGTCCAAGGCTATCAATGGTGGCCAGTTCCCACTGTCTGTCTTGGGCTGCAACGAGAAGGCCGCTGATACCTACCAACGTGGCGTGTACGGCAACTCCATGACCACCAACCCGCGCGCTTTGGAAATCGGCTGCGCTGTCTTGGATACCGTCACTCCGGAGCTTCGCGCGAACATCCGTGAGCGTGGTGCGCAGCTTCTTGCAGGCCTTGAGGCTCTGATGACCGAGATGCCTGGCCTTGTGACACAAGTGCAGGGAACGGGACTGTTGTGTGCCGCTGAGCTCGACCCGAAGCAGTGCATGGTTGTCGGCTACGGCGGCATTGAAGAGCTGTGTCGCCGTCAGGGACTGGGCGTCATTCACGGTGGTAAGAACGCGCTTCGGTTCACGCCGCACTTCCGCATTACCGAGAAGGAAGTTGAGCTGGTCTTGGACGTGGTTCGCAGTGTCCTGAACCAAGTGGGCAACACGTCTAAGGTTGAGCTTCCGACGAGCGGTGAACTCGCGCAGAGCGCCGTCTAACGGCGGCTCCCGTGCTCAGGTGCATCACTAAGAACGCCAACCCCATGGGGTTGGCGTTTTTTTGGCTCTGGGGCGGTCGGGTAGCCAGTTGCTTAGCCGCCCTCCGGGTCCTAGGGGCAGGCGGTGTCGACTTCGATGCCGCGAGGGATAGTCTCATTGGAGGGCACGCAGAAGCCGGCAGGAACCGTCACCACGGCCCGTAGTGAGGCGTTCGAGCCAATCTCCGTTGCAGCACCGCTGATGGCTCCGAGAGTCGAGTCACGACCCACCTTCGCGCCTTGTCGGACGGTCACGTTGTCTCCGATGATGGCACCCTTGCGAATCTTCACGGACTGTTCGAAGACGCAGCTGTTGTTGATCTGGCTGTCGGGTCCAAACACGACATCGTTGGCAATTTGAACGCTGTTGCCTAGGCTTGTGTCGCGACCAATGGCGACGTTGTTGCCGAGCGTGCAGGAGTCTCCGATGTTCACTAGGGGCCCGATGACGGTGTCATCACCCACCGAGCTGTTGCCAATGTCCGCTGCGTAGGAGATGAGCGCGCCATCTCCGATGGTTGCACCGGCATCAATGGTGACGCCACGGCCAATGACCGTGTCTTCGCCAACAGTGCCAAGGACCACGGCATTGCGGCTGATGATGGCGCGTTGATCGACGGTTCCGCCTACCTGAGCTCGAGCGGAAACCACGGCGTCGGCGTCAATAGTGGCACCGGGGAGTATTGTGGCTCGGTCGTCGACAAAAGCTGTTGTGTGCACACAGCTGTCGACGAAGGAGTCGAGGTCGGCGTCTACGTCAATCCAGTCGCAGCCGCAGAATCCGGGGTCGCCCTTCTGGTTGTCTGTTGGGCAGTTGTCGCTGACGTCCGGGACACCGTCTCCATCCGAATCTAATTGCTCAAAGGCGACATAGGTGTAGTCGTCAGAGGAGTTGTAGAAGATGTTGTCGGTGGGGTTGAAGGATTCGCCACTGGGCAAGGCGCCAACGACTAGCTGACCGTTGGTGTAGTAGGTGCGAAGCGCTGTCTCGTGGTTGCCCTTCCAACGCAGTGTCCAGTCGATGCTACCTTGGAGTGAGGAGTCCCAGTACAATGTGATCTGAGAATTGTCGACTGCGCTGGTGTAGCCAAGGTTTATGTCGCCAGTGGCGTCGTCAAAAGACAAGCCAATGTCCAGATCATCACCGTACAAGGCGGCGTCTTGCCGGACCTCAATGTCTGGGTACGTGCCGGAGCCGAGTAGCGCATGATAGCTGCCATCGATGGTGTCGCCGGGCCGGAAGCTGAAGTTACTGTTGCGCTGAAGGCGTAGACCGCCAAGGGTATAGGTCCCGCCGCCCCGCACCAGAGTTCCGCCAAATCCGTCACCGGACCCATTGGAAGAGTTCTGCAGCTCTCCAAGCACCGTGATGTCGTGACCCTGATCGTGGAATGTTCCGTCGCGTACTGACAGGTTGTTGGTCACCGTGAGGGGCTGGTCAAAGAAGACGATGGTCCCCCCGTTGTACCAACCCTCAAGCACGGCCGGCGCGCCCACGTCGTAGGTGAGTGTCCAAACAAAGCCCGTTCTTTCCACAAAGACTCGGTCTGCTGTGCCGGGTGCGACGCCACCTACCCAGACTGTCGATGAGGAGAAATCATCCACCCTGTAGGCTCCGCCCGGAAGAACGCTGGTGATGTCAGCGGCGTTGGCGGTGCCGACCAGGCACAAGGCAACCAACAGTGTACGATGCATAGTGATTCTCCCCATAGGCACCGATGGTTGCTGAGGACTGAATACCAAACAGACAGCATTTGGACAAACGACTTCGTACAATGACGCGCCGTTGATTGGCAGGGTTAGCCCGAGAAGCCGCTATCCGTGAGGAACGACGCTAGAACGGTACCAGTGTTCCGGTCCCCATTACGCCGAACTGACTGATCGCTTGCAGTGTTGCGCCGTTGGACGGAATGACGGTCTCGGAGACCTTGTAGCGGTACATACCAATCGCCACGAGTCCGTACGACGGGAACCCGCTGAGCATCCCGCCGGGCACAACCATAGAGCCGTTGTCCGGGCCGTAGCAGACGACTGAGCCGAGCAAGACGCTGCCGTCAGACGCGTAGACGTCCAGCTGGACCATGAACGTTCCGATACCCCCGCTCGGCGACCATGAAAACACCTGGCCTTGCTGGGAAACTGGTGCTGCGAAGGCGGCTTCTGGGTTGACGTACAGCATTTCCTGCGGGCTGACCGAGTCGAAACCTTGGCTGCTCACCATTCCGCCGTCGATTCGGAAGCCCCCGCCAGCTCCGCCGTCTGGAACGTTGACGTCGAAGGAGGCATTGCGGAGGTAGTCGGACTCACCAAGGCCAGCGGCATCGTAGTACAGACCGCCTTGCCCGCTGGTCCGTCGCATGGGAATCGATGCCGAACCGCTCTCCAGGTACACCCACTCGCCAACGTCCACTCGGGCTGTCGTGGGCCCACCGCGGTTGGGGTTGATGGCGCAGCTGCCGGAGGGCGGAATCCACTGGGTCCACGAGGTGGGCGACGGCGCGTGAAAGGCCGCTGCTCCGGAGACCTGTAGGCCATTGGACTGGTTGAAGCAGGAAGGGCAGGCGACCTGGAGCATTGCGAGCTCAATGAGTCCACCCGTCATGCCGGTTGCGGTGACCTGTCCGTCGCTATCGGTGTCTGGGTCGTCAATGTCGTTGCCGCGGTCGGGCGGGCCGCTGTCGGAGTACCAGAATCCCTCGGGGTCAATACCGATGCCTGACCCAGTGGTCACGACCACCTCAACCGGTCCTTCGACAATGCCTGGGGGGGAGGTGACGATGATGTGCTCGGCGTCTTCTCGGAAGAAATCGAGGTCGAGTCCGCCAACTTCTACCGATTCAACCTCAGTGAATCCAACGCCGGTGATCGTGACGAGAGTGCCGCCAGCGACAGGTCCCCAGTATGGAGAGACATCGTCAATGACGACGTCTCCGACCTGGACGGCGGTGTCCGTAGTGTCGGTACCCAGCTCGGTGAGCCCGGTTCCACACCCTGTCAGAACAATGAAGAGTAAGCTGCGCATTGCCACGAGATACCGCGACAAACGGCTACCGTCGACTGTGTAATGCCACCGTCAACGGTCCCAATCGAGTGATTGCCGTGATGCGTGCACGGTAGCTGGCACTCAAATCCGGGGTCGGCACAATGCGTAGCTCCGATAGTCGCGCTTCCGCCTTGTTCGTCGTCTGATGCCTGACTGCTGCGGGTATGAACGTTCTCGGGGACACGTCTAGATTCGCTAGTCGGCCTGACCTTGAACGCCTTCGCTGGGGGCGTTGGGTCCGAGTGCTTCGGGGCCACTGACCACTTCGAAGGCCGCTTTGAAGAAGTGCTGGGTGCTGTCGTCGGCCATTTCAGTGCGACCGCCAAACCAGCAGGAACCATTGTTGGTCAGGATGGCGGTGGTGGTCATGACGTCGCCAATGACGAAGCTTCCGGCCCCCATTGAGTAGTCATCATCTGCGTGGATACCCAGGAACTTCAGTTGCGTTCCCTGTGGGATGGCGGCGGTCGTCGCGGTCGACGGACAGCCGGCGATGACTCGGCTGCCTTGTGGCAGTGCGGCGAGGGCGACCTTGGAGAAGTGCCGTTCAGAGCCGGACGTGGTGGCTGCTTGGCCTGAAATCCAGCAGTCATCCGTCAGGGTCGCGCCTGCTTCGAAGACGAGAGTTTCGCGTCGGGCTGTGCCGCCACCAGCGTACGCGTCGTCGTGGTGAAGTGCGGAGAGCGTGTACACCGTGTCCGCATTGGGAACCGTTCGAATGGACTCCGCTGGACAGATGTTCGTGGTGTATGTCCTGGTGTCCGCCCGTGTGATGAGGTCCAGGTACAAAGCCGCCTTTTGGAGCTGGAACGACTCGCCAGAGTCGCTTCTGACAGGGCCTTCGTACCAGCACCCTCCGGTATTGGTGAGGTCTCCGGTAGGTTTTCCGTCCATGCCCATCATCTGGGCATACTCGTGGTAGTTGGGGTCTTCTGGGAGAAGGCTCAGTACAACGAATGAGGTGCCACTGCGAATGGTCGGCATTGTGGCGGCGCCAGGAGGGCAGTCATGTGCGGCTGCCGTCTGACAGCACGCAATGACCAGCACGTTGAGGGCGAGCAGATGACTCATGAGGCTCCCGTGGACGAACGCGTACTACTGAATCCCGCAACGGACGAACTGACGGTCCGCTACGCTGCGCATGGTCTCGTTGAATCCAATGCTGCTGCCAACCCAGATCAGGTTGTCCTTGAACCCGAGGGACACACGCACTGAGGTTCCCCAGCGCGCCTGGTAGGGGACGTTCAACGCAGTCAGAACGTCGCACGGAATGCGGTTGACTTCGTTCATGGTGTCGATGCTGCTGCTGCCGTTCCGGTCGTAGTTGCTCACCAAGATGGTCTGCGCGCTGGCGTCTAGGGAGTCGTCTGGGGACAGGGTGCGCAGCTGGTCTGCAATGCTTCTGCGACCGCCGCCGATGGAGTCTCGGGTTCCGCCGATGGAGTCTCGGGTTCCGCCGATGGGGTCTTTGCTTCCGGCACCTCGGCCACCCGAAATGACCTCGAAGGCGGCTTTGTAGAAGTATTGAGTGGTGCCGTCTGTGCTTTCGGTGGGGCCGCCGTACCAGCATGCACCGTTGCTATTCATGGCTCCGGTCGTGGTCATGACGTCGCCAATAGCGAAGGTTCCGGCACCGTTCGAGTAGGCGTCTTCGCTGTTGATACCGAGGAAGCGTACTTGGGCGCCGGAGGGGATTGGACCGGTTGCTGCCGACGCCGGACAGCTTGCAATGACTCGGCCTCCGCTGCCCCGCCGAGACCGCGACCTTGAAGAAGTACAAGTCGGACCCGGATGCGGTGGTTGCGGGTCCTGAAATCCAGCAACCGTCGCGCAGAGTGGTGTCCTCGTCAAAGGTGACGGTCTCGCCAATGGAGACGGTTGGACTTCCAGAGTAGGCGTCATCTGGGTGAATGCCGAGAACGGTGTAGGTGCTTCCGACAGCGGGGGTCGAACGAATCGCGTCGGTCGGGCACGTTGTCGTCGCCGGGACGTTGCCTGTCTTTCCGCCGGTGGGGGTGTCGAGAGCGAGTGCCACTTTTTAGAAGTAGTACGACTCACCGCTGTTCGTGTTTGCCGGGCCGCCGTACCAGCAGTCGCCATTGTTGGTGAGCTCAGCGGTGCTTGTGGCGTCTACACCTACGATCTGGGCGTACGAGTTTGTGTAGTAGGCGTCCTCTGGATGCAGACTCAGCACACGGAAGGACGCGCCGTTGGGAATGGTGGACTGGGTGGCCGCTCCGGGCGGGCAGTCTTGGGCAGCAGCGGTCTGGCACAGGGCAACGGCGGCGGCAATGACGAGTGATGCGCGAATCATGGAACTCCTAGAGCGGTCGCTGTGGTTGCGGGGGACATACTATGAGACACCGAAGCGCCGGGCGCTAGCCCCTGAGAGTCGATGAAAGACGCCGAACCCGTGAGACCGCGCGGGTCGTCCCAGGTTCCACGTGGACCACGAATCGCGTGGCAGCCAGCACATCAATGAATTCCTGTGCGGTCAATCCAGCGGCGTGAGCAACCACGAAACGGTCGGTCCGCGTGCGTACAAGTCGCAGATCAGCGGGGTGAACATCGCGGTCAAGAGTTGCGCGAATGTGCTGACGAACGGCCTGTTTGGCAGAGAGCAGCGCGCAGGCAGAGGCTATGCGGTCGTCTGATTGTTGCCATGCCTCGATCTCTTCGGGTCGGCCGAGCAAGCGGACCAAGGTGCCTTCAATCGGCTCAACGAGGTCGCCTGCAGCAACGACCCAGCCGTCCTCCGTAGCGTGTCCAACGTCGACATCGTCGGCTAGTCGGTTCTTTGCGAAGCGCGCAATGCTGTCGGCGGAGCGGCCCAGCACAGGACCGCCATCGACCAGGGCCTCGGTCCAGCGGAATGTGGTCCAGATGCCGGCGGAACCGGTCAGGGTGACGTCGAAGACGAGGGTGTGGGCGTCTGCGTGGATGAGCACCAAGTGTGCGTGAACCTGACCATTGGGGCGGTCGGTGTAGAAGCGCAGATTGTCGCAGGAGACGGGATAAGCAAGCTTTCCACTTGGAATAGCGGAGTTCCATACCTCGGGAGAACCCGAGAACATGGGGTGGGTTGCGGCGTCCAACAGCAATGGGTCGACAACGAAGCGGGGCGACGACGCGGGCAGCAGGTCTGCATCTGGCCGCGTGTTGAACGTGGCGGTGATGCCGCCGGGGCCACGTTCGTGGAAGGACTCAACGGCCTGAAGGACGGGACCGTGGAAGGTCAGTCCGCCGTTGTAGTAGTCGCTCGCTGAGAGGTCGACGGGGACGGCATCTTCGAGGGGTGCCGGCGCTTGTGGGGCGTCGTCGTAGGCGTCTCCGACCTGTACGACGGCGCGCATGTGTACCTTGGGACCGGACAGCTTTGGAAACTTCGGGTTTTCATGGTGCACAGCCAAGCTGACGGCGACGTGGGTACCGTCAGAGACCGCGGTAATGAGGAGGTCTACGGGACCGTCCCCGGTGTGAATCCACTGCTCAGCGACCACGCTTGGGATTCCTGTGATGGTTGCGCCTGGATGTAGTGCAAGTGCCGCTTCTGCGGCGATCTCTGCGGCGAAGGCCATGGGGACGGCGGGGATGACCAGCGTAGGAGCATGGTCTGCCAGCCACGGATGCATGTCCGGGTCTAGTCGAACACGACCGACCGCACTGTCGCCGTCGACCATGAGCTCGTCGATGAGCGCGCTGTGGGCCTTGAGGCGAACAGGTACTGGCGCCTGAACTGGCTCGGGGGTCTTGGCAAAGCGAACGGCGAGGCCGGTCAGCTCGTAGATGGCCATGCCGTCGGCGCGGACAACGCCGTCACCGACCAAGTGGGGCTCGCCGTCGGTGGTGACCTCGCGAACGTCGAGCTCGTACTGGAGCGCTTTGCGGTTCGTGTTGACTTGGCCTCGGTAGCGCCACTTGACGGTGGTTCCGCTAGCAATGGGCTCCACGATTCCGGTGGGGGTCCCTGCACGTTGTTCGAGTTCCCATCGGGCGAGCTGGGCCAGTCCGTCCAGTCCCAAGGAGCCAGGCATGACCGGGTCTTGGTGGAAGTGGGCGGTGAAGAACCACTCGTTGGGGTCTACGTCTTTCTCTGCGGCAACAAAGTCAGCGCCGCGAGCGGTGATGCGGTCGAGCATGCGAACGTCTGCGCGGGGGGCGGTGACGTCGATGTTCACGGCGTGTTCGGCACGCAGAGCGGTTCGGCGGTCTTCGTCGGTGAGGCCCAAGCCCTTCTGCTCGGCAATGGCCTGCTCGGTGAAGTAGCCAAAGTGCGTGTCTCCAGAGAGAACCAGCGTGTCTCCTTGGCGGGTTTCCATCTCGAAGAACACCAGGGTCATGCCGCCAGATGCGGAGACGCTGACCAGCTTTGCCGTTGTGTGGAGTGTTCCAGCGTTGCGCAACACCGGAGCGTGCCAGGTGGCGGTGCCCCCCAAGTTGCGGAAGTACAGGTCGGCCGTGCCGAGTGCGGCACCTTGCCACGCCGTGAGCCAGCCGCAGGGTTGTAGGGCAATCTCAAGCAGAATGGCCAGCGGCATTGCGGTATCGGGAACGGCGTCCCACCAGAACGCATCTGTGGGGACGTCGTAGGCCATGTTGACCGAAGCGGGTGCGGTCAGCTCCTCTTTGGGCGCATCAATGCGCTCGGCACGGGACAGCATGAGCAAGGGCGGGCCCGGCATGCGCGGTGTTCGTGGGCCGTTGTCGTACTGGGTCCAGTTGGGCCCGAACGCTCTGGACGGGTCTCCGACGCTGAACTCGAGGTGCTGAGTCTCGTTGAACGACGTTGGGGCGGGTAGGGCGACCGCTTCGCCACAGATGCGCAAGGAGACGTCTTCTGCGAGAACTACGGGTGTGCCGTCTACGAACAAGATGACGTCTGCGATGACCCAGGGAGTGGGGTCGAACCCAGCGGACTTCGGACGCACGTCGTAGGTGAGCTTGCTGTGCCCAGGGACCACTTGGCCTCGGCAGCGAAGGCGTGTGGTGACGCCATCCACGGGCTCGAAGGTGGCGTTAGGAAACTGGGCCGGAAACCCATGGGCCATGAGCCAGATGGACAAGGACTGAGTGCAGCCGTCGAACATGAGCGTTCCCGGCATGCACGGGTCGTCTTTGAAGTGCACGGCGTTGAACCAGTCGTCATCGCTCAAGTCTTGTTGGGCGACGATGTGACCCAGACCATGAGGACCGCCTGAGATCTGCAGGGTGTCGACGCGGTTGAGCAGGCTCCACTTACCCGAAGGTAGGCGCATCTCAGCGCCGTCGGCAGGACTGAAGGCAGCACCAAAGGCGTGGCTGTACTCACCGCGTGTGAGGGCGGCGACGGCGGCGTCATTGAGCGCTGAAGGAGCCCCAGCGAAGACGGGCGTCAGTGGGGACTGGACGGGGTGGTTACCCGGCGTGGGGTCAACACCTTGGGGAATTGCCAGGCTTGCCGGGGGGAAGAAGCCGGCACATCCCTCGCGCATGGTTAGGACCTTGCGACCGTCACTCTTCGCCGTACAGTCGTACTCAAAGTAGAACAAGATGGTCTCGCCCATGCGGGCAAAGGCCTTGATGCGGATGTCGTGACACAGGGTCTCGCCAACGGGTGGGGTGTCTCCGTGGAAGGTCAGGTCGCAGTCGAGCAGGCGATACAGTGCCTTGCCCTTGGTAATAGCGTCAGTTCCGAGGATAGCGCACAGGAGTAGGTCGGCTTGGCCAGACTCGACGACAACGCAGGGTGGCGGCTTGCCTTGATGAACCCAAGAAGCGTCTGTGGGCAGGTCGTACTCGGTGGTCATGCGCGCAGCTTTCAGCGGGCCGCGTTCGCCGTCGACAGAGGTGACGCGGGAGACGAGCAGTAGCTCGCCCATGGGCAGGCGTACGCGCGGAGTAATGTCGTCTAGGTCAGCGTAGGCAGAGCCGAGGACCTTGGACATCGTGCCGTGGGCCAGGTGCTCAAGGCCGGCGCGGTCGATGAGCTCGCCAGGGGAGGTGGGCTGTGTGCGGACCCCTGGCGCGGCTGGGCGTGGGGCTGGCGCTGTGCGTGGCGCTGCGGGTGCCGGTGCTGCGGGTGAGACTTGTGGAACTGCAGGCCGTTGCGGTGCACGGGCGAGCAGCGGTGCTGTGTTGGAAGGCGCTGAGGTGGCGCTATCGAGCAGCGAAGCGAGGCGTCCGAGCTGTTCGGTTGCCCGGGCTTGGCTGGCCAAGAAGACCGCGTGGGCGCTTGCGGTCTGTTGGCTAGTGGCGGCCATCTGCCGAGCCAGTGCGGCGAGGTTGGTGAGCTCGACAGACACGCCGCTGTGCATGGGGGCAGAAGCCATCACGGGGGCCGGACTGGGTGTCAGCGTCATGGGCGGGGCCATCGACGTCACGGGAACAACGGGCGGTCGTGCGAACACCGGCTTGGTCGTTGCGACGGGTCTGACCACGGCAATCGGTGTGGCCACGGGAGCGGCGGGGCGGGCAGGCGTCATGGCCCAGGACAGGGGTGCGGTCACGAGGGGTGGGCCGTCGTCAAACACCGCGAGGGTCTTGGGGCCAGCAGCGTGGATGTTCGGCAGCGGAACGGTCTTGCCGGTCCAGTCACCGAGCCAGTCGGGCTGTAGCGGTAGGCCGGAGTCGTGGGGAATGGCCATGGAACGCTCGGGTGTGGTGTCGGACAGGTCGGCGGGGTCGAGGTCTAGCGACAGAAGGAGGGCCAACGCGGAGTCGGCGGCACCCATGTGGCCTAGGCGGTCGTGGTGGTCGGCAACAGGGCCGGTCTGCGCATCCACATCAGACAGGGCGTAGGCCTCAAGGTCTGAACGGACCAAGAACGCAATGGCACCCTCGGCAACTGTGTGTTTTGCATGATTGGCGACGTGACCAGGCAGGTCCACAGCGCCCACAAGTACGGCGTCTACAACCTTGGTGGCCAAGAGTCGTTCCGCGTGCTGTAGGGCGGTGTGTAGCGAGTCGGAGCCCGAAGACACCGTGTACGACGGACCTTGAAGGTCGAAGGTCGCTGAGATGCGGTTGGCGACGAGGTTTGGAAGCACGCCTTGAACGCGCGCTGATGTGAGCGGCGGGCTGACGGCATCTCTGTGCTCGGCATCTACCAACCAGCGCAGGGTGTGCTCTGAGATCTGCGGGTCAACGGTCATTCCAATGATGCATGCGACCCGCGAATCTGCCAGATTCACGCCGGCCAGTGCGTCACCGGCCGCTTCGAGCATGGCGAGCTGCTGTGGCAGAATCTGGGCCGCTTCGGACGGAGGAATGCGCCGACCCACGGCATCCACAGCGATGCTGGGCAGGTATGTGCCATTGGGAAGCTGGGTTCCGCGGGCGATGGACGCTGGCGCTGGCTTCGCTACACCGGTCTGGGCGAGGGTGACGCTGGCCCGTGTGGTCTTGGCATCACCAATACGAGCGCCAACGCTGTGAATGAACAGGTCTACGCCGCTGTGTTCTGCGGGACGGGTGGGGCTGGCGACGTTGGCAACCAGCATGTGTGCGTTGGTTCCGCCGAAGCCGAACGCGCTGACGGCGGCAATGCGCTGGTCTTCGTCCCAGGTCTCGCTGTCATGCAAGACCCGAAGGTGCGCGCCCATCTCGAGCGGGGTGGTGCAGCCTGGAGTGGGGGGGAAGAAGCCGTCGCGCACGGCACCTGCGGCGCGAATGAGTCCAGCCAGACCGGCGACGGTGATGGTGTGGCCGATCTGTCCCTTCGTCGACGAGACCACCATGGGAAGGGGGCGGCCTTGGTGCACGGCACCCAAGGTTGTCAGCTCTGTCCCGTCGCCAAGCTGGGTTCCAGTCGCGTGACACTCGGTGTAGCCAACGTCTGCCGGGGCCAGCTGCGCTCGGGTGTACGCTTGGCGCAGGGCACGCTCCTGTCCCGAAGCGCTTGGGGCGAGTAAGTTGCCCTTCTTTCCGTCGTTTCCGAGGCCGCCACCGCGAAGGATAGCGTGAATGGTGTCGCCGTCTGCTTGCGCGTCTGACAGGCGCTTGAGGGTGATGGCAGCTGCCCCTTCGCCAACGAGCAGACCCGTACCGTTCACGTCAAACGGCCGCGCGACGCCGTCTGTGGCGAGAGCGCGTAGCTGGGCGAATCCTAGGAACAAGAAGGCGGAGTCTGCGGCCTGTACGGCAGCGGCAATAGCAACGTCGCACAGGCCAGCGGCGAGTCGGTCGCAGGCCAGCTGAACCGCGTACAGACCCGATGCACAGGCGGCGTCCAGAGAGGTGACATGTCCGCCGATTCCAAGGAGCTTGGCTGCGTGAAGAGCAGGTCCTTCACCGTGTTCTAGGCTCTCTGGCGAGGCGTCGGTCAGCCAGTCAGTCGTTGCATTCAGGGCAGTGACAGAAGCCTTGAAGGCGCTCGCCCGAACCATGTCAGAGGTCGGGAGCGACAAGTTGGCCAGAAGAAGGTCTGTTCGCTCACCGGCGAAACCAGCGGCAACCGTGCGTACCGTTCTGGTGACCAAGCGTGTTGCAGCGTCACAGTCTTCTGCGCCTTCGACCACGCCGGGATCGACGAACCCACCTCGAATCGTAGGTGTGGTGTCGACGGCACCAACGGTGGGGGAGAGCACCGATTTGGGGGACATGGGCCAGCGGTCTTCGGGAACATCACTGACAGCCGGCGTTCCGGCTCGGGATGCAGCAATCCACTCCTCGGCCGAACTCGAGCCAGGCAGCATGCAATCCATAGCGACAATAGCGATATCCACGACGTCTCCGAGCGGGAGCAACGCATATCGTTGGTGGGCAGGCCTGCACAGCACACAAGCCCAGAGACCCGCGTTTCAGGCCGACAACTGGCCCGCTGGCCAGTATCTATCGGCCGGCTTGGTCCAGGCCCACCCGGACCCGTCGTCGACCTTGTCGCCGACCGCTAGCTACAGCGGTGCCGGTCCACGTTGATCCGGGCTGCGCCGCTCATGCACGCGCCTAGCTTCCTCAGCGCATCGCAGTGTGTCCCGACACAACTCCGGTGCGCTGAGTCGCCATGCACGCACCTGAACGACGCATCCCGCGGGTCAACCTGACCCGGCAACGCTGTACTGTGTCTTGCATAGTTCTGGTGGGATTTGAAGTCGCGAAAGGTGGGCTGGCAGGGGTTCGCAGACCTCTCATCTTGCTGGAGCCCCAAACGGACCATCCTAGTTGGGCAATGTGGGAGCGACGCAGGACATAGCGATGTCATGGTTGTGGGTCCGAGATGGACTAATCTTTGCCGTAGATACAGACGTTGAAGCGGGCCTACTCACCGAGTGTGTGCGGCGTGACGTCATTGGTATCGAAGGAGTCGTTGACACAGCGAACGCTCATCTGCTGGTCCAAGCCAGCGCGTTTGCTTTGTACGGCGACTGAAAAGTTCTGGGGAGAATTTGGGCCGCGTCGGGAAACCGGCGCGGCCTCTCATTTTGCAGGTCTCAAAACGTGACTGCCGATTGCAGTACACTGCGCTGCAAGTGGAGGTCTCGTGATCAATCCCGTGGACATGTTCTTTCAAGGGGGCGGGTTTCAGCTCGTGATCTTGCCCTTGGGCCTTGTGGCGATGCTGTTCGCGCTCATCATCCCCTTGGCCATTGGCTTTGCGAAGTGGCGGCTGCCGGCAAGTACGGCGCTTTTGGGCCCGGTGGGGGTGGTCGCACTGGGCATGGTGGGAACGCTGATGGGTATGCAGATGGCACATCAGGCGATTGGCTATGCGCCGCCTGAAATGCAGGAGACGATGTGGGCTCAAGGTGCGAGCGTTGCCTTGTACACGACTCTGCTCGCCGTCATGCTAGCGATTCCCGCGGCGGTCATTGCATGTTTCGCGGGTGCTGTTCCAGCCGTCATTGCTGTAGGACCTGAACCCCGTGTGGATGTGCGCGGTCTGTTGAGTGCTGCTGGCGGTGCGGTTGGAAGCTTTATCGTGGCGGTCATCGCCGTGGTCGCGGTCGTGGGAGTCAACGAAATCCCCGGAATTGGGCTGGTCCTTCCCATTGGTTTGGCCATCTGTTTGGTGGTCACGCTGCTGACTGTCGTGGCGTGCGGGCGCATTGCGAGCGACGACCAGCTGCATCAAGGGCGTGTCGCGGGGAGCCGATTCTTTGTTGCGCTGTGCGGCGCGCTGGCACTCATTCTCTTGGCAGAGTTCTTTCGAACCACTGCCCAATCGAGCGCGGCAGGGATGATGGCTCAGCTCTCTCCTGAGCTCCAGTCCTTGCTCGTCTCTCAGGGCATGCGCACGGCTTCGAGTGTGGGTTGGTTTGGATGGTTGTTGGCGTTGGTCCCAATGACTGCCGGTACCTGCGGTGCGCTTCACTGGGTAAAGCGCATAGACGGGCGAGTGGGCATTGGAGCGGTCATTGCGCTGGTCAGCGTTGTGCTCATGGTGGTCATGATCTACGCGTCACGCGCCGCAAGCGTGCACCAAGTCACGGGGCTCTGGTAGGGGACTGGCCCGGAGTGATTTCACCGTCTCGACGGCGCCGCTTATTCTGGTCATCGCCCTAGGTCCGGCTCTCCGAGTCCGCGGATGTCCGTTACAGCGGTCGGCCTGGAGTGACCTATGCATCTAAGCGACATGACCGTTGACCTTCCCGAGCGCGACACTGCTATTGCAGATGCTCAGGCCCTGCTAGAGCGCTTCCGCGCGGCATCTTCGGTCGATGAGCAGTGGACGGTTCTGCGTGAACTCGATGCGATGGACCGTCAGCTCGCCACGCTCGACTCGCTGACCTACATCCGCTTTTCCCAGGACACAGCCGACACATCGGCCAAGGCCCACCGCACGTTCATGGACGAGCTGTCGCCCGCGGTTGACGTGCATTTGGTCGACCTGCGTAGGGCGGTGCTTGCGTCCCCGCATCTGGCTGTGCTGACTGAACGCTTGGGTGAGCACACCATCGCTAGGTGGCGTGCAGACGCCATGTCTTTCAGCGAAGCGGTTGCTGCGGACCAAGCCACTGAGTCGGCCTTGGTGATGGAGTACATGGGCCTGATGGCCAGTGTGCGCGTGGACTGGGAAGGCGAGAGCAAGAGCCTTGGAGAAATGCGCGAAGTGATGGGGCGACCGGACCGCGCAACCCGTCAGCGTGCCGCCGAGCTCCGTGACGCCGCTCTGGCCGCAAAAGCCCCGGAGATGGACGTACTGTTCAGCAAGCTCACCTCGCTGCGTCACTCCATGGCCCTCAAGCTTGAGCAGTCGAGCTACACGCCGATTGGTTACGCTCAGATGGGACGTACCGACTACACCGAACAGGACGCTGCGGTGTATCGCCAGCAGGTTCTCGACCACGTGGTGCCGCTGTGCACGGCGATTCGCAAGCGTCGGGCGAAGGCCCTAGGCATTGCTTGGTCCGACTACCGGGTGTGGGATGAGTCGATTGCGGACCCCGCTGGTGTGCCGCGTCCGAAAGGAGACCATGACTGGATGCTCGCCCAGGCATCGAAGATGTTCAGTAAGCTCGGGGACGACTTCAGCGCCTTCTTCGAGACCATGACCTCACAAGGTTTGCTCGACCTCAAGAGCCGCGAAGGCAAGGCCGGTGGCGGGTATTGCACGGCGTTGTACGACCACAAAGTGCCGTTCATCTTCGCCAACTTCAACGGCACCCAAGATGACGTCAACGTCTTCACTCACGAGTGCGGGCATGCCTTTCAGAAGGTGAAGTCGCTGCATCACGAGGTCATCCAAGACATTCGTCCCACCGCCGAGTCCGCTGAGATGCACTCGATGAGCTTGGAGCACCTGTGCTACCCGCACATGGAGCTGTTCTTTGGGGACGATGCCGACCGCTACCGCACCCAACATTTGGAAGGCGCACTGCTGTTTCTGCCCTACGGCTGTGCAATCGACGAGTTCCAGCACGCGGTTTACGAAAATCCCGAGTGGACCGCAGAACAACGCAACGCCCACTGGCTGACGCTAGAAGCGAAGTACCTGCCGTGGCGTCACAACGGCGACCTTGCGAATGCCAACACGGGGCGTGCCTGGCAAGCTCAGCGTCACGTCTACTTTCGGCCATTCTATTACATTGACTACTGCCTAGCCGAGACCGTAGCACTGCAGTTCTGGCAGCTTGCTGAGGCGGACCGAACCGAGGCCATGCGGTTGTATCGTGAGCTGTGTTCCCTGGGTGGAACCAAGGCATTCCAGGGGCTTGTTGCACAAGTCGGACTGAAGAGCCCGCTGCAGCCTGGAACTCTCCAGAGTATTGCGACAGACGTAGCCGGCGCACTCGGACTGTAGACACTCCGGCCGCCCGCCAGACGTTGGAGGGCGACTGTGTGAGAACGGATGTTGTGATGCGGGTCGTCAACGTCTCTGCGAATGATCCGTAGGACCGGCGTATGAACGCCGTGTCCGACATTCGCGCACCCTCCGTGGTGGAGACCGAGCGCCCTGCGTCAAGACTGCATTCGGCACGTCGTGAAAGGGCTGGGTCCAGACAGGCCGAGCCCGCAATGACCGTTTCTCTGTCTGCAGACGCGTTGGCTGCTCAAGCAGCAGACCGCGAGCGTGAGGCCGAACGAGGTGAGCTCGCTGCCAGACTGCCGCGCGCCCAGAACCGGGCCGACCAGGCGCAGCGCGAAGCGGACGAGGCCATGGCTGTGCAGAGTGGTGAGGTGTTGTCCCCGGACGAAGAATGGTATGTGCGCGACCTTCAGGCCCGAGACGCCGAGGTTCGCAACCATGAGGCGGCCCATGTTGCCGCCGCCGCTGGGCACGCCGGGACACCTCGGTACACCACCGAAGTAGGGCCGGATGGTCGCCAGTACGCGGTTGGCGGCAGCGTCTCTATCGATCTGAGCGGTGCGGGTAGCCCCGAGGCCACGGCCGACAAGATGCGAACCATCAAAGCGGCCGCGAGCGCCGTTAGCACCATGTCCGGTGCCGATATGCGCGTTGCTTCCACCGCGGACCGGGCCATGCACAAGGCCCAGCAGCAAGCGCACCGAAAACGTGCTCTCAGGGCGTATGGGAATGCCTCTCACCTCGAAAATGCGCAGTCCAGCGCACCGGAATCAAACCACCCAATGTAGCGGATGGCCCCCGTCGCCACGCACGCTGCCTCCCATTGGCGGAGCGGTTGTACCGTTGTAGGGCCCGGGTTCGTTGAGCAGGTCGCTCGCTGCCGTTTGCTGCCCTCGCGCAGACCATGCGCGGGTGGTGTCCGCCCCCCCAACGCCAGGCGGCCCACTGTCGGGCATGTCTGGCATCAACAACGGCAACGGATGTGCCGACAGTTGTGTCATGGAGGACTGATGGTCCGCTCGATTGTGCTCGCGATGTGCATCTGTAGCCCGGCTTGGGCCGGCAATACTCACCAAATTAACATGACGGTGAATCCCCCTCGAACGCAGGAACTAGCAGCCCCAGTCTTTGGGGTTGGCACCGCCGATGATGCCCTTCGAGGCCAAACGACCGCGCTGTTTGGCGGAGTAGACTCTTCAGCGTTGGGCCTCTCGGTAGCGATGGAGGGAGACTACGAGGGGGTGTCCATTCTCGCGCGTCCCGGCGAGTCCCAGTGTGGTACCGCCCAGGAGGTCGTGCTTGGGGCTGCTGCTCAGTCGTTTGCAGAGCTTGAGCGGAGCCGTTGCTACGAGTCGTTGGACGTGCAGTTCGAGGCCGTGGTCGTCTCCGAGGGTAGCTTCGACGATACTCTGGCTGTCGTCACCTACACGGTCTTTTGATGAGACAGACACGCTGGTTTCTAGCGTTTTCCGCTCTCTTGGTGGCGTTCTTTGCACAGGCGAGTGCCGTCTCCGTGGTCGGGGAGCGAGTCATTGAGCATGAGGCGGTGCCAGGTCAGGTCATCCACGGGATTATCCCTGTGTTTAACCACGGACCGACCAGTGAGGGCGTTCGGCTGTATGTGACGGACTACACGACCGAGCTTCCCCAAGAGCATGTGGTGGTCGACGCTGGGAGTCTGGAGTACTCGAGTGCTCCTTGGATGCGGCTCCCTGCGGACGAGGCGATAGTGGTGGGAGAAAGCGGCACCAACCTCGACTACCGCCTTGAACTTCCCCCTGACGTCATGGATGGGGCGTACTGGGCTGTCGTGATGGTGGAGGATGCTCGAACGCAACCTCTGGGGGTCACCTCAGGGGATGCGGCTGTTCAGCTGCAGCATCGTCAGCGCATCGCGGTGCGCGTGGTGGTTCATGTGCGCTCGAACCGGCAACCTGTGGTTGGACAGGTGACCTTCGAGGGAACCGTTGTGGCGTTGCACGATGGGCGCCATGCCATGTCGTCCGACGTTCGCAACACGGGTCGTCAGATGTTGGTGCTCCATCCGAGAGTGCGACTATTCGACGTCGCGGGTGTCAATATTGGAGAGTTTGACGGACCTTCCGCCACGCTGTTGCCGGGCGCGTCTTGGAGGTACCACGTCGAACTCGACCGACTCCCGCAGGGTGAGTACATGGCTGTGTTGCTGACGGAGGACCGAGCGGGTGCGGTGTTTGGGGCGCAGCAACGACTGCAGATCCGTTAGTGTGCGCCGCGTACAAGGAGTTTTGCGATGGCGGATATCAAGTTGATGCTCGGTGGCATGATGCGGGACCAGGGCGTTTCCGTTCACCATCTGATGGGGGTGGCCGGTCTAGCGAAGCGGTCGGCGCGTGACGACTTCGAGGTGGTCTGGGCTTACGCTATCGACGATGCGGACCTCACCAGCACCAAAAACCATCTGCTGAACCAGTTTATGGACTCGGACTGTACCCACCTGTTGTTGGTCGACGGGCGGGTGGGCTTCTCGGTTGAAAATGTGGTCCAGATGCTCGGGCACCGGCAGGGTCTTGTGGTGGCAATCGGACCACAAGCGTCCGGGCGGTGGCCTGTTGAGCTGATTGGCGGCGGCTCCTTGCGTAAGGGACTGTGTGTCGAGGCTCGGCGCACGGCGATGCACTTCGCCCTGTTCGAGCGGTCGGCTGTGCTTCACTTTCGGGATGCTTACCCGGAGCTGGAGCACAAGCCGACGTCAGACGACCCGACCGACAACCTTCACCAGTACCGATTGTTCGACCCGGATATCGACTCAGAGAATGGGACCTACCTGGCCAGTGACGCAGCGTTTTCCGAGCGATGGCGCGCGGCAGACGGGGAAATCTGGGTAGATACCGACATCGAGCTACGCACTGAAGTCCGGCAGGTCGTTGCGAATAAACTACGCTACCAGCTTCCGGCCGTGGCACCCGCGACGAGCTAGTCCGCGACCGTCGCAGACAGCTCCACACTCGCCCCACCGAAGGTGCCGGTCAGTGTGGCCTGCCCAACGTGTGCGCCCTCCAGCGTGCCGTCTACGTTGACTTGGACTGCCGTGTTGTCGGATTGCCACTCGATGGAGGTTGTGACGTCAATCTCCGTGCCATCGTTGAGAGCGGCGAACACCGAGACCGGAATCGCTTGGCCGAGGGGTACACGAACGTTCGTTGCCTGTACGCTTAGGCCCGTGATGGCTGCCGCGACGACGCTGACGGTCAGCGGCGGGCTCTCCACATCGCCCACTCGAGCTCGGATGGTTGTCTGGCCCGGTCCCACGCCGAGGAGCATGCCCTGCATTGCCATAACGACTGCGGGATTGTCACTCACGAGCTCCGGCCGCCCTGCCCATGAACGCTCCCCGTCTCGCCACGTGATCTCAACAGGCGGACTCATGGCGACCCCGGGTGGGAGTGTCACAAGTTCTGACTGGATGACAAGTTTGTAGGGTGGGTTTTCCTCAATGCGGACCTGGAACGGATTGGTCGATTCGCCGCCCCATGTGGCGGTGATCTCCGCGGTGCCCTCCGACAGGGCCAGCAGCTCGCCATCGATGATTTGCGCGGCTTGCGGGTTCGAGGAGTCGAAGGTCACGCCCTCGTTTAGGGCACGCTTGGTGCCATCCAGTGTCTGGGTGTGTGCAGCGACCGGAATCCGGTCCCCAATCGCGAACCGAGTGCTGGGGATGTCGAGGGCTAGAGCGGCGATGCTCGGGTCGATGACCGTCACTGGCACGCGGTAGGTACGGATAATGTCGACTTCCGCGAACACCTCGGCTGTGCCTTGCGCTACGCCCGTCACCAATCCTGTATCGACGGACACCACCTCTGGATCACTGGAGACCCAGCGAGCGCGTTCCGTGACGTCGGTTCGCTGTCCGTTCGTGTCGATACCTCGGCTGGTCAGCTGGAAGGACTGACCGAGCGCGAGGGTGAGGGATTGGTCGCTGATGAACAACCCGGCCAAGGGAATCTCAGAGACGTCGACGGGAACTTCGATCGACGGCACGTCAGCGGCTGTGACGGATACTGCTGTGCGTCCCTGCCTCAACCCACGGATGACGCCGTCGGCGTCGACCGTAGCGATGCTTGGGTCTTGGCTGGTGTACGCCAGGTCCGGGATGTCTGCTGTGACGAGTCCGCTTGCTGTGTGGCCGCGTACGCGGATGCGGGTGCTGTCCCGGCGTCCCAACACGACGTTTGTGGGCCGGGCGCTGATGCGGACGAGTCGTGCGTCTACTGGCGGTGCTTCGACGACGAGGTCCTCTAGCGGTACGAACTCAATGCGTTCGATCGTTGGGCGAAGCTCGAAGGTCAGCGTCTCATCGGCTCCGGCTTGCAGGTCGAGTTCAATGGAGGGTGGCTGCACACTCCGGTCGCCCTGGACCTCTCCTGTGTAGCTGAACCGCCAGGATCCAGGAGCAACGCCGTTGGCCACCTGTCCGTCAAGTAGGAGCAATGTGGCTCCAGTGTCTCGGTTGGTGCCATTGATGGTTCCGGGGCACGGCCCTGTGGGTACGGCTTCCTGCTGGCCATCGGCAGACATTTGGATGCCGAAAACCGCACATTCCGCCCGCAGTCGAGCGCCCCCGGCGACCGTCAAGTCCAGCGGAACCACCGTTCGGTGTTCGTCGGGATCGACCTGCACATTGAGGTTGCGGAGTGACCCGCCGAGTACCACCGCGCGCTCGGGCAGTGAAGTCTCATCGACAACAACATCGTACGTCCCAGAGCGAAGGCCAGGTATCGCGAAGGTTCCATCCTCCGTAGTAACAACGGCTCGTCCCCCAATCGCGACCATCGCTCCGGGAATGGGCTGGTCGTCCGTGTCGCGAATGGACCCTTCAACAACTGCGTACGGAGCGACCCGAGTTGTAGGTACGGACAGTGGTATTCGGTAGCCAAGCCCTACGTACATGTCGGCAGGACGGTTGTCGACGAGGGTCCGAAGTGTCACATCGGCGAGCAGATGGTGTCCGATGGGTAGGGTCCAGTCCGCATCTAACCGGCCTCGGTGCCGGGTCTTGCTTCGTCCGGCGGTGATGCCGTACATCGTCCCGAAGCTAAGAGTACGGTGTCGATGTCGGTAGGTCAGGTTGGTTGCCCACACCAATCGGTCGGCCGCGGGAGACCGAGGGAAGAGTTGCGCGGCCGCATGTGTACCGATCACGCTGGTGCGTGACGGTCGCCAGGACGCAGTGAGCCCAGCTCCTTGCATAAACAGGTTGTCGTTGGCAAGCAGTTGGTCTGTTGGAAACTGTGCAAAAACCGAGGTGCGGAGCGAGAAATCAGGGGTCCGTAGGGCGTAGAACACTTGTGCGCGATGACTACTCCGAACGTTCGCGAGAGTGGCGAAGCGACCGCTCCAGTCGGCCCCGACGAGAGATGCCTCTGCGAGGCGAACTTGCAGGCCAGCGTGAGGTCTGTGGAACCACCCGCCCTGAATTGCCCGCGCGACCAAACTGTGACCCAGTCGCGCTTGCGCGCCCTCTGACAGTCGAAGGCGTGCGTTCAGGGACGCGACGTTCGGAATCTGGGCGGCTCCCGGAAACGCTCTCTGCGCGACCGTGGCTGCACCCGTCACGTTGATTGCGCGCGTGCTCAGCGTGGTCCGGGCTGCAGCGGCCAAGGCTCCAGGAGACCAGCCGAGTGCGACCTGCCCGCTCAGTGGAGCGCCCCCGGGTTGGTTAAACATGGCGTGTGTTGTGACGGCTGTGGTGCGAGTTCCGCGATTGACGAACGACCCGATTGTGGTGCCGATGTCCACACTCTTGTTGGGTGAGTACCCGGCGGTACCGCCGTAGCTCAGGGGAACCTGGCCCACGGCGGCTTGGCCAAACACCATGGGCTCAATGTACGCCCCTTTGTGAGACAAGCGCAGCGAGGCGCCACGTGAACGTATGCGCGGCCGGAGGAGCAGGTTTAGCCGCGGCGCTCGGTCGCCAGCATTGAGGAGCACTGGGCCTGCGCTTACTCGCACGTCGTATGCGGCGCGAGACCGGGCGCTTACGTTTCCGAGCCCAGGAGCTCGGATACGGATGTCAGCTCGCGCGTCAGAAGACGCATCGAGCTTTCCGGACAGGTCCAACTCGACCTGTGGCCCAATCGCTGTCTCGCCTTGTTGTCGAGTGAAGACGCCCCAGAGGCCCACGGATGCCGGAATCCCGTTTCGTCCGTCAAAGCGAATCGAACCCTCATCGACAATGTCCGTTGTTCCTACGATGCTGTCGAGCAGGGTGCCATCTGGAGTCTTCAGGACGGCTCGAACGCGAACGTCGCTCGTGTTGTGGCCTGGCGCGTCGCCCAGAATCGAGAGGTCTCGCGTCTCACCGGGCTGCAGAGAGAACGGCGTGTCGTCGACGTCCAAGTCCACGCGTGATGTGTACGAGGGGATGACCGTGATGGTGCTATTCCCTTCGTTTCGAACGCTATGAGTGAACTCAATAGTGCCGGTTCGCAACGTGAATGGATGGGTCGAGGTCAGCGTGCTCGTCACCGCGTCTACCGTGGCAACGTCTACGGTCACGTCCGCTGTGGCGGTGTCGCCAGGCACCTCGACGGTGAAGTCATATCGCCCGGCGCGCGCTGTAGCGGGCAACTGAATGATGAAGAGCTGGAACGCCGATTCCTGGGCGCTGAGTTCCACGGGTGGCGGGTCTGCGACAACGCGCCAGCCCTCGGGTAGCTGAGCTGTCACGTCCAGCGTGCGCGGCCGGTCGTCGTCATTGACGACGGCAACGGGAATCGTAATGATGTCACCGGGCTCCGCGACGAACGGTTGCTCCTGGACGTCTACCGTGGCTCCGAACGCCTGGTTGCCCGCCAGGACAGCGAGGACCAGCGCTCCGAATCGGGTCATGGAGCGGGCTCGCCCGCCGGCCCAACAGGCTCTGTTTGCTGCCCAAGCTCCGCATCTGGCGGTGCTGGGGGGACAGCTTCGGTGGCCGGTGATTCGGTCTCAGTCGGGGCCTCTGTGAGGCTGTCGCCCACCGTGTCCGGCACGGCTTCACCTTCACCGGCAGAGGGTGACGATGAGCCGGTCTGTACGGACGCTGCGATCTCGGTGCCTTCAGGGGGACTCTCGATCTCGGCGGGGGGCGGCGGAGGTGTGATGGTCACGTTGAACTGCGCGCCGGACGAGGGACCGTGCTCCATGGTGGTGTAGGCGGCAACTGTGTACGGTGCTGGAGGAATGCGCCGAAGTGGGATGCGAAATCGCGTATCCACGCCTGGGTAGACGATACGGTCGGCCGACGTAACCCTGGCTGCTCGCAGGCCGTCCCTGCCGAAGAACTCCACTGTGGCATTGCCGGAGTCGGCGCGTGTTCCCGCATTGCCAACGTCTAGTACCAACACGGGACCGCGGTTGGAGGCTACCTGTGTGGCACCCTTGATCGTGACCTGTGACGTCCCCTGGTCACCAACATGGACCACGACCTTGACGGATGTGCGCCACACCTGCTGGATGGATGAGCCGGCTTGGCGCGGCGGCGGAGGTTCTTGCAGCAAGATGGCCGCCCAGTAGCTGCCTTCGGCGACGAGGTCTTCGGGTACGTCGACGTCGAGCGTGATCTCGGTGGTGCCCTGAGCTGGAATCTCGAAGGTGGAGCTAGGAAGTCGAATCCAGCCGGCTGCCGAGCGCTCGGCATTTCCCGGTGCCTGGTGTTCCACGCCGTGTGCACCCGCCTGAAAATCCGCGATAGTCAGCTGCACGGTCTGCGTGGTCTCGGACTGATTGCTCACCGCGATGGTCACTCGACCCGTAGCGCCGGGAGCCGTCGTCAGCTGATTCATCAAGCCGCTGGAGACAACCACCTTTCCAGCTACCGCCGGTTGGCCGCAGGTGAGGAGTACCATTACCAACACGAACAGCCGACTCACCATGTCACCCCCTGGGCGTCCAGCTCATCCAAGAGTGGGGTCAGGTGGCGCTCATAGCGTTTCCATCGCTGTATGGAGGTGGTATACGGCTTGCGCCGGACCTGGGTCTTGCTCGCGGTGAGCACCGGGCTGTCTCGGGTCCAGAATGCCTCGCAGGCGTCATCCCATGGCATGTCGCAGGCTTTCAAGAGTCGCTTGCCAGCAGCGACGTGGTCTTCAACGGTCTCGTGGTACTTCACTTCAAGGAAACGGTCTCCCATGAGCGGCTTGTAGAAGTCCACCATGTCACGGTGTAGGGCGTAACAACGAGCGATGTCGCGGAGGTCGTAGGCGTAGTCGTGACCGGTTGTGAACCGCTGAAAGTAGATGCTTACAGCGTTGTCGACGGGATTGCGTAGACAGTGCAGGTAGGTGGCCTTCGGCATCATGCAGTACATGATGCCCAGGTAGTACCAGGTGGAGATGGACTTGTCGGTGACCCGCTTGGCACCTGGTGCAGACTCCGCCAAGAAGCGGGCGAGTGCATTGCCTAGGTCACCCAGGAACTCGTCGTCCGCGCTTAGGAGACACTCGGGCACTGGGGTGCCGTCGAGTAGGTTCGAGACTTGAGCCATCGCTCTGGGGACGTGGCCCGTCTCTCCCACGCCGGCGACATCTGTGTGAGAAGCTAGGATCTGCTCGGTGAGGGAGGTGCCGGACCGGGGCATCCCGAAGACGAACACGGGTAGCGCGCTGTCATCGCCGTGCGCAGAAGTGCGCTTCACAAACGCTTGGTCGACGACCTTACGAATTCTGTCCAGCCGCTGTTGCTCGGCGTTGTGCCGGTAGTTGCGGACCAATGTGGCGTTCGCTTCGTTCAGGGTGGTGAATGCGTCATCGTAGCGCTCGCTGCGGTCGTAGAGTCGGGCAAGAGAGAACAGCAGCGACGCGCGCTCGTTGCGTCGCAGTCCCCCGCGGTGAAGCCATGCCTCAATCCGGGGAATGAGTGTCTCCGCTGGAGCACCCTTGCCCTGAATCACATAGTTGTACACGGTGCCTGGCTGGTCCTTGGATACGGCAAGACTGGCTTCGAACAGTCTTGCCGACAGCTCAAACTCGCCGATGTCTGTGCACAGCATGGCAAGCTGCGACAGGACGGGGGTCGGGTGGTCCGCCTCACCCGCTAGCTCGATGATCAGTGCTCGTGCCGCGTCGAGCTCACCCATACGCGCCAACGCGGACGCCCTCACGGCACGAAACCAGGGATTGCCCGGTTCCGTGCTCAGGAGCGTTTCCAAACGGGCGTGAATAGACGCCACGACGCGGGGATTGCGCGTCATTTGTAGACGCGTCGACAGGTGTTGTAGGTGCAGATCCATTGGTTCCCGGACGGCCCTGCCATCCGGCTCCGCTTGCTAGTTCAGCGTGAACGTGACGGTGCCGCTGAAGTTACCGACTTCGACCGTGCTGGAGTTGGTCTGCGAGAAGGTGTACTGCACAGTGTTGTTACACTGGGCATTGTTGCCGGAACCGCTACCACTGCCAGTGTTGCTCAGGAAGGTGCTTGAGCTCGACTGGTTACTTCCGTTCGAGAACAGGGTGACGTTGTTGACGTTGGCCGAGCCCACGCTGCAGTTCGTGCCGGTCAACGCTTGACCAATCTGAAGCTTGGTTCCGCCCGGGGTGTCTCCGCTGTACGAAACGTTGACTTGCCACCCAGTTGTGCGGGCGACCGTAAACGTCAGGTTTCCGGTACCGGTGTCTGTCGTTGTTCCTGTGTTGCTGATACCGCCAAGGTTTGGCGTGATTGACAGGTCAATATTTCCTCTGGCACTCAGACTGTCGACACTGTTGACAGTCATATTGATGGAGTGGGTTCCGGTGTCTTGGGCTTGCGCTGCGGCGGCAGCTGACATTCCGGCAAACACATACAGTAGGTCACGTTTTCTAGTCATCTGAGCTCCCCAAGAGATGCGGCGAAGACCGCCACTACAGGCAATTGTAAAGATGGCGCTCTGGCTGTCAAGCCTTTTCTGTGCAGCATATGTCGTGGGGTCTTGCTGGAGGTTCTTGCAGCTGGTTCCTACTGTTCCTTACCCCGTCGGACGAAGTGCAGATTCATGGCGTTCATCGCAGTGGCTCGTCCTGACCTGTGTGGGAACCGGTGGGGGTGAGACCGGTAATCTTCAAGTATCAGTCGATTGATCATGTGCCTGTGCAGGGGGGCGTTGTGGCCTGAGACATCAGCGATAGTTGTGCAAGGAAAGGCATCGGTACGCGGAGTGCCTGCTGAGGTTGTTGTGCTACCCACGGCCCCAGCGGTGCGCAGTGTAGGGCGGGTACGCCTCTCTGGGGGCAGTGTAGCGACGTGTGGGCGGTACGCTGCGGGATGAGAGCGACTCCGTCACGCCCTTGCCCGTTCGAGTTTGGCTTGATGACGCCGACGACGGTGTGTGGGGTGGAGCACCCTCGGGAGCCCTCATGCCGAACCAGACCCGTCGAACAAGCACTGTTCCGACTCCGCAGCGCAGGCCGGAACAGCCTACGTCTACTGCTGGCTTGGGCAACGCAGCACTCATGGAGAGGCTCGGGCTGTCTGGAGAGCGTTCTCCACAGGTGCCACTTCGTGAGAGCGAGCAGGAGACGCTACCCGAGTTTGCCGGGTACGACTCCCCATGGCACCAGGCCAATGACGCGCTCATCATCGAGGTTGTGCAAGAGTTCAATGCCGAGAAGTGATGGGGGCCAGACCATCCAAGCTACCTCGACCCCGCGCTGGTAAAGGCATGGGCTCTACAGGAGAGCGGTGGCCACCAAGAAATCTTCGCCCAAGGCAACATGATGCAGATGAACGTGCCTGGTGACTGGGTACCCGAGAAGCAAAACTTTGGACTGACCGGCAAGCGCGAGCAGATCGACCCAAGGAAGAGTCTGCAGATTGCTCTCCGCTGGGCGTACTACAAAGGCGAGATCACTCGCGCCAAGAGCGGTGATGCGAACGGTGAAGGCTGGCACGATACCCAGAGCATTCCAGGATACGAGAGCAAGTTCACCAACTGGGACACAGCTCTAGACGACTACAACGGTGGTGGTGTGGAGAACTACTCCGACTCCATCAACCGTCGCATGGACAACGCGGGCCGGTAGGTTGGCGCAGAACGCTCGCTCAGCGGGGACTGACCCCCGCTGAATGGCTACGCAGTCGCGGGCTGGATGACGCCGAACACCGCACCTGTGGGGTCACTGACGACCGCCATACGACCAACACTCGGGTTGTCCATGACTGGGCTTAGAGCCTTGCCGCCTGCGACGTCGACCTGCGACAGGGTGTTGTCTAGGTGGTCGACCTGAATCCAGGTCAGCCAGTGGGATGGAGCGCCGTTTTGGGCGCCAACAACGCCGCCACAGGGCACGCCGTTGAGCAGAAGCTCGACGTACGGGCCACGAGGACTCGCGGATTCCTTGGTGGTGTAGCCAAAGGATGCCGTGAGCCAGGTGACGTCCGCGGCCATGTCTGTGCTGTTGAGTTCAACCCAGTGGACCGAACCTGCGCCCGTTGCCTTGGCACCCACCTCATCCGACTCCCACAGTCCGAACACGGCCCCAGAAGGTGAGGCGAGGATGCAGAAGCGGCCCGCGGGCACGCTCGCGACCGGAACGAGCACAGTGCCGCCGTTGTGGATGGCGGTGGCGAGCGCAGCATCACAGTCCGCGACCAACACATACGACGTCCAGGCGTTGGGTTCGTCCGGGGCCCTTGGCGCGTTGGCGTGACCTAGCAGGATTCCGGCAGATGCGAGCATGGGCATTTCGTCCGGACCCAGTGGCGGGGCGGGCACTGGCAGCGTCCCACCCGCTCTCGAGCGTCTTTGACCCGACCCATCCCTACGCGCAGGCGTTCAAGCCGCTGTAACCACGGAATCGGCAGGTCAGGGACGAGCGTCTAGCGTGTGATGCCGACGGTCGACTGAAGGCCGGCGTCAATGGCTTGGTAGCGGTACTCGCCGTACACGGGAGTGGGCGCATTGCGTTGGGTCGCAGTGCCGTCTCCGATGGCGTAGGTCCCGTTGTAGCCCCAGCAGAAGGCGCGGTCTTCTTGGTCGAGAGCGCAGGTGTGGTAGTCGCCCACGGTGATGCTCTTCCACGTCTTGCCGCCAACGACCTCGACGGGATTGACACGATTGGACGTGGTGCCGTCCCCAAGCTGGCCGTAGCCGTTGTAGCCCCAGCACATCGCCACGCCGTCGGTTCGCAGACCACAGGTCTCGTTGTAGCCCACGTCCACATCAATCCACTTGTGTCCACCCTGGACGAGCGTTGGGCTCTGCTGGTTGCTGGTGTTTCCATTCCCGATCTGGCCGTAGCCATTGTAGCCCCAGCAGTAGAGGTCCTGGGCCACCGTGATTCCGCAGACGTGGTAGCCACCCGGCACAATCTCTTCCCACTCGTGGTTCGGAATGAGACCTGCGGCGGGTGTGGTGTAGTTCTCGGCGGCCGCTCCGTTGCCGAGCTCACCGTAGGAGTCGAGGCCCCAGCAGTAGCCGTTGGCGGAGCCGGTGGTGTTGCTCACGCCGCACAAGTAGGCGCGGTGGAGATTGTTGTAACGCCCACCCGGCCGCAGCATCTTCCAGCTGATGTTGCCGATGACCCGACTCGGAGCACGATTGTAGGTGCTCGAGTTCACGCCATCGCCGATACCACCGTAGATTCGGTATCCCCAGCAGTAGGCGTCGTTGTCATCTGTCACACCGCACGTGACCAGTCCCATGCCTACGTGAACGTCGCGCCAGTCGAGACCGGGGCCAACCTGGCGGTAGCTCGTGCTGTTGCTGCTGGAGCCGTCGCCAATGTGGGCTTCGTATCCGGTACAGTAAAGCTCTTGGTTCTCGAGCAGAGCGCAGACTGCTCCGTTGGTCTGGTGACTGTAGCCTGCCGCGGACATCTTCCGAACATCACCGGGTGGCAATGTTGTGTTGACTGCCGGGAACTGGCGAATGGTGGTGTCTCCCATTCCGAGGGCGCCGACCGAGTTGTAGCCCCAGACGATGGCCTTGGCCTCGCCTAGACCTTCGTTGTCGTTAGAGCCGATGCCCTGCCAGTCGCTGCCGTCGTACACTTGGACCGTGCTCAAGGTACTGTTGTAGATGAGCTGCCCAAGAGCCGGTGCTAGGGCGTCACGCTCAGCGGTTGTGACGACGGTTGCGGTTGTGGGGCCCGACAGATTCATGGCGAGAGGGACGGCACCAATGGGACTGCGTGCGCCAAACTCAGCGCCTCCAGCGGGTGTGATGCCAAGCCAGAACGACGAGCCGGTCCAGTCCAGTGCCGTGAGGGTGCTCGAGTCGCCGAGCAGCGTGCTGTAGTAGCCGTCTTCCATTCGGACGGTGTCTGACTCGGTCCACACGGCGGTGCCGCCGGACGCCTGGGTGTACAGTCGAAACTCAAGGGTAATGTCTCCGGTCAGCGGGTCCCCTGCGGCGCTCAGCATGCGGCCGCTATGGGGGAGTTCGGTCGGAGCAGCGAGTGCCGAAGAAGCGCCTAGCAGCGCGCAGAGAGAGATGAGACGCATGGAGATCCCCGATAAGTGGGAGGGATTGTATAGGAGAATTTTGCGCTTCATCAGGCTGTTACTATTTGATGCACGCAAGGCGCACTGCCGAGGGGGCGATTCGGTGTTGTTCGCCCTGCAGACGGCCCGTGGCTCGGTCGTTGAGCGCAGCAGCCATGTGGGTAGCCGTTAGAGCGGCTGGTAGGTCCAGTATCCCCACAGTGGATTGGCGTGGTCCAGTGGGTAGTTGCCGGCAATCACCGCAGGCCAGATGACCAAGGCCGAGCCGGCACCGTTCGAGCTTGGGTGGGCGTGGATGTAGGTGCCGGGCGAGTAGGGGCCACCGTGGGACCCGCACAGTCCCCAACTGGTGTTCATGCCCGTCGCCCAGTAGCCTTGGAGAGCCGTGCCGGTCAGGGACTTGCAGTACGAGCCATAGGTCACAGTTCCCGACGACACGATTGGGGCGGGGAACGACACCCACGACAGGGCACTGTCCCACTCGATGCGGTTGACGATGATGTTGGGCTGGAAGTGCTGCTTGCCCGCCATGCCCATTGCGGTCATGATCTCCTGCTCTTCCGCGTCTCGGCTGGCGAAGGGTGTGCCGGAAATGATGGTGCGGTGGGTGTACCAGCGCACGCCAGTATTGTTCGACCAGTCCACCCGTCCGGTTCCGCTGAGCGTGCCCACCTGGTTGGTAGACAGCCGGTAGAAGGGGTAGTCGTAGCGGTGGTCATACTCGCCGTGCTGAAGGGTGCCGTCGTAGTGAATATCGCCGCTCGTATGGATGCTGGCGATGTCCAAGGCGGCGTCTTGGCTCACGCTGGAGGCGACGTCGGCGTTGTCGGCATCTGCTGCGCGAACCGCAAAGGGCACGCTGACCACTGACACACGGGCAGCGTTCGCAGGACTCTCATTCGCGGCGATTGCCAGGTACAGCGTTCCGCCGGCGAACAGGTCACTGTCTAGGGGCGTACTTGAGCCCAGGCGCTGGTGGTAGTAGCCGTCTTGAACAACGACCGGATGCGTCTCTTGCCAGACCGGTGAGCCCAGAGTGGCCACGGTGTACATGGCGAAGTGAAGGGTGTGCTCACCTTGGAGGGGTGCGCCCATGGTGTCCAAGAGGCGACCCTGGTGGTCGAGCTCCATGGGGACGGCGAAGGCGACTGTGGGCAGGAGCAGGAGGACGAGGGCGTGCTGTCGCATGGGGGCTCCGCGGGGCCTGTAGTGAATGACGCAGTTTGGCACGATGACGTTCGTGTTCGGCGGTCATCCGGCGCTGGCAACAGCAACGACCTCGGGAAACGCTCTAGTCTTGGTCTTCGTCTTCGTCGTCATCAAAGTCCGGGGGCTGGGCCTCGCCCATGGTCCAGATCTCGCGGCCGGTCTTGAGCACTCGTCGCGACAGCGGTGGTGGCTCGGCGCCTTCGTCTTCGGCCTTGGCCATTAGCTCGGCAATGTCGTCGTCGGTTCCGTCGCAATAGGCGATGGCGCGGGTGTTTCCGGGAACGAAGATCTGTACTTTGTGGACCTCTTGGTCCCACAGGTGACGGTTCTTTGCGTTGTAGGGATAGATCATGGAGTCTCCAATGGCGGCGGTGTATCTCGAACACGCGGAGCCGGTGGCACGCATGATAGGCTTGTTTCAAAGGGGGGAGACATGCGCACATTGCTCTTAGCTGCGGTCCTACCGGGCATCGCTTTTGCTGCAGATGTTGAAGTCGTACACCAAGGACGCGTACTCGACACCGACGGGACCGCAATTGAGGGCACCCACACGCTTGGACTCACTCTGTTCAACGACGCCACGCTCTCGGACCCGACCAACGAGCTCCATGCCGAGCAGTTCTTCAATGTCTCGCTGGGCGACGGCTACTACAGCCTCCGCATGGGTGCAGACAGCGGGAACCGGCTGGATAGCGGCCTCTTTGCGACGGGTGCTGTCTATCTAGCGGTCACCGTGGATGGGCTGGCGATGGGTCCAAGAGAGCTCATTCACCACGTTCCTCTGGCGGCCTACGCCACCACTGCGGGCTCCGCTCCTGTGGTTTCAACTGGAACTATCGGCACACCGTGTAGCCCTCTTGGCGCGCTGGCCTTCGATTCAACCCTGGACATTCTGAAGGTCTGTAGCAGCACGGGGTGGTCGGCCACCGGCGGCATCAAGACCATTGTTGTGGACGGCACAAGCCGCACATTCTCCGACGGGACGCACGCAACCACTTGTGATGGATACCTCAATCCGGCGTCACCGTACACCTACGCGGGCGTCACCGGCGACGGCACCTACACCATTGACCCAGACGGATTCGGTAACGGCGTAGACCCCTTTGCCGTCCACTGCGACATGGCAGGCGGCGGCTGGACAGTGCTCGAACACAACTTGGTGGGCCTGACCATCCCCAACAAGTCCGTGGAGACTCCGGCGGAAGTGTATCAAGTGCTGACGTATCCCCAGAGCAATGCCCAGATCATCGCTCTTCAGGCCATTGTGAGCCAGACCAGCCAGTACTTCCGCAAGGACTGCCGGGACTCGCTCATCAACAGCGACTACGGCGGGTCGTATACGCGCTTCAAGGTGCCTGATGGGTCGTTCGTCAACTCGACTCAGGCCCTTTGGGGGGGCGGAAGCCGGCGCGACTGTGACCTGAATGACTCCGTGAACCGGTCGGCCCAGATTACGTTCTCCGATACAGCTAATATCCCCATCATGGAGCTGTGGGGCGGAGACTCGGGTGCGGCGAGTGAGGTCTCGACCTTTGAGATTGGGGCATTCCGGGCACGGTAGCGGCGACAAGACTCGGAGTCGCTCATCCAGCCGGCGTCGGACGGGTTCGACGAGGCGTGGCGAGCAGTGGCAGGAGCATCAGCAGTCCCCATCCAGGCGCGGTTCGGGTGGATGAGCAGCCGATGGTGGGGTCGTCGTCGCAGATGTCTCCGATGCCGTCGTCATCATCGTCTTCTTGGCCTGGATTGAAGATGGTGGGGCAGTTGTCGTCAGCGTCCAGAACGCCGTCTTCGTCGGTGTCGATGGGCTCGGGGTTTGGGCTCGAGTTGGCAGGCATCTCCAATGCCGTTGTCGTCCGCATCTGCTTGGTCGGGATTGGCAGTGTCTGGACAGTTGTCGTACGGGTCGGGGTGGCCGTCTTCGTCGCTGTCTGGCGGCGGATTGTCAGCGCAGGCGTCTCCGATGCCGTCGCTGTCGAAGTCTCTCTGGTCGGGGTTTGCGACGGTGGGGCAGTTGTCGATGCCGTCGTTGGTGCCGTCTGCGTCGGAGTCGGCGCGCTGGAAGTCGGTGCCGAGTGTGGACTCGTCTTCGTCGGACAGGCCGTCGTCATCGTAGTCGCCGTTGCAGGCGGTGGACGCGTCGAATCCGGCGGCAAAGTACAGGGCGTTGGCGAAGAGCTGGGGGTAGTCGTCGCCGGCGGGATAGCCGGCGAAGGCGTTTGGACTGTCGAGGCTGTTGTTGGTGAAGTAGGTGTTCACGGCAACGACTGGTCCATCCACCACAACCAGTGGTCGACCGTCGGGTAGTGACCCGTGAACTCGGGCTCCATCGCGTACTGTTGCTCCGGGACAGGACGTGCGCGTGCGTCGCCCCACCGACAGGTATTGGACATTGTCGAACAGGATGTCGTCTCCTGGAATCGCAATAGGAGAGATTCCGTCTACGCTGTAGCTGCAATGGTTGTCGGACAGCAGAGGGAGAAATTCGGAGCGAAAGTCGCCTCCAGGGCCGATTCTCTCGGCTATTCCCATTTGGGTAATGACCACGGCTCCACCCCCACGAATGTAGTCCGCGATGCGGTCGCCATACAGGATTCGGTTGGGATGGCCTGGCCAATCAGGCGAGTTCGTCCATGCCACGAAAACGGAGTCATATGTGGCGTCTGGCAAGAACTGTGACGGGCTCACAAACTCGACGGAGGCGAATTGCCCGGTTTCGATGAGTGTGGCTGTCAAGTCCGCAAGTTCTACTGGGGTTCCGCCGTACTCCAAGACGCCGATGTCCAGGCATGGACCTGCGGAGGCGGGTGACGTCCACGCCATGAAGCCAGCGATGACGGTGAGTGTGTAGCGAGGCGTCATTGGGTACTCCACGCATCTGCTATCCACAAATGCGTGGTGGTTTGGACACTTGTGCCCCCGAGAGCCTTCATCGAGCGACTGGATTCGCAAGTGCGTGACGGGTTCGACGACCGCCGGTCGGGGGATTCTACAGCCCCTCCAAGACCCCAATCAGGCCTTCGTTGTCCATCGGGAACTCGCCTAGGAACGGGATTGCGCTGCTGGTGCGTACTGCTGCGAACATGATGGGCAATTGGACTTCGTAGGTGATCGTGTCCACAACGATGAACAGCTTGCCGTCCGACGTAGACAGGGGAATTGTGAGCCCGACGGGGTCGGAGTCTATGTTCGCTGCGGCCTGACCTGTCTCGCCCACTTGGTCGCGGCCGGTCGTGAACGCTCTACACGCCGAACCTTGCTCGCGACTGCCACCGCAGTCAACGTACGTGGCCTCGCTGCTGCTGTTGATGATCTCAGCTTCAATCCACACGGCAAGGCTTTGGTTGTCCGTCAGGTCGTCCCACTGAACCGGCATGAGGAACTCGACGTCGTCCCCGCGTGCCCGCACCAAGACGCCGGTCAGGTCGTCGGCTCCTGGGCTGAAGTATTCACCGAGGGGAACTGCCGTTCCGGGGTCGAGAACCTCGGTTCCAGAATCGGCGCCAGTGTCTGCATCACTGCCGGTGTCGTCGTCCGAGTCTGTGTCACCTGTGCAGGCAGCGACCACCAATGCGGTCAGCGGGAGCAGTCGTTGAAGTACGCGCATGGTCAGGCCTCGGTGATTGCGGGGGATGGTGTAAAGCACCTGCTTGTGTGACGCCTCTCGGAGTTGTCGGCTAGGGAGATGCCCAAGCGGAGGTCGCCTTGAGAATTGCCCCCTGGATGGCCCTGTGTATCGGTGGAATCACAACCAATGCCCAGGCGGTGGAGATCTGTGGCGAGGAGGTTCCCAGTGACAGTGACGTGGTCTACTGCAGTGGCTACGGTCAGGGTCCCATCAGCCTTGCACCGCTGCTTGAGCTGCCCAATCTTGCGCACCTGAGCATTAGCTTTGCCGAGCTTGCAGACCCTGAGGTTCTGGGGCGCCTTGCGCTCACATCACTCGACATCCACGACACGCCACTGGCGAGTCCGATGACGGCCATTGCGGGCATGACGTCGCTCGAACACTTGAAGCTCAACAAGGTGGGCGACCACACCTTCGTTGAGGTGTCGGCCCTGACCGAGCTGCGGGTGCTGACCCTCGGTTCGTCCACGGCGATGACCAGTGCCCAACCCCTCGCGGGACTGACCAAGTTGACCCGCCTGACGCTGTTGGAGGTCCCGGTCACAGACCTCACCCCAATCGCCGGCGCGGTGTCGCTGGAGCGCTTGTACTGCGCTTCTGTGCCCGTCCACACCGTTCCGAGCCTCTCCGCCATGACCGTGCTCGAGTCGGTGACGTTCGGGAACGCGGCACTCCCGTCGCTGGCGTTCATCACAGGCGCGCCTGCCGTCAAACACCTGTCGCTGGGCGCAACCTCGCCGGTAGACCTGTCGCCGCTCAGCACCGTCTCCACACTCGAATCGCTCGACATCGCGATGAGCGCCGTGACTGACATCACCTCGCTGTATGGCCTACCGAACCTCAACAAGCTGCGGGTGTTCATGGTGGAAGAGATTCCTCAATCGCAGCTCGAACAGGTCCGGCAGGGGCATCCCGGAATCGACATTGTAGGGCCGTAGCAGACGCGCTGCTTTTCGCCTTTACGCCTGGGCGCGGAAGGCGTCGTTCATGCTGGGATTCGCGGCGTACTCACCCTTGGTCAGCGTAGCGACGACGTTGCCGTCGGCGTCTACGAGGGTTGCATCGAACGAGCCGCGTGCGGTCTTGGTCGGGTGCATCTCAAGGTGAACGGTCACATCGCCGGTGAGAGGCGCGTACTGCTGGTAGTTGCCGAGCGCACAGGGCAGGGCGGCGCTTCCGGTGGTCTCGCGAACCCACAGCACCATGAGCTGAAGCAGGCTGTCGAGGGTCAGCGGGTCGGTCTCCCAGGAAGCCCCGTCTACGTCGAGCTCACCTGGCTGAGAGGTGCCTAGGGTGGCGACCATGCCGTGGTCGCTCATGCCGGTGACGCTCTTGATGCCTTGCAGGCCGGGACCGTGGAACAAGAAGTTCTTGTACGCGTCCTTCAGGTCGTGTGGGTAGGCGCCTTTTCCGAGGCCGTTGGAGCCAGGAAAGCGCACGGGCTTGCCTGCGGATGCGGACAGGTCAACGGTTCCGCTGTAGTGAACGGTGGGGCGCCCGAGGGGGCCGGGAGCACCGGTCAGGCGGAAGGACAGGGCCTTGTCGGAGCCTGGAGCTGGGGTCACGTCGTCCCACTCCAGCTTGAGCTCAGCGGTCCCGTTCTCTACGACCACGCCCTTGAGGACGGCGAAGTCACGTACACCGGCAAAGTGATGGGCTGGGAAGGCGGTCGTAGCGGCGCTGGCCATCCATTCGAGGACCATCACTGCGGGAAGAACGGGCTTTCCGTTGATGCGGTGGTCTTGCATGAAGCGGTTGGCGCTGACCAAGGTCTTGGTCATGCTCTTGGTCGGCTTGGGAGCGAGCAGCGAGCCGCCCTCGGGGCCGCCAACGACCACTTCCACGTCCATGCCGCACTCGAGGTCGTCACAGAAGAATGCGGAGCCTTCCACAAGTGGAATCATGGACATGCCGCGTGCAGCGAGCTGCTTCTTGAGCGATGGCGTGACCATTCCGGCTTCCCACGGGCCCCATGCGAAGCAGCGGGCGCGAACGCCTTGGCGGGAGAGCTGGAGGGCGGTGCGGGACAGGACCTCGTTGGCCATGGCGTAGTCGCACTGGCCTAGGTTGCCGAAGCGTCCAGCGACCGAGCCGAAGGTGGCGACGAAGCCCAGGTCCTTGGTGTTGCTGGCGTTGAGCAGGGCGCGCATGCCGTCGACCTTGGTGCCGTACACGCGGTCGAAGGCGTCATCTGTCTTCTCAAGGACCTTCTTATCGGCGATGACGCCAGCGCCGTGAACGATGCCGCGGACCGGGCCGTGAGTGGCGACTGCTGCTGAGACGGCGCTATTTACGGCGTCATCGTTGCGGATGTCGGTCGGCGTGTAGGTGACGGTGGCACCTGTGGCGCGGATAGCGGCGAGGTTGGTGCGCACTTCGCGGGCGGCCAAGACCTTCCAGGTGTCGCGGTCGGCGTCCTTGGGGTGAATCTTGTTGCCGGCTGCCCGTGCAGCGTTGATGCGGGCCATCTTTAGGCCGTCGTCGGAGACACCCAGAGCCCAGTCGGGGTCGGCGTTGGGGACCGGCGAGCGTCCGAGCAGCAACAGGCTTGGCTTCCAGCGCTTGGCCATCTCAAGGACCACAGCGGCGGTGACGCCGCGAGCGCCGCCAGAGACGACGACCAGATCGCCGGCGTTGACCGGGGCTGTTGCGGTGACTTCGGGGATTTCGGCGTCGCGCACGGTGACGGCCACAACGTCAGACCCCTGAAGGCCGACCTCTACAACGCCGCGGTCGGTGACGATTTCGCGGGCGATGGCGTCTGCGTCGAAGGCATCCACGTCTAGGGCGAGTGCGGTACCGTCGGTCCACTCGTGGGCGATAGTCTTGCTTAGGCCAGCAAAAGCGCCGAGGGCGAGACGGTTCGTTCCGGTGCCATGTCCGTGGGCGCCGTCTTGGTCGGTGACGGTGACAAAGCGCTTGGCGGGGCCGTACTCACGGGCGATGTGGAAGGCGCAGGCGACGGCGTTGTCAAGGTCATCGCCGCTGGTTCCAAGGGCGTTGAGGACCACGAGGACGTCAGCGTCTTTTGCAGAGGCGACGGTGATGTTGTGTGCGGCAAGAGCGGCTGTGACGGCCTCAACGTTGGCGTCAGAGCCGAAGATGGCGGCGGTGCGAAGGGTGAGCTTGTGGCCTTCGGGTGCTGCCATCACCTCGACAACGCGCCGGCGGACGGGCTCGTTGTTGACGGTGACGGCGGTCGCAACAGCGGCCTTCGCTGCGACAGCGACGGGAGCGGAAGCGCCGCTAGGTAGGAGTTCCTTGAGGTATCCGGTGACTTCCGCGATGGTGCGCAGGGCGCTCATGCGTTCGTTGTCGAGCTCGGGCAGTGCAGGAACGGCGTCTTGCACAGCGGCCAAGATTTCAACGCGCTTGATGCTGTCGATACCGAGGTCGGACTCCAGGTCCATGCCGGGCTCCAGCATGTCGGCGGGGTAGCCAGTCTTGTCAGCAATCGCGGCGTACATGGCGCCGTCAACGTCTACTGATGCAGTGGCGACGGGAGCCGAAGCGCTGCTAGGCAGCAGTTCTTTGAGGTATCCGGTGACTTCCGCGATGGTGCGCAGGGCACTCATGCGCTCGTTGTCGAGCTCGGGCAGCGCAGGAACGGCGTCTTGCACAGCGGCCAAGATTTCGACGCGCTTGATGCTGTCGATGCCGAGGTCGGACTCCAGGTCCATGGCCGGCTCAAGCATGTCAGCGGGGTAGCCCGTCTTCTCGGCAATGGCGGCGTACATGGCGCCGTCGACATCAACGCTCGGTGCGTTGGCGACGGCTTGCGGTGCTGAGGCGCCGGCAGGAACGAGTTCCTTGAGGTAGCCGGTGACTTCTTCAATGGTGCGCAGGGCACTCATGCGTTCGTTGTCGAGCTCAGGAAGCGCGGGAACGGCCTCTTGAACCGCAGCCAAGATTTCAACGCGCTTGATGCTGTCGATACCGAGGTCGGACTCGAGGTCCATGGCGGGCTCAAGCATGTCAGCGGGGTAGCCAGTCTTCTCGGCAATGGCGGCGTACATGGCGCCGTCAACGTCGACGGATGCGGTGGCGACGGGTGCTGCAACAGGGGCCGCTGTGCGTGCGCCGGCGGTCTTTGTGGAGCCGTCTAGGCCCGTTGCGGTCAGGATGAGCGGAACGTCATCGTCATCGGCAACGGTTGGGCGGACGTAGTCATGCATCTGGACGCGTCCACCACCGGGGTGTGCGTCAGCGCCGCGGGACAGCTCTGGCGTGGTCGCGCCGTTGAGGAACGAGTTGTCGACAGCTGCGGCGGCAGGGGCGGCCATGGTCGATGCCACGTGGACGGCCGGTGCGACGAATGCAGGCTGTGGCGCGGCGATTGGCTGGGCCAGTGCGGCGCGAACCGGTGCAGACGGGAACTGCCCAGTAGCGGCGGCTTCAACCAAGCGGGCGTGGGTGTCGAAGAGACGCTCGAAGCTACGATGTGCGCTCTCTTGTCCGGCCAGGAACGCCGTGTGGACCTGTGCGGTCGCGGCTTGTGTGGCCTGGAATGCCGAGAGGGTCTCGCGGGTGGCTGCGAGGAGCTGGCTGAGATTGTCGTTGCTCGGGAGCGAGGCATCACGGGAAGAATTGGACACGGATACTCCATTTGGCACAACTGCTGATTGGTGACCTCTGACCTCTGACATCCGACCCGCCGATGCTTCTCGGCTGTCCGAAACGCCGGGCGCGTGAGCGCTCTGCTCTGACCTCTGACCTCTGACCTCTGACATCCGACCCGCGGATAATTCCGGGCTCGCCAACTTCGGACTCACCGAAGCAATGAACTCAGCCGTTGGCTTCGGCGGATTGCGTGTGCTGGCCTTGCGGTAGTTCGCACCACTCAACCAGACCGTGGCCTTGCTTCCGGCAACGCGGGGAGCGACAGGCAGGGTCTCGGCGAGAAGTGGAGACAGATCCAGCGCCACGCCGCGAGTTGCGAGAACAGCGAGCAGGTGCTTGAGCTGAACGTCGCCGTCTTTGCGGTCGCCGTCTGGGTTTATGGCAGCGACGGTGACGCCGTCCATGCCCTTGAGAGTCTTGCGGACGAGACCCATCAGAACGCGCTTGGGACCGCACTCTACGAAGGTACGGATGCCTTGTGCAGCCATGTGCTCAACGGTGTCGACGAAGCGAACCGTAGAGGTGACCTGGTCAACGAGTCCCTGACGGACGGCGTCTGCCGAGGCGCCGTACGGAAGGGCGGTGACGTTGCTGTAGACGGTCGTTGTGGGTGCGTTGATGTCGAGGGCTGAGAGTGCGGTGTTCAGCGGCTCAGCGGCGTCTGCGACGAGGGAGCTGTGGAAGGCGGCGGACACCGGAATGCGCTGTGGGGTGAGGTCGGCAGCTTCAAGAGCGGCCATGGCGGTGGTGATTCCGTCTTGGCTACCACTGATGACGCCTTGGCGCGGGTGGTTGCGGTTGGCGAGGACCACGCCGTCGTTCAGGGTCGCAAGAACGCGCTCGATGTCGGCCAAGTCACCACTGACCGCGGCCATGATGCCTCGGTCTTCGCCCTTGTCTGCCATTGCGTCGCCGCGAACTCGGCTCGCTTCCCACAAGGAGGCTTCGGGTAGTGCGCCAGAAGCGTGAAGAGCAACAAGCTCTCCGTAGCTGTGTCCGGCCATGGCTTCAGCGGTGACTCCGAAGCTGGTCAGCAGGTCGAAGAGGCCCTTACTGACGGCACCAATGGCGGGCTGGGCCCACTGGGTCTCGGTGAGACGGGCGTGCTGGACCTTGTCGGTCTCTTTGCTGAACGACGGATCTGGGTAGATGCGCTCTGCGAGGGATGCGCGGCCAGCGGCGTGTAGGTGGGCTTCGGCGCGGTCCATCGCTTCGCGGACAATCGGGTGTCGCACAGCGAGGGTGCGGGCCATGTTCACGTACTGCGAGCCCTGACCGGGGAAGAGCACGGCGACGCGCTTGCTGTCTTCGGTTGGGACGCCGTAGTGCACGTCGTCATCAGTGCCGGGGCCTGCTTTGACGAGTGCGATGGCTGTGGCGAACTTGGCGTCTACGTCTTCTTGGGTCGCGACGAAAGCGACGACGTGAGCGCCAGGCTTCCACGACTCTTGAACGGCACGGGCACGGTGGGCCAGGGTGACGCCGAAGCGTGAGGACTTCAGAGCGGTGACCAGGCTCGCGGCGTCGTCTGCGGAGAACAAAAACAGCTCGCCTTCTGCGGCAGAGACAGGAGCGGCGCTTGCGCCGTGCTCTTGCAGCAAGACGTGGAAGTTGGTGCCGCCAAAGCCGAATGCGGAGACGCCGGCACGGCGAGGGTGGGCGCCGTTGCTGACCCAGGGGCGCGCGGTGGTGTTGACGTACAGCGGTGAATCGTCCAGACCCATCTTCGGATTCGGCACGTCAATGCCGGCGGTCGGCGGCAGGACCTTCTGGTACAGCGCCAGAGCGGCCTTCATCATTCCAGCCGCACCAGCGGTGGACTTGGTGTGGCCAATCTGTGACTTGACCGAGCCCAGGGCAACGCGGTGTCCCGGTGGGCACTGGCTGAACAGCGTCTTGAGGCCTTCGGCTTCAGTAGCGTCTCCCGCACGGGTTCCGGTTCCGTGTGCTTCCACCAGGTCAACGGTCTCGGGACCGAATCCAGCGTCGTCGTACGCGCGTTCCATCGCCTTGACCTGGCCGGGAGCGTGCGGTGCGTAGATGCTCTTGGCGCGTCCGTCAGACGAGCTGCCCATGCCTTCGATGGTCGCGTAGATACGGTCGCCATCGCGCTCGGCATCTTCGAGTCGCTTGAGGCACATCATGGAGATGCCCTCGGCAATCAGCGTGCCGTCAGCAGCAGCGGCGAACGGACGTGCTTGGCCGGCTTCGGACATTGCCGGCGTCTTGCTGAAGCACATGTACATGAAGATGTCGTTGATGGTGTCGGCACCACCGGTCAGCGCCATGTCGCTGCGTCCGCCTAGAAGGTCATCAATGGCCATACGCATTGCGGCTGTGGAGCTGGCACAGGCGGCATCGATGACGCAGTTGGTTCCGCCGAGGTCCAAGCGGTTGGTGATGCGCCCAGCGACTACGTTCCCGAGAAGGCCAGGGAAGGTCTGCTCCTGCCATTCAGGGAAGTGCGACTTGATGTCGTCAACAATGGCGTCAGCGAGCTTGGGGTCGAGACCCATGCGCAGCATCGACTTCTTCCACGTTGGACCATGAAGGCGGGAGCCCTGGCTGATGGCCATTTCTTGGGTTCCGGTGACGCCCATGATGCAGGCGGTGCGGTCGCGTGCCCAGTTGTCCGAGTCGGGGTCAACACCGGCGTCTTTGAGGGCTTCGCGGGCAACGATAAGCGAGAGAAGCTGTGAGGTATCCGTGGCATCCAGTGCATTCGGAGTCAGGCCGAACTGCATGGGGTCGAACGGTACCTTGTCCAAGAACCCGCCGGTCTTGGCGTAGGTCTTGTCGCGGGCCTTCTTGTCCGGGCTGTACATGTCCTCGAGCGACCAGCTGTGGTCGTCCGGCACAGGGCCCGTACAGACATTCGCGAGCAGGATGTTGCGCCAGTAGTCCGACAGGTTCGCTGAACCTGGGAAAAGGCACGCCATACCGGTGATAGCGATGGTGCGATTGGACATGATTGACCTCTAAGAAAGCGGGCGGGGGACCCAGGCATCAGCGCCAAGTCCCGGTTCGACACCCTGTTGACGGAGACTGCGCACTCGGGTGACGAGTGCGGCTCCAGCCATCAGATTGGCGGCGACGGTGACGGCGGAGCGATTTGCGGGCTCTGCCAAAAAAGTATCTTCAGTCCAGGCATTGAACGCGCCGATTGCGGGTCCACACCACACCTGGATGTCTTGTCGGCGGTCATCGACTCCGCCAATGGCCCAGCGGCTCGACAGGCCGAGGTACCAGCGGAACACCAACGCCATCTTGTGCTTGGGGTCCGCTTCTGCGCGGGTGATCTGTTCGGGGTCGCGCTCGCCGAAGAACGCCTTGCAGCCGGCGTAGACGTCTGCGAAAGGCTTACGCAGCAGGGTCTTTTCGACGCGCTGTTGCTCGGCTGCTGGGATGGCGTCCCATGACGGGTATTGCCGGTACAAGGTGTACAGCTTGTGCCCGCGTGACGCGAACATGGTGCCGCGCTTGAGGACCTGGACTTCCACACCCGCCTCGAACATGTCGGATGCCGGAGCCATGCCAACGTCTGCCATTCCTGCCGTTGCCAGCATGACCTTGGCCATGTCGCTGGTGCCGGACTCGACGCAGGCTTGGTTGACGGTTCCGGTCATCACGTAGTCGGCTCCCATCGCGAAAGCGCCGGCGATGGAGGCCGGTGTGGACAGGCCACCTGCGGCACCAATGCGGACGGGCTGCGCATAGGCGTTCCGAGTCACCACCTGGTCACGCAGCTGGCAGAGCAGCGGGATGAGCACGGGGGCGGGGCGGTTGTCGGTGTGGCCGCCGGAGTCCGCTTCAGCGGTGATGTCGGATGCCATGGGAAGGAAGCTCGACAGCTCGGCTTCTTCTGGAGTGATGCGACCTTCGCTGAGCAGCTTGTCCACGAGCTTCTGGGGGGCTGGCTCCAAGAACTGGATGGCTACTTCGGTCCGGCTCACCTTGGCGATGACACGGTTGGGAGCCACCACATTGCCGGCGGAGTCTCGGTGTAGACCGGACAGGCGGTATTGAACGATGGGGGCCGTCAACCGCATGAAGGCAGAGGCTTCGACGTTGTGCACTCCGCGTGCCAGGAGCAGGTCAACTGTTTCCTGCTCTTGGTAGGGCGTAGCTGGGGAATGGATGAGATTGACGCCGTAGGCCAAGTCACCCGCTTCGGCCTGAATGCGGTCGAGAGCTGTGATGATGGTCTTAGTGTCCAATCCAGCGGCACCGAAGAAGCCCATCAAGCCGGCCCGAGCCAGAACAATCACCAGCTCTGCCGAGGCAATTCCGTTGGCCATGGCGCCAGCAACGTAGTTGGCGCGAACGCCGTAGGTCTCGCGAAATGACGGTGCGCCAAGCTGGTCTGGAGTTGTCGCCGGAATCCATGCCAGGAGCTTCAGAGCGCCTCTGGGGGGATCGCCGCCCATCATTGCGACGCCGCCCGTGGCCACTCCAGGACCCGCTGGTGTCTCAACGACTGCAACGTCTGTGTCTAGCTGTTGTAGGCCGCGAATCAGCGCATCTCGCCCAGTCAATGGGGCAGCGGATGAGGGGATGTACCAGGCGGCAGACGGCATTGAGGCTCCGGGGGCCTGCACGTATAGCCCTTACCGCCTCTCATCGCTCTATGAACCGCTAAGTAACGGTGTTTCTGGCCCAGTGGCCAGTTTGTTTTGCAGACTGAGACGCGGCGCTATTTGCTGAGAAGGCCGTCCACCGTCACAGACTCTTCTGTGTTGGGGAGGCCGAGCGCGTGGTCATCCCTGAAAACACCAATGAATCCATAGCCTTTGGGCGACGGCTCACGGTGTACGGTCACCGTTTGGTTCACCGTGTCCACCAGCCAGTACTCGGGCACTCCACCCCATGCGTAGTGAGCGGCCTTCTTGCGGTCGACATAGCGTGAGGTTCGGGAGACCTCGATGACTAGGACGCAGTCGGTGCCTGTGGGGTGACGGGTGCGGAATGCCTTGTTTGGCTGGACCGTGACTGCCAGACCTGGCTCTGGAAGGGAGTAGACGTCTAGATGAATTGGATGCTGCTCTCGAACGTGGCTCGGGCCATAGGCAGCGCACAGCAACAGTCTTCCGTCTGTCACGGTCGAGGAGTGAATTGGACTTTCAGGGGCCATGACGAGCAGTTCTCCATCGATCAACTCGACAGATTCATCCTCGCCAACCAAGCCCACCTCGACCATCTGATTCAGATCATCAACGGAGAAACGGCGGCGGTGGGGGGTGTCGACGGTGTTCATGCACGCCTCCTCACCCACAACTTGGCCGATCTCACGGCCTTTTGCCACTACCGACGCCGCATTTCCGCCCGCAGTTTTACTGCGATTGCTCACGCGCAGAGTTCTGCATCTGAACGCGTACACAGGTCGGGTCCCACGACTGGCCGTCTGGCATCTGCTGACAGTCCCACAGCTTCACGCCGCCAGCCTTGGTGGCCTGGACGAGCACGTAGTGGCCCATGCTTTCCTGCTCGGGTGCGGTGACGATGCTGTATTGCTTGGCGCATCCGGTCAAAGCGACCAAAGTGATGGAGAACAGGAGTCCGATTTTCAGCATGTGAAACCTCTTTTTGGGTTGTGTTTGCGAGCCTGTGAGGGCCCGTCTCTAAATCAACGGGAGGGATTGAGGCTACCACTTCTGCCACTTCGCAGTTGGTGTTCGCGAGCAATCCGGTCCACACCAACGGCCAGGAAGGTCTTACGCCTCGACGGCCTGAACTGTGTGCACGATGTCTGGCAATTGTTCGCGAAGCTGACGCTGAACCCCGCCCTTTAGGGTCAACATGGACGCCGGGCAGGTGGCACAGGCTCCGAAGAGCTGAACGGTCACCACACCCTCAGCGACGTCGATGAGTCGAATGTCGCCGCCATGGCCGTGAACGAAGGGCAGAACGGTCTCATCCATCACCTTGGCGACCGCATTCCAGTCGGGGTCGTCGCTTCCCGTCTCTTCGGCGGTGAGCATTCCGCCGCAGGCCAAGAACCACGCGCGTACAGCGGCTGTCACATCGGCGTCTAGGGCAGACCACTTCGCGCCTTCGATTCGCTCGATGCTGACCTGGTTGTCGCGAAGCAGTAGTGACTGAACGTTGGGCAGCGTCATGAGCAGGCCGGCGAGACCAGGAGCGTCTGCGGAGTCTGCGTGAAACGGCCTACCGCTGAACAGGAAGCGGTTGGTCTCGTACAGGCGGACCTCTGGATTCGGGGTCTCTGCCGGGCGAATGTCGAGGTTCAACCCAATGCTGAAGTCCGTCCCATCATGGTCCAGAAACAGACCCTTCAGGGCTTCGCGGTCGTCGGCTTGTACCAGCAGCGAGCTGTCGCCACGAGGCACGCTCTCCAAGACTACGCGAGACTTGGGCGGATTCGGCTCGATGGACAGGCGCAGTGATGTTTCGGTTAGCGCGTCGAGCTCGGCGACTGCTCGGCGGGTGATGGTGAAGGGCAGGGCGGCGGCGGGCGCGACTGGCGGTGTGAGTCCCAGCACGTCCCTAATTGTGGTCCATAGGCTCATATCAACGCACGTCCTTGTACAGTGAAGCGAGGCGCTCGGCGGGAATTCCCGCGCGGTACAGTAGTGGAAAGGTGTTCATTAGGCTGCAGTAGTACAGCGGCCGGTCTTCGAAGCGACGCGCCGAAGCGGTCACACGACGGTCTACGGTGACGAGGCGTCCGTGGTTCCACAACGCCTTGGAGAGTACGTAGTCTTCAAGGATTGGAAGGTCGGGAAAGCCGCCTACTGCCTGGAATGTCTCACGCCGACAAAACTGAGCTTGGTCGCCGTACGGTAGGTGTGTGTAGCGGCTGCGTACATCCGCGATGTGCATCCACCACGCGGAGAGTCGCGCTCCGGTGTCTGGAACCGTCCACAGCTTGAACGCGCCGCCGACGACGTCTGGGTCAGACAATGCTCCGCTGATACATGCCGCTGCGTCCAGTGGAAGCGTGCAGTCTGCGTGGAGAAAGAGCAGCGTGTTGCCCAACGCCGCGCTGGCGCCAGCATTGAGCTGTGGGCCTCGGCCTGTGGCGCCTTCAATGATGCGGATGCTCGGGAAGGCTCGCACGCGGTCGAGCGTGTCATCGGTGCTGCCGCCGTCGCTGACAATGACTTCGTCGACGCCGTGAATGGACAGCACATTGCGCAAGCAGCGCTCGATGGTTGACGCTTCATTGAGGGTTGGGATGACGACGGACAGGCCCACGGTCGACATCAACCCCAGCTCGGTCATGGTGGCGCGGGTGTTTGGAGCGTCTTGAGGATTTGCGGCAAGCCAGTCACGAAGGGCGATGAGGTCACTCGGCGTGTCGACGTCGAACGTGCCGCCAATCAGGCGAACGGTCAGGCCACGCTCGGTGAGCCGGGCCACGGTGGCATTTAGGGTGTGCTGTTGTGACCAGGGCAGACCGTCTAAGATGCCATCTGGTACGGTTCGCATGCCGATAAGTGCGTATCCACCGTCATCTGAGGGGACCAAGACGGCATCTACATGGTCGAGTGCGGCCATGGCTCGTTGAACGGTGCTCGTGGTCAGACCTGGGCTGTCCGCCCCAATGATGATGCCCCATGGCCCCAGTCCGCAGCAGCGTCGCAGGATGCGCTCCATGCGTTGTCCGAGGTCGCCGTCGCCCTGCATCCACAGTGCATCGTTGCGCGTCAGACCGAGGGCCTTTCGCGACCGCTTGGTACTGCCGACAACCCGGGCTGCACCCGTCCGCCCAAGCATGTCCCAGGCGTCCGCGAGGAAAGCACTGGCCAGTTTCACACTGCCTTGTGGGCCGACGGCTGGAATCAGACGCGTCTTTGCCTGCCCGACGACGGGCGGTTTGGCGAAGACGACGACATGGCCAGGGTCATTCATGGGGCGAACGTAACGCCCCACCTAGTCGCGGGCAGCTTGGCGTTTTGACAGCGTGATGGTTCGGGCGATAGCTAGGCGCTGACCACCCGAAGTGCGAAAACTCCTCTTCGAACCGAAGTACTTCAGAAATGGTCACTACGCGACCGGCGTATTGAGCACGGACCACAGCCGCTCAACATCCTCAAAACGCGTGTTGGCCTGACCAATGGCAACCCGAAGAAACGGCGTTCCGTCGGGCAATGTTGAGCCTGTCACAGCGCTGTGTCCCGTCGCATTGACCCGGGTCACCAAGGCGCGCGTAGCGTCGGCGCCGTCGATATGCTGCAGGCAGACCAGGCTCAGTACGGGCTCGGTGACCAGCTCCAGGTGTGGGCTCGTGCGGACTTGGTCGGCCACCCAGTCTGCCCATGCGATGTGCTCGGAGATGTGCTTGCGCAGGCCATCGCGGCCGTAGTGCCGCAGGACGAACCACAGCTTCAGCGAACGGAAGCGCCTGCCCAAGGGCACGTGCCAGTCGCGGTAGTCGGTGACTTGGCCGGACTCGGTCGCTGCGTTGCGAAGATACGGAGGAAGCACGCTCATGGCGTCGAGCAGTGCAGTTCGGTCAGCGACCCAGAACGCCGAGCAGTCGAAGTTGACGAACAGCCACTTGTGCGGGTTGAACACGTAGGAGTCCACCCGGTCCAGGCCCGGCTGTAGGTGACGGTGCTCTGGCAAGACCATGGCGCTTCCTGCCCATGCGGCGTCCACGTGGTGCCAGAGCCCGTGGCGCTCGGTGATGCGTCCAATGGCGTCTACGGGGTCCACGGCACCGGTTCCGGTTGCCCCAACAGCGCTGATGACGACGCAGGGCACGAGTCCTGCAGCGGTGTCGTTCGCAATGGCTTGTTCGAGGGCCTCGGGTTGCAAGGCAAAGGCGTCATCTGTGGCCAGGAGTCGGATGTGTTCAAAACCGGCGACGCGTGCGCCTTTTTCGACGGAAGAGTGTGCTTGAGAGGATGCGTACACTACGAGCTTCGACGGCGAGTGTCCCTTCTTGCTCGCGCGGTGTCGGGCGACCACGAGGGCTGTGTGTGTCGCATCACTCGCGGTGGACTGAATCACGCCGCCGCCTGGACCTTGCTCATTGCGCCACGAATCTGGCAGACCCAGCAGGCCAACAAGCCAGTCCATCACGCGCTCTTCGAGCTCCGTGGCCGCTGGGCTTGTGTCCCACATCATGCCCTGAACGCCGAGCCCCGCACTCAACAGCTCGCCTAGAATCGAGGGCCCGGTCGCATTGGCTGGGAAGAACGCGAACCAACCAGGATGCTGCCAGTGGGTAATGCCGGGCAACAGTACGCTCTCAACATCACTCATCATGGCCTGCATGGACTCACCAGACTCGGGAGCGGCTGCAGGCAGTTGCTCCCTGATTGAGCCGGGAGCTGCGCTGTGCAGCACCGAGCGTTCGGGCAGCGAGGTCATGTAGTCCGCGAGCCAGTCGACCATTGCGTGGCCGTGCTGGCGGAACTCTTCGGGACTCATGTGGTCCACGGGACCTCCAAGTGAGCCGCCTATTTAGCGCGCCACGTCCACCGTGACGGCTGCGAGTGCGTCAACAAATACCGATGGGTCGAGTGAGACCAGAACGCCGCGTGCTCCGCCGTTGACGTACACCTCGGGCAGTGCTGTGACCCCGTCCTGGACGTACACAGGCATTGATTTCTTAGGGGCGAACGGGCTCGTCCCGCCAACCCGGTAGCCACTGTGCTTCTGGGCGGTGGCGGGTGCGCATGGGGCAACGGAGCGCACTCCAATGGCTCGTGCCAAGGCCTTGGTCGACACTTCACGGTCACCATGCATGAGCACGATCAGTGGCTGTTTGGCGTTGTCTTCGAAGATGAGGGTCTTGATGATGACGTGCTCGTCAACGTTGAATGCCGCCGCACTCGCTTTGGTTCCGCCTCTCTCAACGTAGGGGTACACGTGAACCTGATGGTCGACGTTGTTGGCCCGTAGCCAACGCAGGGCAGGAGTGGAGGGAACCTTAGCCACGGCAGCCCCCATGGATGGTCTGCAGTCGGGATGAGTGGCCACGGCGACCTATGGGTGGGACGCTATACTGGAGGGAAAATCGGCTGTTCATAGTGCTTTTCACGGAGTGTTGGGGCTGTGCGATATCACACGAATGGGGTGTGTGGGCGCACCCGTCAATAGGGTGCGACAACATGCCACGCTTGGCAATAGTTAGTTCAAAACTTCACTATCTCAGTCGCTAATAAATTGAATTTTGGCACAGTTCCTGCTTGCTCTGTTTGTGAACCTGCCGCGTTTTCTGCGGCAACGGAGGTCTCATGAATACGAAGCGCATTGGTTGGGTGTCAGCTGGAATCGCGGTTTTTGCTGTGACGTCAGCGGCGTTGGCTATCCCTATGTTGGCCCCAACGGACCCTGTGAACCTGTCGAACGGAAGTGATGACCACACCAACGACGAGGACTACGCATCGAAGCCAAAGCTACAGCGCCTTGGCAACGGCATGCTGGTCAGCGTCTTTGGTGATGCTGCTGGCGATCTTGTGTACGACACCAAGAAGGACGGAGAACGGCCCGCGCGGGACCTGTTTGTGCGCACCTGCCAGTCGAACGCCGACGACTGCTCGGTCGAGACCAGCTGGAGTGACGCGCTCAACATCTCCAATACGGCTGGCTTGTCCAGCATCGACAGCCAGTGGCGAGGTGAGGGGGTCGACGCGCTTCCCTACGCAGGTGACTCTGAGAAACCGAACATCTTCAAGGTTGGCAATACCGTAGCGGTGAGCTGGGTCGACCACTACTGCCCCGGTGGTGAGCAGAGCACCGTCACGTACGTTGAGCGGGACGGCCGAGAGGTTCCGTACGCCTGCACCTACATTGCGACGTCCACCAACGGTGGCGTCACCTGGGGTGCGCCTCACCAGCTCTCAAACGGCGAGCGCGACGCGAAGCAGGACGTCAACCGCGGCACGGATGCCGGTTGGGTGGTGACCTGGCAAGAGGACCCGGCTGGCTTGCAGTTGGGCAGCGCAGACGGCCCAGGAGACGGTGCGTCTGGCGCCAATACCAGTGCCGGAACGGACATCTGGTACAGCTACATCAGCGGAGCGGACCTGCTTGCCGGCGGTGACTTCAGCGAAGCGGTTCGGTTGACCAACAACTTCAGCAAGATGGACAACCGCCAGAACACCACCGAGCTTATCGAGTCGGGCATCGAAGGCGCTGCCCGTGCAAACCTGGCCATGATCGGCTCGAATGTTCAGGTGGCCTACGAAGAAACGAAGGGTTCCCAAGGTCTGTTGAGCGGTAAGGTGATTCGCTACCACCTGTTCCCGTACAACCAGCCGCCCACCTCTTGTGAGCCGGACGATGCGGAGCTTGACGGCTGCGCTCGCGGTACCAATGGCAACGTGATGCCCGCACTCGAAGACCCTGTTCGCATGGGCTGTATCCTCAGCGACCCTGGCGAGAACGCGCGTCGTGTACGCTTCTTTAGCCAAGGCACCGCCGGCCCGAACTCGTCGAGCAAGATGCTCATCTTCTGGAAGCAAGGTGAGTACGATGCGGGTGGACCGTCCGACATCATTGCCCGCCGGGGGTTCGTCACTGAGGGCGAGACCGGTGGCACCGTCGGACTGCGGATTCAGGACATGGAGCCTGCCATCAACGTCCCGACAGCGGCGGTCATGGGAGACACCCCGGATGGTTGCTACATCATGGGGGACGAAGACGTCGAAACGGGGGCCTACGCCAACACTCTAGGCATGAACCTGTCCGCGAACACCGAGCTGGGCGGAGACCTCGACCTGTGGACCGGAGACAACCCTTACGAAGATGCACGCGCACACCGCGGCTTCATCAAGGGCGACTTCATGGTGCTTGGCTACAGCTACACGCCAGACTGGGCTGTTGCTCGGTACACGGACCAAGAGAACTACGCTTTCTGGGTACGTACCTCGACGGACGGTGGACAGAACTGGACGGACCCGGTCGATGTCAGCTCCGAGGCGCTCGACGAGATGGCCGCGGACCTGGGACTGGCGCCGGAAGGCATCAACATCAAGGAGCCGCGCGTCATTAAGACGCCAGGGCACGGTCCGGGATGTCCGTCAGGAGACGCCGGTGCAGACGACACAACCCGTCCGACGGACTGTAGCAAGGCAGCTACCTTCGTGGTCGCCTTCGGCAGCGAGACCAATGTGTACGAGATGTTGGGCGGCAATGAAGACCAAGAACTCTTCGTCTTCCGCAGCACCGACCGCGGCCTGACTTACGAGCCGGCCGCAGTTCTGGCCGGACCTGCTGGCTCGCAGAACGGTGAGTCACAGCTTCAGATGGTGCCAAACGGCGACGTTGTGTACGGCACCTGGTTCTCAGTGACCGACGGACACACGGACGCACTGTTCGCGGAGATGACTACCATCGACGTAGAGCCGGACACGGACATCGACACGGATTCGGACTCTGAGGTCGACACGGACATCGACACAACCGTGGACCCAGACACCGAGCCGGACACGGATTTGGACACCGAAGACGACGGTGGCTGCAGTGGCTGCTCGGCAGTCAGTCCGACAGCGCCTGTGGGCCTGATGTTTGGATTCGGCGTGCTTGCGATGGGCTTCATGCGCCGTCGCAAGTAGGCCGGAGCGATTGTGTTGGGCGGTCCATGCGGGTTGGCATGGGCCGCTTTCGTCGTTGATGAGGAACGAAGCGGGAAGAGGGGAACATCAGCGGTCGCGCGACAATGTTCCAGGACGGACTTCGGATGGAACGGGGCCTTGGTACGACTCATCCAGCGAGACATAGGTGGCATCGAAGTCGACGACGACTGGCACGCTCTGTACCGATTCCCAGGCTTGCCACTGCTCAACGGGGTCCTTGAAGACAGCGTGTCCGACCTTGTTTCCGCGCTCCCAGGTCAGCTCGACGAGCATCCACTCGGTGCGCGTCTCACGCCCGTCGTTGCCGAGCTGCCCGTTGGGCCAGTCGGGTGCGCCGTTGGAGGATTGGGTCTGTAGCGCCTCCTCTTCCACCCATGTGTAGACCTGTGCTTGGCAGCGGTCGCGCGTAGTGAGGACGTCGAAGGCAATGCCGTCGCCGCAGTCATGCCGGTTGGTATCGGAGGTCTGTAGGTTGCCTGGCACTGGCTGAAATCCGCTGGATGATGCGTACATGAGCTGGCCGATGCTTGCCGCCATGTACACCGCACTTGGCACCAAGGGACGTTGCTCTGCGCGGCCTGCCAAGACAGACACCTCTAAGAAGTACTGCTCACTGCGCTCTTCGACTTCATTGCTCTGAAGGGACATTAGCGGCCATGTCGGGTTTGCATCTCGGCCACTGGTGCTGCGCGTTCGCCCGTCCTTCCATGACAGGTCGTTCCAGCTGCACCACTCACCCATGACTGCTGCCGTACACACCTCACGCGATTGCGTGCAGTAGTCTTGAACATCCACGCAGGTCTCTTCGGCAAAGCCATTGCCGAGGTCTTGAACCGTGCACTCCTCATGCGTGCCGCAGGCTTCTTGGTAGTCTTCGTCTCGGCATTCCTCCGGGGTCTTGACCCGCTCTGAGCAGGAGAGATTGTCGTAGCCAGGGCGTCCACCAACGCCGCTTCGAGGCATCTCGCCGCGGGTACTTGGGGCAGCACTGCGCCAGCCGGTCTCGGCCGACGAGTCCATGATTTGGGTGACAATCGTACGCTCCCACTGGCGTCCCGTCACACGAACCACGCCACCGTCAGCGGGTGGACGGGGCCAACAGGCCAGCGTTTCACAGTCGCCCAGCTCGCCAAGACCGGCGGCCAGTGTCCCGCTTCCGGGCAACCCGGCTGCGGCAGGTAGGGCATCTCGCCACTGTTGAACGTCACTCGGGGTGAGGCGCTGGACATCGCTCTGACGGACCCACTGCTGGCCAGTAATCTCGGCGTCTACCGTGGTGTCGGCGGCGTACCATCCAATACCGCAACAGCTGCCGACCACCCCGATGGCTCCGGTCACAGCGGCGGCTCCTGCGGCAATCAGTGCCTTGAGGCCACGCTTCTTTCCAACGGGCCGCTCAACCGCCTCAAAGACGGGCTCACCAAACGGGTCTTCACGACTTGCGGCGCAGGTCCGGCACACGTCTCGATTACCGGGGTTGCTCGCGTCGCAGTTGACGCACATCCAGTCTTCGCCAGCGTTGGCTATCTCAACGAGTGCAGCATTGGTGATGCTCGCCGCTGTGGAGGCCCCAGACGCGGTCCTGGGACCGAAGTCGAAGTCACTCTCGGCGTTCTCGCGTGGATTTCCACAAGTGGGGCAGGTCTTGTGGCGTCCCTTGATGCCTTGTGTGTCGCAGGACGTACAGGCCCACGTTCCTTCAATGATGCGTTTTCGTGCCAACTGGGCGGTCCTCGTGGGTAGTCTACCTGTTGCGATAGGCGACACTCCGCGAGGTGCCCATTGTCCCGTGATGTTTGCGACAGCCCGCTGGTCGGTCGCTACGCCACAAACGAGATGGCACGTCTATTTTCGCCGCGTACGCGAGCGCTTTGATGCGGGCGCTGGCCTTCGCGTGTAGTCCGCGCTGAGAACGGGCTAGATGGCGGCCATGGAGGGTGCATGTTTCTCACAGATGCCATGACCGACAAGCTCAATACCTGGATGGAAGAGGCGATTGAGTCCGAGCCTGACGTGCCGGACGCCATGCAGTTGGCGACGGTAGACGAAGACGGGCGTCCCTCCTTGCGTACGGTCTTGCTCAAGAGCTGGGGCGACAGCGGTCTTGTGTTCTACACGAACTACCGCTCGCGTAAGGGCCAGCAGCTGTCGCACACGCCATACGCGTCTGTGTTGTTGCACTGGAAGAGCAGCGCGCGGCAGCTGATTGCAGAGGGGCGAGTTGAGCCCATGGGAGAGTCGAACTCCAACCTGTACTTTGCGAGTCGTGACCGTGGCAGTCAGCTCGGCGCGTGGGCCTCTCTTCAGAGCGAAGAACTAGACGACCGCAGCACGCTTGAGGAGCGCTTGGCCGCTGTCACAGCGCGCTTTGAGGGCAAGACAGTGACGCGTCCACCACACTGGGGTGGGTTCAAGCTGATTCCAGACCGCATGGAGTTCTGGCAAGGAATGCCGGACCGTCTCCATGTTCGCACGGTTTTTGAGCGGACGGCGCAGGACACATGGGACGACAAGACGCTGTACCCGTGAATGACCCGCAGGCAGGTTGACGGAACGGAGCGCTCCCACTACTCCCGTGGGAGTGGAGGGCCTATGTCTCGAATTCTGATGCTTTGTGGCTTAGTCATGGTCGGTGCCTGCGGCCCCCAACGTCCCATCCATCTGACGTTGGATGATTTGGACGACTTGGACCGCGGCTTTGCGTGTGGTGAGGACTCCATCACGCTGACCAATGCGTCGGCAACGGTTCGCGCGCAGGTGTTCTACTCGCCGTTTAGTGACGACCCTACCGTGTGGGTCGTGTTCACGGGTGTCGACCTTATCAACGAGTCTGACAGCAACCTGTGTGATGACCAGATCACCCTGGGGAACACCTTCCAGGTCACCGACTTTGCCTACACAATGACGTCTGGCTCGGTGGATCTGATTGCGACAGACACGGGCGTTCGGTTTGAGGCGACGGATGCCGTGCTCACGCCAGACCCGGTCTACGACGACCTGACCGAGGGCAACGCAGCAGATACGCAGGCCGTTGAGGTCGGGAACTTTGCCTCGGACATCGTCGTTCTAGCCGTCTTGCCGGAAGAGACCCTGCCGCGCTAGCCATGGCCTACTGGCGCGTTCTTCACGCTGCCTCTTCGCTCTTCGTCTTGCGCTTTACCCACGTGGCTGCCGAGCCCAGCGTCATTCCGGCAATCACGACCTCTGGTGAGCTGCGGAACACTCCCACGCCGCTCAAGAGCATGCCCGCCACGTACACAGCGTCGCGGGCCTCTGGACGCCAGCGTTCTCGGCTGGGTGCCGTTGGTGGCTCGACAAGGTGTGGCGCTTCGAAGGGATTGCTGGACATGACGGCCTTGGTGGAGTTCAAGAGTGCGGTGAGTTCCGGCGTCTAGTCGTCCCAGAAGCTGTCACCGACTGCATCCGCTGCGTACCGATGCCACAGCTGGACGGCGCGGTGGCCTGCGAGGATCAGCATTCCGGGCATGGCAATCCACCCATTCTGAAGCAGGACGCCCGCGAGGAGGAACGCCGTTGCTATCAGTAGGCGAGCAGTTCGTCCGTACGTCCAGCGGGTCCAGCTGGTCGCTGTGCTCTCGTCGTCATCCGTGCCGGGGGCTGCAAAGGGGTCGTCATTCATTATCTATCAACGCTAACCCCTTGCTCTGATACGGTCGCTTCGAGTTGGGGGTTGTTGTGAGTCGATCGATTCTTTTGGCGCTGGCGCTGTGTGCCACGTCCACGCCTGCGTCTGCTGTAGAAGTCCCCGTTGGCGCCTTTGCTTCGCACTGGAACAAGACCGGTACCAGTGACCCCGCCATCGTCGATCTAGCGTCCCTGGGCTTTAGTCCGGGCCAGCGCGTGCGCCTGACTCAAGTCGGTGGCATGCGGTTCTCGTCCGGCTTGCCACACAACGAAGGCTTCCTGTTTGGCGTGTTCTCCTCAAGCGACACCCTTCTAGCGAACGGTGGCGAGACCCAGCGGGTTGTCGACAGCGTGGCCGTGTGCGCGACCTACGACACCGGCTCGCTCACGCTCCCAGACGTACCGGATGACTTCAACATCTCGCGCGTCATCTTTCGCACGACACTCAACCGGCCCCCCTCCGAAAAGTACTCGGTCGAGGTTGTCATTCCGCCGGGTGCCACCCATCTATTCGTGAGCGCGGCCGACAACAGCTACGGCGACAACATCGATCAGGGCCTGGGCGTAGACATCTCACTCGCGCCGGATTCGGTGCAGACCGCCGGCATTCGCGACCTTGACGGCGAGTTGATTGACGGCTCTCAGGTCGGAATCGACACCACCGGTGACGGCTCGCTGGAGTGGTACGCGAACGACGAACCGATTCCCGTGCAGAGCGACTGTAGCTACGACATCGCGTTGCTCCCAGGCATTAACGGAGGCGCGCAGGTTCCTGGGTTGCGGTTCGAAGGACTGTTTGCCGACTCTACCTGGTCACCCGAACAAGGCGATGAGGTCGGCGGCTCCTGGCAGACGCGCGAGGTCACGCTCCGGGTCACAGATGAAGACGGTGACGTGCTTGAAGGAAGTATTCTGAGCCTAAGTGGACGTGCCGGGCGGCCCGAGATGGAGGTTCTCCGTTTGCCGACTGGTTCCGTGGTGACGTTGCCCACAACGGACCGCGAAGGAGCCGAGGGCCACTGGACCACGGACTTTCTTGGCTACGACCTACACGTCTTCCCAGGTATCGGTGGCGACGCACAGCGTGGCGTCATCTCTGGAAACGGCTCCGGTCAATCGCTGTATCGGACGGAGGGCTCGCATCTGCGCGAGACGTCTGCGTCCGCTGCTGTGTCGGCTGAGACGGATGAACTGACCTTCACCTGGCCAGTGGGGCCGGTATCCCTGCACCTTCGCGACCAAGAAGGTGTGGATATTCCCGGGTCGTTTCTCAATGCTATCGACACAGGGCCGTGGGCTGTCGCGGCGCCATTGTCGTTGCGCGACCTCGATCTGCCGGCAACCGTCGACCTTCCTGCGAACGATGTCTCTGGCGCTCTTGGTGGCTGGTCCGCCTCGTTCGGTGGCTACAACCTGGCCCTCTCTCCGGGAATCAATGACACGCGCCAAGGGGGTCAGCTTCACGGAAACGGTGATGGTGAGGTGCTCTACCGCTTGGACGGCATGGGTACCGAAGGTTCGGCTCCGGTCATTATCGATGCCACCGTGCTCGCCGACGCCACCTTCGACATGACCTGGCAGGTGGCCGACGTGACGCTGCATGTGCGCGACCAAGACAGCGTGGATGTGCGTGGGTCTGTTGTACGTCAGCTTGGCGGCGGCACCAGCCGCATCATCACCACGCATGGTCTGGACCGAGCGGTTGTTCCCGGTGGGGTCATCCGGCTGCCTCGTAATGACGCTGCAACCGCGCTGGGTGGTTGGTCTATGTCCCGCGGCGGCTATGATTTCGCCGTTGTTCCAGGCATCAACGGTGCCCAGCAAGTCGGTAATCTCGCGGGCCAAGGGTCCGACACACTCCTCTTCCGACAAGACGGAAATGACGCCATTGACGGGTCTCCTGGCGTTCGTGTGGGAGCGGAAGAGGTCGCCAGCGGAGATGTGAGCTTTGGCTGGGACATGGCCCAAGTCCAGCTCGAAGCCGTTGACCAAGATGACGCCCCCGTAGCGGGCAGCCTGCTGACCCTCACGGGCAGTGGCACGGCGACTCCAGCAGATGCATCCATGGGGTTGCTGCGCCAGGAACTTCCTCAGTTCATCCGCTTCCCAGTCAACACCTACGCATGGGCGGAAGGCGGCTGGTCCCAAGCGCGCGGTGGCTACGACATGATGATGCAGCCGTCGTACCTTGGGCTGCCCCAGAGTGGTGGACTGCACGGTCAGGCTGCGAATGCGAGTTTGTTCCAGCATGATGGAAGCGAAGCGTCGGACTCTGCACCACGCATCGTTTCCCAAGACACCACTCGAATCAGCATCCCGTGGCCTCAGCACACCTGCGCCTTCTCTCTTGTCGGTCCAGACGGTCCGGTCGATGCAGCCAACACCGCATTGCCCGAAGGCCTCGCCGGCGATGGGCGCCTGCCAAGCACCGACTCCGGATACGGCAGTGCCTCTCTTGGTGGATACGCCCAGGGATACCCGTTGACCGTGACCCTTCCTGGAGGCGCTCCGCAGACTGTCTCTGTAGGGTTGAGCGCTTCCGGTGAACCCGTTCCGACCACCGTTGCTCTCGATGGCACGGACTACACCGTGTCGTGTCGGGCCTTCGCTGCCCCAACGTGTACAGGCGGCTCAGCGCAGGTTCGACTGGGCCAGTCGGTCGCCGTGGATGTCTCCGTCACAGATGCAGATGACGACAGCTGGAGCCTCGCTTTTACCCCGGAAGGAACCACCGCTCAGCTAGACGCCAACGCGGGTCAGGGCAGCGCGGACACGACCTTCCGCTGGACGCCAGACAGTGCAGGACAGCGCGAGTTCGCTGTGATGGTGACCGATGAGACCGGGCAGAGTGGCTCCTGTACCGTCGTCATCTCTACGTCTGCAGCCGCTGGACTGGCCATTGACGGCGGAGTCGATGGCGTGCGCGAGTTCGCCGAGGTCGGTCCTGCTCAGCCGCTGTCCATTGGACTCACCACGCCTCCCACGGACACGGTCACCCTTCCGGTCATCGTCAGCGACGACACCGAAGGCTCGGTCAACGTCACCGAGTTGGTGTTCACACCGGAGTCGTTCGGTCCTCAGATCATCACCATTTCTGGTGAAGATGACGACCTACAAGATGGCGACATCGACTGGACGCTCACCTTAGGCTCCCCGGTGAGCGCCGACGCCGACTTTGCTGGACTGCCAGCGACACAGCTTGCCATGCGCACCCTCGATGACGACGTTGCCAGCGTGCTCGTCACCCCCACAGTCCTGTCGGTCTTTGAGTCTGGCACCGAGGCCACCTACACGGTGTCGCTGACCGCCGAGCCGAGTGCAACCGTCGTCGTCACACCCGAAGGAAGCGATGACAGCGAGGGACGGGCCGGCAACCCTATGGTCTTCACCACCGATTCCTGGCAGACCCCACAGTCGGGGAGCGTCACAGGCGTAGACGACTTGCTGGATGACGGTGACATCGCCTGGACTGTCAGCCACCGTGTGACCAGCACCGACTCTGCGTACAGCGACCTCGCAGCAGACTTCGTGTCCGTCACAACCGTCGATGACGACGTCAGCGAACTGGCCGGTCTACCGATTGGGGGTGTCGCCACCTCTGAGACGGGAACCACCGACAGCATCTCCTTCGCGCTCACCTCGGAGCCCAGCGCGCCAGTCACCTTCACCGTGTCATCGTCGGACACGAGCGAAGCGACCGTCTCTCCGGCGACTTTGGTCTTTGACACGACGAACTGGCTCAACCCACAGGACATCACTGTCGAAGGTGTCGACGACACGCTGACGGACGGCCCCATTGACTACCAGGTGCTGTTGACGCCCACGAGCGACGACCCTGGCTACGGCACCGCGCCGGCCACTGTCGTTCAAGGAACCAACGCCGACGACGACACGCCTGGCGTTGGCCTAGACCCGGTGGTGGACTTGCTGACCAGCGAGTCGGGAGACAGCGCGACCTTTGAGGTGTGGCTGTTGTCGCAACCCAACGCAGATGTGACTGTCACCTTCGAGTCGGACACCGTCGCAGAAGGGGAGCTTGAGGTCGCAGAGTTCGTGTTCACCGCAGACAACTGGACCGAGCGTCAAACGGTGACTGTGCTGGGTGTAGACGACGACCTAGACGATGGCGACGTGGACTACGAGGTCTTCGTCGCAGACGTGGCCTCAGAGGACGTGGACTACGACGGTCTAGAGGTGGGCGACAACGTTCAGCTCACCAATACGGACGATGAGGCCACCGATACAGGTCTGGACCAGCCGGATGACCAAGACGACCCAACAATCGTTGAGAGAAACTGCGGCTGCTCGGGTGTGCCCGTCACGCCGCTGTCCGGTTGGTTGGTCCTGTCGCTAGGCGCGCTGTTTGTGCGGCGCCGTTCCGCTCAGAATGCGTAGCCAATAGACAGCTTGCTGGTGTGTCCGAACATCAGCTCGCCGAACAGGCCGTTCTTTAGGCGGACATTGCCGAAGGCGTTGGCCACGAAGGTCTCGGTCCACAGTGCGCAGTTGGTCAGATTATCGGGGTCGACGCAGCGGAAGTTGGACACGCCGGTGCCCATACCTGCGCGGATACCGAAGACGAACGGTGTGTCTTCGCCGTACTCAAACTCGACGTGCAGCATGATGGCCGGGGTCAGTCCGAACTCACCGGCCTCGGTCTCCATAAGGGTCACAGCCGTCTGGTAGGGCAAGGACATGATGCCGGTGCGGAACACGGCGCCGAGTCGAACAGTGGCCTGTTCTGCCTGGATGTAGCGAACCAGACCCAGCTCTGCAAAGGCGAGGGGACGCTCGTCTTGGAAACCGCCATAGCCCGGAGTGAATCCGGCGATAACACCGAATCCCTTTTTGTTATCGGGGCGCAGCGCAATGTCGATACCACCCCATACTGCGCGGTTCTGGTCGTCGTACCCGGCCGCTCCGGCCAGCGTGAGGTAGCCAGGCGATGCCGCAGAAGCGGTGGACGCTGCGGTGAGTGCCAGTGCGAGTGCGATGGCGCGAATCATGGTTGCCCCCGGTGAGCATTGCTGCTCTCGAATAGGAGTGACGGCTCGGAAGGATTTGTTCACTGGCGGGCCGTTTGGCGTGCGCGTGCAAGTGCGTTGGTGACTTCTGACTCGGCATCGAGCTCTCGTCGGAGCCGGATGACCGCTTCCATCACGTCTGGACCGGAAGTGTCCTCGGTAGACCGTATTTGACCCAGTCTTAGGCTCTCGACTTGATGCAGAAGCGTGCGTTCTTGGGCGCGCAGTCGAATGGCCAGCTGGTCGATGTCGCGCAGAAAGCTGAGGCGCGCGTCGATGGCGCCGAGCTGGTCGTCGAGCAGTGCTTGGGTGGACGGACTCGCTTGTTCACGGTCTGCGACAACGGTGACGCGCTCGTGTTCTAGGGCCTCTTTGGCGTTGGCGTCGGTTGCGTCGGTCACAAGGGTGCGGCGCTGAACCAGCAAGAGTGCCGTCTCTCGAAGTGCTTGGATGTCGCCGGACCATCCGGCTTGTTCGAGCTCCTCAAGGGCACGAAGGACTTCGTTGTCTGGGAGTAGGGCAGGAGACCGCGTTTGCTTGGGGACCGCTGGCTTTTTGGCAAAGACAGCTTCCATGGCGGCAGCAATTTCGGTTGTTTGCGGGAAGTGGATTTTACCCGTGGCAGTAATCGCCGCGACAGCGTGGAACGCGAGGCCAATGCCCCACCACGCTCCCCAGAGTGGCGGTTCTCCGCTTACCAACCACAACGCACCGAGAACTGTCACAAACGCCGTCGAGTGGCCGATGAACGGGCTCCAGATACGCCTCAACACCCCACTCTTGGGGTCTCCGGTGTGCGGAACAGTCTCGCGGTACAGGTCCGTCGCGTACAAGGGCGTCCACTCGTCGTCACCCACGCGTCTGGCGAGTTCAACTCCGGAGACCTTGTTCTTACGGAGCTTGTTCCGGAGGTCTTCCTCCGTCCAGCGCCGTACCTTCCCACCAAAGTGGACTTCCCACATCATGGCATCACCCTGGCTTCTGCCAATCGATCACGTCCGTCACCTCGGTCAACAGGTGACGGTATGACGCGAGAAGGGTTGCGGATACTTCGTCGGGGGCATTGCACCCTTCTTCGCCTTCGCGGTGCAGGCAGTCGCGGAACTTGCAGCGCACTCGGCTTACAATGGGGAAATTCTCGCGGACCAGCCCTACGTCGTCAATGGCTGGGGTGAGGTTTCGGATGCCGGGGGAGTCGGCAATGATGCCGCCTCCGGGTAGATCGAAGAGGCGTGAGGTCGTGGTGGTGTGGCGTCCGGTGCCCCAAAACTCGCTGATTTCGCCAACAGGACCGACTTCTTGTCCTGGGAGCAGACGCCCCACAAGCGAGGTCTTGCCAACGCCCGAGCCACCGACCAACGCCCACGGACGCTTCTTGGCTACTTTTGCCAAGTAGTCGGAGATTTCCTGGACACCGGTGCCGTCTGTGTTGCTGACCTTGAGGATGTCTACGCCAACATCTGTGATCTCTTCAAACTGGGCGGTCACGGCGTCTGGAATTCCGAGGTCCGTTTTTGTCAGCACCAGTGTGGCTTGTAGTCCTTGCACACTTGCAGCCACCAGGTAGCGGTCGAGAAGTGCCCGACGAAAGTCAGGCGCGCGGACGGAGATACAGATGAGCAGTCCGCCGAGATTTGCGGCGAGAATCTGACGTTTTCCGCGCATGTCCATACGGACGAGAGCGGTGTCGCGTTCTTCGACAGCGACCAGTTTCCCGCCTTCGCCGCGGGCCTCAACCCATTGGACCCGATCTCCAATGACTGCGCGCTTGCCGGCGAGGAAGCACGTGCGCTCGCCCTTGGCGTCGCGTACCAATACCCGGCGTCCAACCGTCTCGATGACGACTCCAGGTTTTCCTTGAGGGGGTGTTTGTCGGCGTGCCACAGGGTCTCCTGCGGCGTGTGTATCGCCCTTGCGTGCTCAATCCAGCCAAACGAAGTATCGACCGCCTATGTCAAAGCGTGGAATCATCATTGGTGGCGGTCTTGTTGTCCTCTTGGGCATCGGCTGTTTGGGACTGACAACGTTGGGTGGGGTCGGGGCGTGGTTCGTCCTGAGTCCACAGGCCGACTCGTACGACGAGCGCGTGTACAGCGAGTTTGGGGACCACTCTGGGCCTGCGTTGACCGTAGAGCCTGCGGTCGCTCCTGTGACCCCCGCTGACGTCGACATGGACACCGAGGGCACCGAACTCGACACGGATGTGGACACCGAGGCTGACACCGAAGACCAGGCAGAGGCCGCGGTGACTGCGCCATCGCCGCGTCCACGCTCCACCTCCAGGGCATCCACCGCTCCAGCGCCACGGCCGTTCTCCGCGCCAGACGAGCCTATTCCTGAAGAAGAGGACCTGGGTGACCTCGACCTGGAACGAACGGCGATTGAGATCATTGATGAGGAACTGACCCCACGCGAGCTTCGGCGGCTACGTCGTGAAGAGCGCAACTGATGCGCCGGGACCCTCTCGAGTCGGACGCACCGGGGTCCAATCTACCCCAAGCTACTCAGCTAGGGTTGCTTGATGTAGAGGCCATTCGGCTCATTCTTTCTGGTCAATCCGTTGTCGACTGGGCCGTTGTGGCCTTTGAGAATATTGCGGATGTAGATGCCTTTCTGGGCTTGCTGCGAATCGACACCTCGGATGCGGGTGACCAGGCGCGGCTCCGCTACGTCTTCAATGAGGCTGTGTCCTACGCCGAAGAGAATCTGCCTCACCTGCGTCTGCGTGAACACCTGGGGCGCCCAGAGGACGTGCGCGAGGTCTTCTTGTGGGCCGGCCAGGTTGCGAAGTTTCGTCGCCGGCAGATGCTCGCCTGCGTCACTCTCAAGCTGATGCACGTCATCCATCACATGCAGGCGGCTGATCTGAAGAGCAAGCTTCCGGTGAGTGAGGCGGAGCTGATGGACCGCGCAGAGACGGCCATTCTGCGAGATGCGCGCACGCTACGTGACGGCGGTCTTGGAGTGCGCTCGTTCTACGGCTCACGAAAGTCCCGCACGAGCACGATTGCCAAGCTCGTGGCCAAGAGCGACAACATTGCAGCCACTATCTTCGACAAGCTCCGCTTCCGCGTTGTGGTTCACGAACACGATGAACTGGTCCCGGTGCTCGCCTGGATGAGTCGCAACCTTTTCCCGTTCCCCTACGTCATTCCGGGGGAGAGTCACAACAACCTGATTCCGCCGGGAGACCTGCTGAGTTGGGTCGCGAAGGATCAGCGTAAGCACGCGCAGGTCTTTGCGGACGAAGACGCGCTGACGACCGACCGGGGTAAGAACGAGTTCAGTGCAGCCAGTTATCGCGCTGTAAACTTCATTGTGGACTACCCCATGCTGGTACCGGTCCAGCCGGACAATGCGGACCGCCTGCGCTACGGCCGAGTGGTCTTCGTGATGGTCGAGTTCCAAGTCATGGATGCGGTGACCGCGGCAACCAATGAAGAGGGCGACAACGCCCACCACCTTTACAAGGCGCGGCAGTGGCGTACGGTCGAAGAGCGCCTGCTGCGCGGCTCATGGCAGCGCAAGAAGCGCTCCGAGCCTTCTGAAAACAAGCCCTCCGAGCCTGCTGAGAACAAGTCCTCCGAACCTTCGGAGTGATACGGGGCCGGCCCCGTTAGGAGAGAACGTGCGCCTATCCCGAGGTCCCTACCTACTGATTTGGTTGCTTCTAACTGGGGCACAAGTCTATGCCCTGTCCCAAACGGGTGTGTGGGAAGCCACCATGACAGCCGGCGTGCTGGTGGCCGCTCAGCTGCTCAAGATGCTCAATGCGATTCCGCGACTGAACGACCTTGGCCGTGCCTGGGACGACAGCTTCTTTGTTCTGCTGCCGTTGGTAAAGACTGGACTTTGGCTTCAGTTGACCAAGCCCACACCGAATGAGGCGCGGTGGTTGAAGAATCGAGCCAAGTGGGAGAATGAGCCCACTGCGGTACAGGCATTTGTGCACGGCCTGGGCATCATGTCCCGCAACCTTGTCCCGGTCACCCTTGCGGTTGTGGTGGTGGGCATTGCGGGCGGTTTTGTTGAGACCCTCGCAGTCGACGGCTTGCTGTCTTGGCTGGCTCAAAATCTTGAGACATCCGTTCTGATTGGCCAGGGCCTGTTCATTCTGTTCATCTTTCAGGCCATCTACCTGTTTCTCCAGTTGGCCAAGCGCAAGACCGCTAGCCGCGAGTCGTGGTGGCCAACCGTACTGATGCCGGCGACCCTCGCACTCGGAATTGCAGCGATAAATGGCGGCAGTAGCGGAATTTCCGCCGAGCAAATCGTTGGAATTGGCGCGAGCGGCGACCCCATCTTGCCGTACATGATGGGCTCAATGGGGCTGGCCATGATGTTCGGTTTCTTCGTGTCTGGAGTGCTCAGCACCCTGTGGGTCGCCTTGGCCATGAAGGACCGCGAGCGGGTGCTCGGCTTGGTTCCGGCGGCCTCTGTAGGCGAGCGACTGCGCAAGAACTGGCTCGGAGTCGCCGTGGCCAATGGTGCAGCGTCACTGCTGATTACCGTGGGCATGTTGATCTTGGTCCCAGGCATCATCTACGCGCTTCAATACGCCTTTGTCGCTACCGTCACCGTCGCCAATCCTGACGGGCAGTCCTTGCGCGACAGCAGCGAAGACTCCCGTCCAGTGCGCCGTCGCCTGTTCAAGATGCTGTTCTTCAGCTTCCTCACGGACACCGCCTTTGCTCTGGTGACTCTGGCCGTCTTCGCGAGCATTGCTGGAGCGGAGCTGTTGACGTCGGTCGGTCTTGGCTTTGGTTGGGTCATCCGTCAGTTCCCAGCGTCCTCAGTGGGTGTTCAGCCCACCACTGCCATGGTCATCATTGGTCTGTCCGTCATCTTTTGGGGTGCCGCACGCATTGGGATTGCCAATACCTGGCTCATCCGGAGCAATTGGACCTCAGCCCCGGTGGAGGCAGACGCAGCGTGAGTTTTACGGGGCGTGCAGCCGACCTGATGCGGTCGGGAACGGCGTGGGCGGGCTTGTCTGGCGACGCTTTGGCGTACGTCCTGGCCAGTGTTGCCGAACAGGGCCGCTGGCTCATTGTTGTGGATGAACCCGACCAGGCAGAGCGATTGGTCAGCGGCCTGTCCTTCTTCCACCCGCACCCACGGCGAATTATTCGCCTGCCAGCAGACGATGGTCGGGCGTACGACGGCTACTCGCCAGACCCAGATGTGGTTCAGCGGCGGCTGCGAACGCTTCACCGCGTAGACAGTGGCAAGGACGTGGTTGTGGTCGCTGAGGCGGCCGCACTTGTCCGGCGTGTCCCCACACGGGCTGTTCGCCGCGCTGGCACCCGAGTCGTCAACATCGGAGACACCCTAGATCGCGACGACCTCGTTCGTGAGCTGGTCAGCACCGGCTACCTGACCTCAGGACGCGTTGCCGGACCCGGCTCCTTTGCGGTTCGCGGAGACGTGGTCGATGTGTGGGGCGCCGGCCTGTCGCACCCCGTTCGCCTTGACTTCTGGGACGACGAGATTGAGCTAATTCAGCGCTTCGACCCTGCAACGCACCGGGCCACCAAGCGTGTTCAACGGGCGGTGCTGCTGCCGGCCCGAGAAGAGCGCATCGACTCTGACGCCCTTAGTCACGCCAAGCTCTGGCTCAACACCCAGCTCGCTGAGCAGGGACGGGGAGTGGCGCTGCGGCGGCGGGTCTTGGAAGACCTGGAAGCTGGGCTACGCTTCTCTGCGATTGAAGACTGGCTCCCGGCACTTGTGGACACGGATGCACCGCTAGATGCGCTGGACGGCTTGCAGCGCGTGATTGTGCACCCCGCCGAGGTTGCTGCAGCTCTGCGCGAGACCGAGCGCGGTGCTGCGGGGCGGTTCGCTGGACTCTCGGAAGATGAGCGTCCCTTGGTTCTGCCGACTGACCGCATGGTTCGCGCAGATGTCGTCATTGAGCAGCTCAGCACAGCCCAGCACGTTCACGAGTTTGCCGGCGCCAAAGACGCCGTAGACCTTGGAACCCGCTCGGCGGATGCTTTTGCGGTGAAGGGCGCTGAGCTCGGGCCGGTCGTCGAGCGTATCAAGCAGCTCGTGTACGACGACATTGCTGTTGGAATTGTTGCGGACACCGCCACACGGGCTGAGCGGCTGCAAGAGATGCTCGGCAACCACGGTCTGCACGTCAACTATACGTCCGACCCCATGTCGCTGCCGAACGGTAAAGCAAGCCTGCTCATTGGGCCACTGCGCAAGGGCTTCGTCGCCCGAGACAGCCGTGTTGCCTACATCACCTCGGCCACGCTGTTCGGCGGGGGACGGCGTGCAGCACAAGCCCGAAACCACATCCACCAGTTCTTCGATGCTGCGGTCCAGAATGTCAGCCAGCTGCGCGCCGGTGACCACGTGGTCCACAAGCTTCATGGTATTGGGCAATACCACGGCTTGGCCCGGCTTGATGTGGGTGGTGTGGACCAGGACTTCGTGCGCCTAGAGTACCGCGGCGGAGATGTGCTGTACCTGCCAGTGACCGTGCTGTCGGACCTGTCTCGCTACTCGCCAAGCAAGGCGGGTGCGAAGGTCCAGCTCGATAAGCTTGGCGGAACGACGTTCTCACGTCGCCAACAGCGGGTGAAGGACTCGGTGCTCAAGATGGCGACCGAGCTGTTGAGTGTCTACGCGAAGCGCGAGCTGGCCGCCCGCGAACCGTATCCGAAAGCAGGCGACCTGTATCAGACCTTCGTCGCACGCTTTCCCCATGACGAGACCCCGGACCAGGCAGACGCCATTGTGGCGGTACACGAAGACTTGTCCGATGACAGCCCCATGGACCGGCTCATCTGCGGAGACGTTGGATTCGGCAAGACCGAGGTCGCGATGCGTGCGGCCATGCGGGTTGTGGAGAGCGGACGCCAGGTTGCGATTCTGTGCCCAACAACGGTCTTGGCCCACCAGCACTGGCAGCGCTTCTGTGAGCGGTTTGAAGGACTGCCCGTTCACGTGGAGATGTTGTCGCGCTTTCGCACGACTGCCCAAGATAAGCAGATCAAGGCGGACTTAAAGTCCGGGAAGATCAACATTATCGTTGGGACCATGCGCCTGTTGGGCCGTGAGGTTCGTTTTGATGACCTCGGACTGTTGGTCATTGATGAAGAGCACCGCTTTGGCGTGAAGCAGAAAGACAAGCTGAAGAAGATGCGCGCCGGCATTGATGTGCTCTCCATGAGCGCGACCCCGATTCCGCGAACGCTGGAGATGGCGCTGTCGGGACTGCGGGAGATGAGCCTGATTGCAACGCCGCCGACCGACCGTCTCGCTGTTCGAACGTCCGTCGCCCGGTCTACCGAGACTCGGATTCGAGACGCCATCCAGACCGAGCTTGAGCGCAAGGGACAGGTGTACTTCCTACACAATCGCGTAGAGACCATCGAGCGCGTGACCGAGCGCATCCGTCGCTGGGTGCCCGAAGCTCGTGTGGACTTTGCCCACGGGCAGATGACGTCGGACGAGCTCGAGAATGCCCTGGTTCGCTTCATCAATCACGACGTCGATGTTCTAGTCTGTACAGCTATCGTTGAGAGCGGCGTCGACCTGCCGAACGTCAACACCATGATTGTGGACCGTGCGGACCGATTCGGCTTGGCCCAGCTGCACCAGCTTCGCGGTCGCGTTGGACGGGCCTCATCGCGTGGGCACTGCTTGCTGCTCACGCCAGAGCTGATGACCCCCGAAGCCCGGAAGCGCCTGCGCATCTTGGTCGAGAACAGCGGCCTGGGTGCTGGCTTCCGCATTGCTTCGGAAGACCTGGAGCTGCGGGGTGGCGGCAACCTACTCGGCGATAGTCAGTCCGGAAATATTGATGCCGTCGGCTACGACATGTGGGTGGAGCTGCTGGCTGACGCCGTTCGCGTGGCTCGCGGAGACTTGGACCGCGCGCATATCGACCCAGACGTCGACATCCCTGTTGCCGCCTTCATTCCTGAAGACCTGGTCAAGGATGTAGACGAGCGCATGGGCTGGTACAGTAAGTTTGCCCAAGCCACGTCCGCGAATGGCATCGATTCCTTGCTCGACGACTTCGAGGGGTGGTTTGGCGAGCCGCCACCCGAGGTGCGCAATGTTGCCGGCCTGGCCCAGGTTCGCATCTTGTGCCGAGAGCTCGGTATTCAGCGGTGCTCATGGTTAAAGGTTCGCGTCATACTGCAGATGCACGCCTCCACGAGCCTGACCGAAGAGCAGATGGACGCGTTCCAGCGAAAGCACCCCAAGCGGGTCACGCTCAAGCGCGTCGAGGGTTCGCCAACGCAGCTCTCTGTGCGCTTTCTGCAAGCCGAAGCCCAGCGGCCCTTCCAGTTCCTGCGCTGGCTCTTTGCGGACCTGACTCGCACTTCCTAGCCACCACAGCTAGTCGCCGTTCAGCACTTCCCATGTGCGGCCTGCCTGTGACCGGCGATGCCGAATGCCGTCGTCCAACGAGGTCTCTCCACGCACTCCCTCTCGGGTCACCGTCCCGATAGTTATCGGTGAGTCGAACTGTGTCCCAGGGTCAAACCACCACAGGCGGTTGTCGCTGTCACAGCCGTACGAGGTCGACTGAAACGGGTAGTCGCCCTCGGTCGTCCGCTCACATTGGTGGTCGGACGTGCAGTACATGTACATGCCAGTCTGTCCGCCAACCCAGTAGCTGTTGTCTGGGCAGATAGCGGCAGCGCTGAAGTCGTCGTCGGAGCCGCCTATCTGAACGCCCTCGTCTACAGCTGGGTCGTGGACTTCTGCGTAGCCGTACGCAAGCGCAATGACCTGTCGCTCTCGGTAGGGCTCAAATCCCTCTACGGCCACGCTGGTTGGCTGCTCTTGCCACTCGCTCTCGGTCAGCTTCCACAGCTCGCCCCGGTTGTCTTCGTTCACGCCGGACACCCACAAGACCTGCGCGATGCGTGTGACGGCGGCCACCCTGTCGAGAGATTGGGGAGCGTCGCAGCGCTGGAGGACCTGACCGGTGGGGTCCATGCCTCCAAGGGTACCGTCGAGTGACCACCAGATGAGGCCGTCGTCGCCAATGTGCAGGGCTGTATAGATGCCGAGATTGACGGCATGTACGCCTTGTGAGCTGGAAATGATGTACTCGAAGGGCTCATTGCCGGGCGTAATGACAACGTCCGAGTGCGCGGTGAGGCGGTCGTTTTGCCGGCCGGGAACGGAGTCGGGCAGGGTCACGGTGCAGCCGGAATCCGAGCACACGAAGGTGGCGTTGTCGACGGATGTACTGGGAAAGCGGTCGCTTGGGTCAGCGTCCGTACAGACGGACACGATGGTGTTGGTACCTGAGTCGACATCGGTGTCCTGGACGGGTGCCGAGCAAGCAAAGGCGAGTACGCTGACGATGCACCACACAGTTTTCATGGGACAACCTTGCCCTGTGTAGTGGGACATCGCTCGTTGAACATGACAGACTGCCTAGGCGTCGTCGGCTTCCGGGTCGGGTAGCTGAACCTCGAACGTCATGTCCACGCCACTGACCGTGATGGTCTCGCCACCGAACAGGCGCCTCTCGTTCACGACTTCGCCGTTGACCTTCGTGCCGTGGTGACTGTCGGCGTCTTCCAACCAGTACTTACCGTACTTCTCGAAGACCCGGCAGTGGCATCGGCTGACAGAGGGGTCAATTCGGATGGCCAAGTGGTTGTCACCGTGGCGGCCAATGGTCAGGCCGTGGGTGTCGACGGTGTGGTGGACGAGTTTGCCTTCGTGGTTGGTGTAGGCCAAGCGAGCATGGCCTGCGTCATGTGAGGCACTAAGCTGCGTGGCAAGGACGTCGCTCAGGGTATTGGCGAGGGAGGCGTCTACCGGGGCAAAGTAGCTCGCAAGCGTCTCCTCCAAACGGCCGATGGCCATCTTTTCTTCTGCGCTTACGCTGAACATTCCCATGATCCCGCCATCGGCCTTGGCGACTTCGCGGGAGAGCGTCTTCCAGCGGTTGATGTCGTCGTTAATGAGCGACATGCCCTTGATGCGGAGAGCGAGTACCGCCAACGCTTGAATGCCAGTGGCGAAGAAAGCGTCCGACGGGCGGTAGGCAAGCCAACTATTGAGGGCCTGACGTGCTTCTGGCTTCAGCGCGAACTCGTCGTCCACGGCCTGAAGGATGCGCTTGTGTTCTTTGGGCGTGACAGCGTCATCTGTCCAGGCGACCTGAACGACCGGCAGCAAGATCAGGGCCCGGTAGGAGGACTCGTCGAGCCCTAGGCTGTTGAGCGTTCCAAGCAGTTCGGCGTCGGTCATTCAATCTCCGAGGCCCACAGGATATCCCATGTGTGGCCTACTGTGCGGCGGCTAGCGGGCGCAGCGGAAGCTAGTGAGCATGTTGCTGTCGGAGCGGCGCTGTACAGGAATGTGACGGCCGCCATCTTCCAAGACCAGGGGTGTGCTCTCGCTGACGCGGTATTCCATTGGTGTGGAGCTGCCCCGCGCCGGAAGCTCCGTGTTCACGTCTGGCAGTCCGCCGCGTCCGGAACAGTAGGCATTGGCAGCGGCCCAGCTGACGTTGATGATGGGGGTTCCGCCCAAGCCAGCCGGTGGTGTCGTTCCGCTCCATCCACTCAGGTAGTTGGCGTCTCCTTGGCCTGCTGCCATGGCCGCATCGCGCTCAAACTCGGGGTGTCTCGCGAGCCAGCCCGAAAATGCTGTGTGCGTGACAAAGCGACCGGATGGAGCCGCAGGAGCAGGCTGGGCGACGGGCAGGACAGGTAGTGGCATGTCCACGTCGACGGATGTTGCTTGCGCATCCCACGACACCACAACCGACTGGCTCGACACTGTGCAGGTGGTCGGACAGTCGTCTGGACATACGCTGAGGTCTTCCGGGCAGTCGCCTAGGGCAGCCAAGACGATGTGCGTTCCGGGCAGAATGTCGGCGGCCACGAATGCGCCGTCCTCTCCTACCAAAATGGGCTGGGTATCGAAGAGTACTCGTGCCTGTACGCGGGCTGGACGTTCCGGCAGAGTGATGGTCACCGGGCGTGCCGGAGCTTGGGGCACTGAAATGGAGACGGCGGCGAGACCTTCACCTTGTGGCACGGTGAGGACTTCGACGCCGGTTGAACACCAGCTCGGACAACTGTCTCCGGGGCAGGTGCTGGCCATGCAGCCTTCGCCCGCAATCCAGGTCACTGGCAAGTCTCCGAGTGACTGGCCTGCGAGCGTGGCGACGCCCTCACTGAGCGGCAGACTCACGCCTCCGACCATCAGTCGGACGGGTAGGGCATGGTCGTTGCCGATAGACAACGTCACGTCTCGGGTTGTGGGAGCGACTGGCCCGCCGAGCAGAGTTGCGAAGTACGCGCCGCTTCCCAGAGCGATCAGGCCGATAAGCAACGCCGCAAGACCGAGCACAATCCACTTGCCTCGACCGCTATGAACCAAGGTTGCTGGGTCTTGTAGTGAGGCGGGGGGAAGACTGTCGCTTCCCCATGTCTCTGGCCCAAGCTCCCGCTGCGCTAATGCCGGGGTGAGCGTAAGGTTGGTGGCTTGAACCATGTCCGGAGTGAGCGCGCGAATGGCGGCGGCGACCTCGTCCATGGTCTGAAAGCGTTCTTCCACATCGCTGTGGGTCATGGCGCCAATGAGCCCTCGGACCGCTGGATGGTAGCGGTTGCCCGGGTCGAGGGGAGGGTGGTCCTGCTTGGCCATGATGACCTGCATGGCCTGTTGACGCATGCTTCCCTGACCGGAGACGGCGAAGGCGACTCGCCCAGTGAGGATCTCCCAGAAGATGACTCCCAACCCATATAGATCCCACATTGTCGGGAGCATTTCCTCCGGCGTAATCCACTCCGGTGGGGCGTAGCTGACGGTGCCAAACGTCATACCGGCCTGGGTTAATCGACTCCTGTCCGATTCTAGCGCCAGGCCGAAGTCCACAATTCGCGTGTGGCCTTTGCTGTCAATGAGGATGTTCGCCGGCTTGAGGTCGCGGTGGCACACGCCTTGCTTGTGCAGGTACGCAACGGCATCCGCAAGCTCGGTCATGACGCCAACGGCTTGCTCAAACGGCAACCCGCCCCGACGCAGTCGCTTCTCCAGGCTCTCCCCTTCAACGAACTCCATCTCGATATACGCGGGGTCGCTGTCAATGCGGACGTTGCGCACCTTGACGATGTTCGGGTGGTCGAGCTGGTAGAGGATCTCAGCTTCGCGGACGAACCGTTCTTGGGCACCGGCTGACGAGCGAACCGCGGCGTCGAGCACCTTGACGGCTGCCAAGATGCGTTTTGCCGAGCGGTTGTGGCACCGGTACACAGAGCCCATGCCGCCCGAACCGAGCGCGGCCTCTACGACCCAGATGTCGATGTCCTCACCGGGTTTTAGCACCGAACTCATCTCCCACCTGTCTGTCGTGCCGCCAATCTAGCGCGCGAGTCCCGTCGGGGTGAGCTACGATGGTCGCCATGCACCCCCAGTGGTCCATAGCGACGGTCGTCGTCGCGGCTTTAATCGGTAGTTTGCAGCCGGCCGCCGCTGTGGAACACAGTGTTCCATCGCCGCTCACGCCGGATCTGGAGACGGCGCTAGCGTTGGCTATTTCCGGTGACACCGTCACGTTGTCGCCTGAGTACGTTCCCGGAGAACTGCCACTCACTGTTCCGGTGAGCATCACGATTCGCGGCGGCGCGCTGGGTGCGGATGTGCCAACGCTGAACGTGGGGGAGTTGGTCTCGGTCGCCTTGTTCTCGGTGCGGTTCTCCTCAGGTGCGGACACGTCAGCCCGCGTTGGTTGCCAGGGGTTGTGCATTGATGGCGGCTCGGTCACCGGTAATGACGTGCGCTTCGACGGCGTGGGCTTGTCGATCTCGGATGGCACGGTGTTGTTGGATGACGCTGTCTTTGACGGCGGCTCGACCGGAGTCGTCGGAACAGACGCCTGGGTCACGCTCACACGAGCGACGTTTTCGGACCACAGCCGGCAGGCCATCTCCGCGCAGTCTACATCGGTCGTGCTGTACGACGGCATCTTCACGGGTGGAACCGGCACAGATGCTGGCGTTGATATTTCACTTTCGCATGGCTCTCTGGATGTGTTTGGGGCTGACTTTTTAGGTGGGGCCAATAGCTCAGTCGCCCTGGTCTCCAGTCGTGCCTCACTGCATGACGTGGTCTTCCGCGGGTACAATGCCTTTTATGGGGCCGCAATCGTGGCGACCTCACTGGCTCCGACTGTCCTGGTCGTCGACGGGCTCGTAGCGCAAGACTTGAGTGTCGTAGACGGTGGAGTTGTCTGGTCCTCGGGTGTCCAGGTTGGGCTCGCGGAGTTCGACGTCCAAGATGTGCACGCTGTCAACGGTGGGCTTGCCTATGCGGTGGGGGGCGACATCACCCTGGCCAACGGCACCGTCGCCCGAGTGGGAGCTGACCTGAACGGCGGAGTGGTGCATGCGCTAGCCAGCGATGTGGCGGTCTTGGACGTGCAAGTGGTCGGTGGCAACCAGCCATCAGCGACGAACGGCGGCGTTGTCTTTGCGTCAGGCGGCACCGCTGAGCTTCGCAATGTACGGGTGTCGGACGTCTCGGTGTCTGGCAGAGGCGGCGTGGTTTCGGGGGCTGGAGACCTCACCGTCGTCCAGAGTGCGGTTCGCAACATCTCGGCCACCATTGGTGGGGTCATTGACTGGCGAGAGGGGTCGGTGACGCTGGACCAGCTCAACACCACCGACACGTTGGCCGCATCCGGGAGCGTGGCTGCGTTGGCGGCGATTGACACGTTGCTCGTTCAGGACGGCGTGTGGCGGGGCAGTGATGCGAGCGTCTCCGGGGCCGGGCTGTGGCTGACCGGGCCCACTTCAGGGGTGGTGCAGCGCATGCGCATGTGCGGCCATTCGAGTGATGGGGCAGGTAGTGGGCTGTTCTTTGATGGGTTCTCCGCTGGAAATGTGGCCATCCGGAACAACGTCTTCACCGGTAATAGTGCGGTGTCTGGCGGGCCTATGACCGTCGTCCTACCGCCGCGGGCAAACGCCAATGCCACCTTGTCCGTCACCAACAACACGGTGGTAGCGGACGCATCCGGTGCCGGAGCCGTGCATATTGACGGATTGTCCGTGCATCTTGCCAACAACATTGTGGCCGGAAGTACCCAGGCGGTCCACTTGTCGCGCTCGACCGGTACGGGCGGATTCAACGCATGGCACGCAAGTGGTCAGCGCTCCGGCTGGTACTCAACAACGGATGTGTTGGCAGATCCCGGCTTTTCGGGGGAGCCGGAACAGGCCTGCGGTGCCCTGCTGACACTGAGCCCTACCTCCGTCCTACGCGATGCCGGCGACCCCGAGCTTTTTGACCCCGACGGCTCGCGGAGCGACATTGGTGCGTACGGCGGCCCGGAGTCACGAATTCCAGACGTGGATGCCGACGGAAGCGCCATCGATGTGGACTGCGACGACGCCGATGCCACCGTCTTTCCGGGTGCCGTCGACATTCCTTATGACGGGATCGATCAGGACTGTGATGGGTCAGATGCCTGCGACGTGGATGGCGACGGTGTTCCGAGCGTGTTGTGCGGTGGGACCGACTGCGACGATACCGATTCTGATGTGAGTCCCAATGCCCCTGACAGTCCGTATGATGGCGTAGACCAAGACTGTGACGGGCTGGACTTGGTCGACGCAGACGCGGACGGCTGGGCAGCGATTGCCGCCGGCGGCGCGGACTGCGACGACGGCAACGCTAACATAAATCCCCAAGGGGACGATGTGCCTAACGACGGCATCGATCAGGATTGTGACGGTTCCGACCGCTCCACCTTCTTGGTGGGTGGCGGCGGATGTTCGCACGTGGGAGAATCGCCAATAGGCCCACTGCTCTTGATGGTTGGGCTCTTCGCTCTACGGAGGCGGCGACACGCTTAAATGCGGTTTCATTTCCCATCCGTCGCCACGATACTGGCGGCGATTGTTGGCGTGTCCCCTGCTCTTGCTGGTGGCGATGGGATCGGTCCGGCAACGCGTGATGGACAGCTGTGGGCCGGCGAATCGCCCTTACTCGCCGTTGGGGCGGGGCTTGAGTACCTGAACGGACCCATTGTGCGCGTTGTCCAGGTCAGTCCCACGGAAGAGGTCACAGAGAGCTTGCTCACGAATGTGGGGCTTGTCAGGCTATCTGGACAGTGGTCCCCGATATCCCGCCTTGCGATTGGACTTCAGCTTCCGGTTGTAGGTATCAGCGGCGGTGATCCCGGTGCGGGTGGACCGGCCATCGGGACCGCGCAGATCAGTGGGCGCGTGGCCCTGCTCTCACCGAGCGCGACTGGCCCGTGGCTCGGTGTGACCCCGGTGTTTGGCATTCCAGTTGGTAAGTCCGGTCGTTGGTTGCGTGACCATGCTCCGTCGGCGGCATTGTTGATGGATGGGGGTGTTCAGCTCGGCCGTATTGGCGTGTCTGCCTCGGCTGGACCGGAGTACCGAGATGTGCAAACGGTCGGGGAGAACCTGGAGCCTGGCTTTGGCATTCGAGCGGGGCTCGGCGTAGATGCGACCGTCGCTGAACAGGTTCATGTGGGTGTGGACGCGCGAACACGAGGGTTTGGCGGTGAACAGCCGGTCGAGGTCGGGGTGTACACAGACGCAGCACTCACCCCTGCACTCTCGCTGCAAGCCCGCGTGGGTCGGGGTGTCCGTCAAGGACCGGGCAGCCCAGCACTTCGGGTCTTTGCCGGGCTCTCCTACAGCTTCGCGAAAGAGCAGTCTGACGGCACCCTGACACAAGTGCAGATGGACCCAGATGAACAGCCAGAGACGGTCCCGTCGTTGGTGGTGGTGGATGCCCTCGGACGGCCTCTCGCGGGCGCAGCCATCACCGATGGCGCATCAGAGGTTGGACGTACAGATGCTCTGGGGCGCATTCCCCTACGCGACCTCCGACGTGTGGACATTGCTTCTGTGTCGTTGCCGGGCTTTGTCTCGGCGGATGCGCCGATCAGCGGTCGCAGCGACATCAGCGTGACCCTGGCTTACGCGCCAGTTCCCGCGGTTCTCGATGTTGTAGACCAGCTTGGCCAGGCGGTCGTAGCGACGGTCCGGGTGACCGGAGACGATGAGACGTTCGCCGTTCCAGCGGCCGACGGCAAGGCGCGATTTACACTCGCTCCCGGCGATTGGACGGTCGATGTGACCGCCGATGGCTACTCGTCGCAGTCCCGTGTCTTGATTGCCGCTCCTGGCCGCTCGCTGCCCATCTTGTCGCGCGTCCTCCTTGCGTCTGACGAGAACGGCGGCAACGCGACCATCGCCATGGTGGTCCGCGACAGCGCTGGGCGTCCAGTGGAAGGCGTTGAAGTTCGCGTGGACGGCGTGGCGTTTGGAACGACCGGCTCGGGCGGTGTGATTGCTCTGAGTGGCTTGGCTTCTGGGCCGCACCGCATCGAGGCGCGAGGTGAGCGCTACCAGCCGGTTGTCATGGAAGCTGTTGAGCTCTCGGACGGTGTAAATGATGTGGCGGTCGACTTGGTCCACGTGCCTGGCGGCCTACGTCTGCGAGTCCGTGGCCCTGATGGACCTGTCAGCGACGCGGTGGTTCGCCTTGTGGGGCCTTCGCGGCTTCCCGCCTACCCTCTGGGCGACAACGGCGCGCGTATGTTCCAGCTTCGTCCGGGTCCATGGAGCTTGATCATCACCAGTGTGCGCTACGGCCTGCAGACCACCCAGGTGCTGATCGACCCCGAGACCCGCGGAATAGCGGACGTTGATGTGTTCATGCAGGAACCTGAAATGGGAACTGCGGACTTGACCGTTCTGGCTGTGGACCGAGACGGACGACCGCTGGCTGGTGCGCTGGTCTCACTCGATGGTGTGATGATTGGTGAGACCGCCTCCGGTGGGAAAATCACGGTTCCAACATTGTTTACCGGTGAGCGTCGCCTGAAGATTGAGGGGCCGCTGTACAACGAGGTCAGCGAGCGAATCATTCTGGTAGACGGACCGCAGGAGCATGACATCGTGGTGCCGTGGGTGGACGGTGCTGTGAAAGTCATGGCGCGAACACCGCAGGCCGCCGTAGCGGATGGCGTGGCACGGTTTTCCGGGCGCCGTCCGGTAGATGCGCTGACCCTGGACGAGACGGGAGACGGATTTACCCAGCTCTCTGCCGGGCAATGGGCTGTTGTTGTTACCTCTCCACAGTATGGGTTCACTCAGCGTCCGTTGGCCGTCCCAGAGGCGACTGGCGTCCTGACGGTTGCCGATGTTGTCTTTCGTCCGTTGGATACAGGTGCCGCCAACCTCAGTGTGACTGTGCAGAATCCGGAGGGGCGGCCAGTCGCCGGAGCGAGCGTGCGATTCGACGGTAGCTTGGCTGGCACTACCGACGCGACTGGTGTGTTCGCAACGACCAACATTGCCGAAGGCTCGCGAATCGTCAGTGTGAGCGCACCTTTGTTGATGGACGGCGCGCGTGACGTGAGTCTGGTTGCCGGCGACAACGCCGCAAACATTCCGCTGTCGTGGGCACCCGGTGCGGTTCGTGTCGTGGCCGAAGGGCCAGAAGGCGTCGCAGAAGACGCGGTTGTTCGCTTCATCGGCCCTGAACCCCTGACCCCCCTGACCCTGGGGCCTACCGGCGAGCGTCTCGTGGCACTGAGCCCCGGTCGTTGGCAGGGCATTGCCAGCTCGCCGAGCTTTGGCCTGGCACAAGTCGATGTACAGATCGGCGAAGAAGCGCGTGGGCTGCGCACAGTGCGGTTCGGCTTCGAGCCGCTCGCCCGTGGCGCAGCTGAGCTACTCGTTCGTGTTGTCGACCCACGCGGTCGCCCGCTTGCGGGGGCAGGTGTCGAGATTGGCGACGGGGCCCCACGGTTCACCGGAGAGGGTGGGGCGGTGTTGATTCGCGACCTAGTGGCTGGCCCGGTGACCATCTTGTTGAACGCTGACGTGCACTACCCACGCGAGCTTGCCGAAGTCGACCTGCGGCCAGGCAGCCAAGAGCGCGTGATTGTGCTCACTCCCGTCCCTGGGACGGTTCGCGCGACGGTTGCAGATGCCCAAGGTGTGCCCGTTAGCGGAGAACTTCGGTTCTTGGGGCCCGAGGAGATTGAGCCGGTTCCGTTCGAAGAAGGTGCGGTGCAGGTGGACCTACCCCCTGGCGCGTGGCGAATTCTCGCTGCTGCCGAGGGATTCGCTGTGGCCAGCGCGAGTGTGGACATCCCGCCAGGTGCGGCCTTCTACGACGTCGACTTGGTGCTCGAGCCTGCCCGGGTAGAGCTCACCGACACCGGCCTCGTCATTGGAGATGCCGTCCTGTTCGACGTTGGTCAGGCCGTGCTGCGCTCTGACGCGGACGGCGTGCTCGAAGAAATCGCGACGTACCTGCTCGCGGACCCCACGCTGCTGGAGGTCCAAGTACAAGGTCACACCGATAGCACCGGCGGCTTGGCAACCAACTACGCCCTGTCGACGTCTCGTGCCGAGCGGGTCGTCGAGGCGCTCGTCGCTCGTGGTGTGCCGCCAGAACGGCTGTCATCGGCTGGGTTTGGGCCGAGTCAGCCGCTGAGTAGCAATGCGACAGATCAGGGCAGGGCACGAAATCGTCGCGTCCAGTTCGTGGTGAAAGCGACCAGCGCTCGCTGAGGCTGTGGAAGTGCTACGGCGGTCCCGCTCCAGGTTGACCCGCGCTGCGCCGTTCGTGTCCCCTGCGCAGAGGAAGTGTTGGGTACCTCGCGCCTGCTCTGTGACGGGTGCGTATGGTCTCGGGGTTTGTGCAATCGCACCAATCCGGGGGGCTCGATGAACGGATCACCGAGCTTGAAGCCACTGCTTTCTTCGTGTGCGAGTCCGCCTCTTGTCTGGGTTGGTACGTACAACCGGCTTGCTTGGGGCATCGCAACGGTAGTTTTTTCCTTGAGTCTCGCCGTAAGCCTCTCTAAAATGAACGTCCAAAATTGGGGAGAACACCATGTCGCTTGCACTCTTGTCGCTCATTGTTTCCATGGCCTCTGCCGCTGATTCGGACGGAGACGGTTGCGAAGACAGCTACTTCGATGCCAACAGTGCGTGCGTTGCCGCGAGTGCTGTCGTTGGCAGCGGGGCATCGGTCGGCGCGAATGCAGTCGTCGGGTCGGACGCGTCTATTGGCACGGATACCCAGCTTGACGCGGACACGTATGTTGGCGCTGCGTCCACGCTCGTAGGACGCGTCGGAGCTTCCGGAGCTCGTGTGGTTGGCACCGGCACCGTCATTGGCCGGCGGGTGTACATCGACGCTGACCACACCATTGGCGCGGACAACAGCATCGCCCGTACTGTCGATGTCGGGGAGCGGCTGACCACAGGTGCGAACGTCACAATTGGGTACGGAGCAACTCTTGGTGATGACGTGACCCTCAACTCTGGCTCCACGATTGGAGCCTTGGTCGGTATTGGCACCAACACTACCGTCGATACGAATGCCGTCCTTGCACGTGGGGTGACCATCGCGGACTCTGCAAGCTCTGCCAGTGTGTCGGGTGTCGTGGGACCGAACGTGGACATTGGCGGCAACGTCAGCCTGGCCAGCACCTCTCGCATTCGTAAGAACGCGACCCTCGGTAACGATGTGACTGTGCTCGGAGGCGCCCGCGTCGCCCGGGACGCGAACATTGGAGACGGCGTGACCATCGGTGCGAATGCACGGATTGGCGCTGGAGCCACCGTCACCGCCACAACATTGGTGCCCGACGGCATCACGATTGCTCGCGGTGAGACGTATGACGACCCATCCGTTGGCGACTTTGCCGGTGGAACGCTGCTGAATGCGACCGAGATGGACCAGATCAACACCTGGGTAGGCGACCCCAATGCCAACTGGACGCTCTGCTACAAGGCTTCTGTTGATGGTATTGGGTCGTCGCAGTTTCGTGCCGGCTGTGCCGGTCTTTCGCCAACGGTGACGGTTGTGTCTGCGAACGGGAAGAAGTTCGGAGGCTACGCGCCGGTGGCTTGGACTACGGTGAACGCCTATAGTGACCAACCATCGGCCTTTATCTTCTCTCTCACGAACTCCTACAAGCATCCGCAGATATCGGGCGACACGTACTCAGTGCGCGACTTGTACCTCGGAGCCGTCTATGGACCCACCTTCGGTGGCGGGCATGACCTGGTGATTTTCCAGAGTGGAAACAGCCAATTTTACTGCCATCCTGGCTACAGCTACGCATGCCGCGTTGGCACGCGCGGTTCGAATACCTGCGCGCAGGACTTCTGTGGGGCGAACACCGCAACCACCAATTCGTTCACGGATGTAGAGGTCTACTCGCGCGACTAGGGCCCTTCGCAGATGACACGCAGACGAGACTCGGTCGTGTCGCAGAGCCGAAGGAGCGAGCGTACGTCTGGCCGTGGAACACGTGGTCAGCCGAACCGCTGTGGGTGTTCACCACGTCTAAGCCTGCGAACACCGTCACTCCCGTGTTATCGAGCGGGCTGCCTGGGGATTCAGATGCGCTATTCACTACTCGTCATTGCTCTCGTCGGCTGTGCAGACCGGTCGGTCACGGCCTCCCTCGACGAGATTACGCTGGCCATTCTGTCGCACCGAGATGGCGATACCGTTTCTGCCGGTGTTCCAGTCACCTTTCGTGGAGTTGCGGGCGCCACCGAGAGCCTACCGTCCGCCATTGACGTTGCCTGGTTTGCCAATGACGAAGCGGTCTGTCTGGACACCCCAGACAGTGATTCATTGGTTCAGTGCACCACGGCTCTGGGTGCCGGTGAGGTCACGCTGCGACTCGACGCTCGGACCTCTGGTGATGAGGCGTCTACGTCCATTGACCTATTGGTCGAAGCTGGGGTCTCACCTCCTGAGGTGGTGATTACCGAGCCCACAGCACAGTCCTCGTTTACAGAGGGTGAGCTCATCTTGTTTGAGGGGACGGCGACGGATGCCGAGACCTTGGCAACCGAACTGTCTGTGTCGTGGACCAGCTCTCTCGACGGAACCTTGTCGCTTGGGTTGCCGGATTCCGCGGGTCGTATCTCCGGTGCAACCAGCTTGTCCGCTGGTCAGCACCTGGTGACACTGACCGCCATTGATGGCGACCAAAACAGTGGGACGGATAGCGTCATCGTCAACGTCACCGAAGATGGCGTGGACCCGGACACGTCTGACCCGGACACGAGCGACCCGGACACGGAAGACCCCGACTCGGACACAGTGGACCCCGACCCAGACACGGAGGACCCTGACCCGGACACAACACCTGGTGGTGGCTTTGATTATGGCGTGAACTGTGGAGGAATCGGCGTATACGAGCGGGTTCTACCCATGAGCACCACCGGCAACTTCAATCGAATCGTCTACGCCCCCGATGGCACCTATGCGCTCATCTTGGAAGACTACGACACTCTGTGGAAGTTCGAAGAAGCCACGTCGTTGCTGACTCAAATCGCCACGACCACAGAAGAAGACTGGCTTGAGGTTCGGTTTGACCCAGCTGGATTCGCTCTGATTGGTGGCGGAACGGATGAAGACAATCCCAGCCCGCGTCTGTACCGCTACGTAGACGGCGATGGGCTCACTGAAATCACCATCCCCGGGCTTGCTCAGGGGGGCATGGTCTCCACCACCCGCATCATTGCGATGGACCGGCGGTGGGACGGCGTGTGGGCGGTCTTGGCAGACAATCACGCGCCATTCAATGGCATTGTGTACATGAACGAGCTCGAAATCGGACCCACTGGGGACGGGACGTGGTCCTACGGCGGGGCGATTGCCCATGGCTCGAGCTATGCGTGGAGCCCGGTGAGCATCTCGTGGGGGCTCAACCTCGGTGAGCCCGTCGCGGTCACCGCAAACCGGCAGACCCAGACCCTCCTGTATGACGCCAATCTGGCGAACGGACGGTGGTCCATGAGCAGCCGCGGTGGCCTCGGTAATCACGGTCAGATGATTTTCGACCCCGACGAGCACCAAGTGGCTTGGATGATCAACGGCTCTGGCAATGTCTATGCTTGGCAGGGCCTCAACATGGGCAGCGGCAACCAGCACGACTTCGGCAACATCACGTACAACCACCCGCGGCGCTTCACCACAAGCCCAGATGGTGCGTGGAAGATGTTCGTCGGCGGGCGCGGCATGGTCGCGTTCTCCGACAGTCCCTGGTCGCCCATCGATTCCTCACGCTTTGCCCTGGCACCCATTGCAAACTGGGGCGAGCCTCCGTGGTCTGCACAGGGCTCTCAGGGTTTCTCAGACGTCGCATGGCGTCCTGAAACCTGCAGTGGACTCATCGCTGGAGATGCCACGCAGAACCGGTCGATGCTCGTGCGCTGGTTCATGCAGTAGCGGACGTCAGCGTCAACAAGCGCTTGTGCAGCCACCGCTGTTCGGCCGATTCGCCTACACACTCCAGCGCGGTCTGAACGGCCGTAATCGCGTCGTTCGTGCGTCCCAAGCGCTCCAGTAGCTGACTGCGTGCGGTGTGGAAGGTGTGCGAGGTCGCCAGCTCTGCGTGTAGACCGTCGAGGATGCTCAGGCCGCTCTGCCAGCCTTGGTCGAATGCGACGGCCACGGCGTAGTTCATGCGGATGACCGGTGTGGGCTGAAGGCGCAGCAGAGCCAGGTATAGACCGCTGATCTGGCGCCAATCGGTGTGTTGGAAGCTGGCTGCGTCGCAGTGACATCCGGCGATGCACGCCTGTAGGACGTACGGGCCTGCGGGGCCGAGAGGAAGGACGGTCATCAATCGGGTGTGGGCCTGGGCGATGGCAGTGGCATCCCAGAGCGAACGGTCTTGGTCAGCCAGGAGAATGGGCTCGCCGTCCGCACCGGTTCGAGAGGAGGAACGTGCGTGATGAAACTGCATGAGCGACCACAGGCCGTGGGATTCACTGTCCGGGACCAGGGTGCACAGGACTTCACACAGACGAAGCGCCTCGTCGCACAGCTCGTGGCGTACGTAGGAATCGCCCTGAGTGCTGGCGTAGCCTTCGTTGAAGATGAGGTAGATGACGCGCAGAACCGCGTTCATTCGGCCAGCCCGCTCGTCCCCCTCTGGAATGCGAAAGGGGATGCCGGCGCCGTGGATTTTCCGTCGGGCGCGAACGAGGCGCTGGGCCATGGTTGCTGTCGGGACCAAGAAGGCGCGGGCGATTTCTTCGGCGGTGAGTCCGCCAATGGTGCGCAAGGTGAGTGCCACTTGGGCGTCACGGGACAGGGCCGGGTGGCAGCAGGTGAACACCAAGCGCAGTGTGTCGTCGTCTTGCTGCACGGGGGCGTCCTGTCGTTCCTCCGCGCGCAAGGTGAGGTCGAGGCCAACAGCGTCTGCCGTTCGCACGCGGGTGTTGGCACGTCGAATGCGGTCAATGCCGGCTCGTCGTGCGGTTGTGAGCAGCCAAGCGATGGGGTCGTCTGGCGTGCCATCTTTCGGCCAGCGCACCAATGCCTTCTCGGTGGCGTCCATCAGCGCGTCTTCAGCGACTTGCCAGTCTCCGAACACACGAATCAGCGACGCCATGACCCGAGAGTGGGAGTGGCGAAAGACGGCATCGAGAGCCTGCACTGCTAGGAGAAGCGCACGACTGGGCGCAGCTCAATGGAGCCGTACTGAGCCCCTGGACACAGGCCGGCCCACTTCAATGCTTCGTCTGCGTCTGCGCACTCAATCATGTAAAAGCCACCCAGGGTCTCTTTCGTCTCGGCAAACGGCCCGTCGGTCATCACAGCATCCTTGCCCATGCCGCGGATTGTTGTTGCGGTAACGACTGGCTGAAGCGCTTCACCGGCAACGTAGACGCCGGCATCTTTTAGTGCCTGGGTGTAGTCGAACCACCCCTGCATCTGTTCGGGGGTCGGTGGAGTGGGGTTGGGGCTGTCTTCCGAGTAAATGAGAACGAGGTACTGCATGGTCTCTCCTGTTGGGTTCATTCCAAGGACGGGTCAGTCCCGTTCTGAACGACACCTAGTTGGAAAGTTTTTGCGGTCCAGCCTTCTCGCAGTTCCAGCAAGCGGCGAACGCTGACCCATTCTCCTCTTTGCACCATGGGCATGTCCAGGCCTCGCCTTCGATGCTCTCGTCCATCTCGGCAATGAGTTCCTGGGCGCGTGTCTTGTCCGCGCCGCGAACCCAGACATCAGGGAAGCTCTCTTCGACCGGAATGCCACCCATGATTCCGGTCTTCATCTCGCCGCGAACTTGGGCGTCGACCTCATTGCGCTTGAGCCAGTCCGCAACGAATCGCGCTTGGGTGGCTTCTCGCCCGTTGAAGACGCGGGTCCAGGCAATGAAGCTCGGCAGTACCTTACGTGCACGAGACACATCTGCGGCCGCGACCCACACGCTGAGCGCTTCGTGGCTGGCGCGTAGCTTGTGCTCGACCAAGTAGGCACTCACGCGTTCCGAGCTCACGGGGCCGGGCTCACGGTACACACACTGCGACTTAATGCCGCGGATGGTGCGCGTTGGAAGCCAGTCTGGGCGCGACCATAAGAAGAAGAAGGCTGTGAGAGTTGGCAAGACACGGCCCAAGACCATGATGCCGCCAGCGTCTTGTGCGGAGACGTTGTTGAGGCGGATGACTGCCAGGGCGAAGAAGGCGCCAATGAGCCAGCTTGAGGCCCCTGCCATGGCAAGACCTCCCGAGAGCTTCTTCTGGTTGGTGAGCCAGAGAAAGCCACCGGAGAGGGTGACGAACATGAACAGGTCGACAAGGTAAACGGGCATTGTTTCTAGGCTCTATCCACCGCTGCACGCCACTGACGCCGCAAGTTGGACAAGGTGGTCGTAGCTCCGGTGGGCCGGAAGGACTTTTCCTCTCTCCAGGCGTCCGTGACTTGGCTCTGGTTCGACCACATGCCGGTGGCTAGACCCGCGAGCAGCGCGCTTCCGAGGCCAGTCGTCTCCAGCACAGTGGGGCGAACGCACGGGACGCCAAGTAGGTCTGCTTGGAGCGACATCAGCAGGTCATTCTTTGCAGCACCGCCATCTACGCGCATCTCGGTCAAGGAGGTACCGAGGTCGCTTGTCATGGCGTGCAAGATGTCGTCGATCTGTAGAGCGATGCCCTCAAGAGTGGCGCGCGCCAAGTGGGCTTTTGTGGTCCCACCCGTGATGCCCCGAATGATTCCACGTGCATCTGGGCGCCAGTGTGGCGCGCCGAGTCCAGCGAGTGCAGGAACGAAGGTCACGCCTCCGGAATCGGGAACGCTGGCGGCAAGGGCTTCAATGTCTGAGGCGTTTCGGATGATGCCCAGGCCATCGCGTAGCCACTGAACGGCGGCTCCTGCAATGAACGCGCTGCCTTCGAGGGCGTAGGTGGTCTTGCCGTTCAGCTGCCAGGCCACGGTCGTGAGCATTCCGTGCTGCGAGGGAGTGGGGGTGTCACCGGTGTTCAGAAGGATGAAGGCACCGGTTCCGTAGGTGCACTTGGCCATGCCAATGTCGAAACAGGCCTGGCCGAAGAGCGCGCCTTGCTGGTCGCCAATGAGTCCAGCGACGGGAATACCGTCGGGCAGGAAGCCCACGTTCTTGGTCACGCCGATCACGCCGCTGCTGTCCACGACCTCTGGCAGCGTGGCCTTTGGAACCCGCAGGAGGGCGCACAGTTCGTCACTCCAGGCCCGCTTGTTCAGGTCGTACAGCAGGGTGCGGGACGCATTGGAGGCGTCTGTGACATGAGCGCCGGTCAAGCGGTGGGCAAGCCAGCTATCAATGGTTCCGAAGGCCAGCTCGCCGCGTTCTGCTTTGGCCCGTGCGCCGTCTACATTGTCGAGCAACCACTCGGCTTTGGTGCCTGAGAAGTACGGGTCGAGGACCAGTCCGGTCTGCTTGCGTACGCTGTCCTCGAAGCCATCATTCTTGAGCTGTGCGCAGCGATTTGCCGTGCGCCGGTCTTGCCAAACGAGCGCCCGATGAATCGGCTCACCGGTCTTTCGGTCCCAAAACAGCGAGGTCTCGCGCTGGTTGGTGATGCCAATCGCCACAATGTCTTCGCCGCGCGCACCGGCCATCGCCAACGCCCCGCCGACGGCCGCACCAATGGACGACCAGATCTCGTTGACGTCATGTTCCACCCGACCGGGAGCAGGGTAGTGGTTGGGAAACTCAAGGTTCTTCGACGCTACAACACGAATGTCTTTGTCGATGAGCAGCGCTGTGCTGCCGGTTGTACCTTGGTCAATTGCCAGAACCAATTCGCGCGCCATACAAGTCCTCCGGTCGGGTGTGCTACGACGCGCATTGCCCCCTGTCAACGCGGTCCACACGGAGGTTGCATGCGCAGTCTGTCCCTCTTGCTCTTGCTCGCCGGCTGTAACAATGACGGCGACCCGTCAGATGGCACCGTGGCCTACGGGGATGCCTGCGACGCGAGTGCGGAGTGTTCACAGGGATTGTTGTGCGCGGGCAATGGCACCTGTTTGTCGTTTGGTGAGCCAGGAACCGCCCAGATGAACGACGAATGTGTGTCCACTTCCTACTGCGAGACGGGCTTGGTGTGCGCGTCAACAGGCGTGTGCACTACCAGCGGCGACCCCGGCACGGGAGCGCGGGGTGACGCCTGCAATGACGTCGATGACTGCTCGCTGGGGTTGTTCTGTGAGGGTATCTGCTCGGGTCTTGAGGTTCCTCTGTGGCCGGGTGTCGCGTGTGAGCAGCCAGCGGCGGACAACAGGGCCTTCCGTGTGTTCTACGAGGTGGATGAGCAACGTTCCGAGTTCTACCGGCTGCCTTTTCCGAACAACACGTACCTTGTCGACGGCAGGCCCAACCTACAGCGTCACCCAACCCCCGGTGAGCTGGTTCCGCGTATTGGCGACCCCGTGGCGGACCTGATGACGTCGCTGGGTCAGCAGTCGGGCTTTGGCAACAACCAAGCGGTGTTCTTCCGCTTTTCGGACCGCGTGTCTTTTGAGACCTTGGAGCGCGGCCTGCCAGGCGAAGGCAGTGTCGGCGTCATCGATCTGACGCAGGGCGCGACGTACGGCGAGCTGCACCTGACCGGCTTGGCGTCGTCTACAGCCGCGTCCCAGTATATCTGTCACAACCGAATCGCGATAACCCCGGTAGATGGCCGTCCATACCTGCCAGGGCACACGTATGCGGCATTCGTGGGAGCATCCGCACGCGCAGAGGGCGGAGACGTCATTGAGCCGGACGCTGACTTTGTGGACGCGTTCTCGGCGGATGCACCGTCGGATGATGCTCTTGGGAACGCACATACAAGCCTACAGCCGTTCAGACAGTGGCTCGACGACACTGGTGTTGCCCACAGCGAGATTGTCGCAGCGACCGTCTTCACCGTTCAAGACCCTGTGCGCGACATGCAGCGTCTGCGCGACGCGGTGCACTCCGCTGCCCTTGGTGTTCCCCTCGACGTACATGTGTGTGGCGATTCTCCCGGCCCCTTTGGCACGGCAGACGGTCGCGGATGCACAGTGCGCGACGGCGTTGTCGAGGTGCAGGGAACTCTCGATTTGCCGTCTTTTCAGGCGGGATTGGCTCCGTACAAGACGGTGAGCGACGGCGGTGGCATCGATGTCTCCGGGGACACGATTGAGCCCAACCAGAGCGCGACCGTGGTGTTCAGCCTGACCCTTCCAGAGGGGCCGATGCCTGTGGATGGGTGGCCTCTGGCAATCTACGCGCATGACATTGGCGGAAGTTACCAAAGTGCCGTGGTTGACGGCGTCTCCGACTCGCTGGCGACGCTACAGTTGGACGACGGCACGCGCACTCCTATCGCTACGTTGACCTGGGACGCGCCCCTTCACGGGCCTCGCAACAATGCTGATGTCTGGGACACCACCTGGCTGGAGCTCGACGCCCATGCCTACGCCGCTCAGGTGCTGTTCGACAACCCGCTCAACCCCAGCGCACAGCGCGGAAATCGACTTCAGGCAGCATCCGATGTGCTCGCCGTCATTCGTGCGGCCTCGGAGTGGAACTGGAGCTCGGCGGTGTCGCCGGTTGGGGCGGAGGTTCGTTTTGATACCAGCAACCTCTTCTTTGTTGGTCACGGCATGGGAGCCTCGGTCGGAGTGGCTGCGCTGGCGGTGGAACCCGGTGTGAAGGCCGCGGTCTTTGCTCAGGGCTCAGGACTTCAGCTGGCACGGGTGCTGGGGCAGACCTCTCCACGCTCGCCGCTGCCTCACCAGCGTGTCTCCCTGGCGGATGCCTCCTTGAATCGGGAGCATCCCGTCCTCAATCTGTGGCAAGCGAACCTGGATACCGTCGATGCGGTCAACCTTGCGGCCTACCAGTTCGGCGGGTCCGTTCTGGACAGGGAGCCTCGTCACGTGTTCCAGGTGTACGGAGTGGGCGATACCTATGCCGTCGATGCGTCACAGACGGCATTGGCGCGGGCGCTTCGAGTTCAGCAGGTCGCGGGGCAGAGCCCACCCCTCGCGGGAATCACCGAGCTGTCGGCCCCTGTGGTGGATAACCGTTTCGGCGGTGAGATTACCGGGGTTGTCGCGCTGTACGCAGCGGTCGGCAACGCGGACGCACACTTTGTGCTCTTCGACAGCGCAACTGCCCAACGACAGGCCGCACATTTCTTGGGAACTCATGTGCGCGATGGCGTACCAACGGTGGTCGAACCGTAGTTCACAGAGGATTTGACACCGTTCATTGAGAATGAGCCGCTATACTCAGGGTCTCTCACTCCTCGGGAGACATCATGTCTAAACAACGTCGGCAGCAGCGGGGCAATCAGGCCACGCGCTCTGCAACTAGCGCCCAAAACGGTACCGATGCCCCGGCCCGTTCCCCGAATGGCCCAGCCGAGGCGCCTCCCTGGTGGAAGCGCGCTGGTTCCTGGATCGCAGACACCTACGATGACGTCTCCACGGCGGTGGGTGAGACAGTCGACAGCGCCAAAGAGACCGTGGGTGATGCCTGGGATGTGTTGGCGTCGTCGGACATGGACGTGGACTGGAAGGACCGCAAGGTGTCCGTGTCTACAGACATGGATGAGGTCTTGGACCTGATGCCGGAAGACGTGCGCAATCAGATTCAGCTCGACCGCTCGGCAGAAGGTGCCAACGAAGTCATGATGGAGCTGGACTACAAGAACGACACCATGACGATTGTGTCGAAAGAAGTTCGCATTATGGGCGTCAACACTCCCACGTTGACCACAAAAGGCGCCACGATTCGCGACCTGCGCATCAGCATCAAGGGCGAAGGTGGCCTGCCGCTCGTTGGCAATGCCACCAAGACCGGCGTGGACATTCAGTTCAGCTCGGCCATTGCAGACAGCATCACGGCGCACACCAAGAACGGCGACATCTCCGCCACGAGCGTGCAGTTGGGCCGCACGAACATGAACGTGAGTGGTGAGGGCAGCGACATGCCTACCGGGCAGGACTCTGCAGCTCGGTTCTATGTGTCCAGTGCAGTGATTGACGGGTTCAAGAGTGCGGACGGTGGTGCCGAACAGGTGCGCGTGGACGCGCTCAATGGTGGAATCAACCAGCAAGAAGGCACGGGATTTGTTGAGGCGGGCTCGATTGCCGCCAGTGGTGCTTCTAGCAAGGGAAACACCATTGGTGAGACCTCGATTTCTGGCGCCCGCGTGGACATGCGGCAGGGTGAGAACGGAACAGAACACACGGTCGCTGTCAGCAGCGCCTCGGTTGGGAATGTCTCAACGGCCTCGGGTGACAAGATTGCCGGCGCATCCATGTCCGACTTGTCTGCCGACTACGGCAACGGCGACCTAGCCCTTGCCGCGAAGAGCATGAACGTGAACGGCGTGTCTGGAAAGACATCGCTCGACAGTGCCAGCGTCTCCGACCTGTCCGTCTCTGGCTCCGGCTTGAATGGGGAGTCGTGGAACACGAATGTAGGCATGGGTGGTGCGTCGCTTAATGGCCTGCAAGCAGGCAATTTGAGGCTTGGTAGTGCGTCTGCGTCCAACCTGAACATGTCTGCACAGAACACATCGGCCGGCGTGACCGCGTCTGGAAGCGTGGGAAATGCACAGGCGACTGGTCTCAATGCCAACAACCTCAGCATGGGCTCCGCCTACGTCCGCGACGGCGGCTTTGACTTGAGCCGAACGGAAGATGGCACCGCGCATGTCGGCATCAATGCCACCCGGGCAGACGTCAACCAGCTCCAGGTCAAGGACACGTCGGTTGAGTCGATTGGAGTGGACCACTTCAGTACGACCCAGCGTGGACGGAATGACGCGACGTACTCAACCGGTCGGGTACGGGCCCAAGGCATTAACGCCGCGGGAACAACGATTGGCTCCATGGACGGACGCGGCGTCAAGGTGGAGTCTGGCAATGGTAGCGTCGCTGCCGGCATGAACAGTCTGTCGGTGAACGACATTCAGTCGGGTGAGCACTCGGTTGGCGGTGTGGAGTTGACAGGAGGCTCGTTCGCGTCCAGCAAGGATGCGATGAGTGGCTCGCTAGAGTCAGGGTCAGTCAGCGGCTTGCGCAGCAGCATTGGCGGAAAGGCGCTCGGCGTGAACGACGTCGCCATTGACCAAGCGGCCTTTGACCGGAAAGGCGAGACCATGACGGGCTCCCTAAACTCACTATCTGTGGGGGGGGCCAGCTACGACGGCACCACCGTGGCCGGGGCGTCGGTGTCCGGCGTACAAGGAACGCACGGCCCGACAGCGAGCTCGGGCAGTGTCGACCAACTGAATGTGTCGGGTGTGCGCTCAGGCGACAACGCGGTCGAGGCCATCCATGCAAAGGGCCTGACGGTCGGCAAGAACGGTGAGGTCATCAGCGGTGGTCTTGATGGTTTGGATGCGTCGGGCATCTCGACGGCCAATGGCACAGTCCGGACCGCGTCGATTGTGGGAGCGAGCGGGTCGCACGGACCGGACAAGAGCAGCGTCTCTGTGAATGCGGCGAGCGCTGCGGGCATCGATATGGGTCAGCACGGAGCTGGTGCTGTCTGGGTCAGCGGCGTGAGGGGCGAGCGTGATGGCAATGCCATGAGCGGTGGTGTGGACGCCCTGCGCGCCCAGAAGCTTCGCACGGGTGGAACCACGGTTGGCGAGGTCAATGCCTCTGGCATGAGTGGAGTCCATGACGGCGCGTCTACGCACGTGGGCCTGTCCTCCCTGGATGCGACCCAGATTGCCCATCGCGGGGATGGCATGTCTGCAAACGTGGACGCCTTGGGTGTACGTGGTGCAGCGGCCAACATGGGGCCGGACGGCTTCACCGGCGGGGCCAGCGACGTTACCGCACGCGGTATCAGCGGTCGGGCCATTACTTCTGGGGAGTCCAGTGGCCCCAATCCAGACATGATTCGTGCCCTTGGCGGTGCGGTACAAGACGCCGATATCCGCGCGTCGATACCCATGAATTCTGGCAAGTACGGTGAGGGCCTCGGGCGACTGAACGTCAAAGATGGCACCCAGATGGACGCCAACGTTGCTGTCCGCGATGGCCACATTGTTCCCGGCGCAGCCCGAGCGGACTTCAGCCGCAACTTGGGCGGGCCGGCATGGGTCGGCGTGCGTGGTGCTTACGTAGACCAAGACAGCAGGCTCAAGGCGAACCTGGCAGGCGCACCCAACATCAACCTGGGCAAGTCCATGGGCCTCGGCAAGACCATCGACACGAGCGTGGCCAACCACGCGAACGTTGCGGCAGACAGAGCGGCCGCGGGGCCGTCGACAGGGCCCAAGCCTGGCTCCGTCGCAGACAGTTTCGACATGGCAAACGCCAACCTCTCTGCGGACGTCCGCATGCGCAACGGCAACGTAGGCCTCGGTGACGGCAACTCGGTCACACTGGCAGGCGAGAACCAGACCGACAATGTGGTTAGCGTCAACAAGGCCGGCCAGGAAGACCTGGTGATGACCTTCACCCGCTTCCTCACCAGCTCGCTTCGCCTAGGCGCTGGCGGCTCGTCTGTGCAGGCAGACGGCGCTGCGATTGAGGCAGGCCAGGTCAGTATTGATAAGACGGCCGAAGAGGGCACCGCAATTGAGGGAACCGTCGGCGCGATTACGCTGAAGAACGTGGGTGTGACGAAGTAGCGCCCAACCGTCAGTTGCTGTGCTTGATTATACACCGAGAAATCGCCTGACGCATGGGTGCGCAGGCTGTTGCTTCGCTCGCCACTTTGTCGATGCAGCGAATGAACTCGTCGCTTGCCGTCTCACAATCTAGCGGCGGCGGAACACGACAGGCGGTGGTGATTGCTTCGTTCACACCGTCACAGGCTGGCGGTGGGGGTGTGCGGTCACGGCAGGCCATGAGGGGCAGGAGTAGCAGCAATAGACGCATGTCTAGTCTTCCAAGGCTGCCTGCACCGCGGCTAGGGTAGACGAGATGCGGGTAGGGGGATTGGCGTAGGTCAAGTCGAAGTCTTTGAGTGTGCCCTGATGGTACCCAACAACCAGGTCGGGGTCTTTTAGCAGATGTCCCGTAAGTATGCCTACCACATGCGCATCGTGGGCAATCACCCCTTGCTTCACGAGCATCTTGATCCCGGCCACGGTGGCGCAGCTTGCCGGTTCGGCACCAATTCCCGCAGCATCAACCTGGGCCTTGGCGTCTAGGATTTCCTGGTCCGTGGCTTGGGCGACAACGCCGTTGCATGCCGCGATTCCTCGCAGGGACTTGCGCCAGGAGACGGGTGCGCCAATCTTGATGGCCGAGGCCAGGGTGTCGGCCTTGACGGGTACAACGTCGTTTCCGGCTGTCCATGCTGTGAACAGCGGGTTTGCCCCTGCCGCTTGGATGACGGCGATGCGCGGCAGTCGGTCGATGAGGCCTAGGGCGTACAGCTCCTGCATGCCTTTTGCGAGGGCGCTGTTGTTGCCGAGGTTTCCGCCGGGCAACACAATCCAGTCGGGAACCTTCCAGCCCAAGTCCTGCAGAATCTCGAAGCCAATCGCCTTCTGGCCTTCGATGCGGAACGGATTGATGGAGTTGACCAGGTAGATGCCTTCGGCGTCGCACACCTCTTGGACCAGAGTCATGGCGTCATCAAAATCGCCCTCAATCTGAAGCGTACGCGCGCCGTAGGCCAAGGCCTGGGACAGCTTTCCGTAGGCAATCTTGCCGTCTGGAATGAACACAATGCCCTGCATACCGGCCTGAGCGGCGTAGGCGGCCATGGAGGCGGAGGTGTTGCCGGTCGATGCACACGCCACGCGAGACATACCCAACGACTTGGCCAGGCTGATGGCAGCGGTCATGCCGCGGTCCTTGAACGAGCCTGTGGGGTTCTCGCCTTCGTGTTTGAGCTGCAGTGCGTCGAGACCCACCCAGCTGGCCACACGTGGTGTGTCATACAGGTTGGTATTGCCCTCCCGTCGGGTGACGACGTCCTTGTCCGGAATTGGCGCAATCAGCTCACGAAAGCGCCACACGCCGGAGCGGTCGAGGGGATTGCGTGAGCGCAAGCGGGCATCAAAGGTCTCGGTGGTGAGCCCCGCGAGCTTTGTCAGATCGTGCACCACGTCCAGCGGCTCGCCAAGAGTGCTCCGGTAGCGCACTTCCGAGGCGTCATAGGTCGAACCGTCACGGTCACAGCGTAGGTGAATGCCTTTCATGGGGACTCTCTCCAGCGGTCAGTGTACGACCCGAGCTCCCGGACAGTCTACCGGGCTGATGAGCACTGTAGTCGACAGGCCAGCGTGTTCAAATGCGGTCACCATTGCTTGGCCCACTCGCTGGGCCGAAGCGTCTGAGCGACACAGGGCAAACATGGACGGACCGGCGCCGCTGATGGAGCTGCCAACAGCACCCGCATCTAGGGCGGCCTGCATCACCTGGGTGGCGCCTGGGATGAGGGCGGCGCGCGCAGGGGTGACGATGGGGTCCACCAGGCAGCGGCCCAGCAAGTCGAGGTCACCCGAGAAGCAGGCAGACACGAGTCCTGCGAGGTTGGCGCCAAAGGTGACCATGTGCTCCAGAGCGACGGACTGGGGCAGGGCATTGCGTGCGTCGCGTGTGGCCAGCTCGAACTTTGGAGTGACCACGACAATGCGGAGGAACTCGGCAATCGGCAGGCGCACAACATCGAGCGGATCAATGGAGCGGACCAGGACGAGTCCGCCCAGCAGGGACGGCGCCACGTTGTCTGCATGACGACCCGACACCACCGCCTCGGCCTCCATGCAGGGGCCGATGAGCTCGCGCTTACGAAGTGGATTTCCCAGCAACGTGTTTACGGCGACAGCAGCAGCAGCAGCACTGGCAGCGCTGCTTCCAAGTCCCGAGCCAATCGGAAGACCCTTGTGCACGGTGAGCGTGATGTCGGGGGAGACACCCGCGTGCTTACAGGTCTCAATGGCTGCAATGCCGGCGCAGTTGTCGGACGCGGCCAATGGCAAGCGTCCGTCGTCGCCGGTGATGCGGTCAATGACGATGCCTCCGGGGCCCCCAAGGGTGGCGGTGACGGTGTCTCCCGGCGCCTGAACAGCGAGACCCAGCACGTCGTAGCCGGTGGCGAGATTGGCGACGGTCGCCGGAGCAAAGACGGTCACAGAGGTGGTCATCGGCGTTCTCCCACGATTCGTAGCAGGTCTCCGAGCACACCCATGGCTGTCACCTCAATTCCGGCGCCTGGGCCGCTGACGACAAGTGGACGGTCGGAGTAGCGGTCGGACTCGAAGACCACCAAGTTGTCTGAGCCGCGCAGGCGCCCCACGGGGCTGTCGGCTGCGACGGACTGCAAGCCGACGACAATGTTGTCGGGCTCGACCTTGGCGACAAAGCGCAGGACTTCGCCACGTGCCTTGGCGTCGGCGGTCTGGGCGGCAATGTCCGCGTCTAGACTCTGGATACGTGTGATGAGCTCGGACTGTGGCAGGCCGGCCCAGTCGGCTGGGACCAAACCGGTCAGCTGTACCTCAACGTCTCCGCTCACCATGTTGGCGTAGCGCGCGAGGATGAGAGCCTTTCGAGCCACGTCAATGCCAGACAGGTCGACCACCGGGTCTGGCTCGGTGAACCCGGCAGCGATGGCCTGCTCTACGGCCACAGAGAGCGGCGTTCCGTCTTCGACAGCGGTCATCAAGAAGCCCAGCGTGCCCGAGAAGCACCCTTGGGCGCGGGTTACGCGGTCGCCGGTGGCAATCAGCGTCTCTAGGGTGTCTACAACAGGCAGTCCGGCGCCAACGGTGGCCTCGGCCTTGAGAATGCGTCCGGTCCGCTCAGCCAAGGTGGTCAGTGAGGTCCAGCGGGCCAGGGTGTCGGCGACGGGGACCTTGTTGGCGGTCACCACGTCGAATCCGGCGGTCAGGGCTGCGGCAAAGGCATCGTGGGAATCCGCGTTGCTGACGTCTACCAAGACCGGTCGAACCATGCGCCAGTCGGCGGCCGCATCAATGAGCGCGACGGCGGAGTCGGCGGCGATTCCGTCGTCCAAGTTTGCAAGGGCGCCACCGCTTGCTTTGTGCCCTAGGGCTTGGTCGATAGCGTCGTCAGATAGGCCCTTTGCGTCCAAGAGGAAGCCCGAACGGTCTGCGAGTCCGACGACTCGAGGGCTGATGCCAAAGCGCTCGATGATGTGCGCGTTGCGCGCTCGGAGCTGTGCGACAAACGCGCGTCCGACGCGTCCGCAGCCGAGCAGGATGATGTCCATGCGGTCTGCGTCGTCATCACCGGTGTCCTGACGGTGCAGGCCGAACTCGCGGTGTACGGAGCGCAGAGCGGCCCCTACGTCTTGGCTCGTGACCGCCAGTGAGATGTTGAGCTCACTGCTTCCTTGGGCGATGGCTAGGACGTTGACGCCTTCGGCTGAGATGGCCTGGAAGACCCGGGCTGCAACCCCAGGGTGGTGTGCCATGCCCAGGCCGACGGCGGCTACCAAGCAGACATCTGTGCGTACGCGAATCTCTTCAACATCTCCGCGGGTCATCTCGTCGCGGAATGCGCGCTTGAGGGCCATCTCGGCAACATTGGCGGACTCCTCAGGGATGGCCAGACACACCGATGACTCGGAGCTGGACTGGCTGATCATGGTCACTGAGACGTCCCGGGCGGCGAGGGCTGAGAACAGCCGTGCCGCCACACCGGGCACACCCACCATGCCCTTGCCTTCCAGCGACACCAGCGCTTGACCGCGAATGGCGCTGATGCCCTTCACAGGGTGGCTTCCAGGCGTAAAGCTGCCGTTGACCACGGTCCCAGGAAGGCTCGGCTCCAGCGAGCTTCGCGTCCACACTGGAATGCGCTTGTCCGCGACCGGAATCATGGTCCGTTGGTGCAGAACCTTAGCGCCATAGAACGACAGCTCGGCGGCTTCTCGGTAGTTCAGCTGCGGGATGACGCGGGCATCTGGAACCAGGCGCGGGTCGGTGCTGAAGACACCGGGCACGTCCGTCCAGATGATCACTTTGTCGGCGTTGAGAGCGCCGGCCAGGACGGTGGCTGACAAGTCTGAACCCCCTCGTCCCAGGGTGGTTGTGGCGCCATCGGGTCCGCGCCCGCAGAAGCCGGTGACCACGCACACGCGACCGGCGTCTAGATGGTGTCCGAGGGCGCCTTGGATGCTTCGGTCAGCCACGCCGCCGAGTGGATTTGCGGCACAGTGGTTTCCGTCCGTCTCGAGAAACTGGTCGGCGTCCAGAGCGATGCTGTCCTGCCCCACAGCCAATAGGGCTGCGGCGAGCAATCGGATCGAGAGTTTTTCGCCCATCGACACCATGCGGTCGTGCAGGCGCGGCGTGATTTCGCCGCTGTACAAGACCGCGTTGTACAGCTGGAGCAGCTCGTCACACAGCGCGTTGAGTTCCTGCCGAACAGCGGTGGCATCGGGGTCCAGCGCGTCTAAGGCAGTGAGGTGCTTGTCTCGAATGAACGCCACGTTGACCGTGACAGTCGGCGTATCTCCTCGTTTCGCAGCGTCAGCGGTAGCCAGAAGAGTGTCCGTAATCGTGGACATGGCAGACGCGACCACGACAAGGCGCGTGTCCTTTGCAGTGGTCTGGACGAGGGTGGCGGCATTGCGGATCCGGTCGGCTGTGCCAACGCTAGTTCCGCCAAACTTGTGGACTTCAGTACGCATGCCAGCGGTCTACCCGAACCAGAGCGCGGCTGCATCCTCGCGCTGTGGCGTTGGAACGATAGACTCCGGCGCCTGATGCTTCCGGTCTTCCCCAGCGCCTACATCGACGACAGTCTGCTCACCGCAGTCTTTGTGGGAGTGCTGTTGCTGTGGTGGCTCACGGAACGCTTCGGCTGGCCGACGACAGGCTTGGTTGTCCCTGGCTATTTGGGGGCCATTCTTGCGATTCGCCCAGATGCGGCCTTGGTTGTCGCAGTCGAGGCAATCGCTACGTACTTGGTCGCGGACTTTGTGGGCCGGCGGCTTCAGAAGTGGTTGCCGCTCGACATCGCTTTCGGCCGAGACCGCTTCTTCCTCATCATCTTGGCAAGCATCTTTGTGCGCTTAGCAGCAGAGGTCTGGCCCGGTCCGGACCTGTTATTTGCGGCCGGATTCGACCGTGCAGATGGGTGGCACTCGATTGGGTTGGTCTTGGTGCCGCTCACCGCGAACGCTCTTTGGAAGCCTGGAATTGCAGCAGGTGTGCCGATTGTAGCGCTACCGGTTCTTGCCGTGTTCCTACTGCTGCGCTTCGTCTTGCTTCCGTTTACCAATCTATCGTTGGTCACGTTAGAGCTGACCTATGCCGACTTGGAGTGGAGCTTCTTAGGGGCGCCCCGGGTCTATCTGCTGCTGGTCGTCGGCGCCTTCCTCGCGTCCCATGCAACGGTCCGATTCGGATGGGACTTCGGTGGCATCATTGTCTGTGGTCTGCTGGCTATCGCCTGGTTGGACCCGATTACGGTCATGGCGACCTTCGCTGAAGTGCTGGTTGTCGTCGCGATTGTTCGCGGTCTCGTTTCCGTACGGCCACTGAAGACGGTGAACTTGTCCGGGATGAGACCGATTGTGCTGGCATTTACCGTCAGCTATGCCGTCAAGCTGCTCATAGCCTCCGTTGGCCAGGGCATATGGCCGTCGTTTACGACGTCTGACCTGTTTGGATTCGGCTACTTGCTTCCGGCACTGCTGGCTACGCGTGTGTGGCGTCAGGGCCAGGTTCTCCGCATCTTGGTGCCTACAATATTGGTGTCTCTGTCTGGGTTTTTGCTCGGAACCACCCTTGGAGCGCTGCTCTCGTTCATCTCTCCAGACGTAGGCGAGGCCATGCTCGACGAGTCCGGCGACCGTCCGGGTCCGGCCTGGATGGTGGCGATGGAAGCGGTGGTCCAGCCCATGCAGGTAGTTCGCCGTGATGTGCGGGATGAAGCCGCGATTGCAATCGCATTGGCCAACTCAGGACGTCCGTACAGAGGCCGTTCGCTGCGGGTTGACGAGTATGCGGATGGCTTCGTTCTCGACGGTAGTGGCACCGGCATTGCGAGTGTTCTTTGGCGTAAAGATGGACGTGATGGCGTTGAGGTCTGGGCGGAAGAGGCGTGGCGTCCTGGCGTGGCTGAGGCGGCACTCTCCATTGCGGAGCGCGTGGGTGCGTCTCGCGTAGTTCTTGGGGACCCGACCTACGTTCAAGGTGTGCATCGCCGCCAATCCACGCGCATTCGCGTGTCTGTGGGCGAACAGTCGTCATGGACGGGTCCAGCGGGTCTCACACCGGCGGTGATGGACTTGGTCGAGCGGGTGTCACAAGGAGACTACGCCGAGCTGGTCTTGGACGACAATGGCATTGCGTTTGCGGCGTCTGAGCTCATGGTCGGTCTACAGCCGCCTCGTCGGTCTGTTGTCGACACAGCAACGTGGTTGTCGGCCTATGAGCGGGGTGTCGCATGGCCGGCCCTGCGAGCACATGACGACATTCGCTGGCGCGCTATTGCTGGCGCCTGGGCGTTTCGTGTTGGTGTGCAGCTTCAGTGGACCGAGGACGGCGTGCGTGTCGTGCCACCGGAAGAGGGGCCTTACGCCGTAGGAATCATGCTGTTGGATGGCGAAGCACCGGTGGTTGTTGAGGTCCGCGAGCCTTTTGAAGACCTGGTTGCTGTCGGTGCATCGTGGGCGGAGACGTCGGATGCTCGTGCGCTAATGGTGGTCCAAGACTTCGAAGCTACCGACATTGCTCGTGTGTGGTGGCGGGTGTTGGCCATGGAGCAGTCCGGGCTACAAGGCGTGTCGATTGCGCGATTGCGGTACGACGACTTGGCCGGCGGAGATGCCGTTGTGTACGACGGTCGCGCGGTCTCTCCGGTCCATGAGCCCCGGAAAGTGGGGCGCTTGGCGACATCTTTAGTGGAAGATGCTGGGTTCTCCGTTGTGTACGGTGATGCGTCATCCGTCCGAGCCCGCTTTCATGATGGTGGCGACCGACGTCGCGCCTCTGTGGAGCCGTTTGACGGTGCGCTAGCCACAGTCTGGGTCAGTCAGCGTCTCCGTCAGACCTACTCGGGATTGGAGCCTGGCTCTCCCTTTGCGCTCGCTCTCGCCGCTTCCGATATTCAGGTCGAAGAGTTGGATGTTCGCGGCCTGATTCGAGGCCAGCCACTTACGGATGGTGGCCTAGACGACACCTGGCAGACCCTTGCTCGCTACGCCACAACCGGCCATCCAGGGGCTTTGGCACGCATGGTCGCCGACCTCGGGCCTTCGGCAACCGTCAGCGCGACGAGCGACCCCATTACTGGTCGTGCGCTGATTGTGGTGCAGCACAACGGGCGTGTTGGTGTGGCTCCCCTCGGATACTCGGGGCAGTCGGTAAACTTGGGTGAGTGGACGCTTCCAGCCGTTTGGCGGGCCCAATGAGGGGTCGTCTATTGGTGGTTGGCTGGGCGCTGGTTGTGTCGGTGTCGTTGCTGCTCGTGCCTCGTAGAGATGCTGAAGGCTCTCTCGTCGAGGAGCGCTTGGTACTGTTGGATGTGAGCAATGACGGTGGCTTTCGAGTACGTGTAGACAGCAATGATGCCATTCGCATTGTCGCCCACTTAGAAGTCCCCGAGAACCAATCGCTCGACCCGCTTCGGCAGTGGAACTTCGGGGTGGGCTTGTCATTGCTACGCAGCAGCGGCGAGACGGTGGCCTGGACCCACAACGTGGTCAGCCGCGTGCTTGTAGACCCGGACGGACGTCCGTTGATTCGGTCGTCTCGGCCCGGTCGGCGAGTGACCGATAGTCGTGTGATTGACCTAGACTCTGGATTTAGCGACGGCGGTGGGCTTCTCGAGGTCGCCCCTGTTGGACTGCCCGAAAACACGCGACTATTGCTGCGTATCTTTGAAGTGACGGGTGGAACAGAGCCCGGTGGACTTCTCGCCCTGACATGGCCGCGTCCCTACCCAGCCCTCACTACCAACGAGTTTGCTTGGTACAGCAAGTGGCGTCGACGGTCCTTGTCGCCGGACTTTCTCGTTGGCGACACCGTGGCGGTCTTGCGTCGTCCGCGGCCAGAGAAGGGGGTCGAGACCGTTCCGTTGCGCCGTCTAGAACCAGGTCAAGCGACTGCGTTTAATGTGATTGGACCTGCCCAACTACAAGCCGGTGCCGTTCAAGCGAGTCTGGGTACACCGGTCAATGATGCACTGCGCATTGATGTCATCAGTGACGCTTCCGAGACGGTCACGGTTGGCGATACCTTTGTGGTGCCGGAAGGGGAGACATGGAGTCTGCGGGTGTTCAACAACTCCACAGTCCCTGTCAATCCTATTCTTACGCCGACAGAGCAGCCAATGCGTTGGGGAGACCCTCCGCTACCCTCGGACATCCGTCTTCGACCCGAAGAACGCAGAATCCGGTTGTTCCGACTGGGTGAGGAGCAGCCTCCGCTACGCATTCCCGTGGACAGTGGCACACCTACGGGTCTGTTGCGCGTGGATGCACGGCCGTCACACCCTGGGGAGCCGGTTCGGATGAACTGGATTGCGCGGGATGGTGACGACAACAAGCTGGCCGAAGGCGAGGTGCTCGTACCGTGGCTACAGGCCCCCTTCGAGCGGTACACAGATGCCGAAGATGGCGACGCCAGCGAGCCGACCACGCGATTTGTCCTTCACCCGCAGGCTACGCGAACCATTGAGTGGACCGCCCCGCAAGACGTAGATGTACGGTTCCTCGTTCCGCTAGGAGTCGACGGCATCCAACCGGATGTCTACGGCCTAGAGAACGACTTTGGCGCGCGCTACGTGCCGTGGGAGCTGGCACCGTGGGTGGCCTTGGCTCCGGAAGACTTGGCGGCGGCGATTCGGGCTGAGCGGGTCAAGACACTCATCGCCACGGTGCGGTTTGAGCCGAAGGGGGCCGGTCGCGACGCCCTACTCGCGAACCAACCCATCGACACGGACACGGTGTTCCCGTCGTTTAGTCCTCCACGGTTTCCAATGCTCGAACCCTCTCAATCAGAGGGCCCGTTTCAGCGCTGGCACCGAAACCGTATGGGGTCGCGTCAGCAGCTTGTGGTCCCAGATGACGGAATCATCAAGCTTGAACACAGGCTGTCGCGCTCGAAGGTCGGCGAGGTCGCGTCGCTCCGCTGCGGTGGGGTGACCTCTTCACAGCGCGTGCGCTCGAGCCGCGGCATGCTGCGGTTCTACGGATTGCCTGCGGGTAGCCAGACCTGCATGTTCACAGCACCCAGCGGTATGTGGTTCGCCAAGCACCCGGGGGGAGGCGAGCGTTGGGCTCACCGAACGCTGTACCGGGTAGACGACCGTACGGTGTCGCTGCGCATCCCAGAGCTGGACGGTGTGCAGACGCTCTATCTACGCGCTTACACCGCGAGTGGTTCGCAAGCGCCCACCATCATTACCGAGGTAGACGGGGGTATCCGGCAAGCGAGTACTCAGACCGTGGCACAGCACACGGCGTTCGCGCGGTACTACGTGCCAGACGAGGTCACCGGTGGAGGGCTGTTGGACAATGGCGGCGCGATCGACCGATGGACGGGCATGCGCTTGGTGATGGGAGAGGACTTGTCGGAAGGGGAGCACACCATCGAGGTTCGGGCCACATCACCAGATGGTACGCCCGTTTACGTGCGGTTTGACGCGACATGGGAGACACCTACGCTGTTTCGTACGCTGCACTGGCCGGAGGTGGGCGAGTGATTGTCTGGCTGGCGCTGCTCGCACACGCGGGGACGTGGGAGCAGGTGGAGGCCCTGCGGGATGACGCCGCGATGGTCGGTGCCACTGTGACTGAACGGGCGCATCTTCAAGCGTTTCTCACCCGCGTCGTCGGCTATGCCGGAACGGGGCGTGTGCCGTCGGACTTTGACGAACGGTGCGACGAGCTGAAGCTTGTCTGCCAACGCGGGGTTCGGGTGGTCACGCTGCACGGTGCGGTGAACTCGGGACTCGGGCTTGTTGCCGTGCGGTTGGGACGTGATGTACCGCCGCTGGCCTTGGTTGCCCCACATGGTTGGTTCGACTTGAACACCGGACGCATTGTGTGCGACTGGTTCGACCAAGGGTATGCGCGCGTCCTCATCATCAATACCGCGCATCGGTTTGGCGGAACCGAAGGTGAGCGTCGTCGCGACGCGGATGTGGCTCACCGTGTCGATACGGCCTTTCAATCCATGACTATAGGCGCTACGGACGGCATGTCCGATGCGCTTGTGGTGGAGGTCCATGGGTTCTCCAAGCGCCATGGCGAGTTCTCTGCCGTCATTAGCGACGGCGAGACGCTTCAGCCGGATGTGATGGTTGACCGCGTGTCCTCCGCTGTTGTTGCGGTGCTTGGCGGAGAGGTCCGCAAGGGAACTGAGGTGCCGCTGCTCGCCGCGACCCGCAATGCGCAAGGGCGGGCCGTCTCCGGGCAATCTCGGTTCATTCACTTGGAGTTGTCGCGTGATTCGCGAGCGACTCTGCGTGAAGATGACGCTGCAGCTACCGCGCTTATCGAGCGTATCGTTGATGTGGCGGAGTCCCGATGACAGCGTTGCTGCTGATCAGTGCCGCTCTTGCTGGGTGGGTCGACGCCGGGCGCGAAGGACCGGCTCGTGAGATTTCGCTCGACATCTCTCTGGGCGAAGCGGCGCTCATTCGCGTACACCCCGAGCGAGCTGTGGTCTCGCTGACGGAAGATGGCGTCAGCGTGCCGCTCACTGCGGGTCCACGTGGAACGTGGGTGGTTCCTGCGTCCGACCGTAGTCGCACGCTCACCCTTGAAGCGGACCGTCGCATCCGTGTTCAAAAGTGGGAAGAAGACGACGCGGGTGAGCCAGCCGCCTGGTCTCGCTATGCGACCGATGTCGCCGAGTGGTGTAGGGGAGAGCGTCTACTGCCGGAGCCTCCGGGTGAGCTCGAAGGCCTGGACCGAGTTTGGCTGGCGCGACGCAGTGCCATGCGGGAGACGGGGTACGATGACCCTCGCTTTTGTACTGCCGCTGCCTGGCTGGAGCTGGAGCAGGTCCGTGCCCGAGGGCTGTCGGACCACTTCATCGCAGACACCTTGGACGCTGAAGTAAAGGCCGACGGCGTGTTCCGCGGTGAAGTGCGTGGACCGGGTGTTCTGGTCGTACACGGCTCGCCGATATTGGGCGATGCAGATGCCTATGGGCCGGTTGAGCTTCGCATTACCGTAGACGGTATTCTGGTGGAACGACTGTCCCGTCGGTCAGGCCCCAATCCGGACCGCCCTGGATTCGGATGGCGTAGAACGGCAGAAGTGGTGCTGCCCCCAGGAACCCACCGTGTCTCGGTCACGGTGCTGGACGGTCCGACGCTCTTAGAGACGCATGTCGAGCGCATGCGGCTGCCGGTGTGGCGCCGGTCTGCCCTGGACGCGCTGTACGAGCCGCAGGGCGAGATTGCGAGCCTGGAGTCGTCCGCTCTCACTCTGCAGGCAGACGCTTGGAGTCTGGCAACACCGCTTCTCGACGGCGCCTTTGACAATCTCGCTCAGTACCGCTGGGTGGCTGGTAATCCCGACCAAAAAGCGGTCGCTATCGACACACTGGACGAGCTGACCCCACTAGGACGTCTCTCCTGGTCGCACCGCTCGGCACTGCGCCGCGACTTGCTCGCTGAACGACTGGTCAACGAGCCACTTGATTGGACGGTCCGTGTTGAAGACGTTGCGGTGAATCTGGAGTTGCTGGAGCCTTCTGCAGTGCGCCCAAGAGATGCGTGGGCCCGTCGCCTGGCTCAGCAGCCGGTTCCGGGTGGGGCCACAACCCGCTGGACATCGGTCTTTCCTGCGGAGATTGCCGGTGTTGTCCGCAGTGAGACCGCTCTTGGTGGCATTGTTCGGGTCCGCATCGATGCCGGTGACCAGGCCTTCACCGACGTTGAAGACGACGCCAACGGACTGGGACGTCTGCGGTTGCTTGCCGAAGAGCCCACGCGCTACCGAGTGAATGGTGAGCCTCGCTACGGGCTCGGGCGCTTGGATGAAGCGGTTATCGCCGGCACCCACGAGCTGTTGGTGGACTCGGGAACGCTGTGGGCCATTGATGGCAGCGACACAGTGGGTGGAACGCCTCTGCGTGAGGTTCCGGTGTCTGCGCTTCCGGGAGAGTGGGCGCTACCAGAGCCTGGTTTTCCAGCCCGTATCGCAATTTCAACCAGTCAAGCAGATGTACCACTCATTGTGGGGACGGACGACGGTCGCGCGTGGACGGTCCGGACCACCGACCACTATTCGGTCATTGAGGTCGGGCCCTTCGCGAGCCAGGTCTACATTCGTGGTCCCGACGGTGTCACGGTCGCAATGGCCATGGAGCGGGCCATTGAGCCGCAAGGCCTTTCGCTTCCGCAGATTGGTGAAGAACCGGTCGAAGCCCTGCGCTATGCGTCCCAGCGGTTGGTCCTCGAGCCTGATATTCACGGGGTTGAAGAGGCCTACCTTCGGCTGACGCGCGCGTCCGCGTTGGTAGCAATGGGGCTGACGGGCTCGGCGCGCCGTGAGCTCTCCTACATCTCCTCGCTTCCCGACATTAATGAAGGACAGCGGGTTTTGGCGTCCACAACGCTGACCGCTGGACTCAACGCCGAGACATCCGGGCCCTTGACCGCCGAGGCGGCGCTCGCCTTCGCAGGCAGGCTTCCTCCAGAAAATGCAGACGCGGAGGGCTGGTTGCGTGCGGCTGAGTCACTGCCGCCGGAGACCGCCTACCCGGTGTTTGCACGCGCCGCTGAGCTGCTGCTTGAACAGGGACGCGCCTATGAGGCTTGGACGGCGGCTACTCGCGGCGGCGTCGGTGCGGAGGCAACCGGAAAGGCGGTACTGCGCACCGGTCGCTGGCGCCGGGTGTCTCGCGTGGACCAGCATGGCGGTGCCATTCGAGAGACGTTGACCCGCTCGGGGCCCGATGTGGACGCCTCTCCAGCGGCTATCGCCCGCGAAGTGATGCTCGGGGCTCCGTGGCCATCCAGCACCTACGCGGTGCTTCGCGGCACCAAGCGTGACCGGTTGGAGTTTGTTGGAGCGAGCAACACGGCTATCCACCTGTTGTGCCAAGACGAAGCGATGACTGTCGGAGGTCCTGACTGCCGGGTTGACCTTCAGGTCGACGACGTCGAACGCATGATTCGGGTCAGGCGCGGTCGGATTCGGACGGTCAAGTTTGCCCTTGATAGCGGCACGCACACGCTCACTATCGACCCTCGAGAGACGGCGACAAACGCTGTTGTGGTGCGTGTTGAGCGCGATGGCGTGGTCATTCCGCCCAAGGTCGATGTCGTCGCCCACCGAATCGGTGGAGGGGTTCGTACTGCAGTGGCTGGGCCGGCTCTGATTCGAGTGCGTGTGCAACGCGGAGGACCCGTCACGGTTCGCTTGGGTGAGCAGGAATACGAGGTCGTTGACGAAATTGCCGTTGCGACGCTGGAGGATGGCTCGGTTCCGTTGGCCATCGACGGCCCCAGCACGTCCTGGGTCGACATCGCTCGTTGGGAGGTCTTGCCCCCCGAACTCGCACCGCCGCCGCTGCCGGAGCCGGTCGCGTATGTCGCTCCAGAAGCGGTGGGCCCACTCGCGCTGGCGTCTCGGGACTGGATTGGTGAGGTTCGGCGTGGCACCCGCATTGACCGCCGTCTCGCTGGCCCGCCCGGCACCCTACGTCTGACCACGCGTCTAGAGAATGATGCCATTGGTGAGCGAGATTTGGCCCGCAGCTATCGTGCCTTACATCTGGATATGGCGCTGATGCGTGTTCTCGCTCCTAAGGTGTACGGCGAGGTTGGCCTGACCGGTCGAGCGTCACTGGACGGTACGCCTGCTGCGGGTGTGCGTGGCCGACTGTGGCGTACTGGTGGTCGTACTTGGTTCGAGCTTGGTGCGCGCGCGTGGACCGCTGGTGATGCGTCGCATGCGCGAGTGGACGGTGAGTGGCTGCAGCGACTTGCCGGCAACGTCGAGACCCGAGCCGATTTCTTTGTTGCCGCTTTCGGTGGACTGTGGTCGCGGTCGGCTCCAGCGCGCGTTGACCCACGTGCTTGGACTCGTTTTGGCAAGGACCACCCCTGGGGATTGGCGGCTGGCGGTCAGGTGACATGGCGTCCGGCGTCGGATGCGCGACTTCGTGGACGTCTGCTTGCAGTGAGCAACTCTGAGGCCACCGTGGACCGAGTGGAAGCGCGGCTGACGGGCAACCTCTTCATTCGCGAGCGTCTGCTGCTCACCGGGTCAACCGAGCTGGGGGTGCGCTTCCGTGACCGTCACCGCGCACGGACCAACTGGCGTCCTGCTGTGCGCGGCAGTGCCGAGTATGCCCTGTGGCCATCTGCGTCTCAGCGAGTGGGGCTTCGTCTCAACGGTGCTTGGTTGCCGCTGGGCAAGACTGTGGAGGGCGGACTCTCGCTGACGTGGGACATTAGCCGCAGTCGTGGCATGCTCGACTACCCCATCGCCCGGACCGTGTTCCGCGACCTTCGCGACTTTCCTCAGGAGCGTCGATGAACCCGACAATTCGCGCATCCGCAGAGTCGATTCCGGCCGCGCATCAGTGGTTGATTGCTGGACTTCCGCCCATCGTCATTCGTCTTCGACGAGCGGCATTGGTCAGCCTTGCGGAGCGCTTGGATGCGGGCCTGAAGACTCGTGGCGAGCGGGCGTTGGCGTTGGCATTGGGTGAAGAACTCTCCCGCATTCGCCAGCAGCGCAATGCGCTGGCTGAACGTAGGGCTGTGTTCGTCGATGCCGCAAATGGCGCGCCGGATGCCGCAGCTCTCCGGACCGTCTTGGTAAAAGAGATCGAGGCGACACGCAGCGGCCGGGACCGTCGTGGAGACCTTAGAGCGCTACGGCGTTGGCTAGACGCAGACGCCCTGTTGGAGCGCATTGACGCGTCTGTAGACCGGGTGATTATCGACGCGCGGCTGGTCCTGCGACTGATGAAGGGCCTACCGCTGCGAGGCGCCCCGTTCGCGGCTGTCGTGGAGTTCATGGAGGAGGTTGACCGGCCGACTCGCCGACTTGCCATCACCACGATTGCCGAGTGGATGGCGACGATTCGGCGTCATGGCCAAGACATTGATGGGGTGGACACGGCTGTACCCGAGCGCATTGAGGCACGTCTGTTGAGTCTCATCGAGCATCCGAGTCCCGAGCCCCTTGCGTCGCGTCGGGTCTTGCCGCTGTTGGCGGCGCAACCCGATGGCGTGGAGCGCATGGCCATGCGCATGCGTCGTGGAACGTCCGCCCATAAGGACTTTCTCGTGCGTGCTGCGGTGGGCGTCCGAATGGTCGAGATGGGGCATGCGGAAGAGGCTGTGGATGCGGTCTCCGTGGACCCCTCCGAGCTCGTTCGTTGCCGGTTTGTACAGGCATTGCTGGCGTCGGACCGCCCAGACTTACATCAACTAGCGCGAGACCTTGCATCGGACGACAGTGCCGCTTCGGTCCGCGCTGTGCTCACGCTGGCCGTCGAGACACCCGCCCTAGACGGGGCTGCGCTTGAGGTCGGTGATCTGGGCCCAGACGAAGTACGCGAGCTGCGTCTACGGTCGGGAGAGACGGCTCGTCAGCTCGCCACCGCACTGCTTCCTCTGGCTCGAACAGGGCGTGGGTTCGCGCTTGAGACGCTGTCCGACAATCGGGTTCGCGTGACACGTGGAACGCGTCGAGTGCCGCGGTTGTGGAGGCTGTTGGACGCCTTGCGGCACCCGGATCCAGGTCGTCGTCAAGGAGGAGACCACCTGTCTGGCTTGCATTGGGCAGGAAACATTCGTGTTCCATCCAGGCGAATGGCTGAGGTTTCTCCAACGGGGGTTCCCGGGCGTGCTGTGCTCGTTCCGCAGTGGAATGGCTGGGCCCCGTGGCTGCCGATGCTCGACGACTTGGTCGACGCGCTCAAGCAAGGCGAGCTGACCTTGGTCACCGAGGAAGGGGTCACAACACTGACGCCGCCGTCCGAACGTACCGCTCGCCAGCGGGCTCGGGCTGCCATTACCGGCAACCCCCGCACCCTGGACCGCCTGCGCCGAGCGGCGCTGACTGCCCAAGACGTCGCCGGGCGCTCTGCGTACGTCGACCGCCTACACGAACTTGGCTACCGAGTGTCCTTCGAGTCCGTCGGGCACTACCCGTTGGCATTGCTGGACGTCGTCCCCGAGGTCGCGCCGCCAATGATGCTGGAGAACGCGGCATTCGTTGGGCCATTGCTCCCTACACCTCTACTCGCCGAGCTCTGGGCCCAGGTGTATGCGTCGTCAGACTCCAGTGAGCTGTTCGCCGTAACACTGGGTATTACCGGCATATTCCTCGGCCGCCTGGCCTACAGTAACTACAAGGTGCGCCACGCACGCGAGCAAGTACCACTGGTCATTGGTGGGTGGGGAACCCGTGGAAAGAGCGGTGTTGAGCGACTTAAAGCAGCATTGTTTGAAGGGCTTGGCGTTGAAGTGACCTGCAAGACCACCGGCTGCGAAGCCATGTTGGTACACTCGCCTCCTGGGCGTCCTGCGGTTGAGCTGTTCCTGTACCGTCCGTATGACCGAGCCAGCATCTGGGAGCACGCGGCCACACTGCGCACGGCTGCGGCCCTGAAGAGCCCGGTGTTCTTGTGGGAGTGCATGGCGCTCAAGCCTCACTACGTCGAGATTCTGCAGCGTCACTGGACGCGAGACGACATCTCCACGATTACCAACACCTACCCGGACCATGAAGACGTTCACGGGCCTACCGGTGAAGACGTCGCGACGGTCATTAGTCACTTCATGCCGGACTCCGCCCTCGCCCTGACCACCGAGACCGAGATGACGCCTGTGTTGCGAGACCGGGCGAAGGAGCGTGGTACTGAGCTGGTCGAGATCTCGTCGGACTCCGTCGACCGCATGCCGCGGGACCTGCTCGAGCTGTTTCCACACCAAGAGCATCCGGCGAACGTCACGCTGGTCTCTGCCATGGCTGAGGAGTTGGGCTTGGACCCCGAAGAAGCTGTGGTGCTCATGAGTGAGTACGTCATTCCAGATCTGGGGTCTCTCGCGACCTTCCCGCCCGTCCGTCATCGAGGTCGGGTGCTCCAGTACAGCAACGGAAGCTCCGCGAATGAGCGGACTGGCTTTCTCAACAACTGGCGGCGGTGTGGGTTTGACGACCATCCGCTGGTAGATGTGGGCACTCAGCTTGTCACAGTGGTCAACAACCGCTTCGACCGTGTGGCGCGGTCCCAGGTGTTTGCTGAGATTTTGGTGCGCGATGCCCGTGCCCACCGTCATGTTCTCATTGGCAGCAACCTAGAGGGATTGCGCGGCTACATGGCTGAGGCGCTTGACGGTTGGGTGGAGGAGCTCGATCTGCTGGGTGGTGGTGCTGCCTCGCTCGCGAAGCGTTGGGCTGCGTTGACCGACCACATGCTCATCGTGGACCCTGGCCGGATGCTGCGCACGCTCACGGCCCGGCTCGATGTGGCGCGCTCTGGACACCTGCTGGCGGACAGCGTGGACGCCCTGATGGAGTCCATGCCCAACCGACTCCTGTCTGTGGAAGACGCTCTCAGTCTTGCAGAACCTCTGCGGGGCACCATGCGCAAGCTCGTGGACGAGGCTGTGGCCAAAGAGGGCTCTGCACCTCCACCGTTGCGCGGGAGTCGGTCTGGTACCGACGTCCTCTTCCCAGACCCTGCCGACCGAATCAGCGGACTCGCCGACTCCGTCAGCCACTGGATGCAGACGGTGGCGGTGGCATTGGCTTGGCGTTCTGGCGGCGTTGCTCTTCAAGCCCATGGCCGCTCCGCTGAGCCTGCGGTGCACGCCCTAGTGCGTGAGGTCTTTTGGACGAAAGTTGTGACCGTCGACGACTCCCACGCGAGCGGAGACGTCGTCATTGACCGAATCGCCCACAGCTGTCCGGCTGGAACCGTGGTTCGTGCCATGTCCGTCCAGAACATCAAGGGAACCGGGCTCGATTTTGTCTACCGGTGGGTCTACGGCCGACCGATTCTTGAAGATGCGTCCTTGCTCGGGCAAGTCGACGCCACTCGTCAACGGCAGATTCTCGACGCCATGGAGTCGCATCGAGAGTGGTCCGTCCCCGTGGCCCGAGAGGCCCTGGCGACACTTCACAGCCTGCCACAAGACACCTTTGTTGACCGCACCATCGCGAGTGTTCAGGCTGTACTCGACCGCCGTGAAGCGCTGCTAGAGACTGGGCCCAAGCGGGTTCGCTCACGGTGGTACGACCGCCCCGCAAAGCTCGGTCGAGCACTGTGGGACCCCCTAGATGCCGTGATGCGGCGTCGCCTGGCGGACCAATTGTTCACCGACCTAGCCGACCACCGCATTTCTCACGCACGCTGCGCCTACGAGCTGCGTCAGCTGAGTGAGCGCGGGAAGTAGGAACCGCGCACTACGCCAGCTCGATTTCCGATCTCGGTAGACCAAGTCGAGTACACTGGCGGCTCGTTGCTGTGGACCGGAGTCGTCGATGCGAATCAGCCTGATACCTGTGTGCTTGGTTTTGTCCGGGTGCTACCAAGAACAAATCTCGGAAGCGTATGACCGAGACAATGATGGGTTTCCGTCTGACCAACTTGGTGGCCCGGACTGTGATGACGAGAACGCTGCCGTGTTCCCCGGCGCCGTCGAGATCTGCGGAAACAACCTCGATGACGACTGCTCTGGTGTCGTAGATGATGCCGGAACCGGAGACGTCACCTTCTACACAGACAAAGACGGCGACGGGTTCCCAGGCACAACCCCATCATCGTCGTGCACCGCACCCGAGGGCAGCTTCCCATCCCTAGCCGTTGGCGCTGACTGCGATGACCTTGATGCGTCACGGTCCCCCGGCGTCGCCGAGATTTGGTACGACGGAATTGACCAGAACTGCGACGGGAACGACAGCGACCAAGATGGCGACGGGTTCGACGCGGTCTCAGCGGGTGGGGATGACTGTGAGGACATGCTGGTTGGCGTGAATCCAGGGATGCCCGAAGTCTGCAACAACGGCATTGATGACGACTGTGATGGTGGTGCTGGGCCGTGTGGGTTGGTGGGGGATGTGGATGCTGGGGAGCTTGAGACGCATGTGATCAGTGAGGTCGGGATGTTGTCGTTGGGGGCTGATTTCTCGGATGAGGGACCTTCACTCGCCATTGCCTCCCGCGATGAGGTCAACGTGATTCGTAGCTACGACTACGTCAGCTACCTGTCGGGTTCGGGCGGAGCGCGTCTCAGTTTTCCCTCGGCCTACGACCTGTCTGGACCGGTTGCATTGGGTGATGTGAACGGCGACGGGCAACGGGACGTGATGGTTGCTGGGTATTCCCAGGCGTGGTGGGTCGCCGGCCCGCTGACCGAGGCCTTCTATGGTCGTGAGTTGTTCTCAGAACTCGTCGATATCAGCCTGACTGCGCCCATCGAGACGACTGTGCTGGGGATTGATGAGCAGAACGGAGGGTGGTTGGTCTTAGAAGCACCACGGTCGGGTGTTCCGCAGCTTCGGTACTTCGAATTCGCAACGTCCACGGTGCCAGTAGCGAGCGGGGCTATTGTTGGTGCGCCTGGATCTGTGGATGGCCTGGTCATCCGCGAAGGGCTCGCTACCGCAGCGATTGTGCATCGTGATGGGGGCCTTACCGAATGGTCGCTGCCGGGGCTGACGCCGCTCGCTTGGTCTTGGGACGGAGTGGTCGACAGCCTGGTTCCTGTGTTGGACGCAGGCGGTCACTTGGCGACTCAAGCCGTCGGCGTTTCATGGACCGATACGCAGTCGCCATCGAGCAGAGTATTTTCATTTGTAGATGCTGACTTTTCGGGAGCTGGCACCGTACATCTTAGGGTGGACTCTTCCACGCCGGGCTTGATGTTTACGAGCGCCACAACCTGCGATTTTGACGACGATGGCACAGCCGAGTTCATGGTTGGCTTTTTTGTGTCGGATGCCATCAGACCCTGGTCGCGGCTGGACTACGGAGTCGCGGTGTTTGAGGACGTTGTCGTCGGAGATGAGCGGCCGCTAGAGCAGGCAGACTATGTCCTGAATGGCGCGGGGGCGGAAGCCATTGCGTGCGTAGACTTGGACGAAGATGGCCGCCAGGAATTGGTCGTCAGCGACGAGTGGGTTGGGTTCACCCAGGTCATGCAGGGGGTGGCACCATGAACCGCCTGCTCGCAGCAAGTGCATTCGGCCTACTGGCAACTGCATGCCTGACCGACCGAGCGGCTCAGCGAGGTCGGGACCGTGATGGTGACGGCCACGAAGCGTGGCAGTTGGATGGTTCAGACTGCGACGATGACAATCCTGCGGTTAATCCTGATCAAGATGAAGTCTGCGGAAACGGTGTAGATGACAACTGCGATGGTTTGGTTGATGACCGCGGAATGGGGGAGTCGACTTGGTATGTCGACTCCGATGGTGATGGCGTTGCCGGGAGCACACCCCAGGTTGGATGTGTTGTCCCAGCTGGGGCGCTGCCGGACCTAGTGGGCGGTGTGGATTGTGATGATGGCAACGCCGGTGTGTCTCCGAACGCGCAGGAGATTTGGTACGACAGTGTTGATCAAGACTGCGATGGCAACGACACTGACGCCGATGGCGACGGCATCTCTGGTGCGGGTGGGCCTGACTGCAATGACAACGACCCGAACGTTCGCCCAGGTCTTCCTGAGATCTGCAACAACGGAATCGATGACAACTGTGACAGTTCGCCAAACCAATGTGGTCTGGAGAGTCCGAGGGAGATTGCGGATGCGCTGGCGTTTCTCCCCGCCGAAGGGGCAGTCATCCGTGTGTTGGATTTGAACTCGGATGGAGTGGATGACCTTGTGGTCCATGAACCTTACCGAACCAGCGCGTACTTCGGTCCTCTGCTCGGCCTGATTCCGTCAGGGTCCGCCGACCTTCGCCTAGACCATGCGAGGACTGACGAGGGCGCAGCCGTCGACTTCGCCAATCTCGACAATCAAGGCACACTTGAGTGGGTTGTTGGAGATGACGCGGGCGACAGAGTCGCCGTTTGGTGGAACCCAACGGACCTAGAGGGCCGTCGTACGGACGTTGATCTACCTACGCTGGTTGCTTCTCCAGATACGGACTTTCCGGTCGAGTTTGGCGAAGTACTTAGGGTAGTGGATGGCATCAATCCCAGCTGGGGAAGTGGCCTTCTCGTGTCGAGCGAGCGTTCGCGTCCCCTTGTCGGCGGGGGAACATTCGAACGCGGAATTCGTTTGTACGCCGGACCTTGGACGGGCTCCCCGCTGGAGGCTAACTCGCCCTTCGCGAGCTTTGAAGGTGGAAGTGCGACTAGCTTTGGTGCGTCTCGCTTTGATGGATTCATCAAGCATGTGACCTTTGTAGGCGAAGTCGATGACCTCGCTGGCGTGCATGCCTTGTCCCTACCGTTCAACTCATTAGATACGGAGTTACGGTCGTTTGCTCCGCTAATGACATCCGCATCCATTGGAGGAGATGACGCTCAGTTTGCCTTTCGATTGATGGGGTCGCGATTGCCTGGCGGGGACAACACTCCGGTGACTGTCCAGTTCCTGGGTATCGATGCCCAGCTGAATTTCACCGTCGGTGGCGGCCTGACGCCTGCGTTCTTGGACTTGGGGGCGGTGTCTCGGCAGCCCTTCGGATTGGCAGACTTAGATCCGTCGGTTCAGAGCGTGACCGGCGTTGGCCAACTTCAAGCGGGTCAGCGGGCAATTCTAGGGGTCGACCAGTGTGGCCTGTCACCGTTTGGCGACGTGTTTGTCAGCGAGCTGTTCGGGGAAGTTGTTGATGGAGTTATGGAGCCCATCAGTCGACTAGTCAGCTTCTTCACCGAACAAGGAAGTAGCTATCCAAACGACACGACTGTCATCGTGCGAGGCGTAGCTCCCTTCGATGTTGCCTGCGGCGACCTGGATGATGACGGAGTCAACGACTTGGCGGTGTCCGACGTTGTCGGGCGCCGTATCTACATCTTCCGAGGCACTGCACTGTAGTCACCGCCAGAGGCGCGACCACTGCCGCGTCTCTGCACGTTCAGGGCGCTCCTACCGGCACGACATCCGGCGATTCGATACATCACCCGTATCGATCGAGCAGCTCACGCCGGTCGGACACAGGACGTCGCAGGGGATGAGCTGGCCGCCCAGTGCGATGTTTCCACCGAAGCACAAAGCCAAGATGAGAGTACAGCTGTCACAGTCGTTAGCCCATACGCCTGCTTGGCCGCATTGGGGGATGCCGCCAGCGTAGCCACCGGACCCTACTGTGTCACAAGACAGGCCCAGGAAACCAGCCTCACAACCAATGATTTCGTCTAGGCTGGGGTTTCGGGAAGCCGAGCCACTGCAGTCATAGTCGAAGCTGCCATCACCACGGTGCTCGGTGAAGTACTGGGTCTGGTTTGGCCGGACGTTGGCGTTTGTGTCCAGACAGTCGTTGGGATTGGTCGCTCCATACGGATGGGCTTCACCACCGCCTTCACACCAGCACTCCCGCGGTCCGTTCACGCCGTAGTTGTCATTGTCAGAGTCTACGTAGAAGTTGGTGCACTGAATGGCGTTCTGTTCGTTCTGGGTGTTGTTGCAGTTGTCGTCAACACCGTTGCCGCAGATCTCAGTTTCAGCAGGGCTTACGGAGAAGTTGCCATCGTTACAGTCACGAGGGCTGCTGCTGGTGCTGCCGGCGACGTTCACACACGGTGGCCGTTCACAAAAGCCATCACCATCATCATCAAAGTTGTTCAGTCCATCATCCACAATGCCATCACAGTCATTGTCGACTAGGTCCGGAACCTCATTCGCCCCAGGGTAAATCCCCGGTGCCGCATCATCACAATCGGACAGCCCACCACTCGCGTTCACACACGGTGGTGCTTCGCAGTAGTTGTCGCCGTCGTCGTCGTAGCACTCGGTGTTTGAGTCGATGGGAGTGCGTGGGTCACAGTCGTTGTCCAGGCCGTCACACAGCTCGGTTGCACCCGGATGCACGGTGTTGTTGTTGTCGTCGCAGTCCATCTGACGCGGGGTCCAGCCGTCGCGGTCGGCGTCGTAGTCTTCGAGGGACACAACCTGGAACACGGCGCTTGCGCTGTTTGTCAGGCCATCGCTGTCGGTCACGGTGAAGGTGACGATGTGTTCGCCGAAGTCCAAGGTGGCCGGGCAGCTAGCTACGCCGACCGATGTGGGCGTCATGTCGCAGATGAAGCCAGCGACGTCGCTGCTCAGCTCAACGGCTAGGGATGCGACGTCGTCTTGGGCGTCGCTCACACGAGCGGCGAAGGTGTAGGGCGTGCCTTCGAGGCCGGTCTCGCCGGGGAGCGGATGCTCGATCTCGATGGACGGCGTCTCGGGAACGCCTTCGATCACGATGTTCACGCGCGCTTCGCCCTGGTTGGAACCTTCGTCGAAGGCGCGAAGTGTGACGATGTGTGTTCCGGTCGACAGCGATGCGGTGGCCAACTCAACGGCGCCGTTCGGGTCGGGGAGGTCGGTGTCCAACAGGATGCCGTCGATGGACGATGCCCACTGAATCTCAAGGTTGGCCACGCCGCCGTTGTCGCTGACGAGGCCACGGAACACCACGGTCTCGCCGGTGTCGAAGATCATGCCTTCGAGGGGTTCAGCAATGGTCACCGCGGGTGGCGTATCGAACTGCACAAAGTTCCCGTCGTCTGCACACGAGAAGAGTGTGAGTGCGGCGAGGGGTAGCAAGCTGTTTCGAATGGTCATCGGGACTCCGTCCATACGGCGAGTGTGCGCTGAGGTTCCACACTTCTGCAATAAGCATACCGCACGAAACCCGGACCATCAGCCAGGATTGACCATTGACACCGGCACAAGTGCGACAAAAAAGCCGCATAGGTGCACGTCTCCCTCGGACTGGGTAGGGCGGCAACCCTTTGGAGAGTCCCCGTTGCGCAGTCGATGGCACCATTATCCGCGAGTTCGGCACGACCTTGAGGGGTCGTTCAAAGTGGACTGGCTCGAGATCCTAGTTGATGTCGTTGTGGCGGCTTGTTTGGTTCAAGTCGCGAGTCTACTTCCGGATGCCATGACTCCGGTGCGCGTGCTGTCGGCGACGATCTGTGCGGCGTCTGTGTGGCTGGTCTGGAGCGGGGCCACCTTCTTCGCCAACCGGTTTGAGCTCGACGACCTGCCTCACCGTGCATTGGTCTTGGTTCAGGTCTTGGGCGTTGGTGCCATGGGTGTCACAGCACGCGAGGCTCTCGGCGGCGACTGGACACTCTTCGCCTTGGCCTTTGCTGTGTCGCAGGCCACGGTGTGTGTGGCTTACGTTCGTGCTCTAATTCAGACGCCAGCGGCGCGAACGTTTAGCAGGATCTGGGCCAGCGCATTTGCGGTGAGTACGCTGGTCGCCTCGGTCTGCGCAGTCGTACCGGCTCCCATCGGTTTGGCCCTGTGGGGGGTAACGGCGCTCGGCTTTGTGGTCGTTACGGTGCACCCAGCGAGCCGTCGCGTCGAAGCCGCCATCCCACTGCATCAAGAACATCTGTCACGGCGATTTGGCCTGTTCATTTTGGTGTTGATGGGCGCCTCCTTTGTGAAGGTCCAAGCTGAGCTCTCCGTGGAGAATGCAGACCTCCAGACCCTGGGGCGTGGCGCCTTCCATCTGCTCATTGCGGTGAGTGTGTGGTGGATCTATTTCGACGACGTCGCTGGCCGTCGCCTGCGGGATTCGCCGGGTGCATCACTGGTTTGGCGCCTGGCCCACTTACCGCTGTCGTTGTGTCTGACGCTGGTTGGGCTTGGCGTGACACTCGTAGCCACCGGACAGATGGATGTTCCCGCCGCTGCGGCTGGACGTTGGTTGCTGGGGGCGAGTCTGGCGGGCGTACTGATCAGTGTTGCCGTAGTCGACACCTTCACAGAACGGTATGAAGCGGCGCTCTCGGACCGTGCCCGCATTGCAATACGGGTGTTGACGGCCGTGTTCATCTTGGTTCTGACCCAGGCTGCGTCGGATCTGTCCACGATGACCTACCTGCTGGGCATTGTGGCCTTGTGCGTTGGACAGGTCATCACAGATATGCTGGCAGTACCGCTTGAAGCCGGGATCATTGAGGGCGCTCGGCCTACCGCGGAACTGGACCGCGAGCGTCGGGAGGGCACCGGGACCCCTGCGGCGCAGCGTCCGAACTTGGACAACTCCATTCGTATTGGCGCGGCCGCACGTTCTGGCCGAGACCTCTATTTCTTCCTGATGGAAGGCTCGTGGACCCGCGTGCTCATGGCCTTCTGTTTCGTCTACGTGGTGATCAACGCACTGTTCGCCGGGCTGTACCAAGTCGAGCCGGGCTCCATCTCCGGGACTGCCGGGCAGACCTACGCTGAAGCCTTCTTTTTCAGCGTTCAGACCCTCACATCGCTCGGCTACGGCGTGTATGCGCCGGCTACGACCTGGGGACACAGCCTGGTGACTGTGGAGTCCGCTGTTGGCATCTTGTACGGCGCTCTTGCAACGGGAATGATGTTCGCGAAAGCGAGCCGACCGCGCGCGTCCATTCTGTGGAGCGACTGCATGGTCATCAACTCGCGGCATGGCCAGGACACGCTCATGCTGCGCGTCGCGAATGCACGGGGCAATGACGTGGTCGGTGCCAGCCTCACCATCTCGGTTCTGCTGGATGAAGTCACGCCGGAAGGCGACCACATGCGTCGCTTACACGATCTGGAATTACTGCGGGATGTCACCCCATTGTTCCGACTGACGTGGTCGGTCATGCACGTGATTGACGAGGACAGCCCACTGGTTGCCGAAGACGTCTGGGAACACGTCTTCGGCTATATTGTCACGCTGACTGGCTACGACGGTACCTACAGCCAGACCATCTACGCGCGCCATGTCTACCAGCCGGAAGAGGTCCGCCACAATCACCGATTCGTGGATGTCATGGGTCAGACGGACGACGGTCGTATTGTGTTGGACCTCGATAAGTTCCATCTGACCGAGTCGATGGACGACTAGAAATCGAGCGCGGTGTAGGCGGGGAGTGTTGGGCTCACAGTATCTGGCTCGGCTATCTGCCGGCTCGGCCCGACGTCAGGTACGGCATGGCCCCGAACCTCTAGGAGTCGCCCAGTGTGCGCATAGCCAATGACCTTGCCTTCGGCGCGGCGGGTCGACAGGATGCTGGGTGTGCCGACCAGTCGCCACACTCGCTCGTTCATGTAGCCAAGGTCGCGGTCGTAGATCGCGAGGCCGGCGTAGCTCATGGTGAACGTCATCTCGGGCAGCGTGTTCTGACCAAAGAAGTCGCCCACTTGGGTCATGCCACGTCCGGTTGACTCGACGACTGCGTGGCTCGCGTGAGTGGTCATGCGATGGGCGAGCTCGTTGGTCCCTCGGCTTGTGGCGTCTTCTGTCGGCATGGACATCAAGTCGCTGTTGTACTCCACCCAAACACCATCACTGAGGTCGTGGTTGTCCGGCAGCTTCATCGTGAAGCCCACGACAACGCGACTCATCAACATGCGCAGGGTCTCTGGGAAGTGGCGGTCGTTGGAGAGACCGTCTCCAAGCTGGGTAAGAGCGAGTCCAACAATACGGCCGTCGGCGTGTGCTTGGAGCTGTAGGGATGCGCCCGTCAGAGCGGTGTCGACGTCTTGTAGGACGGCAGCAACGGTGGATTCTGGGTCATCCTCGACCGCGACAACCTGTAGGCCCACATCCGCGATGGCGCAGTCCACCTGTCGCCTGCGTCGGCGTGCCTGCTCCATTCGGTCACAGCGCAAGTGGGCGCGTAGCTGGTACTGAGACGTGCGAAAAGACTGGTTGTTCGCGCCGGAGAGCGTCGTCACCCAAGGGAGGACGACCTCGGTCTCAACGAACCACTCTGTGCCAGCCCAGCGCGCGTCAGCGTCGTAGATTCGAATCTCGGCGTCAACGTCGTCTTGGGCGAAGGCGGTGGTGGTGAGCAACACACCGGCGGCTAGGCAGAGGCGAAACCGCACTAGTCCTCGAGGGGAAGCCACGCTGGGAGGAGGGCATGCTGGATACCCGGAGGCGAGCACTGGCGGGTGGGGCCGACCTCGGGAATCTCGTTTTCATCTTGGATGATGCGCAGGCGTCCAACGTGGTGGTACTCGTTGCCTACGCCAAAGGTCGAGAAGGTACTGGACGCCGTTGGAATGCCGCGAAGTGCCCAGACGCGCTCGGTCATGAAGCCTTCAACCCGGTCGTACACAGCAACGCCGCTGTAGTCGGTGTCAAAGTAGCCGAACACTTGGTCGTTGCCGGTTGCAATCAGGCCGCGACCCCGCGACTCAACCGTTGCGTGGCCTTCGAGCATCTCCAGCTTGTGAACGAGCGTAGAGGTGCCCCGGCTGCTGGCATCGAGGCTTGGAATCGACATGAGCGAGGAGTTGTACTCGACCCACACACCCTCCGACAGGTCCTTGAACTTGCGCAGACGCATGTCGTAGCCAACGATGACCCGGCTCATCACCAAGCGCAGCGTCTCGTGGATGACATCTTCGCGATTGTTTCGCTTGGTCGGACCTTCTAGGTCAATTCCTACGACGCGGCCGTCATCGCGGACGGACAGCTGTAGGTAGCTACCGGACAGGGCGGTATCGATTTCGTCTAGGATCTGCTGGACCCGCGCGGGGTTGTCCCGGTCCTGGGCTATCGACTGCATTCCGAAGTCTTCAATGGTGCAGTCGACCTCAAACCGTCGGCGGCTTCGGCGCCAGTCCTTCTCGCACGCAATGATGGTGCGAACTTGGTACTTGGTACTCCGAAATTCCCAGTTGTTTCGGGCCTGGAACACGACAGGGTCGGGCACCGTGACTTCGGTCGCGACGAACCAGCGGGTGCCGTCCCATCGCGCGAACATGTCGTCGTACACCGTGATGCTGTAGTCAATGTCGTCGTCTTCGAGGGCAGTTGCCGGTGCAGCAGGCGTCGGTTCGCCCCCGTCAGCAGTGCCGTCGGTAGGGGTGTCTTGCGCGTACGCCGATGTGGCGGTCGCGAGACACAAAAGCAGTGGTGTGATGAAGCGCATGGACCTCTCCCGCCCACGAGTGTTCTGTGGGGCGGTCTTGTTTAGGGGTTGTAGCGCGAAGAGGGGTCAACCCGTCGTCAACCCTCGTCAGTCCTTGGGAGGTCCAAGGTCAAACCTTCCGAGGCAACGCTGACGACAATGCCAGGGGCGTGTTCATCTAGCCATGCCTGGGCCTGCCGCTGTACGTCGTCCAGAGCGTCGTCTGAGCGATCCGGGTCGTGGTGATACAGAACGAGGTGTTTCGGACGCGCTTGTTTGGCCAGCTCCAAGACGTCTTGAAGGAACGAGTGGCCCCAGCCGACCTTGTGTGCGCGGTCAGCGTGAACGTACTGAGTGTCGTGAATCAGGACGTCACAGTGGCGTGCGAAGGCCGCTAGCTGCTCCACGGTTGTGGTGACGGGACCCGGTGGATTGAGCTCGTTGTCCGTCAGGTAGCACAGGGACCGGCCACGGTGTTCAATGCGGAATCCTTGGGCGCCACCGGGATGATTTAGCGGAATGGGCTGAACGGTAGCCCCGCCAATACACCACGGCTCGCTGTCGTGTTCGACCCGCTCAATTCGTGCCGGAACGTCCGCTGCTGGAACCGGAAAGTGGATGGGGTCGAACAGTGCAGGCTGCCGTCTGAAGCGCTCTTGCGCCTTGTTGGGCAGTGGGTGCAGAAGGATTCGGCCCTGTGGCAGGTACAGCGGCACGAAGAAGGGCAGGCCGAGAATGTGGTCCCAGTGGGTGTGACTCAACAACAGGTGGATGTTGTCTGTCCGGCCACTTGCGACCAGCTCGTGGCCCAGCTTTCGCATTCCTGTGCCGGCGTCCAACACCAAGACAACGTCATTGGGTAGCTCAACGGTCACACACGATGTGTTGCCGCCGTGACGCACGGTCTCGGGACCAGGCGCTGGACAGCTACCGCGCACGCCCCAGAAGCGAATGCGCAGTCCGTTGGACTGTGGAAGCGGTGTGTTCATGGGGCCCGTTGCGAGAGTCTAGAACTGCGAGAGAGTCGGACAGTCTGCAAAGCAGTAGCTGCTGGTGTTGGCTTCGAACACTTGAGCGCACTGATAACCGCGCGGACAGGCATCGGCAGACGCCGGATTGCACTCAACCAGACAGGCGCTCTCGGTGCAACCAAAGGCGTCGGCTTCGAAACACGCGCACACCGCACCGGGCGACTGGGCGGCGCACGAGTCACCGAAGGCGTCTACGGTGCACTCGGCTTGGCAGTGTGGAGCGGGGTCTTGCACGCACTGGCCACTGCCAACATCGCAGCGTTCGCCGTAGGTGCAATCGAGAGTGGTGCTGCGGCAGCCGTAGGGCTCACACTGGTTGGTCGCGCCACAGGTCTCGCCAGCGAGGCAGTCGCCGTCACCGGCACAGCCGACAACGCAGGTATTGGCGTCATCGCAGGTGAAGCCAAGGTTGCACTGGTCGGGCTGGGTGCACTCGACCGCTTGGCACAGACCGACTTCGTTACACACGGCAATGCCGTCGCAGTCGCCGTTGTCGATACAGCGCAGGTTGCTGCTTCCTGTGCAGCTAAGCAGCAGTGTTGTCGACGCGAAGAGTAGGGAACGCATCATTCGGCACCTCCGCCACAGAAGCCTTCTTCCATGCCACTGCCATTGTTGTAGCGGACGGTGATCTGCGAACCGATAGGCGGCAGGGCGTCGCGTGCGAAGACGATAGCTGGCAAGTCTTCCCCGCCTTCGTTGATGAACTCGAACGTCCACTCGCCGCTGTCACACGGGATGATGTCGCTCTCGACACCAACGGACAGTGTGTTGAGGTCGGGCGCTCGTGCCAAGAAATAGGTGTCTCGAAGCCGAGAAGAGTTCAGAGACAAGTCGGTCACGATGGACTCGAAGTTCTGGTCGCACAGATCTCGAGACACGCCATTGGTCTGCGCGGTGACGTCTACGTACCTGGCGCCGGGCGATGAACCGGCGGCGTTTAGGCAGGCAGCGGGGTCGATAACGGTGAGCGATGAGGCGTTGATGGCCTCGCGGCTGCGCTGTCCCTTTACATCCCGTAGGTCGTTGATGTACTCGTTGACTGGGAAGGGAGAGACGTCTTCTTCGTCACTGACAAAGATGACGCTGAGCTCTGCCTGCTCGCGGATGAACCCGGCGTTGACGGTGGTCAGCAGTTCAGGAGTGAAGGCGAGACGTGCCGCTTCGAGGCCCATCTCAAAGCCCGCGCCGCAGACGCCAACGTTGACGAGGTCGCGGAAGACCAGGTCGGCGTCGGGTGTGTTCGACGTGATGACCGTGCCGTTCACAATGTACCCGGCGTTCGGAATCTCATTGATTAGCGCTTGGGTGCACTGCGGAATTTGGTCGGTGTATTCAGGCTTTTGAATCGTCGTAGTTGTGACGGCGATGTGGTAGTCGACATTGGCATCAATGAAGAACTGAATGAAAGCGTTGAAGTTGTCGCCCAGGCTTCGCTGGTAGGGCGCCATTGAACCCGAGTTATCAACGACAATCAGAATATCCACGCGCTCGGCGGGCTCCTGAAAGAAGACGTTGACCGTCTCTTGCCGGGTGATGCCGGTCTCGCTGCATGCGAAGGTCAGTGCCAATAGGCTAGGGAGGAGGGTCCGCATAGTGGATCTGTCCAAGTCTCTTAAGTCGGCTGGCAAGATAGTCGCTGGTCCACAAACTCGCCAATGGAGAGGTTCATGCCGCGCGCTGGTCAAACGTCCGCTGCGCCGAGCCTTGTGTCTGACGAGCGTCTGAGCCGGATGCGTGATGGCGCTGAGGCTTTGTGGGGATGGCTGGAAAGCACGGTTCGAGACGGCATTGCCCGTCTGGAGGAGAGTGAGGCGGGTCTGACGGAGCGCGTCGCCCGACTCCATGACGCCCAGCTTCCTGGGCTTGCGCGATGGCTGCAATTTATCGGTGAACGGATTGGCGACGGGCCTGGTTGGCCATCGGTTGTTGTGGGTGAGCTGGGTCGGTTGGCCATTGCGACGAAGGCCTGGACGCGGTGGGACCACCTTCACGTGGACGTTCAGCACGGCCTGTTGGTACGCAGCGGCGTGGTCGTGCGAAAGCAGACGGTCTTGGCGCTCGGAGACCGCGTCCCTGGATTGTGGTCGGTCATTGGCCAGCACCTCACAGAAGACGACCGCGGCTTGTCCACTCGCCGGACCGCCTTGATGGGACCGCGACCGGCGATGGTCGTGGAGCATCAATTTGGGACGGCACCGCCAGCGACCCTGGCTCCGGGGGCCGAGCTGTTCGCAGAGCTCGCATTTTGGCCAGGACGTGGAGCCATTCGAGCCCGGATTGTTGACGCTGAGACCACGGGAGAGTGGCGGCCAGACGGTGCACTGTCACTGGGCGACGTTCGTGAACACCTGGCTCTTCACTACGCGAGGGCGCCGCTGACCGCTCAGATCCCCCTCGCGATTTGTGATGTTCGCGTTGTGGTTCATGAGGGGCGGGCTTGGGTAGCCGACGACACGGACGCCCTGCCGACCGTTGGCCTTCCGTGGGACGCCGTCGCCGCATCCGTCGGAGGACCGGTTGTCGTGGGCGGATGGTGGACAGGTCACGCGGTTGCGATTGCCGGAGTCGTGGTGGGGGAGCGCTTTGTGCCGATCGACGCTGTGGAGCGGACGGACGGCCCCCCTCGCGCGCAAGACGCTCTCACCCGCGAGCTTCTGGTTGGTGGCCGAATGGCACGTCTTCTAGAAGCGGGGATTCGTCGGATTGAGCGGCGGGCGAACCCACCGAGGGTGCGCGTTCCACTCCCGGCCGTCTCGCACGATACGACGCCCGTGATGTCGGCCTCTGCGGTCCGGGTCTTTGATGGGGTTCTTCAGCGTCATCCCAAGGCGCTAGAAATGGTGGTCGCAAGTATCGTGGCCATGAAGGAGCGTCCTGACGGCAGTCTGCTCACGCGGTTGTTGGGGGCGCCCGCCTCGCAATGGCAGGACGTTGAGCCAGTCCTCGGTCCGCATGCGCGCCAAGTGGCTGCGCTGGACGATCGTTGGCGATGGGCGGCGGACCTGCCCATCGACGTTGGCTGGGATCGTGAAGAGCTGCGCGTGTCCTGCGTGCACTCTGAGTGTCGTCAGCGACCTCGGACCGCGTTGTTGGAGGTGCAACAGCGCTGGGGCGACGTGTCGCGGGCGGCGGACCGATTGGCGCTGCTGGACGTACTCGCGATCCATGAAAGCGTCGTAAACGAGGGTTTCCTAGACGGTCTGCTAGACGACTCATCAAAGACGGTCCGGCGACGTGCGGCGGCACTTCTTGCGCAGGAGAGGTGTCCGGACTTTGTGGCGCGAATGACACAGCGCGCCGAGACGTGGTGGCCCTTGCGTGAACAACATCGAGCGCGACAGGTACCCACAACACTCGACGATGCGGCTCTGCGGGATGGTCTCGGCCCGGATTTGTCGACGGTCAGCGCACGCGAGCGTGTCTGGATGCAGACGGTCGCCTGTGTTCCCCCTTCGAGTTGGTCGGGACAAGTGGACTGGGATCACGTTGATGATGTTGTAGGGCACGCACTCGGGCTGGCCATTGTGCGGTTCGCAGATCGTGAGATGGCTGCTCGCTGGACGGCACTCGACAAGACCTTCGGTCTGCCCCGCGCGTCAGTGACCGCATTGTTGCGCTTGGTCGAGCCGTCGGAACGAATGCGGTGGTTTGATTGGGCCTGTGAGCGGCGTGTGGGCGATGTTCTTCCGGCGATTGTGACGTCATTTCCTCAACCTTGGGGTGATGAGGTGACTCAAGCGTGGCGGGATGGACTGGAGCAACACGCCCGTTTTGTGTCCATGGGTGTGGGCAGGTCCTCTGCTGGCTGGTCGGACACGCTTTTTGTCGCTTGTCGGGCGGTCCCACTCGACCGATCGGAAGCGGTCACGACGCCGCTCGACCTGCCGCGCGCCACCGATCCCATCACACAACATTTGATTGGCTCGCTTCGTGATGCCGCAGAGTGGATGGGGGTGAGAGAGCGATTGATAAGTTTTCCGGGGTCACCCCGTAGTGCGACATTGGCAAACTTGGGCTAGTGCGCAGCGCGTCGTGTGCCGAACTACGGGTGGTCGCTTCCCTCTCAACGTTTCAACACGTATTCTCCCGCGCCGGAGCCGCTGAATGTTCGCAATCCTCGCAATCCTCGCTTGTTCGACAGCAGTCTTTCTGCTGATGCTCGCGTGGTTGTCCGGCCATCGCACCATTATCCCCACCGCCGTAAAGCCAATTTGGTTCTTGGTTCCGGGGACTCTTTTGCTGGTGTCGAGCCCAATTCTTTGCCTTGGGCCGTCGGTCGTGCAGTGGAACAGCTGCTCCAGCGATTGCACAATGTCCTCCGCCGAAGTCACCACCGCGTACGACGCCTGTGTCTTGGGCTCCACGGCAACCGTCGGCAAAGACGCTGGAAAAGATGAGTCGCTGACCCCGGCACAGGTTCAGGCCATCGTCGCTGAAGCCCGTCCGGCCATTGAAGCGCAGTGTCAGGTGACCGTCACGAGCCAGTGCACCACACGGTGCTTTGACGCATGGTGGGCACCAGAGATGGCCGCACTTGGTGAGGCTGACGCAGAGTGAGCGTTCTCCGTCGTCATGCCGAAGAGGCGTGCGCGGATGAGTTGGCGACTCTCGCAGAGGTTCCAGGGCCGCGACCGTACGGATGGTCGCTGACGCCTAGCGCAGTGCGCACCTTCATCATGGGAGGCGAGCTTGCGGACGGAACCGTAGTTGAGCCCAAGTACATCGGAGACGTTCGCCGCGTTGAGGTGGCGATCGCTACGTTGGCGACGGACCGTGCGCTGCTCCTGCAAGGAGACCCAGGAACCGGTAAGTCTTGGCTTAGTGAGCACCTCGCGGCGGCGATCTGTGGCGACTCCACCTTGCTGGTCCAGGGAACCGCCGGCACAGATGAGTCCGCGTTTCGCTACGGGTGGAACTACGCCAAGCTCCTGTCCGAGGGCCCGTCTCGCGAGGCGATGGTCGAGAGCCCCATTCTTGTGGCCATGCGCACTGGCGGTATTGCGCGTGTCGAAGAGCTCACGCGGGTCAGTCCGGAAGTTCAGGACGCTCTCCTTGGAACCCTGTCCGAGAAGGCCGTTCCAGTGCCGGAGCTGGGCATTGAGGTTCAGGCGCAGCGTGGCTTCAACCTCATTGCCACAGCGAATCGTCGTGACCGCGGTGTCAACGAGCTGTCGAGCGCCCTGCGGCGTCGGTTTGCGGTTGTAGAGTTGCCGGCACCAGCGACCATTGCGCTTGAAGTCGAGATCGTGCGCACACGACTGCTCGCTCTGGGTAAGGGACTCTCGCTTCCTGGAGAGGTTCCACCAGCCCAAGCGATTCATCGATTGGTGACCGTCTTTCGGGAACTCCGAGCGGGCATTACCGAAGACGGCACGCTGAGCCTCAAGCAGCCGAGCGGCACGCTCTCTACAGCGGAAGCCATTGGCGTGCTGTCCCAAGGATGGACGCGGGCCGCCTACTACGGTGGCGGTGAACTCTCGGCGGACCACCTTGCGGATGGCTTGCTAGGCGTGGCTATTCAAGATGAGCGGGATTCGACCGCCGTTCGTGAATACGTCCTCGCCGTCCTAGACAATCGCCCTGACTGGGAGGACTGGGCACGGGCGCTGCGAGCGCGCTTGTGACCGAGGCCGTTCGCTGGTTTCCTATCCGGCATCACGGGGCGGGTACGGTCTGCGCGTTGACAGAGGGCCTACAGGCGTACGCGCCGGACTGCGTGTTGGTCGAGGGGCCTCCAGAGGCCGAGTCCCTGCTGGCGTTTGTTGGGCGGGCAGACCTGAACCCTCCGGTGGCCCTGTCTGTGTACGTTCGCGGCGAGCCCGACCGGTCGGTGACCTACCCGTTTGCGTCATGGTCGCCCGAGTGGACTGCGCTGTTGTGGGCGGCTCACAATGGCGTCCCGACGCACTTTATGGATCTGTCCATTGGACAGCGTCTCGCGATGGACTGCCCGCACTCCGAGCGTCGGGATGCTGACTTGGGAACGTTGGCGAGTCTAGGTGGCTTCGACAGCGTGTCCGCGTGGTGGGACGGGATGGTCGAGTCGCACGGAATGGATGTCTTTGCGGCGGTCGTGCAGGCCATGACTGCGGTTCGGGAGCGACAGGAAGGGCGGTTTGGTATCCGCTCCTCTGATCCCGTCGATGCGGTACGAGAAGCGGCTATGCGCCAAGTTCTGCGGAAAGCGGTCAACGCTGGCAACCAACGCATTGCTGTGGTGTGTGGTGCGTGGCATGTGCCCGCGCTGTTGAGCCTGGGCGGCGTGGGGGAGGACAAGGCACTGCTTCGAGGGCGGGCTCGGGTTCGCGTGGACGCTGCGTGGATTCCATGGTCGGCCGAGCTGCTGTGTTCGACGAGTGGGTACGGGGCAGGGGTCGCGTCGCCGGGCTGGTCTGCGGTCATTGCGGGCGGTGTGACAGACCGTGAGGCGCGCTGGGTGTCTACGTGGGCGAGTGCGCTGCGAGATGCGGGCCAGCAGGCGAGTGCCGCACAGTGCGTGGATGCGGTGCAGCTGGCTCAGCAGCTGTGCGAGCTGCGTGAGCGTTCGCGACCTTCGCGGGACGACCTCGATGACGCTGTTCGAGCGGTCTTTGGCCACGACGCCACTGCGATTGTAGCCGACCGCGTTCGCCTGGGGGACGCGATTGGGCAAGTGCCCAGGGATGCGCCCGCAGTGCCGCTTGTGGTGGCTGTGCGCGCCGAACAACGAAGGCTGCGGCTCTCCACATCGCCCACGGCAAAGACCGTCGAGCTGGACCTACGCCAGCCCCGCGGTCTACAGAAGAGTCAGCTCCTCCATCAGCTGGTCATTCTTGGTGTGCGGTGGGGCACCCGGAGTCCGTCGCCAGAAGGTGCCCTGGGTACGTTTCGCGAAGCGTGGACGACTGCCTGGACGCCAAGCTGTGAACGGGCGTTGGTCGCAGCGAGCCCGTGGGGAGTGACCGCAGAACAGGCCGCTCACAGTACGCTTGTGGCCCGAGCGGCACTTCGAGGGCACTTGACGGCATCGGTGGCGGATGTGGAGAGTGCGCTGCTCGCTGGATTGGCGGGCGCCTTGCCGGAGCTGCTCGATGCGCTGGATGTTGTTGCGGCGCGCACCGCAGACCCGATGGTCCTGTTGACCGCATCGCCTGGCTTGGCGCGTGCTGCTGTCTATGGCCGGGTTCGTGGGTCGGAGAGCGGTATTGCCGGCATTGCCGTTCGACTGTGCCAGCGTGGACTGGCGGGCCTGCCGACCGTTGGGGTCGGTGTGGACGCCGACGCCGCTGAGCGAATTGCCGAGGCACTGTCAGATGCAGAGCGAGCCATACGCACGCTGGCTGACGGTGAGCTGACCACCCTGTGGCGACGAACCTTGTGGTTGGTTCTGGGGAGCGCATGCCATCCACGAATCCGCGGTCAGGCGGCGCGGTGGTTGTTCGATGCGGGGCAGGAGGTGGACCTACCCACGTTGTTAGGGCGTGCCTTGAGCGTCCCGGAACCAGACCTGGCAGCTGCGTGGCTACAAGGCTTTTTGACCGGTAGCGGCTACGTCTTGGTGTTGCGTCCGGACATCTACAAGCGCATCGATACTTGGCTCACGGGTCTGCCTGAGCCCGCTTTCCAGACGGTACTTCCAGCTCTGCGCCGATGCTTCGCAGCCTTTTCATCGGATGTTCGCGGTCGTCTGGCCGCAGCGCTGACCACGTCATCTGCCACAATCGCGCCTGTTGTTGACAACTCTCGGAGAGATAGGACAGTTCGGATGGGGCTAATTGGCTGGATTGGGCCGGCCGGGTCTGAATCAGAGCCAGATGCAGTGGTAACCAATGACCGCGAATAGTTGTACGGGTTTGCAGAATCCGGAGCCGCCGTCGTCAACAATCCACCAGCACTGCTCTCTCTGCGATACCCTCGCGCCGCCGCATGGAGTGGAGTCTCGGTGAGCAATGAGAAGGAATGGATGCGGCTGTATGTGCAGACCGGTGACAAGGCGGCATTTGAGGCCATCTTCACCGAGTATGCGCCACGGGTGCACCGTTTCATCTTGCGTCGGACGCGTGGAAATCGGCATCTGACCGACGACCTGACCCAGCAGACCTTCCTACACTTGCACCGAGCCCGCAACGACTTCGACTTGTCGCGCCCGCTGCGGCCTTGGATTTTCACGATTGCCGCCAACTTGGTGCGCGAGGCGGCCCGCAAGTCGAGTCGTCGCCCTGAAGTGTTGGTCGACCCGTTGGAGCGTTCAACAGCCTCTGTTGCTCCGTCTGTGTCCTCACCGGAAGATCGGTTGGTGCGTCGTTCCTTGGACCTACTTCCGGATGCGCAGCGGGAGGTCATTGTCCTGCACTGGTTCGAAGGCCTGTCCTTCTCGGAAATATCCAGCGTGGTTGGCGCGTCCTTGTCTGCGGTTAAAGTACGCGCACACCGCGGGTACAAACGACTACGGGAAAACTTGGGAGGGACCCTGTGAACACAGAACCGTCCGACCCCGTCCGCCCCGAACGTGCGCCTGAGCTTCCGTCTCTCGACGTGGGTCAAATGGACGCCCTGTTCGCCGTCATCGCTGCAGAAACGGTCGATGCCCCGTCTGGGCCCATTGAGAAATTGCGCGAGCTGCCTTCGGGCATGCGTGTTGGACTGGCGATTGCCTTTCAGGTCGTTGTTGCGGCCGTTGGTATTGGGCTTCAGACACCCAGAGGCGACTGGCTGCTCGTTCTTGGGCCACTGCTGGTCATCGGAGTTCTGGGCGGCATCGGCAGTGCGCTATCACTGAAGTCGTCGGGTACAGCCACCACTGCCTTGGCCCGTCTGTCGCCGTGGCTGCTCATTGTTCCCGCGGTTGTGGCACTGCCCAACTTTTGGCCTGGCATGACCGGTATGGGCTTTTGGGAGGCCATGCCTATCCATCTGGGTTGTATGGCCCGCAGCGCTTTCATCGCGTTGCTGGCGACGCTTCCGTTCATCGTCCTTGAGCGGCACGGTCTGCTTCGTCGCTGGTCATTACTCAGCGCTGCCGGCTCGGCTGGCGCTATCGCCTTTGTTGTACAGGTCGCTACGTGTCCGCTGACCACCTTTGAGCACCGCGTCTTTGCCCATGGCTTTGCTGGCGTGGGTGTGGCTGCAGTACTGGTTGCGTTCGTTTGGATTCGCAGTCGGATCCGCGCGTAGTCGCGTACGACGGTCCGTCGCATCTTTTTCCTTTAGTCGGCCGGACGTGCGTCGATAGGACCACATGCGTCCTACAGACATTCAAACATGGTCAACGCGCGCCACGCGACTGGGATTGTTCCCGGCCATTGCGTCGCACGCGGTTGCTGTCGTCTCCAATCCGGACTCTTCGGTCACCGACTTGGTGCGTGTGGTTCACCGGCATCCTGCGGTGAGCATGCGTATCGTTCGACTGGTCAATGGACCGTTCTACGACATGCCGCGTCCGATTCATCGGTTGAACGATGTCTTCGTGTACACCGGCATGGCCGAGGCTTTGCGGCTCATCTTGGCAGTGTCCATTGGCGCCCAGCTCTGGGACACACTGACCGGTCGACGCATCGGCTATCATGCGGTTCGTGTGGGCGGTTTGGCCCGGCTGATTGCCCGACGGACAGCCGGAGTCGACCCTGGAGACGCGTTCCTTGCCGGCTGCCTACATGATGGCGCCATGCCCGTGTTCTCCGAGTCTCATCCAGCGTACGACGCGATGGCTGCCGAGTGTCATGGAGAGAGATTGGTACGGGCCGAACGAGAAGCGTTGGGAGTCGACCACGCAGCGCTGATGAGCGCGTTGTTGCTTCAGTGGGGCATTGCACCACGCATTGCGACCGGAGTTCGCTGTCACCATGACCCTGTGACGTCCGCGACCGACCCCCTCGCTGTCGTTGTTCAAGTGGCCGACGCTATCGACACCGCGATGCAGTCGCAGACGCCCACACAAGATGCCGTTGGACAGCTGGTGAACCTGCCAGCGTCCCAGGCCCTCGAGATTCGCGGCGAAGAGATTCACCACTGGCTCGACACCGCTTCTGGCAAGGTTCGCGTCGCCGGATAGCCACCTAGGCATGACCGAGCGAGACCGACGCTGGCGACTCGTCCTAGGCGAGAGTGCTGCCCCTGCATTGCCTGCGGAACTGTCCGAGACCGACCAGCGGAGGGACCGTGCGCTCGAAGCGGTGTACGACGCCGAACGAACCGGCGGAATGGGACGAACCGCGCCCAAAGTCGCACAGTGGCTAGGCGAGGTCCGAGACCTCTTCCCACCCCGAACGGTCCAGCTTCTACAGAAGGATGCGGTCGAGCGTCTGGACCTGACCCGGCTGCTGCTGGAGCCTGAGCTGTTGGACACGCTGCAGGTGGATGTTGACCTGGCAGTCGCGTTGGTCGGGCTTAGCGAGGGCATGCCCAATGAGGTCCGTGAGCGCGCTCGGTCCGTTGTTGACCAGGTGGTTCGAGAGCTCGCCAAGACACTGCGGGGGCCCGTAGAACAGGCGGTGCGTGGGTCGCTGAGGCGTCGTCGTTCACGGCATCCTGTGGGTGGGGACATTGACTGGAATCGAACCATTCTGAAGAACTTGCGGCACTACGATGCTGCGCGAAAGACGGTCATTCCAGACACCCTTGTGGGCACGTCGCGTCATGGCACACGGCTCGACCATGTGGTGCTGTGTGTGGACCAATCTGGCTCCATGAGCGCCTCGTTGGTGTACGCGGCCATTGCGGCGAGTGCCTTGGCGCAGGTTCCGTCCATCGCTACTCGCTTGCTCGCGTTCGACACGCGCGTGGTCGACCTGACCGAGCACGTGCGGGATCCTGTCGCCGTGTTGTTCGGAGCCCAGCTCGGTGGCGGAACGGACATTGCTGGTGCCTTGAGGGTTGTGGAAGACGGACTGCAGACGCCCCGGCGAACAACGGTTGTTCTGATGAGCGATCTGTTCGAGGGGCCGAGCTCCAGCGGGCTTCTTCAGGTCGTGGCGCGGTTGTGTGACGCGGGTGTGCGCATGGTCGGGCTGTTGGCGGTCAGTGACGACGGCGCACCGTCCTATGACGCCGGCACCGCCGACCGATTGCGACGTCTAGGCATGCCGTGCCTCGCCTGTGCTCCTGGCCAGCTCGGGCCTCTGCTAGCCGCTGCACTTGATGGCCGTGACCTCACCGCTTGGGCGCGCGGGAGAGGCTAGGGGACCGGCGCTACCCTGACACCCGGAGGCGACGTGGCGAACATCTTGATCACAGGGGCAACGAGCGGGATTGGACGACAGACGGCTCTGGAGCTTGCCGCTCTTGGCCATCACATTGGCGTTCACGGGCGCTCAGCCGACAAGGCAAAGGCTGTCGCCGGAGAGATCGAACAGGCCGGCGGACAAGCCACGGTCTTTCTTGCCGACTTGATGTCGCTCGAACAGGTCTCGGCCTTGGCCGCGGATGTGGTTGAGCGATGGTCGCGCCTAGACGTCCTGCTCAACAATGCTGGGCTGATTCAGACCGAGACCGTGCTCACGGAGGACGGCCACGAATCCACCTGGGGCGTCAATCACCTCGCGCACTTCCTGCTCACCCAGCTTCTGCTGCCCCGGCTGACCGAGAGTGGGGGACGGGTGGTCTGTGTGGCGTCGGATGCCCACTATGGCGCGAGCGTTCCGTTCTCGGACCTAGACGGTGAAGGCTCCTACGCCGGCTGGAAGCGCTACCAGCAGAGCAAGCTGATGAATGTGTTGTTCGCGGCCGAGTTCGCCCGTCGTCACCCTGAGGTCGAGGTAGTCAGTCTGCATCCGGGCTTTGTGGCGTCAAACTTCGGCATGAACACTGGGTGGATGAGCTGGATTATGCGTCTGACACGCCTTGTTCAGCTGTCAGTGGATGATGGCGCCAAGACCAGTGTGTTTTGTGCGACGACGCCCACCGTCCGTAGCGGGGCCTACTACGCAAAGAGCTGCGAGAAGACGCCCAGCAAGCAGGCGCGGAGCGAACATGACGCCAAGCGACTGTGGGAGCTGTCACAAGCCAGTGTGGCGGCGTGGCTGCCATGAGCTGATGCAGATTCCAACTGTGGCGCTCACGACTCTGCGAAAGCGATAGGGACGGTTCTCCCCGGAGGTCGTATGCCCAAGGCAGCCCGCATTGCTGCGGTCATTGTCGTTGTTGTTGGTCTACTCACGTTCCTATTTGGCCGCTCCATGGTGGTCATTGCGACGGACTGGCTGTGGTTTGACGCGATTGGCTACGGAAGTATCTTCCAGACCACACTGCTCGCGCAGATCGGACTTGGAGTGGCTTCGGCTCTGGGTGCTTTTGCGCTGTTGCAGGCGAACGCTGTCGTTGCGTTGGCGCGCTCCCCAGGCGGGGCTGCTATGAACCCAGAGCTCGTCGACAATCCAGTGGGTCAGATGCTCATGCGCATTCCAGCGGCAACCTTGACGGGTGTCGTCTCGGCCATCTTGGCGGTATTCGTTGGGCTGTTCATGTCTACACAGTGGTCGCTGCTGTTGCTGTTTTTGAACGGCGGGTCGTTTGGATGGACCGAGCCTGTTCTTGGACATGACGCGAGCTTCTACGTCTTCACGCTTCCTCTGCTGCAAGTCCTGCGCGGAACGCTCTTCGCCGTCGTAGTCCTTGGCGCCATCTCGGCAGCCATCCTGTACGGCCTTCGCGGTGCCATCCGTCTGGACATTGTGGAGCGTGGCGGACAGGCTGAAGTCCGAGGCGTCCACATCTCGACTTTCGTCAAGTCCCACCTGGGTGTGTTGGTCGGAGCGGGCTTGGTTCTCGTTGGAGCCGGCTCTTGGTTGGCTCGCTACGACCTCATGTACCTGCAAACGGGACTCATCTCTGGACCCGGCAGCGCGGACATCACCGCTACAATGCCGCTACTCACGTTGCAAGCGGCGTGTGCGGTCATTGCTGCCCCCATCGCTTTTGCGGCGATTGCCCGTGGACTTCGTCCGGCTTGGGCCGGTGTCGGCGCCCTGGTCTTCGTGCCGGGACTGCTCTCGGCGTTCGTTCCGGGCTTGGTCCAGCGCTACCGCGTTGAGCCGAATGAGATTGCTCTTGAGTCGGAGCACATCACCTCGCACATTGCCGCTACCCGCCACGCCTTCTCGTTGGACGGTGTTGAAGAGCGAGACCTCTCGGGCACGGCGGAGCTGAGCTGGGCTGACATTCAGGCCAACCAGCCCACGCTGGACAATGTCCGTCTATGGGACCACAAGCCGCTGCTCGACACCTTCTCGCAGGTCCAAGAAATTCGGACCTACTACGACTTCGCCCACGTCGACAACGACCGGTACATGGTCGACGGTCAGCTGCGTCAGATCATGCTGTCCCCACGTGAGCTCGTGGCATCCAGCCTGCCTGCCCGTGCCCGGACCTGGGTCAATGAGACCATGACCTACACCCATGGCTACGGCATTGCGCTGGGGCCCGTCAACGAGGTGACCGAAGAGGGACTGCCGCGTTTGTGGGTACAGGACCTACCCCCACAGGTTGCCTACCCGGATGATCTGCGGATCGATGAGCCGGCGCTGTACTTCGGTGAAGTGATGACCGAGCCCGTCTTCGTACGGACCGACAACCGCGAATTCGACTACCCAACCGGTGACGGTGAGGCCTACACGACCTACGAAGGCGATGGTGGCGTGCAGATCGGCGGCGGGCTTTGGCGCGCTGCTTGGGCTCTACGACTGAACAGTAGCAACGTGATTCTGGCCGGCGAGATCAATGCGGACAGCCGCATTCTGCTGTACCGAGACATCCGCGAGCGCGTTGAGACCATTGCCCCCTTCTTGGGCATCGACAACGACCCCTACTTGGTCATCGACGACGGCCGACTGGTCTGGGTACTCGACGGCTACACCGGAACTCGGCGCTTTCCGTACGCCGAACCCTGGCGTTTCCCTGGCTGGCGAACCGTCAACTACATGCGTAGTAGCGTCAAGATCACGGTAGACGCCTACACGGGTGAGACGCTGTTCTACGCGGTAGACGACAACGACCCCATCTTGGCTGCCTGGCGCGCAACCTTCCCGGATCTATTCCGGCCTGGAAGCGACCTTTCCGACGGACTTCGCTCGCACCTTCGCTACCCGCAAGATGCCTTCGAGGCGCAGGCCAAGCTGTTCGCGACCTACCACATGACCGATCCACAGGTGTTCTACAATCGTGAGGATGAATGGGAGGTTCCCGCCGTTGACGGTCAGATGATGGAGCCGTACTACACCGTTATGAAGCTCCCCGGCGAAGAGACCGAAGAGTTCATTGTGATGTTGCCGTTCGTTCCGAAGACCAAGGAGAACCTGGCCGCATGGATGGTCGCTCGCAGCGATGGGTCTGCCTACGGCGGGCTTCGCGCCTACCAGTTCCCGAAGGACCGGGTCTTGTATGGGCCGTCACAGGTGGCATCGCGCTTCAAGCAGGACGCCACGATTAGCCCGCAGCTGACCTTGTGGAGCAGCAATGGCTCGCAGACCAACCTCGGCACCATGCTGGTCATTCCCGTCGAGGAGTCCCTGATCTACGTGCAGCCGCTGTACCTGCAGGCGTCCCAGGCGACGAGTGCCGGACAGACCGAGGCCCGTTCAGCCATTCCAGAGCTCAAGCGTGTGCTTGTTGGCTACGAGAACCGGGTGGCGATGGAGCCGACACTTGAGGGCGCGCTTCGCAAGCTGTTTGCTGTCGAAGTGGAAGACCAAGCGCGTGAAGAACGTGCAGCGGAGACCACTGCGACACAGGGGTCAGCCGATGGTGGCGACCTCGCTGCGATGGCCCTGCGCCAGTACCAAGATGCTGAGGTTGCGATGCAAGCCGGTGACTGGGCTGCGTACGGCGTTGCTCTGGACGCGCTTGAGCTGACGCTACAAGACCTCGCTGGCCTTGAAGATGCGCAGGAAGAAGGGGTCGAGCTCGATTCCGTTCCTCAAGCCGCCCCCGAGTAGGGCGGTCTAGAGGGAGACGCCGAAGTAGCTGCTAGCAGACGTCCGAATGGGCGTCTCTGGCGGGTAGTAGGCAAAGACGGACTGGCGGCCATCCGCGGCAAAGACGAAGCCCGCGTCACGTGCTGCGCGGAAAGCGCCGATGTTGACGCGTCCGCCTTCAACCGTGACGGTGTCGCTTCCGATTGGAGCGAGAACGACCTGGATGCCCTGTGCGCTCGCGGCGCTGCGTAGACCTGCGACGGTGCCGGCAAAATCTTCGGGTTGCTCGCCTCCGTAAAAGGCGACGATGGCCTTGTACCCGCCGGTAGCCGGCTCGGGTTCGGCCACGGCTGCACTGCCTGGAGTCGTGGCTGCTTGGACTGCGGGCAGGTCCCGTGAGCTGGGTGCGGTGGCCGGTGCTGCGGCAGGTGTCGGTGTGGGAGCCACATCTGCGACGGGTGCTGCGACGGGTACTGCGGCGGGCTCAGCGGTATCACCGGTCGGCCGTGGAGCTGGGGCCCGGTCCTGGTCGAACAACGCGCCGAAGCCCTCGTCATCGGGCTCCTCACGCGCCACGGGTTCTGGGGTCGGGGTCACTGACGTCTCGGATTGCATGCAGGCCAAAGAGGCCAGGGCAAACGGTGTCAGACAAAAAACGAGTAGGGCGCGGTGGGTCATGCAGCGAGTCTACCCCGACTGTCCCTTCCCATCACCGCTTGAGGTTGGAGTAGGGTACAGGTCGGGCCGGACCGCTACCTGGGAGACAGCATGACCGAATCGGAGCGATGGGAACAGACGCGCCTCCGCATCACGGGTCTGTTGGACGGCGAGACCGATATTATCGCTATGATGGCGACGGTCGCGTGTGAACTGCATCACGCATTTGACCACTTCCATTGGACCGGTTTTTACCGCGTCACGGCCCCAAACCTGCTGGTCATTGGGCCCTACCAAGGTGGTCATGGGTGCTTGCGCATTCCGTTCGACAAGGGTGTGTGTGGCGCCGCTGCGCGAACTCGCACAACCCAACGCGTCGCAGACGTGAATGCCTTTCCAGGCCACATCGCCTGTTCCTCGTCAACACAGAGCGAGCTCGTTGTCCCGATCTGTGGGCCGAGCGGTACCGTTCTGGCCGTCTTGGACCTGGACAGTGACACCCTCAACGCATTCACAGAGGCCGACCAGCTCAACGTTGAGGCGGTGTGCTCTGACCTTGGTGCGCGCTGGGGGACAGAGTGACGGCGACCTTCGAGCTACCCCGCCTGAGCGTCGAAATAACGCTCCTGCGTGGCTGTCCCTGCCCATCGGGTCGCCGTCAGAGGTTTGTTACTCACGCGTTGTTGGGTCGGGCATCCCCCGAACGGGGGAGGCTTCCGGCAAGCGACAGGTGGCAGCGTTGAGTGGTCGTGGGCCACTGTCGAGTACCGATCCGTGGCTGGGACGGCTCTTCGCTGGGAAGTACCAAGTCAATGACCTGGTGGCGACCGGCGGAATGGGGCGCGTGTATCGGGCACGGCAGCGTGGCATGGAGCGTTGGGTAGCGCTGAAAGTCCTTCATGGACGGCACACAGATGACGACACTGTGGTCAAACGTTTCTACACAGAGATGCGCGCCACGGCGCGGATCGAACATCCGCACACTGTTCGTGTCTACGACTTCGGCCACACAGATGACGGCGATCTATTCTTGGTGATGGAGCTTCTTCGTGGCCCCACGTTGTCCTCGGTGATGGATGCGGAGGCGCCGATGGACCCACAGCGCGTCGCACGTATTGGTGGGCGCATTGCTCGGGCGTTGGAGGCGGCGCACGCGAACGGTGTGGTTCATCGTGACTTGAAGCCGGACAACGTGCTGTTGACGACTCAATACGGCACGCCCGATTGGGTGAAGGTGCTCGACTTTGGTCTCGCTCGCATTGAGAGCGACACCTCGCAAGATCTGACGGCGGTCGGCAAGCGTGTGGGGACCCCCCTGTACATGGCGCCCGAGTACATCGAGCTCCGGCAGGTGGACGAGCGCAGCGACATCTATGCGCTGGGTGCTGTGCTGTACGAGCTGGCAACAGGGCAGCTCCCGTACCGAGGCAGCGCGCGGGAGGTGTTGCGCCAGCAGACCCAGCAGCCTCCGACACACCCGCGGGTGCATCAGCCTCAGCTTCCAGAGTGGCTCGGTGCGCTGATCATGCAGTGCTTGAGCCGTGACCCCGAGAAGCGGCCGGCCTCAGCGGCGAATCTTGCGCGCTCGCTGGAGAGACGCGCCGAAGTGGAGCGGATTGTCGTGCGGCGAGAGAAGCGCCCGGGTCAGTGGCGCATCTTTGCCGTGGCTGGTGGTGTTGCCGCTCTTGTCGTCGTCGGCGTCATCGCGCTGTTCCTGGCGATTGCGGCGGTGTGGGTGACGGTCGGATAGGCGCGCTCCTCGTCATTGGGAGTCGATATGTCCAAGTGGTCCCTGGTCTCACTCATCGCCTTGGTCGGCTGCGCAAAGCCGATGGTTCCTACCGCTCCCGAGGTTCAAGCCCCACCCGTCGTCGTCACGACTCCGGCACTGAACGCCGAGGCGGTCGCTGGCATCGACCATCCCGTGCTCCAAGGGCTGCTCCACAGCCACTGGGAGACGACCATGGCGAACGCTCCCACCTGGGCCACTGCACTTGGCGACTCCCGCTACAACGCACTGCTGTCGGACGGTTCCCCGGCGGCCAGTGAGCGTCATAAGACGGAGCGCGCCGCGTTCTTGAGTCGCGCACGCGCCATTGATGTGGCCTCTTTGAACGACAGCGAGCGCACGACCCTCGAGCTGTTCATCGAAGACCTGTCGTACGACACCGCCAGCGAGGTCTGCCGCTTCGAACAGTGGTCGATCTCTCCGCGCGGTAACCCCTCGGTTTCCTACAATGATCTCGCAGATACTCATCCGCTAGACACGGTGCAGAATGGCCTGGATTTCACCACCCGCCTTAGCCAGCTTCCGAGTGTCGTAGACGATGACATCGCGCAGCTTCGCCTTGGATTGGCCGACGGTTGGGTGGTCAACGCGGACACCGCCGCGCTGGTCGTTGAACAGGTCGAGCGTCAGCTTGCATCCGCTGATGAAGAGTGGGCGTTGGCCCTCGTTCGAGGCACGACCGAGTTCTCAGACGTGGACAATGACGCTTTCGACGCCCGCGTTCTCGCCGCTATGGGGCCGTTCCGAGCCGCCTTAGAGACGTACCTGGCCTTCCTCAAAGCCGAGGTCCTACCCGTCGCGCGCTCGGCAGATGCCGTGGGCGTTGGCGCCTTGCCCGACGGTCCAGCCTGCTACGAATCACGGGTGCGTGCCTACACCACCCTCGACCGTTCAGCAGCGGACATTCACCAGCTTGGCTTGGACGAAATGGCGAAAATCCATGTTGAGTTCCAAGACGTAGGCGAGCGGGTGTTTGGGACCCGAGACATTGGTGAGATCTTCGAACACATGCGCACGGACGACGAGTTGTTGTTCACCACCGCCGAAGAAGTCCAGCAGACCGCCGAGCAGGCCCTCCAAGACGCTCGCGAAGCCATGGTTCAAGCCTTTGGTCGTCTGCCGCAAGCCGAGTGCGACGTGCGCCCAGTACCGGCCAACGAAGCGCCGTACACCACCATTGCCTACTACCGGCAGCCCGCTCCAGACGGCTCGCGCCCCGGTACCTACTACGTCAACACCTACGCTCCAGAGACGCGCCCGCGTCACGAGGCGCGCGTTCTGGCGTACCATGAAGCGATCCCTGGACATCACCTTCAGATTGCCATTGCCCAGGAACTGCCTGACATGCCGGCCGTTCGTCGTCACATGGGCATGACCGCGTTCGTGGAAGGGTGGGCCCTGTACACCGAGCGCTTGTCCGACGAGCTGGGACTGTACCCAGAAGACGTGGACCGTCTGGGCATGCTGTCCTTCGATGCGTGGCGTGCGGCCCGCTTGGTGGTCGATACCGGCATCCACAGCCAAGGCTGGACCCGCGAACAGGCCGAGGCCTACATGCAGGAAAAAACCCCACTAGCAACGAACAACATTGCCAATGAGGTCGACCGCTACATCTCATGGCCGGGTCAGGCGCTGGCGTACAAGACCGGTCAGTTGCACATCTGGGAGCTGCGTCACAAGGCCGAAGAGCAGCTGGGAGACGACTTCGACCTGTCGGCGTTCCATGATGTGGTGCTCGGTGGTGGTGCGGTGAGTCTGCCGGTGCTGACCCGTCGTGTGGATGCATGGCTAGTGGACCAGGAGTAACCAACAATGCGTACACACATCCCCGAGACAGGCTGGGTTCCCGTCGTCGCAAATGGCGTGACTCACGCTGTCTTTGATGAGGGAGAGGGCCCACTGGTTCTTCTTATTCACGGCTTTCCCGACACCGCGCACACGTGGGATGAGGTCGCCCCAGCGTTGGTTGCTGAGGGGTTCCGCGTGGTCCGTCCCTTTGGTCGTGGCATTGCGCCCTCCGAGATTCCTTCCGGAAACGCATTTCATGTGCGCGACCTCGCCGCAGATGTCGTGGCGCTCATCGAAGCGCTCGGTGAGGAGACGGCGATAGTGGTTGGCCATGACTGGGGCGCCGCTGCGGTCTGGGGGGCGGGGCACATCGCGCCAGAGCGGATTTCCAAGCTGGTCGTGGTCGGTATTCCGTATCCACCCGCCGTTCGGCCGACGCTCTCCAAGCTCTGGGGAGCACGGCACTTTTTGGCGAACAAGTTGCCATGGGCCACCCGCCGGTTCCGCAAGAACGACTTTGCCGAGGTGCGGCGCATGTACGAGCGTTGGTCACCTGGGTTTGCCTGGCCGGACAGCGAGTTCGAGTCGGCCAAGAACGCCTATGCGCATCCTGGCTGCGCAAGTGCGGCCATCGGCTACTACCGCCGACTTGGGCTGTGGCCTTTCAAAGGTAAGGTCAGCTGCAATGCATTCGTGATTGGTGGCCAGTCGGACGGGGTTGTCTCGGCGGCTGACTTTGAGCGGAGTGCGCGGTTTGTCGATGGGAACTGTCGGGTCGAGATGCTGCCCGGAGGCCACTTTTTGCATCGTGAGCATCCGCAGCCGTTTATCGACACGCTGCTCGACTGTTTGCGCGACTAGTCGGTCGCTTCGGGAGGCGGGCCGAGGGCCACAACGATGTCCTGGGGTCCCTCCCAGGTCATGGGCTCCCGTGTGACGCCGCTCCCCAATTGCCGGTCAATCCGTTGAGCGTCGCTCTCAAATCCTTCGCGGAAGTACACAACCGTTTGCTCTCGCGCGGCTTGGGCCACGCCGGCCTGGATGAGCCCATTGCCGGGCTTACTGAGGATCTCTACGACTGCTCTTGCGTGCTGGCGAGCGCCCTCTGGAGCCAAGACGGAGACGAGCGGTCTGACTTGGTGGATGGTCCACTCTGCGTGGCTGAGCGTCGGCCCTCGCATTGTCATCAGCCCGCCTGTGTGGACGTCGACCGCTACCCATCGTCCGTCGGGGGATGGGTAGGTGCGGATGGTTCGTTTTGGGATTCCGAACGCCGAGTCTCCTGGTTGCACGGTGTGCAGGGGCCACCAGCCACCCCCGTCTCGCTTGACGCCAAGAGTCAAGATGCTTGAGGAAGACGCAGCGTCCCGCCAGACACCGTCGGCCCACTCGCCGGGGAATTCGGACCGGATCGATAGCTCGACGTCAGCGCCGAGACGTTGTGTACTGGTCGCGTTGGAAAACTCTCGCCCGGCTAACCATTCGGACCATCCCGACTCGTTGGTGGGTCCAGGGATTTCCGCGGGTTCATGGTTTTGGTGACGAATCAAGGTGCGGTGTCGCTCTCCCCAAACATCGAACCGGTCTCCATAGACTAGCTGCTCGATTTCTCCGTCTTCGGCCTCCTCGCTGTACTCTCCGTGGGACGATTCTGTGGTTTCGACGACGAAGAACTCGCTACGCTCCCATCCGTGGACGGCGAGGTTGGTCGGGTAGGCGGCGAATGCGATGCTCGTCCATAGAATCATTGGACCTCCAGTCCGCAGTTTGGCACACAACACCCGGTCGATGGCGACCCGCCATTGCATCCAGGGGTCGCCGTCCGCACACAGGCGGTTAGGCATCCGCCAGCGGAGGCGCTCTTGATTCCCGACAGCCTGCTCAGTGGCGACAACGCCGTCTTTCTCGACCAGCAATACTCCTCCTGGTTGGACGACCCTTCCAGCGTAGATGCCGAATGGTCCGAACTCTTCGACACCTGGGACCGTCCCACGGGGGGCGTCGCACCCTCGCCCGAACCGTCGGGTCGCTCGATCTTTCACGGCGGCGGCGGCGCGAGCACCAGCGGTGCAGTGGACATTGCCCAGGTCAAGGTCGCCCAGCTCATCAATTCGTACCGCGTTCGCGGGCACATGGTGGCGCAGATTGACCCGCTCGGTCGTCGGGAACGCGTCACCCATCCTGAGCTGGAGCTGTCCTTCTACGGGCTGACTGAGTCGGACTTGGACCGCACGTTCTCTACGTCTCCATTGTTCGGAATGCCCGCGCAAGCCACGCTTCGCGACATCATCACTCGCTGCCAGAAGGCCTACTGCGGCACTCTCGGCGCCGAGTTCATGAACGTTCTGTCCATGGAGCAGAAGCTGTGGATTCAGGAGCAGCTCGAGACCCTTCCGGACACCGAGATGCTCAACCGTGAGCAGGAAAAGCGTGTCCTGCGCAAGCTGTCTGACGCTGAGAACTTTGAGCAGCTCCTACATCAGCGCTTTCCCGGCACCAAGCGGTTCTCGCTCGAAGGCGGGGAGACACTGATTCCGCTTCTCGACCTGACCTTGGAGCACGCAGCGAAAGAAGGCGTGGACGAGTTCGTCATTGGAATGGCTCACCGTGGTCGTTTGAGCGTTCTGTGCAACATCTTCGAGAAGCCCTTCAACGTCATTGTCTCGGAGTTCGAAGACACCCGCGGTGTCACGCCGGGTTCTGGCGATGTGAAGTACCACTTGGGCTACTCGGCAGACGTCACCACGGCGCGAGGCGATGAAGTTCACTTGTCCTTGTGCTTCAACCCATCGCACCTGGAAGCCGTGGACCCGGTTGCCGAGGGACGTGTTCGGGCCAAGCAGGAACGCCGCGGAGATTCTGAGCACCACACGGTCATGCCCATCCTCCTTCACGGAGACGCCGCGTTTGCGGGTCAGGGACTTGTGGCCGAGGTGCTGAACCTGTCTGAGCTCAATGGCTACAAGACAGGCGGAACGATTCACGTCATCGTCAACAACCAGATCGGGTTCACCACCAGTCCAAAGGATGCCCGCTCGACGCCGTACGCGACGGACGTTGCCCGCATGCTGGCTGTGCCCATCTTCCACGTGAACGGTGAAGACCCGCGCAGCGTTGCTGCCTGTGTGCGCCTGGCTGTCGCTTGGCGTCAGAAGTACCACCGAGACGCCATTATTGACATGCTGTGCTTCCGTAAGCACGGTCACAACGAAGGCGACGAGCCCAGCTTCACCCAGCCCCTCATGTATGGCGCCATTCGTCGGCATCCAACGCCGCGTGAGCACTACGCGAGCTTCCTCAAAGAGCGCGGATACCTCGAAGACGCGGACGTCAACGGCATCCTCGCTGACAGTCGCCAGGCCTTTGAAGACCAGGTGGCGGCAGCCGGAACCGCAGAGCCCACAGCTGTTGGCGCTCTGGGTACCAAGGGCAAGTCTGACGTCTCAGCGTTCGATAAGTCTGGTGCGACCACCAACGCTCTGGACGGCGGTGACGAAGTCGATACCGAGACCAAGCACGCCTGGGCCAGCCACCTCAATGGCGATGCGCTGGAAGTCGCGGACACAACCGTGGACAAAGCCACGCTCGTTGACTTGCTGACCCGTGCAAATACGTTGCCTGAAGACTTCAACGCTCACGCCAAGATCAAGCGCTTGCTCAAGCAACGCATGGAAATTGTTCGCGGAGAGCGCCCTGTAGACTGGGCGATTGGCGAACAAGCAGCCTTCGCTACGCTCGTTGCAGCCGGCCAACCGGTTCGCCTGTCTGGGCAGGACAGCGGTCGCGGTACCTTCAGTCATCGCCATGCCATCATCACCGACGTCAAGACGGGTGAAGAGCACTTACCGCTCCAGCACCTGAGCGAAGACCAAGGCCACTTCATTGCCATCGACTCGTTTCTGTCCGAAGCGGCCGTCCTTGGGTTTGAGTTTGGCTACAGCCTAGACACGCCGGAAGCGTTGGTGCTGTGGGAAGCGCAGTTTGGCGACTTTGCCAACGGTGCCCAGGTCATCATTGACCAGTTCGTCACGAGCACCGAGACCAAGTGGCAGCGCCTGTCAGGCCTGACCATGCTGTTGCCTCACGGCTACGAAGGCCAGGGACCAGAGCACAGTTCAGCGAAGCTTGAGCGCTTCCTCAATGCCTGTGCGGAAGACAATATCCAGGTTGCTAACTGCACTACACCGGCAAACTTCTTCCACTTGTTGCGGCGTCAAGTGCTGCGCCGTGTGCGCAAGCCGCTGATTGTAATGTCGCCCAAGTCGCTGCTCCGGCATGCCAAGGCCACATCCACGTTGGACGAACTCGCAGAGGGCGCGTTCCAGCGGGTTTACGACGATACCAGCGTTGAGCCCAAAGACGTCAAGCGCGTGGTTCTGTGCAGTGGAAAGCTGTACTACGAGCTACTCGCAGCGCGCGAAGAGCGCGGCCAGAATGACGTTGCTCTCGTGCGTATCGAGCTTCTGTACCCCTTTCCCGTGGACCTCATCTCCGCCGTTCTCGACCGCTTCAGCGGTGCCGAGGTCGTGTGGGCCCAAGAAGAGCCCAAGAATATGGGCGCATGGCCCAGCTACTTACACTGGTTCTACGAGCACCTGGGAGCACAAGGCATTCCACGCTACGTAGGCCGAGACGCGTCTGCATCCCCTGCGACCGGCTCGAACAAAGTTCATCACGCTCAGCAGGCCAAGTTGGTCTCTGACGCACTCACCCTCCGAGGCTCCTGAACCATGTCTGTTGACGTCGAAATCCCGAAGATCGGGGAGTCCATCACCACGGTGTTCATCGCAAGCTGGCTCAAGCAGCCAGGAGACAGCGTTGCTGTTGGCGAGAGCATCCTGGAAGTCGACTCTGACAAAGCCAGCATGGAGATTCCATCTCCGGTCGCCGGTGTCATCACGGAAGTGATGGGTGAAGAAGGGGACGAAGTCGATATTGGCTCCGTCGTCGCACGTATCAAAGAGGGCGCTGTTGCCGCCGCTCCTGCCGTTGTTGCCGCTGCACCTGCCGCAGAAGACGCGTCCAGCTCGGACGACGTCAAGGCTGGCCCTGCTGCCCGTCAATCCGCGCAGAAGTCCCATGTGGACCTGAACGATGTGACCGGAAGTGGACCACGCGGACGCATCACAACGGGCGACGTCAGCAAGGCCAAGGCCCCCAAGGCGTCGGCACCTGCTGCGTCCAAGCCGAAGGCTGCTCCGGGTCGTATTGAGCGTGTGCCGATGACTCCGTTGCGTCGCACCATCGCTCGTCGATTGGTCGAAGCACAGCAAAACGCTGCGCTTCTGACCACGTTCAACGAAGTGGACATGACCGAGGTCATGGCCCTGCGGAAGCAGTACCAAGACATCTTCGTCAAGAAGTACGACATCAAGCTTGGCTTCATGTCCTTCTTCACCAAGGCGGTCATTGCTGCACTTCAGGAGTTCCCAGCTGTCAATTCAGAGATTGATGGAACGGACATCCTGTACAAGCACTTCTACAACATTGGCATGGCTGTCAGCGGGCCCAAGGGACTCATGGTTCCGGTCATCCGTGACGCCGACCAGCTGTCCATGGCCGAGACTGAGCAAGCCATCCGCGACGTCGCCATCAAGGCCCGCGACGGCAAGCTGCAGATTGCTGACTTCCAAGAAGGTACGTTCACCATCACCAATGGTGGTGTGTTCGGCAGCATGATGAGCACCCCAATCATCAACCCACCTCAAGTGGGCATCCTGGGCATGCACAATATTGTGAAGCGCGCCATGGTGGTCAATGACGAAATCGTCATCCGCCCCATGATGTACTTGGCGTTGTCGTACGACCACCGCGTCATCGACGGCAAGGGAGCCGTGAGCTTCCTGGTCCGCGTCAAGCAGCTCATCGAAGACCCGCGCCGGTTGCTCATCGAGATCTAGGCCGTCTCACCGGTCAGACCGCCCCGCCTACAGCTGTAGGTGGGGCGTTTTTCTTGGCTACAGGGCGTCTGCTGGGAACTCTCCGTTGGCCCAGCTCCAGTAGAAGTCGGTGAAGGTCTCGCCGTTGGATGCGGTCCATGCTGGTGGATTGCTCATCATGACGTGCTCGGTTCCCGTCGCTCGAAACACAGACAGCTGGTCGGTGCCGTATTGGGTGTTGATGAGGCCCGTTTGTGCTGTGTTTAGGCCGCCGAGCGGTTGGGCGAAGAACAGTGTGACGACGTTGTCTTCGGTGAACGTGGCCAGGGCGAAGTTCACGTCTGGCAGGGCGGTGGATTGGGCCTGAAGAATGGCCGGAAAGGACTGGGCGCAGTCGGTACAGTCGGGCGGGAGCTGGATGTTCCACGACTGCTGCCACGCCGGCCACCGATACTCGTTGGGCTGAATCATTGGCGAGCCGTCCGCGAACAGTCGGAAGTCGGCTGCTGGCCACGTGTCCCGGTATTGATGGGCTTGGATCTGTGCACCGTAGCCGCCAGCACTGATGCCGAGCAGCCATAGGTCGGCGACGTCGGGCTGATGGGCTGAGACGTGGTCGAGCATGGCCGACAGATTGCTGGCGCCAGCGTGGTGTGTGGCGCGGTTCGGGTTGAAGGCGTCGTAGTACTGAATGGCGTCGCCGCTGTGAAAGTCGCCGGTGCAGTAGGGGACATACACGTAGGTGGCGTTGCGGTAGGGGTTGTCGAGGTCTGTTCGGTCGAGCATGCCCGATGCATCGAGAGCGACGACCTCGTTGGCCAGGTGTGTGGCTCCCCATGCCGTCTCTAGGTTGGCTGCGGTCTCAAAGACAAAGCACGAAGCAGTGTCCCAGCAGCCGCCTCCGCCGGCCATCAATACGACCAGCTGTTCAGCGTTGGAGCCGGGGTTCACGCCAATTCCGGTGGCGTCGCCGCCCCCACACATCATGCCGTCGACGGACTCAAAGTGCCAGCCTTCGTCGACGGTGGCATCTGTGTCTGTGTCTGCCTCCGAGCCGGTGTCTGTGTCTGTGGAACCTGTCGGTGTTGCGGGGTTACAGGCCAGAAGGAGTGCGGCGAAACCGAATGTCGGGAGAGCGATTCTTGCGAACATGGGGATTCCAGCCTCGAGTGCATTGCATGGAACACTCGCGGGCGCATCTTAGACCCGTGAGTGGGCGAGTGCGGAAAGGCATGTGCGGTATCATTGGTGAATGCTGACCTTCCTCCTCACCGCACTGGCACTCGCCGCCCCTCCCACTGGCAACCTGGACCGTGGCGACGTGGACCTTGTAGGTGGGTGGGCGCGAGACCCTGACTTTCCAGGGCCAGTTCCGGTTCATATCTACATTGATGGCCATCTAGCCCATGATCTGTCCGCCAACTCCTTGCGCTCCGACCTGCCGTTCAGCGACCAAGAGCACGGATTTACCTGGGTGCCACCGTTGTTGGGCCCTGGCTCGCACTCTGTCGTTGCCTACGCCATTGGGGTGAACGCCGTTGGCATGCCGGATGGCGACAATCCCGCGCTAAACAACTCGCCGCGCACGTCATCGGGCGAGTGTAGCGACTTCCCAGAGCCCGCCCTGTCGTGGTGTCGCGGTGTCGGCGGCTACTTCGCGAACCGGCACGCAACCACGGACTACCTGTACACTCGCAACTATCGGGTAGGGGTAGACACGTCGTACGGCGGGACGATTCTTGAGTTTTACGGTGCAGATCACAGCACGTCCCTGGTGAGTCAACACGGCGGGGCTGCGATTCAGCTGTCGATCTGGGGCTACGACCCTGTGGGACCGGCTGCGTGGTTCGGAAAGGGCATCGGCGTGTGCGACCCAACGCCGTACCCGTCGCAAGCGGCATGTGAAGCGCAGAACACCTCGTGCCGCCGGTATGGCCACAGTCGCGGTGACCACGTCACAAACTGCGGCTCTGTGCAGTCGTGCGTCGAGTGGGGCGCTGGGGCGCCGTTCAACCCCATCCAAGCGCAAGCCGTCGGATGTGGCTGGCTGTCGACCACCAACGACGTCGCCAGTGTGACCGCAGATGCATCAAGCATTGAGATTGTGCACACGGACCCGTTTCACTTCACGCAAGACAACGCGATGCTCGGGCTCGACTTCGGGCAACGAGTGGTCAGGCACTCGGCTTTCGTTGAAGTGCAGTACAGCATTACGTACGACGGAACCGCAACGCTATCGACGCATCCCCAGGAAATTCCTGCGGTCTTCCCCGGCGACACCATGTCGGAGGTCTACTTCTTCTACGACGGCGACGAGCCGTGGACCGGTCAGGCAGTGACGCGGATGAACGAGTCTGACGGTGGAATCTACCGGGTGCCCGACCAGGCGTCGTACCCGCATCCGACATTCGACGGCACGATTTCGGAGCGCTGGGTGACGGGTTGCAACGCCTCACGAGACCGGTGCATGACCATTGCCATGTTCTCGGATGCGCTGCGCGAGTTCAGCTTGGGGCCGGCAAGTCGCGGGTACGGGTACATGACGCCCATCGGCGATTTTGCGATTGCTCCGGGAATGGACGAGCAGTTCACGCTGTACCTGTTTCCGGGCAAGCACAACACCGTCATTGACGGGCAGACCGTGCGCCAGCACATCTACGAGCTGGCGGAGGAGTGGGGCTTTGAGCCTGACGTCGATGTGGACACGGACGCGGACACCGAGCCCGACGCGGACACCGAGCCCGACGTCGACACAGAGGCCGACACAGCGCCTGACGTCGATACAGAGGCCGACACAGCGCCTGACGTCGATACAGAGGGCGACACGGCGCCTGACGTCGACACAGAGGGCGACACGGCGTCTGACGTCGACACAGAGCCCGATGTGGACACCGGGGCTGATACCGAGCCTGACGAAGGCTCGGACGTGGACACCGATTCGGACGCGGACACGACCGGTCCAGACGGTCGCACGCCGGCCGACGGATGTGGATGCAGTGTGACCTCGCCCCTGGAACTGGGCTGGCTACCCATGCTGTCGTTGGTTGCACTTGCAGGTGTGCGACGTCGCCGCAGTCGGCGTTGACCTGCTTTCCCTGCGCACGAGCGTTACGAACGACGCCGATATCGAGCCCGGGAAGCGAACATGAGCGACGAACCCAAGTTGCCCCCCTTGGTGGTACCCCCCGGCGGGGGTCGCGTGTACCCAATGGGCCGCATGTCGGCGGTCTTCAAGGCCGACCTCGACGAGACGGACTCGGCAATGTCCGTGTCTGAGTGGTGGCTAGAGCCCAACACCGGGGGCCCGCCGAATCACCAGCATCCTGAGAGCCATCTGTTCTACGTAATTGAAGGCCCCGTTGCGTTCTACCTAGAGGGACGCGGCTGGTTTGAAGCCGACAAGGGCGCGTACCTCTTCATTCCGGGTGACACCGAGCACGGGTTTGAAAACCGAAGTGGCGGGAAGGTCGGCTTCATGTCCATCAGTGTGCCGGGTGGCTTCGAGACGTCCCTGCCGCACATTGTCGGGTACTTCGAGAAGAACCCGATTGGAGATGCGACGAGCCGGTAGGTCCGCCTATTGGGCTCACATCACCAGCGGTGGTGCGTGTCCAGCCAGGTGGGGTCAATGCCGTCCACGGCTGCCACGGCTGCGCGAATCGCATCGTACTCCGCCTTTGCTTTTGCCTCTACGGCCACTGACTCGGCTTCGTCTCGCGAAGCAATGACTGCAGCGATGCAGGCAGCACCGAGGCCGTAGGCGTTGGCCATCTTGAAGAGGGTGCCAGACTCCATCTCGAAGTTGAGCACACGCAGGGCCTTGTAGCTCTCAATCAGACCCGTTCGCGACGGGATGAGGGTGTGGTTGTACGACGTGTCGGTACGCTCCTGTCCCTCATAGAACGTGTCCACCGAAGCGGTGAGTCCAACGTGCCAGTCAATGCCGAGGTTCTTGGCCGCGTCAGCTAGAGCTAGGGTCCAGAAGGGGCTTGCAGCCGCTGGATACTCCTTTGGCGCGATGTCGTCTGCGGCCCCCTGTCTACACAGAGACGCCCGAGAAATCACCACGCTACCGGTCTTTACATGGGGCTGAATCGAGCCGCAGGTACCGACTCGAATGATGTGGCGGATTCCAACCTGGGCCAGCTCATTGACCACAATACTGGTGGACGGAGCGCCCATTCCGCTGGTCGCACTGACCACCCGGCGGCCGCCCGGCGTGACGCCGACGAAGCTGTTCAGCGCGCGATTCGTAGACAGCGTCTTTTCAAACGTCAGGTGGTCGCGCGCGACCCGCTCAGCGCGACCGGGGTCGCCGCAGAGAATGGCTACATCGATACCGTCAATGTCGTCGGGGCCGAAGCCAATGTGGTAGCGAATATTGGATGTCATGGCGCTGTTTAGCCTCTTCTGGCGCGGGAGGAGCGGCAATTATGGCAGGTTTCGCTTGGTTGGACCGGTGCGCCCGGAAGGACGAGCTGAACGTCGGTACGAATGCGTGGCTAGGGCGGCCAGGACGTTGTGGGTACTTGGCGTGCGCTTGCTCGGCGAGGGAGTGCTGAGACGTTGAAATGAAGCGTCATGGGCCTGTGGATGCGACGTTGGATGTAGGTCAACGCAGTTCGGCTCGGAGACAGGCGACAACTCATGCTGTTGAGGCGCTAGAAGAAGTAGCCGACACTAGCGTTGACGTAGGGTGTGCTTCCGTTCCAGTCGTTGAGTGGACGCACGTCGAAGCCGGTACCCGCGCGAACAACCAACATGTGTCGATAGGTGTCGTGTTCAGCATTGTAAGAAAACGGGAAGGGTCGGACCAAGAAGAACTGTGGTGAACCACTTCCGACCGTGAACTGATTCTCGTAGGAGCCAAGCTCAACGAAGAACACACGTCCGCAAATGCCAAGACCGGCACTCTCAATGTGACCGCATCCTCCGACTCCCAAGCCGGTGTCGAAGAACGGGTACCCGGCTCGAACTCGAGCCACTGCATTGAATGACCAGGGTTGATCTGGAATGAAAAAAACTAAGTCAACGTCAGCTGAAGCTCCGACCCGTCCGTTGGTTCCAACGTCGATTCCGGCGCTCTTGCTTAGGACCTGACAACCGTAGAGGACCGAGAACACGAGCGTGGTTGAGAGCAGCTTTGTTAGCGTGAATCTACTCTGCATCGGGAGCTCCGTTACCGTACACGATGCGCTTGATGGTACCTGACTCGATGGTGGTTGTGATGGTCCTGTCCATGGTGAGTGGGCGATCAATGGATATTTTGAGTCCTCGAATGCCGGCTTTCTCAAACGTAGTTGGAGCGCCAAGTGCATCGCGAATGAACAGCGATTCTGCGAGAATCTCTTGTGCACCCACAGAGAGGCTCGTGTCTAGAGAGCCGGAGATCTCGAAGGTATCAGAATCTGTGTTGGCTAGTTCTGCTGACATTGATGCGTAGCCGATGCTCCCAGCCCCCAAATCGAACGACGTGCCACGGACGATGCTTCGGGACGGGAACAGTTGCATCAATGGAAGAGCGCTTGGGCCGACATCGATATCGTCACTGTATTCACCCAGCATTCGCTGAATCGAACCCTCCTCGCCGTCGTACACGGTCGGTACCTCTGGTTCGAGTCCTTTTCGTTCGCGTCGATCTGCTCTTCGATCTGCCTTTCTCGTTTGTCGAGCCTGGACTCGTGGTGCTCGTTCTTCAGCTTGCTCCTCCGCTACGGAGTCTCGGTCCTCTCGATTCGCGTGACGCGTGTCGCGGCGCTCGTCAAGTCTGGCATTGCCGGAGTCGGAGTACTCAACTGAGCCGTTTTGAATCCCTTCTACGAAAGCGGCGATGTCGATGGAGCCGCGTCGGCCTCCTCCCTCTCTGGCGGAAACTAGGCCTGCGTAGTCGCGTTCGTCGAAGATGCACGACAGACTGGTGGGACCAATGCCGACGACGAGGCCCCGACCTTCATCAATTTGCACGGTTCTGGTCAGCATGTTGTTGTGTCCGTTCATGCCTGCGCGAATACTGCGCATCGCGATGAATCCCTCTGTCGCGGTAGCCGAGATTGTGAGCGGTGCCCCGAGACTTGTGGGGATATCAACATGAATTTCTCCGCTCATTCCTCCCATCGCATCCGCCGTGAACAGGTCTGGCTGCTCGGCTGCAGTAGGGGTCATATTGGGCGCAATTCCCAGGTCCGCCAACGTTGCGGGCGCCTGCGCCGGCTCTCCATTCAAGTGGGCCAAGGTGCGCTCGATTGCTGTGGTAACGGTTTCGTTCGCCGCCTCTTCCTCACTCCCCTCATCCAGCGGCAGCTTCAACAACTCCACCGAAATCCCAGCGCTGTCCAAGTCATTCACCTCGGCGCCGGTGATGTTGTACTCGTCATCGAAGTTCGCGCCGGCGTATCCAAATCCAACACTGTCAACATGCCCGGTGGCCGTGGGATCTAGGCTTTGCCCGTACACGCCATCAATCGTCGTCAGCTCACCACCGCTGGTGCGGACCCCACCCGTTCCGTCAGCGTTCAGGTGGCCCTCTGCATCTCGGAGCGTCGCGCTCTCAAGGCTTCCTGTGCCGTATCCTCGGGCTTCTCCCTCGATGCCATGCGCGGTGAGTACGTCCGCACCGGCACCCATGGAGCCGTCAGGGCTCAGGCCTCCATGTAGGCCTGTCAGATCCACACTATCCACGGTGCCTTCCGCGACTCCCGGCGCCAGAACATGAACCCCTTCAACGCTTCCGGTCTCGGCCCGCGCGCCGTAGTTCCCGGCCGAGTCCCCCGTACCGGTGATGTCGTGAATCGCGATTTCATCCGCGCTTGCGTAGGCGGTACCCGGCATCTGGCCGATGGCTCCGCTAGCGGTCACTTCATCAATGCTGCCCCGCATTGCACCATCGCCGTCACGGCTTGCGTTGAGCGTGCGCATGCTTACGACATCGGCGCTGGCTGTCCCCATCCCATCCATGCCGCCGCTCACCCCTTGTGCGTCCAAGCTGGCAAGGTCCACGGTGCCTGTGCCCGCGGTTGTGGCGTCTGTGATTCGCAGGTCGGCAATTTGTGCAGCATCGAAGGCAGCGTCCACGCCTGTGACGGCCTCGATGGTCTGACCCTCATCGCCAATGCGTTCCGGTGCTGCGTTTCGACGGTAAGTGCCGTCTGCCGCCTGGCCACTTGCGACGGTGAGACTATCGATGCCGCTAGCGCTGGCTCCGCTGGCTTCAATGGTCTGGGCCGACGCACTTGCTGCAACGACGTGCTGTCCAGCGTCTTTGTAGTCGAGGCCCGTGGCGCTCGCTTGGTCGACCTTTGCGCTGCGCAGACTCTTGGTACCCGCATCTGCGTCGAAGCGAATGGCGCCAGCTTGGGCGGAGTCCATCGCGGCGGTCATGCCGTCGCCCGCGTACTGGACGTCCTGTCCGCTGACGCCCTGAATGGAGCCGCCAACGTCATTGCCGGACACGCGGATGTCGGTGCGGTCCCCTGAGACGTGTCCTGCGGTGACGCCAAAGGCATCTAGACCTTGCGCATCTACCGTCTGTGCCTGAACCCTGATGACTTCGGCGTTTCCGCGGAATTCGACGCCCCCGGCACCTGCATGTCCGGCATCTCCGTAGGCGGTGTCCACGCCACCTGCTGACAGTTGCTGTGCGGAGCCTTCAAAGTCCAGGTCGTCTAGGAATTCAGGTAGCGACCAGAGTGGCGCGCTCGACGCTTCGTCAGAGTCCTCAGAGTCCTCAGAGGCGGCGAGAGGTCGCGCGCCAATGCTCTGTAGATAGGCGTCATAGTCGGCTAGCCGGGTCTCTTTGACCTCTTGCTTCTCTCGTATTTCCTCCGCCGCAGTCGGCTGGTCTTGCATTCGCACACCGAGGGCGTCGCCTATCGCGACCAGCTTGAGACCCTTGCCGTCAATGTCTTGCGCACCGGTGCCGTTCGCTTCGATACCCGTCGCGGTGACGGAACGAATATCTAGGCTCAGCATGCCGGCGGATAGGTCGCGCTTGAGCAGGGTGAGGGTGTCGGTCTCTGCTTGTGTGAGTGTTCCGCTCTGCGCACGTTGCTCCAGCTCCGCACGCTCGATGGCCTTGGGTTCGAGCTCCGCAATCTGCTCTTGGATACTCGCCAGCCGTTCTTGGTCGAGCACATCGTGCGATTCGGCGAGCTGCGCGGCTTGTGCTTTGAGAGCCGCGATGCGGTCGACCTGCTTAAGGGCAAGGGCAACGCCTTCAATCTTTAGGCTCGAGATATTGGCGTCTGTGCCACCTTCGGCGGTGGCGGTCACCACAACGCCGTTGGGCAGGTCAATACTACCGATATCTACCCGCGCATCAAGCGCGTCGACCGAACCGAGCTCCATGGCCTCACGCACAGCAACCTCGGCATCTTGCGCCGTTCGCGTGGCGGCGAGTGCCAAGGGGGCCATCAGGGTGGCGAAGAGGTTGAGCTGGGGCAGCAGAGTGCGGGCGAGCTGCGAGGCCATAGGAGCACGTGCGAGAGCGGGTGTCAGGGTCGCCTTCGCGACAGTCTGCGGGTCGAGTGTCGCCTGAAAGGCGCTGAGAGCGATGCTTGAGACCACCAACCGTTCGATGATGGCTGTGGTTGCGGGGGCCTCGACCATCAGACCCGTCCAGTCGATCGAATCGATGCTTACGCTGCCCGACAGCTGGCTAGACGCGCGGTCGGGAAGGTTCAGCGTCACCACACTGTGCAGGACGGTTCCAGCCCCGGAGCTGACTGTAGCTCCTTGTGATGCGTGACGAATCGACTTGATGGACAAGTTTGGAATTGTGGCCTGGATAGTGCCGGAATGAACGTTGGCACCGACGTTCACGCTGTTGTCTTTGGACGTGTCTAGGGTGACGCCGTCAATGGAGCCCCCCATTGCTGCTTGAGCCACCTCAAGCGCTTCATCCCCCTTCCACCACGAGTACGCCGCATCCAGGAGTCCCTCGGGGCGGTCGGCCACGTTGCCGACCACATTCGCAAACCAACCCTCACCTTCTGGATTGGCCAGGAGACGGTCAACCAGGGCTCCATCACCCAACGCGAGGAATTGCGCGTGTCCGCACTCGCTCAACTGACCAACGAGGCCTTGGACGGTGAGAATCTCTTCGAAGGTGATGCGGTCGGTAAAGCCGCTGTACGTCAGCAACTTGGCGAGCTGATGCAGGAGCTGACGGTCTTTTGCGTCCAGTGTGTCGGGTGCGTCACACGTTCCCGGGGCGGCCGGTGGTCCAGATGGCGGACTCGCAGGGTCTGCCACTACGCCATTGCCAGAGTGGTCTACGGGTCCCAAGCCCATCTCCGACTCACCGAGACTCTCGTCCAGCAAGTCCAAGATTTCGTAGCCAAGCGTTGGCAAGGCCAGAGGCATGGGCAGCATTTCAGCAGTCTGCGCATTGCCGCTGACCGCCGACTCTGGCGCTTGCTGCTCAGGCCCGACCGCACTCTGCTCAGGCGCACGTGTGGGGGCTCTGGATTTTCCGCTCATGACTCGCTCCGAGGATTGGAGGGGGCGGTACCAACGGGGCAGCGTGTCGACCGTGCCACCACATTACTTCGAGTCGGGAGTTCGCGGTGGAAATCTAAGCGGGGTAGTGCGCAACAAGGCGTTGTTACGTACTTATTGCGTACATTTCGTGTGTGAACATGTCGACCGAGTAGGGAGCATTATCGGTCAACATGATCCGTCACGGCTTACGGTTTTGGCATGTTCGCCGTTCATCGTGCTGGGTTCGTTGGACCTACCCGGTGTTTCGCAGACCTTGGGCCACGCCATTGAGCGTCGTCGCCAGGGCTAGTCCAACGTCCTCTCCGGCTCGCTTCCGCGTCAGCAGGCTGACCTGGAGCAGCGACAGAACATCCACGTACGGATTGCGAAGAGCGATGCTGCCGCGAAGGACGGAGTTGTCACTCAGCAAGGTGTCTTTCCCGCGAATAGCGAGAGTCGCATCTACGGTTCGCTTGAACTCGGCGGCAAGCTCGTCGAACAGCCCAACATCACCGCCCAGAGCGTCAATGTACAGCCGAGCGATGTCTAGGTCGGCCTTGGCGCACACCATCTCAATCTTGCCCAGTAGGTCGTCGAAGAATGGCCACTCGCGGGCCATCTGCTGAAGCTCGCCTAGGTTTCCGGCGTCGATTTCGGACTGCAGAGCTGTGCCTACACCGAGCCAACCGGGCAGCATCAAACGAATCTGGGTCCAGCCGAAAATCCAGGGAATGGCACGGATTCCAGCCATTGTTCCAGCACCCTTGTCCCGGTAGGCGGGACGGCTGCCGAAGTGCACATGGGCTAGCTCGCGAACCGGCGTACACTCTAGGAACATCTTGTAGACGTCTTGGTCCACGTGAACCCGCTTCTGGAAGAAGGGCAGGGCGGTGGCTGCCATGCGGTCCATGAGGGCGCGCCAAGACTGGATGTGTGCGTCGTCTACGGCGTCTCGCCAGTCCAGCCGGCTCGCCATGAGTGTTCCAGCAAGCATGACCTCTAGGCTGCGCTCCGCCAGCTCTGCCAGCCCGAACTTTTGGCTGATGACTTCGCCTTGCTCGGTGATCTTGATGCGGCTGTTGACGGTCCCTGGGGGCAGCGACACGATGCCTCGGTAGGCAGGACTTCCGCCGCCGCGTCCAACGGTTCCCCCGCGTCCGTGAAACAGGGTCAGGCGTACGTTGTGCTCTCGGCACACATCTGCGAGGGCGTCTTGGGCCTTCACCAACTCCCAGGCGGCGGTGAGCGTGCCGGCGTCCTTTCCGCTGTCGCTGTAGCCAATCATGACCTCTTGTCGCATGCCTCGGGCCGCGAGCTGACGGGAGTAGGCGGGGTCAGCGAACAGGCTGCGGAGGACGTCGGGAGCGCGGACGAGGTCGTCGCGGGTCTCGAAGAGGGGGACGATGTCCAGAGTGCTTCTGGGGGGCTCGGCGGCAAGGTCAATGAGACCGGCCTCACGTGCCAACAGTGCTACGCGAAGCAGGTCTTCGGACCGACGTGCCATGGAGATGACGTAGGTCTCGGCAATGGCTGGACCGGCTTCATCGTGTAGTTGGCGGATGGCGCGGAACACATCCATGCACTGTGTCGACGCGTCGTCCAAGGGCAGGTGTGGACCGGCGAGTGGCCGGCGTCCGAGCAGCTCAGCGACCATGCCATCGCGGTCGAGAGTTGGGGTTCCAGTGGCCTCACACAAGGCGTTGAGGGTGGCGGTGTGAACGCCGCTGTCCTCGCGGATGTCCATGCGTAGACCGAAGAAGCCGTGCGTAGCGCATTCTTTGCGTAGCGGGTCGAGCCAGCGTCGGCGGGTGAGGTCGGCGCCAGCCTCGTCCAGGGCGCTCGCGACGGTGGTTAGGTCTTGGGTGAACTCGGCAACGGTTGAGTAGGTCAGAGCGTTGGAAGCGTTGGCACCGGCGTCTGCTGCGGCGACGGCGTCGCGGGTGTTGTGCAGGCGTTGGTGGACCACGGACAGAAGCAGGCGCAAGGGCTCGTTCTGGTCCCGTCTTCCGTCCCGCTCGAACACGCCCGGCATGCGCGAACGGTAGCCTTCGATAGCTTGGCGCAGTGCGGTGGACTCGCCTACGACCTGCTTGGACAAGGACAGGCGGTGGACCAGCTGTTCGACGGCCTCTGCGTAGCGCTCCAGCGTGCGGTGCTTGGCACGACGAGCGGCGGCAATCGTGGTCTGGGGGGTAACGAAGGGGTTGCCGTCACGGTCGCCAGCGACCCAGGTTCCGGGAATGAGGCGCGGGCCGGATTCAAGCGGCACGCCGAACGCCCGCTCAAACGCGTCATCCAACCCCATGAGCACTGCGGTTCCAGCATCTGCTAGTCGGGTCTCGAAGTACCACAGGACCGTGCTGACTTCGTCAAGAACATTGGGCCGGTCTGGGCGGTTCTCGGCGGTGGTCCAGAGCAACTCCACCTCGGCTTCAACAGCCTGAAGGCGGAGGGTGCGTTGGTGTTCGGGCAGACCATCGGCGGACAGCAACAGGTCGGCCACGCGTGACTGAAGTGCCAGCACGGTGCGACGTGTGGACTCTGTCGGATGTGCCGTCATGACGGGGCTGACTTCGAGCTCGCCGAGCGCAGCGGCAACCTCATCGGAGGAAACGCCGTCGTCTTTGAGCTGGCTTAGCACCCACTCCAGAGAGCCTGGTTGTGCTGGGGTGTCGGCGCGGCGGGCATACCAACGGCGCCTGCGCACCCGGTGAATCTGCTCGGCGGTGTTGATGAGCATGAAGAACAAGGTGAACGCGCGAGCGACCTTCGCGGCGGTCTCCAGATCCAGCGTGTTGACGTGATCAAGCAGCGGTACCAGCGAGCCAGCTTCGTTGCGACGGTCCCGTGACGCGACGCGAAGACTCTCAACGGCTTCGTAGACATCATCACCTTCAAAGCGACGAATAACGCGTCCAAGTGCGCTGGAGAGATAGCGCACGTCAGCGTGAAGGGGGCGGTCTTGTTCGCGGGCCGGAACTGCAATCATCGACATCATCAATCACCTCGGCGGATGCCTAAGAGGTCGGTGTCGTGGGTGTGAGCGAATGCCATAGAAACTAGGGCGAACGTCGTTGGCAACCCGTCATGAAGCCACACAACGGGGCGCCCGCTCAACACGCTTGTCGTGGCGTCCGAATCCCGACAAGGGAGCACGCATGTCGGGCGGTTCTACCCGGAGAACGCGGGGTGTTGGCCCTCTTTTTGAAGCTCGGGCTTGTGCTCTTCGCCCTGGCTGTCTTTGACCCACTGCCCGCCTAGGTACTTGGAGCTCTCTTCGAAATACCACTTGGATGGGTAGTAGTTGAAGATGAAATCTCCGGACCGAATCAGGTCGACTACTTTCCCGTTGCCCTCTTCGGGCAGGGCCCAGCAGCCGGCACTGTTGCCTCCCACGCCGCCTTTGTCGGTCGCGTAGGTGTTTCCCTTGGAGTTGTGCGCCCAGTGCATGATGACGTCTACGTCTGCCTTCCCGTTTGCCTCCTTTTCGAGACTTGAGAAGCGTTGGGTGGAGATACGGTCTTCGTATCCGTCGGTGTCCCCCGCACGTTTCGCTGCATTTGCTTGTCTGACGCGACTACTTGTACCTGTGCGTCCGTTGGCACCTTTGGCCTTCATCAAGCCAAGCTGGCTCTGACCGGACCCGGTCTTGGTCGCTTGTTTGAAGCGGCTTGAGTAGTTGGCGTTGCCTTTGTGCGAGGAGCCATACCCGTGAGCAACGAATTCCTTGTGTAGGACCTGTCCCGTTGTCAGGTCTAGGACCCACAGGCGCTTTTCAGTACGCGGCTTTGTGTAGTCGACCAGTGTCAGGCGTGTGCTCTGTGCGTCGCGCTTGCTGCTCGAATAGTTTTGGTACGCAGTCAGTGCCGTTGAGAGTGCCTGCGGAGAGACGCCAGAGGCGTAGAACTGTCGCGTGGGGACGGATATCCCGAGCTTGTCGAGCTTCATCGCCCCTTTGGCACCGTGGGTATTGGAGCGGTCTCGACCTCGGTTGTTGTCGTTGTCTTTGCCGCCTCCGGTCAGCTTGTCCCACCATGACCGCTGGTCTTTGGGCGCGGCGGCCTCCTGCTGCTGGGCTTGTGCTTGGCCTTCCGATTGGTTTTGCGACTCCTCAACAGGAATGGCTCGGTAAACTCTAGGATTCGCCAGGGCCATATTTGTCTTTGGACCCGCGACACCGTCATCGTCTAGGCCGTGAGCGCTCTGGAACATGCGCAGTCCACCCGCCGTTCCAGAACCAAAGATGCCGTCGGGACGCTCGCGCAGGTACCCCGTCGCCAGCAGCTGTTCTTGCAGCGCAGACACGTCCGGTCCGCGCGCGCCTTGCTTGAGCGTTGGCCGGTTGAGGGCGGACGCAAGGGCAGCGTTGGACTCTTGGGAGGCTGCGTTGGCACCACCCGTCGGAGCGGAGGTGGAGGCGTTCGTTGAGGACCGACGATTGCGAAGTGCGGGCATGGGGCTTCCCGTTTGCGGCGCTACGGTACCAGCAAAGGCTGGATTGGCTACCGTGTTGATGCATGAAAGAAATGGGATTGAAGAGGACTGCTCGCGCAGCCAATAGACGTCCGGCTAGCCCGTCAAAGACGCGACAGACGTAAGCCTACTCTTCGAAAAGTAGCCCATAAGCACCCCCGCGGGGCGTTTTTCTCGCGACCGGTCCAGCCGACCAGCCCCCTGACCAGATCCGCATCCAAAAATGAGCACCCGCACTCCACCATCCATCAGTGAGCGCGGGGCATTGGTCAGCGAGTTTCTGGCGAGCGCTGGGTCTAAAAGCCCAGGGTCAGCTTTGCTGCTTCAGTCATGCGGTCCGGCGTCCATGGCGGATCCCAGACCAGGTCCACCTGAGCATGGGTGACACCTTCGACAACGCTGCATTCTTGCTCAATCTTTGGCGGCATCGACTGAGCTTCTGGGCACATGGGCGTGGTGAGCGTCATTGTGATGAGGCAGGTGCCATCTTCTTCAATGTCGACCTTGTAGATGAGGCCAAGCTGGTAGATGTCGATGGGAATTTCGGGGTCGTAGATCGTCATCAGGGCGTCTACGACCTTGGCAACCACCACGGGGTCGCCGGCGAATTCAACCTCGGGTCCTTCAATGTCTTCGAGTGCGGTCATGTCAGGCTCCCAGCATCCGGCCCGCTTTGCGCAGGCCAGCGGCGAGGCGATCTACCTCGTCTAGGGTGGAGTAGGCAGCGAATGATGCACGAGCGGTAGCAGGAACGCCGAAGCGGGCCCACAGAGGCTCTGTGCAGTGATGTCCGGTGCGGATGGCAATGCCCATTTCGTTGAGCAGGGTGCCAACATCATGGGGGTGAGCATCACCGAAAGTGAAGGTGATGACGCCGGCTTTGTTCGGGGCAGTACCCAGAATTCGCAGCGCTGGAATCTCGCTTAGTAGCTCGGTTCCGTAGGTCAGCAAGCGATGTTCGTGAGCCGCAATAGCGTCGACGCCCACGCGATTCATCCAGTCGATAGCCGCATGTAGGCCAACGGTGCCGGCAATATTGGGCGTGCCGGCTTCGAACTTCGCTGGGGGGGGAGCGTAGGTTGTGCCGTCGAAGGACACGTTCTTGATCATGTCGCCGCCGCCTTCCCACGGAGGCATGCTCTCAAGAAGTGAGCTGCGACCGTACAGAGCGCCAATACCGGTAGGACCGTACATTTTGTGCGCGGACAGGGCATAGAAGTCGACGTCCAGTGCCGTCACGTCGACACGGGTGTGCGGCGTTGCTTGGGCGCCGTCGAGCAAGACCACTGCGCCAACGTCGTGCGCCAAACGGATGATGTCGGCCACCGGATTGACCGTACCGAGGCTGTTGGAGACGTGAACGACGCCGACAAGCTTGGTGCGGTCGTTCAGCAGAGCGGCGTAGGCGTCCATGTCCAAGGTGCCGTCATCTAGGACGGGGATGACCTTGAGGATGGCCCCGGTCCTCTGGCACAACATCTGCCAGGGCACGATGTTGGAGTGGTGCTCCATGTGCGAGACGATGATCTCGTCGCCCGACCCAATATTGGCTTGGCCCCAGGTGTTTGCGACGAGGTTGATGGCCTCTGTGGTTCCGCGGGTGAACACGATGTCGCGGTCCGTTGGCGCATTCAGGAAGCTAGCCAGCGCCTTTCGCGCGTTCTCAAAGGCCACCGTTGCTGTCTGGGACAGGTGGTGCACACCGCGATGCACGTTGGCGTGATTGTGACGGTAGTAGTTCGAGATCGCGTCAATGACGGCCGTTGGTTTCTGTGAGCTGGCCGCGCTGTCTAGGTACGCCAAGGGATGGCCACCGACCTCTTGGTCAAGGACCGGGAACTCGGCGCGGATAGCGTCGATGTCGAGATCAGCAGTCAACGTGCTCATGCAACAGACTCCAGTAGCCAGGCTTCGACCAGGGTCTCGGCATGGGTACGAATGGCTTCGTCAGCGATATCCGCGATGATCTCGCGGGCGATACCACCGGTCAGCATGCGACGTGCTGTGGAGGCGTCGATGCCGCGAGCGCGCATGTAGAAGAGTGCCTCATCATCGAGCTTTCCGATGGCGCTGCCGTGGGCGGCCTTGACGTCATCGGTGTAGATCTCGAGCATGGGCTCACTGTTGGCGCGCGCGGTCTCGGACAGCAGGACGTTGCGGTTGTCCTGGGTGCCGTCAGCCTTGACGCCGGTCTCAGTGACGACGAGCAGCGAGCTGAACACACCGCGCGACTTACCACCCAGAATGCCTCGGAACCGCTGATTGCTCGTGCAGTTCGGAGCCTTGTGTTCCATACGAAGCGTGTGGTCGTGGTGCTGGCTGCCGTGGCCCAAGTAGACGCCAGACAAGTCGCACTCTGCGCCTTCGCCGTTGAGCCGGGTGTGTACGCCAACACGGGCGAGCAGAGAGCCCAGAGCGACGCTTGTGCCGAAGACACGAGCATTGCGGCCCAAGACATGCCTGTGGTCGGCCAAGAACAGCGCCTCGGGGCCGTTGTTCTGAAGGACGATGTGGTGCAGCTCGGCGTTGTCCGCTGTGTCCGTTGTCGTCAGCGCGTTGGCTAGGCCGTCCATGGCCCACAACTCAACGATGGTCGCCTTGGCGCTACGCTCCAAGCGAATGTGGTTCTGAACATGTACGGCGTGACCGGTCGCCCCACCGACATGAACCAAGACAATCGGTGCCTCAATAGTGCTGTTCTTTGCGACGGTGACGACGGTGCCGCCGTTGACAAAGGCCTTGTTGAGGGTGTCGAACGGGGCGTTCAGGGTTGCCGGGGCGTCTGTTGGAAGGGCAGGGGCTCCCATCGACAGGTTCGCTTGTAGCGACGTCACCGTGACGCCTTCCGGAAGCGCATCACTCTGCGATGGGTCCACAACGCCGCCGACGAGGACGATGTTGACCGCGCCTTCGATGCGTGGAGTCGTGCCACTGTAGGCCACCGGAGCGGCATTGAACGCGGTCTTGAGGGCCTTGAGTGGCGTGTGCTTCCACGCGTGGGCCTTGGGACGTGGCATGCCAGCGTCTTCAAATGCAGCCAGTGCATCTTCTCGCCATGCCAGAGCGTGTGCTCCGCCAACAAAGGTCTCTTGATTTGCGACGAAGGTCGCGCGCCAATCGGACATTACGCCTCCGCACCTGGCGGGCACACAGGCTCGCCATTCTTGATCTGCTCTTCGGCCCAGCCGTATCCGTGCTCTTCGAGGGTGTGAACCAGCTCAAAGCCGCCGGTGTACACAATGCGTCCGTCGACCAGGACATGTACGACGTCTGGCTTGAGGTAGTCGAGAAGGCGCTGGTAGTGCGTGATGACCAGGAAGCTGCGCTTAGGGTCGCGCATCTTGTTCACGCCGTCTGCGACGGTGCGCAGAGCATCGATGTCCAGACCGGAGTCGGTCTCGTCCAAGATGGCGAACTGCGGCTCGAGCATGGCGAGCTGGAAGATTTCGTTGCGCTTCTTCTCTCCACCGGAGAACCCGACGTTGAGCGGACGGTTGAGCAGCGCCTTGTCCATGCCGACCCACTTCATGCGCTCACGAGCGGTCTTGAGGAACGTGACGGCGTCCATCTCTTCTTCGCCGTTGGCGGTCCGAACAGCGTTGACTGCCGTGCGAACGAAGTAGGCGGTGCTGATGCCCGGAATCGCGACCGGGTACTGAAAGGACATGAAGATGCCCTTCTGTGCGCGCTCTTCGGCAGACAGCTCCATGATGGACTCGCCGTTGAGGGTGATGTCCCCGCTCTTGACGTCGTAGTCTTCATGGCCAGCCACGACCTTGGACAAGGTGGACTTACCAGCGGCGTTCGGGCCCATGATGGCGTGAACGGTTCCCGGTTCAATGTCGAGGGACAGGCCCTTGAGAATCGGGGTCTCGCCAATGTTGGCTTTGAGGTCGGAGATGTGAATCATGGTGTCTTCCAAGAGTTTGGGCCATGGGGCTGTCAGCAGTACGCTGTCTGCCGCCTGGGCTCGGCGCTTGTGCGCCTCTCGTTGTTCAAAAAGTGTGCGGCGAGGCCGCTCTGAAAGCTGAAAGTTCGGTCCGCGGAGGGCTAAGGCTAGCCAACAGCCCCTTCGAGGGTCACGGCCAGCAGTTTGGTCGCTTCAATCGCGAACTCCATGGGGAGCTCACGGAAGACGTCCTTGCAGAAGCCGTTGACAATGAGCGCCACGGCGTCTTCTTCGGACAGGCCACGCTGGCGGCAGTAGAAGAGCTGGTCTTCGCCAATGCTGGATGTTGTGGCTTCATGCTCGACTTGGCTGTCGTTGTTGCGGACGTCCACCGTTGGGAAGGTGTGAGCACCGCACAGGTCGCCAATGAGCAGTGAGTCGCACTGGGTGTGGTTTCGAGCGCCCGTTGCCTTGGGGTTGATCTGCACCAATCCACGGTAGCTTTGCGTGCTCTTTCCGGCGCTGATGCCCTTGCTGACGATGGTACTCTTGGTGTTCTTGCCCAAGTGAATCATCTTGGTGCCGGTGTCTGCTTGCTGGTGGTTGTTGGTCACCGCCACCGAGTAGAATTCACCAACAGAGTCGTCTCCGATGAGCAGGCAGGACGGGTATTTCCAGGTGACGGCAGAGCCGGTCTCAACCTGGGTCCAGCTGATTTTGGAGCGATTGCCCAGGCACTTGCCGCGCTTGGTGACGAAGTTGTAGATGCCGCCGACGCCGTCTTTGTTGCCTGGGTACCAGTTCTGCACCGTGCTGTACTTGATGACAGCATCTTCCAGAGCGACGAGCTCGACACATGCAGCGTGCAGCTGGTTCTCGTCCCGCATGGGAGCGGTACAGCCCTCAAGGTAGGAGACGTAGCTGCCCTTGTCGGCAATGATGAGCGTGCGCTCGAACTGTCCGGTTCCGCGTGCGTTGATGCGGAAGTACGTCGACAGCTCCATGGGACAGCGTGTCCCTGGCGGAATGTAGACGAAGGTGCCGTCGGTGAAGACAGCGGCATTGAGCGCGGCGAAGAAGTTGTCGCGGACAGGAATGACGCTGCCCAAGTACTTCTTGACCATCTCGGGGTACTCGTGGACCGCCTCTGAGATGGACATGAAGATGACGCCTTGCTCGAGCAGCTTGGCGCGGAAGGTAGTGGCCACGCTGACGGAGTCAAACACGGCGTCTACAGCCACGCCAGCGAGCATCTTCTGCTCATCAAGCGGGATGCCGAGCTTGTCGAAGGTCGCCTTGATCTCGGGATCAAGGTCGTCTAAAGAGTCGAGCACAACGCGCTTTGGCACAGCAAAGTAGCTGATGGCCTTGTAGTCAATAGGCGTGTACTTGAGGTGCGCCCAATGGGGCTCGGTCATCTCCAGCCACGCGGCGTACGCAGCCAAGCGGTACTCGGTCAGCCACTCGGGCTCACCTTTCTTCGCTGAGATGTTGCGAATGACGTCTTCATCGAGCCCTGGGGGCATGATGTCTTGCTCTACATCGGTCTCGAAACCGTACTTGTAGTCTTGGTCAATCGGAAGGTCTTGCACTTGGCTCATGGGGTCACCTCGGCCAACGCGGAGGCTGGCAGTGGAGGGAGTGCGGAATCAACAAAGCTCTCACCCCGCATCAAATCGGCGAGGGTGATGCCTGCGAGGGCTTGTTCGAGGGCGCTTCCGACCCAACGCCACAGTCCCCGAAGGGAGCAGCGTGTGCTGTGAACGCAGGACACCTGCTTGCCGCTATGGGCTTCGCAGAATCCACCGTCATACAGCGGGCCGTCTAGAGCGACGACAGCGTCATGGACAGTGATGTCTTCGGCCGGACGAGCGAGTTTGTACCCGCCCTGTGGTCCACGCACAGACACCACCAGCTCATGTTGCCGGAGGACGCGCATGAGCTTGGCGACGTAGTCCGTCGACAGGCCCTCACGCTGGGCAACGTCCGAAATAGGCACGGGCGAACCTTGGTCCAGGCGTGCAACCTGGAGCAAACAACGCAGACCGTATTCTTCTTGGGACGACAGCTTCATGCAGGGCGTCTATCTATCTGTACGAAAGAGTCAAGATTAGCAGTGTCATGCGCAGTCACGGGCTGCAGGTCGATTCGCGGAACTACAGTTCGTTCGCGGCTTGGCTGTCACTGTCCGAGTCAGAATCGGTGTCTGGGTCTTCATCTGCCGTGACCACGAAGCGCGTACTGGCGGTGACCGCCTCGCTGTCTACAAACACCGTGGCAAGGGCTTCATGGGGGCCTACGGCGAAGGTCTCAGCGCGCACGATGGTGCCGTCGGAGTTGGTACGTGCGGTCAGGCCAGAGACCTGTAGACCGTCGATCTCCCAGACCACTCGGGCGTCTGCGATGGGTGTCTCCCCAGCTCGAAGGGTGGCTACGAACGGAACCGGACTCGTTTCACTCCAGCGGCTGGAGAGGGTGGGGGAGCCGATGGTCAGGACTGGAGGACCGATCGGGTCTGGCTCATCTGCTTCGATGACCAGTGTCACGAAGGCGTCTTGGACTTCGCCCCATGGCGCTTCGACGTGGAACTGTAGACGGTGTGTACCAGGCTCCCATGTCTGCGGAACAGTGAAGGCACAGGCAAAGGTACCGGAGGTGTTGAGCTCACCGGCGCAGATGGCGTCGGATTGGTCCGGACGAATCCACATCGCTTCAATGTCTTCCGGGAAGGCGCCGAGAAAGTCGGCACTACCCACGAGGGCAACCTCTTGGCCGGGCTCCACGATGGTGTTGTTCGCGGGCTGATCGACACCGACCGAACCATCTTGCTGTGGCTGCGAGTCGGGCCCGCCCCATGTGTCAATGCGGACGATGCCGATGTCGTTTCGACCGAACGAGCACAGCTGTATGGGTGCGAAGATGGCGAAGATGAGAGCAATGCGCATAGCGAATCCTTGGGCCCCGCCTCGTTGTAGCCCACAACGCCAGACGCCTGCCAACGACTTAGAGTCCTGCCGAGACATTTTTTGGAGGGACGCATGGGCAGCTTGGACGGAAAGATGGCGCTGGTGACGGGCGCGAGCCGAGGCATTGGTGAGGCCATCGCTACACAGTTTGCCGCAGAAGGGGCACAGTTGGTCTTGGTCAGTCGCAAGCGCGACGGCCTAGAAGCGTCTGCTCAGCGTATCTTGGAGGCAACTGGGGTTCAGTGCCGAATTGCTCCCTGCAATACTGGAGACTTGGCCAATGTCGGTGCCATGTTCGCCGAGTTGGATGACGCGGGAGTACGGGTGGATGTCCTGGTAAACAATGCCGCGACCAACCCGTACTTTGGGCCCATGATTCCGCTGGAGTACACGGCTTGGGACAAGACCTTTGACGTCAACCTCAAGGGCAGCTTCGAGTTCGCTCGCCAAGTTGCCACGCGATGCATGGATGACAAGCGGCCGGGCAGCATCATCAACCTGTCGAGCGTGTACGGAATGACCGGCGCCCCGTACCAGGGCATCTACGCCATGACCAAGGCTGCACTGATCAGCCTGACCATGACGCTGGCGCAAGAGTGGGGCCCCAGCAAGATTCGGGTCAATGCGCTGGCACCGGGGCTGGTAGACACCAAGTTCGCGGCGGCCATTGTTCACAACCCAGCGCTATCGGCAATTTTCACAGACCGTAGTGCGCTCAAGCGGCATGCTGTTGCCGAAGAAATCGCTGGGATTGCGACCTTCCTAGCCAGCGACGCGGCGAGCTTCATTACCGGTGCGACATTGCCGATCGATGGTGGCTATTTGGCTGGCTAAGTCGGCCTACAGGGCGCCGTATCGGCCGAAATTCTCGCACTCAGCGCATGTGGGGCGGCCAGCACGTAGGACGGCTTGAGGGTGTCGGATGAGGCCGGCGCCCCGACAGCGCAAGGCCCGGCGTGTGTAGAGGCTGGGCAGGCGGACGTTCAAGCTCCCGCCGCCACCGCGGGTGAACCCAACGCTTTACCGCGAGGCCTCAGCGGCGAGGCGGCAGCTGCCCTTCTGCCCAACTTCCCGGCGCAATACTATCGATTCGCCACGGCCCCACAGCAACGCGAACCAGACGTAGCGTTGGAAAGCCCACCGCCGCCGTCATGCGCCGCACCTGTCGGTTCTTTCCCTCGCGCAGCACGAGCTCAATCCAAGCGGTGGGAATGGCCTTGCGCTCGCGAATCGGCGGGTCGCGCGGCCAGAGGTCCGGCTCTTCGAGTAGCGCCGCCCCAGCGGGCTGGGTCCAGCCGTCCTTTAGCTTCACTCCACGGCGCAGCTGGGCAAGAGCCGCTTGTGTGGGCTCCCCCTCGACCTGCGCCCAGTAGGTCTTGGCCATCTTGTGCTTCGGAGAGGCGATGCGTGCCTGCAGCGCGCCGTCATCGGTGAGCACGAGCAGACCCTCGGACGTCTTGTCGAGGCGACCGGCGGCGTAGACCCCCGGCACATCGACGTACTCGGCGAGGGTCTGGTGACCGAGCTGGCTCGTGAACTGGCTGAGCACCCCGAAGGGCTTGTTGAACAGCAACACGCGGGCCAAGATTCAGCCCTGTGCGTCGGCGGTCGAACGCACGACAGAGTGATGGATGTCCGCGAGCTCCTCAGCGGTGAGGTCCCGGTACTCGCCCACAGGCACGTCCAGCCGCACGTTCATGATGCGCACCCGCTTGAGCTTGGTCACCCGAAAGCCCAAGTGCTCGCACATGCGGCGGATCTGCCGGTTGAGCCCCTGAGTCAACACAATCCGAAACACGTGCCGGTTGAGTTGCTCGACCACGCACTCGCGGGTGACCGTGTCGAGGATGGGCACGCCGCCGCGCATTTTGGTGAGGAAGTCGGGCGTGATCGGCTTGTCGACCGTGACGATGTACTCCTTCTCGTGGTTGTACTTGACCCTCAGGATCTTGTTCACGATGTCGCCGTCGTTCGTGAGAAAGATCAGCCCTTCGCTGGGCTTGTCGAGCCGGCCGATGGGGAAGATGCGGGTTGGATAGTTAATGAAGTCGATGATGTTGTCGCGCTCGACGCGGGTGTCCGTCGTACACACGATGCCAATCGGCTTGTGAAAAGCAAGGTAGACCTTGGGTGTTTCGGGGCGCACCACCGGCTTACCGTCAACCGCGACCACATCTCCCGGGGCGACCTTGGTGCCCATCTCGGGCACCACGCCGTTGATCGTCACGCGGCGGCGTTCGATGAGCTTGTCGGCAGCACGACGCGAGCAGAAGCCCACCTCGCTTAAATACTTGTTGATGCGCGTGAGCGTGACGTCGGACATGGGTCTCTGTGCTGGGGGGTGCTCCGCTGCTATCCAAAACTGCGCCATTGCGCCCGCGACCTTGCCGGTCGACGGTGGGTACTTGGCGGGCTGATCTAGCGAAACACGCCACCACCCTCATCTTTGTATAGGGCGGCCACTTCCTCACGTGTGAGGTCCCCTCCGCCGTCTTCCTGGCCTTCGTATTGGCAGGTCAGACACAGTCGCTTGCCCCCAGCGACGAGAACGTCGGTCGAGCCACACGCGACGCAGCTTGCCTTGGAGCTATTCGCTCTCTTGGCTCCGTTTGAGCTGCGAATGGCCTTCATGGCCATCATTATCAGTTTTGCGAGACCACTCATGTTTAGACAACCTCAGGGCGACCTCCACTCTACCTTGTTGAGGCCGGCATACCGGAAGACAGTAGGCGAAGAGCTGGAATCGCCTCTGCGAATCGAGCCTTTGCAGTCTGCACCTCTTCGGCTGTTGTAAACCGGCCCAGGCCCAACCGAATCGACCGATGCACGCGGTCCTTATCGGTGCCAATCGCGGTCAAGACGTGCGACGGCTTGAGGTTCTCGGACGAACAGGCAGAGCCCGACGACATGGCGATGTCGCGCAGGTTCATCATCAGCGCCTTGGAATCGATGCCGCCGATACTCACGTTGATATTGTTCGGGAGTCGGTGCTCTCTGGAGCCGTTTAGGGCGACGTCGCCGACCGCCAACAGCGTGTCCAGCAGATCGTCGCGCAGCGCTTGCACGCGTCCGAGCTCACTACTGTTGAGTTCGTCGTCGCACAGCGCCGCTGCGGCTCCGAGAGCCACACACTGCGGGACGGGGAGGGTGCCGCTTCGGTAGCCACGTTCATGGCCGCCTCCGTATTGGAGCGGCTCCAGTCGTAGAAGCGGTCGGCCGCGTCGCACGAAGAGGGCACCAATACCCTTGGGCCCGTAGAACTTGTGGGCCGTGAGGCTCAGCAGGTCAATGTGGTCGCGGACCACGTCAATGTCGACCTTTCCGATGGCTTGAGACGCGTCTGTGTGAAGGGGGATGGACCGCTCTCGGCATGCGGCACCAATGGCGGCGATGGGCTGAATCGTGCCGATTTCATTGTTGGCCATCATGATGCTGACCAACACTGTGTCGTCGCGCATGGCGGCTACAACGGCGGATGCGTCCACAACGCCGGAGGCATCCACCGCGATTCGAGTCACCTCAAACCCGTTGTCTTCGAGCTTGGCAATCGGGTCGAGCACGGCCTTATGCTCAAGGGTCGAGGTGATGATGTGACCGCGTCCTGCAGTGCGGCAGACACCCAAGACGGCCAGGTTGTTGGCCTCTGTGGCGCCTGACGTGAACACAATCTCTTTTGCCGATGCACCTAGCAATGCGGCCACTTGGCCACGTGCACGCTCAACACCAGCGTTCGCCCGCATGCCGAAGCTGTGCGAGCGAGACGCGGCGTTGCCGTAGATGTCGCTGAAGTAGGGGGTCATGGCCTCGACAACCCGCGGGTCACATCGTGTAGTCGCGTGGTTGTCGAGATAGATAGCCATGTAAACACCCCTATCCGGCGATGGTCTCACCGCCGTCGACCCGGATGATGTTCCCGGTCATCCACTGGGTGCCCGGTTCGGACAGACTTAGCAAGCACTGCGCAACGTCTTCTGGCGTAGTCAGGCGCTTGTTGGGGTTGCGCTCGCGCATCTGCGCCATGAGACGGTCCGCACCGGGAATCTTGTCGAGAGCCGGCGTATGCGTGACTCCCGCCATGATGCCATTAGCGGTGATTCCCAAGGGTGCCAGCTCAAGAGCGAGCTGACGAATATGGGATTCCAACGCACTCTTCGCAGCAGACACGGCGCCGTAGTTCTTGACCACGAACAGCGAGCCTGATGAGGTCATGGCGAAGACTCGGCCGACGTTGGCGAACAGCCCGCGTTTGACGATGTCTTGTGTCCAGTACACCACGCTATTGGCCATGACGTCCAAGGTCATTTCCATGTGCTTGCGACCAATGGCGCGGTCGTCGAAGAACGGACGCAGCGTGCCGAATGCCAACGAGTGCAGGACAACGCCCACCTTGTTGTCACCCATCGCTTCTGTCAGTGCGTCCAGAGCGGTCGCACGGACTTCGTCACCTGCTGCGTTTCCGTTGTGGAACAGCACGTCAACGCCGTAGCCCTTGAGCTCCTCGATGAGGGCCTCAACTGCGGGCATGGTGTTGCGACGGTCCATGTGTGCGCCAAAGATGGGATGACCCGCTTTGGCGTACGCACGTGCAGCAGCGGCACCGAATCCCGATGACGCGCCAAGAATGACGACCCAGGGCTTAGCGGCGGACATCAGTGGCCGTGTCCGTCGTCAGCGCCGTGTCCGTGACCGTCGTCTGCTGGAGCAGCAGCGCCGGTGCCTTCAGCAGCGTCGCCGTCTGCGGTTGGGTACAGAATCTCGGCGGCTTCCTTGGCTTCGCGCACGAACTGGTCGAGGGCTGCTGCCTTGACGCTCTCTTCAAGCTCGCCACGGACTTCGTCCAGTGGACGCGAGTCGCGGCGGCCGTCTACGCGGATGATGTGGAAACCAACCCGGCTCTCGACAGGACCGATGACGTTGCCTTCGGCGCCAGCGAATGCGGCGTCAGCAACTTCGGGAAGCATGCGCTCGCGCTGGAACCAGCCCAAGTCTCCACCCTTGTCCTTGCTGCCTGGGTCAATGCTGTGCTCTGCGGCGAGGGCGGAAAAGTCGCCGCCGGCATCGAGCTGTGCCTTGAGGTCGGCTGCGAGAGCTGCGTCACGAACGAGGATGTGTGAAGCCTTGGCTTCTTCCCGGCGGAACTCAACGGCGCGGTCTTCGTATTCTTGAGCGATGCCTTCGTCTGTGACGGACTCTTCGCCAACCTGCTCCATGTACGCACGGACAATGGCTTCACGAGCGGCGAGCGCTACGAGAAGTTGTGCGTTGTCGGACTCGTGGGCGCCGGCCGCAATGGCCTTACGGTAGAGGATTTCCTGGGTGATGAGGCCGTCTTGGAACTCGGCGTACTGCGGGGAGTTCTCGAACTGCTCGCGCTCTTCGTCGGACAGGCCGTTCGTGATGGCGTCAACAACGAGGGTCGGGATGATGTGTCCGTCAACCACGGCCACAGCGGGCTCGGTCTCTGGGAAAGCGCCGGGTGGTGGTGCATCAACGGGTACGGGCTGACAAGCGGTCAGGGCGAGGGCAGCGAGAAGAGCGATGGCACGCATAGGGGCCTCCATGAAATAGGGGGCGCGGGGTATCGCGGGGTCGCTCGTGCCACAACCCGTGGAATGAGCGGACCTGGGTTACACGCGCGACACGAGGAGTTTCCCCATGATTGCACTGCTGTCGCTCGCTATGGCTGCTACGAATCCCACCCTAGAAGTGTCGTGGAATCGTGACCAAGGCAGTGTCCGCATTGCAGCACCCGACGGTGAGCATGTGGCCCCGGATTCCTCGGTTTGGATGGAGCTTCACTACGGCGGGCGAACCTTGATGACCGAGTACCCCTCGGACCTCGGTTCCGCGCCGTTGATGGCCATGGGGCTTCGTGGACAGCCCATCTCAGGTAGCTTTCGTGCGCCTATTTGTAAGGACGACGGAACGGAGTGCCGGATGCTCACCGTCAACGTTGCCGGTGTGGTTCCCGATGTGAAGCGGGGCAGGCTGCTGCTCGACGTGGCCACTCCCGAAGCGCCGGTAGCGGCTGAAGAGAGCCCGTTCCATCGAGACGCTAGCGAAGACGTAGCCGACGCCATGGCGGCTGCCGTCGCGTCAGGGCGCCCCGTCCTGCTCGACTTCAGTGCGGTGTGGTGTCCACCTTGCAATCTACTCTCGGCAGAAGTGCTTCATGCGTCAGATGCCGAAGAAGCCCTGTCTGACGTGATCGTAGTGATTGTAGACGTTGACGACCCCAGCTCTTGGCAGCTGAAAGACCGGTACGACGTTGGCGGTTACCCAACGGTGGTTGCGGTCTCCGGGGATGGCACCGAGATTGACCGGATGCTGGGCTACGACAACCGTGAAGCCACGTTGTCGTGGATTGAAGATGTGTCCGATGGTGAGGCCTCGTCTCGGATGCCGGGGCAGGCTCCCGCTGACGTGACGCCGCTTGTTGCCGCCCAGACAGCACTCGGCCTGTTGGAACGGGGCGACGACGGCCATGAACCCTGGTTGGAGCGTGCAAATGCCGACCCGGAACTGGCGGAGACGCGCATGGCGCGAGTCCATGCTGAGGCCACCGCCGAAGACGTTGAGTGGCTCTTGAACAACGCCCCAGAGACGTCCGAGCAGTGGGTCTTTGCTGCCATGGGGCTGGGACAGGAGCATCCCGAGCTGGTCAAAGCCGCGGCAGGGATTGCGCTGGCCTCGGTGCCCAGTCCGGTGGAAAAGGCAGACTACTTGTACGTAATGGCGAAATTCTCGGAGTCGCCAGAGCGAGAGGCGTTGTACGCTGGAGCCGCTGCAACGCTACGCACGGGACTTGTCGGCGAACCTGTGAGAGACCGGGCCCACATCACCTTCCTGGCCACGTTGCTTGCCAATGCCGGTGACCTAGATGCGGCGCTCGATGTCTTGGCGGAGTTTGAGGAGCACTTCCCGAACGAGCCCACATGGGACATGGAAGCGGCGTCACTCTTGCTGAAGGCTGGTGAGCTTGGACTCGCTTTACAACGCTCCCAGGAAGCGACGGACCAGGCTTGGGGAGACAACGCCCTGCGCGCGGCCAAGACCCATGCGTTGATTCTGATTGAGCTGGGCCAGCTGTGGGACGCTCATGCGCATGTTGCTGCCGTTCTCGCGTCCCAGCCGGTTCCCGAAGAGGGGTTGAACATTCGGACAGGGGGCTATCGGCAGAAGCTGATCGACCTTGTGGCTCCGTATGTGGACGTTGAGCCACCAGCGGAGTGATACGCCGGTAAGGGACTGGTCCTCAATTACTTGCCCGTCTCGATGCCGATGCATCCGCGATGGCGGCGTTGCTCACCCATCGAAATGACACGTCATTCCTTTGGGTTCGCGCCTTGCCCTCGCGGCGCCTCGACACCTCGACTTGGTCAACTAATTTCGGACCCGTCCCTAACGTCGAGAAATACCAGGAGAATGCTTGTGAGCCAATCCCCACTTGTTGCCCTTGACGCCACCGATGACGGAGACCTTGAGTGCGAATGGGGCGGGTCGAGTGAGGCAGAACATGTTGGTGGGTTTGCGCTCGGCTTGGCGTCGCAGTTAGTCAAAAATCAGCGCGAAGCTGGTGAGAAGACGGTCACGCTCGTGCTCAAGGACTCCACCAAAGCCCCCGGCTTGTGGGCCGCGGTCTTACGTCAGACCATCTACGTTCACGCGCGGTACTCGGTTCGATACTGTCGCTTGGTCTGTGACGGTCAGGCGTTCGATACCGAATGGGACGACGTGTTGCCCGGTACCGTAGATGCCTTGGCGAACCTGACCATGGCGGTCATGCGTCACACCGCTCATAAGGTAAGTCGGACTGAAGGATTGGCGCTTCACCAAGTCGTAGGGGCAGTGGGGCAGGGACGTGCGCCAATGCTGCATGAGGCCCTTGTTGCCTCAACCATCGTTCAACACACGATGGGTATTCGCGAAAAACTCGGACACGACGCCCACCGAGATGACCATCTTGCCAATGCCATCGCTGCTTGTACTACGGTTCGAAAGGAGCTTGTGGTCGACCCATTGCTTCAAGGGTTGATTGTTGGGGTGGACGAGCTGGCCAAAGAGTTGTGTGCCCAACGCAGTCCGACCGTTCCTCTGCACGCTCACTCCTTTGTCGCACCTCTGTTGGCGAAGCACGCGAGACCCGGTCAACTCTGGGGCGGGCCAATCGTAGAGCGAGCGGTGCGCGAGCGTGCTCGGCCCCCCGAATATGCCGTGCTATTTCCGCCCCTCGATGGAGATTCCGTCGAGGTGCGATGGCATGAAGACCGGTTCATTGACGCTCGCCTAGACTTTATGGGTGACAGGAGAGTCGGCGCCGAGGACATCACCATTGATCCGCATTGGGCCACCGTTTACCGGTACCGGGACGCCTGTGAAGCGGCCCGTTTGGCTGGCGTGGCTCTGCCGTCTGCAAACACCGCGCTCACGGAAGCACAACGGACCACTCTCAAGGCGCTGGCAGACGACTGGGCGGGCACTGTGTTGTCTGCGTCGAGTCGTTTCCCGCGAGAAATCCGCAAGTTTATCGAATGGAATGGCCTGAGGGTGACCGACAAAGAGGCGGGAGGAGTGGTCTATTGTGAGCTGCGCGGCCACCAAGGTGGTGGGCCTGAATCGAGCTTCAGCGAACATGGAACCGAGGCGACGCTACTCGGCAACCGTGTCTACTTTGCCGCTGACGATGACCAGCTTCCAATGCCGGGCGAGGGAGAGCGCCCGGGACGGAAGCGCTTGGGGTGCAATGCAACGTCGGTCGACGAGGCAATGTACAACCGCCCCCCACCTCGCCCCATCGTTGCCCGCCAGCCCATGCCACACGATGTCGACGCCGCTCGCGCGGCATTCTTGGACAGCTACGTCGAGGCAGACCAGTCCGAGGCCGAAAGGCTGTTGGCCGACGTACGTTGGTGGGCGGCCAGTCATCCAGTCCCGTTGCCAGCCGAAGCGTTGTCGGCCCCGCTTGCTCGTCTGCGGCCGCTGGTAGATGCCTGCTTGTTCACGATACCCCTCGGCCTGCTTCACGCTGCAACGACGCCCGAGTCCCTCCGGACAGCGGTAGAATTGGGGGCGGATCTGAACGGTCCGCAACGCGAAGGTGGATCCGCACGGAACACCCCCCTCATGCGTCACCGTCGAGACCTTAGCTGTTTCGAGACCTTGCTTGAACTTGGCGCAGACCCACGAACAATGCTGGACGACAAGGGAGCGCTGTTTCGCCACCTTGAACCGCCTCAACACACGTTGTTCATTACGGCCTTAGCAAAGCACGGACTGACGCTGCCCACCAGCTAAGGCACCGATATCCACGCCATCTTCAGCGGGGACTTGCCATCAGGCGTTGGGAAGTCTTCGTCTACTGGGATGCGTTCAATGGTCCCGACCGGACGTCCTGCTTTCTTGGCGCAGCGTTCGAGAATGTCGACCCACGTCTCCCATTCGACAGACGCCACATTGTTGGTCGCCAGAATGTGCCCACCGGGTGCGGTTGCCAAGACAACGGGCTTGAACAGGGTGGGGTAGTCGCGAACCACATCAACAGCTCCGAATGCTGAGCGTGCCCACCGCGGTGGGTCGAGAACAGTGATGTCCCACTGGCGAGCGTCCATGCGGTCGTACTTTATCTTGCGGCCACGACGGGTACTGACGGGCAGTCCAGCGAACTGGCGCATGACCGGCAAGCAATCTCCGTGGATGCTTGGAATGACCAGGCCGTTCAGTCCGGCGTTTCGGTCGCCTACCTCTAGAGCAGAGGCGGAGAAGTCTACATTCACGACTTCGTCGGCATCTGCGACGGCTGCTGCCACACCCATTCCGCAGGTGTAGGCGAACAAATTGAGTACCGACTTTCCGGCACTGACATTGCGAATGTGTCTGCGACCTGCCCGGAAATCAAGGAATAGCAGTGGGTCGCGGCCACGGTGGCGTGGGTTGACGTCGAAGACCAGCCCTTCTTCAAGGCCGACGATGCCGCCGGGTAGCTCTACGTCGTGGTCCAGGGCGAAGTCGCGTGGGGTTCCGCCGCGCCGACCCGACTGTCGGTTGTTCCACACCGCAGTCAGTCCGGGAATCACAGCGTCCACCACGGCGTGCATGGCGTCGATCTCACCGGGCTCCATGGGGTCACGCCATGTCTGGATGAGCAGGATGGGGCCGTACCGATCGACGGTGGTGCCGGGGGCACCCTCAACAGTGCCATGAAGCAGGCGGACACAATCGGTTTGGGCATTGTCGGCCTTGGCCAACCAATCTAGGCGCGAATCGAGGGCTTGTTGCAGCGCCTGGACGCGGGATGTGGACATGACGGTCTCCGGGGCCGAGGGACTAACCGTTTGTGGCTGGCGTTCTTGGTGGGGGCGGGTAGAACTGCACCCTTGGAGAAAGTCCCGTGTTCACTTGGCTGCTCGCTCTCGCTCTGGCCCAAGAGGCCCCCGTCGCTCTGGACCCACCTGCGGATGATGACGCTGACGTCGTCATCATTGTCTACGGTGACGAGCAGTTGGAGGAGGCTCGTGCCGAGATCACCGCATCATTCCAGGACTTGGGATGGGCCGCGGACCGTCGCGGCGACACCATCGTGTTCAAGCCGCCGCAAGCGTGGATTGGCAAGGCCACCTTCCTGCCAGACGGCCGATTCGAGTTCTCCACGCCCATCATTCCGATTCGTGGCGCAGACGTCGGAGCATCGGGTCAACCGGGTGGTTCGGGCGCGCGCAGATTGCCGAGTGATGCCTGCGGATCCGGCAACCAGACGAAAGAAGTCATCGTCCGAAATGAGCTGCACTTGCTCGATGGCGGTGACTACGTCGGCCCTGTCGACCTGACCTTCTCGATTTACGCCCGTCAAGACAGTGACTTGGCGATTTGGTCGGAAACCCAGACCATCTCGTTAGCGGAAGGGCGCTTCGCGACACCTATTGGCGTCATCTCCTCATTGGACAACGTCGACTGGCAGCGCGGGAACTACTGGATGGGCCTAACGGTGTCGGGTGAGATTGAACGTGCGCGAGAACCCATGCAGAATGTGGTGTTTGAGCGACGGAGCTCTACCTCGACCGGTCCATGTTCGGTCTCGGAAGACGAGTACGACCCGTTCGCCCAACAGGCAACCGGACCCAATGGTCAGGGGGCCGTTGGGGCTGTCGCTAGCGTCACTACGGGCCTTGGACCGAGCCGAGAACGCCGCTATGCGCACATTCGCCAGGTGTTGGACGCCAGCTCGGAAGAGGTTTCTAACTACCGAGAAGTGGTCCAGACGATTGCAACTCAGTCGCGTGTTGGGCAGCTTCCCGACCAGCTCGATGACCTTTGGAACGACGGAAAGCCGCTGTATGGCACACGTCGCATTCGCAACGTGGACGACCGCCGAACGGCGATTCTAGAGCACTGGGCCACCCGGGCAGAGAACACCGCCGGCCAGCTCGTGTGTCGGTCGATTGAGGGCTGGCTTGGTGAGACCGTAGTTTACTCCGAAAACCCCATCACAGAGAGCGAGTACCTGCACTACGAGTCCATGCGCACAGATGGTCGTCGCCTTCCGCGTGCCCAGTAGGTGATGTGGCTGCTCTGGTTAGGCCTGGCGTGGAGTCAGGAGCCGGACGTTGAGCCGGATACGGATATTGACGCCGTCATCTATGTGTTCGGTGACGAGGCGCTGCGCGAGGCTCGGGCTGCCGTTGCGCGCTCCCTTGAACCGCTCGGCTGGACGGTCGTCCGAGATGGCGCCGATACGGTGTTCGCACCTCCACAACGCTGGATTGGGCGGGCTGTGTTTACCCAGGATGGTCGGTTGTCCTTTCGCGAGCCGGTCGCAGTCCCGTCCGTAAAGCTCGCCGGCGCTAATCTGACCGACCGCGAGTCCTTCCAGGTCGGCAACCCGGACGCCTGTGGCGTGACCAATGAAGGCGACCACCTCGTGCTTCGCGGAGCGATCCCAGAGCCCGTTCCACAGGGCCCTGTCTGGCTGACGGTCAAGCTGTACGAAGACGGCAGCCATACGCGCCTTCTGTGGGAAGAACACCAGATGGTGGCGCTCCTACACGGTCGGTACACCAGCATCTTGGGGGCATCGGAGCCACTGGATGGGCACGCGCGTGCCAACGGTCGGTGGCTTGTGGCGTCGGTGGGCGGGCGTGATGTGCTGCAGGCTCTGACCGCAGACGTGACCTTCGTGGAAGAGACAACGCGCGACCTCGGACGCTGCCCCGAGAACTTCGTCGAGTTTGACCCCAACCATCCCGAGCGATGGCAGGCACCCTCGCTCGCCGCGTTGAGCTTTACGATTCCGTCGAAGCGCAAGCGGGTGCCCCATCAGAGAGCGGCGTTGGACGCGAGCTCCATCGCCGTGTCGCACTACCGAAGCGTCGTACAAGAGACCGCGACTCGCCGGTATTCAGCCACCCTGCCAGATGAGCTGGACTTGCTGTGGCGAACGGGAACACCGCTGTACGGGACCCGCCCACTCACGACTCTTGAGGAACGGCGGCGCTACATTCTAGAGCTGTGGGCGTCGCGCGATACAAACCGGTCTGGCCAGTTGGTGTGCAGTGCGATTGAGGGCTGGCTGGCCAACGTCGTGTTGCACACACAGGCCCCCATCGCTCCAGGCGAATACGCAGAGTTCGAGGCCCGCCGGACGGATGGGCGGCAGCTACCTCGCTAGACAGCGTGGACCTCCACGTGGACGTCGGCCACCTCGGCAAACGGAGTTGAGATGAAACGCTTTCACGAACGCGTCATGGGCGTGTACTTCGACGACCTTGACCCCTACCGCATCTTGCACAATGCCCGCTATTTGTTGCTTTTTGAGCGCACCCTAGGCTCGTTCTGGCAGGCGCTCGGCTTGGGGTCTCTACAGGAAGTTGAGCATCCGGACCGCTTCCATTTCGTGAAGGCCAACACGGTGGAGTACGAACAGCCCGTCCGCGGAGTGGGGGACGTTCGCGTTCGCGTGTGGGTCGAGCGTCTCGGCGGCTCGTCACTCACCTTCGGCTTCGTTCTGATGCCAATGGACAGTGATGAGGTACACGCCAGAGGCACCCGAACGGTGGTGCGTGTTGACCCCGAAAACTGGCGCCCAGCGCCGTGGACGGACAGCTTCCGCGCCATCTTGGCCGACTGGCTCTAGGGCATGGGTAGGGGCTAACTAGCGATGCTGTGCGGCTCATAGCGGAGCACTCGCACCAGACTACGTTTCAGGGAGTGCGGCGCGAACCGCTTCCAGGATCTGCTGTTCGCTGGGAAAGCCGAATAGGGTCTTTTGGGCCACGACAATGTCGTCGACCTTCACCACGAAGATGCCGGAACGGCCCTTCACCAGTGTTGTGTTCAGACCCAGTTCCTCCCGCAAGACATCTGCCGCCCGGGCAGCGCGCGGGAGGTAGTTTCAAACCACGCAGTACGTGATGGACACCATGTGACCTCCAAGGCTTTTGCTGTAACGGTCTTCATTGCGGCGAGCCCTGGCATGTGACACCCTGACCGGACCGAGAAGATGGGGAAATCGATGCGTCTTGTGACCGCCATTGCGTTGTCTGCGTTGTTTGCTAGTTCTGCTGCCGCCCAAGAGGATGGCTTTGACGCCCACGGGTTCGCTATGACCGCGAACGACGGTGACGTGCGCGATCCTGTGACAGTTCTGCGTGCCGGTGCAGTCCACCAGGGCGAGTTCTGGGCCACCGGTGTCGTCGATTTTTCTGACGACCCATTGGTCCGCGAGCTCAGCTACGCAGATGGTCGACCCACGGAGGTCGAGCGCATCATCGACAGCCTGGTCGCGTTCAACCTGTCCGCCGGTGTCGCTGTCCATGACAGGGTCCGCCTAGACATCGCAGTACCCATGTACTTGGCAGCCTCCTCCGAAGGCGAAGCGACGGGTGCCGGTATCGGTGACATTCGCCTGGGCGCCTACAGCCCCATCGTGCAGACCAAGCCACGCGCTGCTGGCGGGTTCGGCCTAGGTATAGCGCCGTACTTGGTCTTGCCAACGGGTGACGAGACGCGCTTCCTGGGTCAAGGTGGAATCACGGGTGGCTTCGACGTTTCGGTGACCTATGAGCTGGAAGCACTGACACTGACGGGGTCTGCTGGACCGCGGTTCAACCCATCTGTGAACCTCAACAACCAGATTGGTGCAGACCAGCTCATCGCTGGCGCGGCGATTGGTGTTCACCCAACCCAAGGCCTGGGCATCACCCTTGAGGGGCGCATCTCATCGTCACTTGCTGCGTCCAACGTCAAGGGCACAACCTCGCCAGCCGAGATTCTGGCATCGGCTCGCTACCGCGTATCGAACGGGCTGCACTTCCTTGCTGGCGGTGGAACGGGCGTGAATGCTGGCGCTGGCGCTTCGGCGTTTCGTCTCTTTGCAGGCGTTGGATTCGGTAAGATTGAACTCAACTATGCTGACCGTGACATGGACGGAATTGTCAACGAGCGCGACCAGTGCCCAGACGACCCAGAGACGTTCAATAGCTACCAAGACCTCGACGGCTGCCCGGACGCAGGTGGCCGCGTGCTCATTACGGCCGCCATCAGCGGCGACTTGGAGTCGGACGTCTACGTGAGTGTTTCGAGCGGCGGTGAGACCCAACAGATCGAGACCCTGCAAGAGGCCATTCCGCTGGAACTGGCTGCGGGAACGTACGAAATTGAAGGCTCGATTCCTGGCTTTTACGGCAGCGAGACGCTGAACGTTGTGTCGGGTGAGTACCCGATCGAGCTGGACATGGAAGCCGTGGTTCCTGGCTACGTGTCGATTCGCGTCAAGGATGCTTCTGGCAGTGTTGTAGACAGTGTTGGACTGTCCATCATTGGTCCGGGCGCTCCGCTCGATGCTACCCGCCGCCTTGGGGCGCAGGGGCTGGACCGCTACGAGCTTCCACCGGGGCGATACCTGGTCTTCCTCAAGGCTCAAGGTGTTGGTATCTACCGTCGCAATATCACCTTGGAATCCGACCAAGAGCTGATGGTCGACGCGGTACTTCGCGACCCACGTGCTGTGGTTGAAGGCGACCGCATCACAGTCACCGAGAAGATTTACTTTGAGACAGGCAGCGACGTCATCCAGGGACAATCTTTCGATCTACTCGAAGAGATCGCTACGCTTCTCCAGAGCGAAGAACGGGTTCGTCGCGTGCAAATCCAGGGGCACACGGATGCACAAGGCGGAGACGAGATGAACCTCGATCTGTCCGACCGTCGTGCTGCTGCGGTGCGTGCCTTCTTGATTGCGCAGGGTGTCGAGGAAGGACGGTTGCAGTCCCGTGGCTTCGGCGAACAGGTGCCTATTGCCGACAACAGCACCGATGAAGGGCGTGCCCGAAACCGCCGTGTTGAGTTCCGCATCCTTGAGATGGACTAGTCTGTAGCAGGCTGCGGAAAATCGCTCCGCTTGTCGCCAAGGAACGTGGTACTCTGTAGACGCTTGGCTTTTGCTTTGCACTCTGTTTTGCCGTGTTTTGTGGGGTTGTCCCGTGCCGAAAAAGAAGAATTCTGGAAACTTCAACTTCAATATTGGCGCATTCCAGCCACGCTACGTAGCGAAAGCGTCGGGCTCGTACAGCGCCGCCGGTGTCCGGGTGAGCGCAAGCCTCGGCTCTGCGTCGGGTGCGTACAATCCAGGCGGGTACCAAGAAGGCTCCGTGTCTAAGCCTTCGGGGGCTTACAATCCGGGCTCCGGATTTGAGAACCGTGACCTGCCGCAGCCGTCGGGAGCCTACAACCCAGGCCGCTTTGAGCTGCGTGACGTCAACCAGCCGACCGGTCAGTACAACGCAGGCACCGGCTACGGCGCGCCAGAAGGCAAAGACGAGCGAGACCCGTGGGGCAACTACTCGTTCAGCGTCATGCTCAACGGTGTTGAGATCGGCAGCTTCCTCGAGTGCTCCGGCATGAAGAGCACTGCAGAAGTCCATGAGATTGAAGAAGGTGGCATGAACTTCTCTACCCACAAGCGCGTGGGTCGCAGCAAGTGGGACAACTTGGTGCTCAAGCACGGTGAGTGCGCCAAGGACGAGCTTCATGCCTGGCGTGACCGCTGGATCAATGACGGGTTCAAGGAACGCACTGAGACCACGCTGACCATCATCCTGCGGGACAATGACGGCATGGAGCTACGTCGCTTTGAGGTCGCTCGTCCGTGGCCAGTCAGTTGGGAAGGCCCGAGTCTCAATGGCGGTAGCAGCGACCTCGCTGTGCAGACACTGGAGATTGCTCACGACGGCATGTTCGGTGGCAAGGGCGAGACCCCTGATCCGCCCGACCCCATCCCGGACCCCGTCCCGGACAAGTTGGAGCTGGAACCGGTCTACTTTGACTTTGACAAAGACACCATGAAGCCAGAAGGCGAAGCGGCTGTTGCAAAGTTGTCGGCGGACCTGGAAGAACACCCAGAGATCACCGAGATGTGGGTCGAGGGGCACACCGACAACAAGGGTTCGCACGCCTACAACCGAAGCCTGTCCGCACGTCGCGCAGAAGCGGTCGCCTCGCGTCTGCGTGCCGCCCATCCGGACAAGACCATCCACTCGGCTGGCTACAGCTACGACCATCCTGTCGCATCGAATGCGAACAGCTCGGGTCGCGCACAGAATCGTCGTACCGAAGTCTGGACATCGGCTCGTGGTGGCAGCCGAGCCGGCGAGCTGTAGATCAGCAAACCGAGATTTCGGTAGCTCGGGAGGTCAGATTTCAGAGGTCAGAGCAGGCGCCTTACGACGCCGGCGATGATTCTGCTTTGCCCGGATTTCGGGTGTCTGGTTGCTGTGGTGGTCGCGTGTGATTGAGGGACGTCCGTTCCCCATGTCGCGCCCGGCGCGAGCCGGTCGTTCTGACTTCTGACATCAGTCCTCTGACATCCATCCCGCCGAGTATTCGGCCAGAACCGTATCGTCTGCGCTACTGGAGTTCTTCTTTTCGGTACGGCGACTGCTCGTTTAGTTGAGCCACCTGCTCATGCACCCACGCAGCCTCCTTCTTGGAGTGCCGATGTAGCGCTTGGTGCAAGCCTGGGTGTGCGAGCCAGTGGTTGGAGTACGTGATCTCCGGCGTGAAGCCGCGCTTGTACTTGTGCTCGCCGCCGTGACCTGGCTCGAACATCGACAGCTTGTTCTCAATCGCGAATTCGATGCCTTGGTGGTAGCAGACCTCAAAGTGGAGGAACTTGACCTCCTCGTCGCAGCCCCAGTACCGTCCATACAGACGGTCGCCTTTGACGACGTCTAGAGCACCCGCAATGCAGCGGTCTCCGTCGTACGCCAGCACAGCAAGGATGCGGTCGCCCCACACGCTCTGAAGCGCGTCGAACAGGTCATGGTTGAGGTAGGTGCGCCCGTAGTAGTGCTTGTTGCACGTGTCGCTGTAGAAGCGGAACAGGTGGTCCATCTGTTCGGAGCTGGGACGTAGTACGCGCTCGAAGCGCAGGCCGTGGACGGCTTTGCGCTCGTGGCGAATCTTCTTGCGCGGCTTGGCTCGAAACGCACCAATGAAGTCGTCATACGAGGCGTAGCCATCATTGTGCCACCAGTATTGGTACTGCAGACGGGTAAAGCCACCCGCCTTCGCCAGACGCTCGGATTCTTCCTTGGTGTTGAACAACACGTGCAGGCCGTTGGTTCCGCGAGCGGCTTCTTGCAGTCCACGCAGCAGTGCTGCATGCGTTCCGGCGGGGGCGTTCTTGGAAATGCGCAGACGGGAGCCCGTGACGGGGGAGAACGGACTGCCAACAATCAGTTTGGGGTAGTACGCGATTCCTGCGCCGTCGGCGGCGTTGGCCCATGAGTGGTCGTATACGAACTCGCCCATCGAGTGGGTCTTGAGGTAGGCAGGTGCCCCGGCAACGAGCACGTCGTTGTCGTCGAACACCATCACAGGACGCGGGGTCCAGCCGGTATCGGGGACAGCGCACTCGGTCTGTTCCAAAGCCTGAAGGAACGCCAGCTCGGTGAACGGTGAACCGTCCGGGTCGATGGCATCCCATGAGTCTGGAACGGCGGAAAAACTGTCGGCAACGACGACGCGCACGGAACCTCCGGCGATGAGCTATCGCATCTGGGTCGACACAACGGGTGCTTGCGTGTCGAGGTATGTTGCTTGCCTTCGGAGGCGGACCCTGCGCGAACAAATGCTGGTGTATGACGGACTACAGCGCTGTCCCTACCTGTCGGGCCGGGTCGCCCGTATGCCGTTGTATCGGCAGCTTCGGCGGTTGACGCCCTATGAAACTGACCAACGCTTCTCCAATGCAGAGCGTCGTGTTGGGCATTCGCTGTATCAGACGGCGTGCCCCACCTGTTCGGCGTGCAAGGGGATTCGTGTTCCGGTAGCAGACTTCCTGCCGTCCAAGTCGCAGCGCCGTGTCCTGAACCGATGGCCAGACAGTCTGCGCATCGAAATCGACAACGCGTCGTACAGTGATGAGAAGTTGGCCCTGTTCAACGCACACAAACGGCAGCGTGGCCTGAACGACCCAGAAGACGCAGACATGGACGCCATTGGCTACATGACATGGCTGGTGCAGAGCTGCTTTGACACCATTGAGATGCGCTACTACCTGGAAGATCGCTTGGTCGGAGTTGGTATTCTCGATCTGGGTGCGACGGCCGCGAGCAGCGTGTACTTCTACTTTGACCCGAGCGAAGACATCTCGCGCTTGTCGCCAGGGACCTTCTCAGTGCTGCAGGAGATCGAGCTGTGCCGCCGGACTGGCCGCACACACCACTACCTTGGGTTGTGGGTCGAGGATTGCCGGCAGCTCAACTACAAGTCCAGCTACTACCCACATGAGGTGCTGTTGGACGGTGCCTGGAGGCGCGTCGAGAAGCCCTGAGGGCCGGTCCAAGAGTAGCTGCTTGGTTTCGGCACCGGTGCATTCGCGAGACCGCCATTGCTGACCACTTTGAATGACCCAGCCCTGTCATCCGGCGTGCAGCCTCGTCATCACGGCGCCTCGGCACTGCCACCTGGCGCGCTGATTTAGGGAAGGACAATCTTGTAGATGCGGCCGTTTCCGTGGCTTGCGACGTACAGTTCGCCGTCTTCATCTTGGCCGAAGGTCGAGACATTTTGGAGGTTTGGGGCCCCGTTCATTGTAGCGGTCCAGTTGGTGTGCTCGACGGTACCGTCACCCACCTTTCGGAAGCTACGCACCTGGCTTTGGCAGTAGTCACTGTAGAAATAGTGGCCGTCCAATCCCTCAATGTCGGTGCCTCGGTACACGTAGCCACCCGTGATGGAGCAGCCGCTTCCGTGGTCGTACTCGTGGATGGCTGGGACGAAGCCACTCATGTCGCAGTTGTTGCTCTGGTAGCAGTGATTGCCTTCCGTCACCTTCCAGCCGTAGTTGTCTCCGCCGGTACTTCCGCTAGGCTGAACGCTGATTTCTTCCCACGCATTTTGGCCGACGTCTGCGATGTACAGGTCGTCGTTCGCCAAGTCAAACGTATACTTCCAAGGGTTTCTTAACCCCAAAGACCAGATGTCATCGGGGACATCGGCGTCGTTGATGAACGGGTTGTCGGCCGGGGCGGCGTACCCGGTGGGACCGGAGACATCGATTCGCAGCATCTTGCCTAGGACAGTGCTGTCGTTTTGGGCTCGGTTCTCGGGGTCGCCGCCAGAGCCTCCATCGCCGTAGCCCACGTACAGGTAGCCGTCCGGACCGAACGCTAGGTGGCCAGCGTTGTGATTGGAGTAGGGCTGGTCCACGGTCCACAGCACTTCCGTCAGCTCACCGTCCACCGTGTCTGGGCTTGCGTCGTCGACTCCGTAGCGTGCGAGAACGGAGTCGCCGTTGCGTCGCGTGTAGTGGATGTAGAACAGACCTGAGGTCTCATGGTCTGCTGGAAAAGCGAGACCGAGCAGCCCTTGTTCGCTGCCAGTTGAGACCGTGCCGCGTAGGTCAATCAGTGCGTCACCGGGAGTACCGTCCGCTTCGATGGGACGAATACGACCGTTCTGCTCCACAATCCACAGACGGTCATCGCCGGGTCGGGTGGAGATGACGACTGGTGAGGTGAACCCACTGCCAACCTGCTCGAGGTCCAGTGCGGTTGGCAGACCGTTGTTGGTGTCCGTATCGACGTCGCTGGTGTCCGTGTCGTCGTCACTTGTGTCCGAATCGGGGTCACTCGTGTCTGTGTCCACATCGCTAGTGTCGGTGTCACCGGTGGCACCCTCGGTTCCGTCGTCGGAATCGTCGATAGAACCGTCGGGGCATGCTGTGAGTACGAGGGCGAGCAAGAAGGGGAATGTGCGCATGGTGCGACTGTATCGCGACCTACGACAAGCCGCGCGTGTAGGTCATGATGCGGCCCTTGGTGTTTGCCTCGTCTTGCCATTCGTCAACCGTGAACCCGGCTTCAAGCATCATGCGGGTGAAGCGGTTGCGCCTTCCAGAGCGGCCGGGGTCGGTGACGAATACCCGAATTCCATTGGCGCAATGTTGGTTGATGAAGGCAACGATGTCGGGGGCCATGCCATCTTCGTACAGTACGTCACTGGCAATGAGGACGTCGAACTTGGCGAGGTCCGGGTAGTGTTGGGTCCAATCAATGCGCATGAACGGCACAGGACTCAAGCCGTTTCGCTCGCTGTTGCGGGCCAGGAAGTCTTCGGCCAGCGGGTGGATGTCGCTCGCCACCACACGGATGCCGCGGGCGTGTAGGGCCAAAGAGACCAGTGCCAGTCCGCAGCCAAGCTCTAGGACCGATGCGTCTTTTAGGTCGAAGTGGTCAAGCGCCTCAACGAGCATGGGGGCTGCAGGCCACAGGAGGCCGAAGATAGGCCACACGTTCTCGTGAACGCCCATGGCGGCGGCAACTCCGTCAGGGTCGTGGAACTGCGACCGGTCCTTCAGGCGTTCCATCATCCACGTGCGTCCAGCGACTTCGACCGCCTCAACAACGGTCTCGTAGCCATCCGGCATTATGTCCATCCAAGTGCCAGCCCTACACCCGGCACGAGGACTCGCGTGAGCACGTCGCCGTACAAGACGTACAGTATCGCGGCGAGCACCAAAGACGGCCCGAAAGGTAACATTCCGTTGCGGCGTCGGACTAGGAGGTACGCCAGGCCCACGACAGAGCCGATGATCGAGCCGACCAAGAAGACGACGAAGATGACGGGAAGGGGACCCACCATCGCCCCAATGAAGCCCATGAGCTTCACGTCGCCCCAACCCAGCGCTTGGTAGCCGTAGATGAAGCGCGTCACCATAGACACGGCGGCGAGTGCTCCGGCTCCGACGAGTGCGCCAATAACCGAGGTCTGCCACGTGATGGCCATCCAGCCGTCGTAGTCCATGAATTGAAGGACCACGACGGAGAGCACGGCGAAGGGAATGGCGTAGACGGAGGTTTGGTCGGGAATAATCCAGTGTCGCAGGTCTACATAGGCGGCGATTACTAGTAGAATCACGAAAACGGTCAGCACGGCCCACGCAGTCAGGTGGGCCGCGTCGACAGACGCTGCGTTGGGGATGACGCGACGGTAGACCAGCAGGCCAAGCAAGCCACCGAGTAGCTCAATGAGAGGGTAGGTCGGTGCGATTGGGCTGCTGCACGTTCCACATTTCCCGCGCAACCACAGCCATGACAGGACGGGAACAAGCTCCGAAGGTCCAAGTGTGGTGCCGCAGTACGGGCAGTGGCTGCGTGGGGCGACGACGCTCTTGTCGACGGCCCACCGACCGATGGCCACGTTGGAGAAGCTGCCGAGGATTAAGCCCGTGCACAGCGCGAATCCCATCCACAACCAGTACAACGCAATCATGAACGAGGTTCCTGGGTGGAGCGGCTGTTCGTGTCTTCGGTCACCCATAGCGCGCTGCCGACCAACGCTGTGGTCCAGCACACCGCGAGCAGTACAGCTGTGACCAGGGTTGACGTTTGCAGGGGCGAGCTCGTCAGTACAGCAGCGTGTGCATTGAAGCGGTCGAGGTCTGGTAAGACGACGAACAACCACGGAATAGCAGTGTCTCCTGCGCGAGCGAGGGCAGCAGTCTCGTCAGCGAGATGCCCAACGACGAACAGCACGGCGCCCGCGGCAATCGCGACAGAGCTGCGCGCTAGCCGGCCGAGCAGACAACCGGCAGATGCGATGACCAGCGACTCCAACACGAGCAGGCCGGTCCACTGCAGGATGGTGGGCGACAGTGGCAGCGACCAAGCGAGTGCTGAAACCACATAGGTAGACCCTGCAAGAATGGCAGCCAGAACAGCCCCAATCGCGGCACCCACCCAGCGGGCGGCAAGACACCGGCGAGCCGCATGACCTCGGGCCACGAGTAGGTCATCCACGCTGGTTGTCTGGGCAACAAGGATGCCCAAGACCAGGGCTGCGGCGCTGGTCGCCAACCAACCGGAGGCCAAGACCCAATCCGCCCCTCCACGTGCTGGCGCCCCTAGGGTTGCGTGCCGAGCGAGTGGTGTTGCTGCGAACGCAAGCACGGCCCAGGCGACCATGAGATGTGGGATGCGAAGTCGGGTTGCGTGGGAAACGGCCGCCTTCACGGTGGGTGTGAGATTCACGAGGCACCGACCGAGAAGGTTCGGGTGTGCGGGTGTTCCCAGGACTCGGGCCGGTGTGTGGCGATGAGCGCTGCACCGCCGGCCTCCACATGCTGGTGAACCAGTGCTGTCACCGCAGCAATTCCCGAACGGTCTAGGCCTTCAAGGGGTTCGTCCAACACAAGCAACGTCGGCTCGCCAATGAAGGCTTGCGCCACAACCACTCGCTTGAGTTGACCGCGCGACAGGTGGTCGAGCCGATTCTGCATCACGTCTGGACCACAGAGTGTGGCAATGGCGGTTGGATGCGTGGTGCCAAGGCTGCGGCAGACATGTTCGAAGAACGTGTGTGTGCGCAGTCCGGTGGGGGGATGAAACGGTTCGGGTGCCAGGCTGCGTGAGCCGTGACGCTGCACGGCCCCAGACGACGCCGGAATCAGACCACATAGGACGCGAACGAGGCTGCTCTTACCTGCGCCATTGTCACCGGTAAGAGCCACACATTCGCCAGCATTCACCGTCAGTGTCCACGGGCCGAGGGTGCTGTGCTCGGTGTGGACGGTGACGTCAGTGAGGGTGGCGGGTGCGAGCGGTTCTATGGACACGACGCGGTCGGGCTGGTGAAGGCCAAGTTGAACAGGGGACTTCCAGCAGGGCACTCCACGGCACGGAATCGGCCGGACACATGCAGGCTCGGAAAGTCGAACGACCCGGACAGCTCCGCTTCCGATTCTCGAATCTGTACGCGACCGCCAACGCCAACGCCAAAGGCTTGGGTAATGTCGGTCGGTCGGTAGGTTCCACCCAAGGCATCATTGAACTGGGGAAGGTCTGAGGTGGTCAGCACCGATTCTTCAATACCCACGTAGTCAACGCGCGCAATTCGCGGATTCTCTGGAGCGAGGTCGCTGACTGCAGCGTCGTCTTGGCCGATGTACCGGCCTTCACGGCTCATTTCGGGGTCATGGAATGTGGTGATGGCTAGGTGTCTGGCGTCTTCGCGACAGGCGCCCACAACAATGGCGAGCTGGGCGTCGATAAGGTCATTTGGATCCTCTGCTTCGGGAAAGTCGCAGCCGAACTGTCCGGTGGAGAGCAGGATTCGCGTGGTACCGACGTTGGTATCGCTGGTCTGGAACAACGCTGTTCGCAGGCTATCGCTACCTGTCGCCCAGTCCACAGATCCTGGGGTGCAGCCCCCGATCAGGGCAACGAGCGACAACACGGCAGGTGGGATCAAATTTCGCATGCCGTTGAATAACTCGGACACTGGGCCGTCAGAGGCGCCCATGTTGGAGGAATGTGTGCGGAATTTCAGACTAGGTCTTGTGTTGGTCGCGCTCTGTTTCGCCACCTCCGCACGGGCGGACGGTCCGATGTCGCGCGGAGGCCCCTCAACAGCCGATGAGCCGGACTCCCCACCGCCGCGTCCCACCCCTCGTCCGATTCGTCGTCCAACGCGTCCAGCATCCCCCGCACCAACCCCTCGTCCGACTCGGCCGGTGCGTCCGGCACCGACCCCGCGTCCTACGGCTCCCGCTCCTCGACCGCGTCCAACGTCCGCTCCCGCGCCCACTCCTCGGCCTTCGTCTCCCGCTCCGATTCGGCGCCGTCCGACAACGCCACCGTCACCGCCGCCCATCGAGCGCCAGCGTCCACCGTCACCGCCGCCCATCGAGCGCCAGCGTCCACCGGTGAACACTCCGCCACCGTCACCGCCGATTCAGCGCGCGCCGCTGCCGCCGCGTCCTGTAAGCCCATCACCAACACAGACGCGCCCAGTTGCACCGCCTCCAGTCCGGCGGGCCCCGATTCAAGGGAACTCGGATCCGATTCGCCGGGCTACAAATCCTGTCACGCCCATGCCTACGCTGGCACCCGCGCCCTCGAGCGTGTCGCCCGTCATCATTGAACAGCGAGACATACGCACCGGTCAGCCCGTACTCCGCAGTGCGCCTACATCGTTGCCGTCTAAAACAGCACCCGTGTACCGCCGGGCACCTGTGCAATCGAATGAGCTGAGCGCCGCGGCGATTCGCAACCCGGACAGCCGCTACAACACCCAGCCGATTCAGCTGGCGCCGTCCGAGGTGGGGGCACCAACACTCGGTGGCCAGGTCACGGGAATCCGGTCCCCATCGGGCTTCCGTGACATCAGCATTCCGAGCAACCGAGACACCCCTGTAGACGCCCCGGACGTTGTGGATGTTGTGGCGGACCGTGAGAGTGCGGGTACCGTTCAGCCGGACCCTGCAGCACCACGCGACCCGTCTGCGCACCACTACTACGACCCTTGGTACTCCGGATGGTACGTTCATCCGTACTACCGTAATCAGCACAACACCTCTGCGGTCTGGTACGACAACTCCATGGGCGATCCGTGGGGTCGCCAGTGGTACCCGAACGAGCGGCTTGGCTGGGCATGGGTTCCTGGCTCCTTTCAGTATGGGTTCTGGCAGCCTGGCTACTGGGTGCCTGCACACCACATCGCCCCGCGTCAGGGCTACGTGTGGACCAACGGGTTCTGGCAACGCAACCATGTCTACGTGGACGGCTACTGGCGCGCTGAGGAGCGGACCGACGGCGACTGGCAGTGGGTTGAAGGCTTCTACCTAGAAGATGGCTCGTACGTTCCTGGTCACTGGCGTCCGACAGCCGACGGCCCCGAGGGCTACGCATGGGAGCCAGGTTTCTGGAAGGGAGATGCCTATGTGGACGGCTTCTGGCGGCCTACCTACCGACAGAGCTTCACCTGGCAGAGTGCCTTTTACGACGAAGACGGCGTGTTCAACGCAGGCTTCTGGCTACCCTTGGCAGCAGACGACGGCTTTACCTGGGTTCCCGGCTGGTTCGACGGTGTCTCGTGGGTCGAAGGCTACTGGGTCAACGACCTTGAGTTCGACAAGGAGCTCGTGTCGATGGACATTGGCGAGGGCTACGGCGATGGAGAGGTTCTTGAGAACAACTCTCCGGCTTCCGACAAGGACCTGGACGATCTAGGGGTTGGCGAGAGCGTCGATGATGAGGTCATGGACAAGCCGCTCGGCCTACCCGTCATTCCCCAGTGATGTCTCTGCGGTTCCGGCCAGCCCGGTTCCGCCAGTCCTGCCAGATGGCCGCGTGTTGCTCAGCGGGCAGTAGGGCAGCCGCTCCATGAAGCGTTCGCGCTGCCTCGGCCACCGGTCTTAGTGACAAGGCTGCGGCTACGCTGACGTTGAGCGATTGGGCCAGTCCGCGCATGGGTAGCGTCATCACGCCGTCCGCGAGGGAGTGGGCGATGGGGGATGGACCGACCATCTCGGCACCAAACCACAGGCACACGGGTGTGGTCAGTGGCACGTGCTCGGGTGGCACGCCGGCATCATCGAGGTCTGCTACATACACACGAATGCCGTCTGCATGTAGCGCATTCATGGCCTGCTCTGGGCCGTCATAGTGACGGATATCCAGCCAGCGCTCTGCCCCGCGAGCGGGTGCGAGAGCCGGTGTCTCGCCGCCAGCGATGAGGTGAACATGGTGAATGCCAAGGGCATCACATGTCCGCAAAATGGCGCTTACATTGTGGCGGTGGTACACGGCCTCGACCGCGCAGTGCACGTAGCCGAGCCGCTGGTCAAGAGCCTCTTTCAGCTTATTTCGTCGGACGTCTCTCATGGACGCGGCGTAACCGGGAACGACATGGACCTCACAGGCAAGCAGCGACGTCACCTACGCGGACTGGCACACCACTTGGACCCGGTTGTTACCGTCGGCAAAGAGGGTGTCACCGATTCGGTAGTTGATAAGCTAAATTATGAGCTAGAGCTGCGCGAGCTGCTCAAGGTCAAGGTGACTCAGAACGCTCCAGAATCCGTCAAGGAGACGGCTGTTGCGTTGGCGGCAGCGAGCAAATCCGGACTCGCTCAGACCATTGGTCGGACCGTGGTGCTGTACCGGCGTCGCAAAGAAAAGCCTGAGATTCGGCTGCCCAAGGCAGGCTAGCGACGGCTCAGCAACCTGTTGCGACCGCTGACCTAGCCCAGCCTCTCCGTCCGCCGAATGCCCGCCTACATGGTGGGTGTCTGGAGGACTTGAGCATGGCATGGACGTCTTGGCGGCAGCATTTTGAGCGCAACGCAACTCGGCCGGTACCCTTGGTGGTGGACGCTACCCGAGGGCTGACGGCGGACCAGGTTCGTGAGCTAGCGCTGACGTTGGCTCGGTTTCAGCTTGGCGAGACGGGCGAAGGGCGCATTGCCCATGAGATCCGCAAGTTCGACGACCCGGCCATTGATGACGACTATTGTGAAGCTCTGGGCATGTTCGTGCGTGAAGAAGGCCGACATGCCCGCATTCTAGGACGCTGCGTGCGTTCGCTCGGAGGGCCTCGGCTGTCCGGTACATGGACAGAAGATCTGTTCCGTCACGGTCGCGGACTGGCCGGCGTGCGCCTAAAGCTCATCGTGCTGCTGTCGGCGGAAGTGATCGCGGTTGGCTTCTACGGCGACATTGTGGATGCGCTGCCGGAAGGCTCACTGCGCGATGCTCTCGAGCAGATTGTGAACGATGAAGACGCGCACATGGCCTTTCACAACGACTTCTTCTCGAGCCAGCTTCGCTCACCAGCCGCCCGACTCGCGTTTCGCGCTGCATGGTGGACCGTCGCTACCAGCGCCTGCACTGTGGTGTTGTGGGACCACCGAAAGACACTGACCGTATTCGGACGTTCACGACGTGCTACGGCCCGCCGCTTGGTCGCACTGATTCGCAAGGTAGAGGGCGACGTCCTGTCCGCTGCTACGCAGGACGACGCGGTCTCAACTCGCGAGTGGAAGATGGCGGTCTAGCAAGGAACGCCTGGGGTCGTCGCCGACAACTGCGGTGTGGAGTTGCTGTACTAGCGGCTCGACGCCAGGGTCTTGACGGGCACGTCCGGCGAGGGCCGACAGGTAGGCGTCTTCAAAACCGGGCTTCTGAACGAGGCCAGCGGCCTGGCCGGCGAGCTCGTGGGCGCGCTCGGGCTCCATGCCATCTTCGAAGTACAGCGTAGCGAGAGTGCGGACAATGCCGGCATCCATAGGGACACTACCGCATTTCCCGGTACCGCAGGCACATTGGTCCATGGCCCGCTCAAGCGCGGTCATTGCTGCCACTCGGTGCCCACCTTTGAGGCGGACGCGTGCGAGCAGGCTGTAGAAGGGAAGGGCCTTCGGGTGAATCTTGAGGGCTGCAAGCAGCACCGTCTCGGCGTCTTCGAGCTCGTCTGTGGCTTCGAGCAGGGCTGCAAACAAGCCCGTTCCCAAGTTTGCGTCTTTGGAGCGAACGTCCCGCAAGATGCGCAGGGCCTCGGGTACGTCACCGCTCTCTGCGGTCAGCTGTGCGAGGAGAACACCGGTATGAGCACGGCCAATCGTGTGATGGCCACCTGCGAGGTCAGCGAAGCGGCGCAAGCTGCGTGCGGCAGCGAGAGGGTCGCCTAGAGCTTGGGCTGCGCGCGCCCGTTCCCAGCAGACCAGTGCGTGGTTGTCGGGTTGGGCCAGCAGTCCTTGAAGTGCGTCTGCGGCATTGCCGTCTTCGAGAGCCAACACGGCTTGGGCGAAGTCAGCATCTAGCTCTCCCACGCTGTCGCGCAGGGCGTCCGGGTAGTTCTCAATGAGCAAGCCAACACGCGCTTCGAGCACGACATGTTCTTCTTCGGTCATGTCCATGCCTGGCGGCGGAGTGAGCAGGGCGGTTGACCCGGACAGGCCGAAGGGGTCGACGGTGTTCATGCGCTCCGCCTTCTCCTGCTTGCGTACGGCATCCTCAGCGCTCTGACCCGCGCGGATGTCGCGGATCTGCTTGAGGTTGTCTCGGAACGCGTCATCCATTCCTGGCTTCTTGAACTGTTTTGCCAGGTCGAGGTGAACCTGGATGCGTTCGTCATCGCCTGCGGTGGCCCATGAGATTGCCGCCTCAAGGTTCTGCAGTGCGAGCTTCTCTTCAGCGGCTTCCACAATCGCTCGGGCCTCACCGGATGCGATGTCGAGCACTTCTAGGCGCGCGTCTGCCCAGGCACCCCGTGCCATGAGGGCTTGCCCCTTGGCAACACGGTCAGACTCGGATGGAAACAGCCACGAAAAGAAACCCATCAGTCGACATCCTGGGGAAGGGGAACAAATTCGGTCTCAAGGTCTTCGTCTTCGAGGTCCGACAGGTCGAGACTGGGCTCGTCTCCCAGCTCATCCAATGGTCCATACCGCTTGTACTCGGGTAGGAAGGCGAGGGTGCTTGTGTCACACCGGTCTACGAAGAGGATGCCGTCCAAGTGGTCCATCTCATGTTGCACCACAATCGCGGGGAAGCCTTCGAGCTCGTAGCCCTTCGGAACACCGAACCGGTCCAGCGCTTCGAGACGAACTCTGCACGGGCGGTCCACGGCTGCGCGCAGTCCCTCGACGGACAGACAGCCCTCGTAGTAGCGCTCGGTCTCGTCTGTCAGCGGGGTCACCACTGGATTGACAAAGAACTCGGGGCCCCGGTCATCTTCCAGGGTCAACACCGCCACGCGAATGGAGTGATGCACTTGGGGGGCTGCCAATCCGGCGCCGTCATAGTCATCCATGGTCTCCAGCAGGTCATCACAGAACTGCTGAAAGCCAGGGGTGTTGATGATGTCTGGGTCGATGGGGTCAGCGACTCGTCGCAAGACGGGGTGTCCCATCTGCGCCACCTTGAGGATGGCCATGTGTCCTCCCGTTAGTCCCTTTGGTGTGGAGACTTAAGTGTGACCCCTAACCTCGTCTGGCTTTTGGCAACTGTCGCTTCGTTTTCTTCTGCGCAAACACCCGATGTGCAGTGGGACGGAGCGGTCGGCGGAACCGTGCGCGACCGAATTGGTGATGTGTCGGCCGCCGAGATTGTGTTGCTGGTGTCTGGCGAACAACATGGACAGTTGGGGGATTGTGGTTGTCCCAGTCGCCCGCTCGGCGGGATTGCGCGGGTGGACGGCTATGCACAGGCGGTCCAGCGAAAGACGGATGCACCCGTGTTGAGGATTAATGCTGGACATGCATTTGACGACACGATCGGAATCTCTGGCACCCTCCGGGACGACGTTGTTGCGACCAACGCGCTGATGGCTGAGGCCCTAGGGTCCTGGGAAATGGTCAATTTTGGAGTGACGGACATTCCGTGGCTCGACCAACACCCGCTGTCCAGCTCGGTCTCAGCAACCCAGATTCCCACCGATGGCCGTCCGGTTCACACCGTTCAAACTATTGAAGTCGACGGTGAGACGGTCGCTCTGATTGGGTTGTCGGGCCCGGGTCTTGCGTTCCTACCCCCCAAACATCACCAGGAAGTCAGAGTGATGGACGGCCTGCACGCGGCTCTTGCGCAGACGGATGCACAGACCGTTGTCGTGGTGGGAATTGACCTTGGAGACGCGCTGCTGCAGGTGGCAGCACACCCGCGGGTCGACTTGCTGGTCACTGCTGGACGAGTGCAAGAGCGTTGGGCTCCCGAGAGGCTTGGTACAGCCGTCTGGGTTCGCTCGATTGACGATGGACAGGTGCTCACCGACATTCGATTGACGTTGGATGGCGGTCTTGCCTCCGTCGTGGTGCGTAGCATCGACCTAGACAGTCGGTTGCCGGAAGTGCGTGAGACGCGACGGCTGGCGGACCGCGAGGCTGAGATTCGAGCGCGTGGTTTGCCATGAACCGCCGCAAATGGGGCGTGGTCGCCGCACTTTGTCTCGCCGTTGTGTGGGCGTTGCTACAGAATGCACAAGCGTGGGGGCTTGCCCAGTCGCGCACGTATGGTGCCGACTTTGCGTCGTACTATTGGGCGTATCAGGCGGCGTTTAACGGACTTGACCCGTACAGCAGCGAAGCGCTGACTGAGACGATTCGCCAGTCCGGTTCACGCGCCGGAGTTCACCCGTTTTTCTACCCGCCACCGTTCTTGCTGGCCATGTCTTGGGTTGGAGAGCGAACCGTTGGCCAGGCGTATCGAATCTGGTTCTGGGTCGACGTTGCCGCGGCAGTGTTGGGCGCGGGCATTCTTGCGTTGTGGTGGCGTCACATTCGTCCGGTTTGGGCGTGGCTTGTGGTCTTTGGCTTCTTGTGCATGGGAGCCGTCGCCAACAATCACGCCATGGGTCAGGTCAATTTGCCGGTTCTGGCAGTGGTCCTCATGGCCCTGTGGACGGATGACGAGGATGCACCCGTCGCCGCGGGAATCCTGATGGGACTGGCATGTATGGCCAAGATGAGTCCCGCATTTTTTGTGGCGTGGTGGCTCTTGCGCGGGCGTTGGACGTCGGTGGCAGTGTCCTGTTTGACGGCCATTGTGTTGTCCGTACTCTCACTGTGGATTGTGCCTGTAGACGTGCAGTGGCGGTTCTATACCGAGGTCCTTCCTGGCTTTGGCACCGGCGACTACAACGGACTTCGGGTGCCGATTGGCATGTGGGGAAACCACTCGGTTCCGCAGTGGTTCCACTCACTTTGGCCGAGTGGGGGGGAACAGCTGAGCTCAACGGCTCGCTACGCCTCAACCCTGTTTATGGTCAGTGTCTTGGGCACTATGGGCGTTGCCTTCTACAAGCGTCAGGCGGATGCGGTGGCTCGCGCAGGACAGGTGGGAGCCGTGAGTATCGCCATACTGCTCGTTCCCGTCTACACCTACGAGCATCACCTCGTGTACGCGATTCCAGGGATGGTTGCTGTGGTGGGTGGGGCGCTGATGGGGCGGTTGCCGCGCTGGGCGATTGCAGTGAGCGTGGTGGCGTGCGTGTTCCTCTGTGTGGAGCTTGGCACCCTGCATGAGATTGCACGACACACGCCTGGGGTCATTCATTGGGTGCTGCGTGAGTCCAAGCCGGCGTCACTCCTTGTCCTGTTCTTCGGTGCCATTGCTCTGGGAAGAAGCCAGGCAACAGGGGAACGTTAGGTCCGTTGACCGGAGGTTGTATGTCCGTCGACGCGTCCGTCGATACTGCCCCATATCCCATGTATGAGCGGCTGTATCTGGTGTTTGCGGCGTCGTTTGTGGTGTTGCTGGTGCTGACGAATATCGTCGGAATCAAGCTGTTCCAGGCGCCTTTGAATCCAGGATTCGCACTTACAACCGGTATCTTGACCTATCCGCTGACCTTCTTGGTGACCGACATCGTCTCTGAGGTGTGGGGGAAGCGTCGCGCAGACTTCATGATTCTGCTCGGGTTCATGATGAGCGTGTTGATGCTGCTCATTGTTCAGCTAGCCGTTGCTGTTCCGCCGCATCCCTTCTGGGTGTCCGGCGTGGATCCGGCGTACCCAACGGAGGGCGGCTACCAGAGCGCTTTTGAGTCGGTCTTTGCGCTCAACGGCGTACTGTTGTTGGGGTCCATGCTGGCGTACGGGGCCGCTCAGCTGTGCGACAACTGGCTGTTCCACTTCTTCAAGCGACTGACGAAAGGCAAGCACCTGTGGCTCCGTAACAACGGGTCTACTTGGATTTCACAGCTGGTCGACACGGCCATTGTGAACAGCATCTTGTTCTTCATCGGCTTCGGAATGGACTTTGCGACCGGTGTCAGCATTATGGCGACTATCTACGTCTACAAGCTGGTCATTGCCGCTGCAGACACGCCTCTGGTCTACCTCGGTGTGTACATTGTGAAGCGCCTGCTGGGCGCCCGATTTGATGAGGAGGTCCGCGCATGAGAGTGGTTGTGACGGGTGCTGCAAAGCGTGTAGGCGCCGGAATCATTGAGGAGTTCGCGCGCTGCGGCTTCGACGTAGTGCTGCACTACCGAAGCAGTGACGAAGACGCCGAGCGAACCGCAGAGCGGTGTCGTGCCCATGGGGTGAGTGTTCATCTCATCGCCTCAGATCTGTCGACCAAAGAGGGGTGTCAACAGCTTGTCGACGGTGTCCTTGAGATTTGGGACGACGTTGATGTGTTGGTCAACAACGCCTCCATCTTCAACCCCTGTCGGTTTGAAGATGTAGACGACACCGAATGGGAGCGGCAGCACGACATCAATCTTCGCGCGCCCATGCGTGTGTCCCAGGGCTTGTTGGACGCCCTGCGCGCAGGCAGCGGCGGGGTCATCGTTCACATGGTCGACATTGGTGCTGACCAGCCGGTGAACCATCACGCGGCGTACAGCACGTCCAAGGCGGCGCTGGCTATGCTGGTAAAGTCCATGGCGATTGAGCTCGCCCCCACGATTCGCACGGTTGGTGTGAGCCCAGGTCAGGTGTGCTGGCCCGAGGACTACTCAGCGGAGAAGCGCGCGCATCTGAAGCGTCGCATTCCGATGGAACGTGCGGGAACACCGCAAGAGATTGCTACCTTGGTCCGCTTCTTGGCGGTCGAAGGCACTTACATCAACGGCGCCGTCATCCCAATGGATGGTGGCTTGTCGCTTCGCTACGGATGACACATGGACCGCATTGATTTGTTTGACCTGAAGCTCGACTGTGTACTCGGCGTACTGGACCGAGAACAGCGCACCGAGCAGCCGCTGCAGGGCGAAATCTCCATGTGGCTCGACCTCGACCGGTCTGGCCATACTGGACACCTGTATGAGACGGTGAACTACGCAGACGTTGCGGCGTGGGCCTCGTTCATCACTCAGCACGGGCGGTTTCGGTTGCTCGAGTCCATCTCGGTGGCTGTTCTACGGTTGATTCTCTTGCCGCCTGCACCGTTGGAACAGCGCGCTCAGGTAGAACGGGCGTGTATTGGTCTTCGAAAGCCAACGATTCTTGGCGAGCTGGCCACCCCGGGCACTCGCTTTGAGCGTGACCGAGACTGGGCGCCGGTGGATGCGTTGAGTCCTGTCACCGGTATTGACGTGGAAGTGCTGGTAGATACCGGTCGTTCCGCGGCTTGGCGCATTCATGTGGACCCGCAGATGGACTGGCCGGTACTGCCCGACCACGCGGTCTTCGTGATCTCAGGAGAGGCCGAGGCGGGGGACGGCGTGACGGTTGGCGCCGGAACCTCTGCTGCTGCCGGACAGTGGACACGACTGCGCAACCGTACGGATAGCGTGTGTACGCTCTTGGTTGTGCGGGTTCCAGAGCTGCCCATTGGGCCGCCTCACAATGACGTGGCACGCTGGTAGAAGCGTTGATGCTTGGGGCAGCGGAAGTCTGGCCGGCGTAGTCGCGCTTTTCGGTAGACGCGCTCTGGCGCGAAGCGTAGTTTGCCATCATCAACTTGGAGTGTTTGATGGTGCGATTCTTCACGGGTGTCTGTGGCGGTGCGTTTCTGGCGGTGGCTCTTGCGTGTGGTGGCGGTGGTTCGGGAGCGATGGGGCCGGACGGCGTTGAGATTCCTGCCGGTGGCTCGGCAGGTGCAACCACAATCCAAGCGAGCGGTGGGGGCTCAACAGCACCCGCTCCAGCTGCGGCACCCGCGCCATCGGGCCGCGATTGCTATGGTGAAGACGTGTCCTGTAAGGCGGCTTGTGACGAGCCTTGGGCGGACTGCATTGCTCCGTGCACCGATGGTGTGTCGGGAGCCTGCCACACAGCCTGTACTGACGCCGAGTACGCCTGCGACCGCCGGTGTGACGAAGCGCGCTGGGCCTGTGAAGGCTAGCCTGTGATGTCATCAGGTGTGCGGGTCGCTCCAACACAGCTGCCCTGCGCGCTACGTGCGCGGCATCTGGGAGACTTCATGTCGTCACGTGCTTCACTCGTTGTTCTGCTCCTTACTGCTTGCGGTGGCAAGACCGTGCCTACGGTCGTCGAGGGCGGCACCACGCTCGCCGCTTGCCCAGACTCGCCGAACTGTGTGAGCTCGCTGGCAGATGCAAGCGACGACCAGCACTACATCGCGCCATTTACGCTGGATGAGAACAGTCCAGACGTGGCTGCGATGGCCACGTGGATGGCCGGCCGCGAGCGCTGCGAGGTCCTAGACCAAGCCGATGGCTGGGTGCATGCGACGTGCTCGACGGCCCTCTTCAAGTGGACGGACGACGTTGCCCTACTTGTCGACGCCGACGCGGGTGTGGTCCATGTGCGGTCCGCCTCACGCATTGGACGGTCCGACTTGGGCGCCAATCGCAAGCGGGTCGAGGCCATGCGCTCCGAATGGGACGCCGGCCTCTGAAAGGCGCTACGCGGGCAGCACGCCGAGTTCTCGTCCCACTTCGGTGAATGCGGCAATCGCGCTGTCGATGTGCTCTCTGCTGTGTGCTGCGGAGAGCTGAACACGAATGCGTGCTTGGCCCTGTGGAACCACAGGGTAGCTGAAGCCAATGACGTAGATACCGCGTTCAAGCATGGCATCGGCCATGGTTGTAGCCAAGGCGGCGTCTCCGAGCATGATGGGAACAATGGGGTGGTTGCCGGGACGGATGTCGAATCCGGCGGCGGTCATCTGTTCGCGGAAGTAGTCGGCGTTGTCTTGCAGCCGGTCGCGCAGCTCGGTCGATGAAGAGAGCATCTTGAACGCTTCTCGCGCGGCACCAACAATCGCTGGGGCCACAGTGTTGCTGAACAAGTAGGGGCGCGAGCGCTGGCGCAGAAGGTCGATGGCCGCTTGGCGACCCGTGGTGAAGCCACCCGAGCCGCCGCCGAGTGCTTTGCCCAAGGTGCTTGTGATGAGGTCAACGCGGCCCATCACGCCGCAGTGTTCAATGCTTCCGCGGCCTGTCGGACCCGTAAAGCCCGTCGCATGCGACTCATCGACCATTACCATCGCGCCGAATTCGTCGCAGATGTCACAGATCTGGTCGAGTGGGGCAATGTCGCCGTCCATTGAGAACACGCCGTCCGTAGCGAAGAGGATGCGGCGTGCACCGCCGTCTTTCGCTTCTTGGAGCTTCGTGCGGAGGTCGTCCATGTCCATGTGTGCCACGCGGAAGCGCTTCGCCTTGCACAGGCGCACACCGTCAATGATGGAGGCGTGGTTCAGCGCGTCTGACAGTAGGGCGTCTTCTTTGCCTAGCAGCGTCTCAAACAAGCCTGCATTGGCGTCGAAGCAGGACGAGTACAGGATGGTGTCGTCAGTGCCGTGGAACCGAGAGATGTCTGCTTCGAGTGCCTTGTGGGCATCCTGGGTGCCGCAGATGAAACGAACCGACGCGAGCCCGAATCCGTAGGTGTCTAAGGCGGTCTTGGCAGCGGCAATCAGCGCGGGATTGTTGGCCAGACCCAGGTAGTTGTTGGCACAGAAGTTTAGGACCTCTGCGCCACCTGCCACCGCAATTTGCGCGCGTTGGGGACTCGTAAGGATACGTTCTTCCTTGTAAGTTCCCGCATTGCGGATGGCCTGTAGCTCGTCGGTCATTCCCTTGTTCACAGCGTCGAACATGTGTCCTCCAGATGTCGGGCTGTATCTCGCAAACTCTTCACTGGACGATGGGCGGCCTGCGTTGCATGGTAGCGGTCTGCCCAACTTGGTGAATGTAATGCGACTACCTCTGATCACACTGACTGGTCTTGCTCTGATCGGCTGTAAGAACGAAGGCACTCTGGTCAACAGTATGCCGGATGTATCGTTGGAGATCACCAGCCCATCGTATGGGGAATTCCTCGGTGATGGTCCGATTTCGGTCCGCGGGACGGTCTCGCCACCATCAGCCACACTGATGATCGAAGGGGAGCTTGTACAAGCAGACTCAGACGGAAACTTCGAGACCGAAGTCGATTTTGAAGATGCCTACCGGATCATCGATGCTGACGTGTCCTTCCGCGACATTACCGACCGCCAGCGGGTTCCAGTGTTCCGCGGTCAAAAGCCTATCGACACGTGGCCCGGCAGCGCCGTGCTTCAGTTGACGCCGGCAGGGCTTGACGTCATCGGGCGCGCGCTGGGAGCACCGATTGATGACCTGGGTTGGGAAGAACAGCTGCTCGGCATCGTTCCTCCGATCGACCTCGGCGGCTTCTCCATCACGGCCAACGAGATCACCCACGAGCCCACCGAGATTCGCCTCATCCCCACAGATGACGGCATTGGCGTGTTCCTCACGTTTGTGGACATCGCACTGGTTGCCGAGACCACCATCGACATCGCTGGAACTCCGCTCACCGTGCCAGCGACCTTCACGTACGACGAGATTCTCATTGGCGGCGTCGCGGTCCCCGAGATTAGCGCAGACGGCGAGATCATCTTGTCGATGGGCGAGGGAGACCTGAGCTTCGGCAACGCGACCGTCGAAATCACCGGACTCGGCCCACTTCCACTCGACTTCTTGTTGGACGGCATTGAGCAGGCCATCGAGCCGCTTGCCGACCAGGTGCTGAGCGGTGTGTTTGGGTTCATTGACGGCGTGTCGCTCGGCGGACCCATCGACTTTGAGCAGGACCTGTTCGGTACCGCTTTGTCGGTGAAGCTGTCGGAACTGAGCACCTCACCCAACGGCCTCGACATTGGTCTGGGCATGGGAATTGACGCTCCCGCAGCGTTGGGTCCTGTCGAGATTCTGTCACCTCAGGAATCCGATCCCAGCGTTCACCTGGCACTTGGTGTTCACGAAGCCTTGCTCGACCAGGCACTCTCCGAGCAGGTCATTGGACTTGTGACCCAGGACTTGGACCTCGGCGGATTCCTCGGCAACATCATTGGTGTCGGCATCCTGGCACTACCCGGTGGAGATGACGCACCCGACTCCGAAGACGGCTGGTGCATGGCCATCAACCCAGGCACCGCTCATGTTGTCCGTGCCCAGGCCACCATCGCGCCACTCGCTACGCTGTACATGCCAGACGTCATGGTGGATGTGGGTATCAAAGATGGTGACGACTGTGAGTCGTGGCTCGTCGCATCCTTGGCCATGAACGTCAACATCAACGTGTCCAATGGCACGGCGATTGGCATTGGTTTCGATGTTCCAGAGGGCGCCGTGCTGTTCTACGGAGCTGACGAAGACGAGTGGGAAGAAGCCGCTGTGGTCGAAGGCCTCGGTACGTTCATTGTCAGCAGCACCAGCCTGCTTGCTGGCAACCTCCAGTTCGACATCGCAGACATTTTGGGCGGCGGCCTTCTCGGAGGTATCGGCATTCCCGGTCTTGAGAATGTGGCACTTGAGCCCGCCCTCATCAGCAGCACACCCATGCTGGACGAGAACGGCGAGCAGCCAGAAGGGCAGTTCAGCCTGGGAATTCAGCTGTTCTCTGAGTAGTGTCTATGAAAAGCGAATGAGTGGCTTCGGCCACTTGCTGATGACGGATTCAAAGCCCTCGGGCGTCCACTCATCAATCCCCATCACGGGGCCATCTCCGCTGTTGAGGATGGTCTCGTAGACGGCTTGTTGAATGCCGTTGTCGGTCGCTTCAAGCAGTCCCCGGGTGATGTCCCAGGTATCGAAGATGCGCCGGCCAACGACACCGTGAAGGGTCAATCCGTTCATGACAATGCGGTGTGCGTCTTGGATGACCACGTCTGCATTGCGAACTCCGAACAAGACGACATCGCCACCGCGTCGCGTGCTCTGGATGGCAGCGTTCAGCGAGCTGGGTACGCCGGACATCTCCATGGTGACGTCAATGCCGTTGCCCCGAGTGAGGGAGCGCAGCTTGGCTACAAGCTCTTGGTTTGCCGCCCAGGGCTTGTCGGGGTCGCCGGGGCCCGGGTGTAGGACCTCGTCGCAGCCTAGCTTCATGGCAAGGCTCTGTTGGTGGTGGTTTGGCTCGACGCCAATGACGTGCGTGGCTCCCATGCCCCGAGCGATGAGGACGGCGAATAGGCCAATCGTACCTGTGCCAAAGACAGCGACACGCTTGCCGCGAAGGTCGGCGGCCTGGCAGGCATGTACGGCGTTTCCGAAGGGCTCTTGCACAGCGGCGACTTCTGGGCGGATGCGTGTGAGATCTGTGGGCCACAGCGCATGGGCGGGCAATCGGATGACGTCAGCGAAACAGCCGTCTTGGCTGATACCGATGATTTTCTCACGAACGCAGACATGGCTCTGGCGGTGCCGGCATTGCCAGCATGTGCCGCAGACGATGTGCGACTCGGTGCTGACGGTCTGGCCTACGGTGTAGCCGTACTTTTCGGCGGCGCGTGCGCCCACCTCAATGATCTCGCCAATGAACTCATGACCCACAACACGAACGTCGCTGCCTTCGGCGTCCAGGGATGAGTGAATGAGGTCACCGAAGGCTTTTCGGTACCAGATGCCTCGGTCGCTGCCGCAGAAGCCTGCGTAGGTCACACGGACCAACACGTCGGATGATGTGGGGTCGAGTTCGGGCAGAGCGACCTGTCGCTTGAGCAGTCCCGTAGAGGACTCCCAGGGCAGGTCGTTGCGGTCGTACACCAGAGCATTCATTTTGGCCGCCACCGCTGCCTCCGTTGTGTCCGCCGGTCTATCCGCTGCCGGCGGGAGGGGAGGGGCTACATGAATCGCTTTGACGTGCTTGTTTTGTTCTCAAAAACCAAAAACCCCGTCAAGACAATGTCTTGACGGGGTTTTGAATGGCGCACCCAAGAGGAGTCGAACCCCTAACCTTCGGATCCGTAGTCCGACGCTCTATCCAATTGAGCTATGGGTGCTTTCAGCGAATCAATCACTAGTGGCGGAGTCGGAGGGATTCGAACCCTCGGTGGAGTTACCCCCACATCAGATTAGCAATCTGACACCTTCGGCCACTCGGTCACGACTCCAAAATTAAAGAACGGAAGCGGTGGGATTCGAACCCACGAACCTTTCGGTCGCCGGTTTTCAAGACCGGTGCCTTCAACCACTCGGCCACGCTTCCAGCGTCACCGATTCGGCGGGGCCTGTTTAACTTGCATGAGCTAAGCGTCAAGCCTTTAGTATGGAAACTCCGCCCATGTACGGACGCAGTACGTCAGGAATTACGACGGACCCGTCGGCTTGTTGGAAGTTTTCCAAGATAGCAACGACGGTTCGGCCGATGGCCAGTCCGCTGCCGTTGACGGTATGGGCGTAACGAAGTTTTGTTTTCTTTCCGTCTGTCGACTGCGGACGGAAACGAGTCTGCATGCGACGGGCCTGGTAGTCGCCGAAGGCGGAGACAGAAGAAATCTCGTTGTACTTGTTGAGCGATGGAACCCACACTTCAAGGTCGTAGCAGTGGTGGGCGTTGAACGAGATGTCACCCGCGCACAGACGCTCGACTCGGTAGGGAAGCTCCAAGCGCTTGAGGCACTCTTCAGCGTGGCCCAGCAGCTCGTGGTGAGCGGCTTCCGAGGCGTGGTCGGCAACGATCTGTACAAGCTCCACCTTGTGGAACTGGTGCGTACGAATCAGGCCGCGGACATCGCGCCCGTGGGCTCCAGCTTCCGAGCGGAAGCACGGTGTGAAGCACGCGTACTTCAGCGGCAGTTCGGTCTCTTCTAGGATTTCTTCCCGGTGCAGGTTGGTCACGGTGACCTCTGCTGTCGGGATGAGGTAGGCATCGGCGCCGTTCAGCTGGTCAGCAAGCTTGAACATATCGCCGGCAAACTTGGGTAGTTGACCGGTGCCTTCGGCAATGTGTGGATGCACCATGTACGGCGTCATGACTTCGGTGTAGCCGTGCTCGCTCGTATGAAGGTCTAAGAAGAAGTTGATGAGGGCTCGCTCTAAGCGTGCTCCCATGCCCTTAAGAACGGCGAACCGGGCTCCACAGAGCTTTGCGGCTCTCTCGAAGTCCAAGATGCCGAGGTTTTCACCGACTTCCACGTGTGGCAGCGGCTCGAAGTCGAACGTCCGAGGCGTTCCCCAGCTGCGAATTTCTTCGTTGTCAGCTTCGTTTCGACCCTCTGGAACCGATTCGTGCAGCGTGTTCGGAATGTGGAGAAGCAGTGTGCGCTGCTCGGTTTCCAAGTCATTGAGCTCGTCTTCGAGCAACTTGGTCTTCTCAGTGCCGGCGCTCACCTCGGCCTTGGCGGCAGCGGCTTCGTCAGCGCGTCCGCTCTTGTACATCGCGCCAATGTCTTTCGACAGTGCATTGCGACGTGCGCGAAGGTTGTCCCGCTCGGTGACCAGCTCTGTGCGGCGTTCGGCCAGTGCGACCAGCGTATCCACCGAAGCGAGTACGTCTGGCCCCATGTTGCGCTTGGTCAGGTGCGCCTTGATGTTGTCCGGATTGTCTGTGATCGTGCGCGCGTCCAGCATCGTCATCTCCAAGGGGCGGCGACGTAATGCTGGCACCGCTGGCGCGCTACTTGTCGACCGTACCCTCGAAGGCGAAGGGGAAGGTGTAGATGGTCAAGGTGTCGCTTGGTGCGAATACCGTGTCAGAGAGCACGCCGTGTACGCACTCCTCCATGGGGCCGTTGTCGAACGACGAGTCCATCACTTCAACGCGGTCGAGAACGCTCTGCACTTCACCGGGCTCAATGTAGAAACGAACGACCTGTTCTCCCTCAATACCTTCTTGGGTCCCCGCCCAGGAATCGTAGCAGGCGACCATTTCTTCGTAGCGGAGCTCCATTGCGTCACGGAAGCCGCGTGAGGAGACCGGAAGGACGGAGTCTCGTGTGGGCCTAGCCGGGGGCGCAGGAGCCACCGGCACCTCTGGGGTCGGTGCTGCGTCGGGCACGGCTGTGGGGCTTGGCGCTGTGTGGATCTGCGGTACTGGCTCGGGTGCGACGGCGGTCGGACCGGCATCCACGGAACCAGGGTCAGGAGCAGTGGATGGCTTGGGTAGCAACAGCAGCGCCAGTACGGCAGTGATGGTGCCTCCGAAGATGAGCGGCAGCGCGCGAAATCGCTTGAAGTAGCTCATGAGGGTTCTCCGATGAGGCGGGGGGACAGCGTGGGGGCTCGTGAACTGACCCACTCGAGAACTCGCTCGCAGTCCGAAGCCAGCGATCTCTTTAGGCCTAAGGCGTCTAGTACGTGGGCGCCGAGGACCGGTGTGAGAGCGCTCAACGAAGGTGTCTCATCGAGGTGGTCCGATAGGCGCGTCATGACATTGGTCTGGAACCCACAGGGATGGATTCGGTCGAACAGCGCGAGATCGATGTCGATGTTTAGCGCCAGGCCATGCCAAGTGACCCATCTGCGGCAGGCGATTCCGATACTGCCGACCTTGTGGTTGCGCCCATTCGGCATGGCGAGCCAGGCGCCGGTGTTGCGCTCATCGCGGATGGCGGTCAGGCCTAGACTTGCACACACCGTAATACACGCCTCTTCGAGGGCCTTCATGTGGGCGAGCAAGTCCCGCTTGCCCTCTGGAAGTGCCACGATGGGGTAGGCGACGAGCTGACCGGGTGCGTGCAAGGTGACGTCGCCGCCCCGCTTGATGGCAATGACAGGAATGTCCCCGCGGTCGATGACATTGGCGACGGCGTGTTGAGCGCGTCCTACGGTGATGGTGGCCTGGTGTTCCAGCAGGACAATCACGTTCGGCAGTGTTTGCTCACCGACGGCCTCAACCAGGGCCTCCTGTAGGTCATGCACAGCTTGGTAGTCGGACAGACCGTCAAGGCCTAGGAGGACGGCCATAGACCTGCCTCCTGAACCTGCGCTAGGATTGCCTGTTGAACGGCATCCATGGACTGCGTACCGTCAACTTCTACAATCGGGTCACCGCGCCTACCGAGCCGATGAAGCACGGCGTCATAGGCGTTGGATACGGCGGTGAGGGCGTCTGTTTGCTCGTAGATTTCACGCTTTTGGTCCCGTCCGCCAATGCGCTCCATGCAGACGTCTACAGGGACTCGGACAAATATCAGTAGGTCCGGGACACGAAAACGCGCGTTGAGAGCGAAGACGTCTTCGAGGGGCAAGGTGAGGGACTGATAGGCAAGCGATGATGGAACATAGCGGTCGCTGACCACGTACTCTCCGCGCGCCAAGGCGGGCTCTACCGTGCGCTCCAAGTGGTCCGAGCGGTCTGCCGCGAACATCCACGGAAGCGAGTTGACCGACGGTGCGCTGTCTTCTCCGCCGAGGGTCTGGCGGATGATGCGACCAATGGGGCCGGCCGTGGGTTCGCGGGTCGCCATTGTGGTCGCCCCGGCTTGTTGGAGGGCATCTTGTAGACGCGTCAGCTGGGTGGTGGTCCCCGCTCCGTCCAGTCCCTCAATGACGATGAAAGCGCTCATGGCGTAGCTCCCGGGGTGCCGTTCAAATGAACGGTGCGAGCACATCGAGGGCGTCTGCCCAGCTCTTCTCGGTGCGTTCTTTCATGTCTGTCCAAGCGGCGAATCGATTGCGCTCAGTCACGGCGCGATTCAACAAGTCCTCACGCTCGGCTTGCAGTGCGAGAATCTGGCGGCGGAGATTCTCCGCGCGCTCGGCCAGCCGGTCATCGCGTTGTTCGACTCGGGCTGCCAGCGAAGTTTCGAGCGCGTCCAACACTTCGTCTTTGGCAGCGGCATCTCCAGCAACATCCAGCAAGCTGCCCCCGTCATTGACCACCGAGGCTTCGACTTGGAAGCGTACTTGAACCGGGGTTAGCCCCTCGGAACGGCGGCGTGCGACGGCTTTAACCACCCGTTCGATGGTCCATCCGTGTTTGGCGTCCTCGAGTCCGGCTTGAACAAACGCAGTGGAGAAGGGCTCGTCTAGGGCAATGTCGACGTCTAGGCCGAGGCTGTCGACGTCTGGGTGAATCGTGATTCCTCGCTCGGCCAGCAGGCTGGCGAGGGTGACGTTTCGTGCCTGCGGAATGCCCGTCTGGGCGGCGACTGCGCCAACGACGGTGATCTCGGGAGCGCTACCCACCTGGGTTTGCTCGCCATCAAAGGGCTCGGGGTCGAGCAGCACCACCTTGTCCAGCGATGAGATGGTCTTCTCGGGATCGAACGCCGCTTCGTTCCACTCTCCTGGGGGAAGAGTGGGGGCTGAATCATGCATTGATGAGTCTATGAACGGAGCCGATGTTGGGGGCTCGGTCGGCAGGTCGTCGTCGTCTTCCACCGTGGCGTCGGACTTCAGAACACCTAGGCGCTCTAGTAGTTGGCTGACAAACGACATGCTTTCCCCGGGGAAGCGGTGTCTCTATCGCGATTCGGGTACGAGGCCCGGTCCTGGGACCCGCGATGGATCAATGTCGGCGAGCAGTTCCTTGTGTAGCTGCATCCACTCTCGGGTTTCACCGAAGGTCGCTGTGACCTGATCGATGCGACGGGTGAGTGCTTCGGGGTCGTCTGCGAGAGAGGCTTCGTCGATGACAAGCCCGACTTGCTGTTCGATACGTCGCAGTTCGCTGTTCAGATAGGCCCGATCTCGCATGGCCTCGTCTACATGGTCCAGGCGCTTGCGTAGGATTTCGAGTGTTCCCTCGCGAGAGCGGCGGATGCGAGGGTCGCCTGCCGTGCCGAGAGCTTCGAGTGCGCGTACCTCTGCGTCCAGCTCGCTCTGTAGGTTGCGGCGACGCTCCGAGTCCGCTGCCGGGCCGAGACGAGCCGAGGCCAACAGAACGTCTAGATAGGTTCTGCGAAGTGTCTCAAGACCTTCGTGAGCGACCTGTGCCACGAGCCCGTCAGCACCTTCACCGGCACGAGGAACAGCGTTGATGCGCTGAATAAGGCTGTCGTAGCGGAGTTGGTCGTCGTCATCGAGCTGTGACAGACGTGCTGCCACTGCGTCTTCTTCCACCGTTTGGCGTTGGCTTGTATCGGCCGCAATGGCCTTGCCACGGACATAGTTTTGGAAGCGCTTGTTGTTAGAGAGACTCGCGAGAAAGGCGACCTCTACGGCAGCGCCAATGAGCAAGAATCCCGGATTGATGAGGCCGAGCGTCGCGACACCGGCGAGGCCCATCCAGTTGAGCGGAAGGTTGCCGAGGCCGGGAATGCGTGGGCTGGCATTGAACGCCTCGCGAACGTAGTCGAAGTAGCTCGGCGGGTTGTTCACGACGTTCCCATCGCTGCTCGCTCAAACTCCTCACCCACGATCTTGATGGCTTGAAGGTATGCGGGGTCGGTCATGGCTACTGCCGGGTCCACACCATTACTCGGTGGCAAGATGTCGTTGATCTCCACCGCCAGATGGCCCGGATTGGTCCCCATGATCCAGATGCGGTCGCCAAGAAAGACCGCTTCTTGAATGGAGTGGGTGACAATAAAGACGGTCGCTTCGACGTCCTGCCACAGCTCGACGAGTAGCCGCTGCATGTCGATACGTGTGGGTTCGTCTAGGGCACTGAACGGCTCATCCATCAACAGGATGGAGGGGCGCACAGCAAGGGTCCGAGCAATCGCAACGCGCTGCTGTTGTCCGCCGGAGAGCTGTTTTGGGTACTTGTGCTCATGGCCCGCAAGGCCAACTCGCTTGATCCAATCATGCGCAAGCGTGGTGACATCTGCGCGAGACAGGCCGAGCCGTTCACGGTTCATGTCCAATCCGAATGCCACGTTCTTCAGTACGGTCAGGTGAGGGAAGGAGCTGTACTTCTGGAAGATCATACCTCGGTCCCAGCCTGGACCGGTCACCAGGTTCCCACGAACCAGAACCTCGCCTTCCGTTACGGGTAGGTGAGATGCGAAACCAGCAATCAGATTGAGCAGTGTGCTCTTGCCACAGCCGGACGGCCCAAGGATGGCAATCATCTCGCCATGGTCTGGCTTGTCATTCACCGTGAAAGACACGTCCTTGAGGGCGGTGAACGCTTTGGGTGTGCCAGCGTCGAAGATCTTGCTGACGTTCTTGAATTGGACGACAGGTACGCTCATCGTGCCTCACGGTATGGAAAGAGGGCTTTTCCGATGGTGGCCAGCGTTCGGTCAGTCACAAAGGCAATGACGATGATGACGATCAGCACCAAGTAAATGTGCTCTCGTGGACCCCGTCGCTGCGCCACAATGATCAGGTTTCCAAGTCCACGCTCGGCGCTCACCATCTCGGCGAGCAAGATGTAGGTCCAGCCAACGCCAACTACGAGGCGAAGCGCATCAAAGATGCCAGCGAGCGACACAGGAATGAGCACACGCATCACGGCTTGTGTGCGGCTGGCTCCCAGTGTGTACGCCGTCTTTAGGTAGACATCGTCGACATCATCTACGGCCTGAATGACCAGGGGGAGTAGGACGACGAAGCCCGCCAATGCCAGGAAGACAACCTTCTGCAGCTCACCGATTCCGAACCACGACAGGGTCAGTGGGACGAGGGCGGAGATGGGTAGGTAGCCGCCGACGGCAGCGACGGGATTGAACAGCGCTCGGATGGGGCTGAAGGCTGCCATGGCAATGCCGAGTGGAACTGCAATGACCATGGCGAGGCTGAAGCCGCCTGCGACACGAATGATACTCTGAATCGCGCTTCGGGAGAGCTCTCGCTCGAACCACAACGAGCTGATCTGGCCGACGATTTCGAGCGGACTCGGCAGAATCACCGGCGATATGATGCGTGACTCGACGGTGGCGCCTGCGGTGACCAAGAACCACAGCCCAACGAGCAAGACCACTGGTACAACGCCAAGAGCGATGGTCAGGGGTGTAGAGAGTCGGGCTCGAATGCGGAACAAGTCACTCATGCGAACTACTCGCCTTCTGGCGGGTAGACTGCGACTTCGACGCGACGGTTGGCGAAGTGATTGTCAGGGTCATTGGGGTTGACGGGGTCGTTCCAGCCCACGCCTTCAACCACAAATTTGTCAGCCGGGAAGTCGTATCGCTCGACGAGCTCGTCACGGACAGCACCGGCGCGTAGCTCAGACAGCTCTTGCACGGCCTGGAAGGGGACCTTGCCCTGCATCGAGTTGTCTGTGTGCCCGGTAATGGCGATGACCGCGCGGTCGAACTGACCAGCCAAGCGTGCGGCGCGTTCAACAGTGGTGTCGACTAGCGGGTCGTACAGAGTGCCCTCGCGAACGTTGCCGAACTCGTCGCGGCCCAGTTCGTGCAGGTCGTTGCTGTTGGGGAAGAAGTTGATGCGCAACTCTTGCGTCAGTAGCGGGGCCTCAGCCGTCACGCGGGTGTAGGTTTGTGGGATGAAGGTGGTGGCGCTGGTGTCCACCTGGGCGTCGAATGTTCCTGCTGCGGCCAAGCTCTGTACGGTCGAGAAGTCGACGACTTGGTCCCAACGGACGGGACTGTTGATGAGGCCCAGCTCCCGATAGACGAACGTGATGGCTTCCCAGGTGTGCTCGAAGTTGGTCGGGTTGTTGGCGTTGAGGAAGAAGGCCTCGTTTTCGCCGAAGTTCGTCAGGTGGGCATCTGCCATCATGCCGTTGATTTCGTCTACGGGAAGTCCAAAGCCCTCGCTCATCCACACGGCTGCTTGGCCGGGGTTTTCGTTGACGAGGTCCATGCCCTTAAAGATGCCGGAGACCAAGCCCGTGACGATCTCCGGGTGGTCGTTCGCGAAGTCTGCGCGAATGGCCCAAACATCCGCGATGAGCTTGTTGGCGTCTGCAGTTGTGCTCAACAGCTTGGTTCCCGGAACGTTGTCGGGGATGTTGTAAATGTCCGGTGCCCAGCTGACACACGCATCAATGCTCGGGTCGGAGACGAACGCGGCAGAGGCCTCGAAGGCGCTTGATGTGAAGCGGTGGGTGACCTCGCCTGGCTGGATGCCAGCGTTGATCAGCAGCGCATTGATGTAGTACTGAGAGGGGCTGTTCTGCGCGTAGACAACCGTCTTTCCGCGCAGATCTGTAATGCTGTTGATGCCTTCACGCGCCACGATGCCGTCACCGCCCGCGGACCAATCGATCTGCTGAACAATGCGGGGGGCGGTGCGGCTGTCACGCATGAGCTCCGGCGCGAACAACACCATCATGTCCATGGTTCCCCACAGCGCGTGGCTGCGACCGGCAGCGTAGGTGTCGCGGGCAATGACTGGGTCGTCGATCAGGGTCAGGTCGACCTTGAATCCGTACTCTTTGTAGAAGATGGAGTCTTCGTTAGGGGCGAAGCCGCCGTTTGCGGCAACGATTGGAAGCCAACCAATCCACATGTTGATGGGGAACTTCACAATCGGGTCGTTTTCGTCCCACTCGTAGCCGGAGACACCCTGAACGGGGGGCAGACGGTCCTGTGGAACGAAGGTGTACTCTTGCACCGTTGTGATGCCGGTGAGGTCGGGAGCCTCTGGGGTCTGACCGAGTGCAATGCGTGCCGCATCGAGGTCTACCGTTGCGTCATCCGAGGAGCCGCTCGGCAACAAGATGTCGCGCGCTAGAAACAATCCGGCGCCAAGGAGCCCTACCGCAAACAGGGCAACAAAGGCTTTGCCCATGGTTGTGAGCCCGCCGCTTTGACCGTCTGACATTCAATCCTCCAAGAGAGGGCGGAGACTCGCACGCTAGACGGTTGGTTTCAACCAGATCGCATCACTAGTCGATCTGAATTTCCACTCCTGTTCCAGGCCGCAGAGGTGCCGACACAGTGTCAGCCCGTGGTACCGTGCACGGACTGTGAGCGACGCACACGCAACCTTGGGCAATGGCCGATTTACCCTGCACTCCCTCTTGGGAGAAGGCGGGATGGCACGGGTGTATCGCGCGTATGATCACCGGCTTCGGCAGTGGCGAGCGATCAAGCTACTCCTTCCAGAGTTCGCTCGAAAGAGTCAGGTTCGCCAGCGCTTTGAGGCGGAAGCGCAGGCTCTAGCACTACTGGAGCACCCCAATGTGGTGCGCATCTACGACGTCCGCGGTGAGGCAGAGCAGTCGTACATTGTGATGGAAATCTGCGAAGGCGGCTCGATTGGCGATTGGCTGATCGAGCATGGGGCCATGCCGCCACGCATGGCGGTTCAAGTCGGCATGGCTACGTGTGAAGGAATGCATGCCGCACATCTTGCTGGGATTGTGCATCGCGATCTGAAGCCTGGTAACCTGCTTATCGATAGGCGAGGCACCGTCAAGATTACGGATTTTGGCATTGCTCGGACAGAGGCATTGAACGTCACCCGAACGGGGCTGGCGATGGGCACTGCTGGCTACATGGCGCCTGAGCAAAACGAGAGCGCCAAAGGGGTGGACCAGCGGACGGATGTCTACGCGCTCGGAGCCACCCTGTACACGCTCGCCACGGGCAATAACGAGCCCAACCTGTTCACTGTTGACCGTGAACCGGGGAGGCTGAAAGACGTTCCTGAACGCATGCGGCCCATCATTCGTCGTGCGGTGTCGTATGCCGCGGCTGACCGATATCCTTCCATGCCGGCTCTGCGTGATGCTCTGGCTGATGTCCTCGATAGTTTTCCAGAACAGACGGTTGGGGGCCCAGGCTTGTTGTGGCGCGCCCCTGATCGGCTTGAAGCACCTCCTGAGCCGCTTACCCTGCAGCCATCGCCCGAGGACGAGGCAGTCTCTGCCCGGCAGACGCTTGCAGACACGATTCCCGAGCTTCCCGAGGCGTCGGCGCAACCCGAGCAGAGTGGGTTCGTTAGGTTTGAACTCCCAGACGACGCTCCTGACCCGTGGTTGACCATGACACCTGCCATGGTCGAACGGTCCGAACGTCCAAACCCGTCTACCGGTCCGGCGAAACGGTCTGACACGTCTGGGCAAACCGCTCCGCGTAGTCGATTCGACGACTTGTACCTGTCCGATGAGCCGAAAACGGCGGATACCCGAAGCGCCCCTCTCATGGAGACCGTCGGGAACTGGAAGCTGAACGCGAAGCGACGCGAGCTGGAAGAAGCTCATGCTGCCGAGAGTGCACGTCCATCATCGCCGAGCATTGGCGAGCGTCTGTCGGGTCTGACAGGCGCACTGTCGCGCATGCTTCAGGGTGGCGGAATCATGGCTCTCATCCCCATCATCATTGTTGTGGGGGGCTTGTCCGTTGTTGGAGTGGCGTACCTTGCGAATACCGGGTCAGCCGAGGTCGAGACGCACCGTCAGCTGTTTTGGGCCGAGTCTCAAGCCTTCCGAGCTGACGTTGACCGGGATGCGATGCTGCCGCAGGACCTCTCCGAAGCGGGGGGGGACGCGCAAGCTCTGCGCGACGCCATGCTGGCGTACAGACGCGCGGATTCCATCGACGACAAGCGAGAGGCGGCAGAGTCGCTCGCAGCATTGATGAGCGCCGAGTATGCGGTCCTGGAAATTCAGGACAAGCTGACCATGGAACAACGGGATGACCTGGGCGTTCGGATTCGCTCCATCCAACAACAACGTCGCGCAGTTGACCTGGCCGCTGACGACTGGACAGACGCCTCCCAAGCACTCTCGGGACGCCTTGCTGCGACCTTTGGCCTTGCGGTGCTCGCTTCAGAATGACTATGAAAATGCCTTATTTAGCTGCCTTCAACGCGCTCGAACGACACATTGAGGACCGGTACCAAATACCGGTTCGCGTATCTGACGTGGCCCACCCGTTTACCGGGGACCTGACGGGCGATGAGATTGTGGTGGACTACGATGTCGACGCTGAGACGGCACTGTTCATCCTCATCCACCTGTTTGGACACACGGTCCAGTGGAATCTGTCGGACCGCGCACGCGAGCTGTCTATCCTTCAGGAGACGCATTCTGGACCGCTGAGCCCGGACTTACGTTCGGAGCTGGAGCGCTTCGAGCTTGAGGCCTGTGAGTACAGTCTGCAGCTGTTGCATGAGGCGGGCATCCGCGACTTAGACCAGTGGGTGAGCGACTACGCAGCCTGCGATTTCCGCTATCTGATGCACTACTATGACACCGGAGAAAAGCGCCCGTTCACGTCGTTCTATGTTCCGAATCAGCCACTGATCTCTCCCAAGCCTATCCCCGCGTTCTCCCCCACTCGGTGGGTTGGGCGCTGGGACGGTATTGTGGTCTAGGGGGAATGCAGTGACCGCGTGGATGCTCATCGCGATGGCCTACGCGCAGACCGGCCCCGACATGGCGGTCGCGCCAGAGGCGGATGCCCATACCTTCCAGCTGTCTATTGACAGTGATGCTGCCTTCTTTACGAATGATGCGGGCACGGTATTGGACCGGCCTCTCGTCCGTGGGCGGGTCGGCGTTCACTACGCCGAGAACCCCCGGCTGGGGGTCTACGACCCAAATATTGGCTTTGAATCTCTGCAACTGCTCGATTCTATCATGCAGTTCGAGGTCAATCAGGTCATTCACATCAACCGGTTTCGCGTTGGGGTGGACATCCCGCTCTGGATTGAAGGGTGGGCCGACGGACAGGCGATGAACCCGGTTTTGTCCGAGATTGGGTTGGACGGACGGGTGACGATTGTCGACCCCGATGAGAAGTCTTTCGGTCTGGGGGTTGGTCTGAGAACGGGAATCCCTACCGTGATGAATGACCGCACATTGCCTGGGGCCGCTCGTCGACGCTTCTTGCACCCGGACATTGTCTTCGAGAAGCGATTTGGAGGCATCACGACGGTGGTCGATGTCGGCTATCGGTGGCTGTCCAAGGAAGCGACACCCGGCGTGGTGTGGGGAGACAACGCTACGGCTCGATTTGCGGTGGGCATCGACATGAACGACTACGACAGTCACGTGTCCGCGGAGCTCGGTACCGGCGTGTTGTTCCGCAACCCACAGGTGACCCCTGGCGGCGTGCGTGGCGACCGGGTGTGGGCGGAGCTGGTGGTTGGTGGCTGGCAGCGCATTGCTGGACCGGTGTTCGTCGAGACCTTCTTGGGAGCCTCTCCGACCAATGCTCTCGCGGCACCTGCCATTCGTGCCTACGTTGGAATTGCTGCCCATCCCGAGCGGCCCGGCGCCAAGGACAGAGATGGCGACGGCTATGTGGACTTGGTGGATGGTTGCCCGCTCAACGCGGAAGACTTCGACGAGTACGAAGATGCAGATGGCTGCCCGGAACCCGACAATGACCTAGATGGCGTGTTGGACGTCGACGACGAGTGTCCGCTACGGGCAGAAGACATCGACACCTTCAGAGACGAAGACGGCTGCCCAGATCCCGACAACGACCGGGATGGTCTGCTCGATGAAGTCGACGAGTGTCCGCTTGAGCCTGAGGACTTCGACAACTTCCTCGATGACGACGGATGTCCGGACCGCTCGGCCCGTGTTGTGGTGGAGGTCGTGGACGCTCGCGGCAACTACCGCTCGGATGCCCAGGTCAGTATTCGCGGCAACGGTCTGGCCTTTGACGGCCGCTCGGGCGACCTGTTCGAGCTTCACGATGCGTCGTACACCATCCGGGCATCCGAAGATGAGTGGCGTCCGGCGCAGACAACCGTTGAAATTGATGTCGAAGACCAGGCGCGTCGATTCGTGACCCTGACGCTTGAGCCCATCGACCGTACTGGTCGTGTTCAGGTGCGCGTTGTCACGCCGGAGGGAGTGCCTGTAGACGGGGCGACCGTGAGCGTGGTCGACACCGGTATCTCGGTGGAGTCTGATGGTGGAGACGCACGACTGACCGACGTTCCCGAGGGTGACGCTATCGTGGAAGTGCGCGCCTCTGGTTACGGCGTTGCGAGCGTTCCGGTGACCGTGGTCTACCGGCGTACCGAGGCCGTGGAGATTCAGCTTCAGCCGGCGAAGGCGGTGCTGATTGGTGGCCGTATTGAGATTCGCGACAGCGTCTTCTTTGCGACAGCCTCCGCGACCATTCTCGAAGTTAGCTACCCGCTCTTGGACGATGTCTCGCTCATCATTTTGGACAATCCGCGTGCCGAGAGAGTTCAGGTCGAAGGACACACAGATAGTCGTGGTTCGGCCTCGTACAACAAGGGGCTCTCTGAACGCCGTGCGGCTAGCGTTCGGCAGTACCTAGTGGACTCGGGGCTCGACCCAGAGCGGTTGGTGAGCGTAGGATTCGGCGAAGAACTTCCGATTGACCCTCGGGAAGTCCCAGAAGCGTGGGACAAGAACCGGCGAGTCGACTTCTACATCCTCCAGTGGGAGGGCGAGCCTATCGATGTGGATGCAGAGCGTGAAAAGGTGCGGCTAGAGGCCATGAATGCGGGCGGCGAAGAAGTCGCACCGGACGAGGAGACCCCATGATTGTGCTGCTATTGGGCTTGGCTTCAGGCTTTGAGACTGCTGCGAATGATCACCTAGAACTCAAGTGGATGCGCGACAGCGAAGAGTTCTCGGCGTTGACCACCCAGGTGTTCCTTCAGGCTGAGCAGAGCGTGCGCACCCAAGCGAGGGGCCGTCAACGCCAGCCATGGACCGTTGTGGTGGATATCGACGAGACCCTCCTCGACAACACCCCGTATTTCTTGGAAATGGCGGCCTATGATCGGCCTTTTGACTGGCCTTCGTGGGATGCATGGTGTGCGCGAGGGACCGCTGAACCTGTGCCTGGAGCTCAAGCGTTTGTCAGCGCGGTCCGGGATGCAGGAGGGCGCGTCGCGTTCGTCAGCAATCGCCACGAACGCACCCGAGACGTCACCGTCGAAAACTTGATGGCTGCGGGCATGTGGACGGCAGAAGACCGTATGTGTTTGCTCACGGATGACGACAGCTACACAAAGCGCGAACGTCGTCGTCAGCTGCGCGATGGGGATGGGACTTGTGGGTGGGGCGAGCCGGTCAGTGTGTTTGCCTACGCTGGCGACACCATGGCGGACCTGCCTGAGGCGGATGAAGACGGTGGACGCTGGGAGCAACTCGGTGTTCGAACGTTCGTGTTGCCCAACCCTGCCTACGGAAAGTGGGAACATGGCGTGACGCGTCCGGGCCTCATTGTGACAGATGGAGTCGACTGAGCGCGGTAGGGGCCAGCTCCTAGAGAATCGCTCTGTCTGTCTGCCTCGGCGCCGCGACTTCACGCGCAAATCTCTCTGCGCGCCCTTGCCGATGGGCCTCGCCGTACGCAAAACATGAAGCACACGCCGTCGAGATGGTCTCGGCGGATGTTTATGGAGACTCGTCAGACCCAACATCTTGGGGCGCCCTGTGTCCCAAGAACCTGTGCCCGGACGGCGATTCTGTCGTTCGGGCTTCTCTGTTCTGGACGTGTGGTGCTCAACCCGGTATTTGAGGCGTCCGCTAGGGAGTAAATATGACGTCCACGCAGCAAGAGATCGACGTGAGCTACAGCGTCTCCAACGAGTTCTTTAAGCTCTGGTTGGATGAGAACATGCACTACACCAGTGCGTACTACTCGCGCCCCGACATGACGTTGGAAGAAGCGCAGGAAGAGAAGCTTGAGCGTCTCTACAACTTCGCAGAGCTAGACGACACCAAGACCGTTCTCGACATCGGTTGTGGTTGGGGTTCGGCCATTGACTGTGTTGTTCGTCGCGGCATTAAGCGCGCAGACGGCATCACATTGTCCACCGAGCAACTCGCTTGGTGCAAGGAACGCAATCTCCCCAAGTCGGACTTCATTCTGTGCGACTACGCCTTGTACGAACCGAAGGAGAAGTACGACGGCTTGATCAGCATTGAGATGATTGACCACCTCTGCTCGCCGGCACAGGCCCGCGAAGGCAAGGCTGTCGCCATCTACCGCGAGTACTTCAACAAGCTGGCCGAATGGGTTGAGCCGGGAGCTGCATTCGGCTTCCAAGCCATCCTGCGCAACCGCGTTCCACGCAAGCGCCAGGATCTGAAAGACTTGGCCTTCACCGCTGACGTTATCTTCCCAGGTGGGTTGAACCCACGGATTGAAGAGCTCGTCCAGGCTGTGAACCCGTACTGGGAAATCGAAGAGCTGAGCATGCTGCGCACTCACTACGGCAAGACGGTTGCCGAGTGGCTTCGTCGTATGCGCTCCCATGAGGTCTACATTCGCAAGACCTGGGGCGACGAGCTGTTCGACGACTACGACCGCTACTTGCGTACCTGCGTGACTGGCTTCGCCAAGCACTGGTCGGGTGACGTTCAGATGAAGCTCCGTCGGGTCACTCCCCGGTAGAACCCGCTGTGTGCGCAGTTCTTGCGCACTCACTCAAGACGCCGTGCAGAGTCTCTTAGGGACCCTGACACGGCGTTTTTGCGTGGCCGCTAGTCTTTCCCAATCATCACTGGCTCGCGAAAGCTTCCAGCAAGATGGCGGGTGTGACGTCGATGTTCGTGACATCTACCGTGCTCTTTCGGTCGCCACGTTCACCGTCCGCCCAATAGAATCCGTCGTAATGGCCGGAGAATACGAGTCCGACAATTGTCTGACGCTGACTGAAGAACAGAATGGTCTCACGAGGGGGCGGAGAGTCGGCACCGCGCACGACTGGATCTGTGACGATGTAGCGCAGTGCCACCATCTCGCCGGTATCGACGTCGCTGTGAACCACGTAGTAGTCGTCGGGTGCTTGGCCGGTTCCCGGGTCGTAGGTCACGCGGATGGTGTTGACGCTGCGCGTGGAACCGTCCAGCAGCGGAAGGTCGACAGCTGTTTCCAACGTGTGTGTGGTGCCCGGGTCCGAGAGCACCCAGGGGACACCCACAAAGTAGTAGGGGGTCGTTGCCCAGAACGCTGCGGGCGCAGGGAAGGCACTGGCTTGCGGGGTGACCCAGGCTGATTGACCGTCCCAGCCGAGTGCGGCATCGGCGTTGTCGCCAAGCTCGGTCTGTCGGGCCCGCACAGACCAGGTGTCGACCTCAGACCGGGTGTACATGCGACGTTCGGGAGCGCCTTCGGGCAAGTAGTTGAAGTCGAAGGCCAGCGCTCCAGACTCAAACCACGTCTGTAGACCGCCGTGGGCGTCGATGACAGCGCGCAGGGCCTTGCCACCGTCGGACGCTTCTAGGTGCTCGTGAGCAGCTTGTACGCGTGCTTCGCGGTCAGACTCCGTGGGTGCTGTGACGTGAGTAGGGGCTGGTGCGGCAACGCTCGGCGCGGGGGCTTCGGTTGTGGCGGTACAGGCGGCGAGCAGGAGGGGAGCAACGATGAGCATCTTCATTCGCATCCGTTAGCTACGTTGCGACCACTTGGCCGTGGTCGTGACCACTCGCGACGGCTACGTCGTCGCATGGACGACTTTGATGCACATCCACACCACCACGGCTCCACGGTCGGTGATGCGACTCGTCGTGCACTCTGGGTGGCTCTGATACTGAACGGCGGCTTTCTCTTCGTAGAAGCCGGTGTTGGTTGGTACTCAGGCAGTCTGGCGTTGCTCGGTGATGCTGCTCACATGGTGAGCGACGTCTTGTCGATTGCGGTAGCACTCGGTGCTGCACGGCTTGCACTGCGGCCACCCGATCCCAACCAGACCTTTGGACTGCGCCGCGCCGAGGTGCTTGGCGCCTTCCTCAACGGCTTGCTTCTGTGGGCGGCCAGTGCGTGGATTGTGTGGGAGGCTGGCCAGCGGATGCTTGCAGGACCCCCGCCGATTGCGGGCTTACCCGTGCTCGTGGTGGCTACCCTTGGCTTGGCGGTGAATCTGGGCAGCGCTTGGTACCTGTGGCGGGCGGGTAGCGATGACATGAACGCCAAGGGCGCGCTGTGGCACATGCTCGCGGATGCGGCTGGAAGCGTTGGCGCTATCATTGCGGCGGGCTTCATGCTGGCGGGCTTTCACCTCGCAGACCCGCTGATCAGCGTACTCATCGCGGCATTGGTCGTCTGGGCGGGGTGGGGACTGCTCACCGAGTCTGCTCGGGTCCTCCTTCAGCTACCGCCGCCCGGGTTCAACACCACGGACGCCATTGCGTCGCTACGAAGCCTTCCAGGCATCATCAACGTTCACGACCTGCATGTGTGGACGCTCGATGGGTCCACGAGCATTGTCACGGCTCACATCGTGGGGGGGCCTGGTACCGACCTAGACGCACTGCGCTTGGCTGGCACAGACATTCTGAAGAACGACTACGGTGTGGACCATGTCACCCTACAGGTGGAGCGCGACACATTGCCGCAGAACGACGAAAGCCCACCGGTAGTCCGGCGGGCTCTCGAATAGCTGCTGGCGCCGTGTCCTAGTTGAGGATGTGGATGGCCTCGCCAAGTGCTGCCTTTGCTGCTTCCATCACGCCTTCGCCGAGTGTCGGGTGCGGGTGGATGGTCAGGCCAATGTCCAGGGCTTCCGCACTCATCTCGATGGCCAAGCCGGCCTCGCTGATGAGGTCGCTAGCGTGGTATCCGACGATGGTGACGCCAAGGATAAGCTTGGTTTCTTTGTCGATGATGACCTTGTAGAAGCCGTCGGTTTCGTTCGCCGTGACGGCGCGACCCACAGCTGCGAAGGGCACCTTGCCAACCAGGATTTCGCCTTGCTCGCGGGCCGTCTTTTCGTCGAGACCGGCGGTCGCGACTTCGGGGTCGGTGAAGACCACGGCTGGCACAGTCTTGTAGTCAATCTTCACGTCATGACCGGCGATGATCTCAGCGACGATTTCGCCCTCGTGCGTTGCCTTGTGGGCGAGCATTGGCTGACACGTGACGTCGCCAATCGCGAAGACGTTGGGCACGCTGGTTCGACGCTGGTCGTTTGACTTGAAGAACGGGCCGTCCATCTCAAGGTTCAGAGCGTCGGCTACGCCGCGTGAGTTCGGACGACGTCCGACGGTCACCAGTACGTAGTCGGCTTCAATGCTTTCTTTGCCCTTGGGGGTCTCCACGTTGACGACGATGCCGTCGTCTGCCGCTTCCCAGCCGAGAGCTTTGGTCTTCAGTAGGGTCTTGACCTTCTGCTTCTTGAGCTTGCGGGCCAAGATCTTGGTGACGTCTGGGTCAAAGCCCGGCAGGATTTGGTCCATCATCTCGACAATGGTGACTTCCGTGCCAAGCTTGCTGAACATTCCGCCCATCTCAAGGCCAATGTAGCCGCCGCCAATGACGACCAACCGCTTGGGAATCTCGTTGAGCTCCAAGGCGCCGGTGCTGTCGAGGATGCGCTCGTCCGCGAACTCGAAGCCAGGAATCTGGATGGGCGAGCTGCCGGTCGCAATCACAATGTGCTCGGCGGTGACAGTCTTCTTACCGTCCGGGCCATCGATTTCGACAGTGTTCGGGCCGGTGATGGTGGCCGTGCCCATGGCTTGTTCGACCTTGTTGCCCTTGAGCAGTGTGGAGACGCCTCCGGTCAGACGCGTCACAACCTTGTTCTTGAAGGCCTGAAGGGCAGTGGCATTCATGGTGATGTCGCCCGACACTTCAATGCCGAAGTCGGCAGCATGCTGCATCTCTTCGAAGTGCTTGGCAGCTGTGATCATGGCCTTCGATGGAATGCAGCCAACGTTCAAGCAGACGCCGCCCCAGTATTCCTTCTCAACGATGAGTGTCTTGACGCCGAGCTGGCCCAAGCGAATGGCACAGGGGTAGCCGCCGGGGCCTGCACCAATAACGATGGCGCCGTAGTCCGTATTGCTCATGGAAACTCTCCGAGGCGCCCGCTCATTGGGGGCGCATTCGTGGGGAAACTATAGGTCTGCACACACAACGTGTGGTGCAAGATCTCGTGCCGCGGAAACTGCGGCGTGAACGGCAGAGGCATCGTTGCCATCGACCGAAGTAACGTGGATTCCGTACGCTTTGGCCAGGTCAGCAGGGGATGCAGCGGTCTGTGGACCTACGGGTGCACCGTCGTCGAGCGACTGGCAGGCGATGACGAACACTACCTTGGAGCCGGTGAGGGCGGCGAGGTTGAGCGCTTCGTGAAAGGCACCGTCCGAGACACTTCCGATGCCCAAGTGAACCACCGCAACGCCGTCTTCACTGCCAAGGGCCAAGCCTGTGGCAACGAGGGCGCGCAGCGCGGGAGACGCAGAGGGCGGAGCGACGCGGTAGGGCTTAGCACCCTGAAAGCCTTCTTCGAGGCGCTCGATGCGCACATCACGAAGAACTGCTCCGCAGCGCTCGCGCAGTCCAGGTACCCACCAGTCCCGACGCGACAACGCCGTCACGGTCCCGGCGACCAATGGCGCCAAGTTGCCTACGGGGACAGGGAAGGGGGTTCCCGTCGAATCCAGGGCGTCGCTCGCGCTCCGCACCTGTTCGACAGCTTGGGAAAAGTCGATGCTCACACCAGCTCCAACAGAAGGTTCTCTGGGTGTTCTAGGATGGACTTCATGGCGTCGGTAAAGCGTGCGGCGACCGCACCATCAATGACTCGGTGGTCGAAGGATGGTGACAGGTAGAACATGTGCCGTGCGACGATGTTTCCGTCAACCACCATTGGCCGCTCGCGAATGGCGTTGAAGCCAAGAATCGCGACTTCGGGATGGTTGAGGATGGGGGTCGCCAAGACACCGCCCACGTTGCCGGTGCTCGTGAGGGTGAACGTGCCTCCGGTGAGGTCTTCACGGCTTGCCGTACCGTTGCGAACGCGCTCGACGACCGCTTGCAGGTCGGCTGCAATGCGTAGAATGGACTTCTGCTCAATGTTGCGAACCACGCCAACAAACAGACCATTCGGTGTCTCGATGGACACGCCGATGTTGTGGTCGCCCTTGACGACAAGCTCGAACTTGTCTTCATCCATGACGGCGTTCACATTTGGGAACTCGCGGAAGGCCACGCTGGCGGCCTTCATCAGGAATGGCAGGTAGCTAAGCTTGACACCATGCTTTGCGGCACGTTCCTTGAGACGCTTGCGCAACGCCACAAGCTCGGTCCCGTCGACTTCTTCCACGTAGGTGAAGTGCGGTGCGGTCCGCTTGCTCTTGACCATGGCCTCGGCAATCTTGCGACGCAGGCCAATAATCTTGACGCGCTCTTCGGTTCCCGACGGGTGCACCTGTGGCATGGCGACGGCGGAGGTCGGCAGGACGCCAGCGTTCGGGCTGTTCGCGCCGTCTACGTCTGCATGGGTGATGCGACCGGATGGACCGGTGCCAGTGACGGCATGCAGGTTTACGCCCTCTTCATGTGCCCGGCGCCGAACGGCGGGAGTTGCCTTGGGAGGACCGTCAGCTAGCGTGGCGCTTCGTGGAGCGGCCTTTGGTGCGGGGGCAGCGGCGACTGGGCGTGGAGCCGGAGCCGGTGCGGGCTTCGGTGCTGGCTTGGCAGGGGCGGCAGCCTTTGGTGCGGGGGCAGCGGCGGGTGCTCCAGACTCGTCGATTTCGGCGAGGGGTGAATGAACTTGGACAATGTCGCCGGGCTCACCGTGGAGCTTGGACACTGTACCGCTGGTTGGGGAGCTGATCTCAACGGTCGCCTTGTCCGTCATTATCTCGCATAGGGGTGCATCCCGCTGAATGGTGTCGCCTTCGCCGACAAGCCAAGCAACAATCTCACCTTCAACAACACCTTCCCCAATCTCGGGAAGCTCAAACACAAAGGCCATGAAGAATTCTCCAACTCACCAGGTGGCAGATTCGCGGGCTGCGGCGACGACCTGATGGAGGGTGGTGGCGCGCGCAGGTGGCGCTTCCAGGTATAAAAATGCGCCCTCGACAACGGCTTGTACGACGTTGTTGGAGAGCTGGGAATCGTTGGGGTGCAGGACGATGAGACGGCCTGTCTTTCGGACCGAGGCGCACAGGCCCGTGACGTCCAATGGAGCGATGGTCACAGCGTCGATGACTTCGGCGTCTAGGCCGTCTGCCGCGAGCTGGTCTGCCGCCTCAATGGCGAGGCTGACATCAGCCCCCCATGCGACGATGGTCATATGGGACCCAGTTCGAACGACGTCACAGCCGGGTGCGTTGCTGGTTGGCGGCGCGCTGAGTCCTGCCCTTGGCTCCAACAAAACGGTTGCGCCAGGCGTCTTGAGGGCGTCTGCCAATAGTTGTGTCGCGGATTCGGGCGACCGTGCGCAGACCACGCGTACACCTGGCAGGGCAATGCTCCCGATGGGGAGGTCGACGGTTGGACCTGCATGCTGACCGTAAGGTACGCGAACAACGAGGGTCGGTGAAAATGCGGTATCTGCTGCGATGCTGGCGATGTGGAGTAGAGCCTCCGCCACGGCAACGAGGCGGTGGGTGGAGCTCAGCTCCACCACGGGGACTTGCCCCGCGAGTGCCAGTCCAACGGCCAAGCCAACCATTGCTCGGTCGGACACTGGAAGGTCTCGAACCCGGTCGGGACCGAAGGTACTCATCAGGCCTGCTGTTCCGCCCCACAAACCGCCGCCGCGACCGGCTGTTTCGCCAAGCACGACGATGCTCGAGTTGTTGGCCATGGCGTCGCTGAGCGCGCCTCGTACAGCATTGGCTAAGGGCGAGGCGCTCATGCCTGTTGTTCCCGTTGTTTCTGAATGAACTCGGTAAGGAAGAACTCGCCTGCCTTGTACGACGACCGCACGAGGGGACCGCTCGCTACATACTTAAAGCCCATCGCCAGTCCTTCTTTACGCCATGCTTCGAAGATGTCCGGGTGGACGAATCCGTCGACTTTGAGGTGCTTCATGGTTGGCTGTAGGTACTGGCCAATGGTGAGGAAGTCGCAGTCAACAGCACGCAGGTCACGCATGCACTCACTGACCTCTTCGGGTGTCTCACCCAGTCCCACCATGATGGACGACTTTGTGTAGCGGCTCGGGTCCATGACCTTGATATCGGCCAGAACCTTAAGGGACTGGTCGTAGGTTGCCTTCTTGTCCCGAACGGGATGGGTGAGGCGACGCACGGTCTCGATGTTGTGGGCGATGACCTCTGGCTTTGCGTCTACCACCTTGCGCAGATGGTCAACATTGCCGCGGAAGTCTGGAATCAAGACCTCAACCAACGTCTTGGGGGCTTTGTCGCGGGTCTCGGTGATGCACTTGGCGAAGTGAGCGGCACCGCCGTCTTCCACGTCGTCGCGGTCCACGCTTGTGACCACCACATAGTCCAGGCCCATCTCGGCGATAGCGATGGCCAAGTTCGTGGGTTCCCAAGGATCCAAGGCTTCCGGGTTCTTCGCAGTCTTCACCGAGCAGAAACGACAGCCACGGGTGCAGGTATCGCCCATCACCATGAAGGTAGCGGTCCCTCCGCCCCAACATTCACCGATATTCGGGCAACGAGCTTCTTCGCACACAGTCGCAAGACGTAGGTCGCGCGCGCGCGACTTGAGCTCATGGTACCGAGGTGAGCCCGGCATGCGGACCTTCAACCAAGGTGGCTTCGGCGTTCGTACGGCCATCAGTCGCTCCCTGTAGTCGGGCCCAGTAACACTGATTCAGCACCAGCGACCTAGCGAGGGTGCTGCACCCGGTCAGGGCGGGTCTTGTGGTGCAAAGACGCGTCCCGTTCACGTGGAACTAAGGTACACTTCACTTCATTAAGGGACGCCGAAAGTTCTGCGTCAGCGTAGCGGGCAACGAACTGACAGACCGATTCGTTTGGGGTCCAGCGGTAGATGTCGTTTCGCGTATCTGCAAGTTCTTGCGGCACTTGCACCTGGCCGTTGACGACGACTACGCCGCGATCTGCATCGTTCACCCAGCGCCGCATCTGGGCATCCAGCTCATCATCGAGGTCAAAGTCTGTGTAGGTGAATGGGCGAAGCGGTGGGCCGGACCGCGTGCCATCGATGAGGGCTCCGGCGATTCGTGGGTCTTGTGCGTAGCCTCGCAGGTAGGCGTGGCGAATCTGGCTCGCTGTGACCCAGTCTTTGTCGAGGTCGTACTGGAATCGCGTGTTGCTCGGTGGTGAAGCTGGCCACTCGGGAGGTGCGTTCGTGGTGTACAGCACACTGTGTAGGACGAACGCGTTGTGGGCATTGATCCACTGACTTGTGCGGGTGTCATCCGGTCCGCCGGTCGGAGCATGGGCAAGCCAGACCAAGTACTCGTCCAGGTCATCCCGATGATGCCAGAGCCGATCGTAGTCCACATACCCGTCTTCTGTGACTACGCGCTCTAGGACGAAGGACCAGCGAAATGTTGGGTCACTCTCTGGAATTTCCCGGTCGATGCGCACTGTCTCGCGGCATGCCGCAGCGAACACGAGGAGCAGCGCGATGCGTGCGCTAGTCATTCCTCATCCATTGGGACCAAGACGGTAGATGCTGCGCGTGGAGTCTCCGACAACCACCAGACAATGCCGGTTGCTGTCACTCCAGCGATGACCAGAACAGTAATGACGCGTCGAATCCACACCGCACCGGGATAGCTCGCTTCCCCTGTTGAGGCATGGAGAGCACATGGCTGAAGCCACGATTCGCGGAAACCAAACTATCGCCTACCATCTGTCGGGCCCTGAAGACGCACCCGTGTTGTTGCTTATTACGGGTCTGGCGGGACTGAAAGAAGGGTGGTTTCACCAGGTTGCGTACTTTCAGAAGCGATGCCGTATCTTGACCTTCGACAACCGTGGCTTGGGCGGCAGCTCACTGGTGGAGAGCGAAGCCACGTTGGCTGACTTTGCAGAAGACGCCGTGCTGCTGATGGACCACCTGAACATTGATGCGGCCCATGTGTGGGGCGTGTCGATGGGCGGAAAAATCGCGCAGGAACTCGCGCTGGGTTGGCCGGAGCGCGTGGACCATGTCGTGTTGGAGAACACGAGTGCTGGAGAAGCGCACCGCGTCGAAGGGCGCCAACCGTCTCCGCTACGAGCCATGCAGGGAGCCGACTCGGAGACGTGGCTTGCCCAGATTGTACCCCTGTTGTTTGGCAAGGCCTACCGCGAGGCGAATGCGAAGGCCATGCGCGCATTTGCACGAAGCCGCGAGCGTCGTCCGCCGAATCCGGCTGCTGTTGACATTCAGTGGAATGCCTACGAGCGCTTTGACTCCTGGGAACGCTTGCCACAGCTGCGCCACTCGGTGCTCTGCTTGGCAGGGGCTGAAGATGCACTGTGCCACCCAGGGAATGCTGAACGGCTTGCAGAGCGCCTACCCATGGCCGAGCTGTGCATCATTGATGGGGGAGGGCACTCGGTCCACATTGAGCTGCCCCTACTTGTCAATGAGGCGGTGGCTGCTTTCCTCGGCGTCTGACGGCTTACTTGCCCAAACGTAAAAAGGCCCCGCAGATTGCTCTGCGGGGCCTTTTTGTTGTGTCTGTAGGCCTAGTTGTCAGGCGGGGAGAGCACGTAGATGGGGCCGGCTTGCAGCTGGTAGCAAGGAGGCTGACCGGTTCCGCCACAGCTACCTGCGGGAGATTCGAGGACCTCACAGACAGTGGAGCCACCGTCGTTGTAGCAGTAGGGGCTCACTCCGATAGTGTCCGGAGCGGTGATGACGATGGCCTGTGCCGGAACGCCAGCATCGCCTGCGTCGCATTGGCTGTTGCCGTCACGGTCGAGGCAGTAGCGAGTGATTCCGTCGACGACAGTCTCAATGCGGCCACAACCATTGCTGCCTGGGTTGGCACAGACGATGCCGCCAGCAGCGGAGAAGAAGGTACCGCTCGGCTCGGCGGGAACGTTGTCGGCAATGCCGTCAACGATGCTGCCGCGGGCGTAGTAGCCGCTGTCTGCACATTCGATGCTCGGGTCCGGCGGAGTGCCTTCGCAAGCAACGCCGCCAGGAAGGACTGTGACGTCTGAGCGGAGGCTGACACCTTCCAGCACATCGCTGTAGTCGCCAATGACGCTGTTACGGCCGATGCGTGTGTTGCCTTCGATGACGGTCCACTTGCCAATCGCCACACCCTTGCGGATGCGGACTGGGCCGCCGCCAGCGGTGCCGATGTTCGCGTAGGTGCCGACGGAAACTTCAGGGCCGATGACGACGTTGTCGCCGATGACTGCGAAGTTGCCGATGCTGGCACTACGAGCCAACACGAAGTTGTCTCCGACCGTGGCGCCCCAGCCGATTTCTGCGAGGTTTCCAACGATGACGTTGTTGCCGATGACAGCCTGCGGTCCGATGACGGATGCGTAGCCGAGTTGGACGCCGTCTCCAAGACGGGCGCCGAAGCCGACGGTAGCGCTGCGACCGAGGGTAAGGAGGTTGCCTGTGGTGACGTCACCTTCGCGGGCGGCCTGTGGGACGCTGGAGGGGTCATCACCTGCGACTGCGTTGCGGCCGATGACGCCGGAAGGGAAGACGGTGCCGAGCAACGGGTTGGGGGCGTCAGTCAGGTGAGCGCGAACACCTACCGTGGCGGACTCTCCTGTGGTGCCGCCGACGGTTGCGAAGTCTCCGACGTAGGAGCCGCTGAGAACGCGAGCGCCTTCAAGGAGCGCAACACCGGTTCCGAGGGTGGCAGTGGAGTAGACCTCTGCGCTGGAGTGCGTGCATGCCGCGCCGGTTGGGAGCGCGGTACCAGCGTCGTCAGCGTAGGTGACGGTCGTCTGGGCGTTGTTGGTACTGTTCGTGGACGGGCACATGTCAGTGGCGTTTGAGATGCCGTCGCCGTCACAGTCGTTGTCAGGGTCGCCCGAGCATGTGGCTGCGGATGCCTGTGATGCCATCAAAAGCACGGCAAATCCCACGCTTGCGTAGTGATGTAGACTCATGTTCGAACTCCCCTGGAAGCAGCGCTCTGCAAACAGTGACGGGCGCCACCAAGACAGACCGCCGATTGGAGGGGAGTATACCAATGGGTTTGCGAAGCACAACACCAAAGCGGTGGGAAACATCATGACGTTGGTGGGATAGGCAGCGCGCGGAGGTTCCATGGCCGCTCTTAAACCCCTCAACAACCACGTTCGCATCGTCACTGCCGCTAGTTTGTTTGACGGGCATGATGCAGCGATCAACATCATGCGACGCCTACTTCAGGCCGGTGGGGCAGAGGTTATTCACCTCGGGCACAACCGATCTGCCATGGATGTCGCCGTGGCAGCGGTGCAAGAAGATGCCCAAGCCGTAGCCATCTCGTCGTACCAAGGCGGGCACATGGAGTACTTCAAGTACCTCCGGTCACTTCTGGACGAAATGGGCGCGCCGCACATCAAGGTGTTCGGCGGTGGCGGCGGCGTCATTGTCGCTGACGAAATCCAAGAACTGGAGTCCTCAGGTGTCGAGCGCATCTACTCACCAGAGGATGGCCGGCGTCTTGGACTTGAGGGCATGATTGCTGACCTTCTACAGAGAAGCGACTTTCCTCTCGTAGATGCAACGCCGGACTTGGGTGCACTAGAAGACGGTCAAGCCCTTGCACGCGCGATCACAGTGCTGGAATCGGTCGCTGACGGCCAGACAGAGATGCCAAGTGGATGGCGAGCAAAGCTAGAAGCTGCGCCGACAGCCATCCCCGTAGTGGGCATCACGGGTACCGGTGGGGCTGGAAAGTCGTCGTTGACCGATGAGCTGCTGCGTCGCTGGTTGATGGACCATCCGACAACGCGTGTTGCCGTGCTGTCCGTCGACCCCACCCGTCGCCGCTCTGGGGGGGCGCTGCTGGGCGACCGTATTCGTATGAATGCCCTGGACCCGAACCAGGTGTTTATGCGCTCGCTGGCTACGCGCGGTCAGAAGGGAGAGCTGTCGGCCGCACTTGCTGACGCCATTGCAGCGTGTCGACTGAGTGGCGTGGAGTTGGTTGTCGTTGAGACCAGTGGAATCGGACAAGGAGATGCCGATATTGCCGACCTGGCCTCGCTCTCCCTGTACGTGATGACTCCCGAGTATGGCGCTCCATCGCAGCTCGAGAAGATTGACATGCTCGACTATGCGGACCTGATTGCCATCAACAAGTTTGAGAAGCGCGGTGCGCTGGATGCGCTCCGAGATGTCCGGAAGCAAGTGCGTCGGAACTCACTGCGGTGGACGGACGACGACACAGCGTTGCCCGTGTATGGGACCGTCGCCTCTCGCTTTGCAGATGTTGGCGTCACAGCCCTCTACCATGCTCTGATGGACAAGCTGGATGGGCTGTCTGGTGAGACCACCACCCGCACTCTAGAGCGCTCCACGGGTATGCACTCGCTCCCGAAACAGGCCACGATTGCACCGGGTCGTGAGCGTTATTTGGCCGATATCTCCTTGGCTGTACGTGGATACCATGCCTTTGTGGCCAAGCAGGTTGACCTGGCACGACGTAGTCATTCGCTGCAGATTGCCGCCGCGGAGTTCGAGGGCGAGTCGGGCACCCTCATCCAAGAGCGGGCGGACGTTGTTGCTCGTGAGCTTGACCCACAGAGCGCGCAGATTCTCAACGAGTGGCCTAGTCGGGTCGTTGAGCACCAACAGGAAGAGTTTGTCTACCAGGTTCGCGGGCGAGACATCCGTCAGCCTGCGGTTCGCGAGAGCTTGTCGAAGACGCTCATCCCTCGAATCGCTCTTCCGCGAACCACCGAGCCGGGCGCGATTCTCCAGTACTCACTGTTGGAAAACACACCCGGACGCTTCCCGTACACCGCGGGCGTGTTTCCCCTCAAGCGCTTGGATGAAGAGCCCAAGCGTATGTTTGCCGGCGAGGGAGGACCTGCAAAGACCAACGCACGCTTCCACTACCTGTGTCGCGGTGAGTCCGTGCATCGGTTGTCGACAGCCTTCGACTCCGTCACCCTATACGGCGAAGACCCGGCCCACCGACCCGACATCTTCGGCAAAATTGGCGAGTCGGGCGTCAGCGTCCCACACCTAGACGACATGAAGATTCTGTACAAGGACTTCGACCTGTGTGCGCCAACGACGTCGGTCTCCATGACCATCAACGGTCCGGCTCCCATCCTTTTGGCCATGTTCTTCAACACCGCCATTGACCGGGAGCTTGAGAAGGCAGAGGCCGCCCATGGCCGTGCTTTGACCGAGACGGAGCGCGCTGATGTTCGTCAGAACGCGATTTCGGTCGTCCGCGGTACGGTTCAGGCGGACATCCTTAAGGAAGACCAGGCACAGAACACCTGCATCTTCTCCACGCCGTTTGCCCTCCGAATGATGGGAGACATCCAGTCGTGGTTCGTAGAAAATACGGTTAGAAACTTCTATTCAGTGAGTATCAGCGGCTACCATATTGCGGAGGCGGGAGCGAACCCCATCTCCCAGTTGGCCTTCACGTTGTCCAACGGTTTCACGATTGTTGAGAACTACCTGTCGCGTGGCATGGCCATTGATGACTTCGCGCCAAACCTGTCGTTCTTCTTCAGCAATGGTCTGGACCCTGAGTACACCGTCATCGGGCGAGTGGCTCGGCGGATTTGGGCGGTTGCCATGCGTGAACGCTACGGAGCGAGTACGCGAAGCCAGAAGTTGAAGTACCACATTCAGACGTCTGGCCGTTCGCTTCATGCCCGCGAGATTCAGTTCAACGATATCCGAACCACGCTTCAGGCGTTGCTCGCGATTGCGGACAACTGCAACAGCTTGCACACCAACGCCTACGACGAAGCCATCACAACGCCGACCGAAGAGTCGGTCCGTCGCGCCATGGCCATTCAGATGATTGTAAACCGCGAGTTTGGTCTGGCCATGAACGAGAACCCGTTCCAAGGCAGCCACTTTGTGGAGTGGCTGACCGACCACGTGGAAGCTGCAGTCCTCGAAGAGTTCGACCGTATCGACTCACGCGGTGGTGTTCTTGGAGCCATGGAGCTTCAGTACCAGCGCATGCAGATTCAAGAAGAGTCGATGTACTACGAGCACAAGAAGCACGACGGCTCGCTGCCTATTGTTGGTATCAACACGTTCCTCGATCCGAACGAGGGGGACGATTGGACGCCGCCAGATGTCGAGCTACGCCGCGCGGATACGCAAGAGAAGCAAGCCCAGATCGACAGCGTAGAGCGGTTCCATGCGGCACACGCCGATGAGAGCGCTGAGGCGCTGGTTCGGTTGAAGCGGGTCGCAATATCGGGCGGAAATGTGTTCGGTGAGCTGATGTCGACCGTTCGCGTTGCGAGCTTGGGACAGATTACGCACGCCTTGTACGAGGTTGGCGGGGCCTACCGTCGCAACCTGTAGGACGTAATCGCGGGCTCCTCCTGGGGCCCGCTACAGACTGCTGGCGCTGTACCAGCCTTCCTCAACCAGCCGCAGCAGGCCGGGTATGCCTCCCGGTACACGATTGTGTTCCAGGCGTTCCAGCTCATCGCGAACGTCCGAGGTTGAGCAGTTCAACTTGGCGGCAATGACTGCATGGGACGCACCGGTAGCAACCATCTGTACCAGGGTGCGCTCGCGGCGGGTCAGACGGGCGACGGCCAAGACATCAGCCCGCCGACATGGAACAACCGACGCCACTAGCTGCTGTTCTACTCCCGTAAACGTCACGCGTGCGCCGCAAATCCAGGCCGGCCGATTGGGCGTTCTGGAGGCCTTTTGCAGCGCACTGCCGAAACCGGAGGCGGCTAACCAAGTCTTGCCGCTGTCACAGGTGGTTCGCACGTCTTGCCCAGCGATGAGCAGCACTGCTGGGTCTATGTGTGCGGGCTGCCGGTGGCCGTTCTTGGCCAACAACTGTAGGCTTGGTGAGGTCTGATTGATGGGGTCGGCGTGGGCTCGTCGCTTGTAGAGAGCGCCGAACCAGCCGGTGAAGAGCCCCTGGAATGCCGTTGTCAGGACGTGCACGGACCGTACGCGACTGGACTGCAGCAGATGTGCTGCAGCGGTCAATGGGTGGTGGGTATCCGTGACATCCACTCCTGCATTCAGCCTCCACCCACCCTTGCCAAGGCCTAAGTCCCGAAGGTTCGTTCCGTCGATCTGACGCAGGTGTTTGACCAAGCGCGGCGGACCCACAGCATGCGTCGCCACCACGATGGGGTAGTCGTTCATGTTGTTGCGAACCACCAGGCCTCCAACCAGCGCGACGAGGTCGCCGGCGGACCGCAGGGCTCGGAACTCCTTGTTCCAGTTTGGCGAGGGGGTGCTGCGCGCCATGGCGCTGTTCGTCTCGGGTCTGTAAGAGGGAGCAACGCTGTAGCCGATTCGGTGTCAGGCTTGGAGTGAAACATGTGGTGGATTGCGGCGGCGCTTGCTGCGCCAACGGTACTCGAAGCAGACGTCGACCATTTGTTGGCGGCGCAGGTGCTGGATGGTGCTTCTGTGAGCCTTGTGGTGATGGACAGGGACCGACGTGTCTGGGTTGACCGAGGTGCGGACTCTCGCCAAGTGCCGGCGTCTGTCGCTAAGATCATGGGCACTGCGGCTGCCATGGAGGCGTTGGGGCCGGACCATTCTGTCGTGACGTCCTTGATGGCACACGGGTCGATTGAGGAGGGTGTCTTGGTCGGGTCCATCGTTGTCGTCGGCGCGGGCGACCCAACGCTGGGAGGCGATGACCCCACGGTGTGGCTGCGTGACTGGGCGGAAACCGTGGCGGAAGCCGGTATCGAGCGAGTGGATGGAGACGTGATTGCCGACGGTCGTGTGTTCGCTGGACCCACGCTGGGGCGTGGCTGGGCCTGGGATGACGCACCGTGGTCGTACTCGGCGCCGGTCACCGGTCTGCAGATCAACCACAACCGTGCCGCCATTCACGTGGCTGGAATGGCGGATGGTTCTGTGATTGTTGATTCCGGTGAGTGGTCGGACTGTCTAGACATCGACAACCGACTGACGGTCGACGACCCGGAAGTAGCGGGGGGCCTCCAGGCCTACCGTCGCCCGTCGAGTGCGGTGTTGGTGCTGGATGGCGCGGTCGCTGCGGGCAGTGAACGGACGCTTCGGGTGACGCTTGCCGACCCCGAGCAGTGTCTCGCGTCGCGCTTTCGCTCGGCACTGCAGCAGGCGGGGGTCGAGGTTGTAGGGGACGCTCGGACGACGCTCCCCGCGGATGCAGGTTGGCAAGGCACACAGCTCGCGTCGGTCACGTCGCCGTCGCTCGTAGAGTTACTTCCTGCCATCCTTCAGGACAGCGACAACCTGGTGGCCGAGTCTGTCGTGCGCTGGCTGGACCCCGCCCCGACCGGAAAGACCATGGCGGTCGCGGAGAACGCCTTGGCAGAGGCACTGTCTGGTTCGGGCATTGGCCGGGAGTGGACCTTGGTGGATGGAAGTGGTCTGTCTCGCTACGACCAGCTGTCCGCCTCTACTCTTGCAGACGTGATGCATTGGGCACAGACACGCCCATGGGGACCGGCTTGGGTCGAGACCTTGGCGGTCGCCGGCGAGTCCGGCACACTTCGTGGGCGTATGAGCGGCGGCGCTGGTAGAATCCAAGGTAAAACCGGTTCTATGAGCGGGGTGCTAAGCCTCGCCGTTCTCGTGCCGTCCGACGCGGGGCCTCTGGTCTACGTGATGCTGAGCAACGGCGTGATGGGGTCCCGTAGCCAAGTTCGTGGGGTCCAAGACGCAATCGCGGAGCGCATTCTGGACTATTCCCCAAGTGATGACCGGCGCTGCGGCCGCCGCTGTCAGCGCAGGCGTGCGAAGTAGGCGCGAATTCGGTCGGCATTGGCGCCGAAGTCGTGTTTGCCGAGGCGTGAGCGCGAGCGCATGTCAACGCGAGCGCCGTCACCGTCTGGCTTGACGCGGATGCAGATGTCGTCTTTGAATCGCAGCAGCGGTGTTGTGGCGACGGCCTCCAGCTGTAGCGCCTCTGCATCTGTATGAACCACCTCCCATCCGTCCATGTCTCCGGCAATGCGGACGGCCTTGGCGAAGGCATCCCCTGGGGACATAGCGAGCGGTTCTGGCTGAAGGTCAGAGTAGCTCTTCGCGACCTTGTCCTTGAACGCCGACGGATAGGATACGTCTGCACAGGGCCTGCCGGAGTCTGAAACGAAGGCGGGAGGGTCCTGTAGGTCGGTGCTGATGTCGTTGATGCGTGGCAAAGAGAACATTCGAATCATGGACACCTCGCGCAGCGCATATCGCATGAGCGTGCAATGACAGGTGAAGCAATCCGTCATCTCGTGTTGGTCGGAGGCGGACATGCGCACGTAGAAGTGTTGCGTGCGTTTGCCATGCGTCGACCCGAAGGCGTCCGCGTCACGGTGGTGATGGACCGGACCACGAGTGCGTACAGTGGCATGGTCCCGGCATTCATCGCGGGGGCGGTGGCCCTTTCAGACCTTGAGATCGATGTCTGGCCGCTTGCACGTCGCGCTGGGGCTACGGTCATCGAAGCAAGAATGACCCGCATCGACCCGGTTGCTAAGCGGGTGATGCTCGAGGCGCGTCAGCCGCTCGCTTACGACGTCTGCAGCCTGGATATTGGCGGTTCGGTTGCGGGACTTGAGACGAATGGTGTTCGAGCCAACGCGATCTCAACGCGACCGCTGGCGACCCTGTTGGACCGGATGGTCGCGCTGTCGAGTGCGTCTCCACAGAGCATCGCGGTTGTTGGGAGTGGCCCGGCGGGTATTGAGCTGGCGTTTTCGTTGCGAGCTCGGTTTCCGAAGAGTCGAGTCGCCTTGGTTGAGCGGGCGGAGACCATTCTGCCAGACGTTGGGAAGCGGTACCGTCGACGTGTGCTGTCGGTCTTGGTCGAGCGGAATATCGACGTTCAAACCAGGACGAACGTTGCATCGGTCACCTCGCAGGGCATTGTTCGTGCCGATGGCTCGTTGCTCGAGGCGGAGGTTGTGTTGTGGGCGACCGGTGCCGCGCCGCATCCAGTCCTTCAAGCATCTGAGCTGCCCGTGGCGGACCGCGGATTCACCCTGACGGAAGACACGCTTCAAGTCGCAGGGTTCCCGTCGCTGTTCGCTGCCGGCGACTGTGCCGTGCCTCGCTCGCGTCAGGACCTCCCACGTGCCGGTGTCTACGCGGTTCGCGCCGGACCTCTGTTGGCGCACAATCTGCGGCAGTATCTGTTGGGAAGACCGCTTGAGCCGTGGCGCCCACAACGCTCGATGCTCAGTTTGTTGAACGTGTGCGACGGCACCGCTCTGGCGCACAAATGGGGAGTGTTCACGCGGTCTGCCAGTGTCTACCGGTGGAAGGACTCTATCGACCGCGCGTGGCTAGACCGCTACCGAGGAGACGGCCTTCCGAAGATGCCTCCGATGGAGATGCAGTGCCTGGGGTGCGCGGCAAAGGTTCCAGCGAAAGCCCTTGAGCACGTCTTGATGGACGCTGTCGCGGGAACACCGGGAGAAGACGCCGCCCGCATTGATGTTGGGGCCCCTGTGGCCTGGACGGTCGATGTGTTCCCCGCCTTCTCTGACGATGCTGAACAGGTCGCCCATGTGGCTACCGTGCATGCGTTGGCGGACCTCTGGGCCAAGGGGGTTCGTCCGACACATGCCTTGGCCTTGGTCACCGTTCCCGAAGCGGAGTCCGCAGTGACCTTTGCTCAAGTGATGGCCGGAGTGCGCCGCGTTTTGGATGAACACTCCATTGCCCTCGCTGGTGGACACACGGTGTTGGGGGAGACGCTGTCAGTGGGGCTGACCGCTGTGGGCCCCGCTACAACCTTCTTGGGCATTGATGCTGGTCAGGTAGGCGACGTTGTGATGCTCACGCGCCCGTTGGGAACCGGCGTCTTGCTGCGGGCTGACAACAATGGCACGGTGAGTGGGGATGACATGAAGTCTGCCCATGGCCATATGATGCGCTCCCATGCTGCACTCTTGGGCGTTGTGGACCAGATTCACACCGCCACAGATGTCAGCGGCTTTGGTCTCGCCAAACATTGGTTGGACCTGTGCCTAGCGAGTAGGTGCGCCGCAGTGGTTCGCATGGATGACTTGCCCGTGCTTGCTGGGGTCCCAAAGGCGCTTGCTGAGGGAGTGCGGTCGACGTCCGCGCCAAGCAACGAAGAAGCGGTGCAGGGGCTGGTCAGTGTGGATGCTCATCCGCTGCGTCCACTCCTGTTTGACCCCCAGACGGGTGGGGGACTGTTGGTCACAGCCGCCGCCGCCGTCGCCAATGACATCGCGGTGGCGCTGGATGCCGTGGTGATTGGGCGATTGGTTGGGTACGACGGTGGCCCGCGTCTGTCATCGGAGCCAGTCCGATGAGCTGGTTAATCACGCTTCTTTCGTGGGCAGGGCTCACGCTGGTGCTGACGGTCGTTGGCATTGCGCTATGGCTACAGATCTCGCACTTCAGGTTTGTTCAGTACCATCGTCATAAGTCCATTCAGCTGCCGCGCTTGGGACCAGTGGCCTTCGTCGCGTTGCATTCCCGAGAGATGTGGGCGTGGGTAGTGTTGGGGTGGTGGACCCTGATTGCACTGACCCGGGATGGATGGCGAGTTCCGCCGTCGCAGACCGGGCCTCCCGTCTTGTGCGTACACGGATTTACCCAGAACGGGAGCAACTTTTGGGGTCTGCGCAAGCGTCTGTACAAGGCGGGTAGAGCCTCTCGTGCGCTGTACCTGGGGCGGCCGCTTCAACCGCTCGCCGGCTATGCCGTCGCCTTGACCCGGGTCATGCGCGAGCTGGATGAGCCAGTGGATGTCGTGTGTCACTCAATGGGCGGAATCATCCTGCGAATCGTCCTAGACGAATCACCGGAACTACGCGGTAAGGTCCGCCGTATCGTCACCCTGGGCTCGCCACATCGTGGAACAGCGGGGCCGCGTGGGCTGGGGTTTGCGTCGGACATTCGGGAGCTCTCTCGCAGAAGCCCCGTACTCGCAGCCTTGCCATTGTTCGATTCTATTGCTGAACATGCGGATGTGACGACCATCGCTGCAGTGCGAGACTTCATCGTCTACCCATCCACATCAGCGCTGTTGGATGGGGCCACTCAGTGGGTGCTGCCGGGAATGGGGCATGCTGGATTGTTGGTGTACGGCGTCTCGTTGGACCGCGTCGTACATGCGCTCGTCGCTGACTCGGTGCGCGAATGAGTGTTGCCGTAGTCGTTGGAAGTGCCTTTGGAACGGGAACCTTGGGGGGGCGTGCTCTGGAGTCACGACAGGTGCAGACGCCCTTTGGGACGGTTCCCTTGTTTCGCTGGCCAGACGCCGATGCCTGGGTGCTGGTCCGACATGGTGTGCCTCACCGGTATCTGCCTCACCAGATTCCGTTTCGTGCCCACACTGCTGCATTGAAAGAGGTGGGGTGTTCGGCTCTGCTGCTGACCAGTAGTGTTGGGGTGTTGGATGCCGAGACGCCGGTATTCGCGCCGGTTCTGCTCGGTGATTTGCTCATGCCAGAGAATCGTCTGCCTGGTGGTGGGCCGTGCACCATGTGGCCAGAACCGAGCCCAGAGCAGGGGCACTTGGTGTGGGAGGACGGACCGTTTTCGTCGATGTTGAACGACCAGATTGCGCCGTGGTTGGACCACGGTGAGCTCCGACTGACGTTCGCTTATCAATCGGGTCCCCGTACCAAGACGGCCAGTGAGAATCGGTGGTTTCAGTCGTTGGGGGCACATGTGAACTCCATGAGCATTGGACCCGAGGTCGTGTTGGCGAATGAGCTTGAGATTCCGGTGGCAGGCTTAGTGACTGGACACAAGCGAAGTGGTGTGACCTTGCGCCAAGACGATGGCGATTGGGTAGCGCAGTCTCTGCGAGATTCCCGGGCCGCCACCGAGGCGGTCGTTGTCCGGTTCCTGAACGAGGGGTGCGGGGTGCCCTTTGCCAATCGCATTCACCGGTTCGAGTCGTGACCCCGATTGTAGCGGTTGATGTTGGCACTACGCGCATTCGTGCAGCGCGATGGGACGCAACTGGGAAGTGTGTGCAGTTGGCTAGCTACCCGGCACCAGCGATGTGTCGTCGAGAGGGCCGTGCTGAGCAGCCCGTTGAAGCGACTCTGTCTGCTGTGGACAGGGCGGTTGCCGAGGTCTGTGGTGAGGATGCGTGTGTTGTTGCGCTCACCTCGCAGCGTGGGACCACGATTCTTGTTGATGCGCTGGACGTGCCGCTGACGCCCATCATCTCGTGGCAAGACCGCAGGTCTGGAGGCATTGCCGCCTGGTTCGGTGAGCACGCACCCAGTGTTGCTGAGCGGACAGTTCGGCAAGCATCCATCGCGAGCTTGTTGGTGCACCGATGGACAGGGGAGTGGGCGGAACACGCAGCGACTCGTGCTGGCGCATCTCTCGGACAACCGACTCGGGAAGTTGACGGGCCCATTGGGTGCAGTGCAGGACCCTTCGCTGCTGGCAGCATCTTGGTTGCTGTGGGGGGTGACAAGAACTGCGAGCTCGTTGGAGCCGGTGCGACATCACCGGGACGTTGTGCCGTGAGCTTTGGAACCGCGCTGTCTATGGGAACGCTCATTGCGTCCGATTCCGAGTGCACGCCCGGAACCTTTCGCACGCCGTCCGTATCTATGGGCTTGGACACCATTGAAGTAGGGCTCGCCGCAGGCGGTGTCATGGCCGAACGCTTCGGGGGGCCGCGTTCGGGGGTAGGCTTGCCACCGGTCGGCGGTGTGATGTGTGTCCCATACTTCGCTGGCAGCTTGCTTAATCCCGCCGCCACTGGCCATTTTGTGGGCATGGACGCCACAGTGGATGTGGACCAACTGTACGCCGCATGGCTGGAGTCCTTGGTGTTGGAGTTGGCGGTTTCGAGTGCTCGACTCGGGCGCATTGAAGGGCCCGTTGGGGTGTGTGGTGGCGCTGCCACGGCGCAGTTCGCACAGTGGCTATCCACAGCATTCCAAGTAGACGTTCTGGATTTTTCGGACTTAGAATGTGGGTTATTTGGCGCAGCTGTGTTAGCCCTAGAGTGTGTTGAAGCACCAGCGGCCAATATTCTGCCGCTAGAGCATCGATTGGTGAGGCCCACCAATGATGCCCGCTGGAGTGCTCGACTTACCCGTTATTCCCTGCTGGTTGGCAAAACTGCTCCAGTGTAATCATGGATGTTTCATGCGTCTCTTAGCCCTCTCAGCGTTGGCTTTTTCCCTAGCGACACCCGCAGTTGCCGCTCCCATTGAACAGCCCTTTTCGGGTCGACGTCCGCTGACCCTCGGCGTTCACGCGGGGTTTGCTTGGTATGGCAACGGGGTCGCATTCGGAGCCCGGCTCGGTGTACCCTTGGTCCACAACGGCTTCGTGTCCACCATCAACAACTCGGTCTACCTGTCGGTTGGAGCCGACGTGTACAACGCTGATTACGGAGGGAGTCGCGGCTTCGCCGTTGGCGTTCCCGTCGCGTTGCAGTGGAACTTCTACTTTTCGGAGGAGTGGTCAGCGTTCGTAGAAGCGGGTTTCAACCTGTATTTCGACGACTCCGGTCGGGACCCCTACTACTACAACTGGGGAATCGGAGCGATTGGGGGGCGGTACAAGTTTAGTGACACCGTTGCCGTTCAACTTCGTCTGGGTTCGCCGTACTCTGCGCTCGGAATCGTCATCGACCTGTAGAGGCGCCCTTGCGCCCTAGGAGCCACTCTTGCTGACTGCGCGTGCCACCCAACCGACAACCGCTCCCACCTTTGACCGTCTCGCTGCGCGGATGGGGACGGTCGGCACGGCGCTTGATGTTCGCCGGATGTTGCCTCATCGGACGCGGCGGCAGATTGGTCCGTGGACCTTCCTGGACCACTTCGGGCCCGCTGACGTAGCAGCCACCGAGTTTGATGTGGCTGCACATCCGCACTGTGGCCTGTCCACGGTGACGTGGGTGGTGAGCGGCCAGATCTTGCACAAAGACAGCCTTGGCTCCGAGCAAGTCATTCGGCCGGGCCAGCTCAACTGGATGACCGCGGGTCACGGCATCAGTCACTCCGAAGAAGTGCCGGTTGGTGCATCCGGGGACATCCACGGTGTGCAGCTGTGGCTTGCGCTACCTGACGCTGACCGCAACGGGCCGCCTTCGTTCGAGCACTTCGCGGAGCTTCCCAAGCTTGACCTGTCGGGAGGGGAGATGACGGTCTTTGCAGGTAGTGCCATGGGGCTGACGTCCCCAGCCCGCGTTCACAGTCCGTTGGTTGGCTTCGAGCTTGCCCGTGGAGAAGCTGGGCGCAGCGAGCTTGGCCTGTCCGAAGGGTTCGAACATGGCGTTATCGTTATTGAAGGCGAGGCATCCGTCGACGGGAAAGCGCTGTCGGTAGGTGAATTGGCCTACTTGGGCATGGGGCGGAGCAGCCTAGACGTTGAGACTCGTGGTGCCGCCAAGATCATGGTGGTCGGTGGCAAACCGCTCAACGAGGCCATCTTGCTGTGGTGGAACTTTGTCGCACGCACGGACGCGGAGATTCGCCAAGCCCACGCGGACTGGCAGGCTGGACACGAGCGCTTCGGAGTGGTCGACGCGTACACCCGAGGTCGGTTGGACGCGCCGGCACTGCCCTAGGGCCGACCTATTCTAGGTGGGTGTCCTTGATGACCTGTGGCTGGAAGTCCGGCTTCACCAAGTTGGTGAGCGCTTCAGCGTACAGCTCGTGTCGACCGGTCATCTGCAAGCCCCACTTGTCGCGGACTTGGCGGCACTGATTGAGGTCGACCTCGGTCACCAACAGGCCGTCGCGGATACGCGACAGACCCGGTGTGCGTGAGCCGTCTGGCGTGGCCACGTAGGACGAGCCGTAGAAGTGGCCGAAGTCCTTGTGGGCTGGCTTGCCGTCTCCGCTTGTGAAGGCGTTCGGGAAGGTCTCGGTGCCAATGCGATTGATTCCGGCCACAAAGTAGCTGTTGGCAATCGCTGCACAGCGCGCTTCAATTGGCCACAATGGCTCGGAGAGCGCCCCTACCGTGGCGGACGGATTGAACACAATCTCGGCGCCGTTCATGCCGAACATGAACCAGTTCAGTGGATGGTGGCGGCCGTAGCAAATGTTGATGGCGACCTTGCCAAACTGGGTCGCGAAGACCGGGTGTCCGGTGTTGCCTTCCATGTAGTAGGTCGACTCATTGAAGTCGCCAACGCGCGGAATGTGGTTCTTGCGGTGTGAACCAATGATGTTGCCGTGGTTTCCAATGACAACTGCCGTGTTGTGCAGTGTCTCGCCGTGAGCGTCATCGCGTTCAAGGATGGAGGAGACGATGACCATGTTGTACTTGCGCGCCAGGACCGCGAGGCGCTGGGTGCTTGGGCCATCAATGGGCTCGGCGAACTCAACCCATGGGGTCTTTTCGCGCGTGCAGAAGGCGAAGGGCATGGTCCAGGCTTCTTGCAGGCACAGGATGTTGACGCCCAGCTCGCCCGCGGCATGAACCATAGTTTCGATGCGGTCGGCAATAGCGTCGTACTGTTCTTGGACAGGAGCATCTGTTGGCTTGACGACCGCGTTCTGGATGACGCCGATGCGGGTGATACGCGGTGCACGCTTCTGCTCAGGCGTTGAGCCGAAGCCATAAGCGGCAACGTCGAAGCCGCCGTCTTTGGCGCGAGCTGCGGTCTTAGCCGGAATCTCAAGCGTCTTTGGGAGGACGCCGTACAGGATGCGGTGCGCCTCGGCTTGGTCCGCCTTCGGCAGCTTGGCGAGGATGGCTTCTAGGCTCTCGGTCTCGGTCTTGGCCATTGCGGTCTCCTTGGAACTGGGGACGCGCATTGTACGGCAATCGACGTGTCAGCGCTCGGACGGACACGGGGCAATCAGCCACAGCCACGCGCCAAACAGGCCCAAGGCGCCGGGAGCCAAGGCGGGACTGGCCCCGGTGAAGGCGGGAATAATCAGCTGCGAGAGCGTATACGACGGGCGAATCTCAGCGGTGAACGTGGCGTTGGCCCACAGGTGTTGGCCAACGCCGACACACGCGCCGATCACGGTCAGAACCGCGACGACGCGAGCCATTCGTGTGGCTGCGGAGCCGGGTCGGACCAGGCACACCACGCTCGCCGTGCTGATCAGCAGGCACAGCGCGAACGGAATGTACTGCCACCTGTCATGCCAGTGCTCGGTCAGCGCAAGCTCGGCAGCAAGTCCAACGGCTCCGGCGAGCACCAGAAGCAGGCTGCCGGTGCGCTGTCGTGTTGCCGAGGGCAACTTACTGGGACGAGAGCATGGCGGCGGCGGCGATACCCGCATCATTGGATGCTACGCCCTCGACCATTGTGGTGAACTCGTCGGCAGAGGCGAACGGGCGCCCAGCAATGAGCTGTTCGGCAACGGCTGCGTCAATGCCAGGAACCTGCATCAGCGTAGCGGCGTCACAGTCGTTGAACTCGATGGGCACGTAGATGTGCTGTTCGTACCCGGCCACCGTGGCTTCATCGACGTACTTGCCGATTTCAGCGCGGAACTGGGTGATGCTCACGTAGGGGCGGTACTCGTCGAACTCGTGGGCCATGCGTTCGGTCACGCCGGGAATGCCCTTTAGGGTCGCTTCGTCTGCGGTATTGACGTTGATGCGCGCTTGTGCGGTGGCGGGTTCAATAACAGGCTCGACAGCGGGCTCAACGACAGGCTCAACAACGGCGTCGGCAGGGGCTTCGGTGACGTCGGGGGACGTACCACAGGCAGCAAGGAAGAGTGCAATGACGGCAAAACGCATGGGGTCTCCAGGGATGGCAGCGTCATCACCCGCAACGTGTGTTGATGCCACCTGAGTACAACATGAGACAGCCGCGTCAGCGGATGTGCTTATGTTGCTGCATCCGCGAAGGAGCCAAGTATGTTCAACAGAGAAGACGCACTGCCCGGCCGGGACGACGCCATGCCCATCGAGCATCAGCACGTCGTGCTCGGAAACTCGCTCACCGACCAACCTCTAGGCCATGAGGTCGCGGTGTTTGCCATGGGCTGCTTCTGGGGAGCGGAACGCTTCTTTTGGAAGCTCGATGGCGTCTTCTCAACGTCTGTTGGCTACGTTGGAGGCTTCACAAAGAACCCCACGTATCGCGAGGTCTGTACGGGCAAGACCGGTCACACCGAAGCGGTTCGGGTCGTGTTTGATCCCGCCGTCGTCTCCTTCGAGACGCTCCTGAAGACCTTCTGGGAGAACCACGACCCCACACAAGGCATGCGTCAGGGCAACGACCGTGGAACCCAGTATCGGTCGGGTGTTTACGCCACCTCCCCAGAGCAGCTGAAGACGGCACGCAAGACCGAAGGCGTGTATCAAGAGCAGCTTAGCAAGGCTGGAATGGGCGAGATTACCACCGAGATTACGATTGCAGGGCCGTATTACTACGCCGAGGCTGAGCACCAGCAGTACCTGCACAAGAATCCCGGCGGGTACTGCAATCATGGGTTCAATGGGGTGAGCTGCCCGATTGGGCTGGGAGCGTAGGGGGCCAAGTGCTCTAGAGGGACTCGCCAATTTTCGCAGTTCCCGATGGAACGTTACGGCTCACCGGCTGCCTAGCGAGCTTGAGGTCGGCCCAACAACACGGCGACGCCCGCGGCTAGCAGACCTGCCGCCCGGCATTAGCCGTACCATGGGTGTGGCTACCTCGAAACCGGCACCGCGCGCTCGAGCGCGCGGCGGCACACAGTAAAACGTGAGCAGGCAGTCCCGCAGCGCAACATGCGGAGCGGGGTCGGACATCGGCCCAGCCTGGATGCCTCCGCGCACCTGTCAGGCTCACTACCCGGACAGCTCCGTGTGGTCCGCTACCATGCGCTGGCCGGGTCATGTGGGGCTTCCTCAACCGCCGTACGTCCCCACCAGCTCGCCATATGCGATGACGTGGTCTTTCATGCTCTCCATAAGCTCGGACCTTGTGGGCTGAACCAAATCCAATGACGGAACCGAGAGCGCATAGATTCGGAAGAAGTATCGATGCTCTCCCATCGGGGGGTCGGGGCCGATGTAGCCAATGCCGCCATACACATTCTGGCCCACCTTCATGCCCTGTTCTTCCAACACCTCGACCGGTGCCGCTTTCTCGATGCGATCTATGGTCGGGTCGATGTTGTAGACAACCCAATGATCAATGGTCATCAGTCTGAAGCTCGGCGACGGTCCGTCGTAGTCTGCAGCCGTAATCACCAACGACTGCGTCCCTGGCGGTAGGTCGTCCCAGAACAGCGACGGAGAAAGCTCTTCGCCTTGAGCGGTGAACTCTGTCGGGATGGTGCCGTTCGGTTCAAAGCCATTCGACCAGAGCTGAATGCTGTTCACCAGCGTGCTGTGGTACTCGAACTCACTCTTCTGATCAAACTGTACAGAGACAACCAGGGCCGCAACGGCCATCGCTACCAATGCCAGAATCGCTGAGACCACCATCAGTACTTTTTTCTTTGTGCTCATCTTCATTCCCCACTCTCTTGAGTTGAGGCCCGCGCCCTCACCGGTCGCAAGGCCCTAGGCGGACGAAGTCGTGCCGTCCGCTCGATTTGCTGCTCTCAAAGTCTGTTCATCTCTCGTCATCCTCTTCGTTCGTGTCGTTTTTGCGGCGCGGTCCGACACTTGGTTGGCGGCCACAACGTCGATGCGATGCCGCCGACCGTGCTCATCTCTGCTCTCCGCAGTTGCGGAGTGGTACGGAGAGTTCCGTGGTGGGCTCATCCCTGCGCTCTTCGGTCAGCGGCTGATCGAGGAGGTCACGGAAGTTGTTTCCAGCCACATCTTCCAAGCGGCTGTCGACGACAACGCGCACCTCGTGGCCGGTCCAGGCCTGATCTGGGGTGAAGCGCCAGACGCGCTCGTCTGTCCCGATCTGGACCGTACCCGCGACGTTGTGACCATCGCCTGTCACCACGCGGAGGGCGCCTTCGAGCCGGTGGCGGTCGAAAGGTCGGTCGAGAACGAGCTCCAGCGCGTCGCGGGAATCTCTGCACGGGGATGTGACCTGCCACCGCTGTACGTCCGGCCTCTCCCTCAGCGCGCTCGACGCCGTGAACGACTTGGAGAAGTCGGCCAGGGTCGAACGACCGTCTGCCGATGGCCAGCCGCCCGCTATGGCGATGCGGTATGGCTTGCCTGCCTCTATGGCGGGCCCCAGCTCGACATTGGTGGCCACCTCGCGCTTGATGCGGCCCGGGTCGAACAGCACCGTCAGGCGGGTCCGGTCTTCGTTCCAGAGCTCCTGCTTGAACCGCATGAAGGCGGCCTGGTCGGCCGAGCCCGACGCGTCGAGCAGCTGGATGTGGTCGAACGCCGCGTGGGGCGCCATCGGGACCGAAAAGTGGACATAGAACCGAAGCAGGTTCTCTGGGAGGACGTCGCCACTGGGGAAGACATCGGTGACCACGGCGTCCACGGCGGGTGTGGTGAATGGAATGGCAAAGGTGACTTGGTCTGGCTCTGGGCCTGCGGCTTGGATTCGCGCCGTGTATGCCTGACCGGCCACCAACGGAAATGCAGGAGTGAAGGTGAGCGCGTCACCCTCGCGACCGTAGCGACCGGCGATGGGGACCTTTCCCTCACAACACCGCTCCGACGACCCCACAAAGACCTGCAGGAGGTCGTCGCCTTCGAGGGTCTGCCAAGCGGCGATTCCGTCGGCGGCCCGGAGCGTGATGGGGTCGTCAGCGTGGGTCGGCAAGCCGATCAGGCTGTCCTCTGCGAGGGCGTGTGAGCGACTCATTGGCCACACCAGCAAGACGGTCGCAACGGAGCGAGCCAGCGATTTGCACAATGCACGGTCCACCGTCTCTCAGCGCCGGGGCTCGGCGTTGTTGGACGCGGGGATGTCGGACTCCGCGAAGAAGTTGTGCATCCGGTTCGGGAAGAACGTCGGGTTGATGTCGAGGTTCAGGGTGCCGGTGTACGCATCCCGCGTCACCGACGCGAAGTGGCTGTCGCCGAGCCGAGCAATGTGCAGGGACACCCCGTCGAACATGACGTGTTTGCCGACCGGGCCGAATGGCATGACCGGATGCATGTCGAGCTTGGGCCCACGCTCGAAGTCCTCGTCGGTGACGACGCGAGCCCCGCTCAGTCCCGCCACAGGGATGACCCGGGGCGAGCGGCTGTGGTTGGTCACGAACAGCATGGGCTCGTCGCCCATTTGAAAGGGGACCATGTCGAGCGGCTGCCCGTTGCCCATGTCCATGATGGTGCTGGCGGAGATCTGGGCTCCGTCCTCGATGTCCTCCAGCGGGATCAACACGACCGGGCTGCAGGTGTAGGCGGCAACAAGCTGGGCCTTTCCATCGACTTGCTGAACCGACATCGCCCGGATGGGGGCGCGGCTCTCGTACTGGTCGTGCACGATGTGGTACATGTCGACGCTGGCGAGGCTCTGGCTGCCTTCGAAGGGGTACGCAATCCGGCGGAGCGAAGACTGGAAGTCGTCGTGAGCGACGCCGGCGACGAACAGCTCGCCGTCGTAGAACTCCATGTCCATGATGGCGAGTGAGCGTACTGCGACCGACCCCTTGGCCTGGTCCCGCGGCAGGATGCCCACCCTGCGGGCTCCACGGACCGTGAACGTGGTCTGTGCATCGGGGAACGCGTTCAGCTCCTGCTTGGTGAAGGTCAGCGCCGACATGTCGAGCAGCTGAAGGCGATTGTCAGGGGATACCGTGACGATCGCAGGCTGCGACGCGAAGTTGCCGATGCGTGTGACCGAGATGTAGATGTCATCGGAGATGGGATGCGTCGCGATGTCGTTGATCTCGATTGCACCCACCCCGACGCCGAGCAGCTCGGCGATGCGCGTGTCGATGTTGAGGACCGAGCTGGGCTGGATCTCGGTGGTAGACGCTTCGGCCGGAATCTCGAATGCGTAGACGGCACCACGGTAGTTGTCGCCAACGAAGAGGGTGCCGTCGTCCGCGAACTCGAGCGCCCCGGCGAACTGCAGGCCGAGGGTGGGCTGTTCGGCATGGGTGGTGTCGGTCATGAGTGCTCCGGCTAGCAGTGCGGTTGCGAGTGAGGTGAGGTGAGACATGGTGGGCTCCCGTTCAGGCAACGACGGTAAGCGGCGTCATACAAGAGCGAAAGTGAATGGTTTTTTCGATTGGTGAGCATGATTCACTCATCAAGAGCCGTTGCAGCGGAGTCTGGGGTGGCCTAGGGTGAACACCACGACATGGGAGTCGCTTGCTGTGAGCAGAGTTCACCTACGCCAAGTAGACCTCAACCTCCTCGTCGTGCTCGATGTGCTTCTTCGCGAGCGAAGCGTCACGCGGGCCGCCGAGCAGCTCCATGTGACGCGCTCCGCTGTCAGCCACGCCTTGGGTCGCCTCCGTGAGTTGTTCGGCGACGAGCTGTTCGTCCGAGACGGGCGGGGTCTGGCGCCGACGGTCCGAGCCCTGGGTCTTGCTGAGACCCTGCCACGCTTGCTCCAACAGGTGGAGCGCACCCTCGCAGCCCCGGAAGCCTTCGACCCCGCCACGTCGACCCGCGTGTTTCGCCTGGTCGCTCCCGACTTCATCGCAACGGTGGTCCCACGTCTGCTGGCTGAGGTGGGGCGAGTCGCGCCATCGGTGGGCGTGGAGCTGTTGCCGCACTCGGGCACGGTGATGGAGGAGCTCGCGGATGGCCGCTATGACGCGCTGCTCGCGCCCTCGTTCAAGGAACATGGTGGGCTGCGACACGAGCCACTGGGCTCGTGGCCCTGGGTCGTCTTTGGCCGCGCTGGGCACCCCGCGTTTGACGACTGGTCTATCGCCGCCTGGGCGGCCCACCCTCACTTGAAGGTCAGTCGTGGGAGCTCGTCCCGACCGGGCCCGATCGACCGTCGCATCGCCAAACTAGGAGTCCACCGGACCATCGGCGCTGTCGTGCCACACTTCACCATGGCGGCGTCGGTCCTGGCGCAGACAGACCTGTTGATAACCGTACCGTCGGTGAGCCTGTCCAGCGTCGCGACATCGTTTGGACTGGAGCGCCACGAGCTGCCGTTCGACCTACGCCCCTTTGGCTTGTCGCTGTTCCGCAACGCCGCGCTCGGGGACGAGCCAGGGACTCGGTGGTTTATCGACCAGGTGGCGGCGGCCGCCCGCGCGCTGCGGGATCCCGAGTGAGCATTCCATGAGGGCGGGGTCCATCCACCCATGTCCGGCGACCAAGAGCCCCGCTCGTTCGCCAGCAGCGGATCGAGGAGCCCCACCCGCGCATGGACAGTCTCGAGGTTCTCCCACGGAAGCCCACTCCTGCGTGCGAGGGGGGGTAGCGTGCATCCCAGCCAGCCGGAGGCTCCGGCAGTCGATCCGGTACAGCATGGGTGTCACCCAACAACGAGCGAGCCGCGCGTGGATTCCGTCAGCCTGCGCTTCAGGCTGTCGCGCTTCGCCGGGTCGCTTCCGGGGTCTTGCCGGTCCAGGTACGGAAGGCGCGGAAGAAGGAGCTGGGTTCATCGAAGCCCAGGAGAAAAGCGACTTCAGTGTAGGGAATGGCGGTGGTCGTGAGGTAGTGCAAGGCAAGTCGCTCTCGTGTGGACTGAACGAGCTGTCGGAAGGTGACACCTTCGTTCGCAAGCCGTCTCTGCAGAGTGCGGCCACTCATCCCGAGGCGCCGAGCGGCCTGGCCTAGCTCGACCTCGCCGCTTGGGAGACACTCGAGCAGCACGGACCGGGTCCTCTCCATCGTTGGCATCTCGGCGTCTAGCTTGCTGAGGCGACGTCGCAGTTCCGGCTCGAAGCTGCGCCATAGGTCATCGCTGGCGGTGAGGAAGGGACGCCGAGCGTCGGCATCGCTGAATACGAGGCAGGCCTCTTCGGCTACCTGAGGCACGACGCCGAAGAACGCCTCGTACGCGCCGGTAGGTGCCAAGGGCACGGGGCTGCACACCCGTATAGGACGCACCCGCTCACGTGTTCCGATGCGGGCGATTTGGGTCATCATGACGAGCTCGGTGGCGGCCAGCAGGCGAGGCGAGCGAATCGCCGGGTCATCCCACGACCAGCCCACCTCGAAGCCTTCGTCGGTATGCCGATGGCGAACGCTCATTGGGGCAACGAGACGCTTGTGCTGCGCGAGCCTCTGCACCGCAATCGAAAGGGTGGAGCTGCACAGTGCGGCGAAAAGAACGGGCGAGAAGGGCATCGAGTTGGGGAGGTCTGCGAGGCGCAGCGCCAGGGCAGGGTCGTCTACTTCGGCCTCGATGGCCTCTACCAGACGGAAGTAGTCCGTCACAGGCAGCCGAAAGGACTCCTTGGTGACGAGGTCGGCGGCCACCCCCGCTCGGCGTGCCACATCATGGATGCTCACGCCCAGATCGCTGAGCATCAAGGACCACGAACGGTCCAACATCACCACTGCAGTCATCTCGACCTCTCTTGTCGCAGTGTATGGCCTGGGGATGCAGGGAGCATTCGCAAGACGCGCCAAGTGACCCACCAAGAACGCCATTTTGGCGCAGTTGGCGAATGACGCGAGCTAGGCGCGGTCCTAGACTTCCTTCTCACCAAGAGGTTCTCATGCCGCCCGTCCAATCAGTACACTTCCCGGCCTTTCGAGCCTCCCTGCCCTCGATGGGGGGTCGCACCGTCGTCATCACAGGTACCACCTCTGGCACCGGAAGAGCCGCGGCCCAGGTGGTGGCGGAGCTCGGCGCCAAAGTGCTGCTGCTCAACCGGGCTTCCAGTCGCTCCGAAGCCAGCCTCGCCGACCTGAAAGCAGCAGTTCCCGGAGCTGATTTCCACCCTATTGAGTGCGACCTCCAGTCCTTCGCATCGGTGAAATCTGCAGCGGCTCGCGTGCATGAACTCTGCCCAGAGGGTGTGCATGTGCTGTGCAACAACGCCGGTGTGATGGCCCTGCCCGACCAGGCAACCGTCGACGGCTTCGATGTTCAGATGCAGACCAACCACCTTTCCCACTTCCTGTTGACCGCCGAACTGATGCCGCTCCTCGAAAAGGCAGCCGGGTCAGCCGGAGAAGCCCGAATCGTCAACCACTCCAGTGTTGCGCGGTTCGCGCCTAGCAAGACGTTGCTGGCAGAGTTCCTCGAGAAGCGTGGCGGAGACCTTGGAGGCGACGGTAATGCCTTTCAGAACGCCTTGTTTCGGGGCCCACGCTGGTTGCGCTACAATCAATCAAAGCTCGCGAATTGCGCCTTCACAGCCGCTCTCCACCACCGCCTCGCTACCACCGGGTCAACGGTCAAGGCCCTGGTGGCGCACCCGGGGTTCGCGAATACCCAACTCCAGCACACCACGGCAAAAGCGGGCGGCATGGGCAGCATGTTCACCAGTTTCATGATGCGCTTCAGCCAGAGCATCGAAGATGGAGCGATGGGCATCATCAGCTGTATGTGCCTTCCACAGGCTGCTTCTGGTGAATTCTACGGGCCCGGCTCCGGGCAGGCCTCTCTGAAGGGTGAGGCCAAACCGTTTGCGCTGGAGGGGTACTACGACAATCCCGAGACGCGTGACCTGCTTTGGGAGAAGAGCTGCGAGGCGACCCAGTGTGAGTTCCAGATTCCCTAGGGCCATTCTGGGTCTTCTCATGATGTGACGCGCGCCTAGCCGGCGATTTACGCTCACGAAGAGAAACCGGGAGACCCAGCGGGGGCGCTCGCCAGGGGCTTCCACAGCAGTACCTGCACAAGAATCCCGGCGAGCACTGCAATCCCAGGCTCAACCGGGTGAGCTGCCCGATTGGGCCTGGAGCCTAGTCGGGGGTTGGCCTCGTCCGGCTACTCGGTCATCTGCACCGAGTGACACGCAGCACAGCTCGCCAACAGCTCACCGTAGTGAGCGGCGCGCTGCTCGTCGTCTTCGGCTGCTGCCGCACGCGCGGCTACGGCTGCGACTTCACCCAACAGCGGCATCAAGTCGGTGCCGCTCACCACTTGTGTTGGTGCCGGAAGGTTTTCGCTTGTGAACACGGCCGCACCTAGGCGGTAGGCGTCTGCGCTGTTGGTGACCAGGCCGAACCACATCCAGTCTGACCCCCACTGGTGATTGTCCATACGCACGTCTTCGTCGTACATTTCTTGGGGTAGGGCTGCGAGCTTCACCTGTTCAAGAACGCCGGCCTCTGTGTGGCAAGTACCGCAAGCCAGGGCCATCTGTCCGAGGTGCCCGCCGGCTTCTTGCGCGTTCTGCGCCGCAGCCAGTGCTGTAGCCTCGACAAGTAGGTCGGCGGCGAAGGGACGCCAGCCCGGTGGAATGCCGTCGGGTGAGGGAGAGGCCGCCATGGCAGCCGCAGCCTCTTTGGCCGACTCAAGGTCGCCGTGTGTGAGATGGGTGCGAGCGGTCTCCGCCGACTGTAGCCACGCATGCATCTGAACAACGGTGTCAGAGTCGTGGGCCGGTGGTGGGAGGTTCAGCACTGGCGCCGAGGCGGCAGGCTGTGTCTCGGCCGGCGGGGTTTCAGCAGATGTGGCCGGAGACGGTGTGGCAGCGGTCTTGGGTGCGCAGGATGCGAGGACGAGGACGACGGGTAGCCAGCGGTACATGGGGGCTCCGGATTTCGGAAATGGGGGAGGGGGCCGGAAGCGAAGCAGAGAGCCCGGCGCTCATGAAGGGGCTTTGTCTCTCTCTATCCGGTTCGAAACCGTCGTTCATTCATTGCGACGCCTGCGCGGTACCAATGTGTGCAAAGCTGGTCGGTGAGGGGTGGTCCCGACTTGGCGTGACCATACTGCCGTCCTCACCTGAGATGACACATGCCGCACAGTACAGCTCGCCGTGAATTTCTTCTGTCCATGTCGGCTGTGGGCATGGGCATCCTGCTCCCGGGCTGCAAGAAGTGCATCCAGGGCAGCGCGCTGGGCAACGCTCAGATCCCGCAACCCACCGGTTCTTTGGTCACCCGTTGGCGTCAGGACCCGTACGCACGAGGGTCGTATTCGTACATTCCGATGGGTGGACGAGCGTCTGACCGAGTGGTTCTGCGCGCTCCAGTCCAAGAGACGTTGTTCTTTGCGGGTGAGGCGACCTCGTCAGACTCTCCCTCCACCGTTGACGGAGCGCTTCTGAGCGGCCTACGCGCAGCAGAAGAGGTGCTCGCGTCTTCCGCCAGCCGGATTGCTGTCATAGGCGCCGGTGTCTCTGGCCTCGCCGCTGCCGCTGCTCTGGCGGATGCAGGGCTTGTCGTCGAAGTGTTCGAGGCCAGGGACCGTATTGGAGGCCGAGTGGTCACTGACCGAACCCTAGGAACTCCGCTGGACTTAGGGGCCTCGTGGATTCACGGGGCGAGAGGTAATCCGTTGACTGACATTGCCGAGGACCTAGACCTGATGCGGGCCAAGACTCGGTATGGAAATCAGGTCATTCGTAATGAAGACGGTGAGGTGCTGTGCGAGTCGGACACGTCGGCCGGCTGGCAGGAAGTCACCTGGGTTGAGCACGAGTACGGTGCCGATATTGCAGACCTCAGCGATGAGGCAGAAGAAGAGGGGGGACTGTATGGTGGGAAGGACCGAATCTTTGTCTGTGGGTACGACGATGTACTCGAGGCCTTTGCTGGAGACTACGAGGTTCGCTTGAATGCCGTTGTCGACCGCATTGAGTGGAGTGCGGGACGGGTCCTGTTGGACGCGGAGGGCACGCCATTCGATGCGGTGATTGTGACGCTACCGCTTGGTGTGTTGCAGTCTGGCTCTGTGGTCTTTGCGCCGGAACTTCCACAAGAAAAGCGCAATGCCATCGCGGACTTAGGGATGGGACTGTTGAACAAGGTCTACCTGCGGTTTCCCGAGGTCTTCTGGGACGAAGAGGCGGACCTGCTCGGCTACGACGGTCCTGAGAGAGGCCTGTTTTCCGAGTGGGTCAATATTGCCAAGATTACCGGTGAGCCGGTCTTGCTGGGATTCAATGCATCGTCTGTCGCTGATGAGCTGGAGGGGTGGACGGACGAAGAGATTGTGGCGGAGGCGATGCGTGCGCTGCGGGGCATGTACCAGGGCTAGTGTCGTGGCTGGTTGGGGCGCCAGTCGACCCTGTCCAAGCAGGGACCCAGACCCCATGATGGACGGTGCAGATTCTCATCGACCTGTCGCGCCCGCAGCCACAAAGTCGCCGCCGCTGGAGTCCCTCTAGGATAGGGAATCGCACCGTGAAAAAACAAACTCTAGTCATTGCTGTTGTCGCTGGTGCCCTTGTCGTCGTGGGGGCTGGCGTAGCGCTGAACCAGACTCGCCAAGGGCCAAAGTCCGCCGCCTACCACGCGGTTCGCAACCCCATTGCGCAGACCTTGCTGGTCACCGGTCGCGTGGCACCTCCGGCTCGAGCGCCGCTCGGTGCCATGGTGCAGAACACCGTGGTGAATGTGGCCGTCGAAGAGGGCCAGATTGTGGAGGCCGGCACACTGCTGGTGTCGTTGGCGGATGATGAAGCAGCGGCACGAGTCCGGGAAGCCGAAGCCCAGGTTGCAGAAGCAGCAGCGCGACTGCGACGGGTGCGTGGAGTGGGGCGCCAAGTCGCTGGTGAGCGTCTGACTCAGGCGGCAGCCCAGGCTGAAGAACTCGAGCGGCAGTACCAGCGAGCGGAGACTCTGTTCGCACAAGGCTCCCTCACCGAGGCTCAGTATGACGTGGACCGTCGCGCCCGCGATGTGGCGCGCAGTCAGCTTGTTGCCGCCCAGCTAGAGGCGGCTGCATCCGATGCTTCAGGAGCGGATACCGCAGCATCTGCCGCAAGTCTGGCGCGTGCACAAGCCTCGCTAGAGGTGGCTCAAGCGGGTCTAGACCGCACTCGTCTGCGTGCTCCGAGTCGCGGACAGGTGCTGGAGCGCTCGGTGGAAGTGGGGCAAGTCGTGCGTCCTGGAGACGTTCTGCTCACGTTTGTTGGCGAAGGCCCCCTTGATGTCCGCATCACGCCGGACGAATTCCACCTGGGACTGTTGAGAGTCGGCCAGTCGGCCTCGGTGGTCACCGAAGCGTTTCCAGACCGCCCCGTGGATGCGGTGGTGTCGCGCATTGCACCCGGCGTAGATGCCAGCCGGGGGACCGTTGAGGTGCACCTCAGCATCGTGGGTGAGGTCGACGACGTAGCGCTTCGGCCCGACATGACCGCAACGGTTGAGGTGCTTCTCGGTGAGCGCGACGACACGCTCGTTCTGCCTACCTGGCTCGTGCATGACCTGGGTACGCGCCAGCCTTGGGCCTTGGTCTCGGAGGATGGTGTGGCGGTACGTCACGCGCTCGTCCTGGGCTTAGAAGGAACCGATACTGTTGAGGTTGTTAGCGGGCTTACTGAGGCTGACGCAGTTCTTCCTCCGACCGCCGATGTTGAGGCCGGCGACCCCGTGCGGCATCGCGCGGTTCAGCCTGCGATTCCCGTGGGCGGCTGAGGTGCTGGCGTTACAGCTCGCATACCGTTTCCTCAAAGAGGGACGCACGCAGACCTTACTCATCTTGGCCGGTGTGACCATTGGTGTGGCTGCCTACGTGTTCATCACAGCGACCATGGTCGGTGTTGGCGAGAACATGGTGTCCAAGACTCTGGGCAGCCAAGCGCACATCTCCGTATTCGATGAGACGCAGCCGCCTCAGCCGCTGATCACAGCAGACGGCCGCTCCATGCTGCGAATTGTCGTCAACCCAGAGCCGAGTCAGAAGCCCTTCGACCAGTGGCAGCGGGCGTTGACTCGGGTGGAAGCGACTCCTGGCGTCACGTCGGCGTGTCCGACCCTGTCAGGGACGGCTCTTGCCCTGCGTGGCGGCGGTCAGCAGGCCATCCGCATTGTTGGAGCCGACCCGTACCGGCTGCGGCGGGTCATCGACATTCCGTCGAACATGGTTGAGGGAGAGTTCCGTCCAGACGCCGACCAGGTGGTCATTGGGTCGATCTTGGCTGAGGAACTGGGTCTTGGAATCGGTCGGCCCATGCGCATCCGGACCACTAGCGGCGAGGCGAGTGTACGGGTGGTCGGCATCTTTGAGCTTGGCGCAGCAGGGGTGGATGGCCAGTGGGTGGTCACCAGTCTTCGCACTGCACAATCGCTGCTCGGACGCCCGGGCGACATCACCGCCATCGACGTCACGGTGGAAGAACTGTACGAGGCGGAGGCGATTGCCACACGCGTCGCCGCACGAACGGGTCTGACCGCTGAGAGCTGGATGGAGAGGAATGGCGCGCTTCTGACCGCGCTGGATGCTCAGTCGCAGTCCACCATTCTCATCCGCGTGTTCACGCTGCTCTCTGTGGCCATGGGCATTGCCAGCGTGCTTGCGGTGACGGTTGTGCAGCGTCGTGGTCAGATCGGTATTCTACGGGCCATGGGCGTGCGGGCCCGCGTCATCCTGATGACCTTCCTGTGGCAGGGCGCGCTGTTGGGCATCGCGGGTGCCTTCCTGGGAACGGGCGTTGGAATGCTAGCGGGAAAAGGGCTCGCGACTGTGGTGCCGTTCGACATTGTTGTGGACGCCTCTACGGCTGGACAGGCACTCGCTATCAGCCTCACTACCGGTATTCTGGCTGCACTCTGGCCGGCGGCATCGGCAGCGCGCATGGACCCCTCTGCTGCGATTCGGGGGGACGGATGAGCGACGAGCCTATCGTTCAGATGCGCCAAATCCGACGGTCCTTTGGTGATTCCCCAGAGACCCAGGTGGAGGTCCTTCACGGTATTGACGTGACCCTGAACCGTGGGGAGATGGTAGCCCTCATCGGTCCATCGGGGTCGGGCAAGAGCACGCTGCTCAACATCATGGGCTTGCTAGACCGCGCAACCTCCGGCTCTCTCACCATTGCGGGTCAAGACGTCGCGGGCTTGACCGATGCTCAGCTCACCAAACTTAGGGGTGAGACGCTGGGCTTCGTCTTTCAGTTTCATCATCTACTTCCTGGACTGTCGGTCGGTGAGAACGTGATGCTGCCGGCTGCAGCGTTGGAGGGAGCGCTTCGGGCCAGTCAGCTCCCGCGTGCCCAGGTGCTGCTGGAGCACGTTGGCCTGGGAGACCAGGCGCACCGAATGGCGGGCAAGCTGTCCGGAGGTATGCAGCAGCGCGTCGCCATCGCGCGAGCGCTCATGAACAATCCGGCCGTTGTGTTTGCCGATGAACCAACTGGAAACTTGGATACCGAGAGCAGCGACCGCGTCATGGAACTGCTGGCCCGGTGGAATCGAGACCGGAAGACCACCTTCGTCATTGTCACCCACGACCCGAGCATTGCCCGGCGTTGTCCACGTGTGCTCAAGATGGTGGACGGGCACTTGGTAGGGGACGGACCACCGGAAGACGTGCTGTAGGGTGAGAAATGTTGAACCCTTTCTCGACGTCTGAGACTCATGGGCAGTGAACCCCATGGAGGTACATCATGACCAAGAATATCCACCGCATCGAACGTCCTATCCGAGTCGTCCTAGGCGTCGGTCTTATCGCAGGTGGCGGACTGCTTTTGCTCTCCACCTGGCTAGGCGCGGGGCTCATTGTTCTGGGTCTGGTACCGTTGGTTACGGGCGCCGCAGGTAGCTGTCCGGCCTACGCGGTGCTGGGTGTGAGTACCGCCAGCGAGTCCTGATTTCACCGTATGTCGAACTGCTCGGAAACCTACGATTCGGACCTGTTGGTCGCTGCCTCCCAAGGAGAGCGCGCAGCAGGTGCCGTGTTGGTTCAACGTCACCATGCGTCGATGCGTAGGTACGCCCAGTCCATTGTTGGACACGACGCCGATGATGTTGTGCAACAGGCGTGGGTGGATGCCATTCGAGGCGGTCATACCTACAGCGGGCGTTCGGCGGTGCGGGCGTGGTTGTTGACCCTGACGCGTCATGCGGCCTTGCGCTCGAAGCGTCTGCGCGCTGGGCAACCTCGAGTTCATGTCCCGTTGGACGCGATTGCGGTGGCTGCTGGGTGGGGCTCAGACCCCGAGAGTTCGGTGGCCAGTCGGCTGGATGCTGTCCGTCTGACGCGAGCGTTGGCGACGTTGCATCCGGAGGCCCGCGAGGTGCTCACCCTGCGCGTTCTAGAGGGCATGGCTGGCCCCGAGGTGGCATTGATGCTTGAGGTCACCCTACCCGCGATGAAGAGTCGCCTACACCGCGCCCGTCTTGAGCTCGCTGCAGCTGTTCGAAAGGAGTTTGGCCATGGCGCATGACCGGGAAATCTCAGGAATCCGCTGCACCCAGATTCTTGCAGTCCTGTCCGACTACCTTGCGGGAGAGGTGTCCCAAGACACGCGCGTCTGCATTGAGGCGCACCTGTCTGAATGCTCGTGGTGCGAACAGTTTGGCGGGGAGTTCAGCGCCGTCGTACGACAACTTCGCCTGCGCTTGGCCGAGCCGCCTCCGATTGGCGCAGCAGAGGCGGAAGCGGTCCTGGACCGGATACTCCTTTAGGTGCGAGACACTAGGGGTGTGACGCCGGGCCCCCATTGAACTGGAGAGTTGTATGTGGAATGAACGGTATTCGGCATCCGAATTTGCCTATGGCACCGAACCGAACGACTTCCTTCGTGAGCAGGCTGCGGGTCTCCAGGGACCGGTATTGTGCATTGCCTCTGGTGAAGGACGCAACGCGGTGTGGCTGGCCGAGCAGGGTCTGGAGGTCCATGGCGTGGACAGCTCGTCTGTCGGCGTAGACAAGACTCTCACCCTGGCCGCGCAGCGCGGGGTCACTGTTCATGCGCAGGTTGCAGACCTCGCCACATTCGACTTTGGTGACAACCGCTGGGGGGCCATTGTGGCCATCTTTGTCCACGTTCCACCCGCCATCCGTGCCCGTGTTCACGCCGCAATTCCTGGCGCGCTACGCCCTGGAGGCAAGCTGGTGATGGAGATGTACGCGCCACGTCAGCTTGAGTTCCGAACCGGTGGCCCGCCGTCGTTGCCCATGCTCTACACAGAAGACTTGGTTCGCACTGACATGCCAACGCTCGTGTACGACCGTCTTGAAGAGGTGGAGCGTGACGTGGTTGAAGGCCAGTTCCACAACGGGCGAGCCGCCGTGCTTCAGGTTGTCGCCAGCAAGTCTGGCTGACAGGCCGACTCATTTTGCCTGTCGTTGATTCCCATTTTTAGCGCCGTGACTCTCGCGCGCAGGAGTTCTTGTGAAACACATCGCCCCGGCTCTCGTGCTGCTTGCAGCCTGTACTTCGTCCCCCGAACAAGAGGAGATTGTTGACGACGTCATCGTGTGGGAGGTGGTCTCTACGGGGGATGTGGCCTCGCAATTGGACACTGTTCAATTAGTCGATGTACGGTCCGCAAGCGCCTACGACCGCGGTCACTTGCCGGGTGCACTGAACATTGATGGAGAAGCTCTTCGCGGCAACGTGGGCGGTGTGAGAGGGCAGGCGGTCGCTCGTGCTGAGGCGCTTCAGTTGCTGGAGTCGGCCGGGATTGAGCCGGGTCTCACCACCGTGGTCTACGGGGACGAGAACGACACGACGACAGCGCGAACGCTCTGGTCTTTGGGCTTGTACGGCGCCGAAGACTCCCTGCGGCTCATGGACGGTGGCTTGGCCCAGTGGGAGGACGAGGGCCGCGAGGTGTCGGACGCTGCAGTCACACCGACTGCATCCAGCTGGGCGGAGACCACAGCCGACGATTTCCTGGTTGTCGACAAGGCATGGGTCCTGGAGCACCTTGAAGACGCGGACGTCGCGTTCTTTGATGTTCGCTCGTCCGGCGAGTACGAGGGCGGCCACATTCCAGGCGCGCAGAACGTGGAGTGGACGCGAAATCTTGATTCGGATGGTCTGTTCTTGCCATCGTCAGACACCCTCGACCTCCACTCAAACCCCACCCAGCCCACGGTCGTCGTGTACTGCCAGAGTGGGGCGAGAGCGTCGGTATCCTGGGCTCTCCTGGATTTTGCCGGTCTGGATGTGCGGCTGTACGACGGTTCGTGGAACGAGTGGGGAGAGGACCCCGAGACGCCCAAGAACGAAGGCGCGACCCCGTAGTCTACGGCCAGCTCCGTCAATGCGCGTCGTCATCGAAAAATGCGGATAGAGTGGGGGTACGAACCGACCGAGAGGGCGGTCGTGTGCGGCGGTTCGCGTCACACAGGACCGCACTCGTGTTCGCAGGCAAAGACCCATGGCAGACAAGTCCCCAAAGAAGCAAGCCCCTCCCGTAAAGCTCACGACCAAAGAGAAGAAAGCCAAGAAGAACGCCAAGGCTGCTGGTAAGGCTGCTGGCAAGTAGCCAGGTGAGAAGCTGATTTCGTCTTCCAATGGCCGGGTGCACTGGCATCCGTCCGTTGGAGTCGATGTTCGCCGTACACGAGTGCAGAGGGCACGCTCTGTGACGAGCCCTCGCCTACGCTGGCGGTACTCGGTCACGCTCCCGTCGCGCAAGATTTATCCACGATGGAAGTGGATCATCGTCCATCAGAAGTCTGACCAACGCGTGTCCACAGTAGGGGGCAAGTAGGGCGCCCGTACTTCCGAGCCCGGCCAGAAGTGCGGCTCGGGGCTGGGTGGGGGACGTGCCGACGTACGGCGACCAGTCGATGGTTGCTGCGCGGATTCCCGCGTACTGAGTCTTGATGCGCACATCACAATCGACGAGGGTCTTCGCGGCTTCGATGAGGGCCAGGGCTCCAGCGGCGGTCGTACCTGCGTCAAGCTCCTTGTAGTCGTATGTGGAGCCGAATCGGGTCCGTGTGGGCTCCTGATGCATCCAGTATCGGCGGTCGATAATCCCGGGTTCTACTCTGTCGATTGGGTGCAGCTCACACCATTCGCCATGGGATGGTTGGTACCGTAGCCACTCGAAGGGGGGCTGCTGAATGGCCCGGTGCCCGGTGCACAGAATGAGCCACTTGTAGGGCGTACCTCTGTAGTCAATATGGGTGGGGTGGTAGGTCACGTCATCCAATGAAAATGAGGCTTCAACAAGCCTCTCTTCGTCGGTGAGCTGTTGACGAGCCTGGCTCAACAGTGTGGGGACGTCCAGACAGTGCGCCGTCCACTGAACGCGGCCATGGGGGTCGATAGTGGCATCGTCTTGCGGGGGCTGTTGTTCGGATAGATAGTCGGCATATGCAGGGTCTTGCTGACGTTTGTGCAGGTAGGGCTCGTGCTCTTCGCCGAGCAGTCGGTTGACGCGAAAGGGTGTCATGAGGGGGCCGTACAGACCCGTCGCTGCCTCGAGCAGCTCGGCGTAGTGGGGCCGCAGAACCCAGCGCGGGCCCGAGATTGGCAGCATCAGCCCGGCGGCAACGGGAGAGCCGCTGTGAGGGAGAGGAACGTCCACCACGGTGAAGCGGTGGCCTGCACTGCGCAGCGCGTGCGTCACACTCACCCCGGCAAGGCCCAGACCCACAACGAGGGCATCCATCATAGGAGCGACAACAGCTGCTGGGTAACCGTCAGCGACCGCTCGATGGCGCCGTTGAGGTGTCCGGGACTGACCGTTGAGGTCTCACAAGAGGTCAGATGCAGGCGCCCGCCCAGTGCGGGTTTGTGTAGGCTTGGGTGGGCGAAGAGTGTCTGGTCAGCGGCCTCAGTGTCTCCGGTGTGGGTGAGGCGTTCGGTCCACCACGCTTGAATGTGAACGGCGGTTGGCGTGGTCTTCGGGCCAAAGAGTTGATGTAGCTGGGTTCGCACGCGCTGCTCCAGGTCAGCACCTGCGAGTGTGCGTGGAACGAAGCCGAAGAGTGCCGTGTGTGCGTCATCTCGACTAGACAGGTCGTGGACTTCGACCATTGGGCCCACAGCACTCGCGGCGCGACCGCTCAGGCCGGCACTCCGCCAGACGGGCGCGTCAAAGACGGCCACCACCTTCGCAATGTCCGCCATCCAGGTGGGCACACGGCGCCAGATCTGGGTCAGTGGGTCGTCGACCTGAATGCTTCGTGCCAAGAGGCGAGGGGGGAGAGCGGCGATGACGTGCTTGCCAAGGAACTCTCCACGGTTGGTCGTCACGCTCAAGTGTGTGCTGTGGTCTGTGATGGCCGTGGCCACGCAATCGAACTCAACGGCACCGACGGTCTGTGTCAGTGCATCGGTGAGTCGCTGCGTACCGCCGTCAATTCGGTGCTCGGCAACAGAACTTGTGGGCAGACGACCGTGCTGGTTGCCTGTCGCGGTCTGGTAGACATCTGCGCCGGGCTTGCGTCCATCGAAGAGCGTCAGCCCGAGCTCGTCTACGAGACCCATGACCTGGGTCTCGCTCGCCCACACCCAGGTTGGGCCCAGGTCGAATGCACCGTCGCCAATGCGAAGGCTGAGCGCACGTCCACCGGTTCTCGGGCGGCCTTCTAGCAAGACGACTTGTTTGTTGGCCGCGCGAAGCTGGCGTGCTGCGATGAGGCCGGAGATGCCCGCACCGATGATGATGACGTCGTTCATACAGCCTCCTACCGCACCCGACTTGCGTTTGTCGTTACAGACCCTGTGTACGGCATCGCGCTGTGCGAGAGGTGTTGATGTCTGAAGTGGGTCCCATCATCGAATCGCATGTTGTACTGGACACGCATTGTCCGGTTCGAGTCGACCGATTCGCTGCTGACGTGTTTCGCTGTCTGCCGTCGAGAGCTGCGGCACGCAAGGCCTTGAAGCGGCGCGACCTAGAGGTGGACGGCGAACATTGGGTGTCCGGCCGCTACCTGTCGCCCGGCCAGACCATCACGCTGCGGCAGGACAGTCGTCCGACGGCAAAGCCGTATCCGCGAGACATTGTGTTTCCGTATCTAGACGAGCACGTCGCGGTCGCCATCAAGCCACCGGGGCTTCCAACAAGTGGAAACTATTGGAAGACGCTTGAGAACGCACTCGCCCACAACCTGGCGCTGTCCACCGAGCACGATGCCTTGCGCGTGTCCCGCCCGGTGCATCGTCTGGATGTTCGGACTGGGGGCCTGATTGTGTGTGCACGGACGGGAACGGCCATGACGTCGCTGTCCGAATCCTTCCAAGAACGAAGGGTGAGCAAGCGTTATCGGACGATTGTTGTGGGTAGATTGGAAGGCGAGGGGGAGTGCACGGAGGACGTTGAAGGCCGCGCTGCACACACCCTGTGGCGGGCCGTCGAGCATACGCCCTCACTGACGACAGACTGGCTGACCACTGTGGAGTGCCGGCCAGTCACCGGACGAACCCATCAGATTCGGCGTCACATGCAGGGTCTTGGGCACGCAATCTTAGGCGATGATCTGTATGGTGGGCGCAAGGTCTTGCGCGGCAAGGGGCTGTACCTGTGGTCTCTATCCGTCCGCGTTCCGCACCCTGTCACGGGTGATTTTATTGAGGTAGACATTGATGAACCGGCGAAGTTTGAGAGCTGTCGCCGCCGTGAAGCGGCCCGTGTTGCCCGCCGCGAGTGAAACCACATCGTGTGGTTCGCATACGGTCTAGGCATTGGAGAAATCGTATGTCCCTCAAGGCCCGTATTGCAGCACTCGGAGCAGCCGCACTGTCCATGACCGGCTGCGACCTGCAGACCAATCCGCTGGTTGTCTCGCTCTTTGGACCTCCCACCCCGTCGCTTGAAGAGGCGTACGCGGGCACCGGAAGTGGGGGCACCTTTGACCACTCAGCATTGGACGGACTGTTGTCGCGTCATGTGCACGGGTTTACCGTCGACTACGACGGGATTGCGAGTGAGCAGGAGACGCTGGATAGCTACATTTCTGCGGTAGGTGAGGCGCCATTTGATACGTTGGACCGAGATGAGAAGCTCGCGCTGTTGATCAATGCGTACAACGCATTTACCATCAAGTTGATACTAGATCACAGGCCCATTGCGTCCATCAAGGACATCGCAGGATCGGACCGTTGGGACTCGGAGCGCTGGACGATTGCGGGTCAGTCGTACTCGCTGACGTCACTGGAACATGAAGAGATTCGAGCCAAGTTCGCGGAGCCGCGCATTCATTTTGCCGTCAACTGTGCCAGCGTTGGCTGCCCTCCTCTGCGCGTTGAAGCGTACGTAGGTGAACGACTGGAAGAGCAGCTGGCGGACCAAACTCGGGTCATGCACGAGGATGAGCGGTGGGTTCGTATTGAGGGCACAACGGTTCATCTGACACCCTTGTACCTTTGGTACAAATCGGACTTTGAGCAGGTGGCTGGAACATCGTTGGCCTTTGCAGCACGGTCTAGGCCGGAGCTAGCAACAGGGGACTGGACGGTTCAGTGGATGGACTATGACTGGTCGCTGAATGAGGCTGTTCAGGGCGAATAGTCATGTTCAAAACCCGCTAGACGGCGTGAACGGTCACCTTGTCTGCTCGCACCAACTGACCATCCTTCGGCATGGGATCGATCTGCAGCAAGGCGCCTCGCCCGACCTCGTTGAGGGGATGTTCGGGGGTCTGATGCCTGTCCAGACGGGCAATGCGCGCCAGCCCAGGCTCGCCACACACCTGCCACTCCACGCGCCCTTTGCTCACAATCGGGCCACCCACCACGCGCCAGTCAGACGTGGACGGACGGCTGGGTCCGGCGTGAATGACCAGGTGCGCCCAGGTCAGACGCTCAAAGCGAAGACCTGCCTGTTTTGCGATGGGGATGAGTGGGGCCGGAAGCGGCACGGTGAGCTGTTGATGACACCAGTCACGGTCCCGACGAAGCAGTGGACAGGCCTCGGTGTGGGTGCAGGGAGCGGCAATGTGAGCTCCGCGGTCTTGAAGGAATCCACGGACCTGCTGTAGGTCGCGCGAGGTGGTCTTCAAGGCAGGTTCAACAAGGATAATACTGCCGTCGTGCGACAGCAGTGAGCGCAGTCGTAGCAAGTAGGCGACACGGCGCTCAATGGTGGCTCGGTCGTTGAACAGCTCGTTGAGTGACAAGCCCATCACAATGAGGTCGAACGGTCCTTGGTGTCGGTCGGCGGCGGTGGTCATGTCGGAGTTGTCGACGCGCAGCTTGATGGGGACCGAGTGCTCGCTCATCACGCCGTGTCCGCAGCCCCGGGCAAGGCTCTCTAGAATGCGCAGGCCAATGTCGTCCTGCTCGACTGCTGTGACGTGAAGGCTCTGTACACCTGCGCGTTTGGCGAATGCAGAGATCCCGAAGGTGGTGGTTCCGAGGCCTGCACCCAAGTCGAGAACCCGCCACGTTGACGCCGTTGGCAGCAATCCTTGGCGTGACAGGTCTGCCAAAGGACCTTCGACCTTGGGGAGGTCTCGCGGCAGAAAGAAGCGAAGCCGGCCGGCGATTGGGTCGGCCTGAGTGGCCAGCTGGCTGCGTTCGCGGGTGTAGATCTGCGACAGCGCCTTGACCTCGTCCACCAGCGCTCTGCCGGTGCGGTCGCGGGACCCGAGGATGTTTGTGGCTGTGGCGTCGATGGCGTCGAGCCATGCGGGAGCGAGGGGCTGTGCGTGAATCATGGGGCTGCGTACCGCAACGCGTGCCAACGTGCGACAGTGCGGTGAGCGGAGGGTGCGAATGCGTTGGTGGGGAGGGGTTGGTCTAGCTACGATAGTCGCTGGACTGGGTTGTTTACTCCTTGAGATACCAGGGCTCAACACCACCTGGTTTCTGTTCGGCTGGGTCGGAGCGCTGGTCGTGCTCGACGCATGCATCGCTACTCGCGGACCCTCATTTTTGGTGGGTCGTCGGCGGGAACTGCTGGCTATGGGCGTCTTCTCCATGGCCTATTGGACCGTGTACGAGCAGCTCAACTTACGACTTGAGAACTGGTATTACGTGTTTGTTCCTCGGTCGGATGTCTGGCAGGCACTGTACGGTGGATTGGCCTTTGCGACGGTGTTGCCGGCCTGTTTCTTCCCAGCCGAGCTGCTTCGTGTGTACGGCGTGTGGACGAACTGGGCAGTGCGACCGTTACGCGTTTCCCGAGCGCTAGAAGCCTTCTTGCTGGTGTTTGGGGCCCTGTGCATCGTCTTGCCTATGGTGGCTCCCCAGCAGTGCTTCTGGATGGTCTGGGGCGCTCCTCTGGGCATCCCCTTGGTCATCAACCGGAGGGTGGGGGCCCAGAGCTTGCTTCGCGACCTCGAGTTGGGGCAACCGGGCCGGCTCGCTCGACTCTTGGCAGGCGGGCTGATCGCCGGCGGCCTGTGGGAGAGCCTCAACTTTTGGGCCCATACAAAGTGGGTGTACACGGTTCCGGGCTTTGAGACGGGCAAGATCTTCGAGATGCCCTGGCTCGGCTTCGTTGGCTTTCCCGTGCTGTCGGTGGCCAGTTTCTCGCTGTACGCCCTGTGGTGCCACATCGCACGCGGGGGACGGCACTGGGAACTGGCGGATGACGTGCAGCCCATCGTTCGGTCAACGCACCGTGCTGTCGCTATGGCCGCGCTTCTGGTGTTCTCGGTCACGGCCACGCTTGTGCCGCTGACGCCTGCCATTACGGTGCGTCCAACACTGTCCGACATCGACAGCCTGTCCCTGCGTCAACGCCAGCGACTTCGTCAGAGTCAGTGGTCCACACCGGAGCGCTTGGCTGTGGCCAACCCGTTCGTCGTTGAGGCTGAGACCGGAGTTCCGCGGAGTGCCCTGGCGCCTTCCTGGCACTACGCCCAGATGATGGTCCACCGCGGCATGGGAGATGTGGGAGCGCGCTGGCTGGCACAGCGAGACATTCTAACCATCGCCGAGCTCGGTGAGTCGGACGCAGACGCCCTTGTTGCGCAGCTGACACCCGAAGAAATGCAGTCCTTGGGTATCCGGGAAGACCACATTCGAGTGTGGGTCTGGGGCGCCCGCGGCGGTGTCTTGAGACGCTAGTGGGATGCTGTCTGCCACCCCGATAGGCTCCGTCCATGAAGACACTCGGCCTGCTCGGCGGCATGACCTGGCACTCAACCGCCACCTACTACACACGCATCAACGAGCGAGTTGCGAGCACGCTCGGGCCGAAGCGGTCTGCGTCTCTGCTCCTGCATTCCATTGATTACGACTGGATTGTTCAGGCACAGCAGACCAACGACTGGAAGCGATTCGCCACACATCTTCGCAAGGCGGCAACCGGTCTTCAGCGGTCAGGTGCTGAGGGCTTGGTGGTCTGCAGCAACACGATTCATCGTCTTGTGCCGTCCATGCGTAGCCAGCTGTCCATCCCGGTCCTGCACATTGTGGACGCCTTAGTGGCGCGGCTGCTCGCTGACGAGGTCACGTGTATTGCCTTATTTGGAACCGCCTTTACGATGACCGAGCGGTTCTATATCGACCGACTCAACTCGCACGGCATCGGCGTTGTCGTACCCGAACCCGACGATATTGTGGTGATTGACCACATTGTCTTGGGGGAGCTAGCCGTGGGCCGGGTTGAGGCATCGTCTCGACAGATGTTCGCTGAGTGCATGTCGCGTCTGCAGCGTCAGGGAGCGCAAGCCATGGTGCTGGGATGCACGGAGATTGGCCTGTTGATTCGGTCGGGCGACGTTGACGTTCCTGTGTACGACACCGCATTGATTCATGCGGATGCCGCTGCAGACTGGGCAATGTCGACTACCGAACGGGTATAAGGGTCGCGAGCCACCGCATCAGATACGCGCTGTCCCCGCTGACGGTCACGCTGTCTGGTAGGGCTTGTCCTCGTGCCAACACACCGGCAAGGTCCAGCATAGGGCCAGCCACAGTGACGGTTGGGTCGCCTGTGTGCCCGTCGCGTACGGTGAGCGAATCTGGGGTGACGGTGACGGAGTAGGGACTGTCCCCAAGGGTGAGATGGACCACGCCCGCTGGCACGCCGCCTTGGTACCGACGCTGTAGTGAGACCATCAGCCATCGGGGGGACAGGGTCAGGCCCTCAGGTTGCTGGAGATAAGAAGCTCCAAAAGCACCGAGTGCCAAGATGGCGGGCTCGAGTTGACGCCCCCGATCGGTCAGCGCCCACACCGTTCGGGCAGCAGGTGGGGGAAGGTCTTGCTGCTCAATGAGACCCACTTCGTTCAGGTGCTTCAGCCGGTCACTCAAGACGTTGGGTGTCAGTCCGGGTAGACGAAGATCGGTGAAGCGCCGAGGCCCTGGAAGAAGCTCACGAATGAGGAGAAGCGTCCAGCGCTGGCCAACGACATCAAGGGCCATCGCAACGCCGCAGTATTGTTTATATGACTTCATAGTATGTTTTATGATACCATCTGTGGGTTGCTACAGCAATGGAGAGTCGAAAATGGTCCAAGCCACCGGTCCAGCCCTATGGAGTTTCCTTGTCATTGTCGTTGTCTGCTGGGGCATTGGTGCTGGCAGCGCAGTAGCGATTTCAGCGCCCGCGAATCGTGCACGCAATGGTGTCTTGGCGTTTGCCGGACTGGTTACCTGGACACTTGTGCAGTCCATTCCCATCTACATGGGCTGGGTCACTCAAGAAAATGCCATTCCGGGAGCGCCGCTCCAGATGGGCGTCATGTTCGCGGTGATTTTTGCGGTGATTCTTTCGCCGGTAGGACGCCGTCTGGCCACCACACTGCCGCTGTGGCTGTTGGTCGGTGCCCAGGGATTACGCCTGCCTCTTGAGTTGGTACTGCATGCCTGGGCTGAGCAGGGAGTAGCGCCGCCGCAGATGACGTGGACGGGTCAGAACATCGACATCATCGCAGGTGTCGTATGCCTCATCGCAGCCCCGTTTGCAGACCGGTCGCGGGCTGTTGCTTGGGCGAGTCAGGTTGTGGGCGTGGTGCTGCTCGCGAACGTGGTGCGGGTTGTGTTCCTGTCGCTGCCTACGCCAATGAAGCAGTTCGATGAGCCTCTGCTGCTTGCGTTTCAGCTGCCCGCACAGTGGATTGCCACCGTGTGTGTAGCGGGGGCCGTGCTGTTTCACGGCCTGACGATACGAAAGCTATTGACTGCAGAGTAGACGAAACAACGAGAGACTACTCGTTGCAGCTAATCTGAGTCGGCGCCAGTGTGTCGGAGCATCCCACGCCAATGAAGGGGTCTTCACAGCCGTCGTACATCTCGCCGCGGCACTCGCAGGAATCGTCGCCAGCACAGGCTTCGGGCAGAGTGGCGCAGGCTTCGCGCTCGCCGTCGGCTTCAAAGTACACAAGGCAGTACTCGCCGTCTGCACAGTCCGAGCAGCTGGGTTCGGTGTTCGTGTCGGTGCCGTCGCCCGAACAGGCTGCAAGAAGGGCAAATAGGGCTAGAAAACGCATGCGACTCTCCATGGATGGCGCGGCTGTACCTCGTCTACGAAGCGTGGGCCGCACCTACTCCTCGCCAACCACGTTTTCTTCGCCTTCGAACGGACGACATGGCTGACCGCGCAGTGCATTGCACTCGGGCAGGCCATCTGGAATGTCCACGCCCGGCAACATGCCAAGGGTCAGAGACGTTGCGTGGGCGCCGCCGCGACCCAGGTCAAACGCCACCTCTCCAGTGTATTCTGGAGCGCGAAACTCCCACGTTCCGTGGTCCCGACCGGGAGCGCTGATGACCATTCGCAGCTGGGAGCCGGCGCGCAGGGGATGAGCGACGGAGGGGATTTCGACGTCAGCGCGGACCCATTCGCCGGGGGGGACCGACTCGAAGTCCTCTTCGGCAAACGTGCGTACAATGCGGCCATCTTCGCCGCTGGTCGCTGCTCGGTGGCCGACCCTAAGCCAGCCAGACTGTATGAGGGTCTCGTCGCCGCGTGGCGTGACTTCCGTCAACGTGACCTGCACATGAACGTCGGTCTGTTCGCTCCGTAGCCAGATTTCTGCGACTCCGGGCCCCGTCAGAATCACGTCGTCGTCGAATGCTGGGGTCAGGTAGGAGACGAAGTCGCCCGGGGCAAACCGGGTCCAGTTGAGGTCCCACTGGCGGGCGAGTAGCTGATAGCCCCGCTCGCCGAAGAATACCGTTGTACCAGCGTCTGGGTCGAATGCCCATACGTCTACGCCGGGGGTGGCGGGAGTCGTTGAGGCCAAGGCACCGGCGGCGTCAGCAAACCATGTGTTTGGGACGGCATCGCGAGCGGGCCAGGCATCGAGAGTTGTCGAAAAGCGGGGCAGGGGAGCTCCGGGTTGCTCGGGAAGTGCCGCGCCATTCTCGAACTGAAGCAGTACCGGGTCTTCGTCTTGGTACGCCTGCAGCGCCTCTTCGTAGGACATGCCTGTGAAGCGGTCTTCCGGGAAGCTGTAGCCGGTCATGTTGAACTCGCCGGCGAACTCGTTGGAGCCCGCTGCACGAATCACACCGTTGAGTTCCGGAACACGCTTGGCGACGTAGAACTCCAAGAACTCAAACCAGCGGAACGCCATGTCTGGGCCGTAGCCGTCAGGGTGACGCCCGTTGGACAGTGACAAGCGGCTGTGTGGGCTGTTGTCGAGGCCGTCCAACATGCGACCAAACTGAGCGCCGGTCTGCTCGTCCTGGAACTGGCCGACCAAGTAGATAGGCGCCTGTACCTTGTCAATCAGCAGGGTCAGGTCACGTTCGTCCAGGAGAGTGTGGCGAAACTCCAACAGCGCCAGGAACTCTTCGAAGTCGATGCTCAGGTGGGACAGGGCCACGTTCTCACGACAGGTCTCGTCGCCAGAAGCAATCTGCTCAACCACCCAGCTCGAGCCATTGGCGGCTGCCTGCGACTCGCGGTTTTCAATCCAGCTTTGAGTGAAGCCTTGGTTGTAGATACCGCCTGGCCACTGCATCTCCCAGGGGTCTCCAATGACCGACATCGGTACGGCCGCTGCGAGTGACGGCGGTGCTGTGGTCGCGGTGTACATGGCGGCAATGCCCGAGTAGGACAAACCAATGACGCCGACTTGGTTGTTCAACGCCCAGTCTTGGCGCGCAACCACCTCGATGATGTCGTAGCCGTCTGCTTGTTGGGCGGGGTTGAACACGTCGAAGACGCCGTCCGAGCATCCTGTTCCGCGCATGTTCACGCTGACGACGGCATAGCCGAGGGCGTTCGCAATCCGTGTTCCGGGCTCCATGCGCGTGGGCCGGGAGGGGGAGTAGCCTGAGTACTCAACGACCGTTGGCCAAGGACCTTCGCCAAACAGCAACGGGTCTGGGAAGCGCACCATGGCCGACAGCTTTACGCCGTCGCGGACCTCGATGTACTGAAAGCCGTCTTGTGGGTCGTCTTGGTCTCCGCCCAAGGGAGAGAACACGACCCCCTCGAGTTCTTGGCCGTCGTACCACTCGGGCTCCGGAACATCATCGAGACCTAGAACGGCGATGGGACCCGATGTCAGTCCGGTCTCGTCGGTGATGGTGTAGTCGCCAGGAGACAGGACGCGGCCGTCCACAATGGCCTCGCGTGATGCTTGGCTGCCGTCGAACACAATGGGATCGGAGGGAATGTAGGCGAAGTGCGCTTGACCCAAGTCGTCTGCGATGACGGTCACGAGCAGCTCTCCAGCATCGCTGTACAGGGACAGCTCTGCGTTCGCACGTGCATCGAGAACGCTGACCTGCTCCACTCCGGCCCGTGTGGCAAAGTCCCGGACAATGGGGTCTTCTGAGTCCAGGCCATCGGGGTCGCACCCAGCGAGCGTCGCAGCGAGGGCTATCCAGGGGAGCAAGTGTCGTGTCATCGGTGAACCTACGGGTTTAGTGGACCCAGAGTACCACCCGTCCGTTCAACCCGGTGGCTGCAGTGCGTCCGAGTCCTGCGTTGCCGCCGTAGTCTGCGTCACTGGTGTTTGGGGGCGACGTGGTTGAGCTGGAGTCTGGTAGGACCGCGTCACTGACACCCGGCATCAGGTAGCTCGAACCGCCACCACCACCGGCGTGAACTTGTGCCGAGCCGCCTCCGAAGTAGCCGTCTCCGCCGCCGCCACCGCAGTTCTCGTTGCCATACGTTGCATTGGCCGCTGCGCCGAACTGGCCGCCGTGGCCGCCTTGATTACGAGAGCCAGGAGAGGAGGTGTAGCTGTAGGGGCATCCAGTGCCCGATGCGCCGCCAGCAGACTGTGTGCCGCCGTCGCCTTGGCAGTTCGTGCTTCGGTTCGACCCTGGGCAGAAGCCTCCGCTGCCCCCCACGGTTCCGCCGCCGCCGCCGCCGAAGAGGTTGTTGCTTCCGCAGCTCCAGCCAGTTCCGCCCGCGCCGCCGCCGCCACCCGCGACAGCCAGCTCTGTGGAGCCGCGTTCAACCGCGCTGCGTCCGCCTCCACCACCGCTGAAATAGCTGGTTCGACTGCTTCCGAAGCCGCCGTTTGGCCAGGCTGCGTAGCCGAAGCCGGAGGAGTAGTCGCCTCCTTGGCCCACCTTGACTGTGAGCGTTTCTCCCGGCGAGACCGAGAAGCGGCCGGAGACGTATCCACCCGCACCGCCCGCGTGCGACCCGTTCTCAGCGGCACCGCCACCTCCGGCGCCGGCCCATGCCTTGACCGTGACTTCCGAGGCCCAAGCTGGCACTTGATGGGCTTGGTTGCTGCCCGAGTAGCCATAGACAAAGCGTTGTGCGACGCGGCCAGCAGCGGTTGCCGTTGCCCCGTCCTCGTAGCCGTCGTTGGGGGTGACCGTACAGGTCCACTCGTCTGCTTCAGACGTATTATTCGGGGCCACAGTTGGGGTGGTTATGCCTGTGCTTACGCCGTTTCGAAGCCACTCATAGCTGTAGCTCACCGTGTCGCCGTCGGAATCTGTCGAGGGTGTTGTGATGGCACAAGCGAGCGTGTCGGTCGGTAGGGGACGCACAGGTGACACCGCAACGAGCGGTGCTGTGGGTTGTGCATTGGCACCCGTGGACAAGCGCCACTCGGTGGTCACGCCGCCGACGTAGATCACCGCCGTCGACAATGCATCTGGACTGGGGGCAGCGCTCATCTGGATGGCGAGGGTGTCGTCTGGTTGGAACACGGCTTCGGTGCTGTTGGTGTTGACGCCGTTGCGAATCAGCGATGCCGAAGAGGCTCCGCTACCACCGGTGATAATCACCGTTACGGAGCTTCCGATGGAGTCCAGGGTGACCGTGTTGGACGTTGAAACCGTGTTTGGAGCCAGGCCAGCGACTGGAGCAAACGCGACAGGCTGGACTCCCCCCACAACGCCTCCGCCAATCGAGACCCACTCGGCCCCGCTGCAGACGCGAAGGACCGACAACGCGGTGTCCAAGTAGACGGCACCAACGGCTGCAGTTGAGCAGGTCACAGGCGCTACTGAGTGGGTGGGAATGTGCGACGCAACAGTCGCGCGAGGGACCTCGGTGAATACCTGACGCGGCATCGCGACGCCGTCCGCACTCACCTGAAGCCACAGGTCTCGACCGTCCAGCAACCCCAAGGGAATTGGGGTGATTCCGCCGAGTAGAACCGAGTAGTAGCCGTCCTCGAGCTGGACGGTGTGCGGCTCTGACCACACCGGACTGCCGTTGGCGACCACCTCGTACAGAGCGACCTCGAGCGACATGCTTCCTTGCTGGGGCGTGCCCACGGCGTCCAACACTCGTCCCTGATGGACGGTTGGAGAGGCAGACGCGGCGACCGAAACGCAACAGCTGATGGCAATGGCGAGACCTGAAACAAAACGCATAGAAACCCCCGAACCAGTCGCATGATAGCGGATTATCTCCGGTGAGTTGTGGCGCATTGGTAAGAACCGCTGTGCAAAGGTGCTGCACGTGTCGAGGTCACCGCTGTGAGCGAGATAGGCCGCCCACATGCAATCACTCTTCGAAACCATGGGCGGCGCACCTCGAATCCGTGCGCTGGTGGACCACTTCTACGACGTCATGGACACGGATCCGGCGGTCAAGACGCTGCGGGACATGCATGCGAAGAACTTGAGCGTGTCTCGGGACAAGTTGTACGAGTTCTTGAGCGGTTGGACTGGGGGGCCCCCGCTGTACGTAGAGAAGTACGGGCACCCCCGCCTACGCATGCGTCACATGCCGTTCGCCGTCGATGACCGCGCTGCCATGGAGTGGATGCACTGCATGCGCATTGCCCTGGCGGCAGAGGTCGAAGATGTGCGCCTTCGTGACCAACTGGAAGAGAACTTTGCGCGGATTGCGCTTCACATGCGCAATCGAGAGACCCCGAGCTAGGCGGCACCTCGAAGACGGGCTACGAGGCGCGCCATTCCCGCTGGAGGCTTTATGCGCGCCCTGTCTTTGTCCCTGCTTTTCTTGCTCACGGCCTGCCCAGACGACACCACAGACACGGATGCTGGTACGGGAACGGACACAGACTTGGGCTCGGACAGCGACTCCGACAGTGACTCGGATTCCGACAGCGACTCGGACTCGGACACGGACAGCGATACCGACAGCGACACATCTGTTGAAGGGTGCGACCGGACCAACTTTGTTCCAGTGGACGAGGACTTCGTCAACATCACTGGGTACGACCTGTACACCGCGACTACGGCACCGAGCCCGAACTACGACGGTCTCAACCTAGAGATTTTCTACACGGCCGGAGCGACCGTGGGGCCGAACACACACACCTTCTCGCCGAGAGACGACTTTGACGACTGTGAGATCTGTCTGAGCATTGCTACCGACTGCTCGGATTCCTCCACCTGCGAAAAGACCTTCGTGGCGCAGTCGGGTGACATCGTGTTCACCGGGTCTCCGAACGCAGATGGCCAGATCCTCGCGGGCACTTTCGAGAGTGTTGTGCTCATCGAAGCCGTCATTGACCCAAGAACGTTCGAAGCGATTCCGGTGGACGGTGGCGAAGTCTGGTGCCTGAACGACTTCGGCTTCAGCGGTACAACCCAGTAGATCGCTGATGATGCCTCCACGCTTGGCTGAGCTGCATGCAGCCCTCAAGGAAGAGGAGCGTGCCGAGCGTGATGCGCTTGCTCACTGGGCAACATGCTCGCTGGACGAACGCATTGCCGCGGGAGTGGCCTTTCCGCGCCTGACCGTTGAGGAAGGGTACTGGGCGGGTCGTCAGTACCGAATCGTAGCGAGGGCCCCCAAGGGCGTCTGGCTACATGACGGGATTGACGGTGGTGACTCCGTTGTTGTGACCGTGGGTGGGCAAGTCCTCTCGGGCCGATGTCGCGGCAACGACGGTCGTGTTGTCGACATCACGCTCTCCGAACCCGTGGACTCTGGAGCGGGAATTGACGTCGGTCTACGCGCAGACCCGTCGACTTGGATTCGGTACCGGCAGGCTCTGGAGCGGGCGTCCGAGCTCGACACCCCCTTGGTCCGTGCCCTGCTGACCGCCGAGGTGGACGAGGCCGAACAGGAAGGAGCCACCCTCTCTGGGCTCAACAGTTCTCAGGTCGCCGCCGCGGACCATGCGCTACGAGCGAACGCGCTGGCCGCAATTCATGGACCTCCTGGAACAGGTAAGACTCGGGTCATTGGTGCGTTGCTGGCGGAGTTGGTCCGCAGGGGCGACACACCCTGGGCGCTGGCGGACAGCAACGCTGCCGTGGATCACTTGACGTTGACGGCCCACAAGCTGGGCCTCAACGTGGTTCGTCTGGGAGCTGTCTCGCGTATCCACCCAGATGTCGAAGCCTTGTCGCTCGATAGCCGGCTGAAGACAGGGCCATTTGCGGCCGCTCTGGCAGCGTTGAACCGAGACATCTCCCGAGCGACCGACTTTCGCGAGCGTAAGCGTCTGATTCAGCAGAGGCGCGGCGTCGCAGAGCAGGCCCAGGACCATGTCCTGCAAGGGGCGGACGTCATCGCGTGTACGTTTGGGTCGCTTGGGCGTTGGGCATCGAAGCTGCCGACGCCTCACACAGCGGTTGTTGACGAAGCCACACAGGCGACCGAGCCGGCGGTATGGGTCGCCGTCCCATGGGTGCAGCGACTCATCGTGGTTGGCGACCCGGAACAGCTTGGGCCCGTGACCCGTGTGCCCGGTAGCGCCTTGGAGATGTCTGCCCTGGAGCGCTTGATGATGGCGGGACTCGAAGCCCCCATGCTGTCGGTTCAGCACCGCATGGACGGCCGCATTCGTGCGTTGGTGAAACGGGTGTACGGCCCCGCGTATACCGACCACTCATCCGTGAGCATTCAGGCCCTGAGTGGACTACCCAGCGTCCTATCAGCGCCTCTGACAGACGTACCTACATGGTTCATTGATACAGCTGGCAGCGGCTTGGCAGAGGTGATGGACCCGGCCACACGCTCGCTGGCGAACCCGGGTGAGGCGCAGGTGGTGGGCCTGTTGATTGGCGAGCTGGAAGCACTCGGCGTGGCGCGGTCGTCCATCGCAGTCATTGCCCCATACAGCGCACAGGTGGCTCGCCTAAAGGCGGTTCTTCCTGGGGTAGAGGTCGCTACCGTCAACGCCTACCAAGGTCGAGAACGGGATGTGATCATTGTCAGCTGGGTCCGCTCCAACGGGGACGCAGCCTTGGGGTTCGTTGCCGACACGCGTCGTCTGACGGTGAGCTTGACCCGTGCGCGTCGGGCCCTGTTCCAGGTAGGGGACAGTGCCACGCTGTGCGGTCATCCGCGATTTGCAGCCCTGGTCGACGACATCGCCAATGCTGGCGGCTTGGCGAGCGTCTTCGAGCCACCTTGGGACGGCGTGTTGTCGGCCTGACAGGAGACAAGGACCGAGGGGGTGAAGACCGAAGACCCCACGCACAACAAGCCCCGATGCGCAGGGCATCGGGGCTCATTGAAGTGAAGCAATCACTGTGAGACCCTAGTGGATCTCAGCGGTGACTAGCCGACCAAGACACCCGAAGCGGGACGCTTGCCGGAACGCTTGACACGTCCACCTTTCTTGCGGACTTTGGAGAATCCACAGTCACGCGAACGCTTCTTCATGTGCTTTGCTTTGAGCTTTGCGCGGTGACGCGCTGACTTTCCGGCCATGGGGCCCTCCATTTTCGGCCCGTGTAACGTGTAGAGCACGCTGGTGCGAGTTCCCCTGCTCAACGTGGCGTTGTCAACCGCCGCTAGGGGGTTCAAATCGGATGACGATGCGGCCTCCTGACCCGTCTGTATTGGGCGCACCGCCTCGTCCCGCACCCGCAGCACCATCAGCATTCGCTACTTGCACCCCCGAAGGTTGGCGGACGTTGTTGTCCCGGCTCCAGGAGCCACCCGTTGTGCCGGGCTGGGCAGGACCACCACCGATGCCGGGCGTGGATCCTCCACCACCTCCGCCGCCACCATTGCTGTCACCGCCTCTGCCTCCGTACCCAACGGCCGCGAATCCACCGGTGCCACCCAGGCTGCCCGTTCCACTGGTGCCGGGGGCGCCATCCGTTCCAGTCTGCGCGGGGGCAGGGAATCCCTCGGTCGCTTCTTGAGGCACGCTGCCAGCACCGCCACCACCGCCGGCTGCGACAGCGAGCGTGACGATGCCTGGCTCGTACACCCAGGTTGCCGAGCCGCCGCCGCCACCGCCGTCCGGTGCGCCGCCGCCCTCTCCACCAAAGCCCACTTGCATGGTCAACCGAGGGAGATCGAACACATTCACCTGTGCGTAGGCACCCCCTCCGCCTTCGGCCACACCGCCACCACCACCACCGCCCCACATCTCGACAATCGCGTCGCACCCGGTGCCACCAATGTCGATGGTGTAGGTGGTTGGGACGTCGTATACCCGAGGTGCGGGGCATTGAATTGTGGGTTCGTCGGAGTCTGGCTCCACGCAATCGGCGTCACAGAAGCACGGACCAGGCAGGGTGCACTGGGTGCGGATGGTCTGTTCGGAGGCGCAGCCCATGAGGAGGACTGTGGCCATGAGTGAAGTGCGCATGCAGTCTATTTAGCGCGCGAGCGCGCGATTGTCGGAATGAAGTGCATGGCGAGATAGCCGGCGAGTGGAGGACACTGCTGTGAGTGAGTCAGAGATTCGCATTGAGACCCCAGTTCGCTGGGGAGACATGGACGCGCTTGGGCACGTCAACAACGCACACTTCTTCCGCTGGTTTGAGGAGTCGCGCATTGCACTGTTTGACGCCATTGGCCTGCAGTCCACAACGGCGAAGGGTGTGGGCCCCATTCTGGCGAGCACCACCTGTGACTTTGTCCTGCCGGTCGTGTGGCCGAACACGATTGCCGTGCAAGCGTACATTGAGCGCATTGGAACCACGTCGTTCACCATGCGTCATCTTGCCAACCGCTCATCGGATGGCGCGTTGGTTGCCAAGGGCATTGGAGTGGTCGTGCTTGTAGACTACGACGCGAACAAGCCGAGTCCCATCCCGCCCGTGATGCGCGAGAAGCTGCGTGGACTGATGCTGGAAGACACCGCCACGGAATAGCGGCGGCCTCACCCTGCGTCGGATGCGCGCAGTGCCTCCGTCGCCAGCTCAGCGATGAGGTCGGGCACCTGTTGCGTGGTCAGCCACGTGACCAATGCGGTTGGAGCGCGTCCACCAATGTCGGCACATGCGCGGTAGCGAAGCGTCGTCGCACCGGCGTTCTGGGTGAACAGCCACTCTCCGTAGTTGGTCGGCATCTCTACGGCATTTCGGGAGAGGGCAGCCGACTTCTCTGCCGCGGTGGGCCAGTCGGATGCGGGAACCCGATGCCAGCGGTAGCGTGCTGACGTGGCGGTGAGCACCTCTGGCACTCCTTGCACAATCCAGAAGCGGTCTGCCGATAAGGTCCAGCCTGGGCTGTCAAAGTGCTGATAGAGCACGAAGCTATCGCCGTCCCGCGAGAGCTCTTCGGACACGGACAGGTCTGCGGAAGACCAGTCGGGAGACGTGACCATGCGGGTTGTGACGGCATGCAGGGCATCGGTGGTCGCTTGCACGTCCACGGTGCCCTCAATGCACATCACCTCGTCAACCGTGCTCTTTCGCAGATGGACCGACCCAACGTCCGAACGGCGGTCGCCAACCTCTTTCCAGTCGGCGCTGTCCAGGGCATCGTGGTCTTGGGCGAATGCAGTAAGCGCAAGTAGAAAGAGCATTATGCGACCTCGGTAGTCAGGGCTGGGGATAGACGTGCGGGGTCGACTTTCGCAAGACCAAAGAAGGCGGATGCAAGAGCGTCGGCCAGACGCGTGGGGAGCAGGTTCATGAACTGGACAGCGAACTTGTCACGCCACGGAGTTGTGTAGCGCGCACGTGGACTACGCGACTCGATTGCCTTGGTCATGACGTGACTTATGGGCGTGGGGTCCGGCGCCATGCGCTCTGCCCATGCGTAGTTATTCTCGGCGGTGGCGTACACGTCAGACCATGCGCTGTCCGCGCGGTCCACGCTGGCCTTGGCCGTGCCGCTAAAGTTCGTGTTGATGGTGCCCGGCTCAATGATCACAACGTCTACACCGCAGGGGCGAAGCTCACGACGCAGGGCGTCTGACAAGGATTCGACGGCGTACTTTGTCGAGTTGTACACGCCGAACAAGGGCAGAGTGAACAAGCCGCCAATGCTGCTCACGTTGAGAATGCGTCCTGACCCTCGGCGGACCATTGCTGGGGCGAATGCGCGCACGGTGTTGAGCACGCCGAAGACGTTGGTCTCGTACTGGGCGCGAACGCGAGCATCGTCTACGTCGAGAACCGCACCCAGCTGTCCGTATCCGGCGTTGTTGATGAGCACGTCCAGGCCGTGTCCTGCGGTCTGCGCGTCCACCGTTGCCACGGCTTGACTGACGCTCTCGGCATCGGTCACGTCCAACCGGAGGGTGGTCAGGTTCAGACCCGCTGCCTCTGTCTGCAGGGAGGCAAGCGCGTCTTCACGACGCCCAGTCGCAATGACGGTGTGTCCACGGCGTGCCAAGGTCAAGGCAGCGTGGCGTCCGATACCGGCGGTGGCACCTGTGATGAGGATGATTTGAGGGGTCATGTTGGCTCCAAGAATAGGAATGAATATTCATTCCGTTTGAGAAGATGGGAGGTAAAAAAAAGGGGGACGAGGCGATTGCCTAGCGTCGAATCATGGCCCAGGCGCGCTCTTCAGTCGCCGTTGCGAGGGTCTCATCGACCACCACATAGCCGGCCTGTTCAGCCCGAACGACGCCTAGAAAAGCGCTATACACCATGGCGATGAGCACCGCGGGCGGGAGGTCCACCAGGACTTGGTCAGCTTGGCCCTCGAGCACCATGGTGAACAGCGTGGCAGCGGACATCTGCTCGACCATTCGACTCTGCTCATCGAGGTAGTCGCTGTGGTAGTGCAGGTCGACGAATGAGAAGGCTTCCGGGTGCGTATGGGCGAAGTCGAACAGGCGGGTCCACAGCAAGGTGAATCGAGCTCGCCACGGCAGATCAGCGGGAAGGTCGGCGTACACGTCTTCGGTAATCTTGGCTTTCCAGGACTGATACAGCGTGTTGACAAGCGTCTCTTTGCTGTCGAAGTAGCGGTAGATGGTTCCGGCGCCAACCCCAGCTTCCCGTGCGAGCTCGGGCATTGTGGTGCCGTAGAAACCCCGACGCGAGAACAGACGAAGGGCAGCGTTCAGAATGTCGTCTCGCTTGGTACTCACGGTGACTCCAGATGCGGAATGAATATTCCGTCCGCCGATTTGCGCAAGGAAAATTTGAGGGCGTTGGTGTCCAGACCTGTCGGAGAAACGTCAGCAGCGTTGCGGACTCGCTCCGTCACGGGCACTCTGTGGCTTGGAGGCGCTGTGTTTCGACTGTCGCTACTTTGTCTGCTTGCCGGCTGTCCTGGACTTCCCGATTCCGGGGACACGGATGAGCCAGATACCGACCTGGATACCTCGGATGCACCGCCACTGACGGACCTTCCGACCGGTGTGTGCGGACCCACGCCCTACGACTGGGTTCCGCTGGACCAAGTCGGCACCGTGGTGAGCTGGGAGCGCGCATCCGAGCTCGATCTCAGCGCCCAAGCCATTCGTGGTGTCCTGGCTGGCGCGGGCCTCCCGGCAGATCTGTTGGACATTCGCTACGACGTCCGGATGTACCGCTTCCGCTACCTCACCCAAGACAGGGGACAGACCGTCGAGGCCACTGCCCTGTTGTCTTTCCCCGAGACAGACGAGACCGTTCCCACTGTGGCCTGGCTTCATGGAACCACGGGCTTCATGGACGAGTGTGCGCCCAGCGCTGCCGGCATTGAAGGGGCGGCGGGCAACCTGCTGTTGTCGAGCATGGGCGTGGCTGTTGTCTCGCCGGACTACCTGGGAATGAACGGTTTTGGTCCAGCATCGGAGAACGTGCACCCGTACGTGATTGCAGAGCCCACCGCGGTCGCGTCATTGGACGCCTTGCGAGCTGCCTGGCGACTGACACCCGAGCTTTCGGGAGTAGACGCCGACGTCACACGACAGACCATCCTCTTCGGTGGTTCTGAGGGGGGCTTCGCTGCGTTGTGGAGCGAGCTGTATGCGCCCTGGTATCTGCCGTCTGCCGATATGGTGGGCGTCGTCGCCAGCGTTCCGCCAACAGATGTTGTGGGCTTGGCAACACGAGGTGCCACTGTTGAAGGGGCAACGTCGCTCGCACTGGCCGGCGCGTTGGCGACCTACTCAGACTGGTACGGATTCGACGAGCCACTGACCGAAGTGCTGACAGACGAAGCGCCCTACGAGCTCGCGTCCACTCTGTTGCCAGCCATGAACGGTAGCTGCGATTTTGGTGACTCCTACTCGGACATCTCCAGCGTAGAGACCGTCTACACCGAAGCCTTCCGTCAGGCCGCGACCGATGGCACCCTGGCTGACTTCGGACCTTGGGGCTGCGCCCTTACCGCAAACTCGCTGGCCACCGCACCCTTCGAGCGCATCAGCGACACTCCCGTGCTGTACGTCTACAGCGGCGCCGACGACCTCGTCTACCACCAGACCAACCGCGACGACATCCCCCGCCTGTGCGCCCAAGGCTACGACATGGACACGATCGAGTGCGCAGGTGCCGGCCACACCGAAGGCGCTGCTTCGTCGATTCTGCTCCAGTGGGAGTGGGTGCAGGACCGATTGGGGGGTGTGCCAATGGATGATGAGTGTGGTGTGCCCGAACCCATTGAGTGTCTGCCGGAGGGGTAGGGGAAACGCCGGGGGTGGAAATCTAAGACGCGTAGTAGTTGATGCGATTGGCTATCTGGTTCGTAGGACCGTATCCTTGCTGCCTCGGAGGTCCTATGCGCATCACCCTATTGCTCACGCTTGCTCTCACTGGCTGCTTTGACACGACGGAAGGTCGGGACCGAGACGGAGACGGATTTGAGACATCCGAGCTCGACGGCAACGACTGTGACGACGACAACGTCAACATCAACCCGGATGCAGCAGAGGTGTGCGGCAACGGTGTAGATGACAACTGCGACGGTCTGACTGATGACGCTGGAGCGGGAAGTGTCGAGTGGTACGTCGACCTCGACCAAGACGGCTTCCCGGCACCCGAAGTCCAGGAAGGGTGCGCGCGTCCAGCAGGCTCCTTCACGGACCTAAGCAACGGCGTCGACTGTGATGACACAGATGCAGACGTCAACCCCAACGCCACAGAGGTCTACTACAACGGCGTGGACCAAGACTGCTCAGGCGACGCTGACAACGACGCCGATGGTGACGGGTTCATTGCTGTTGTCAGCGGTGGGGACGACTGCCACGACGGGCTTGCGGAGGTGAACCCTGGCATGCCGGAGGTCTGCAACAATGGGCTGGATGATGACTGTGATGGGGGGCCGGGGGACTGTGAATATGCGGGTGACCTCGATGCGGCGGGCGTCGAGACCATTCAACTCGGAGCCTCTGATTACGTGGCGATGGCTGATTGGAATGATGATGGGCTGGATGATGCTTGGATTGCCCTTTCGGACGATGGCAGTGGCAGCTTGTATTTGGGACCCTTTGACTCATCGATTCCTTCACCATCAACCGTAGTTTCGGACGCCTACGATTGCGCTGGCCACGCTGCTAGCGGGGAAGTGGACTACAACGGCGACGGTGTCGGAGATTTGTCCTTGAACTGCAATGAGGAAGGCATCTACGTGTTCTACGGGCCAGTGGAAGCCGGGTCGTTTGCCTTGGCGGATGCGGCCTTCGTGATGACCGGGTCGAATTTGCCCGATGGACGGCTGGTTGCGGTCAATGACCAAAATGCCGATGGCGTAGACGAGGTTCTCGTGCCCCTAGGGGATGGATTTCACTTGCTCCTAAGTCCACACGGAGTGGACCGTGTGATTGCTGATGAACCGCTGGTGTCGGGTGATGTATTTCGCACTGGCATCAGGATTTCCGTCGATGTACTGGACCGATTCCCGGCCGTACAGGAGGACGGAACTGCTGTCGTGTCGAGGTTGATGACGCGAGAATCCGGGTACGAATGGTCGTCACTTGCGGCATTTCCGGATGGGTTTGAGAGTGTCTCGAACCGGTCAATACCAGATGCGAACTGGGATATTACCGGGGACGGCATTGTTGACTGGTTGTGGCCGAGCACGGGAACGTTGCCGCTGCTGGTGCGGCAATACAATGCCGATGGGGCGCCAAGCATCGCGCTTTCGGCACTCGGGCCTCACCCTGATGGAGAGGTATTCACCGTCACTGATCCAACGATGCTGTGCGACTTCAACCGAGACGGAGAGGTGGACTTAGCCGTCCGAACGCGTCGGCGGACTGGCATTTCCGGTTTCACTTTTGACGGCGTCGAACTGTTCTATGGGCCGGGACTCGTTGATGGAGCGCCGCCTGTACCGGATGCTTGGATTTCGGTCTCCCAGAGCAGTCGTGTACGTTGTGGAAACTCGGGCCTGCTGGTTTCGGGAACTTCGGGATCTTGGTTGCTTCCGTCGCTTGGGATGTAGAGCATTCGGCTGACGATAGTTTCAAGTGAGTCCAGAAACCTCTTGGTTTTTGGCAACAACTGTGCAACGCCCGCTGCTCAATCAAGCAGGTCGGTGTCAGAAGTGCTACGTCCGATGGGCAATTGAGTGAGGAGACACCATGCGCCTTTCAGCTTCATTTACTGTTCTAGCTGCCTTCCTGATGGTTGGTTGCCCCGATAAAGAAGATACCGACACGGATATGGGAACGGATACCGAAGTTGGTTCGGACACCGATACCGAAGAAGGGACTGACCCAGATTCGGACACTGACCCGGATTCAGACACTGATTCCGATACGGACTCTGACTCTGACTCTGACTCGGACACGGATTCGGATACCGATTCAGACACGGACAGCGACACTGATTCGGACACGGACAGCGACACTGATTCGGACACGGACAGCGACACTGATTCGGACACAGACACGGATGCTGACACCGACACCGACACCGACACCGACACCGATGCCGATACCGGCATCAGCGGAGACGACGGTGTCGTCCTGTTCACCGAGATCGTCGATGGAACGATGCTGAGTGATACTGGCGGCAACGTTGGACGTCCGACTTGGGTCGAATTGACCAATATTGGTGGCACGACCGTCGACCTGTCGATGTACAGCGTCGGATTCTTCTCGAATGCGAACACGACCCTGAACAGCTCTTCTGATCCGAGTCTCGCATTGTCGGGCATGCTGGCGCCGGGCGACTCCTTCGTGATCGGTATTGAGAACGAAGACCAGGCAGCACCGAGCTTCTTCAGTGTGTATGACAACCTCGCAGATGCCTACATCGGTACCAATGGACCGCCCAACGGTGATGACACCTTCGTGTTGTTCATGGGTGTCGCGACCGGAGATGCCACTGATGCCACTGTCGTCGACATCTTCGGCAGCGTTGGAACCGATGGTACCGGCGAAGGTTGGGAGTACTTGGACTCGTACGCATGCCGTTTGGCCAGCACCACAGCAGCCAACACCGTGTGGACTGCCTCCGAGTGGTTCAATGCGCCGGCCAACACTCTGGACGGCAACGACACAGAGTCTGCAGCGTCTAAGCTGCTTCGTCTGACAACTCCGTTCAGCTCTGCTTGCGATGTTGATGCGGACCTCGGTGATGTCGAAGACGTCGACGAAGACACCACGCCAATCCCCGCAGGCCGCTAGTCAACTAGCCCTGCCGACCCTCGGGTCACCCCCGGCCACGCCTCTCGCACCCGCGAGTCGCGTGGCCGCTTTCGTTTGTGCCTCCCCTTCGGCCGACCATCGCGTCGACTACTGCATTCTAGGATCGATAGGCCGCCACGATTCGCGGGTAGGACGGACGTTCCGCCTCACCAACTCCGAGAAGAGCGTGTAGCTGACATCGTCGGTGAACAGGCAGCGTGCCGTCGCGTCGCTGGTCACGACGAGTGCGTGAGGTAGGCGTTCTTCGCTCACCACCGCATCCACAAGGCTCGCTCGTGCCGCACCAGATGGACTCCAGGTGACCATGGCGTCTGGGGTGATGAGACAGCCGTCGTCTTGTGTGCCGTACATCAGGGTGACTACTTCCCCGGGGCCAACGACACCGAGCTCTACCAAGCGGTCGTTGACTGGGTCGGGCCGAAGACTGATGACCGTCACCAGAAGCATCCCAGCGACTCCAACCAGTCCCAGTCCAATGACCAGCGCCACCCACACCAAAGACACACCTGCGCTGCTGGGGCTTGCGGGCGGGTCTTGTCCGTAGAGTCGCTTTAGGGCGTCGTCATCGCGTGGCATGGCGATAGTGTAGCCGCAGACCGGTGCTGGGCATGGTAATCGATTGTTTGGAGGTTCTACATGTGGCCACTTTGGCTCTTGCTCGTCGCGTGCGGACCGTCTGAGATGGTGGAGACCGGAGACGACCCCGGTACTGAGTCCTCGGATGGCACCGACACGACCGCCGATACAGATGCGTCCACGGAAGTGGACGACGACACGGAGTTGGGAACAGACACTGACACGGATGCCGATACGGACGCCCCCGTTGAGCCTTCGCCGCGTCAGCTCGCTCGCCGTTGGCGTCTGACCTTCGAAGACGACTTTGACGGCCCGACCACGCCAAACGACCCCTGCTACGACGCGGTCACTACGCCACCCGTCTGCATGGACCGCTACTGGTCGACCGCCGACTGCGATGGTGCCATGCATGCCCAGGTGGCGGACCTGAACAAGTGTACGTGGGCGGTCTACGACATCTACAACTGGATGGACTGGGGCTTGTCGTCTCGCGGCGAAGGCATCAACGCATTGGACCCAGCCCAGGTCGCGGTGGTGGACGGTGAGCTGCGATTGTCCGCAGACCACGCCGCAGGGGATGGACCCTGGAACTGCGGCGTGGACCAACCGAACTCCTACGTCTCTAAGAACTGTCCCATTCGTGCCGGTGCGGTTCTCAGCAATCCCAACCACGCTCCGACCGGGTTTGACCAGGCCTACGGGCGCTTCGAAGTGCGCGCAATCATCCCCAACCAGCTCGGTGCATGGCCCGCACACTGGCTGCTTCCAACAGATGGAGGCTGGCCGAATGACGGCGAGATCGACATCATGGAGGCTGTCGCTCACGACCCGACAGATGTTCACGGCAGCTTCCACGGAGGCATGGATGTCGATGATGTGCGCGTGCATCACTCCAGCGGAAACCACCACAACCCTGGTGAGCCGCGTTTCGCCGAAGACTGGCACACCTACGCGGTGGAGTGGACACCCGACCGCCTGCGGTTTTACGTAGACGACTGGATGACCGGCGAGCTGATGGCGGGTACGCCGCTGATTGGTGACGTCATTGGAGCGAACGATGGCTCGCTCATTGGCTCGGAATGGCCAGCTTTCCCCGTCGATATTCCAGACGACCCGTTCTACTTCATCCTCAACACCTCGGTCGTCAAGACGGGGGGTTGGGACATTGATTTGTTTGAACGACTCGAACACCGCATTGACTGGGTTCGGGTGTACGAAGGATGTCCGCCAACAGATGACTCGTGCGGGATTGTTGGCTCTGGGTCCGGCAACATCAGCAATCGCTTCTGGATGAGCAGCGCCAAGTGGGCAGCATCCTTCCGCGTCAGCCACACCGGTGACTTCAACGGAGACGGCCTAGACGACCTGTTGCTGCAGACCGCTCTAGACCAGCACGCGACCTACTGGATGCCTGGCCACGCCGTGGATGGCTTCGACCACGAGCGCACGGTGACCACTGTGGACGGCATGTCTGCGGCAAGCTGGGATGCTCAAGCCCACACGATGGTCGTCCTCGACGTCAACGGAGATGGCTTTGACGACGCGTTGCTTGTGCCACGTGGCTCGGGCCCCACGCGCGCAGTTCTCGGAAGTGAGCAAGGGCCGTCGGACGTTGTGAACTTGACCTCGCGTGCGAGCTGGTCAGGACACGAACCGGTGGTGGGGGACTTCAATGGAGACACCCGTGCGGATGTCTTGCTGTTGCCGACCGGACCGACCGGTACGGCCTTGCGGTTGTTGGGACGGGGAGATGGCCTTGAGACGGCTACGGACGTGACCAATGCTGCCGGCATGAACGCCTCCCGGTGGACACTGAGCCGCCGCATTCCCCATGTGGCGGACCTAGATGGCGACGGTGATGATGACCTGCTGCTCCAGCCGCGCACCCGCACCCAGTTCCCGATTGTGCTGCTGTCCACGGAGACGGGCTTCCTACTGTACGATGACTGGACCGACGAAGGTGGCATCACAGACGCCATCTGGGCGGCATCTGACCATCGTCTGCATCTGACCGACATGGACGGTGACGGCGACGCAGATGTCTTGCTGCAAGGGCGAGGCGGTGCCGACCTGACAACGTTCGCCCGCAACAACGGTGGAACACTAGGCACCGCGCTGCCCTGGACCTTCCGGTTCGGACTGAGTGCGACCGACTGGGCGGAGAACTCTCACGCCCCACTCTGGGCAGATGTGAACGGCGACGATGCCGTGGACTTGCTGCTCGTAGGAAGGCAAGCCGCGGATACAACCTGGGCATTGTTGAGTGAAGACGGCGAGTTTTCGGATGCTGTGGACTGGACGCGGCGCAATGCCCTCGGACCCGCCAACTGGTCGTCCCGCACCCACGAACCTCTAGCGGCGGATGTCGATGGAGATGGCGCTGACGACGTCATCTTGAGAGGGCGCGCCGACGGTGACAACACGTTGCTGCTGTTCGGAGAGCTTCCTGTAGATGGACCACCCGGATAGGTGTCGGCATGACTTCAGCTTCTGTCCAGACCTACGCCGAGCAAGCCCTGTACGGCATCACCCTTGCGGAGAAGCTCCAGGCATGGCCCGAGGTAGATGTTCGTGGTGGGGCTGCACACACGCGTCCGCTGCTGCCAGGACGCCCGAAAGAACTGGCGCTGCCAACGTCCCACCGCAAGCTGCCCAGCGTGTGGAAAGCGGACCTTCAGGCCAATGATGGGCGTGCTCGGGTACTCCATGAGCTCGCGAATCACGAGCTGCAAGCCATTGAGCTGATTGCGCTGGCGTTGTTGCGCTGGCCAGACGCTCCCGCCGGGTTTCGCCGTGGATTGGTCGCCACGCTTCGAGATGAGCAGCGCCACTGTGCCATGTACCTGGCTCGTCTTCGTGCGTGTGGGGAAGATGTCGGCGTGGTGCCCGTGAGCCGCTTCTTTTGGGACACGTTGGGCGGCGTTCAGACCCCTGAAGCGTTCTTGGCGGGGCTCTCCCTGTGCTTTGAGGTCGCCAACTTGGACTTCTGCCAGACCTGGCGAACGCGCTTTGCGGACGCGGGTGACCACAAGACCGCGGATGTTCTGTCAGTGGTGTACACGGACGAAATCCGGCATGTGGCCCATGGTCTGGTGTGGTTTGACCGGTGGACAGAGGGCGACCGTATCGATGCATGGGAGCAGCACCTTCCGCCGCCACTCACCCCCGCTAGAAATCGGGGTCCACAGTTCGACCGTGTCGGGCGCTTGTCCGCCGGGTTCACTGAGCAGGAGGTCGAGCGCCTGCGTACTGTCGGAGGCTCTCGCGGTCGCCCAGGCCGCGTGATCTGGTTCGATGCTGGCATTGAAGAGGTGGTCAGCGGCACGGCTCGAAGCACGATTTCCACCCGTGTCTCCGCTGATCTAGCCGTTCTACCAATGTTCTTGTGTGCGACGCACGACACCGTCGTCGCTCCGCGTCCGTCGCCAGCATTCTGTGGCGCTCTCGCGGATGCGGGCTTTGTCGTGCCGCGGTTCGTCGACTCACTCACGCGCGCCGAGCTGGGGGTTCACCCACTTGGCTCGGTCGAGCCCTGGGGCCCCAACCCAGATGTTCATGTCCCGGATGATGTCGAGGTGTTGGGCCGCACGCCCGAGTGGAACCCGGCGTGGCAGGCCTTGTCCTCCAAGACGGCGACCGCGCGGCAGTTTCACACCCTAGACGTCCCCGGGCTCGTTGCAGACCGTGGCTCGGTTTGGACAGAAGAGCAGGACCTCGGCGACGGTGCGTGGGTCATCAAGGCCCCGTTTAGTGCGTCAGGTACGCAGCGCATCCGAGGCCGCGGGCCACTGTCAGACGCCCACCGTACCTGGCTTCTTCGCCAACTCGAGCGCCATGGCGAGGTCCTGGTGCAGCCTTGGTACGAGCGCGTGCTCGACCTGTCGGTGCATGTGACGGTTGACGATGACGTGCGTATTGACGGCATCAGCCGCTTCGAGACGGCTCCCAATGGTGCGTACACAGGCGCTTGGCTGGGGCGTTGGACTCGGGGGCTACCCGCGCAGATACAGCGCGAGATTCATGGCGGCGGAGACAGTGAGCCGGTGGAGCCGATTCTTCTGGCTGCTGCACGACGGGCTGGCGAGTGGGCGCAGTCTCTGGGCTACCAAGGCCCGCTGTCGATCGATGCCGCAGTGGTTCGCGAAGAGGGGCGCTTGGCCGTGCACCCGTGGCTGGAGACCAACGCACGCAACACCCTCGGACGCATCGCTATGGCCCTGTCCGAGCGCATTGATGCACGCAGCTACGGTCGCTGGCACGTCTCCCGCCGCACTCCCGCTGCCGTAGATGCCCTGAACAAGCAGCTGTCCGAGAGTCCAGTCCGCTTGCGGCACGGGCGCATCGAGCGCGGGTTGCTCGCCACAACTCCTGTGCAAACGGCAACGTCGCTGCTGACATGGCTCGACGTGTCAACCACCGCCCCGACCGGTTGACAACCCGTTATTGGCGGCCAAGTAAGCGACTGCCAACGCACTCGAACCGGAGAGTTTGCCTATGTCCTCGCGCCGGCGCGACGAAGACGGTGACGTCAAAGTCCGCAAGAAGACAGATCTTAAGAAGCCACGGATGTACAAGGTCCTGGTGCACAATGACGACTACACCACCCAGGAATTTGTGGTGTTCATCCTTGAGCAAATCTTCCGTCTGACCACCCCAGCCGCTACCCGAATCATGCGTCACATCCACAACACGGGTATTGGTGTTGCCGGTGTGTACACGCGTGATGTTGCGGATACGCGCGTAGACCAGGTCATGGACCTCGCGCGCCAGGCGGGCTTTCCGCTGCAGTGCTCAAGCGAGCCAGACGAGTAGGTCTGTCAGGTACGGCGAAGCAACAGCAAGAATGCGTCGTCTTTGCCGTCGTCACCGACCACCACGTCGTCTGAGACGGACAATCCGAGGCCTTCGCAGGCGCTGATGAACTCGGTCAGCCAGGGGCGCCCCGGGTCGGTGAGCCAGCCGGTACCGTTGGGGCCAATGAAGCGTTCGTAGGCCCGCGCCAAGATGTCCGGCATCTCGATGGTGTACAGGACGTCGCTGCCAATGACATGGTCGAAGCTACGTTCACGTACGCCCGCCGGCAGTGTGCCGTGCCAATCGAACGTCTCGTACCGAAGTGCGGTGATGCCGTTGTTGTGCATGTTTCTGCGCAGGAAGGCCTCGGTGTCCGGATGCTGATCGGTGGCGACAACCCGTGCACCCATCTTTGCGGCCACCAGGCTTGGCAGGGCCAGACCGCAGCCGAGCTCCAGCACGGAGCGACCGCGCAGCGAGGTGGTGCTCAGACGTTGGCACAGCCCACGTGCCGCCGGCCAAGTGACGCCGAACATCGGACACAGGTTCTGGTAGTTGGCGTGGACCTCGGGCCCGCGATTCGCAAGGACCGTGCAGGCATCCTCAAAGTTCGCGATACCGTCAATGGTCAGCGCATGTCCGCCGACGGACTCTACCCATCGCCGTAGCGTGTACATCTAGCTGCGCAGGCGCGCGACCAAGGCGCGGGCTTCAGCGTCCAGACCCTCGGGTGCGTCTCCCAAGGGCAAGCGGCACTGACCAACTGCGAGGCCCAGCGCTCGCATGGCGGCCTTTGCTGGAATCGGGTTGGGCGCGGCTAAGGTGGATTCCCAGCTGTAGCTCTCGATGAGCTCGGCATTCAGTCGTCGCGCTGTGGCGAGCTCACCGGCGTCAACAGCGTCAATGACAGCCTTGATGCGTTCACCGGCCCAGTGTGTCGCCACGCCAATCACGCCAACGGCCCCAACAGACAACAGCGGAAGGGTCAGTCCGTCATCACCCGAGTACACCTGAAAATCGGCCGGTGCCTCGGCGATGACCCGGGCAGTCTCTGCAGGATTACCGGCGGCGTCCTTGAGACCAACAATGGTCTCGACTTCATTCGCCAGGCGGATGATGAGGTCGGTGTCTACCTTTCGACCCGCACGCGAAGGAATGTCGTATAGAACGACCGGGGTCTTAGTAGCGCCAGCGACGGCCTTAAAGTGCTGCTCTAATCCCGCTTGTGAAGGGCGGTTGTAGTACGGCGTGACCACGAGCAGCCCGTCCATACCCATGTCGGCTGCAGCCTTGCTCTGGGCAATGGCGTGCGCTGTGTCGTTGCTTCCCGTTCCTGCGATGACTGGGCAATCCACGGCATCTCGAACGGCTCTGAAGAGCTGGAGCGTCTCTTTGGGGGACAGAGCTGGCGACTCACCGGTGGTGCCATTGACCACGAGTCCGTCGCTTCCGTGGGCAACGAGCCACTTGGCGAGTGCCGCCGTTGCGTGGAGGTCTAGGTCGCCATTGGGTGCGAATGGGGTGACCATGGCCGTGAGAACACGACCGAAGCGAGCGGGTGAGAGCTGTCCCATGCGGACCTCCTAATGATCGACCGCGTAGCGCTGTTCCTGTTGGGCTGCCAGCTCCGTCTGTCTTGACGAACTTTCGCTTTAGAAATGTACAGAATGGACCGAAGAGAGCCGATGGAGGTCCTGTGTCCACAGTTCTGGAAGGCGTGCGATCTGGACAGTCTCGTTGCGGCGTAGGATTTAGTCGGGCAGTGGACGAGTGCGAAGCCGTTGAAGAGGCCCGAGTCGCATCGGCTGAGGCGCTGGACGGCGCTGGAATAGATGCGGTCTTGGTGTTCGCTACGGCTGGCTACGATCAGGACGCAATCGCGGTCCAGCTCGCCACACAGCTACCGCCGGGCACGCCCGTCATTGGATGCTCGGGGGAAGGCGTCATCTGCCATGGCGTCTCGTCTGAGCAGGCGAACGCTCTGGTCTTGGTGGCGTTCTCGTCGGACTCTCTGCGGTTTGTACCCGTGTTCAGCGAAGGGTTGTCGGGTGACGAAGAGCGCTGCGGTGTTGAGCTGGCCGAGCAGGTGTCTGGTTTGCCAGATGCGCAGGTACTCTTGCTCTTTCCAGACGGCCTAGCGGGGAACGTCTCCAAATTGTTCCCGGCTTTAGACGCAGGCTGTCCCAATGTGGAAATCCTAGGTGGCACGGCCGGCGACATGCTGGCATTCAACAAGACCTTCCAGTATGCAGACGGGCGCGCGCTGAGCAATGCTGTGTGTGGCCTCGTCATCTGTGGTCCAGTTGATGTCACCACACAAGTCAATCACGGCTGTCGGCCGGTCGGCCGGGAGATGACCGTCACCGAGTCTGACGGACGGCTCGTTGGCACGATGGACGACCGACCGGCTTGGGAGGTCATGCAAGACTACGTGGGGAACCGACCCCGATTTGATGCGATGGACAGCGCACACTTCGCGTTGGGCCGACGCGTCGAGGTCCCGAGTGGCGTCGACTATGGCGACTACATCATTCGAATGCCCTTGGGCGTGAACTTAGAGACCGGCGAGGTCATGTTTCCCGGCGGCTTGGAGCAGGGCACGGTTGTCCGACTGACGCGTCGCGACCCGACCCGAATCACCGAGTCGGTTGTTCGTGCGTCGTGTGCGCTTCGCGAGAGTGCCCCCAACGCATTTGTCGTGCTGCAGTTCGACTGTGCGGGTCGTGGGGGCTTGCTCTTTGGCGACAGGACTACGGCATCCATCGCGCAGCCAGTGCAGGATGCATTTGACGACTGTCCGGTGGTTGGACTGCACACGTTTGGTGAGATTGCCTCTCTGGGCGGTGCCACAGAGTTCCACAACTACACGGTCGTTCTGGTTGCGCTGTCGGAGGGTGAGTAGAATGAGCCCGGCCGACCGTATTGCGGAGCTTGAAGAACGACTTGAGCGCTGCAGGTCCGAGCGACGGATTGTGGATGAAGAAGTGCAGCTGCTCGTTCAGGCTGAACGTCGGGGCTACGCCATGGAGCGGGACCTCGAACGCCAGATGGACCGGATGCGTAAGCTCAATGCCTTCACGCTCTCGACCGCACGGGCTCGTTCCGCAGGGGCCGTTGTTCGGGCGTGGGTGGCGTTGATTCGGGATGTCTACCCGGTACCCATGGTCGTGGGCGTCGTCTTCGACGATGGCCAGGCCGAAGTGGTTGTGCATCGAGATGGTCAGGAACAACAAGAATTTCAGGTCGATTCCTGGTTCCACTTCTACGACCTACAAGAGCTGCCGTCGTGCCAAGCCGTGCACGAACAGCCAGAGGCCGACATCTGCCGGGTGCTCGACATTGTGGATGGGTTGGACCCGCCGGCTGACCTACACCCGCGTCGCGAGGCCGAGGTCAATGTTGTACTGACTGCGCGAGGCCAGGACGGAACCCCGCGTGGCCTGCTCGTCGCCACACTGCCGCGTGGTCAGAGTCGCGGATACCTGGAAGCCGAGCCACGGCGGAATGACGAGCCGTTTCTTCAGATTGTTCGCGGCGACGTTGAAGTGACCTTGGACGCGGTCCAGATGAATCGCCAACTGCATGAAGCGCGGCAAGACCTCGAAGAGCGGGTAGAGGTTCGAACGCACCAGCTCACCCGTGTGAACGACCGCCTCGAGGACAGTCTTGAGAAGCTGCGCGCAACGCAGAGCGAGCTGATTGAGGCATCGCGGCTGGCAGGTATGTCCGAGGTTGCAACCGGTGTTCTGCACAATGTAGGTAACGTCCTTAACAGCGTCAATGTGAGCGCATCGATGGTCTGCGGCAAGGTGGAGGGTCTGCTGGATGGCCGACTTGAAGCGCTGGCGATTCTCTTGGCGAATGAAGAGATGGACCTTTCTGACCCAGCCCGACGCGCTCAGATTGCGCAGTACGTCCGCAAGCTCGCCTGTAAGCTGCATGCAGACAGAATCGCTGTGGTTGGCGAGGCCAAGCAACTGTCGAAGAACATCGACCACATTCGTCGGATTGTGGCTACCCAGCAGTCGTTTGCCAAGGCTGCCGGAGTGAGCGAGGTGTGCACGGCCCAAGAGCTGGTGGACGATGCACTCACACTCAACGCCGAGCTGATTGCCCAGAATAGCGTCGGCGTCGCGTGTGAGGTCGATGACCTGCCATATTTGAGCATTGACCGGCACAAGGTCCTACAGATTCTGGTCAACCTGATGTCTAATGCCGTTCAGGCGGTCGTACCCGCACGTGAAGATGGGCGTCAGATGTGGGTTCGATGCCAGAAGGAAGAGGCCTTCTTGTCGTTTCGGATACGCGACAATGGCATTGGTATTCCGCCGGCCAACCTCTCTCGTGTGTTTGCTCAAGGCTTCACCACGCGTGCAGATGGCCACGGGTTTGGCTTGCATGCGAGTGCGTGCGCGGCTCGGGAGCTGGGTGGCGTGCTGACCTGTGACAGCCGGGGGCCGGGTCATGGGGCCACATTCCTGCTGCAGTTACCGTTGGAGTGTTCGATTGCTGTGTAGTGAGTTGGCCGTCGGGCACTAGGAGCCAAACACGGGCATGGATTTGCACCGTGATTGCAGGTTGTGGGAAGGGGAGAACAACCGTTGAGTAGTGACTCGTTACAACGTCGTCATTAGGCGGCCGCCTTCACTGCAGTCTAGGGTAGCTTCCTGCAAACTTGACGTCGGTCACCCTTGTCGCGCGGGTCGAAGGCACCAGAACCAACGAGAGAGTCGGAATGCTTGAGTTCCTTATGAGCCTGTTCAACACCGATGACTTTCCGGCGCGGTGGCACTGTGGGCAGTGGTCGGACACCCATGGGTGGGTGCACATCACATCCGACCTCATGGTGTTCATGGCCTACATGGCTATTCCGGTTTTGTTGGGCATTATTTACGTGCGTAGGCGTGGAGATATTCCGTTCCCGCGTATCGTCGCCCTCTTCGTGGTGTTCGTCTTCGCCTGTGGCACCACCCATCTGCTCGAAGCCATCATCTTCTGGAAGCCAATGTACCGACTGGCAGGGGGACTCAAGCTCATCACCGCTTTGGTGTCTTGGGCAACCGTGCTCTCCCTGATTCCTGTCGTTCCGCGCATGATGTCCATGCGCTATCCAGAGGCTCTGGAATTCGACGTTCGACAACGTACGTCCGAGCTTCAACTCAACGCGGTTGCATTGGAGCAAGCCAGGGGCGATCTGGCCACATCAAACACAGCATTACAGGGACGAAACTCTGACATGGAAGAGTTCGTCTACACGGTCTCACACGACCTTCGTACGCCCTTGGTCACCATGAGTGGGTTCGTCGACCTGGCCGCTGAGTCGCTGGAAGGAGACCCAGAAGAGACCCGCCGACATCTCCAACGCATTCGGAGCGCGGGCGTTCGCATGCAGGCGCTGCTCGAGGATTTGCTGACCATCAGCCGAATCGGAAATGGCCAGCATCAACCCTCTGAAATCAACCTCGATGATGTGGTAGAAGGCGTGTTGGCGCCACTGCGCGGTCAGCTTGAAGAGGACGGTATTCAGGTAGAGATTCGTGGCCCTCTAGGCACGCTCTGGGCGGACCGTGAGCGACTCACGCAGGCCATGGAGAACCTCATCACGAACGCGATTAAGTATGGCAAAGGCCAGACCAGAGTGTCGGTGGAGGCCGGTCTGGACAGCATTATTGTAAGTGTCGAAGACAACGGTCGCGGCGTACCCACTGAGCATGCCGAGCGTGTCTTCCAGCTCTTCGAGCGACTGCACAGCGACGAACAAGGAACCGGGGTCGGACTCGCGATTGTGGCCCGTGTTGCGGAGCGACATGGTGGCCGCGCGTGGGTTGATGAATCGGACCTCGGAGGAGCACGCTTCCGATTGGAGTTTCCCAATGCACTCTGAGCCACCCATCCTCCTTGTAGAGGACAATAATGACCATGCCGAGCTAATTCTGGGCGCGTTGGCTCGAGCCGGCGCACGGTGCCATCGACTGCCCAACGGCGATGAACTGTCGCACTACCTGATGGCTCGCAGCTCACCGCCACAGCTGATTCTGCTCGACCTCAAGATGCCTGGCCGCTCGGGGCATGAGGTTCTCAAGTGGCTCCGCGAGACACCGGATACCCGTGCAATTCCAGCCGTGGTGTTGACCACGTCCGAAGCGCGAGGTGACCAGGAAAAGGCTCTTCTCGCCGGTGCGAGCGGGTTCGAGGTCAAGCCAAGTGGACTGGAGCCGCTACGGGAGCTCGCAGCACGGCTGGTCAGGCGATGGCTGGTACCCAATATCGATGGCCCCATTATCCACGTCATCACTTCGGATCCAGACGTTGTACAGCTTGCCCGGGAGGCGGCGGCACTCATCGACCCCAAGGCTACTGTGGGCATCCTGAAGACAGCTTCGGAACTGACCGGAGGGTCGAGAGATATCCTCGTCTGGCATCGGAGCGCAGATGACGACGTCAAGACAGTCGTTCAGATGGCCGAGGCCCCTCTGGTCGTCATCACCGAAGAGGCCAGTGCCGCCCTCATCGGTGAGGGGGTTGATGAGGTCTTGCCCCGAATCGGATGCACCGCGAGTTGGCTGGCTCAGTGCATGCGTCACGCCCAAGAGCGAGTGCGGCTTACCAAACTCGTGGAGGAGAGAACGGCGGACCTGGAAGCGTTCGCGTCCCACGCCGCCCACGACCTAAAGGCGCCAGCTCGACGAATGTCCCAGTTTGGCGAGCTGTTTGCCGCCAATCCAACGGGCGAGAACGCCGAGACATGTTTGCACTACATGATGGAAGCGGCAACCACGATGACCTGTCTGGTCAGAGACCTTCTTGTCTTTGCCCAATCTAGCGCGCACGAATCGCTCACTGAGGTCGAAGCCTCGTCGTGCTTGGAGGAGTCTCTGGCGCAGCTCGCGGGGCCTTTGGAAGAGGTGAAGCCGATTGTGCGCATTGCCGACCTGCCGAGCGTTGTTGGTTCCCACAGAGCCTTGGTGCAGGTCTTTCAGAACCTCGTGGAGAACGCGCTCACCTACCGAGACCCAGGTCGAGCGCTGATCATTGAGATCGGTAGTCGTCTGCGTCCTGACAGTGGGGTCACGCTCACGGTGAGCGACAATGGCCGCGGCATCAAGCGGTCGGATGCCAAGCGCGTGCTCCAGCCGCTCCAGCGCGCTGCTTCAGATGTACCGGGCACCGGACTTGGCCTCGCTATCGTCACGCGGGCGATGCGGAGTATGGGAGGTACTCTGCGAATGGCAAGTGAAGTGGGGGTTGGTACCACTTTCTTACTCGATTTCCCGCCGATGGCTGACGAGTAGGCGTCCTGCGTCGCTACCGTGAACGACACCGGGTTTGGCGTGATCTAAGGCAGCCCACAGAGGATTCGCTCAGCCTGCCGCATCCATTACACGCCCAATCTCATCGAACAGCTGTTCGTCACTTAGAACAGGCTTACTCACGTATCCGTCGAACCCGGCTTTCAGCAGTCGCGCTTTGTCCAATGCCGAAGAGTGACCGGTAAATGCAATGACGGGCACACCCTGCGCGACCTCTCGCAACCGACCCAATAGTTCCGTGCCGCGCATGCCCGGTAGTTCGATGTCGCTGAGAACGGCGTCGGGCCGGGTCAACTGGATTCCAGCAATGGCTGAGGCCGCATCTGGGTAGACATCAACGTGAAATCGGTCTTCCACCATCAGTTCGATGAGAAAGCGATCTGCCGCACTGTCGTCGACGATTGCCAGGCGCTTCATGTGGCCTCCGACGCATCGAATCGGTGAGTCCACAGCGCCGTGAACATGCCTTGCGACGTGCGACCCATGGAACAGTCCCCAACACTCGCTCTTCCTGCATCACCGATGGAGCTTGCTGCTGCCGTCGCTGGACGTCGTCTGGCGGTCGTGTCCATCAACATGTGCATGTTGGGCCTCGTCCTTGTCTGTCGGCTCGACAGGCCAGCAGATTTAGGCCCCCAGTGCGTAGTCCCAACAACAGCCCTCTGCCCGCGTTCTAGGCTGGGGGCCGTTTGGAGCGACGCAGCCGAGGCGAACTTACGCTAGCGTGTGGTAGACATTCTGAACGTCGTCATCTTGCTCAAGCCTGTCCACGAGCTTCAACACGTCCTCCGTCTGCGCGTCGTCGAGCTCGGTCAGTGTCTGCGGGATGTACTCGGAACCGGATGATTTCGGCTCGATACCCTTGGCCTCGATGGCGGACTGGAGCGTACCGAAGTCGGTGAAGGCGCAGCGGATGACCAAGATGGGGTTTCCTTCTTCGTCTTCGTCGTCCTCCAGCTCTTCCAGGCCGTGGTCGATGAGCTCTAGCTCTAGGTCGTCACGGTCGAGCCCCTCTGCGTCGAGCTTGAACACACCCATGCGCACGAACATGTAGGCGACAGAGCCGGACGTGCCAATGCTGCCGTCGCACTTCTTGAAGGCCAGACGGACGGTTGCGATGGTGCGTGTGGGGTTGTCGGTAGCGGTCTCGATCAGGATGGCGATGCCGTGGGGCGCGTACCCTTCGTAGATCAGCTCTTGGTAGTCCTCGGTATCGACGCCCGTTGCCCTGCTGATGGCACCGTCGATCTTGTCCTTCGGCATGTTTACCGAACGTGCATTTTGAATAGCCCGACGTAGTGACGGGTTGTAGTCGGGGTTCTCACCACCCGCCTTGACGGCAATGGTGATTTCCTTGCCTGCGCGGGTGAAGGCCTTGGCCATGCGGTCCCAACGGCGAAACATGGTGTGCTTACGCTTTTCGAACATCCGACCCATCAGGCCCTCCAGCGGCGCACTTCATAATGCATCGCGGTGGACGAGGGTGGGGGATTGGGGCATGACAACTCACTAGGAGAACTTCCATGAAGACACTGACCCTTCTGTCGCTACTTATCGCCGGACCCGCACTGGCCTCTGACATTGCCATCTACGAGGGCAGCAGCCAGGTTGGAGAAGTCCAATCGGACGGCGATGTGTACGTGGGCAGCAGCGACCGTGGCGACTTCCAGTCCGACGGCGACGTGTACGTGGGCAGCAGCCAGGTCGGCCGGGTCGAGTCAGACGGTGACATCTACCGGGGAAGCTCCCAGATTGGCCGCATTGAGTCCGACGGTGACCTGTACATTGGCAGCTCCCAGGTGGGCCGTATTGAGTCGGATGGAGACATCTACAAGGGCAGCTCACAGTGGGGAAATGCACGTAATTGCAGTGACCATGGTGATTACCGAGCCGTTGCCGCGTTCCTCGTGTTCTTCTCCGACTTCCTGTAGAACTCCGGTAGAGTATTTGCCCGGGAAGGGGCGTCAAATGAGGAGTTTTCCCTGTGGCTCAAGTTGAATCATTGCTGAAGATGCTGCGCTCCCAGGGTGGCGATCTGCTGCGTATTACGCGCGGGTCACCGCCTGAGTTTACGAAGAATGGCGCTCCGATTCGGCTGTTTTTCCCAACGGTCTCCGAGGGAATGCACGACCGTCTCGTCATGGCCCTGTTGACCCCGGCACAGTCGCGGGCTGTGACTCAAAAACAGCCGATTTCGTTTGTCTATGACGCCGGAGAGCTGGGAGTCTACGACGTCGATATGTCTGCTGGATTGCGCGGGGTGTCGTCCGTTCGGCTTCGCCGTGGCAGTGGGGCAACGCCCGCTCCGGTCGTGCGGGACACTGTTCTGCCACAGCAGCGAACGGCGGACTTGGACATGCTGTTGGCCCGTGCGATTGAGGCGAAGGCCAGCGATGTTCATCTGTCCACAGGAGCAACACCGGTAATTCGTGTAGACGGTCGACTTCATAGACTAGGTCAGAGCGTTTCTATTGACGAAGCGATTGCCAAGTGGCTGAGCCCCGAACAGAAGAATCGCGTAGAGAGTGGTCAGTCGGTGGATATCGGCATCGACTATCATGACAGTCGCCTACGTATCAATGTCTACCTGCACTTTGGTGGAACGGCTATTGCGGTTCGCATTCTGCCAGCGGCCGCTCCCAAGCTCATCTCGCTGCAGCTTCCGGGCGAAGCGATGGCGCTGTCGACGATTGGTCAGGGACTAGTGTTGGTCTCCGGTCCAACCGGTTCGGGCAAGAGCACCACTGTCGCTGCCATGGCACAAGAGCGTCTTCGTATCCAGGGCGGGCTTCTCATTACGTTGGAAGACCCTATCGAGTTCACCATTGCGAGTGGTCGTCATGGGTTGGTGCGGCAGCGTCAGATCGGTCGTGATGTGCGCAACTTTCCAACCGGCTTGCGAGATGCACTGCGCGAGGACCCGGATGTTCTTGTGGTCGGGGAAATGCGCGACCCGGAGACGATTGCCCTAGCTCTCACAGCGGCAGAGACGGGCCACTTGGTCTACGCCACGCTTCACAGTCGGTCCGCTGGGGCTTCTGTGGAGCGCATTGTGGACACCTACCCGGCTGGACGCCAATCCCAGGTTCGCGCTCAGCTCGCGCTGTCTCTGCGTGGTGTCATCTGTCAGCAGCTAGTGCCTCGGGCGACAGGCAAGGGGCGGGTCCCAATCGTTGAGGTGCTGCGCAGCACCAGCGCTGTTCAGAACGTGATTCGCGAGGGCCATACTGCCAAGATCACCAATGTCATGGACCTGGGGCGTGCCGACGGCATGGTCTCTATGCAGACAGCGATTTCAAACGCGGTTGCGAACGGCACTATCAGTCGTGACTCGGCGCTGAAACCAACCCGGTAGCGCTATGGGCCGACGCTTGTGCCAGGTAGGGGACCGGTTCGGTCGGCCTGGACGAAGCCGCGGTATTCCAGGCGAAGTCCACGTGCGGTGTCGTCGCCAATCATGTCTGCGTAGAACTCGGTGGAGTCAATGAACCAGCCGTCCCACTCTGCGAGCACGGGAGAGGCGTCGAGCTCACCCGCAATCAAAGGCAGCGTGTTTGAGTTGCCACGGAATTCCGCGTCTACATCTCCGAGCTCTTCGAATGTGCACTCGAACTCGCCCTCCAAGAGAAACTCGGCGGTCGAGTCCACCACGATGTCCACCGGGGTGGTGCACAGCTCGCGCTTCACCATGACTGGGCCGGCAAAGGCCCTCACCTCGAGTGTTGCGGTTCCGCTGTAGGTGCCGGGAGAGGCGGCGACAACATCACCGGGGCCTTCGACATCTGGGAAGTCCGTCCATGGAGTACAGGCGGCGAAAGCAAGGGCTGTGAGTGCGACGCGCATGGGGAACCTCCAAGTTCAACATACGGTCTGTGTGGCGAACGTCCAAAGGCATTCGTAGAAAAATTTTCTACACAGTGATTTGGACGTGTTCTCCAGCCGTGTATCTTGGCATTCCTTAGGACGGAGGCCGATTCCCTTAGTTCTGTGTGGGAATGTATAATCCCGTCACAGGTCGAACAAAGGCCGGATCATAGAAGCATGCCGCGCTCACTATGGAGCCGGGAGGCCGTCTACTGTCGGGGAGGATCAGTAGAAGGCGCTCAATCAGTACACCTACAACCCGGCCTGAATCGATCGATCAAATACGTCGGTGTGGTAACACGCGTGCGGTAGGGTGCACTCGCTGTCAACAGCGGTACCGAGCGGATCCGTGCTTCCTGACCGAACGGACTATTGGCCGCAAAGCTCCCGACGCGCGTCGGTCCACGTGCCCGGTTGAATTGAATCGACCTGACCTAGAAAGTCTGAAAATGCTTCCAGGCGGACGTGCGTGTCTGAACAGGCAGCGGCCGTGACTGGCTGCTCTGATTTGACGCTGGTGCACAGCGGGCTGTCCGAGCCACACAGCTCGCAGATGTAGACGCGAACTTGAATGCAGACGGGATCATCAAAAGCATCTGCGAACGGGGAGATATCGACTGTCTGTTCAGTACAGCGCGTCGCTACGCAAGCCGCGTCTAGGCGGGTGCTTGTCGGGGCGGCCTGTGGGTGCTGGGTCCATGAGGCTCGCAATCGCTCAACATCTGTCTGTTGACGGCATGCCTCGGTGGCCCGCTGCTCCGCGCTGGCGCGCTCTGTGTCTTCGGCCGGGGCAGTGGTGGTGTGGGAGACGCAGTCTTGTGTGCCTGGCGCACACATGGACCACTGTGAGGAGGCGACGCACATCCAACCGTCGTCCGCGACGGCGGTCAGGGGCAGCAAGCAGACGTGTAGTGTGGCCAACAATCGTCTGAGCATCGTTTCTCCTCCGGGGGCAGTGTTGAGGATGAGACCGCTTGCGTCAACGATGAAACGCAAGGCCATCGCCTGTCGTAGGATGGTGACATGACTGCCGCCTCCGCCCCATTGACCACACATGATTGCGATGTCTTTGTCATTGACGTGCCTGCCGACTGGCAGAGAGTGGATGGGGCGGACGGAATTCATGCGTGGGCCGAACCCAACCTGGAAGAACACCTGATTGTTGGTGGCTACCACTTAGCTGCGCCGGCGGGATCCGAAGAGCGCGCCGGCTATGTCGAGGACTTGGTGCGGCTGGAGCTAGAGGAGTTGGCGCGTTTGGGGGCCGGCCGAATTGTCGTGCGCCGAAGCCGTCGCGACGGAGACAGTGCCGTCATGGCGATTGTGACCGGGATCGACGGCACCAACAGTCTGGTTTTTGCCTACTATTTCGTGGTTTCGGCGTCTACGGTAGTGAAGCTGAAGTTCCAGCGGGTGGGGCTTGAGGTGTCTGAGCGTGACGTTCTGGTCCGAGCGGCATCGTTCGCAGTAACGCTGAAAATTCGCGAAATTCATGCCGCAGAGTGATGTTCTTCTGGTAAAACTTGGCGGGTTTTGGTGGCCGTTGTTTTTGCGGACACCGGGACCGTGCAGGGGGGGAAGGACCATGCGATGTTTGGCGATGAGCGTGGCCTTATTGGCGTGGTCGTCCGCGTTGGCACAGCCGTCTCCTTCTGCGCCTGATGATTCCGTGGTGGCCTCTATGGCGCTGCCCGCGGTGACCATGAGACAGCGCACTGTCGAGCCTGCGCTGGTTCGGGGACGCGCTGCAGCAGACTCTGGTGACTGGCAGGCGGCCGTACCGCTGCTTGAGCTGGCAGTAGAAGAGGAAGCGGGCAGTCTGCGTACTCTTCGCTCGCTTGGCCACGCCCATGCCTTTGCCGGTGACCTAGATGCGGCACATACCGTCCTTTATCGGGCTGCCTCCATCGACCCAAGCCATGCGCCAACCATTGAAATGCTGGCCGTCGTTCGGTTCCGGCAGGCGGACTACGAAGGTGCTTTGTCGATGTTCGAGCGACTCGGTCGGCTACAACCGGACGGTGTTGTGGCGTGGCTGGGTCAAGGTCGTGCCGCATTGATGATCGCCTCTCCAGACAAAGCCATTGAGCCGCTTCAGCGAGCGATTGCTCTGGGCGAGCGGGCCGCTGTGGAGCCGTGCGTAGACGCTCTCAAGCAGCTGGGACGACGCCAGGAAGCCCGTCAGCTCGAACGTGAGCACCGCCGATAAGACAGCGTCTAGGTCGGTAGCCGCACTGCCCGACGTTCTGGCGGGTCCAGCGTGGCGCAGACGCTCTGTAGGCACTCCTCTAGCTGCGCGCGAGACGCATCCGCATTGAGCAGCTGACTCCGGTCCCATCCGAGCCGTGCTCGTGCGATGTCGAGCTGCACTCCGAGAGCTCCGGGCAACTGTGGCCAGCCTTGTAGGGCCTTGGCGAAGCTCTCCGGGTTGACCAATGTGTGTAGTGCCCGGATTTGGGCGCAGCGGGTCTGAATGATGCCAATAGCGTCTCCAGAGCCGTGGGTATCCGCCAAGACAGTGTCGAAGAGGGACTGTGACTCGGTTGGATGGCCGTCTTGGGCGAGTGCTTCAGCAAGGGCTGTCTGGGCCTGACGAGCGAGTAGGACGAGACCGGCTCGTCGTGCGCGGTGTACCAGGCGCTCCAGCTGACTTCGGGCACGTCCAGGCTCACCGGACTCAATGTGGACTCGGGCCTGCAGAATCCCGGTTGCCAGCTGCGCACGGAGGTTGTCGCTACCACCCAGTCCGGCTTGCGCTTGCTCGAGGCTATCCTGTGCCCAGCCTAGACGACCGAGGTCGAGCTCAACATGCGCGCGAGCGACATGCATTCGGACAGCAAATACCGGCGTCTCAGCAGACTGAAGAGTGCTCTGATGACGCTGGATACATGCGAGTGCTGCGCTGTACTGGCCTTGAATTCGGAGCGTGTTCACTCGCAGTGGGACTGCCAGGGACAGGGCGCGAACGTCGCCGCTGTGGTGCATGCCTTCGATCGCTCGTGCAGCGGTCGTGCCAGCATTGTCTAGCTCCCCGTGGTGGAACTGAACAATGGCCTGCCCCACTGTCGACAGTGCGGTCAGCCGGGGGTCTCCGGAGGTACTTGCGGCGGCCGTACACCGGTCGAACCAACGCTTTCCCCATGCGATGTGTCCTGAGTCAACGTAGGCGGTTCCCGCTTCATAGGCGACACTCGCGGCGAGTTGGCGCTCTGTGAGTGAGCTCGCGTGAGTCCAGGCTTCTCCCAGCTTTTGGCGGGCATCGTCATTGCGCGCCAGGGCGCGGTGGACGCGGGCTGTGATGAGCGCAGTCTCCGCCAACAGCTCTGGTGCGGAGGTCAGTCGCGTCACGGCTGCCAGCGCTTTTGGGATGCGTTCGTCTCCGGGCCGTAGTTGGTGAAGGGCGGCAGCGAAGGTCAGCTGAACAAGTGCCTGGTCGCGGTCCATGCCCTGAACGTCTTGAAGCTGTGCATAGACCGGCTCGACCAGCTCAAGGGCGGATGCCGGTGCTCCCTGGGACAAGTGGACGCGTGCTTGCTGGTGCGCTGGAGCCAAAGCGGACTCGATGCGCTTTGCAGTGAGCGCCATGCGCACCTGTTCATGTGGTGTGTAGGCAACAGCAGAGGACAGCGCGCGTCGGGCCAAGGTTCGTGCGCGCGGGCCAGGGGTGCGTTCTCGGACGAGCTGGGCGGCGAGGGGACGGGTCCAAAACAGGCACTGCCCACCGTCATGGATGTCCATTCGGACCAGGCCGGTGGTGACGAGACGCAGCAGGGTGCTGGTCCGGTCGGGCGGGGCGAGGTCAATCAGTGCCAACAGACGGTCGACAGGTGCTGGGGAATGGGTAGCCGCCAATGCCTCTAGGATGCGCTGGCCGATTGCATCCACGGTTGCCAGGGCTTGGTCAACGGTCCATGCCGCGCCCTCTGGGGAGGGCACCTCCGATTGCTGACGCCAGGGCCACGCTACTGTAGTTGCGCCGTTGCGAACGTCGTCGAGCTGTCCCTTGGCAATCATCTGGCCAATGACTTCTTCAACGTAGGCCGGTACGCCGTCGGTGGCGTGGTGGATGGACCGTGCAGATGCGGCAGGTGGCGCGTGGCGCTGAAGAAGTGCGCCGACGAGGCGACGGGTGCCGTCCAAGGGCAGGGGGCCGAGCACAACATCACAGCTTGAACGTTCCAAGAGGATGTCGATAGCGAGGTCGGAGGCGTCCAAGGCGAGGGAGGCAACGTAGATGGCGCCATTCGGATTTTCTGCAGCCGCTTCGATGGACCGCTCGAGGGCGCGGGAGCTTCCGCTGTCCCACTGGTGGACGTCCACGAGGGCGACCAATGTGCGCTCTTGAGACCGGCCAGCGTTTTGCAGCTGGGCGAATCGCTCGCTGTCTTTGTGCGTAATGTGAAGGACCGGCGCCTGTCTTGCCTGGGCGTCGGCGACCAGAAGGTCCAGCAGTGCGTTGTGCCGTGCGCCGAGCAAACCACGCAGCGTGAGGACCGTTCCACCGCTTCCCTGCTCAATCTTCTGACGCAGCGTCTCGAGCTCCGCCTCTCGGCCAATGCCTCGTCTGGCGCCCCGGTCGAGCTTGACCGATGCTGTCTGTGTAGGCTGCGTCCCTATCCATTCGGCGAGCTGGTCAGCCAGCGCCCGTGCCGTTGGAATGCGCGCATCGGGCTTCTTTTTCATCAGGCGCAGGACGATTCGCTCAAGGTCACCCGGCAGTGTTGCTACGAGCGACCGTGGTCGAGTCGGTGGGCGGGAGGTGTGAAGCTTTGCCATCTCAGCGGCATTGCTACCCGTGAATGGACGGGTCCCGGTCAGCAATCGATACAAGAGACAACCAACGCTATACAGGTCGGATGCTGCCGTTGGGGTCTCGCCGCGAAATTGCTCGGGGGCTGCGTAGGCGAGGGTGCCTACGAACTCTTCGCGTTCGCTCTCTTGATTCGACCCTGGCACCCAAGCAATGCCGAAGTCGACGAGCTTCACCCGTCCATCTGGCAGGACCAGCACGTTTCCAGACTTGATGTCCCGATGCACAATGCGGCGAGCGTGAACGTGGTCGAGGGCACGGGCGAGTGCCAGCATGGTCTGGACCGCGGCGTAGGTGCGTCGCTGTGAGCCGGGTGCTCCGTGGGCTTCGACGTGCTCGGTCACCGGGACACCGTCGAGGTATTCGAGGGTCATCCACGGGTAGTCGTCGTGTTCCCCCTGGGCGAAGACGCGGCCGATGTTCGGGTGAATCATCCGTACCATGGCGCCGTATTCACGGGCGAAGCGACTTCGAGCGACGTCTCCGTCGACGAACAGGTGCTTGAGGGCAAACCGCTCGCGGGTCTGTGGGTCTTCCACCTCGTACACAACGGACATGCCGCCACGAGCAATGGTGCGAAGAACGGCGTAGCGGCCAATGGCCGAGGGCATCGAACGAGGGCTCGTGCCGCTTGAGGGAAGCGCTGGCATGTGCGAATGCTACCCCGGTTGATGGACGAAAAGGGGCTGCGTCGCGTGTTTGTGTGAAACTGGCTAGGTACGCCGGAACGGGAGACGACGGTATGTGGATTCGATTGGCTGTATTGGGGCTCGCCTTGCTCACGCCGGGGGTGATGACTTCGGTCTCGCATGCGCAGAGTACTCAGGCTGACATGGCGTCGAGCAAGGCGCTCGGAGTGTGGGACTTGGTGCTGTCACCGTCGGAGCAAGAGCGTGTAGACGCCCTTGAGTTGGCGTTTGCCGAGCCCATCCCGACGGACGAAGAGATTGCCGCCGCCGACTTGAGCGATGACGCTGCCATGCTCGTTGGCCTTGTTGCAGCGACCCGTCGAACCGACCCGGCAGACCCGTCGCTCGAGACCTACCATGCTGGCATGGAAGGGCTGAAGACAGCAACGTTGACGGTGGATGGCACAACGATGGTGCTCGACTTCGGCACGAGTCGCAGTGTGCTTGGGTACACGGTGCTGGACTCGCGGAGCAATCGCATGCGCATCGAGACGTCGGATGTCACCGGTGAACACAGCCGGGCTGTCATCCGATTCCGCGAGGATGGCCAGAGCATGCTGTTCATCGAGGAATGCCGTGGCGGACAGCGCCTGGGCTTCACGCGTCCTTAGTTTTACGCGTCTTCGGTAATCGCGGCTGCGGCTAAGATGCCGCTGATGGCTGCAAAGCTGACCCATTGACCCGGATGCGTAGCCGAGCCTGCGAGATGCAGGTTGGTGGCTATTGATGGGCTGTGCGGCAGTCGCCCACGACGCATGTACTTGGCGGTCATGACCGGATTCATACTGTCCCGGTACAGGTGGTGTCGGCGTCCCCATTCCACCGGAATGCGGGTGCCCAAGGTCTCGACGTTGTCGATTCCGGCGCGCCACCACGACTCATTGATGACGGTATTCAAGTACTGGGTCTGTCCCTCGGGTCCGGCAGCTTCAGCCCAGGTGTGGTCGGTTGGGCAGAGCAGGCGTAGCTGTCGGGGGCGGGTCTCATCCACACCATCAAAGCGGATGAACAGGCGACACGGCTCGTCTGGTCGCAGCATGAACCGCAGGAACGGAACCTGCGGCTCGGCGTCACCGGTCATGTACACGGCAACCCCGGGGGACTGTAGCGGAAGCTCCTTCAGTTCACGGCTCAGCGCGGGGTCGGGTGGCTGGACCAGCTCGGTGAGTGTGCCGATGCCTGGGGCGTTGCTGACTACGCCATCGACAGCAATGTGTTCGTCGCCAGCCACAATGTGCGTGACTCGGTCGCCACTGCGGTCAATGCGCGTGACCCGTGTATTGAAGCGGAACTGAACCCCTGCTTTTTCCGCGATGCGGTGCAGGGCTTCAGGAATTGTGTGAACACCACCTCGGGCTACAAACGCACCGACGGAGTGCACAATTGCTGGTACAAACGCGAGAGGTGCGGGGGCCTTAGCGAGCGGCTGGCTGGCAATGTGGGTCCAGATCCCTAGCGCATGCTGCACCTTTTCGGCCAGTCCGGTAGCTGCGAGGTGGTGGCCGAGTGGGCGAAGTAGAAAAGGGACGGCAGCAACGCGACTGGGACGCAGCAGTTGCCAGGGCTTCGGCGGTCTGCTTCGCTGGAACGGGGCAAGACGCTGATAGGTCTTGGTCATCTGTTCAACGTAGCGAATGTAGCGCTTGGCGGCCCCAGGGTAGGCGTACTCTAGCTCTTGGGCGGTCTGCTCCAGGCTGCGGTAGACACGGACTTCTTGACCGTTTGGCCAGCACACACGCCAGGTTTCATCGAGGGGGATGAGGTCGATATGGTCGGCCAGGGTCTCGCCAAGCTGTTCAAAGGACCACTCCAGTCCGGGCCGGTCGAGAAGGATGTACGGTCCGCCGTCCATGGCGTGCCCGCCGAGGTCTACGCGTCCGGCAAGGCCTCCAGGCTGTGCTGTCGCTTCGAAGACGGTGACCTCCCGGCCGCTCCGGGCGAGCTGAATCGCAGAGGCGAGTCCGCCCATTCCAGCACCAATGACCGCGTACATTACAGCTCCTCCAACCAGGTGTTTAGGGCCGTTGCAACGCGTGCGGTGTGGGTCCAGGCCATCCAGTGTCCGCCATCTGCCACGTCTACCAAGCGGCGATTGGCATGGCCGTGCACCAAGCGCTCGCCATGGGCGCGGTGGAAGTGCGTCTCGTTCTCGCCCCACAGGGCAAGGACCGGGCATTTCACGGCGTCGTAGCGGTGTGGCAGCTTGGGCAGGGCGCGCTCATAGTCGCGGCACATCTTGGCCAGGTGACGGCGGACCGGGCTCGCTGAGAAGGCGCGCCACAGGTCATCATCCAGGGCCGCGGGCAGTGTCCAATCGCTGGGTAGGAACGTTGCTTTGCACTGCCGGTAGACGACGCGCGGCGACACCATGAAGGCAAGTGTCGACAGACCCGCCTTGCGCATGATGCGAATCTCGGGACTTGTGGGCTCATCATCGAACAACAGGCTGTTGGACACGGCCACGCCACGTACGCGCTCTGGGTAGCGAGCAGCGAAACACAGCGCGGGTGGTCCGCCCATATCGGCGGCCACAAGAACCACTTCGTCGAGTCCCCAGGCGTCTAGGATGTCCCGCAAGCGGTCGGCTTGTGCGTCAGGGTGAAGCGGTCCACCCCATGGCTCACTCTTTCCGGTTCCTGGCCAGTCGAACAGGTAGGCCGTGTGCGAGTCGGCAAGCTGAAGTGCGAGTCGACCGGCAACGTGCAGCGTGTCTGGGTAGCCGTGTAGGAAGACCACGGGGGGGCCTTGGCCAACGGTGGCCATGCGCAGCTTGTGACCGCGAATCTCTAGGGTCTGCGTGGGAAGCAGTGTCTTGTCTGGCTCAGAGGCCGACTCTTGGCCAATGATGCGGCGCACCACGGCGCGGGCCAATCGTAGGGGGGCAGAAGGCGGCGTGATTGGCGGAAAGGCGCGAGTGTCCATGTCTGGGACGAAGGCCGCACCGCGTCCGCTGGCATGGACGAAGACGGGCTCCGCCAGGTGCGTCAGGAGGCGGCTGAAGCGCGTGCGGTCCGGGCGACGCCACCCAGGGATCGGCGTGTTTTCGCCGATGACCGTGAGCGACGGGCGAGGGTCGCCGAACCAATCCACTGCACAGTTCATCAGCTTGTGGTCTTCGAGCGCGCCACCGATGTGCTCCGTGACTACCATGTCCAGCGACAGCGGATCGGTGCTTCCATACAGGCGAAAGGGCTGTCGAGGCTGGGCGCAAGCCATCATGCCGAGCAGACCGTCGGGCACGTCGCGCCAGGCATCCAGCAGAGCGATGTCGGGTGGGAATGCGTCCAATGTCATCAACATGGCCGTGGTGCGGTCGGCGCGTCGGTCGCCCCACAGGGTGTCGTCGTGTCGTCCGTTGAGCCCTTCAACGCCTTCGAGCGTGAGCATGGCGTCGGTGACGGGGTGCCCGCGAAGCTTGCCGAAGGCAATGCGAACGTCGGCGTCGCGCCAGCTTCGACTGATGCAGTCGCGTCCTTGACCGCGAATGTAGGGGTGAACCTCGAGCTCGGTGGTGACGTCTACGACCGTGTAGTTGGGGTCGTCAAAGCCTAGGTAGTTGGCAACGTTTTGGACGTCTCTAGCGCGGAAGAACCGGTCGTAGACGTTGGGCGTCTCGAGCACTGTGACCTGTGCGCCAGCCTGGGCGCATCGCTTGGCGAGGGCGGCCAACAGCTGTGGCGACACGTACGGCGACGGGTCTTTGCGGTGGTAGCCGTGCATGAAGGTGGCACGAATGGCGACCTGGACCGGGCCGTCGTGGCGAGGCGCTTGGGCCAGCAGCTCATCGAACCCGAGACGGTCGAGCACTGCATCCATACAGGACTGCGCACTCTCGGCGGCGTTGCCTTGGTGCACGTAGACCGGCGCGCCTTTGCCAATCGGGTTGTTCCAGGCTTCTGCGCTGGACTCGGGTGTGGCCAAGAAGCGTTGGCCGACCTCACCAATGCGGGCCTTCAGCCACAGCTCGGTGACGTGAGGGCGGACTCTGTCGTCGTCGTCAAACACGTCTGCCAACAGCGTGAAGATGGCTGCGTGGCGGCGTTCGTCTTGCTCCATGCGCCCGAATGCGGTGATGTCTTCTGCGCGGATTCCAGCGAGCTTGCCGACCTCGACCATGCGGGCCCAGCCAATTGCAGCGGTGGTCTCTGCGGCAATGCTGAACAGACAGAACGCACGGAAGCTGTCGAAGTGCAGGTGTTCACGGGCACCTTCGGGGACTTGTCCGCCCAACACACCCGCGTACTCAATCAGCTCGGCGACGGTTCGGGTCAGGGGAGCTTCTCGCCAGCGGTAGTGTTGCTGGCGGCTACTGGTCCATCCGGCAACATGCCCCGATGCGTGGGTCATCCATGTGCGAAGTCGTTGGGGGAGGGCGCTCTCGTGGAGCAGTGCACCGCGCACATAGACCGCGTGCATCTCCTCGTCGCGCCACGCCCAGCCAATGGCACGCACCACCTGCTCACCAATGTTTTCGGGTACGCCCATGCGAACAAGGCGCGGTCCAATGATGTTCGGGTTGTAGGCGACGGTGACGAGCTTCTCTCGCTCCAACCCAACCAACCACAACTCTCGAAGTTCCTTACGTGGGCGACCCGCGTACAGGGTTGCCCATGTATTGATCTGCTCTTGGAACTCGGCGACGACGTCCATTAAGGGCGAGTGTATCCTGCCGCTGCTGGCTGGACGTGCGCGAACCCGTTGCGGCAAGCGGAGGAAGTGTGCGGTCCCCGACCTACAAGCTCTACGAGACGCTCGGCCTGACGCCTGGGTCGGACATTGATGTGGTGAAGAAGGCCTGGCGAGCGGCGGCGCGGCGGCTGCATCCCGACCGAAATCCAGACAATCCGAACGCCAAGCAACTGTTCAGTGCTGCGAGTGCGGCATGGACAATTCTGTCGGACCCGAACAAGAAGTCTCTGTACGACGAGCATGGTGATCTTGCAGTCACCATGAACTTTGCCGACGGACTCAAGGCGTACAAGCGGTCGCCACAGCGCAAGCGCGACCGTAGCCGTGACTACCAGAGCCGTCGCAAGCCGCGTCGTCCCCCGGAAGATGCTGAGGCGTTCCCGGGAGCGTGGGGTGGTGGACCCATGTCCGCTGAACGCGAGCCACAGAAGGCGACTGGAGCCCGTGCGAATGCCCCTCGCCCGAACGCCGCTCCACGAGCACCACAGACCCCGCATCAGTCCACAACCGCGAGTGCGAGTGCATCCGGCCGTCCACGAGCCACTCCGGGTGGGCATCGTCCCATGGGAACGGCCATGCCGAAGCGTGGTTCGGACCTGAAGTTTGATGCCGTCATTCCGCTCAAGACGGCGGCCCTCGGCGGCCCTTGGGTGTTGGACATCGAACGGCCGGAGCGCTGTTCGAAGTGTGAAGGCACAGGCTGGCGCTTGGCTGGGCGCGCATGCACCCAGTGCAAAGGGCAGGGCATCCTCTTGCGCAGAGCCAGCGTGACGATTCGCGTTCCGGCGGACACGCAGAACAACCGGGTGGTCACAACCCGTGGCGAAGGGGCTCCAGGCATCAATGGTGGCGAGCATGGCGACCTGTGGACCACGGTGAAGGTGGCGCCAGATCCTCACTTTCAACGTCGTGGACTGGACCTATGGACCGACGTCATCATTCCGATGGACGTCGCACAGCATGGGGGAACAGTGGATGTCCGCAACCTGCATGCGGTGGTGACCGTGACGGTTCCACCGAACAGTCGGACCGGAAAAGTGATTCGCACAAAGGGAGCCGGCATTCCGGGTCCTCGTGGGCGATTGCCGGGTGACTTGCATGTGCGAGTTGTCGTCGACGCAGCCTAGCGGAGCGTCGCGACCCAGCGCTTGCTGGCTTTCATTGTGCCGCTACAGCTCGCGAGCTTGGTTGGACCCTCAATGTGCTCGGTGCGCACCGCATGCTCGGAACCTTGCAGGGTGACGGTGACCTGACCGTCGTCCTCTGCTGCTGAGACGTCGCTATTGTCGATGTCTCCGGTGTGCTGACGGACCGCAATCTCGGCGGCTTGCGCAGCCATGGACAAGGCGCTGCGGCCTCGCAACCGGTCGAGCCACAGGGTGCCCTGGGTGATGTGGGTGGCGAGGGTCGGCATGTCATCGGGTGAGAGTCGCCCATACAGCAGTCCCGCCGGTAGTTCCAGAGCGGTCGCTGCGAACCGGTGTCCGCCCAGGTGGGACGTCTGCAAGGTGCGAATGCGACCGTCCTCCACCATCGCTCGGTACACGGGTAGGCCCCACTTGGCGCAGCACAGGTCTCGCTTTCCGTGTGTGCAGACCCACAGAACAGGCTTGCTGTGGCGAGTTGCGTGGGGAGGTGGTCCGGCCTTCAGCTGCTCTGCCAGTTCCGCAGCGGTGGTCAGTGGCCACGACCACAGCACACCGTCTTCAGCGAACCACACTGTTGGGGGAACAGGAATGCTCTGCTTGAGGAACTGCATGCGTCGTCCACCGGCTGCTTGCCAGGTGGTCAAGACGTCTCGAAGGGCATCGTTGATGCCTTCGCTGTGAATGGCACGTGCTTGCCACGCCCCTGACAGCTCAACGCCGAGCCAGGTCTGGATGTCTCCAGGGGCGGTTCCAGCGAGGGGCTCGTCGTTGTTTTCGACAGCGCAGAAGGCTCGACTCACTTGGCTTTCTCCACGTGGAATTTCCACCGGTCTCTCTCGGTATCTAGGCTGACTGCGGTGAGTGTAATGGCGTCGCCAACGGCGAGTACAGCGGTTCCATCTTCGTCACGCAGGGCAATCTCAGAGGGGTCGACGTGCAAGTCCTTCCCGAGCTGTGCCTCGATGTGACCGACGTACAGCTTGACGTCCAGGGGAGCGGTCTCCAGCTGCACATGCACCTTGTCCTTGGTCACGCCCAGTACCAGCGCACTGTAGGCAGTCCGTTCGGATTGTGGAAGGTCCAGCTCGCCCTCAAACAGTTGGTCAATGACGATGCGGTTCATCTGCCGGTCGAGCTTGCTCTGTCGCGTGCGCGTGGCGTGGGAGATGTTGATGACGGCCTTGCGAATTCGCTCGTCGTCGTCTGGAGCGTTGGGAGTGGCCCAGCCCAAGTGTTCGCACAGCTCTTTGTGGACGAAGATGCCCACGACTTCGCGCATGGGTGCGGTAAATCGGCTGTAGATGGGGGCGCCGACACCGTGGTGCTTGTCGGGCTCGGACTGAAAGGTGCTGCGCTTGTTGGTCATCAGCGCCATCCGATGGATGGCTCGGGCGAGCTGGCCCTGGCGTCCACCACTCGGCAGCTCTTCGAGCCAGGTAGCGAGCGGGGTTTTGCCGTCCCATGTCCAGATGTCTTCGGGTAGGTCGTGTGCCCGTGCAAAGGCATTGAGCTGGCGACGTAGGCGGTCGATTGCGGCGTCTGGTGGGGCGTCGTGCACCCGGTAGATAGGCTGAACATCGCCGTCTTGGGCGTTGGCCAAGATGATGGCGCCCTCTACGTTGGCGAGAATGCTGATCTGCTCGTTGTAGCGTTCGACGGCGTTGCGAGGTGCAGTCAGAGCGACGAATCTGGCGTCGGTCTTGTTCGGCAGGTGAATGTCCAGGGGACGCCGACGGTACGACGCCATGCTGCGTTCTTCGGCCAAGCGGATGCGCATCTCGCCGACCGTTTTTAGGTGGTCCAAGCTCGCGACGACAGCGGGGTCTTCGCTTGGGCACGGACCGCCGTCGTAGTAGGCTTGAACGGCGTCAAACCACGTCTTGCAGCGGCAATGCACACGAGCGCGATGCATGAGAGTTCCGGTACATCGGCCGTCGCTAGACAGGGCCATCTCGAACACAACGGCACGCCTGTCGACGCCTTCGTTGAGGGAGATGATGTCTTCGGACAAGATGCGCGGCAGCATGGGAACGATGAGGCCAGGCAAGTAGGCCGTAGAGCCGCGGGCCATGGCTTCGTCCCACAGAGCCATGCCGGGCCGAACAAAGTGCGCGGCGTCTGCGATGGCGTACCAAATGGTAAAGCCGGTCGGAGTGGGCTCCACCACTACGGCCTGGTCGAGGTCCTTGCTAGTCTCTTCGTCAATGGTGATGAAGGGCAAGTGGGTCAGGTCGGTGAGCGAGGGGTCGTCAATACCTGGCGAGTTGGCCCATGCCTGTGCCTCGGCTTCGACCGCTTCCGGTAGGTAGGGCGTGAGCTTATGGTCTGCAGCGACCGTGTAGGTGTCGGCCAACGCTGTGTCCGGACCTGCCAGCTCGCGCAGCTCCGACGAGCCGACCGTCAGCTCAACCCAGGTTCCAATGGGCAGATCGGTGGGAATCGGATGTACCGCTGAGTCATACAGGGCAACAGCACCGCGCTCGGTCACATGACCGAGGCGTTTTGCAGTGAGGCTCACCAGCTAAAAGAGCTGGTACGCCACGAACCGTCGACCTGTCCCCACGTAGAGGGGGCCGGCATGCGGGCGGCACCGCACCACAGGTAGACTGTCACGAGACCACCGGGCGCTTCCTTGCGCTTGGTGATGATGAGGGTGTCTTTGGTGTCACCATGCAGGCACGAGCCACCGCTGCGTTGTGCGGAGGGCAAGTTGTACGTGCGCAGTTGCTCCTGCTGGAGCGGGTCCGAGCACGTGGTGGGGTCGCACTGACCGGCGAAGAACGTATCGAAATCACCCGCGATGACCGTGGTCAGCGTGGTGAACAACGCGTGCTCCATAGAGCCCGCAGCGGGGGCACGAATGACCTCAGCATCGATGGTTCGGCCGGTGGGCAAGGTGACGCTCTGAGTCTCTTGAGCCATGGCCGAAGAGGCGGCCAGCAGCGTGAGTCCAGCGAGAAGGGTGCGGATCATAGGAACCTCCGACGGTACGTGTGTGGGCACAGTAGCCCAAGCGGTTGGGTGCGCCACTGCCAACCCGTGGTGCGGCCGCCATCATCCGCCGTTAAACGCGCGCATGCTCCACTTAGCTTCCGAGACCCGACCAGACTGGCTTGCCCAGGCTCTTGGCGCGCTCCCGACCGTCCTTATCGACCACGCTCACTGCGAGAAGAAGGCGGCGTCCACTGCCATGTCGCTGCTGTTCAAGTACCCAAAGAACCACGCCATGTTGGTGCCGCTATCCGAGCTGGCTCGGGAAGAACTGGAGCACTTCGAGCAGGTCCTGGGCCTTCTGCGCGCGCGCGGCATTGCCTTCGACCACCTCGAGCCGAGCCCATACGCCGCTGGGCTGCACAAGGCCGTACGGCGGACCGACAAGCGGCTTCTCGATACGCTGCTGTGCTGTGCTTTGATCGAAGCGCGAAGCTGCGAGCGGATGAAGCTGCTCGCAGAAGGGCTGGAAGATGAAGAACTCGCTGCCTTCTACACCGGTTTATTAGCCTCGGAAGCAAGACATCACGTGCTGTATACCGATCTCGCGAAGGTCTATTTTCCAGCCGACGAAGTGCACCATCGATTGCAGGAGCTCGCCGGTCATGAGGCAGAAGTCTTAGCGAGCCCAGGGCCCGAAATTCGACTACATAGCTAAGCTATGGGGCGAATTTTGGGCTAGGCCTCACGCGGCGCAATCAGGATGAGGGTCGACCCTTCCTCGAAGACATGGTCCGACTTGGGGTTGTAGGTAAACCGACCTTGCTCTGACCGAACCGCCAGAACCAGAGCGTTGCCTCGTGAGCGGAGGTCGGCGCGTGCCAAGGTGGTTCCGATGAGCCGGTGTCCAGGTTCCAGTGTGAGTTCTTCCAAGTCCAGTGCCTGCTCACGCAGCATCTGGTCGAGGAACTGCACGACCTTCGGCCGGACCATCTCTTGGGCCATACGAGTGCCACCCATGACGTTGGCGAGCACCACAGAGTCCGCTCCCGCCAACACCATCTTACGCCGTGCGCCCTGCTCAATGGCCCGCGTCACGATTCGGATATCGGGGGCGAGAGTCCGGATAGACAGGGTGACGTATAGGTTGTCGGGGTCGTCATGGAGTGCGGCAACGACGGCAGTGGCGCGCTCGATACCTGCGTCAAGTAGCACTTCATCTGTGGTGGCATCCCCAACGATGTACAGCATGCCATTGGGCAGCTCACGGTCTAGGCGGTCGAGCTTTTCGACGTCTTTGTCGATGACCACGAACGGCGTTCCGATTCGCACCAGCTCCTTCGCCACATACTCGCCGGTGCTGCCACATCCACAGACCACACAGTGGCCTTCCAAATCGTCGATACGGCGCATCATACGTGACCTCGCTAGCGCTTCACCGAGGTCGTTCTCGACGATAAATGCGGTGAATGAAGAGATGAATGTCAGCAGGCCGGCACTGCCGAACAAGATGAGGACCACGGTCCACAGACGCGCGTAGGGCATCGTGTCCATGTTGGGCAAGGTCTCGCCAAAGCCCACGGTCGAGATGGTCACGACAGTCATGTACAGCGTATCGGCCCAGCTCCACTCGCCGCCGCTGAGCACGCGGTAGCCGGCAGCCCCAATGATGCCTGTTGCCAAAACCCACAGGCCGGCGCCGACCATTCGGCGGGCAAGTGGGCGTAGCTGGGCGTCTCCGATGACGTCTCTGCGACGCATCCGGCGCTTGGCGCGGCTGGAACGCTTGGGCAGAATCAGCATTGCAGCCAAAAACGAGGACCGTCTCGCTGGACCAAGCCGTGGTCGTGTAGCCAGCGCAGGTGCGAGCCCAGCTGGACGGCGGCGATGGGGAACGCGCGCGGGTCGAGCTCCGTATAGACGTGTGGCACCAGCTCGGCGGCAGTGCTGGTTCCGTGTTCAGCCAACGCTTGGCGGACTTGTTCCGTCCGTTGGTGACGGTGGGCGATGTAGAAGCTCAAGATGGCTTCGGGCTGGTGCAGCGCTGGACCATGGGACGGCAGCAGTACACTTAGACCGAGCGATTTCAGACGCTCTAGGCTGTTCAAGTATAGTGACAAGTCGCCGTCAGTCTCGTCGATGAGGATGGTGCCGATTCCCGCGACCATGTCTCCGGCGATGGCCGCTCCTGTCGATGCGTCGACGTACACCAAGTGGCCTGGCGCGTGGCCTGGCGTGAAGACGGCACGAAGGGACACCCCGCCGCAGTCGATGACATCGTTGTCCGCTAGGAGGACGTCAACATGGATGGCGCCCTCTAAACGCTGCCGCGTCCGCTCATGCGCCCACACCTTGAGCCCAGGAAAGGCTTCCTGAAGCGCCGTCACACCCGAGACGTGGTCGTGATGATGGTGTGTGAGCAAGATGCGCTCAACTGGCAGGTTCATCCTAGTGAGGGACTCCGCCAGACGCTCTTGCTCCTCCGGGTAGGGAGAGGCTGGGTCGACGACGGTCAAGGCGTCGTGACCCACAACGTAGGTGTTTGTGTGGGTTGCTGGCGGCAGCGTCGGTGTGCGGACGGCTACCACCGCAATGCCGTTGGCAACGGGCTCCACTTACAGCACGCGGACCACGAACCACAGCGCGAACAGGGCGGCGTTGGCTGCGACCATGCCCTGTGCGACGGTCTCGATGAGGGAGACGTTGCGTTGGCGTAGAGCCGGCTCATCACCGTTTGCGGGAGCGTTCGGAATGCCCTGAACGCCTGCTGCGGCGTCACTGAAGAAGCTTCCTTCGGTTCCGTCGAGGTCCATGCTCACTGCGTGGAAGCCGGGGTCGGTCGTTGGAACGGCTGTCGGTCCACTGGTCTGACCACCGAGCGGCGACGGTGAGATGGTCGGGACGGGACCCAGCGATGGGTTGATGGAGAAGCTCGAGATGCTTGCGACTGCAGGCGGTGCCTCGACGGGGTCTCCGTCGAGCATCTCAAGTCCGCCGAAGATGTCTTCGGGGGTTGGAACTGGCATGTCGTCGGTCTTCATGGAGCGGCCCAGAGGCTCTGGACGGCCATGGTCGGTATCGTCGATTTCGACGGCGACAACGGCGATGTCCCGATTGGTGGGCACTGGCGTGATTGGAATGTCTGCGAAGGAGGGGCGGGTTGCGCTGACCTGTGCGGTAGGCACGTAGGCGCCGACGCTCGGACGGACCACGGGCACGGTCTCGCGCGGATTCGCGTAGCGACGTGGCTCGACAGGACGCGCGGTCTCGTCTTCGTAGAGTTCGGTCGCTGGCGTCTTTGTGGACGGCAACGGAAGCTGAATGCGTGGGGGCTGAGCCATGGAGGACCTCGTTTCGGGGGCGGGGGACGCTGTGCGGTGGCGATGCAGGGATGCACCTAGAGCACGTCGTTGGGAGGGGGTAGGGGCTTTGCGAGCCAATGCGAGCAATTCGCGACGCGCAAGCTGGAGAGTTGGGTAACGGTCAAGCGGGTGCTCGGCGGTCATGCGGCGCACGACTCGACCCAGAGCGGGCCACTGACGGCCAAGGCTGCTGCAATCGGGGGCTGGGTGACTCCCGCTGACGAGGGCAGCGATGAGGTGGCCCAGTTGCCATTGGTCGGTTGCGGTGGTGGCAGGCCCGGCATCCGCTGGAGTCCAGTCTGGCGGTGCGGTGTGTCTCTCGCCGAGTCCCCACAACACCACTTGTCCTGTGGGGTCGATGGTGACGTGAGTCGGGCTGATGGCACCATGAACACAGCCACGGCTGTGCGCGTGAGCCAGGGCGTCGCAGATCTCAATGGCCACATCGAGCAGCGTGGAAGAGGTCAGCGTAATCTCGTCTGTGGCTCGCAAGGGCAGCAGCGATGCCAGGCTGTGTCCCACTGGGGCAGTGACCGCGAGCGCACAGGCTCCGTCATACCAAGCCACTGGGGTTGGCCAGTGCGGGTCATTCAGCGCGCACAAGGCCTCGTGTGCATCACGCAGCACGCGTTCGTCTTCGGGCGTCTCGGCCACGCAGACCAAGACATCATTGGGCCCCCGACTGTAGGTCACTCGTTGCGCACGAAACCATTCACCCGCTCCAGGTAGAGCGAGCGGTTGTTGTAGAACAAAGGGTCCAACTCGGGAACCGATTTCAGTGTTCAGTGCTGACACGGGGATGTGCGGGGGCGCGGGAGAAGTGGAGGGTGCCGGGGAGGCGGGGGAAGGGCGGAGAGTGTACCACGAATGGTCGCTACGGACGAGGGTCTCGGCGTTCTTCTCGTTCAGAGCGGCGAAGGGTTCGGTCGGACCGTAGATCGATACGCTGGGTGGTAATCCCGGGTCGTACCTCTAGAGTCAGATCAGCGAACTGATAGGTTCCCTCTGGAAGGATGCCGTTGAAGGTGCCAGTCTCGGCAATCGCGGCCTTCGCAAACTCAATGGCCTTGGCGAGAGCTGGGTCGAACGGAACCGCATCGCACAGAAGGTGGTGTCGGCCGGGGTCGCCGAGCAGCAGGACAGACGCGTAGCCGCCGTCGAGCTCACGGAGCCAGTCACTGGCCTCTTCCAGCTCTGGCTCTGCCTGAAGTGCCTGTCGAATCCGGTCTCGTGCGGCGGTCATGTCCCCTCGGGACTGGGCCGCTCGGGCTCCAGAGACGTGCATTGCCCCTGTGAGAGGTACGTTTGTGGTCATCAGCGCACGGTACGCGCGCTCCACCCCGCCCCATGCATTGCGGGTGGCAGCAAGCTGGAGTTCGGTGGATTGGCGCTGGTATTCGGCCTCATCTCTAGGTGCGCGAAAGGGCGTGGGCTCGTCGGAGACGGGCACCTGGGCCGAGGCTTGTGACAGAAAGAGCAGCAGGACGAACATTGTGACTGGCTACCATCTGTGGGGGGCGAAATGGAAGAGGCAAGAACATCTTGGCCGATTGGTAGGACCTTCTGTACACTGGGAGACACCACCTTCCCAGGACCGAATCATGACCACAGCACACGAACACATGAGCGTGCGAGTCGATGCCTTCATGACGAAGCGTCTGTACACCGTGGGCCCTGATGAGCGCATCTACGACGTTGTGCAGCAGTTGGTGAAGCGAGGCTTCTCTGGCTGTCCGGTCGTGGTTGGCAAGAAGCTGGTTGGGGTGTTGAGTGAGAAGGACTGCATCCGCGCGCTGATCAGAGCCGTCCATGACCAGCTTCCTCCGCAGCAAGTCTCTGACGTGATGACGGCGGACGTCACCACTGTCTCGGCCGGTACACCTCTATTGTCGGCAGCACACCTGTTTCTGCAGCACCCCTTCCGCCGGCTGCCAGTGGTCGATTCGGGGGGGCGACTGCTTGGACAAGTGAGCCGGCGCGACCTTCTGAAGCACGCCATTCAGGTCTTCAAGGTCAGTGGTGACCGAAAGTCGGCGTTCCTGTACCTTTCGGCTGTCGACGGAACTGTCCCGCCTGTGCCGCGGCGCTAGCGCTAAGGGTTGCGATTGACCCAGACCGTCTCGACGTGCGTTGCGGTGTCGAAGAAGTCGGTGCAGCGCATGTCGCCTTGGCCGGTGAAGCCGCCGTCGGGCGCACAGATGTACTCGCAGGTATCGGCGATTCGTAGTTCCCGGTACTGGTCACAACAGTCGGGTGATGCCAGCAGCACGGATTCCCCGTTGTAGGTCCAGGCATCGATCTGTAGCGGCGGAAGCTCGGTGTCCCAGATTTCGGGGCATGGAATGGCGGAGGAATCGGGAGGTGTGGTGTCCGCGTCCGTGTCCGCTTCGGTGTCTGGGTCAACCGGGCCTGTTGGGGTCGTTGGGTCGCAGGCGACAGCGATTGCCAGGGCAGATGTCAGCAATGCAAGGCGGAGAATCATGATGCATCCCGGGGAAGGAGGGCTCATAGTGCGCCGTTCATGCGGGGGCGAGCCAGAATGTAGGAGGGGCCCTACGCGTCGAGTTCGACGAGGCGCTGCGCTGCGGCGTCGCGGACCTCGTCATCTGTGTCGTTAGCGGCGATGCGTTGTAGGACCTCTGGGTCGTCCACCTTGTCAATGGCCTCGCTACGTACGGACTCGTCCTTGGCGTGTTCGGCGACGTTGGCCAACAGCGACAGCGTATGGATTTCGTGCACTGCTCGAAACCCGGCATCTGTGGGACTGTCAGCGGGGGCCGCCAAGGCGACTTTCATAAGTGCAGTCTCAGCGACGTGTGTCTCGAAGCTCTCCAATCTGGCCATGGCTTCGTGTGAGACGGTGTCGCTGGTTGTTGTGAGCATGACACCTGCAATTGTGTCGGCATTGCCGATTCCTTTGAGGATGCTGTTGACCAGTAGAATGTCGAGGTCATCGGCAAGGAAGGGCAGGAGCGCTGACGTATCCGTTGACGCGGGAAGTGCCTCCAACACCTCCAAACAGTCGAGGTGGGCCAGACTGGAGCGCATTTGCTCCGCGCTTAGGGCTGCGAACTCGCCCGATAAGAACTTCGTGGGGAACGCCCACGCATCGATTTGTGGAGCTCGGCCCAGCATGTCCAGCGCGTGGCCGACATTGACCCGAGCGATTTCGAGCTTCAGCGTCGGCCAGATGGATTCGAGCGCCTCTGCGCTTGCGTTGTCTGCGATGACCATGACGACGCCGTCGGGTAGGGGTTCGTTGAGCAGGTCCACCAAAAGGTCTGTGTTGTTGCCGTCCACGGCGGATGCGGCGTGGGGTAGGCGGAGGTCTTCAAGCAGCTGCGTACGACTCAGCATGTCGTAGTCCCCCATGACGAACGCCTCGCTGAACGACTTGGGGGCGCTTGGCGCTTGGGGGAAGCTCCCAGATTTGGGAGCCGGCGCGGGACCTGCCGACCGCCCAACGTTCGGTTCGTCATCGACATCGCTGTACCGATTGCGTGCCTGAAGCGCCCAGATGATGAACCCGATGATGGTGACACCGGCGATTCCACCCACAATCAGTAGCACTTCCACAAGACCTCCAAATCGGCAGCCGCATGGAGGCTCCTCGTTCGTGACGGGCGAGTAACCGGTTGTCTCGTGAGGAGATTTCTACCTAACGAACGTCAAACCGGTCTAGATTCATCACCTTGTCCCATGCCGCCACAAAGTCGTACACGAAGACATCGCCGGCATCGTCACATGCGTAGCGCTCGGCAATGGCTCGCAGCTGCGAGTTGGAGCCGAAGATGAGGTCAACGCGGGTGCCGGTCCACTTGATCTTGCCGGTAGACCGGTCACGACCGTCGAATACGTCGTTGGCTTCGCTCTGTGGGAACCACTTGATGCTCATGTCGAGCAGGTTGACGAAGTAGTCGGTGCTGAGAACGCCGGGCTTGTCGGTGAAGACGCCGTGCTTGGCTTTTCCGTTGTTGGCGTTGAGGACGCGCATACCACCAATGAGCACGGTCATCTCTGGAGCGGTGAGCGTGAGCAGGTTGGCGCGGTCGAGCAGTAGTTCTTCGGCTTCACGGTCCTGGCCGGGCGCCAAGTAGTTGCGGAAACCGTCGTACGTGGACTCCAGGTAGGAGACGGATTCAATGTCCGTTTGGTCTTGCGACGCGTCGGTCCGGCCAGGCGTGAACGGGACGGTGACTGTGTACCCAGCCGCTTCAGCGGCCTTCTCGATAGCCGCACAGCCGCCTAGGACGATGAGGTCCGCTAGCGAGACCTGACGTGGAGACGAGGCGTTGAAGGTGCTCTGCACGGTGGTCAGCGTGTCTAGGACAACGCCGAGCTGGTCGGGTTGGTTGACGTTCCACTCGTTCTGCGGCTCAAGGCGGATGCGCGCACCGTTGGCACCTCCGCGTTTGTCGGACCCCCGGAAGGTCGCGGCGGAGGCCCATGCGGTGTTGATGAGCAGGGACACCGACAGACCACAAGCGAGCAGGGACTTCTTGAGCGCCTTGATGTCGCCCACATTGATGAGCTTACCGGAGTGTGCTGGCACAGGGTCGGTCCACGTCAACTCCTCGGTGGGGACCTCCGCTCCGAGGTAGCGGGAGACGGGCCCCATGTCGCGGTGGGTGAGCTTGAACCACGCGCGTGCGAAGACGTCAGCAAACTCCTGTGGGTTTTCATGCAAGCGCTTTGAGATTTTCGCGTACGCAGGGTCCATCTTCATGGCCATGTCGGCCGTGGTCATCATCAACGGCTCTGTCTTGGACGCGTCGTGGGCGTTTGGAGCACGCTCAGCCTGCGAGGCTGCTGTCGGGGTCCACTGGTGCGCGCCGGCTGGGCTCTTGGTTAGCTCCCACTCGTAGCCGAGTAGGGCGTCGAAGTAGCTGTTGTCCCAGGTGGTTGGGGTGTACGTCCATGCACCCTCGATGCCACTGGTGATGGTGTCCGCACCGTTGCCCGCTCCGAATGAGTTGGCCCAGCCAAGGCCTTGGTCTTCGATGCTGGCGGCTTCGGGCTCGGGCCCCATGTGGTCGTCTGGACTTGCCGCACCATGCGCCTTGCCGAAGGTGTGACCACCCGCGGTGAGCGCTACGGTCTCTTCGTCGTTCATGGCCATGCGCTTGAAGGTCTCACGAATGTCTCGTGCCGAGCCCAGCGGGTCGGGGTCTCCGTTGGGGCCCTCCGGATTGACGTAGATGAGGCCCATCTGGACGGCACCCAGGGGGTTGTCTAGCTCCCGTTCCCCGGTGTAGCGCTTGTCTCCCATCCATTCGCTCTCGGGTCCCCAGTACAAGTCACCTTCTGGCTCCCACACGTCTTCGCGTCCGCCGGCGTAGCCGAAGGTCTTGAAGCCCATGGACTCAAGAGCGCAGTTGCCTGTGAGAATCATCAGGTCGGCCCAAGAAATTTTGGCACCATACTTGGCCTTGACGGGCCACAGAAGCCGGCGAGCCTTGTCGAGATTTCCGTTGTCCGGCCAGCTGTTCAACGGTGCGAAGCGTAGAGTACCGGCAGAGGAACCACCGCGTCCGTCTTGAACTCGGTAGGTGCCTGCACTGTGCCAGGCCATGCGGATGAAGAACGGGCCATAGTGGCCAAAGTCGGCGGGCCACCAGTCTTGTGAGTCTGTCATCAGAGCGAAGAGGTCGGCCTTGACCTCTGCCAGATCCAGCGTGCTGAAGGCTCTGGCGTAGTCAAAGTCACTGCCCATTGGGTTGGACAGCGGAGAGTGCTGATGGAGAATCTTGAGGTTGAGATTCTCTGGCCACCAGTCGGCATTGGAGTGTGCGCCGGCGGCGGTGTGACGGTTCGAGTGATGCATGACGGGACACTTGCCAGTGGACATGGGAACTCCAGAGTCGGGGAGGGGGAGTGTATTCATGCGGTGGAGTCGTGCTGTCGCGATGTGTTGTGATGGTAGAAATGATATCGATAATCCTAGGTTGAAGGTCCGGTATGGGTGATGCCTGCTGCAAGGATCGGTGTGTGCTGCCCGTGCGTTGAACAGGGCGTGTGGCCAGCGGCAACCGGTCTGGCATGGATGGACGCGCGGTCGACTGACCGAAATTCTTGCCGTCCACGGAGGACCAACGACCCAGTTGAGCCCGCGACGAAGAGGAATAGGCAAGTGATTTGGACGAACACGCAGGCGCGACAGATCGGACTCTGCGACAATGACACTCGAACTGGAAACCCGGAACCTGAGGCATGACATGACCGACCGAATCGAGACCCTTCATCTAGCTACCGTGATTGCCAATCACACCCAAGACATGTCGGGCCGTGTCGCCGCTATCACAGGAACAACGAGCGGAACCGGCTATGTCTGCGCACGAGAACTCGCCAAGCGTGGCGCGACGGTGCTGCTCCTGAATCGTCAGAGTGAACGTTCGGTAGCGTCGTTGAAGAAGCTGCAACAGGAGGTCCCGGAGGCCACGTTTGAGGACATTACTTGCGACCTACAAGACCTCGCCAGCGTTCGAGCTGCCATTGCGACGATTCGCTCCCATCACGACAAACTCGACGTTCTGTGCAACAACGCTGGCGTCATGGCACTGGAAGACCGGGCCACCAAGGACGGCTTCGATGTTCAGATGCAGACCAACTGCTTGTCCCATTTCCTCCTGACCAAAGAGCTGTTCCCGTTGCTTGCGAAGAGCGATGACGCACGCATCGTCAACCACTCATCGGGAGCGAGGCGTGGGCCACCGCTCGACATCAAGTACTTTGGAAACAACGGCGGAGACCTCGGCGGTGATGGGACAGACGTCGAGAACATGAGTTTCGACGGCCCTCGTTGGCGCCGTTACCAGCAAACAAAGCTCGGAAATGCTGTCTTCACTACGGGGCTGAAGGCTCGCTTGGACAAGGCTGGACTCACGCACATCAAGGCGCTTCTCGCTCACCCAGGCCTCGCACTGACCCAGCTGCAGGCCACGACTGCCCAGACAGGTGGCATGGCAGCCGACAGTCCCTTCATGCAGCAAGCCCAGTCCCAAGAAGATGGTGCGACGGGCATTATTCGAGCTTGTATGGACCCCAAAGCGAGCTCGGGCGACTTCTACGGTCCAGAAGGTTGGACCGGTTTCCCGGAATTGCTGCCGCTTGAAGACCTTCTGTTGGATGCCGACAACATCCGTGTGAACTGGGAAGGGTGCGAAGCTGCAGTGGGCGAGTTTCGATTCTGAGGAGGAGGTCTTGTGGAGATTGACGCCCTAGCAACGGCGGTCGCGGCACACTGGGCTGGTGTGTCGCCGAGTGTGGGAGTTGTGCGACCGAGTGAGCGAGTTGTGTTGTTCCGTGCACACAAGCCCATTCGGTTGCTGCCCGACGTCTATGACCCGGTGGTGTGCGTCGTCGTCCAAGGAAAGAAAGAGCTCGCTTTGGGTGACGAGACGATTGAGCTTCTACCTGGCGACTCGCTACTGGTCAGTCACGACACGCCAGTGACTGCCCACATCACTTCGGCCCATCTCGACGCACCGTATCTGTCCATTGTCCTATTGCTAGATCTGGAGCTAATCCGTAGCTTGGTCGAAGAGGTACAGGACACGCTGCACCCGCATGGCTCGTCGCGTTCGACCGTGGCCCAACGAGCAGACCCTCAACTGATCGACGCACTCAGACGGTATCTGGCGCTGTCGAAGGACCCGACCGAACGACGCGTCATGGAGCCGCTACTGCTGCGGGAGATTCACTTCCGCGCGCTGATGGCCCCGCAAGCTGGCATGCTTCGACAGCTGCTTCGCCCTCACAGCCGCGCCAGTCGAATCTCCAGGGCCATTACGACGATTCGCCGTGACTTTCGAACGGCGCTGGCCGTGGTTGACCTCGCGCGAGAGGCAGGAATGAGTGTGTCTTCCTTTCACAAACACTTTCGCGACATCACGTCGAACACGCCCCTTCAGTACCAAAAGGAGCTGCGACTGATGGAGGCTCGACGGATGCTATCGGTCGGGGAGCAAGCGGTGACCACGGTGGCCTTTGACGTGGGCTACCAAAGCCCGAATCAGTTTAGTCGGGAGTACCTGCGGAAGTTCGGTGTCTCCCCAAGCGCACACGTTGGCCAACAGTAGCTTGTGTAAGAACAGAAAAGCCCGGCGTCTCACGAAGAGAGCCGGGCCATTCAATTGTCTGTGACGTCGCTACTAGCGAGCAGCCATCCGCGCTCGAGCAAGCTCGGAGGCTTCTTCGGCCTGCGTCCACTCTGCGGAGTCCGCAGCGGAGGTCGCGAGGACCGCTTCAGCAGCTTCCAAGTCCGACGATGCGCTCGCCAAGTCGGCATCCGCGATTGGAGTCGCGGAGTCAACGAGGACAGAGACCTGTTCGGGACCAGCTTCGGCAAAGCCGCGGCCAACAACGAACTTGTGGTCTGTTCCACCAGCGGAGACAGTCAAAAGACCACCACGCACTAGGGAAAGGAAGAGGTCGTGTCCAGGAAGGACGTCGAACTCACCCAGCCAACCAGGGACTCGGATTTCGGTCGCAGGGCCCGAGAAGATGCTCTTCTCTGGCGTTACGATGTCAATGTGCAGATCAGCCATGACAGGCTCCCTTACCGCTCAATGAGCGATTACGCGGACTCAGCCATCTTCTTGGCTTTGGCGATAGCATCGTCGATGGTACCGACCATGTAAAAGGCATTCTCGGGCAGATTGTCGTGCTTGCCCTCAAGGATTTCCTTGAAGCCACGGACCGACTCGGCCTTGGACACCTGGATGCCGGGGGAGCCAGTGAAGACTTCCGCAACATCGAAGGGCTGGGAGAGGAAACGCTCGATCTTACGAGCGCGCTCAACCGTCATCTTGTCGTCGTCAGACAGCTCGTCCATACCCAGGATGGCGATGATGTCTTGCAGTTCCTTGTAGCGCTGGAGCACCTGCTGGACGGCACGAGCGGTGTTGTAGTGCTCGTCTCCGAGGATTTCAGCATCGAGGATACGGGAGCTGGAATCGAGCGGGTCCACGGCCGGGTAGATGCCTTTCTCGGAGATCTTACGGTTAAGAACCGTGGTCGCGTCCAAGTGAGCAAAGGTCGTGGCCGGAGCCGGGTCAGTCAAGTCATCCGCAGGGACGTAGACGGCCTGGACCGACGTAATCGAGCCCTTGGTCGTGGTCGTGATGCGCTCTTGCAGCATACCCATCTCGGTGCCGAGAGTCGGCTGGTAGCCAACGGCAGACGGGATGCGGCCGAGAAGTGCAGACACCTCGGAACCGGCTTGGGTAAAGCGGAAGATGTTGTCGACGAACAACAGAACGTCCTGGCCTTCTTCATCTCTGAAGTATTCAGCGATGGTCAGCGCCGACAGAGCAACGCGGGCACGGGCTCCGGGCGGCTCGTTCATCTGGCCGTAGATCAGTGCAGCCTTGGACTTTTCGCTATCACCAGGGGTGAGAACGCCCGCTTCGGCCATTTCGTGCCAAAGGTCGTTTCCTTCACGGGTACGCTCACCAACGCCAGCGAACACGGAGTAACCACCGTGAGTCTTGGCAACGTTGTTGATCAGCTCCTGGATGAGAACGGTCTTGCCGACGCCAGCGCCGCCGAACAGGCCAATCTTTCCACCGCGGGTGTACGGAGCAAGGAGGTCGATGACCTTGATGCCCGTCTCGAACATTTCGACGACGGTCGACTGCTCGGTGAACCCAGGAGGTGCACGGTGAATCGGGCGGGTCTCGGTCGTGGTCAGCGGACCCAGCTCGTCAACGGGCTCGCCGATGACGTTCAGGATGCGGCCGAGTGTTCCCTTGCCAACGGGCATAGCGATCGGGCCACCGGTGTCGCGCACGTGGATACCGCGGGACAGACCATCAGTGACGTCCATAGCGATGGCGCGGATGGTGTTCTCACCGAGGTGCAGAGCAACCTCAAGGGTGATGTTTTCCTTGCCGGAATCGTCGATAGCCGGGTTGTTGAGACGCAAAGCGGTCAACAGGTCGGGCAGATGACCGGGCGGAAATTCAACGTCGACAACAGGTCCCATGACCTGCTTGATGACACCGTGGGTGCTTTCCATGATGGGCTCCTTTGGAGCCAGCTATCAGCTGTCGGCGTGAGCGTTCAGAGACGGCGGGCTGGAAGTGTCTTGAGACAGCCAGGCGGCCGTCACATGAAGGGAATGAAATGAGAAACTGGTAATTGGACTTCCGGCGAACCGGAAGTGGACCTACTTGAGGGCCTCGGCACCGGACACGATTTCCGTGATTTCGGTGGTAATCGCGGCCTGACGGGCGCGATTGAATTCGAGGGTCAAGCTGTCGATGAGGTCAGACGCGTTGCGGGTCGCGTTGTCCATGGCGGTCATCCGAGCAGCATGCTCACCGGCCTCAGTCTCCAAGAAGGAGGTGAGGACCAACGTGCGCAAGTACAGCGGAAGAAGTGCCTTGAGAACACCGTCGGCGTTAGGCTCGTAGCGGTACTCGATCTGGGCTTGCGCCTGGTTCGAGTCAGCGACTTCCGTGGCAGACTCATCAATGGCGATGGGTAGGACGCGCGTAAAGGTCGGTTCCTGCACCAAGGCATTGACGAACTCGTTGAACACAATCCAAACTTCGTCGTAGGTTCCATCGAGGAAGCCGGCGACCATCTTGGCGGTGAGAGGGCGGACAAGGTCCATCTTCTCTGTCTTGCCGTAGTCGAGGGTACGCTCTGCGACGTCAAAGCCACGAGACTTCAGGAAGTCCGAGCCTTTGCGACCAAAGACGGCAATTTCGACATCAATGTCGCTTGCCTGCCGGTCCTTCAACCAGGGATTAGTCTTGCGGAGAAGGTTGCTGTTGAACCCGCCGCACAGACCGCGGTCCGTCGTCAGTACAGCGACGAGAATCTTGGTCACGTCAGGACGTGACTGAAGCAAGGGCTCGCTCGTCGATTCACCGACGTTGCCCGCTACCCGGACGAGGACGTCCGAGAGCTGAGCGCGGTAGGGACGTGCACTCATGGCCCGCTCGGTCGCACGACGAAGCTTTGCACCCGCGACGAGTTTCATCGCCGAGGTGATCTGCTTTGTCTTCTTGACCGACGAAATGCGGGTCTTGATGTCCTTCAGATTGGGCATCGGGTTCTCACAGGTGTGGAGAGGGGAGTGCTACTTCCAGGTGGTCTTGAAGCTCTTGGTCTCTTCAATGATCCGAGCCTTGAGGCCTTCCTTCTTCATGGTGCCGAGACGAAGCATCTCTTCGAGAAGCTCCTTCTTGCTGCCTTGGAAGTGCTCGGACAATGCTGTCGCGAACGGGATGACTTCTGAGACTTCGAGGTCATCGTAGATGCCTTCGTTACCGGCCAGGAGCTGAACAACCTGAACTTCGACGGGGATGGGGTCGTACTGAGGCTGCTTGAGCAGCTCAATCAGACGCTCTCCACGGCGCAGCTGTTGCTGGGTCGCGGCGTCGAGGTCACTGGCGAACTGCGAGAAGGCTGCCAGCTCACGGAACTGGGCGAGGTCGAGGCGGAGTGAACCGGCAACTTCCTTCATGGCCTTGATCTGTGCAGCACCACCAACGCGAGACACCGAAAGACCGGCGTTCACAGCAGGACGCTGACCAGCGTTGAACAGGTCGGTTTCCAGGTAGATCTGGCCATCGGTGATAGAAATCACGTTGGTTGGAACGTACGCGGAGACGTCGCCACCTTGGGTCTCGATGATGGGGAGTGCGGTCAAAGAACCGGCTCCCATGGCATCGCTCATCTTGGCGGCGCGCTCAAGTAGACGGGAGTGCACGTAGAAGACGTCACCTGGGTACGCTTCACGGCCCGGTGGGCGGCGAAGGAGCAGGGAGAGCTGGCGGTATGCGACAGCTTGCTTTGACAGGTCATCGTACACAACCAAGGCGTGCTGTCCGTTGTCACGGAAGTACTCGCCGATGGTGCAGCCGGTGTACGGCGAGATGAACTGGAGGGGGGCTGCATCGGACGCCGGAGCGGTCACAACGCAGGTGTACTCCATGGCGCCGTAACGCTTGAGCTTCTCAACAACCTGGGCCACGGTGGACTGCTTTTGACCGATAGCAACGTAGATGCAATGCACCTTGTTCTTCGGGTCGTCCTTGAAGACCTTCTGGGCGATGATGGCGTCAATAGCGACGGCCGTCTTGCCTGTCTGGCGGTCACCAATGATGAGCTCACGCTGGCCACGGCCAACGGGGGTCATTGCATCGATGGACTTGATGCCCGTCTGAAGCGGTTCGTGAACCGACTTACGAGGCATGATGCCTGGAGCCTTGATTTCAACGCGGCGTGATTCAACGGCGTCGATGGGGCCAAGGCCGTCCACCGGGTTGCCGATTGCGTCAACAACACGACCCATCAGGCCCGGTCCAACCGGAACCTCAACGATCTTGCCGGTACGCTTGACTTCGTCGCCCTCGTGAACGCCTTGGTCGGAGCCGAAGAGTGCGGCACCAACGTTGTCTTCTTCGAGGTTGAGAACCATGCCCTTCAGGCCGCCTGGGAACTCTAGGAGCTCTCCGGCGACAGCGTTTTCAAGGCCGTGAATACGTGCAATACCGTCACCAACAGAGAGAATCGTACCCGTCTCAGAGACGGTGACGCGGGACTCGAAGTCCTTGATCTGCTGCTTTAGGATCTGGCTGATCTCGTCAGCGCGGATGTCCATGGGGTGCTCCAGTAGGTCGAAGAGATGCGAAATGATGAGCCTGCCGACTGGCAGCCCACCGTGAATGGGCTGCTAAGAGTCGGAGATTTCCGAACTGAGCAGGGTTTTCTTGAGATTTGCCAGGCGACTTTGGACCGAAGCGTCGTACACCTTTCCACCGATTCGGGCGACAACGCCGCCAATCAGCTCGGGTTTGACACGGGTCTCGATGAGAACGGTCTTTCCTGTAATGCCTTCCAGAGCGGCGCGGACTTCAGCTTCAAGCTGTGGAGTCAGCGGCTCTGCGGTCTCTACGATGACGCGGGCGCGGTTGGCGCGCTGGTCAGCGTAGGACTGGAATTCTTCCATGACCATGGGCAGTAGAGCGACGCGGTTGTTCCGGAGCATCAAGCGCAGCGTGTTTTTCACGGTAGCGGAGACGGCTAGCTTCGGAAGAACGGCTTCAAGCACGCCACTGCGTTCAGTCTTGGTGTACACGGGATTCGACAGCGCTTCTAGAAGCATGTCGTCGTGTGAGCGGAACATGGAGAGTGCTGAATTGAGTTCCGTTCCGAGCTTTTCGCTCTGGTTGGTCTCTTCTGCAATCTCAATGAAGGCGCGCGCGTAGCGTCGGGCCAGGGAGCGGTCAGCCATGTGCGGAGTCCCCGTCAGTGGTCAGGGTGTCTAGGAACTGGCGGGCCAGGCGACGTTGGTCGTCTGCCTGAACTTCCTTAGAGAGGGTAGTCTCGGCGAGCTGCACTGCCAGGTCGACTGCTTCCTTGCGGAGGCTGGCCTTGGCGCGCCGGATCTCTTCCGAGATGCTGCGCTCACTAGATTCGGCGATGCGCTTGGCTTCGGCTTCAGCACGCTCAACAAGGCGGGCTGCGTCTTGCTTGGCGTCTTCAGTAGCGGTGACGCGCATCTCTTCGAGTTCGCGTTCGAACTTACCGAGGCGTGCGACGAGCTCTTCGTTCTTCTTCCGGGCTTCGTCGCGTTCGCGAGCCGAGTCGACCAACTCCTTGCGGATGCCGAGCGCGCGGTTCTTCAGAGCGTCACCGATTGGACGGCGACCCACGACGAACAACAGCGCCAGAAGCAAGAAGATGTGGAGGGCGTGGAAGCCGATGTCCATGACAACGTAGGGGTCGTCCGCAGAGCTGAAGAGCTCCATGAAGGTGCGCTCGGTGCCGTCGTAGCTGGAGTCCATCCAGTTTGCGGTACCGTCGCCGTCATCGTCACCTAGGTAGAATTCGCCTGGGTCGTGGTGTTCGCCGTGACCGGCATCGTCGCCGTGGGCGTCGCCATGACCATCAGAGCCGTGACCGTTGGCATCACCGTGGCCGGCTTCTGCATGGTCTGCGGGGGCGTGTTCGCCGCCATGGTCACCACCGTGGTCCTGCGCGAACGCGGGGCCGGAGGCGACCAGAGCAAGAGCCAAGATGGCGTTGCGAAGAATCATTGTCCGTCCTGTCATGGCTAGGCCGACAGCTCGCGGCCCAGGACCTGGGCTGCGATTTCGGTAGAGAGGGTGGAAGCGGTTGTGCTGATGCTCTCGCGAGCAGTTGCGGCAGACGCTTGAATTTCGATCACAGCACGACCGATGTGTGCATCAGCTGTGGTGCGGGCATCGGCGATGATTTCCGATTCCGTCTCAAGCGCCTTGGCGCGCTCGGCGGCACGGAAGGCCACAACTTCGGAGCGCGCGGCCTCGAGCCGCTTTTGCAAGTCCTCGGTGCGCTCGGCCACTTGGCTCTCGAGCGCTTTGGCTTCTTGCAGAGCGCCGTCACGTGCGTTCTCTCGTGCTTCTAGGTACGCCACGAGCGGGCGGAACAGAATCACGTACAAGGCCATGAAGGTGACCAAGAAGGGGACGATCATCACAGCAGCGAGTGCAGGTGTCGGGAAGATTTCCATCGTTGGCTCCGCGTCCAGGGCCCAGGTCCCAAAGAGAGCGGCGGCTATCAGGTGACCCGGTGCATGTCAAAAGGGCTGTTCACGGCACTGTGCAGCCGATCGTTGCGACGATTTAGGGGTTTGCAGCCTCATCCATAGGGCCTTCGTCGTGTTTTGCGCTTGGCCAGTGCACCGTGAACAGCAGACTCGCATCCGACGCCAGCCACGTGGATGTCGTGACTGCGGTGGTGTTTCGCAGAGATCCGCGATGTAGTTCCAATCGATATTGAATTCCGACAGAAAGCGCCGGAACCAAAGAAACATCGACTCCAGCACCCAGCGCACCTCCAACTCCGCCCAGCCGAGACCGGGTGTTGCGCACTGCAACGTCTGCGGCTTCTTGCTCTTCCTCTGTGTAGACGGTCGACCGATCAACCGCACTTGGGATGTCCGCGTGGAACGAGGCGAGGGTCCACACGCGTGGGTTCTGGGGACGCACGGCGACTCGTAGGTCGATGGAGGGGCGGACCACGGAGTGCGACCGTCGAGAGATGTTGTCGCCGACGAACGTGCTTGTAGACAGGCTTGCGATGCCGACGGAGCCTAGCAGACCGATCCTCGGGCCAAACCAAGCGCCCACATATGGCTGGAGGCCAGGACGGACCACGCCGTCGAACTCACCAACGCCTTCTCCGCTTCCTCGACCCTCTTGCACCCAGACCAAGTCTGCGCGTGAGAACGGCCGGATGGCAGCACCAGCGAAGGGTTCGGCTCCAAGAGCGAGGGAAAGCAACAAGGCAATCATGGCGTGTCCTCGTCAACATCGGGCTCTGGTGGCAACCGACTGACCGTTGTACAGCCACTCTCAGCGAACTCGAAGCCAGCGTACTCGGCACTGCCCAGAGAGATTGTTCCGGCGCCGAAGAGCGTGCCTGACGGAAGATGAAGGCCCTGTTCGTCCGCAGTAGCGTGGATGCGTCTTGCGATTCTTAGGCCTTCGCCTTGTGTGGCCTGAATGCGAACGTCTACACGCGCCTCAAGTTGGACATCCGGGGCAACGTCGCACACCACGCCTTCGGGGGCGGACGGAAGCTGCCGCGCAGGAAGGGCGGACGACGTAGAGTTCATGCGGTCTGTCAGCCCACCCGCAATGTAGACCGAGTACCCAGTGAGTACGATGGCGGCGACCAGCAACGCCCACCGCCACGGGCTTGTCTGTCGTTTGGGACTCTCGGTCTCAACCATCACCACTCCATCGGGGCTACGCGTGAGACCCGGGTTGGGATAGCCCCCGGCTGTGGAGTGTGCATGTACGTCACGCAGGTACGAACGGAAGGGTTGCGCCATGGAGCGGACCTACGCGGCTTGGACCGGTCGGTGTCACTCAAGGCTGGGGAGGCCGGAGCGGTCGTCGCGGATGCCTTGATGCTTTGGGCGGGAACCTTGGCTCCCACCACTCTCCCCAAGCGCTTGGTTGCTCTTGGGGCTGCGTCTACAGAGGACTCGGTAGAGTGCACTGTCGATAAGGGGTGGCTGGAAGGGGTCGGATGTGACCTCGGCGGTGAGCTCATCGCCTTGCTTGTTCCTGGAGAACGCCGGTTCGCGATTGAAGTCACCGTGCAAGCGGACCCACCATTTTTTGGACGACTGCGCGAGCACGCGGTCCGCGACCCGCGATTGGTGACTGCTCTCGGAGAGGCCTCCACAATGACCGTTCGGGTTGGGTGGTTTCTGTCTGAGGACGGAAGCAGCACCACGGTGGGTCTTCTTGCGTTGGCCGTTGGACGCACGGCGTTCCCCGTGTCGGGATCAGAGCGACCGGTCTGGGCACCTGGAATCCTTGCCACCATGGGGAAGCGGTTCTCGCGCACAGGCTCGGTCGAATCAATGGCGGACATAGGAGCACGGCTGTTGGGCGTGGCGACCGGGTCTGATGCGGAGCGTCGACGGTCTCTTGCGCGCGCTTCCAAAGCGTTGGCCAAGTCGCCGTTTTACATTGGCACGCTTGAGCTGGTCTCGGTTGGGGACGATGTTGTCCCGACCTTTGGACCGGACCTCATTCGTGCACGCCGACTCGGGCCCGCAGCGCTCAACAGTTTGGCGCTGGTTGAGCAGGTCTTCGTTGAGCAGCCGGACGTGTTGATTGTAGACGGCGCTGGCGCTGGATTCCGTCGGCCCAATGCGATTCGCAAATGGGTAGAGGGCAGAACAGACGGTGAAGATGCCACGCTTGAACAGGTGTTTTTCACCGATGGTGGACGCCCATGAGTCGCGCTGTCTGCGTGCGCTGTGGTGCCGACCGCATGGCCTACAACCAGGTGTGTCCCGCTTGTGGCTTCTTGCCGGATGGAGACGGTCTGGCTGTGGCGTGGCTGCTGTCGGACAACCACCTCGCCGACCACGAGCTGGATGCCGCACAAGCTCGGGTGCGAGCTGGTGACCCTATTGAGCCGAACGCCAAGATGCTCAAGATTGCTAAGCAGGCGCTGCGGACCACCTTCGCGACGGATCCCGGCCTGACAACAGCACAGCGCTTGGGAGTGCTGGCGTGCAGTCTTGTACTGACGCCCTTGGTGGGCTGGACCTTGTGGTGGACCTGGCGAACGCGACGCCCTCGCGCGGCTTGGCAGGCATTTGCACTCTCTGCTCCGGCAACCCTCGCTTTTGCCGTTCTCGTCCTGTACCTGGCGTAGTTTCTCTGAACAACTGACAACACCGGTCCGACCTCTCCTACTCTCATGGAGACCCGATGTGGATGATGCTCAGCACCCTGTTGTTTTCAGTGGACATTCCGTACGACGGCATCGACCAGGACGGCGATGGGTTCGACGTGGTGGATGCAGACGGCGACGGATTCAGCAGTGAGCTAGCCGGTGGTAGCGACTGCAATGACCGAGATGCCAATGTGCATCCGGGTGCCGTTGAAATCGAGGGCGACGGCATTGAGCAAGACTGTGGTCAGCCGCTCGTGCCGCAGACACTCGGCTGGGCCAATCCCTGGACCACGGTCGAGGGCAGCGCTGAGTAATCAGTGAAGACAGCGAGAATGTGTCTGCCAGCTGTGTTTCATCTGACATTGTTGCAGGGCCGGGGTTGCCGTTGCTGACACCGTAGGCCAAGAGTTGCCGTGACCGACGTCAACACCGATACTGGGCCTGATCCAACGCTGCCGAAGCAATGGCGTGGTGGTGTGTGGGGAACGGGAGTCGTCGCCCTGCTAGGACTCGCCATTGTTGGCGTATTAGCTGTGACTGCGTGCGGTCGTTCAGTCCGAGCGCCGGGTCCTTTGCTCGTCGTTATGGTCACCGTGTTGCCGTATTTGTATGGAGCGGCGGGAACGGCGGCGTTCGCGGCGTGGTGCATCCTGCCCGATAGGCGGTCGCTCCCGGCGCTTCTTGCGGTCGTGTCAATCGCCGCGGGTGTGCTGTGGGGCCCCAGTTTTCCAGCACGTCCGCAGCGTGCCGAAGGCGTCTCTCTGACGGCCATCTCGTGGAATGTTCAGCGATTCTGGGGCGGTGAAGACGACCCCGTCCAATGCGTCGTCGACGGCATCGTTGCGGCGGACCCGGATGTCGTGACCTTGCTTGAGATCTCACGCGACGCACTTGAGGCCGTTCAAGAACGACTCCATCTCACCTGCGTACACTCGGACTATTTTGGCACCGACGACGCCTCGCGCGGCGGACTTGCGGTGTGTGCGCGCCGCGACGTCTTTACCGTGAGTGGAAGCGGCCACGCCTTTTCCGATGAAGATGCCTGGCAGTATGTTTCGGCTGAGATCACGGGTCAAGGGCGTCAATTCAACGTGGTTGGCGTACACCTGCAGCCCTATTGGCCCCTTACTGGCGCCGTCATGCGGCAGAGCGTGTCTGACCTTGCCCAAGGCGAGCCGGGCTCATTGTTGGCGGCGTCACGTGATGGTGCTGCGGTGGTCGCGCGCCAAGGTCGGCAGTCGTCGGCGTTGTTGGAGCGGGTATCTCTGTACCAAGACCCCACACTCATCCTCGGTGACTTCAACAGTACCCGCGATAGCGCCCTACATACCGAGCTTCGACGGTCTTTTGTAGACACCTTCGCCCGTGGAAGTCGCGGATTTGGTGCGACGGTGCATGCTCTAGGGTGGCTGCCCCTTCGCGTGGACTACATCTACGCAACACCGGATTTTGCCGTTCGAAGCAGCGAGCTTGGCCCAGCGAATTGTTCTGACCACAGGCCCGTAATCTCGCAGTTGGTCCTGCGTGACGACGAACGGTGACACCGCAAGATGGTGACGCGGTGCTGTGTGTGCAGAACTGTTGTGTATGACAGGCACAGATGCGTTGCGGCACGAGGTCGCGGTACGGTGTGTTGATGATTGATGGAGTACCTACTTATGCTTGGTGACGACCTAAGATTTGCCCTCGGCATGGCTGTCGAGCGGGCGCGCAAGGACCGCCACGAGTTCCTGACCTTGGAACACCTGCTGTACGCCCTGCTCCATGAGCCACGTGCCGCAGAGATCATTGAGGCGTGTGGCGGCGACATGGCCGCTGTTGAGAAGGGCGTGGAAGAGGTCCTTGGGGACTTCGAGTCACTGCCCGGTGATGGTGAATACGACCCAGTTCAGACCGTTGGTTTCCGGCGCGTGCTTCAGCGTGCGCTCTTGCACGTCCAACGAAGCAGCGGTGGAGCCGTGGACGGTGGCAACGTGCTTGTCGCTATGTTTGCCGAGCCCGAGTCCCATGCGGTCTACCTACTCGAAGCGCAAGGCGTGACCCGTCTCGATGTCACCTCGTTCATCAGCCATGGCATCCGCAAGGACGGCAAGACGGCCGGGCCTCAAGGCGTGCCGGTTGGGGCTGGTCCCGATGGCGAAGCGCCTGTGGCTGACGATGCCTTGGCTGCCTACACCACGGACCTGTACGAACGGGCTGAGAAGGGTAAGATCGACCCGCTCATCGGGCGTGCCAACGAGATTCAACGGGCCATTCAGGTGCTCGGACGTCGTCGTAAGAACAACCCTTTGTTCGTTGGCGATAGCGGCGTGGGCAAGACGGCCTTGGTCGAAGGATTGGCGCGCGAAATCCAGATGGGCAACGTGCATGAGAGCCTCAAGGATACCCACATCTACGCTCTCGACATGGGCGCTTTGCTCGCTGGAACCCGGTTCCGCGGCGACTTTGAAGAGCGTCTTAAGGGTGTGGTGAAAGCTCTGGAAGACGACGACAAGGCCATCTTGTTCGTAGACGAAATCCACACCATCGTCGGGGCTGGATCGACATCTGGCGGCTCAATGGACGCGTCCAACATGCTCAAGCCCGCGCTTGCCAACGGCTCGCTGCGCTGCATTGGGTCGACGACGCATGAGGAATACCGGTCGGCATTCGGCAAGGACAAAGCCCTGTCGCGCCGATTCCAGTCGATTGACGTTGTTGAGCCGACTGTGGATGAGACCACCGCGATTCTGCGAGGCCTACAACCCCGCTACGAAGAGCATCATGGCGTCACATATGCGGATGACGCCATCGTCACCTGCGTGAAGCTGGCTACCCGGCACATCAACGGTCGGCAGAACCCAGACAAGTCCATTGATGTGCTCGACGAAGTTGGGTCCAGGGTCAAGCTGGCAGACAGAGACGCCGTCACGGTGGAGGACGTGGAAGCAACCGTCGCGAAGATGGCGCGCATTCCGCCGAAGCAAGTCGCCGGTGAGGACCGTGAGCGTCTACGTCACTTGGAAGAGGACCTTAAGCGAGTCATCTACGGGCAAGACGAATCGATTGAAAAGGTGGTCAGCAACATCAAGATGGCCCGAGCCGGTATCGGGCATCAGCACAAGCCCGTGGGGTCGTTCCTGTTCGCTGGACCGACCGGTGTGGGCAAGACCGAGCTGGCGAAACAGCTCGCAAATGCCCTCGGCATCAACTTCCTGCGATTTGACATGTCCGAGTACATGGAGCCGCACAGCATCAGCCGTCTGATCGGCGCGCCTCCTGGATATGTGGGCTTCGAGCAGGGCGGACAGCTGACGGATGCCGTTCACAAGACGCCTCACAGCGTGTTGGTCATTGATGAGATTGAGAAGGCGCATCCGTCCATCTTCAACATCTTGCTTCAGATTATGGACAGCGCCACGCTCACCGACAATAACGGTCGCAAGACCGATTTCCGCAATGTGGTTGTCATTATCACTACCAATGCGGGCGCACGTGAAGCCACCAAGCGCAATGTCGGTTTCGCCAAGCCCACCGCCGGTGGAAAGGCCGAAGCCGCCCTCAAGCGACTCTTCCCGCCCGAGTTCCGCAACCGCCTAGACGGCGTGATGTGGTTCAACGGCTTGCCAGAAGAGGTCATCCTGCGCATTGTCGACAAGAACTTGCTCGAGCTCGAACAGCAGCTCACCGAGCGTGAAGTCACCTTGACGGCCACGGATGCAGCACGCGAGTTCTTCGCAGAGAAGGGATTCAGCGACGAGTTCGGTGCCCGTGAGATGCAGCGTGTTGTTCAAGAGCACGTCAAGAAGCCGCTCGCCGAGGAACTGTTGTTTGGCGCTCTGCAAGACGGTGGTACCGCCGAGATTGACTACGTGGACGAGGTGGTTGTCGTCAAGGCTGTTGCCCGACCCAAGCCGCCAGTTGTCGAGCCTGCGGAGGACGACACGCCTTCGGAAAGCGAAGTCCCGGATGATGTTGACGCGTAGATTGTGTTGTGCGCTGCGCCGCCCGGCCCTTGTGCGGGTCGGTCAGCGCTGTTTTGGCGCAAGGTTCGGTTGACGGCGTACAATGGCAGCCATCGGGCTGTGTGATCCGGGTTTATAGGGCATTCGTTGAGGAAAGGGGGGCTAGTCGGGTATACCGGCGGCTCGGTGACGATTGGCCACCGGAGGATGCATGCCCCGATTACTCGCCCTTGCCCTGTTGCTGCCTGCTGTTTCGCTGGCCCAGAACAACGATGACATCAACGCGCATGGCTTCGACCATGTTGTTGGTGACAATGATGTTCGCGACTTCCTCCAGACATGGCGTCCCGAGACTCAGGTTCCAGGTTCGATTGGCTTCTCTTTGCTTGGGGAGTACGCAGAGTCTCCTCTGGTCTTGGTCCAGCGCCAAGCCGGTGAAGATACCCGGCTGCCCTTGTTGGACGATGTCTTCGCCATCAATGCGGGCGTGCACTTTGCGGTTCATGAGCGCATTGCTCTTGCCGCAGGCGTACCGGTGTTCTTGTCCAGCAAGCAGGTGGAACGAACAGACGGCTTAGGCATTGGCGACCTGCACCTGTCTGTGCCGGTGGGCTTGATTCTGCCCAAAGATGACGACCAAGGCTTCGGTCTGTCCATCATTCCTACGGCCTACTTCCCGACTGGCGACTCTGACCGCTTTGTGGGTGGCGGGTTCGCGGGTGGTTTGAGCCTCGCTCCTGCCTTTGGTGCCGGTCCGTTTACCTTCGCAGGCAATGCAGGCCTCGAGCTGGGGCGTTCCTCCAGTTTCCAGCAGCTCCAGGGCGGGCCCCGCTTGTTGGCGGCTCTCGGCGTGACTTGGGCGGTCGCGGATACCCTCGGCATTGGCCTCGAAGCCGACTTTCGACCGGTCTTGGCGAAGAATGACGTGAGCGGTACCAACTCTCCCGGCGAAGGTGTTGTCCACTTGAAGGGACGCTACCCGTTCGGGCTGTCCTGGACCGTCGGAGGCGCCGCCGGCTTGAACCGTGGTGGAAGTGCTGCGAAGTTCCGCGTGTTTGCCGGGCTCGGCTTCACGGTCGGCAAGCGTGGCCCTCGTGACCTTGACGGTGATGGATTGGTCGAGTCTGACCAGTGCCCACGCGAAGCTGAAGTCTTCAATGGCTACATGGACGAGGACGGCTGTCCAGACGTATTGGCGGACCTCAACGTCACCGTAGTGGACCCTGAAGGCACCATGATTGTGGGTGCCATTGTCATGCAAGGCGAGCGAGAGCTGGGCACCACCAATGACAGCGGTCAGCTTTTGGCGCGCGACTTGATGCCCGGTGAGGCTCTGACCATTCGTGCAGAGCACGGTTCGGGCTTCTACGTACCAGTAGAGCGCGACACCGAGGCGCTGGAGGGAGGCGCCAACGACCTGCGCATCAACATGCTGTGGGCTCCAGGTACCATCCGTGTCAAGACGCTCACCACCGCCGGTGCACCGGTCGATTCATCGCTTAAGTTCGAGGGTCCAGAGGTCTGGTCAGACATTCTTGTTGGAGCAGATGGCGAAGAGATGATGGTCTTGCCGCCGGGCGATTGGACCATCTTTGCCGTGGCCCCACAGTATGGTCGGGAACGCCGTGAGGTGAGTCTCTCTCCCTCTGAGAACGTGCTCACTGTCATTGAGTTTGGTCTGTCTGCGGCAACCACCGTGGTCACCGATACGGGCGTGGTTATTCTTGAACCGGTCTTGTTTGCCTTCGATTCGTCTGACCTTGCACCGGGTTCCCGCGAGCTGCTGGTCAGTGTGGCCAACGACATGCGGACCTCGCCAGAGATTGGTCTTGTGGAAGTGCAAGGGCACACCTCGACGGACGGTTCATCGTCGTACAACCGCGACCTGTCGCAGCGCCGCATGGAAGCCGTTGTGGAGGTCTTGGTCGGCGAAGGTGTTGAGGCCAGTCGCTTGTTGCCCGTGGGCTACGGCGAGTCGTGTACAGCCGTTGTGGAACGCACGGACGAAGACCGCGCGAGCAACCGCCGCGTTCAGTTCTTCATTCTGGAGCCTGAACCCGCAGATGGCGTGCCTTGTCATGCTGGTCAGCCCGGACAGCTCGACAGTGGGCGTTTCGAGTACAGCCGCGAACGTATTGAGACGGCCACTCCCGGCGAGTAGGGCGGGTTAAGGCGCGCCATTCTCCGAGAGGACATATGCGCGCCCCCTTCGACATTGCGGCCGACCTCGACACTCCGGTGTCGGCCTTCCTAAAACTGGCTCCTTTTCGTCCGCGATTCCTTCTGGAGAGCGTGGAGGGTGGAGAGCGGGTTGCTCGGTACTCGTTCCTAGGTCTTGGCGACGGGATGGAGGTCGAGCTGCGTGGTGACACGCTGTGGGTCGACGGTGAGCCGACTCCACTGGAGCCGGGCCAGAAGGGGTTGTTGGACGGGCTTCGCTCGGTTCTTGCTCGTGCTCCACGACCAGGACCAATGACCCCAGAAGTACCGTTTCGCGGTGGTTTGGTCGGTGTGACTGGCTTTGATGTGGTTCGTCGGTTTGAGCGTCTGCCGGTGTCGACTCCACGAGTCGAAGGCCATCCGGACGGTGCGTGGTTTGCTCCCAAGACTGTGCTGGTCTTCGACCACGTCTCGCGTCGTGCAGCGCTGCTACACGATGGCACGGAAGAGGAACGCCTCGCACTACGCGGTGAGGTCGTCGCTGCTCTACGTGGCGGTGTTCCATATCGTCGCACCGGCAAGCAGTTCAGCGAACCGGTGCCGACCATGTCGAAAGAGTCGTTCATGGAGAGTGTCGAGACCATCAAGGAATCGATCGCTAGCGGTGATGTCTACCAGTTGGTGGTGTCCTCGGGGTTCTGCGGAACCACGGACCTGGACCCGTTTCAGGTGTACCGAGCGCTCCGCTTGCTCAATCCGTCGCCATACCTGTACTTCTTTCAGCAAGGGGACTTGTCGGTCATTGGCTCGTCGCCAGAGGCATTGGTCAAGCTGGACGGTCGCCAAGCCACGCTGCGTCCCATCGCCGGGACCCGTCGAAGGGGAGCGAATGTCGAAGAGGACCTAGCTCTTGAGAAGGAGTTGTTGGCGGACCCCAAGGAGCTGGCCGAGCACGTCATGCTCGTCGACCTTGCGCGCAACGACTTGGGTCGCGTAGCGGTCGGAGGCTCCGTCACGGTCGGGCCTTCAGCGACCGTTGAGCGCTACAGTCATGTCATGCACATCGTCAGCGGCGTCAATGGCGTCTTGCGGCCCGATGTCGACTGCTTTGACCTGTATGCCTCTGCTTTTCCTGCGGGAACACTGACTGGCGCACCGAAGATTCGTGCCATGCAGATCATCGATACGCTCGAGCCTGAAGGGCGCGGCCTGTACGGCGGAACCGTCGGCTACTTTGGCCACGACGGCACTATGGACCAAGCCATCACCATTCGGACTCTGGTGATGTCGGGACAAAACTATCGCTACCAGGCGGGTGCCGGGGTCGTCGCCGACAGCGTGGCTCTGACCGAACACAACGAGATTTTAGTCAAGGGAGCGGCCATCGGTGCTGCTCTTGCCCTCGCGACGGAGATGGACTGATGGTGCGCTTGCTACTCGTCGACAACTACGACAGCTTTACCTACAATTTGGTCCAGGCGTTCTTGGTGTTGGGCTGCGAAGTTCACACGCACCGCAACGATGAGCTGTCGCTTCAGCAAGCCATCGATCTGCAGCCAACCCACGTGTGCATCAGTCCGGGGCCAGGGCGTCCCGAAGATGCGGGGGTGAGCTTGCCCGTTCTTGAGCACTTCATGGGCCAGATCCCGGTGCTCGGCGTGTGTCTGGGGCACCAAGCCATCGCCATGCTTCACGGCGCCACCGTAGACCGTGCGCCGCGGCTCATGCATGGCAAGTCTTCGGAGGTCTTTCACGACGGAAAAGGGCTGTACAAAGATATTCCGAACCCGGCGTTGTTCGGACGCTACCACTCGCTTGCGGTTGTTGAACACACACTGCCGGACAGCTTGGAGGTTTCGTCGTACACCTCCCGCGGAGAGGTGATGGGCGTGCGTCACAAGACCCAGGCGATTGAAGGTGTACAGTTCCATCCAGAGAGCGTGCTGTCGCCGGAAGGGCCGCAGCTTCTCGCGAACTTTCTGACGTTGGAGACGCATCATGCAAGCGCGTGATCTGCTTGAGGGCTTACTGGCTGGCAACGACCTGACGGCGACCGAGGCCACCGCACTGATGGCGGTCTTCTTGGACCCCAACGTCTCCGACACAGTGAAGGGGGCACTGCTCATTGCCTTGCGTGCCAAGGGCGAGACCGCAGACGAGGTGCGTGGCCTGGCACTTGGAATGCGTGCAGCCGCACTGCCTTTGCCAACGCCGGTCAACGATGACTGGGTCGATACCTGCGGTACCGGCGGCGATGGCCATCACAGCTTCAACGTGTCGACTGCGACAGCGTTGCTGCTTGCAGCGAGCGGAGAGACCGTCGTCAAGCACGGCAATCGCTCGGTGAGCAGCTCGTGTGGGTCGGCTGATATTCTCGAGGCCGCTGGCGTTCCTCTGTATGAAGACCCGGCCGAGGCCGTCAAATTGCTGGAGCGGACTGGGTTTACATTCCTCTTTGCGCCAAGCTTCCATCCGTCGATGCGCAGTGTGGTCCCGACCCGTCGGGCACTCAAAGTGCGGACGGTGTTCAACATCTTGGGCCCACTCTCGAACCCAGCACAGCCAAAGCATCAGCTCATTGGTGCGTTCAGTGAGGATGCGGCGGCGCTGATGGCAGAGGCTGTGTCCGGCTTGCCCATCACACGCTGCTTCGTGGTTCACGGGGAAGGCGGCTGGGACGAGGCGACTCCGTGCGGGACCTTTGAGCTGTTCGATGTGACACCCGGTCGCGTGCGACGCTACACCGCAGACCCCCGCGAATACGGCATTGCTCGCTGTACAGAGCAAGACCTCTCGGGGGGGAATGCCAAGCACAACGCCGGTCTGCTTCGCGACCTCTTCGGCGGCGTCAAGAACCCGATTCGCGATGCTGTCCTGCTCAACACGGCGCTGGTCTTCCAGCTAAACGGACGCGAAGCGGACCCAAGGCTCGCCGTTCAGCGCGCAGCCGAGGTGATTGATGACGGTCGCGCAGCCCGCTTTCTCGCTAGCGTAGTGGGCTGACATGGCTGACTTTCTCGCCACTATGGCCAAGAGTTCGCGCATTCGTGCGGACCGATTGCACCCCGCAGAAGTTCGCAGCCACGCTGCTATGCGCACCCCACCTCGCTTGGTGGTGGACGGGTTCATCATCATTGCAGAGTGCAAGCTCAGTGCCCCGTCTGTGGGCGTTCTCACGGCCCCGGACGACCCGATTGCCGAGGCGCGTCGGCGCGCGCAAGTGTATGCAGATGCCGGTGCGACGGCGGTCAGCGTATTGACCGAGCCGTCCCGATTCGCAGGCGACATTGACCATGTCGTCGCAGCGTCCGCCTGTTCTGCTCCGGTGATGCGCAAGGACTTCCTGGTTGACCCTGCCCAGGTGTGGGAAGCGAGAGCTGCCGGTGCCGGAGGCGTGCTGCTCATTGCCACCATGCTCAAAGACGACGTTCTGCGTGAGATGTTGCGCACAGCAGCGGAAGCCGACCTGTTTGTCTTGGTCGAAGGGTTTGATGCCGACGACCTTGAACGCATTGGCGCGGTCGCCCACGCGTGGACAGGCAGCCAGCCCTTCCTCGCTGGTCTGAACTGCCGTGACTTACGCACGCTCCAGGTCAATCCGGGTCGCTTTGCCGAGCTCGCACCTCATCTTCCGACCCATGTGCCTGTCCTCGCTGAGAGTGGCATTGAACACGGTGACGGCGCCAAGCGCGTGCGTGACTTGGGCTACGGCGGCGTGCTCGTAGGCTCCGCGCTGATGCGGTCAGACGACCCAGCTGCGGTCATTCGTTCCTTTCGCTAGGGCCGATGAATGAGCTCGATGCGGTTGCCACTTGGCTCGGTGAACATCATGTGTTTTGCCGGCCCTCCGTACGACAGCTCCGGGGCGAAGGCGATGGTCACGCCCTCGATAGTCTGGAGTTCTGCATAGAGGGCGTCCAAGGCGTCAAAGCTGCTGACCTTCAGCGCCAGGTGATGTAAGCCCACGTTGTTCTTTCGATCGAACGCGACCGCGTTGGCGGGGTCGCTCGCCTGCCACAGGGTAATGGTCACAACGTCATTGGTCAGGAAGACTGCAGGGTACTCCGGGTCTTCTCCGCGAACACGAAAGTCGAACACGTCTACGAACAACTCCTGGCTCGCCTGTAGGTCAGTCACTGTGAGTCCAACGTGGTCCACACCGCCGACACCTACGAACGTTGTGGTGTCTGGCACGATGGGGGCGCGTCCGGCGCATGCGGACAGAAGTAGGGCAACTGGTACGAGGCGCATGGGGGCTCCGATGACATGGCGTGATCAAGCGGGGCTTTATCGTTAGTGGGGAATCCCGGGGAATGCACGGTGTCTTGCCGTGTCTTCGTCGCTCCCAACCTGGAGTCCCTATGCGTTTTCTCACCGTTGCTGCCCTTGCTCTTGTGGCCTCACTCACCACAGCCCAGACTGCTGAGGCGGGTTCGCTGACGATCGAGAAGCGCGGCATGGTCCCCGCATTTGTCTGGGTCGACGGTGACGACCATGGCAAAGTCCGTGGCCGTCGCCCGGTTGAACTGGAAGTCGATGAGGGCGAGCATGAGGTGTGGGTAGCCATGGAAGCCGGTGGCACGGTCACACGCTGCCACGGGCTGGTGAACGTTCCGGGGCCCGGTGCGACGGTGTCGATCACCGACATGCGCGGGTGTGACGGGCTGACGGAAGGCTACGGGGACGGAGCAGACAGCGCGTTTCGCGGCAGTGCCATCAACTTCTCACTGACCAATGTGGATGCCTGGGTACAGAGTGATGGGGGTCGCCCATTGGCGCTTCCCCAGATGCCCTTCATGCTCAATCTCGACCCTGGAACGCACACGATTGTGCTGTGGCACGACGTCATGCAGGAGTCGGTCTTTGACCAAGGTACTGTGACGTTGGCGAAGGGGCAGTTCTTGCCAGTGACGTGCACGCCTGGAGGCTGCATGGGCTTTGACCAGGCTCCCCAAGTCATCCAGGTCTTCAACGTGACCAATGTCGCGGCCCCCACGGCTCCGGGTGGGTTGAACATCAACGTGAATGTTCCCGGCCTGCAGATGGACATGAACATGCCGGCGGACACCACCTTGGACGTCAACACAACGGGGTCTACCGGTGGCATGACGAGTGCGCCGAGCAGCAACTCACAGTCCAGTTCTTCCGGTAGTTGTTGCGTGAATGGGTCGTACTACGATTGCCCTGACGCAGATGCTGTCTACCAGTGTTCTGGCGCGTTCATGGCCTGCATGATGGGCTGCGGCATGATGGACTTTGAGTGTCCTGAGCAGTGCATGTCGTCACACCCCATGGACCCGGGCCGCTGCTCGCGCAACGGTTCGCAAGACAACACCTGCGGCCAGTAGTGCGCATCAAGGTCTGCGGACTGACCGAGCCCGAGCATGTCGATGCGGCGGTTGAGGCCGGTGTTGACGCGATTGGTCTGGTGCTTGTTCCGTCGGTCCGGCAGGTCTCGGTAGACCTTGCGGCTCGATTGTTGGAACGTGTCCCAGAGCACATCGAGCGCTTTGCTGTGTTTCGCATCCCGGATCCGACAACCGTCGCGGCCATTGCGTCGCTCCCGTTCACCGTCCTTCAAGGGGATGCGACCTATACGGGTCCGGTCCCCAAGAATTGGCGGTACGTGCCGACCTACCGAAATGATGCCACGGTGCTCGAACGCCTGACTGTGCCTAGCGTGGGGACAGCGTGGACGGACGGCCTTGTGCTCGTGGATGGTCCGGGCGAGGCGGGTGAGGGCATCACCGGGAACTGGGCCCGAGCACGAGCCATGGCGGCTACGGTGCCGCTGATGCTCGCAGGAGGTCTGTCTCCAGACAACGTGGTTGCGGCCATTTTTGCGGTGAAGCCTGTCGCTGTGGACGTCAGTAGCGGTGTCGAGAGCGCGCGTGGTGTGAAAGACCCGTTGCGCATTGTGCAGTTCGTGCGGGTTGTGCGCGACGCTTGCGAGACGCTGTAGACAGACATCGCTGCATGTCCTGCCAATCGTGGGTCCGATGCGATACGTGCTGGGCTTCGGAGGCCCCATGAAATTGCCAGGACCTAATGACGTTGCTGCCCTCGCTGCGGGGCAATTGCCAGATGCCCGTGGCCGCTTTGGTCCCTTTGGTGGACGCTACATTCCCGAGACCCTGGTTGCCGCTATTGAGCGGCTCGAGGCCGGTGCCCGTGCTGCGCTCGCTGACCCGTCATTCCAGGCTGAGCTCGGTGCCGAGCTCCGTTCATGGGTTGGCCGGCCAACGCCGCTGTCCCACGCGCCGCGCTTGTCCGAGGCCTGGGGTGCGGATGTGTGGCTGAAGCGTGAAGACTTGGCGCATACCGGTGCGCACAAGATCAACAATGCTCTCGGCCAAGCCATGATTGCCAAGCGCATGGGGGCTACCCGTATTGTGGCCGAAACGGGCGCTGGCCAACACGGTGTGGCGTCTGCTGCGGCCTGTGCGCGTCTTGGGCTTCACTGCATTGTGTACATGGGTGCTGTGGACGTGGAGCGCCAGGCTCCGAATGTCCGTCGCATGAAGCTCTTCGGCGCAGAGGTGATCCCGGTCACCGGTGGCGACGCCACATTGCGAGCCGCGATTGACGAGGCGCTGCGCGACTGGGTGAGTGACCCTGCTGGCACGTTCTACCTACTAGGTTCGGCCGTTGGGCCACACCCGTATCCGTGGCTGGTTCGCGAGCTACAGGCAGTGATTGGCTTGGAGGCCCGTGGGCAGATGCTCGAGATGGCTGGAGGTCTGCCAGACGTCGCTATCGCGTGTGTTGGAGGCGGCTCCAACGCGATTGGTTTGTTCCATCCGTTTGTGGGTGACGAGAGCGTTGAACTGCTGGGTATTGAAGCCGGCGGCAGCGGAAATGGTCTGGGTGAGCACGCGGCAACGCTGGCCTACGGAACCCCCGGTGTTCTGCACGGAACGATGAGCTACCTCATCCAGAACACCGACGGTCAGGTCATTGAGACCCATTCGGTCAGTGCCGGACTGGACTACCCAGGCGTGGGGCCAGAGCACGCATTTCTGCATGCGACGGGTCGGGCCACGTACTTGGCAGCCACAGACGCCGAGGCGCTGGATGCCCTGCAAGAAGTCTGTCGTCTGGAAGGCATCCTCCCAGCCATTGAGACCGCACATGCGTTTCACGGTGCGCGTCGGTGGGCCGCTGAGAATCCAGGCAAGCGCATCTTGATTGGCTGCAGTGGGAGAGGGGACAAGGACCTCGACATCCTCGCTAAGCAGGGGGTGGCATCATGACCGCGCAGTCCATGACTGATGCGATTCGTTCGCCAAAGCGCGCTGGCCGTCCGGCGCTGGTGTCCTACATCACTGCTGGCTACCCCACGCTCGACGGCTTCGCTGCACAGCTGCAAGCGGTGTGCGACGTGTCCGACGTTGTTGAGGTTGGCATCCCCTTCAGTGACCCGATGGCGGATGGACCGACCATTCAGCTATCAAGCCAGAAGGCACTTGAGAACGGCGTGAGCGTCAAGTGGGTGCTCGATCTGCTGGAGAAGACGGAACGTTCGGCTCCTGTCCTTCTGTTCGGCTACCTCAATCCGCTGCTGGCTTTTGGTTTCGAAGCGCTGGCCAAGCGGTGTGCCGAGGTGGGCGTCAGCGGATTCATCATCCCGGACCTTCCCTTTGAGGAGTCCGACGAGTTTCGTGCAGCGATTGAGCCGCATGGGCTCGGCCTCGTTCAGCTGGTCACGCCAGTCACGCCGATTGAGCGCGCCGCCACCTTGGCCCACGCCAGCGGTGGGTTCCTGTATGCAGTGACTCGGACCGGCATCACGGGCTCGGGAACATTGCCCGACTCGTTGGCAGGCTACCTTGCGGCACTTCGCGAGGCATCTCCCGTTCCTGTCTGTGCGGGATTCGGTATTCGCACGGCCGAGACGGTCCAGGTGATTGAGCCCCATGCGGACGGTGTTGTTGTAGGCAGCGCTCTCATCGAGGTTTTGGGACGGGGTGATGACCCCCAAGTGTTCCTGAACGGTCTGATGGAGACCTCATGATTCTTTGGCTCACGTCCCTCGCGCTCGCTGGCAAGTGGGACGGAATGGAAGCGGACATTGTGGCTGAGGTCACGGTGAATGCTGCCATGCCGGTGATTCGTGAACAATTCGAAGACCTGCACACTCTTGATCTGTACTCGGACGACTGTGCCAGTGAGCGCATGATTGGTGAGCCGTCCGCACACGTTGGCGCACCGTTTCGGGTTCGGTACGACGCAGGTCCATGGAGCCGCATGGCCGAGGGCACGATTGCCGAGGTTGGTCATCAGTACGTCGACTGGGAACACACGGGTCGGTACGGATTCACGACTCGCTACCAGTTCACCGAAGACCCCACGACCTCGGGCACGGTCGTCACCATGACCACCTTTCTAGACACCCCGCCGTGGCCGTTTCGGGGCCTCTTTTTCAAGCGTGTGCGCCCGGGCTGGGCAGCGTGTCATCATGAGCTACTGACAGCCGTGGCTGCCAAGCTGAGCGGTCAGTTCCCAGAGCCAATGGCGCAAGAGCTACCTCTGGATGAGGCTGTTCCGCGCGGTGTTATGGAACGGCCTGTCGACACAGAAGAGCCCGAGCCGGTAGAGCCTGCGCAAGACGCTGAGTCCTCTGAGCCGGTAGCGCCTGATTCGATGGAATCTGAGCGGATGCAGCGCCCCGAGTAGCGGGCGCTAGAGGGGTCCAAACAGACCGGAATTGGCGCGTCGACGTGTCTTTTCAGCGTCTTCCCACTCATCCAAACGCTCGGCCAAGGTCTCGATTCCCTGACGCACGCGTCTGTGTTCTCCGGATGCGTACATGTCGGTGGGAGCTGGCGTCGGGAGCTCTGCAAACTCGGCCCGCGCGGCTCGAAGTAGGCGGCCGCCGGCTTGGACTTTGTCGTCTGGCGTTGTGGCTTGCTGGTAGTCGGTCAAGTGGCTCTGAATGAGCACACTGTCCCCGCCGAGAGTGACGAGGCTGTCGAACACGTTTTCGCTCCGGTCTACCGTCGAGATGAAGTAGGAGGTAGCGGCCTCGTATCCGTCGTTCGCACTTCTGATTTGGCCACTCGACCAAGAGTAGTAGGCAACGCCCATGAGCAGAATCAGAAACAACGGAATGGCGAGGTACATGCCCGGTCCGACAAGCGTGTCGAGTAGGTCCGCCAGGAAGCCTCGGTTGTCATCTTGCGGCGATATGCTCCGGGCGTCTTTTCGCGGAACGCGGCCCATCGGGTCAGGTTTTTTGGGCAACGCTTGGGAATGCAGCTCAAACGCCTGCAGGCTAGGCGACTCGACGTAGCCGGACGACTCACGGCGTTCCCGATGAGGGGGGGTCTTGTCGCCGACCAACCGGTCCCGCGCAGGAAGCCCGGTAGCTTGGTGGTGTTTGTCTTCCGGGGCTTGTGGAAGGGGTGGGGCTTGGTGCGCACCGATGGGCGGCAGGCGAGCCAGAATGTCGTGGTCGCTCTCGCCTGTCGAACTGCGCTCGGTCTGATAGGCACGGACATGCTGCGGTGGCACGCTGATCACGTAGTCGCTCTGGCTGGCTGGAGCGCTGTGTGGACTGTCGTCTGTCAGCTCGGGCGGTGAGTCCAGACGAGTCACTGCTCCTGTTGGCGAGGGGCGACGGATTCGAGGTACCGGCGGTGGCGTATAGTCGCCGCGTAGCTTGATGAGCTGTCCTTCTGGCGGCGCGACGGGTGCCAGAACGGTCAGAGCATCCGAGAGCTCTTGCACTGTTTGATACCGGGCTTCCCGCTTGTACTCGGTAGCTTTCTTGATGACGGCGAGCATCTCAGGCTCGATACCCGCGAGGATTTCATCGTCTTGGTCTGCGGCGAACAAGTGCGTGGGAATCTTGCCGGTGAGCAAGTTGTACAGCGTGGCACCGATTGAGTAGACGTCGGACCGGACATCGACCTTCTTTGCGTCTGACCTCTGTTCTGGCGCCATGAAACCCAGCGTTCCCATGGCGGAGCCGGTGTTGGTGAAGCTGGTCAACTCGGTCTGGGCGATACCGAAATCGGTAATCTTGCACCGACCGTCGGTGCCAACCAGGATGTTCTGCGACTTGATGTCGCGGTGAATGACCCCGTTGGCATGGGCTTCTGTGACGCCTGTGCAGATCTGCTGAACGCAGTCGATAGCCAGAGTGGGGGAGAACGGACCTTGGTCGATGAGCCAGGCTTCGAGTGAACCACCTGGGCACAACTCCATCACGATGAACGGCGCGCCGTTGTGCTGGCCGACGTCGTACACCCGTACGATGTTCTTGTGGTCGAGCAGTGCCATGGCTTTGGCTTCGGTCTCGAATCGGGCCCGTAGCTTTCTCTTGCGAACGTAGTCCGGCAACATGATCTTGATGGCGCGCCACCGACCTAGGCCTTGGTCATACGCTCGATACACCTCGGCCATGCCGCCGCGTCCCACAAGGGATTCGAGGATAAAGCGCCCAGAATGGAAGGGCGATGGGCAGGCGATGAGGCTTTCAGAATCGTTCACGTCGCAAGACTACTACGCGAGGGGCGTAGGAGGCAGACTCAGCACTCGCTTGAGTGCCACGGCCATCGCCTTTCGTCGTTCTTGGCGCTCTAGCCGGGATCCCATGGGGACCAACCAATCGGTCAAGATGAGTTCACCGTCCATGCACCACTGTGCACGGTGAACGGCGTGAGTGGCAGAACCAGAGGCACCGACATGAGTGGACGAGATGTGGGGGCCGGCATGGGCGAAGGTTGGGACCGGCAACGAGGCAGGCGGTCGTAGTCCCAAGTTGTCGCACGCGGCGCTCAAAGAAAGTTCGAAGCGCTGGACGTCATTGTGTGCCTCGGCTGGCGCTGCAGTTCGACACAGTGCTCGCCACTCATCCACCAGCGTCTCGGTTTGTTCGAGTGGGGCTAGACAGGCGGTCAGAAAAGACTGAAGGGCTCGCCTTCGGGTGCGAAGTGGATCGATGGGGGGAAACGCTGGAGGAGAACGTCGCAGGTCAGCGGCGAGAGTGGGGCCCTCGAACAGCTGTGTGCAGCGCTTCATGACTTGGGTGTACTCGGCCGTGGGCAACAGGTCGGCCCGCGACACAATGGCTACGCAGTCGCCTACCAAGGGCCGAACGGCCGCAATGCGGGTGGCTTCCGTCTGGCTGATGGGGCGCAGTCCGTCGACCACCCACACCAGTACATCGCAGCCGTGGGCGACTCGAAAGATGTCGAACCCTTCATCGAGGCTTGGCGTATCGATGATGAGGCGGTCTTGGTAGAGCGTCTCGTGCACCTCGTGGGTCTGACCCGCGAGACCTGTCGGAGCGTCGCCACCGGTCCACGCGTTGGCGAGGGTGGTCTTGCCTACGCTTGTGCCACCTACGATGACTACGCGAATGGGCGCCGCGATGATCTGCTGAAATGCAGTGTCTTCGGGTTCACAGAGTCGCATCTCAGGAGAGGATGTCGGCAGTGGTCGACAAGGCGTCGTCGAGGTCGGACCACAGGCCGTCGCGAGAGACGGTCGTGTCGTCGAGGGTCTGGCGGGCAAGCAGCACGGCGTCGAGCTGAGCGGTCAGTGCCGTCGCGTCATTCTGGCAGGCCTGGGTCAAGGCATCGCTGAACGGCTGCAGAGCGTCGCTCACGTGCTGCTCGATCTGCTCGCGCTGTTCCGTGACTTGTCCGACGAGCTGCCCCTGAAGCGCTGCTGCTAGCCGCTCGCGTGTGCGGGTGAGCTGTGTACCGCCTGTTAGCAGCACCACGACAGCGTCAGCGACGATGTAGACGACCAGCCCAATCCATCCGGGTGGCCCGAGCAGTGCGCCGATGGCCACCACTCCGATTCGCGCACCGAGTCGACCGGCTGCACCCTTGAGAATGCCCTCGTAGCCTTGGTTCCAGCCAGCTGCGACCGTGCCCGGTGACAGCAGGACGGCACCGATGGCCACGGCGAACCAGCGCTCATTTGTGGTGGGGCCCTGTTCGGGCTCACTGTCGAGCATGTGACCCGCAGTGAACGCGTCCAAGACGTCTGCACGCAGGGTATCGAACTCGGTGGCGTCTCCGGCAAGTTCGTCGCGCAGCTCGGTGAGGGCGCGGTTGATGCGCGGAACGCAGCCGTCGCGCCAGCGCTGTAGCCGCTCGGTGAGCCAGTCTTGCAGGCCGTCGCGAAGTCTGGCTTCGACCGCCTCGCGGCCACTCGGCAACAGCAACCGAAGGCCCGCGAAGTTGCCAACGTCAATCTCTGCGACGACGGTGGGCAGGATGCGCTCGGTGTCGGCAAGGAAGCTACGCAAGTCCTCCCAGACCTCTGCTCCTTGTTGGGTGACGAAGGCGCTGACTTGTCGCTCGATACGTGCGGCGACGGCGTGGATGCGGTCGAGCTGTGGCTGTAGCTCTACGCGCCGCTGGATGAGGTCGTCGAGCGATGTGGCCCGTGTTGCGTCTTCGAGAGCTTTGCGCTCGCGCAGGTCCAGGCGAATGCTGTCGACGGCGTCCACGATTCGACGCTCGCGCGCCTGCCCTCGGTCATGAACCAAGAACGTGGTGAGTGCGCGTTCGAATGCCGGAATACCCGTTGCTGTCGCGTCGCCGGATGCTGGAGCGCCGTTCACCCAGCGGGCGCGCAGGGCTCCGCGCCCGTTGACCCAGTGAATGCGGTCGGAGTGTTCACCAACCAGGCCAGCGAGGTGGCTATCCGCTCGGGCTTCAAGGTCACGACGAGCCGCGGCCGGGTCATCTGCGAGGGCGTCCACCAAGTCGGCCATGGCAATGGGAAAGAACAGGGTGTTCAGGCCCAATGCGGCCAGGGAAGCAATGGCTTGCCGTTCTAAGGCCGTCAGAAAGCGCGTAGCGTTGAGGACCATCAACACGGCGTCTGCTGAAGGCAGGGTGGACAGCGTGCGCTCGGTCCGAATGGGGTCGTCGTCCAGGCCCGGCGTATCAACCAGCACGACCCCGTTCTTGAGCAGGTCCAGCGGCCAGCCGACGACGGCGCGGTCTACGCCAGAGAATCGGTCTAGCTCGGGTGTGGTGTCATCTCCGCTGAGCTGGAACTCCGCGATGAACGAGTCAATATCAAGGTCTCGTGTGGTGCCGTCCGTGTGGTGAATGGTCACAGCAGGGGTCTCGGCGTAGACCACTTCGGTGAGCACAGCGGTGCACGGATTGACCTTGACCGGCAGGACGGGCCGGCCGAGTAAGGCGTTGAGCAGGGTGCTCTTGCCAGAGGAGAAGCACCCCAAGAGCACCACCCGGAATGTCCCGTTGCGGGTGCGCTCCGCGAGGTCTGTCAGGTGCTCCGCGTGTGGCGCGTGCAGCGGCTCTGTGGCGGCCGAGAGGGTATCGATTGCGGCCGCTATGCGGTGTTGTTGCGCACGGAAGGCGTCGAGGGAGGGGTCGGTCATGCGGACTCTTGTACCGCAGCGAGCCGTGCATCTAGAAGTTCGGCGTTTGCCAGCAGTGTGGCTTGTCGCTCTTGGTGTTGGTCCTTGGCGGTTTGTAGGGCCATCTCGGCAGTGTGCAGGGCGGTGTTGTGAACATCCGCGTCGTGGTGCTCAAGCTGGTGGATGGCGTCTTGAAGCTTGTCCGTTTGTTGGTTCAGAGCCGCGACTTGCTCTGCGGCCACGGTGTCCAGTGCCTCACCTGCAGCGGCTGTGAGCTGTTCAAGCGTGGATGTCTGGCGCAGTCGTCGAAGGCCAGCCAGCGCCGCACCGCCAGCAACCAAGGTAAGCCCTGGGGTCCAGAAGCCCGCGACTGCGAGTGTGGCCCCACCACCGAGGGCACCGGTGACCAACAGGCGGTGCCGCCAACCGGGGGTGCGGGCCACGCCTGAGACGGTGACGGGGGTGATCAAGAGGTGCAGGGCCGACAACCAGCGTTCGCTCGCCACGCCTTCCAAGTCCGCTGCGAGGTCCTGCTCCCATTGGCTGGATGCATCGGTCAGCCAGGTATCTAAGACGTGCGCTAGCCAGGTACTGACGAGGTCTGCGTGAAGGGAGCTCGGCTCCACACCTGCAAGCTCGCTCGGCAGAGCGGCGCGAAGCTCGGCGGTAAAGGCCTGCCACTTGCGAGTGAGCGCTGTGGTGTGTCGGATGAGACTGCCCAGGACGTGTCGTGCGGTCTCATTGGCTTGAGCACGGGCGTCTTCGTCTTGTGCGCGCAGGCGGTCGACGTCTTCTTGCAGGCGGGCGTGGGTTCGGTCCATGTCTGCAAGGTCGAGATCGGTGTGCACGCGGGCATTGGTGAGGACCACGGTGGCGACGCGAATGCGGCACTCGGCGGTCAGTGCACTGCGGTTGGCGAGCAGGGCAGTGACCCACGCACTGGCCGGACTCGGGCACACCCATCCGTCTCGGCACAACGCCCCAACGCGCTCGACGATGGCGCGCTGTTCGGCATCGGGGGAGTCGCTGAGCTGGGAGATGACGTCGAGTCGGGTCAGTACAACCGCACGCTGGGTCGGTGCAAAGCTGTCCAGGTCTTGCATGGCCAATCGCTCTGTGGCGGACAATGGACCGGTCGCGGGAGTCGCCCAGACGACGGCGTGCACGCCCAAGAGCGACTCTGCGACGGCGTCGGCGTTGTCGTGAACAACGAGCGGTACGGCGGTGACGGTGTCTGGCAGAGCGGCGACGGCGTCCCGAACACTGCGGGGATCGATGCCCAGCACGCCAATACGGACACCTGAGGACAGCTGGGCCGTGGCTTGTCTCCATAGGCTTGCACCCGCGAAATCTCCCGCCTGGCCGAGGGCGGTCTCGATCATGCGCTCCATGGGCGAATCTCCAGCAGGGCGTCAACCGCGGCGTCTAGGTCCACATCCGACAGGCTGGACGCATCGGGCTCGCGCTGTTGGGCACGCGCATAGGCCTGGCTTGTGCTGAACAGCTTGAGCGCGCCAATCCGTTTGTGCGTCCACGGACTGCTCGCGAGCAGCTCCGCCCACTTGCCTGGGGAGCCATCGCGGTGGGCGTTGAGCTGGGCCAAGTAGGCATCGGGCTCGACATCGGGGGTGACGCCGAGGGCCATGCGCAGCAGTGCGCGTCCAGCGTTGGTGATGGAGTCTGTACACAGCAGGCCGGCACGGTCGGCGCTGATCTCCGACATGCGGTGGGAGCGTGACCACAACAGGCGAGCGGCGAGGGAGGCCGGGGCTAAGGCGACTTCGACGGTTGGGCCGAGGCTGCGTCGGGCCAGCGTGCGCAGTCCGCCGTCGTCCACCAACAAAGCATACAGACTGTCAGAGGTGACTCTGCGCGTGGCGATGGGGCCGAGCAGACGTCCGAGAGCGAACTGCCGCTCAGCAACGGGTGCGGTGCGCAAGAAGAAGCTTGAGAGGTGCAAAAAGGGCCGTGCGTCGGTTCCTAAGATGCGCTGCTTGCGTGCCGGAATCGGGCTGATGACTGCCGGTGGAACCGCTACGCCCAGGCAACGCGCACACTCAACCAGGGTCTCGTACGTCTCCGCGAAGGCGTTGGTACCCACATAGACCCCGTCCTCTAGCCACTCAGCGCGCTGAAGGGCTGTGACGGTGTCTACGACTTCTTCCACGCCAGCGCGCAACGTCATTGCCGACGTTGGGCGAGACACGGGGTGTTGCCAGTCCGCTTGCGCAATCCCTTGTGGGGTGCGCTGGGCGAACTGTGCGAGGGGAATCCAGTTTGGCATCACATCAGGCTACGCAGCCGCAGGCTCTGCCATTTCATCGGCGTCGACGAAGAAGTGCCAGGAATGGGACCAAGAGCCACCCTGCCGACAGCGGAGAGCCGGCGTCGCACCCGCACACTCCGGTGCGTACTCTAAATTCGTAGGCGTAGTCGGCGCCGTCATCGTCATCGACCGTCCCCGTGGGAGAGACAACAATCCAGGCTTCATCCACGCCGTCGAGCCCCGAGATTTCTGCGCTGCCGACACCGTCTGTGATCAGCACCGAGTGGGTGTCATGGGTGGTCCCTGTCTGTGTGGCAACGCCTACATGCCACTGAATGTCGGACTCGCCCTCAAACTCGAGCTCGAATCGGCCCGGTGGTGCGCGGAATCGCCAGTAGTTGGCGCCGAATGTGTGCGGCAGGTTGCCCCGGGGCGCGACCCAGTCGTCGTTGTCGTTGTTGACGGTCTGGGTGTTGACGGTACCGCTGATGCGGTCTGCCTGCGGGGTCTCGTAGCCACCGTAGATGTCTATGTAGTACTCGAACCAGTCCTCGGTTGGGTAGTCCCAGGTGCCGTTGCGCAGAACGAACTCACCGAAGCTTGTACGGATATCGTCTCCGGACTCGGTGATGAGCTCCTCGAGGACCTCCATTGGGGTGTCACCGTCGAACGACCGCGCGAAGGACTCCTGCACAAGACCTGGACCTCCGTGGCGTTCCGCAAGATGTGCGACGTAGACGAAGGCGCCGTATTGGTGGAACTGTTCGGGAGTACCGGTGGTTGGGTACTCGAAGTAGCCGACGGACAGCTGGGGCCGGATGGCGAACCAGTACAGAAAGACGGGCCAGTTCTCATCTTCTGGAAAGACTTCGTGCTGTACCCACATGGCGGTCGCTTCCCACCACCAGCCGCTGATGTCGTCGTAGGCAAATCCTCCGTTTGAGTCCTGCATGGCGTGGAAGAACTCGTGTGCCGCGAGCGTGCCGATAAAACCGGGGTCTGACAGGCCGTCTTGGCTGACCACGACCATGGGGTAGCCTTCGTCATCTGTCCAGTAGTAGCCGCCGGCTCCCAGGTCATCTGGAGCGCCCGAGCCGCTGTTGCCGACGTACACGTTGAACTTGAAGGTGTCAGAGCCGTTGGGGGCGGTGTAGCCCCACTCGTCGATGTACTTGTCCCAGCTCGCTTCGAGAGCAGCGATGAGCGAGTCGACGTTCTGCTGGCTGATGTCGCGGTCTTGCACGCCCCACTTGACGATGAAGTTGTCTGTCTCGGTGGAGTTGGGAAAGGTGGCGAAGCTGTCGCGTGTGCGCTTTTCGACGCCGCGAAGCGAGGGCGGAATGGCGTCGGGCAGTCGACGGATCGGAAGGAGCGCTGCACAGTCTGGGTCTTGCAAGGCGTTGTGGTGCAGGTCGAAGGCGTGACCGGTTCCACAGGGCTGGACAACGTCGCACTCACCGGCGGTTGCAAGAGCGAGAAGTAGGGAAATCATGGAGTCTCCACGGGACGTTCCAGTCCAGTTCCTCGGCCATCTAGGCGGTTGAGAAGGTCATCGACGATCTGAAGCGTGAGGCCCCACAACTTGCCACCAGAAAAGTGGACCTGCGGCAGGCGCCACGGTTGGTCCGCGTGGGTGAGTGTGAAGTGCGAGCGGCCAGAGCCATAAAGCAGCGGGCTTAGGCCAATCGTGTGCACGGCAGCGACTTCATCATTCGGACGGACGGTAGGGAGCTGCGGCACAACGAACAAGAACGGTGCAATGACGCGTCGCGGCACTCCGCGGCCCCGTGTCTGAATCGGGTCCAAGGCACCCAGCAATTGGCTGTGGGTGAGCACCAAGCCGATCTCCTCATGGGTCTCGCGAATGGCCGCCGCGAGGTCGCCGCCGTCGTCATCTTCGACGTGACCGCCGGGAAATGACAGGTGTCCGCTCCACGGGTCTCCTTCGCGTTCAGCGCGTTGCATGAGCAGCACATTGAACTGGGGGTCCACAATCATGGTGACCGCAGCACGGCGAACCTGTGGCGCGTCGTGGGTGCGGGGAGGGGCGCTGACGGCGTTGCGGAGCCGGTCTACTGTGAGCTGCATGCAACGACTTAGCGCGTGTCATCCGTGTAAGTGTGGCACTTGACTCGCCTTGGACCGGGCCCGGCATGGCCAGTCGTGACGGCACCCGATACGCAGGCCGCCAACTAGGGACTGAGCATGAGCACAGATGGGTCCAACATCGGACCGGGTACGCCCGCGAAGCCCACCCGGTCATCCAACTGGTTTGTCGACCTAATCCGCACGTGGGGCCCACCCATCGCTGCGGTGTTGTTCATTCGGACCTTCATCTTTGAGCCGTTTCGGATTCCGTCGGGCTCGATGGTCCCTACGCTCCAGATTGGCGACTTCGTCGCCGTCACCAAGTTCAGCTACGGAATCTGGCTGCCCTTCGTGCACAAGGAAGTGGTGGACCTTGGCGACCCCTCGCGGGGAGACGTCATCGTCTTTCGCTATCCCAAGGATGAAGCCCAGAACTACATCAAGCGTGTTGTGGCGATTCCGGGTGACACGATTGAAGTGCGGAACAACCAGATCATCTTGAATGGCCAAGTTCAAGGCTGGGAACTTGCTGAAGACGCGTACTCGTTCGTGAACTCGGAATGTCGGGCCAGCGTTCAGCGTCGGAACATTGAGACCTTCGACGGTGTGCCTCATGACGTCTTGGTCGGACTGCGCCCAGGGCCTCTGGCGAACAAGCCGGTGCGGGAGATTCCGGCCGGGCATGTCTTCGTGATGGGAGACAACCGCGACAACAGCCAGGACTCACGAGACTGGGGCCTGGTCCGGTTTGACCAAATTAAGGGCAAGGCGCACGTTGTGGTGTTGTCGCTCGACATGTGCAACGGCCTACCGACACCTCGCGGCGACCGCTTCTTCAAGGGCATTGACTGACCCAGCGGTGCTGGACAGTCGCCCGAACGTGGTCTGAAACGCGAAAGCCCGGCCGATTCCAGTAGGAATCAGCCGGGCTTCGTGCACGATGGGTCGAGCTACTTGGCGCTCTTACGGACCCTCGGCTTGCGCCACAACATGCGGTCAGGCTCGTGCTCGGTCTTTGGATTGCCGTACCGACGGGTGTACCCCATTCGATGCAGAGTCTTCACTACGGAGGACGTGCTCACGGTCTTGCCGTATTCTTCGATCAGCCACTTGGTGATCTCGGGCCCGCTCGCGTCTGGAACATCAATGAGAATCTGCGCAATGAAGGTCTCTTGATCCGGGCTGATTGCACGGGGACGACGGCTACCGCCCATTTCTTTGGGTTTGACGGAGCCGGTTCGTCGGTGAAGTGAGACCCAGCGGCTGACGGTGGCTTCACCGATACCGAATCTTTCACCGACTTGGCGGTAGGACAATTTTCCTTTAAGGTAGGTTTTAACTACCTTTTCTCTCATAGCTACAGGGTGCGGACCTGGCATTATTTACCTCGATGGACAGGGACGAGTCAGTATACCCGTTTTGTGCATCAACTCAAGATCACGCCTTTGCTATTCGCCACTCAACGTCTCTGTGAAGTCTTCCGGGTAGATGTTTCCAAGCTCCAACGGTTGGTCTGGTGTTGGCGGACGAGGCACTGTTGCATCACCCGTCACTTCTGCCAGTAGTGCAGTGCTTCGTCGCAGATTGGACGAGAGAGTCAGCAGCATGTTCCAGAGGATTTTTACTGCCAAAAGTGGGTTTCCACGCAGTAGCGAAAAGAACGCCTCCTTCTTGATCACCAACAGTTCGCAGGGCTGTTGTACGACTGCAGTGGCGGAACGGAGGGGTTCATCGAGCATGGCCATCTCACCGAAATTGGAGCCTGGGCCAATGGTGACGATGTGCTGGCCGTCTCGTTCAATACGGATTTTTCCCTCGATCACTAGATACAGTTCGGCGCCAGGGTCGCCTTGGTGAAACAGGACGGTTCCCATTCCGAAGCGTCTGGGGTGTGTGGCCTGCGCAACCTGGCGCAGCTGCACGTCTGTACAGTGCATGAATAGCGGCATCGGAGCCAGAATACGGAGTAGTTCCGTCTCGGTGTCCTGAGCTGCGGGGTCCCCGACGACTGCGGTGGCGGCTACCAGTGGATGCTGCGGTAGCGGGATTGCCAAGCGTCGTACGAGTTCTCTTGGAGGGCCGTTGATTATCGCGTGAAGTAGGTCCTTTTCGGCGAGGGCCCCCCACAGCGAAACGCTTGCAACCAGAAAGCGGTCACCGTTCGCAATTTCCATACACAGTGTTTCTACATGTGCTGCGGGTCGAGGCCCTAAGGCATGCAATAGGGTGTGGGGCGTGGTGGAGGGGTCCACATGATCGACGGTCAGTTGGTGCAGGATGCCCCGCCGGATGAGATAGGCTCTGCCATCCCCAACATGCGCTATGAACGCTTCTTTTCCGACGATAAGCAGCACGTCTAGTGACACTGTCAGGTTGTCGTGGCGACGGGCGAACGCGAAGGTCTCGTGGGCCGCGCGACGCAGGCCCTCACCGAGCACTTGTAGAATGCGGTCGCGCAGTCCAGGAGTCGCTGTACTGCGGAATCTCCGCAGAATGTCGGCGTTGCGTTCCACGTGTGTGCGAACGGCGTCTAGGGCGATCTGGGTGGCCGCTTGGTGGGCGTCGCTAATCCCCGACGGAGACCCGATCGCGAGTAGCCCAAGCGAGTCGTCGCGTACGATTTGACCCGGCCATGCATGATTGGCTGCCCCCGGGGCGAACACTGTTGCCGTCTGTACGTTCATTTCAACTCCACACGGGAGTATAGACAGGCTGGCGGTGGTGGGGGGCTTGGTGTCGCGGGTTTGGCTGGGTGCATGCGGATGGAGTGCTTTGTGCGGGTACCTGATGGGCTGCTCCTCAGAGGTGCCCGGTACGGTTTGGCGGATTTCGTTGGCCGGTCACACGGTCGGACAGGAGCGACGGGTCGACAGCTCTGACGGATGGACGAGTCAGCGTTCGTACTCGATGCTGCTTGGTGACGAGGTCGTGGCCTTTGAGGCGTCGTCGCAGTGGACGGTGGTCGGAGACGATGTGGTCGCATGGCAGTCCGCCGACGCCCGCGTGACGATGTCCCAGCCGTTGCCGCGTAATCTCTTCGCTCGCCTGACACCCGGGCCGGGTCGTGTGTTTGACCCTAGCGCCAGCGTGGTGCGCGTTGGGCTTTTTGCAGTCGCAGGAGACCTGCACTCGTTCACCGATGACGACGTGCATTGGTGGGTGCAGCACGGGGATGACGACATGGTCGCCTATGGCGCAGACAGTGTGCGTGTCAGCCGAGAAGAAGGGGCGCTTGACGAGTGGACCGCAATCGACCCCGCTGTGGTCCTAGGGCTGGCGGGATCGGCGCCGCTGTCGACCCAGGGCCAGCTCTTCGCACGGGTCCAGGTGCAGGGAGACGTGCTGGACTTGGTAGAGTCCTCCGATGGACGTGTAGAGATTCGGCGTCCACTTTGGGAAGAGATTCCGAATGGCGAGCTGACACCTGGAGTTCCAGCCACCACTCCGCTCGCCGCAGAGATTGCAGGTGCTCTCGTGGGGCTTGGCCTGCGGGATGTGCTGGAGGCGCTCGCGGTGCAGGTGCCTCGCAGCGTGCGCTACAGCCCCACACCGGTGGCTGATCCACGGGCTGCACTACACGGCGCCCGCGGTGACTGTACCGAGCATGTGGCTCTGTTCATTGAAGTGGCAACGGCCTTAGGCCTCCATGCACAGCCGGTCGTTGGGTGGGTCGGACTGCCGTCGGGCAACTGGGTACCGCATGCGTGGGCGGTTGTGACGGTGCCTGGTGTGGGAGAGGTGCCTGTGGATCCAACACTCGGTCAGCGCATCGCAAGCCCGGTCCATCTGCCGCTATCACCACGGTTTCAAGCCCGTCCCTGGGAGGGATTGGGACGGGCGGTAGGGTCTCGCGTAGAAGTGCTTGAGGTTCGGTAGCCCAATGGGTGCCAGTTTTCTTCACGTCACGTCATCGGGGCCACCTGTGTGCGGGTTGGTAGTTATCGGGCCGCATGGAGTGTGAATGCGTGTCGTCGGCTGGGCGACTCTGGGACTGCTTGCGGGCTGTTCGGAGTCAACAACAACTTCAGAGCCCGTCTTAGACGGTGAATCTGTGGTGCGGGTTCAGGCGATTGGCCCTGTTCCGGCGCCGAGTGTGCACGTAGATGGCGCTGCGGTTCCGGTGTCTTGGGAGACCACAGATTCCACCGTTGTCACTGTAGACGGCATGGATGTTAGTGCAATCGGCGCAGGTGAGGCGACTCTCGTGGGCGAGTGGCAAGGTCACTCGCTGACTTGGACTGCGGTGGTAGAACTGCCGACAGCGATTCGGTTTGCCAGCGCGCCAGAACACATTGCGGTCGGAGCAACCTTCGAGCTGTCGGTGGTTGTTGAGGGCTCCGCAGACGGCGTTCAGTGGGTGAGCTCGGACCCCGCCATTGCGCGTGTCTCAGCGAACGGTCAAGTGACCGGTGTCGGCGTGGGAACGGCCTACATCAGCGCCCAAGTAGGGGCCGCTGCTGCAATGACCGAGGTCATCGTCGTTCCGTAGTCCGTTCGCCTACAGCGTACGTAGGCCGTCCATCCGACTCAGTGCTTCGGAGGCCCGCACCACGTCGGGGTGGCCTTCTGGACCCATGGCCGCGCGCTGCAACGACGCCCGTGCTTCGTCGGCACGACCGGTGACCCGCAACAGTGTGCCTAGGTTGTAGTGAGCTGAGCAGTCATCTGGGCGTCGGTCCAATGCCTTGCGGTACTTGGCTTCCGCTTGGTCGACCTCTCCGTCCAAGTACAGTGCGAGCCCCTCACGGACGAGCTCGTCGGTCTCATGAATGAACTCTACGTCCAAGAATGCCTTGGCGCCCAGGTTGACCAAGAGCGCAGGAAGTGGACTGACAATCCAGAAGGCAACCCCTTCCGTGGCCAGGAAGATGGCGAGGGGAATGTCCGGCAGCAGGGTCTTGCCCTTGTAGGACAACCGCACCTTGGTGTATCGGCCGTCCTTGAATGCCGCCGAGGCGCGGTCTCGAATCCCGGCAAGCGTCTCCTCAATCTTCTCAGGGTCGATTTGAACGCGGAATCCCTCAAAGGGGTTCTTGGGGGATTTGTCCTCAGATGACATGCAGTCCTCCGCGGGCTTGGTTGGCGCCGCTGATGTGTCAGGGTACGTCCCGAGTAACCAAGGGCAAGACGTGGCGACTACGGTTGACAAGCCGGCAGGGATTTCGGTCTTTCCGCCGCATGCAGACCCAGATGGCGATTGTGTGCTGCGACGCTTGCTCTTGGCCGAGCCACATCGCGCCGATTTAGACTGGCCAAAGGGATTTGAAGCAGGCATTGCGCACCGGCTCGACATCTCCACCTCTGGAGCGTTGTGGGTGGCAGACACCCCAGAGGAGCTTGCCCGGATGCGGACCTGCTTCGCATCCAAGCAGTTGGTGAAGACCTACCGGATGCGTGTGGCCAAGTCACCGGTGTGGGACGTCAACGAGACGGACCACGCCATTGGCCATGACCGCCGTCGCAAAGGACGCATGGTCGTTCAGCGAGGGGAGAACACACCGCATCGAGGTCGCTGGTATCCGGCCAAGACCGGTTTTCGTCGACTGCAGGGCACGCTGTTTGAGGTGACCATGCACACAGGTGTCATGCACCAAATCCGTGTGCACGCTGCGTTCTTGGGCATTGCTCTGCTCGGTGACCGTCGCTATGGCGGCGGGCCTACCCCAGAGAATGCTCCACAGGGAGTTGAGTTCTACCTGCACCACGTCGGACTTGTAGATGCGAACGGGTGGGGGACGGATGCGGTGCCTCTACCCGAGTGGGCCCGCTAGAACTCGTGGTCGAGGGTGACGGTGACAGGCGCGTGGTCGCTACAGGCCAGTCCCGCTTTTCTATCGGTACTGACGTCCAGGACTGCGGGACAGGCGGGGTTGGTCAGCAGGTAGTCGATACGCCAGCCGCGGTTGAGTTCTCTGGCTTTTCCGCGATTCGACCACCAGGAGTAGGGGCCCTTGCCGGGACCGACGCTGGCGCGCTGGGTGTCGTTCCAGCCTTGAGCGAGCAGCTCGGTGAACCACTCCCGTTCGTGTGGAAGAAAGCCAGACGTCTTCTTGTTGCCCGTTGGGTTGTGGATGTCGTCGGGCGTGTGGGCGATGTTCAAATCACCGCCAACCACAACGGGCTCAGAGCTGCTGTTGAGCTCGCGCATCCAGTCGGCAAAGTCGGCCATCCATGCATCTTTGCGAACCTGCGCTTCTTCGGAGCGTGAGCCCGAAGGGAGGTACACGCTGACCACCTGGATTCCCCCGGTCCGCACGCGAAGCACGCGACCTTCGGGGTCTGAAGCGTCTAGGCCGGTGCTCAACACTTCGATCGGGTGGCGCGACCAGATGGCGGTCCCGGCGTAGCCCTTCTTCTCAGCGCTGTGCCAGTGAACGTGCCAGTTGCGTGGGTTGGCGCGGTTTGGCGGCAGCTGTTCTGGCAGCGCTCGCGTCTCTTGCAACAGCAAGACCGTTGGTTTGATGCGGCGAAGGTGCGTGTCGAACCCCTTGCGGAGAGCTGCGCGCATGCCATTGACGTTCCACGTTGTGACTTTCATGCGGCCGGACATCACGTCTATGGATGGATGCGTCAAGCGCTCGGTTGTAGCCGTGTGTTGCATCGGGTAGGGCGTGAGCACCGTGAATGGAGAAGCTCTGATATGCCCAGCTGGAATGAAGTTCGTGACCGCCTTCGCACAACGTACAAGCTCGAAGATGACGAGGGTGAGCTGCTCTCGATTGTCTGGACCTTGGCCGACGACCGCACCCAGAAGGTCGTCATCAAGCACTTCAAGCTGCACGACCGCGACATGGTCGAGATCAAGAGCGCCTTCGCCAAGGGCAAGAGCCCAGACGCCACTGTGCTTCTGGCCAAGAGCGCAGAGATGCCTCTAGCCACCATTGCGCTCGCGGGAGACGTCTACTTTGTCGTCTACAACGCGCCGCTTGAGCACATTGATAACGACGACTTCACCTTCTTTATGACCTCCGTTGCCACCGCAGCAGACGCGCTAGAGAAGGAATTTGGCACCGGCGACACATACTGATCTTGGCGTGACAAAGACCCGGTCGACGGGTTGGACATCGTGCGACCAAGTATTAAACCGCAGACACACTTTTCGAAGACAACTGGAGATTTCATGGCAATCAGAGCCGAGTACATCTGGGTAGACGGAACCGACCCCACCCCAAAGCTGCGTTCGAAGACCAAGGTCATTCATGACGGCAGTGAGCCACCCGAGTGGGGATATGACGGGTCGAGCACGAATCAGGCCCCAGGCGCTGCGTCCGACTGCATTCTGCGTCCGGTCTTCACCTGCCCCGACCCGATTCGCGGCGGCGACAACATCTTGGTGGTGTGCGAAGTCTTCAATGCAGACGGCACGCCGAACCGGACCAATGAGCGCGCCGCCATGCGTGCTACTGCTGAGCGTCATGCTGCACACGACTGCTGGTTTGGTGTGGAGCAGGAGTACACCATGTACCAAAACGGTCGGCCGCTAGGTTGGCCGAAGAACGGCTACCCGGCACCCCAGGGACCGTTTTACTGTGGCGTTGGATCAGACGAAGTCTACGGCCGCAACATCGTTGAAGAGCACATGGAAGCCTGCATCGACGCGGGACTCAAGATTTCCGGCGTGAATGCTGAGGTCATGCCCGGTCAGTGGGAATTCCAGATCGGTCCCGCAGGCCCACTCGAGCAGGGAGACCACATGGTCGTCGCTCGCTGGCTGCTCTACCGTATCGGCGAAGACTACGGCGTGGACATGCGTCTAGACCCTAAGCCCATGCGCGGCGACTGGAATGGCGCAGGCTGTCACTACAACTTCAGCAGCAAGGCGATGCGCGAAGACGGCGGCATCAAGGCTATCGAAGCGGCAATGCCGAAGCTCGAAGCACGCGCAGCACTGCACATCAGCAACTACGGTGACGGCATTGAAGCGCGTCTGACCGGCAAGCACGAGACCTGTGCGTACAACGAGTTCCGCTATGGCGTTGGCGACCGGGGAGCTTCTGTTCGCATTCCGCTCGGCGTCGCTCAAGATGGCAAAGGCTACCTTGAAGACCGTCGTCCATGCGCGAACATCGATCCCTATTTGGTGGGCCGTCTGCTCATGGAAACTATCCTCGACTAGTTCCCGCGACTAATCGATGGATGCCCCGTCAGTTTTCTGGCGGGGCATTGTTGTTTGTAGCTGCCTTTTTCCGGGGCACCGCCACGTCGCTCAACTCCTGACTCTCCGCACACAGACCAACGCGCGACAAACGCGCTACCGGGGGCAAATCTCGTCGGAGGTTCCCCATGGTCCCGCAGTTGTCCAAGCGCGCTCTCATCCTGCAAGAGAGCGCCATTCGTAAGCTCGACCTTGTGGTTGCCCAGCAGACCGATACCGAGTTTCTACGCCTGAACATTGGCCAGCCCGATGTCCCCACGCCGCAGCCGATGCTCGACGCGATGGCCGCGTTTCAGCCTGAGGTGGTTGCGTATGGGCCCGCGTCAGGGACCATGCCGTGTCGTGAAGCAGCGGCCAACTACATGCGCCGGTGGTGCAGTGATCTCGGACCGTTCGATGTGGCGGTCACCACGGGAGGCTCCGAGGCGCTTCTGTTTGCGTTCACGGCAATTTGCGATCCTGGAGACGAGATCATCGTCCTAGAGCCGTACTACACGAACTACAACGGCTTTGCGACGGTCGCCGGGGCCAAGATTGCCCCCGTGCCGACCCCCTTGGCGGATGGCTTTGCGATTCCTTCGGACGACGTCCTCGATGGCTTCGTCACCGATCGGACCAAGGCCATTGTCTTCTCGAACCCGGGCAATCCTACCGGTGGTGTGTACGGTCGCGAGGCGCTGATTCGCCTTGCAGAATGGGCCAAGCGACACAACTTGTTCATCATCTCGGACGAAGTGTACCGGCGCATCTGGTTCACCACGCCGCCAACGTCCATGTTGGAGTTGGATGCGTACGCAGACCGTGTTGTGGTGGTTGATTCGTTGTCGAAGACCTGGTCTGCATGTGGCGTGCGTCTTGGGTTCTTGGTCAGCCGCAATGCGGAGTTGATGGAAAAAGTAGAGCGTTTGGGACAGGCTCGTCTTGGACCACAACCCCTCGCTCAGGCCGTAGGTATCGCTGCCTTGACCATGCCAGAGTCGTACTATGAGACCGTCCGCTCCATCTACAAGAGCCGCGTAGATGCCTTGTACGGTGCACTCAAAGACGTGCCTGGAATTACGACGCACAAGCCGGAAGGTGCCTTCTACTTCATGGTCGACCTTCCAGTAGACGACGCTGAAGCGTTCGCTCGCTGGCTCGTCACCGACTTCCGCGACAACGGTCAGAGTGTGGTGGTGGCACCCGGGGGCGGGTTCTATTCCGAGCCGTCGCGCGGCCAGACTCAGATTCGCTTGGCTGCGGTGATCTCGGAAGACCGCCTGCGTCGTGCGGGTGAACTGTTGGCGAAGGCGATTGTTCAGTACGGCGAGCAGTGAGCTGCCGAGTCGTTGGCGGCTCCATGGAATTTGGTCGCCACGTCGACCTGTAAACCATGAGGCCGTTAGCGTTCCGTCTCACACTGGAGTCGGTATGCGTTGGGTCATTACAGGAGCGAATCGGGGAATTGGTCTAGCGCTGGCGCGTCAGCTCACTGAGCGTGGCGAAGAGGTCATTGCGACGGCTCGCAATCCAGCAGACGCCAAGGAGCTTGTGGCGCTCGGCGGCAGGGTTGTGCCGTTGGACGTGCAGGATGACGACAGTGTTGCGGCGTTCGCTGCGGCCCTTGGCAACGAGTCCATTGACGTGCTCATCAACAACGCGGGCATGGCGATTCGGGATGGGCTTGGCAACCTGGACTTTGACGGCATGAAGGCTGTCTTCGATACCAATACCGTTGGTCCGCTGCGCGTTCTGCAGGCCGTTCTTCCGCAGGTGAAGTCGAATGGCGGCGCGAAGGTGGTCAACATCACATCCCGCATGGGCTCCATCGAAGAGAACGACAGCGGCGGCATGTACGCCTACCGCATGAGCAAGGCGGCCCTGAACATGGCCGTGAGCGTGTCGTCCGTGGATCTGAAGGACGCCGGAGTGACCGTGGTCGGTATTCACCCGGGCTGGGTCAAGACGGACATGGGCGGCGACAGCGCGCAGCTCGAAGTGGACGACTCTGCTGCGTGCATCTTGAAGACCGTAGATGGCCTTGATCTGCAGAACACCGGCAGCTTCATGGACCGCGACGGCAGCGCCATTCCCTGGTAGCAAGAAGCCGACTCGCCCCTGAGCATTCTACAGGTGGACGGCCCTGCGGGTATCCTCGGCAATCTCCTGAAGACCGCCTGTCTGGAACCAGCGAATTAGGAATCCGGGCACGCGTCCACCGGGAGCGTAGCTGACTTGGTGAACGGCGAGAACGCCGCCTGCGGGGCGTGAGGTGACTTCCCAGAAGCCGTCGCTGCGCTCCACTTCAACGTTGCCGCTTGTGATGCCCTGGTCGCCCGGGTGCTTGGTCCAGCTGTAGCGAATGCCGTTCGGCAGGTCCGCCGTGGTGCCGTCGATGATCATCTCGCGCGTCTTGATGCCGCTCGCTTCGAAGGTCTGACGAACCTCTGCCGTGTTTCCAGAGGTCGACAAGACGACGGACGTGCCCACGCTGGTGTAGATGTCGTCATGGCGAGCCCAGTCGCCGTACGCGGCCTTGAACTGGTCCACGGTGACGTCGGGCCAGGTGCATTCAGCACGCATGGGGACCACGCCGCTTGCGTCTGCCGGCCCCAGGAACAGGGTGCACCCGTCTGCGACATCGGTGCGTGTTTCACGAAAATCGGGGGGTGCAGCCAGGGCACTGACAGCGAGTAAGGTCCAGATCATGAGGCCTCCAAGGGACGGGGACGGTAGCACGTGGGAAGGCCTTGGCATTCCGGTTGGCTCCCGATGACGCGCGTTGTGGCCAGGAGTTGACTACAATGGCCGCATGACTCGTCTTGCTGAAGCCACTCCGTTTGTCGGTCGCACCCGAGAACTCGCCCATCTGCGGCGCGCGTTCCTTGCTGGCCATCGTGTTGTCACCCTTCGCGGGTCTGCAGGCGCGGGAAAGACTCGTCTTGCCCAGCGCTATGCGTCGTTCCAGGCACGCCATGCCTGGGTAGATGCCGCCGAAGCCCGAGATGCCGACACGCTCGGTAGTGCGGTGCAAGAGGCGCTTGGCGTCGAAGCGGAAGCGGTAGATGGGCTCGCGTCTGCCGGCAAGTTGCTCGTTGTGCTCGACAACTTGGAGCAGGTGGCCGAGGTCGCGGCAGAACTATTGCCGCAGTGGCGTGAGGCAGCGCCAGATGTGCGCTTCTTGATCACCAGCCGTACTCGTCTGAAGTTGCCTGAAGAGCAGGTGGTGCCGGTGGGGCCCATGCCGATGAACGGTGCCAAGAGCGACGCTGTTCGTCTGTTTGCCTCCCGCGCCATGGCCGTTTGCGGTCGAGACTTGCTCGCAGAAGATGCCGATGCCGTCATCGAGCTGGTCAGACGCCTCGATGGTCTACCGTTGGCCCTGGCCCTCGCCGCGGGACGCACCCCCTCCATGGGGCCACGGGAAATCTTGGACCGCATTGGGGCTGCCGTCGATCCTCTACATGACGACAGCTTGGACCTTCCCGCCCGACAGGCCACGCTCCAGGCCGCGATTGCGTGGTCCTGGGACCTGCTTGACGAAGACGAGCGGTCGGCCCTGGTGCGCTGTGGCGTCTTTGCCGGGGATTTTGATCTACAGGCGGCGGAAGCCGTGCTCGGCGCAGAGGCGTCAGATGCCTTGCAAGCGCTGTGCGACGACTCCCTGGTTCACGTGGCTCCAGACGGTCTGGGCGGCGTGCGCTACCGGCTGTACGAAGCGGTTCGGGACTTCGTTCGACCGCTGCTAGACGTCCACCTAAACGCGGAAGACATCCACCGGCGGCATTCCGAGCACTTCGCTTCTGTGGCCGCTCTGGACCGGACCTTGGCGTGGACAGCGCACAATCGGCATCACTTGTTCGCCATCTTGCAGCGTTCCGGCGGGGACCCGGCAGGCCGAACCGCCTTCCTTGCGGCAACGGTTCTGCTGGCCCGCGTTCCGCACCTTGCGGGCACACTCGCCGACCAAAAGCAGCGTCTGCAGCAAGCCTTGGCCAACGATGACGCCTGCCCGGTTGTTCTGCGGGTCCGTGGCCGTCTGGTCCGCGCCATCCTCACCCCCGGTGATGCGCTCGAAGACGCCTTCGCGTTGGTCGGTGACGATGAAGCGTTGGTCAGCGCGGTGCACGCCCGGCGCGCCACTGTGCTGCTCGCCGAGGACGACCGGACGTCTGCCCTCAAGTTCGCCCGAGGCGGCGCTGCCTTCTCGCCAGCGGACCCCGACGTGGTTCGTGAGCTCGCTCGTGTGCTCATTCTGTGCGACCGCCCGCAAGATGGCGAGTCCTTGCTGTCCGGCCTGCACGCAGCAGATGACGACGTGCGAGGAGCGGTCTACGCCGACTTGGCGCGGATAGCGGTGCTCAAGGGGGACTTGGTCGCGGCTCGTGCGCGCTGCTTGGACGCCATTGAGCTGTTGGAGGGCCCAGAGTCGGTGCCTGACCGCGCGGACGCTCATCGCTTGCTGGCCGCTATTCATTGGCTGTCGGGGGAACTTCCCGAGGCTGCCAGCGCTGCGACCGCCGCCCTAGACGTTCGCGGCTGGCGTCACGGTCTCGCACTGGCACTTCGAGCGGCCCTTGGGGACACCGATGCCTGGGAAGACGCTCACCGCGCGGTCGGTCCTTCGGCTCCGGCTGCAGCTCACCAAGTGTTGGCGCGCTGGAGCTTGCTCGTGACCGAGCCCGACGAGGCACCGGGGCGGGCGCGGACCGTTGAAGGACGCATCGTAGACGTGATTCGAGCCATGCTTCATGGCTCTGGAGCGCCCAGTGCGTGGGTGGTTGGCGCGGACTCGCGCTGGGTGCGTACCCCAGACGGCGAAGAGATCGACTTGTCTCGCCGTGGTGCCATGCGTCGCATCTTGGATGCCCTGGTCGAACGACGTGTCGCAGGTGGCGATGCCCTAGAGACCGACGACTTGTTCACCATTGGGTGGCCGGACCAAGCGATTCGTGGAGACTCCGCTGCACATCGCGTTCGGGTAGCCGTCTCGTCGCTCCGCACGCTGGGGCTGTCTGAGATCATCTGCAAAGACGAAGATGGATACAGCCTCTCTACAGATGTAGAGATTCGACGGGACAACAACGATGCCTAAGGACAATCCACCGCGTGCCATTGGGCGGGACATGGAGCGCTTGGCAGACATTGCTCAGGCAGCGACAGTGGACCAGGTGAGAATGGCAGGGGCCGTAACTGCCGGCATTGTCGCCTTGCTAACGGGTGGGTTTCTGTCCATCTCGCCGTTCGTTGTGTCCATGCTCATTGCGTGGCGAGCACCGACCACCCCCGAGAATCTGCTGGTTGGCGTTGGAGTCAGTGCGGTCGCGCTGGTTGCCACACTGCTCTTTGTGGCGGTGTGTACTCTTCCGGGCGCCATGAGCTGGATGCGACTGCGGACGAACGCGACAGAGGTGGCTCCAGAGCGGCGTCAGCTCGCGGCACGGGTCAACCTGTGGCACGCCACCGGCGGAAATGACAACATCCGAGCCGCGATGTCGCTGGTTCATATGCTCGAAGAGATGGGGCAGGGGAACGTCGCCCAGCGCGCTGTTGAGCACCTCGTCGCCCTACAGCGGCGTAGCGAGTTGTTGCAAGGTGCCGCAGGTCTGGATGAGGAGGCAGACGAAGCCCGGCTCGTCATTGATGAGCAGGCGGCCGAGGTCCTTGACCGCCTTGGGAACCTGGCCCTCGAAGCCGCCAAGTCCGACCGTCTGCCGCTGGAAGAGCTCCAGCAGGCAGAGTCAGATGCGAAGAATCGTTCGCGCGCGCTGGCTGAAGTCTCCGCTGCCGCGTCCAAGCGTCGGAAGATCTAGCCAACGAGCAACGGTAAGATTGCGCTGCGGCCCGCGACTATGCGGGTAGGTCTCTGACGAGCGCAGTGCGGATTCGGTCCAAGCTGGCTTCGATATCAGCGACCGAGACGGCACCGATACTGAATCGCACCCAGCCGCTGTCCTTGGTCATTCCGAAGGCTGTGAACGGCACAATGGCGGTGTGCGTCTCTTCGAGCAGGTAGCGGCGAATGTCGTCGTCAGAGGAGATGGACTGGCCGCGCAGGGTCTTGCCCAACAGGTCGAACTTGACGGTCAAGTACAGCGCACCTTGGGCTTCCAACGCATCTACGGGGAGCCCGTCTGCCTTCATGGCCAACAGACCGTCACTGAGTGCTGTGAGGCGAGCCTGGACCTGTTCGGTGAACTCGGCTGGCCAAGAGCCCAGACGCTCGGGCTCAGCCAAGAGCTCGGCGGTGGCGTGTTGCTCGGCGCGTCCTGCCCAGGCACCCATGTGACCGATCAGAGGCTTCATACGGTCCCGCATCCATGGCGGACAGACTGCCCAACCCAGGCGTACGCCGGTAGCCGCCCAGCACTTGCTGATGGCATCGATGAACACGGTGTACTTGGCCATCTCTGGAACCAAGCCCACGGGTGTGAAGTGCTCGGTGTCGCCAAACACGAGCTGCCAGTACACTTGGTCGTACAGCAGGATGAGAGGACGGTCGCCAATGGCGGAACGTCGACGGTTTTCACCAACGATGGCGTCACAGATGGCCTTGAGTTGTTCCTTGCTCATGGCGGTGCCAGCCGGGTTGAGCGGGCTGTTCAGACAGATGAGTCGCGCTTGGCGCATGTGCGGCTCAAGGTCTTCAACCGTTGGCAAGAACCCGTTCTCTGCCTTGGTCTCCACGCCGACCGCCTTCGCTCCGTTGAGGTAGGCGTAGTACGGATTGTTCCAGCTTGGAATCCCGTACACCATGATGTCGCCGGGCTCTAGAACCGTGGCGAATGCCGCGTACAGCGGGGGACGCGCGCCTGAGCCAATCTGCACGCACCCTTCCGGGTAGTCCAGGCCAAGGTCGCGCTTGTAAACGGTACGAACCGCCGCGCGCAGCTCTGGGATGCCAATGGCGGGAGGGTAGTTGGTATTACCCGCCTCGAGATGCTTGGTGATGCCGTCTGCGAGTGCCGGGGGAATGCTGAACTGGCTCGGCTTGAAGTCGCCTACAGTGAAATTGGCAATGTCCACGCCTCGGGCGGCGAGCACGTTTACTGCGCTGGCAATCGCTAGAATCGCTGACCCCTCCATGCCGCGTGCGAGCGCGTTGGGGGTGCGAGCTGCGAGGTCTTCGCATCCGTCTAGAACTGCTGCGATGTCGATGGCCATTTGGGCTCCCTCTGAATCGAGGGCGTCTTAGCCTATGGGCGAGGGATGTGAGGGTTGCCGTTTACGGAATGCTGACGGGTTGGCACCCTAATTTTTGAAACCGATGTAAGTACCTGCTGTCACTAGCGTTGCATCGCGGTTGGAGGTTGTGAACGTGTGGGGTTTGTTGTCAGCGACGTTGGCGTTTGCGGGCTCTGTCCAGATGGATGGAACCACGCTGCGAGCGCTATCGGTAGAGCCAACGCAGGAAGTGCTCGCGTCTGGTTTTGTGGTGGCATCACGCGATGTTGAGCTGTCTGTTGTGGACGACGGCACCCAGGTCTTGGCCACGTGGCAGGTGATCTGTTGGGACAACTCGCCGCACTCGATTGAACTTTCTTCGGGCGATGTTCACGTACAGACAATGCACATCGATGGCGTCACACCAGCGGGTCTCGCCACCCCAACGGCCACCGCGGTGGTTCAAGGTGTAGGCGAACACACCGTAGTTGTGTCCGGATGGGTGTCCCAGAACGCGGATATTCAACTGCTCGCAGCGGGAGCCGGAACCGTTCGTGGTCTGGATGCGTCGTCGTCCATCTCCACTGCCGCTGGACTCGCGGTGACCGTCGATGGTGTCGCCTACACCGGTGCTGAGCAGCTCTCGATTGGCCCGACCCCTGTTGTGAGCCAACAGCGTGGTGACCTCGCGACCGGGCAAGTCGCCATTGGCCTGACTGTCGACGAAGGCGCGATTGTGGGCTCTTCAAGGGTGCGATCAGTGGTTCGTTCCGGGAGCATCGACCGCATTCGCGTGCGTGTTGCGGGGCTTGGGTCTGACGTTCAAGTGAGTGGATCCAATCTTGGCGAGTGGACCCGTCAGGGAGATGTACTCACCATTCCGCTGGTGGACGCAGTCACAGACTCTGCAACGGTGGATGTTCGGTGGACCGTAAACGCGGCGCCTACACTGCCGCTGCCTCAGATCGAAGTGCTCGACGTCTTCCGAACAGAGTCCGCCCTCCAGCTTGCGCGGACCGGAGACATAGCAGTCTCCACGGACATGAACGGGTGGCGGGCTGTTCCTCGGTCGGACGTTCCGACGTGGGGCAGGGGGCTCACGGACGGCGCACCGCAGACCAGTTTTGTCGGTGGCGGCGCACTGTCCGGCACCATGACGCTTCTCACGTTCACTCCAGTTCCGGGTCCGCCCGTGATTGTAGACGTCGCCGACTGGCGGCTCGCGACCACCGAAGAAGGCCGTTCGTTGGTTCGTGGTCTGCTCGAAGTCCGAAACGAGCGCGCCTCCCATCTTCGCATCTCTCCTCCCCCTGGGATGCGGCTGTTTGGTGTTCAGGTTGGAAACGAACCGGCCCTGCCGATCGCAGATGGCGACGCATGGCTGGTTCCTCTCAACCGGAGCATTGAGACCGTGGAAGGCCTGTTGTCTTTCCCGGTGGAGGTGTCGCTCCTTGGACAGAACGCCGACTGGCAGACCCGAGAACTTCGGTCGTTGGCCCTGCCAACAGTCGAGGCCCCTGTTCAGGTGGCGCGCGTCACACTGGTGTTGCCGCCGAACTACCGAGACCGCGACGATGACGGCGGCGACCGCATTGAAGCCTTTAGTGAAGGGCAGGGAATTACCTACGGATTCGGAGTCGGCGACGTTGGGATTGCACAGGCAGACGCGCTGTACCAAGACGCAGTAGACGCCTGGATGAGCAACGACTTTCGCGGGGCGGAAGAGAAGCTGAAGGGGCTCGAGGCGCTCGGCGCCAGCAATCCCAACATCGACCGTCTGTCGTCCAATATTTTCGTGGTCCTGGGAGACTCCGAAGATGCAGACGAGTCCATGGCACGGCGGATTCGCGACCAAGCCCGCGCCCGCTCACAGGTGCAAGAACGCGCCTGGGTCGATGCCACGGTGATGGCGCGGGAAGCGGAGCAGCGCGGGGACTACGCGACCTCGGGCTTCTACTACCAGACCGCTGTGGAGCTGGGAGACACCCTGTCCTTGCTCGAGAGTGATGGCGTTGAGGTCAGCAGCGGCAACGCCGTGTTGAAGCAGGAGCTTGAGGAGGTTGAGCGCCTTCGCGTGCAGCTGCGACAAGCGTCCGAAGATGCCGGCCGATGGAGCGGCATTCCAGAGACCGATGAGCTGCCCTGGCAGGTCCCGTCGGACTCACCCTTTGAGGTGGAGGGCGTGCCTTGGTTCCTCGAAGAGGAATCAGGGGGTCTTGGGATGTACGGATCGGGTGCTGGTGGTGGCGGATACGGCAGCGGCTCGAGTGCTGGAGCGGTTGGCTACGGTGCTGTCGGCACCGCTGTAGGCGGGGCCTCCGGCAGCAGCTACGGGTTCGCATCGGTCGAAATCTCTGCCGACATGATGAGTGCCGATTCGGATTCGCTGTCCTCCAATCGTCGTGGTCGACGTCGTGGTCGACGGGGTGGTGGGTTGTTCGGTCGCAGCAAGAGCGCTGCTGCCATGGACTTCAACTCGGTCGACGTCCACGCCTCTGCCCTGTCACTCGACATCCCCGTCGCTGGCCAAATCGTGCGCTACCAGCGCCTTCTTCTCCCCGAAAATACTGAATTCGCTGTCGATATCGACGCCAAACTTACCCACCCCCGGAGGTCCCGTTGAGGCCACTGCTTCTGTCTGTCTGCCTTCTGGTCGCGTTGCCCGCTCACGCGCAAGACCCTGACATCGTCACCATGACGCTGCCAGAGTTCTTGCAGCTGTACGAGGCGTCGCGCATCCGCCCGACCCCGAAACCAGACGCGCCGTGGAACTTTGGTATCTCCAACGCAACCTACGAAGGACGCGTAGTCATGGACGGTGATGTCCCGACCGCCGCGACCTTCCGCGCGACCTACCGCATTGAAGCGTACAGCGATGACCCGCTGGTTCGCGTTCCACTGTTGCCGTTGTCCGTTGCCGTCAGCGGAGCTCGCATTGACGGCCGACCCGCGCCAATCGACATTGAGAACGGCAAGTACACCTTGCTCACAGACAAGAAGGGACCGTTCGAGCTGACCATCGATTTCGCGGTGGATGTTCAGACCACCTCAGGTCAGTCGGGCTTCGCTTTTGAGATGCCAAGTGCCGGTGCAACCCAAGTCTCTTTGGTTGTGCCAGACGACGAAGACCTGTCGTTCGAGGTCGCCAATGCACGCCTGCAAGATGTGCAGATCCGGGGTGGCGAGCGCGTGGTTGAAGCGTCCTTGCCGTCTTCAGGCTCTCTGGCGTTGACGTGGCAGCGAGCGCAGTCGGACACAGCGGTAGAAGACGAGCCACGGGTGTACGCGGAGGTCTACACCTTGGTGGGTATTGGCGACGGTCTTCTGCAGGCCACCAGCACCATCAACCACACCATCTTGTTTGCGGGCGTGGACGCCCTCACCGCACAGATTCCAGATGGCTCCACGCTGCTAGACGTCCAAGGGTCGGGTATCCGCGACTGGTCGGTCGCAGATGGATTGCTGACGGTTCAGCTCAACTACTTGGCCGAAGGAAGCTACCCGCTCACCCTGAGCTTGGAGCAGGTGATTGGCGACGGAAGCGCCACTGCAAGTGCACCGATTGTCGTGCCCACGGGTGTAGAACGCAGCAAGGGCTGGGTGGGTGTGGAGTCGCGCGGAAACCTAGAGATCGATGCTGGAAACGTGGTCTCTGCAACACCGGTCGACGTGCGAGCCTTGCCCGCCGGCATTCTGGGAATCACGGATCAGCCCGTCTTGCTCGGCTACAAGTACCTGGGTGACGGCGCCCAGATCCCGCTTGTGGTCACCCAGCATGCAGAGGTCGACGTCTTGGTCACTCTGCTCGACCAGACTCAAGCGCGCACCATGTGGACCCCGGACGGTCGCCAACTGACCAGCGTGGTGTACCAAGTGCGCAACAACCGCAAGCAGTACCTGCGACTCGACCTGCCAGATGATGCGGTGTTGTGGTCGGCTTCGGTCGGCGGTCGCGCGGTTCAGCCTGCACAAGACGCGGACGGTCGGGTGTTGCTGCCGTTGATTCGCTCACAAGCCCAAGGTGGTGCCCTCGCGGCGTTCGACGTGGAAGTGGTGTACGTGCAAGACACAGACGCCGCTGACGGACCCTCGGCGCGGTTCTCGTCCACCCTGCCGACCGCAGATGTGCCGAGTACGTACGTGGCATGGACGGTGTTTGTGCCGGACGAAGCCAAGGTCAAGGGCAAGAAGGCGGAAGGCTCGCTTCGGTGGGTCGAGCGCCTGGCAAACCCCATCTCGCGCGGCGATGTCTACACCATCGATACGCTGTCTCCGCAGATGCAGAACGGCGCTGTTGTGCAGGGCAATTCAGGGTCGCTAGGCCAAGGCGCCACTCCGGTGGCCGTCAGTTTGCCGCTTCAGGGGCAGGCCGTCTTCTTTGAGAAGTTGCTCGCGCTGGACGAGACCTTGAGCGTGTCCTTCGACATCCGCAAGCTGGACGACTGATCAGTGAGGGGTCGGACTCTGCTAAGGTCCGGCATCTCCCAAATCGAGGTTTCCATGACCATGTCCTATATCTTGCCTGGCGTTGCCGGTACGCTCATCACCGCCCTGGTCTTCTTGGGCCTAGCGGTGTTCGTCTTCCTGCAGAAGTCCAAGTCGCCGAAGCTCGGTAAGCTGCTGTTCGTTGCGATTGGTCTAGCCCTCTTGGGGGTCATTCCCGTTCTGGCGATTCCGCTCAATCTCATTGAAGGCTTTCTGGACTACGGCCTAGCCAATCGCGCTGTGAGCGTGATTGGAGACATCATCTCTGGCCTGGGCTGGTACGCCGGCGTCGTCTCTGTGGTTGTTGGGTTCACCCTGACCGCGGAGAACCTGGCCAACGGTGTTGCAGCCGTCGACAGCGAAGACGGCGAGTAGACCGCTACAGCTTCGCCACACGCTTGAGCAGCGGCTCGAAGACCCAACGCGGAAGCTGACGTACCGCACGCATCAGCGTTGCGGTGGTCCACGGGAAGTTCACTTCTCTACGACGGCCAATCAAGCCGTCGGCCATGGTCAGGCAGGCGTCGTCTAGGTCCATCAGGAAGGGCATGGGGTGGTCGTTCGTGTCCGTCAGCGGCGTGCGAACAAACCCCGGATGGATGGTGGTGACAGCGATGCCCTGGGGCCGAAGCTCCACCGAGAGGGACTCCATGAGGGTGGAGACCGCTGCTTTTGCCGCCGAGTACGGACCGCCTGGAGCGAGTCCCCGGTAGGACGCGAGCGAGCTGGTGGCAGCAATGTGTCCGCTGCCGCGCTCCAACATGGCGGGAAGAACGGCGGCAATGGCATTGACCGTTCCGTCGAAGTTGACCCGCATCATCCGGCTGATGATGTCGGGGTCGAAGGCGGACGCCGGCATGGGATGCCCTCCACCGGCGTTCGCAATGAGCAGGTCGCAAACGCCTAGCTCCGCCTCTAGCTCCGTGATGGCCGTGGCAAGACCGTCCTTATCGGTGACATCGCTCACACGGTAGGCGGCGGTGCCTCCGGCCTGTTCAATGCGTGCCACAACAGCCTGCAGCTCTGCCTCGCGCCGAGCCAGGATGCCCACGGCATACCCACGGGTGGCGAATTCTTCGGCCAATCCTGCGCCAAGACCTGAAGAAGCGCCGGTAATGATGACGGTTTGCATTGCGGAGTATCCAGGGGTGAGTCGCGGAAATACATCCCACACTACGAAGGCGCAACATGACCCGCGTTTTGTGAAGACGCTCTCGTAGCGGCCGGTCTGGTGGTTGCTGGGTTGCGTCGGGCAAAGCTGTGCGTAGTTGTGCGCGATGTCCGAAAGCCCAAGCACTACACGTCGTCTCCTGTCCCTCGCTCGACCGGAGGCAGGCCTTCTCGCGGTTGCGACCACGGCGTTGCTCATCTCGTCAGGCATGTCCCTGGTGTACCCGCAGGCCATCAAGTGGCTCGTCGACACCATCGTTACGGACGGCGACGCGTCCGTACTGAACTACGCAGCCATGGCCTTGGTCGTGATGTTCATCGTTCAAGCGGTGTTTGGCGCCATCCGGGCATGGTTGTTCACCGTCGCCAGTGAGCGGGTCGTGGCTCGGCTGCGGAACCGACTGTTCATGTCGATTCTGGGGCAGGAGATTGGTTTCTTCGACATGAGCCGGACGGGTGAGCTGACCAATCGGCTCGCGTCCGACACCACGGTGCTTCAGAACACGGTGACCGTGAACGTCTCCATGGCGCTGCGCTACATTGTTGGCGCTGTTGGCGGCACAATCATGTTGCTGTGGATGAGTCCACGCCTGACTGTCGTGGCCATTGCCGTGGTTCCGATCATTGCAGTCAGTGCGGCGGTGTACGGCCGTTGGCTACGCTCGCTGTCGCGCAAAGTGCAAGACGCCTTGGCCTTGTCGACCTCTATCGCTGAGGAAGCCATCTCCGGTGTTCGCACCGTGCGGGCCTTCGCCCGAGAAGAGGCCGAAGGGGAGCGCTACGCTGCCGCTGTCGAGACCTCGTACCAGCTGGCCGCCAGGCGAGCCTTGGCCATGGGCATCTTTCAGAGCGTGCTCGGATTCGCCGGCTTCTCGACCATTGCTCTGGTGGTGTGGTGGGGCGGCTCGCTGGTCATCGAAGACCGCATGAGTGTTGGCGACCTGACCGCGTTTCTCATCTACACCGGACTTATTGCGGTGTCTCTAGGCGCTCTGTCCGGTTTGTACAGCGATTTTATGCGGGCTATCGGCGCCTCGCAGCGTGTGTTTGAGCTGATGGACCGAAACAGCGACCTGGAGACCGAGTCTGGTGAGATTCTACAGAGTGTCAGCGGTGATGTGGTGCTGTCTGACGTGCACTTCGCCTATCCAACTCGCACAGACGCCCCTGTGTTGCAGGGGCTGGACCTGACGCTGGGTGCAGGCGAGGTGGTGGCCTTGGTCGGGCCTTCGGGCTCGGGAAAGTCGACTGTCGCTGCGCTGCTGTCGCGCTTTTACGACCCGAACTCCGGCGTCATCAGCATTGATGGTCGGGATCTGACGTCGCTCAATCCGAAGTCTCTGCGGCACCACGTGGGCGTGGTCAGCCAGGAGCCCATCTTGTTCGCGGCATCGATTGCCGAGAACATTCGCTATGGCAAGCCGGATGCCACGCAAGACGAAGTCCGTGCAGCCGCCCTCGCCGCAAACGCTATCGACTTTGTCGATGGCTTCCCGGAAGGCTTTGACACCCTGGTTGGTGAGCGCGGCGTGCGGCTATCCGGAGGTCAGAAACAGCGAATCGCGATTGCCCGTGCGGTGTTGAAGGACCCTGCAATCCTGGTTCTGGACGAAGCGACCAGCGCACTGGACTCCGAGAGCGAGCACTTGGTCCAGGAGGCCCTCGACCGGCTCATGGAAGGCCGTACAACGCTGGTCATTGCACATCGCCTGTCCACCGTTCGCGACGCCGACCGTGTGGTTGTTCTGGCGGACGGCAAGGTCGCCGAGCAAGGCACCCATGACGCGCTCATTGACGCCGACGGTCTATACAAGAAGCTCGTCGAACGGCAATTCGGCGCTGCTTAACTATCCTTTAGCAGGATGGCCTCGGGTTCTATGTCCGTACAGGGCGTGATAGAGAGGCGGTGGAGGCGACGTCGAGGGCTAGGAGCTAGGTGGCCACTGGACTCCTGTCCGTGGCCACCGCAGCGACGACGGCTTCGGCGTTGGATCGACCGTCTCTCGTGCATCACGCCCCAACGAACAAGCCCGGCCTCCCACACAAATGGGGAGACCGGGACAAGTCGTTCGGGGGAGAACAGTGCCGGAGGATACGGCGTGTGGCCCGGGTTACCGTGCCATGCCAAGGTTATCGGACCGGCGTGCCTCTCACTTTAGGGGCATCGTCACCTTTTTTTGAGAAAGGTGATTTTTGGCCCTAGACCTCAGCGTCTTCGCGAATCATCTGGGACGGGCTTCCCACAGTGGTGACCCACAGCTGATGGACGGCCCGTGTGGCGCCAACATGCAGTACCCGACGCGCTTCTGGTGTGTCTGGGTAGGCGTTGGCGCTGACCTCTACGAGCACCACGTAGTCGAACTCCAGGCCCTTGACTTGGGCCACTTCCGTGACTTCAACGCCGGGTGCGAACTCGAAGTCTTGGTTGTGAACCTGGCGAAGTCGCGGCAGCTCGGCGCGGTCGAGGCCCTTGTAATACTGGCCAGAGAGGTGCTTAGAAGGGGTGAGGACCGCGACGGATGCCATGGGCTCTTCCTTCATCAACACCTTGAGAGCGTCGGCCAAGAAGGCCACGCAGGCGCCGTGCTCGGTAAAGCGGAACAGCTCAACCGGCGGGCCGTCACGGGTGGTGAGCGGCATGGCGTCGTCTTCCCAGAACGGACCGAGCACCTTGACCGCGAACTCCACAATGGGACGGGTCGAGCGGTACGCAATCTTGAGGGTGTTGACGTGGGTGCCTTGCAGGCCGAGCTTGGCGAAGAAGTCGGACCAGCTGGTGAAGCCACCGTCTTGCTGAACGTGCTGCTGAGTGTCGCCGGCCAGGGTGATGGACTGGCGACGGTCCAAGCAGCCCAAGAGGACCTGAACTTCAACAGGGGAGAGGTCCTGCACTTCGTCGACTGCGACGTGGCGGTACTGCAACGGTACCCGCCCCTTGCCACGCAAGGGTCCAACACGGAGCTGCCAGGCGCGAAGCAGCAAGGCGTCGTCTTCCAGGTCGAGTGCGGCGGGGGCGTGCTTGTCGCCGTCCCACTTGGCGTGCATCTCTTCAAAGCGGTCTTGGCACCACTGACAGGCCTTCTCGAGCTCTGCGCGGTCAAAGGCTCCGGGAGCGCCGTCGTTGAACACGTCCCACAGCAGGTCGGGGTCGGTCAGGACGCTCATCCAGTCGTCCATTGCTTGTTCGCCGTTGGCAGAGCCCTTTTTGCGGTCTACGTGACGTTGCTGGGCCTCACCAATGAGCGGGTGAAGCTTCAGGCGGACGACGGCAGCGGGAGTGGTGTCGCGGACTTCCCGAGGCAGACGGGGGAAGTGGCGCTGACGAAGCTGTAGCGCCCACTCGCGGAAGGTCGACACGGTGACCTTGGGAACACCCAGCGCAGGAAGCACGTGGGAGACGTAGTCGCGAAGCGCCTTACTGAACACCAAGAACAGCGTAGCTGGGCCGTTAATCAGCGGGTCTTCGTACGCCAAGTAGGCGATTCGGTGCAGCGCGACGGTGGTCTTGCCAGAGCCGGCCGTACCGCGAATGACCACAAAGCCACTACTGGGCTGGGTGATGAGCTCGAACTGTTCGGGGTCGATGAGCGAGGCAATGTCTGGCAGACGCTTGTCCGCCCGGCGACGGTTGCTCTGCATGTCGGTACCCAGGCTACGGCCACGGGCGGCGTTCTCGTCGTGGAAGCGCGTTGCCGAGCCTTGACCACCGGCCATCTGCGGTGCTTCACGCTCGCGTTCGACCCACTCGCCATCGCCAGCGGTCATCCAGATGCCCTGTGGCGCGTCAATCCGTTCAAGCTTGCCGCGACGGATGGAGATGGTGCGGCGTGCTTCGACAACACCCTCAATGTAGGTGTCGCCAACCTCTTCTTCGAACTCTTCGCCTTCTTTGTAGGCGTAGAAAACCCGGCTAATCGGGGCATTTCGCCAGTCGATGACGCGAACGCCGCGAGCGATACGCGTGGCCTTGCCAATGCAGACGTCGCGAACCTTTCCGCCTTCGTTGAGGCGCAGGTGAGCAAAGTATGGGGAGTCCGGGTCGACGTCGGGCCGTTCGCGTGTGGAACGGAGTTGCTTGAGCAACGCGTAGCTTGCGTCGTACTGGGTGAGCAGGGAGCCCTTGTCCTCGGACTTGGCCTGGGCCATCTCCTCGCGCAGCGTCACGAGGTCCTTGAGGATGTCCGCTTCTTTCGGCGGCACAATGTACGGCACTTCTTGAAGCAAGGTGGAGACACGGCCAAGTAGGTCGAGCTCTTCGGTTACGATGGGGTACGGCACGGTAGGCACTCCTAGAGCGAGCCGTCGCCACTAACGCACACACCCAGGACCGCCATGGCCCACGTCGTCACTGTCCTTCCACAGCCATTCCTCGCATGCGATGGCGCGCTTCGCGTCCACTGCATTCCAGCAGATCAAGACAACCTGGTCTGGGTGGCACAGTGCGTGGAAACTGGCGAAGCGGTCATTGTTGACGGCCCTCCAGACGAGCAAATGCTTGCCGCGATTGATGCCCTAGATGCCAACATTACCGCGGTGTGGAACACGCACACCCACCCCGATCACATTGGCATCAACGTACTGCTCGCACAGAAGGGACGTCTGGCGTCGCTCGCTGTGGTCGCGTCCAAAGGAGCCAATCTGGCGATTCCTGGACTGACCCGTGCAGTGGATGACGGAGACACCGTTCAAGTCGGCAACGTCACCGCCAAGGTCTGGCGGACAGATGGTCACCAGAACGGGCACATCACCTATGTGTTCGACGACGTCATCTTCTGCGGAGACACCCTGTTCGCGGGCGGCTGCGGCTTTCTCTTCGACGGTCCCCCGGAAGCCATGCACAACAGCCTGATGCGTCTGGCCGGGCTTCCGCCGGAGACCCGGATTTGCTGTGCACATGAATACACAACCGACAACCTGGCCTACGCCGCATTCATCGAGCCTGGAAATGAGGCGTTGATGGCACGCGTGGCGGACGTGACCGAGCGCCGAGCACTGGGCGAATGCGTGGTTCCCAGCACGATTGGCATGGAGCAGGCGACGAACCCGTTCTTGCGGCCTGGCTCGCCAGAGATCATGGCGGCCATGCGAACCGCTGGACTGCTCACAGAGAGCAACCAGCCAGCTGACGTGTTTACGGCAGTGCGGAACTACAAGAATATGGGCCCGCACAAAGGCGTGTGACGGAGAATTCGGTAGGACGGATTTCAGATTTCAGAGGTCAGAGGTCAGAGCAACCGGCTCGCGCCGGGTGCGTTTCTAGGGCTTCAGATCCTATTAGAACTTCGGCCAACGTCTCATCGAACGCTGGCGCCGAAGGGCGCACGCTCTGACCTCTGTCCTCTGTCCTCTGACCTCCAGAACCTCCCAGATTCCTCACGACCCTACGAGAGAGCTACGGAAGCGTCAGCGCACTTCGAGCAATCGTCCACACATGCCGCACCTCACCACTCTCGTTGAATGCTGTGGCTGTCAGCGTTGGGTCGGACAAGGTGGTGTCGATGTCCAACCCCACAAAGAAGTTGTCGCCGGACTCGCAGAACTGCTGCTCGCTGTCGCTTCCACACGGAAGGATGCTGAAGTTTGCGAGGGGAGAGCTGGTCAGCTCCGGGATGCTGTAGCCTGCGGTGGCCCCCGGAAGAAGGCGGAACTCGGTGCGGTGGATGTCTCCTGAGAGCAGGACAACCCCATCGATGTCGCGAGACACGATGCCATCGAGCAGTGCGCTGCGTGACGCCGGGAAAGACGCCCAGGAGTCGTTCGATCCGTCCGACGTGAACTGGGTACCGCTGGCAATGAGCTTGAAGGTGGCCGTCGACGCCTGCAAGCCGTCGAGCAGCCAGCGTTGTTGGGCGGCCCCTAAGAGCGAGCCGTCCACTCCGCGGTGGTAGCGGGTGTCGAGCATGAACAGGTCGACGTCGCCCCAGCTGTGTTGGAAGTAGATTCCTTGGGGGAAGGGGTCTTCAAGGCGTGGATTTGCCCAGTTTTCTAGGAAGGTCCGCTGGACGGTGTCCCGTGCGGGTGAGCTAGCGTCGCTGCCGTTGCCGGCAAAGTCATGGTCGTCCCAGATGGCCAGGATGGAGCGGTCATGGAGAAAGTCGGCGCGCTCGGGTCGTTCCCGGCTCCAGCGGTAGAACTGACGGCTGTCGGACAGCGTGGTGGTGTTTCCGTAGTGATTGTCACCAACGAACAGGAAGAGCTCGGGGTCGTAGGCTGCAATGGCATCGAAGATAGGCTGGTCTTCAAGCTTTGCGCAGGACCCGAAGGCGAAGCGATGGTGGGCCGGTGTGGTGGCGAGCGGGGGTGTGGTGAAGGTGTAGGTGTCGCCGGGTTGGCCGTCTACGGTGACGCTGTAGCGGTACTCGGTCGCTGGTTGTAGACCGGTGACCGTGGGAATGGCGACAAAGTCAGCGTTGGCTTGTGGGCGGGCGGCAGTGGGAACGACAGGCGTAGGCACGGTCGGGTCGGACGGCGCGACCACGAGCTCCACGGGCCGGGAGGCATCGGTTCGCAGCCAAATTCGGGCGGAGTCAGGCGTTAGCGCACCCACCATTGGACCATGGGTCAGCGTGGATGCAGCACAGGTCTGGCAGTTGACAGCCAGTCCGTCGGGGTCCGTCCATGTAGGGCTGTCTTCATTGAGCTCGATGGTCAGATTGTCCCGGCAGTGCACGGGAGAACCGCCAATGCGAACGTCCACACAGACAGGCTTCCACTGGTTGTCTGCACCATCCGTCATGCGGAGTGTCACCTGCTGTAGGTCCTCTCTCCGCCAATCCAGGCCTTCAAAGCTGTAGGTGTCCAGGCCCCCCCGTTCGCGGTCGCTGAACTCCGGGTGGTTCAGTGACAAGCAACCTGAGTCGCTCAGGCACAGTTCTACGCGTGCGTCTGTGCCGTCAAACAGTCCAGGGCCCGTGCGGACGGAGATGTGGACGAGGTCAATGCCCTCCGATGTCTCAAGTACGGTGTCCGAGTCTGCGCTCGTGTCGGTGTCATCGTCCACACCCGATGTGTCGGTGTCCGGTGAGGGACAGCCGACAAGGGCGATGAGCAGTAGGGACGGCAGTGGGCAACGCATAGGGGCTCCGGCTGGCGACCCTATAGCGCGCTAGCGAGGCGCGAAACGGTCTGTCGCTACACCCACCACGCCACGTCGAACTTCGATCTGGGTGAGGGTCTGTTCGGCCGCTTGACGGTATCTCGACCGCGGCTCTGCCAGCTCCATGACGCGTCGTAGCCGGTCAACCGCTTGTGACTCCAGGTCATCGAACCGTGGGTCGATGAGGCGGCTGACCACCTCGTCCCAGATCTGTGCGCCCTGCTGGTCAGAGTAGGCTGGGGGTGGAAGACGACGGCCGTTTTCGGCGACGTACAGCCATGCGTGACCCATTAGCAGCCAGGCGCCCGCTGCCTCTTCGGCGGACCCGGAGGCGGCAGCTGCTCGTGCGAGCTGCTCGAAGGTCGCCACTTGGTCGGGCTTGTGCTGAAGCCACTCGACCGCCGCGAGATGCCTTGCCGGCACCTCGTTCTCAGTGAGCTGGCGGTAGGCTTCGACGACCGGTTCTAGGCGACCGCGAAAGACGGGTTCCAGGTCCTGGTCAGCGTAGTACGCGTTGCCGGAGATGGAGCCACGATGGGCGCCGCAGCCGACTGTGGCGAGGGACAGTAGGAGTAGGAAGGTTCGCATGATGAGCCAATCGGGTCATCTGTCCGGTTGTTTAAGTACGCGAAGCGGGTCCGCTCAGTCAGCGAGTGTGCTGGGCCCGGCGGGTGTGCTTGGTGCTCCCCCAAATGTTCGTTGACCGATACCGCGGCGGTCCGAAACAACCCCGCGTCCCTTGCGTCATGTCGAATCACCGGCACATACTCGCCCGGTACCAAGACCTACCTGGAGTGTACTGTGCGATTGCTTCCCCTCGCCGCGCTGCTCATCGTCGCCTGCAATGATGGCACCCCAGATGACTCTGACACCACCCCGGATACGGAAGTGGACGTTGGGACGGATACTGACAGCGACAGCGACAGCGACAGCGACAGCGACAGCGACAGCGAACCGGACACTGACGCCGACACCAACACAGCCGGTGTGCCGCTCTCCGACGACGACTTGGGCCAGGCCGTTGGTGCCCCGGTGGTCACCGGCGACACCTGCGGTGAGCTCGACGACGTCACTACGAGCTGCGGTCTCGTTGGTGGGGAAGACCTGGTCTACGCGTGGACCGCTCCATCCACCGGCACGTTTGCCTTTACGCTCGAAGAGGTCAACCGGTTCGGCATGGACCCCGCACTCGAGGTTCTGCGTACCAACGGCGACTCAGTCGGCTGCAACGATGATGCCGTGGAAGGTGACCCCGTCGGCTTCCCGAATAGCTACCTGGAGCTGTCACTCACCGCGGATGAAGAGCTGCTCATCGTAGTGGATGGACGCGACGAAATGCCGCTGTGTGGCGAGTTCACCCTGAGCATTGAAGCTCAGTAGAAGACCCGGCGGGCGCCCCTAGTTGCAGGACCTCGCCGTCGCCGCTTCAGGCTCTTGCGACAGCACCCCAACGGTCCCTTCTGGCCAGTTTACCTGCGCCACATTCCATACTTCATTGCGACTCAGAATCCGCGACCGTGTGAGCTCCAGCACTCCGTAGCTGTAGATACGCACCGTTGCTGTGACCGCGTCATCTCCGTGCTCTTCGAAGTAGTGAACCGCTACGGTGTACTCGCCATCTGCCGGTGCTTCGATGTTGATATTCTCGGGGCCGAAGCCGCCGCGGTCGTCAATGTCGAGGCTTGGATTGTCAGCAGTTCCAGCGCCGCCCCAGTTGGGCCGCGGGTTGCACCAGGTGGCATCCGTGTTGTTGTCGAAGAGCACGCCGTCTTCTTGCAGGAGGTGCAGGTCGAGGTCGGCACGCGAGGTGTCCCAGGTCAGCTCAACGTGCAGCTCGTCGGTAGGAATGGCGGCAATCTCGCAGCGGTCTGGAGCACTGCGCACGCCTTGGGCATTCTCCACAATGAGCTGGACCTCGAAGGTGCCGGCAATGTCGGCGAAGAAGCGGGTATCGACGCTCACCAAGTTCTGCAGCTCGGCGCGTGAGCCCGGAGGCCGCTCGGTCAGCGACCACTCGTAGCTCAGCGGCAGGTTGCCACCGGGGTCGTTGGAGCCGTCGCCGTTTAGGCTGATGTTCTCGGGTGGCTCGGCACTTCCCGGGCAGTTGATGACGGCCTCGGGCCAGTCAAAGTCACCGCCGCCGTTGCCCAGAAGTGCGACCTCCACAGTGCCTTCGTCGGGGTCGTTGGACGTGAACAGCAAGGTTCCGCCGTCGCCGTCTGCGTTGGTGGGCGCGTACTGAATGAGGACCGGGACTTCGCCGCCACCGGCAATGTCGGTGTTGCTCGGGTCCGTGATTAGGCTGAAGGCTCCCGAGCCACTCTGGTCGACCGCTTCGAGGGACAGCGTGGCCTCGCCAGCGTTTCGCAACAAGAAGAAGTCTGAGGCCGAGCTGTCCACGTCCACCGTGCCAAAGTCCAGCACGCGCGACGAGAAGTCGATGTCCGGTACAGGCAGGTCCACACCGGTTCCAGAGACGGCGACGTCTACGGTGGGGGTCTCAATGTCGTTCGACGTGACGGTCAGCGTACCGGTGAACTCCAAGAAGGTATCGGGCGTAAATGTGGCGAGCACTACCTGGGCTTCACCCGGCTGGATCGTGAGGGTCATCGGGTCAAACGTGAATGCGCCGTCTCCCTCGAAGGCCAGGTCGACTTGTAGGTCTGCGCGGCCGCCGTTGCTGATGATTAGGTCTTGCGCGACGGGAACCGGAACCGCTTGCTCGCCATAGGCCAGTTCGCCCGGTGTGATCACAATCTCGGGCACGAGCGTGTTGACCACGACGTCTTGAGGACACCCGGCAAGGACCAGCAAGGACAAGGGAAGAAGGGCAGCACGCATGGCGAATCGTCTCCGTTCCGGGGAGGGTAGTAGACAGCTGACGGGTTCGCCACCGGGCGAATGCACTCGCTGCGAGGTACGCTTGGCGTCGTGAAGCACAAAACCCTCCTACTGCTCATGATGACGGGATGCGGCCCTTGCCGCTCTTGCGACCCAGAACTGCCTGATTCGGACACCGAACAGGACTCTGAGGACCGTGGAACAGACACCCCAGTCGACACCGCCCCTCCTCCTCCGTGCGATTTGCCGGAAGAGGAGCCGAACAATGGCTTCGAACAAGCGGGCTTCCTCCCCCTAGAAATACAGGCATGTGGAGACATTGACCCTCTGTTCGACACAGACAACTGGGTCTTTGATGTCCCCGTCACCCAGTGGATGGGCGTGTACCTGCACTCTACGAGCATCGGCTCACTGTCCGACGTCGCCCTCATTCTGATCGACGAAGACGACGTGTCTATCGAGGTCCGAAACCGCGACTCTGGCGAGCAAGACGTCGAGCTCATCTTCCCAGCACCGCTCGGCGAGTACACCGCGCTGGTGGTCGACGAAAACCTACAGGGCGGTCCAGACGACTACTTCTACGAGCTGCTCGTTGGCGAGGCCAAGCAGCCCGTTGAGTACAATGTGGTGGAGATAGACGCGGAACAAGCGGTAGATGCCCAGATTCTAGAAGACGACGATGTTGTGTTTGGCACTTTCTTCGAGCCCGAAGACACCGACTGGTACCAAATTCCGATTCCAGCAGACACCGCGAGCGTGGAGTTGGTCATTGAGGCGCTTCAGCACGGCTCTCCCGCCGACATTCGCCTGGAGCTGTACGAGAGCACGGATCTGAACTTCATGGGCACCATCTTGAGTGCGGCGGACGGTACGACCGGCGACCCGGCGGATGAGCGTCCCACTGCGGGAGACACGGTGTGGTTCGTCAAGGTCGTCGACCGCAACTCACGCGGTAGCTTCGCCCACTGGTACACGTTGTCGGTTGACCTAAAGGGAGCGGAGTGATGCGGTTCTTCCTCACATGCGCGTTCCTTGCAGGGTGCAACGGGACCCCGGCGGACAGTGGCCCCACCGTGGATACCGGCTGGTTCACCGAGCCGGTCAATCCTGAGTGTTCCGACACTGTGCTCACCACGTTCCCGTCTGCGGGTGACGACGACTGGTACTGGCGCAGCCCGCCGGTGGTTCAGGTCGCCACAGATGACCAAGAAGACTACGCGGCCGTCCTTCTCGACGCTGACGGAAATACGGTAGAAACATCGCCGCGCTGGACAGGCACTCAGCTGGTTCTGGACCTGGCTGAGCCGCTGACCGCCAACGCGGACTTCACCCTGCGCACGACAGACTGCCTAGGCCGTCAGGACATCGCGTTTCGCACTGGCACGCTGGGACAGTCGCTCGATGTACCCACCTCGGAGCTGACCGGTCGCGCCTATGCGGTGGACATTGGGCGCGCGCGGTGGGAGCAGCCGCCGGGCATTGGTGCGCTGATGAACCTGTACTTCTCCGACCCCATCGTCATTGGCGTGGAGTGGTCGAGTGATGATGTGCTCGACCTTCTGGGGGGCCAAGCCTTGGTCACGGACGACGGCGAGACGGTCCAGTACACGCGTCAGCCCACATGGGACTTCCCGATTGCGGACTTCAATACCGCCCCGTACTTTGCCGCTACTGCGCCCTCCATCACCATCGACTTCAACGATGTTCAGCTCATCATCTACAACTTCCAGCTCACGGCCACCTTCTCGGCCGACGGCTCCACGATGGGCGGTGGCTGGGTGAGTGGTCTGGGCGACACACGCTATTTGGGCCCGGTGCTCAATCAAGGCAGCAACCCCAATGCCGCCTGCAACATCACCGCTGGCTTTGGTGCTGAGTGCGTGCCCTGTCCGGATGGTGAGCCGTACTGTCTGCCCATGAGCGCACGAGATGCGGAGGGTGAGTGGATTCCCGGTCTGCGTCTCGAACGTCGGGATTAGCGTGACAGTGGTCAAACGCGTGTGGCCCCACCTGCGGGCCGTTCTCATCCTTGTTCACCTGTTTGCCATCTCGGTCTTGGCCATGCCGGCTCCGGGAAGCGGACTGAACCGCTCGGCGTGGTCGGACCCAACAGTCACCGCAGAGTTCGACGCCTGGCGTGAGCGACTCTCCGGGTGGGGAGTGGAGTACACCGCCGAAGAGTTCGAAGAACAGCTGTGGACCGTGGCCAAGACCTACCAAGATGGCGTGAACGTCGTGGTCAAGCCGTTCCGCCCTTACTACCGCTACTGCGGTACCCAGCAGTCCTGGCGCATGTTCGTAGCTCCTCACCGGAACCCGGCGATTCTTCACTTCGAAATACAAGAGAACGGCGAGTGGCGCCCCTTGTATGTGGAAGGGAGCTCCGAATTCACCTGGAAGGGCAACCTGCTGGACCACGACCGCACGCGCTCGGGCATGTTCCGCTACGCGTGGTCTAGCTACCGACGTGACTGGCGCAGGTTTAGCAGTTGGTTCGCCCAGGAAGCCGCCACCGAGTTCCCCGAGGCCACCCATCTGCGTGCGTACTACTGGAAGTACCGCACGTTGTCGCCGGAAGACACGCGCGCAGGAGTGGCCTTACAAGGGCGCCAACAGGGCCGTCGCGTGATTGAGCTGGACGACCTGCGGCACAAGGACGAGCCCTGATGTGGTCCCGTCTCGTTGCCTTCTTCGACGTGAAAGAGCCAGCTACTCCGCTCGCCTTGGTGCGTATCATTGCGGGTCTCGCTAGCTTTCTGACCCTTCAGACAGTCTGGCGTCACGACCTGATTCGTCTCATCTGGACGTCTGCGGACAACGGCGGCTATCGGCCCATCAAGGGCGATTGGTTCGTCCAGCTACTCGGCGGCCCCACTGAAACGGTCATGACCGGGGTGGTCATTGCCGGAATGCTGTCGAGCCTGTTGCTGATGGTTGGGCTTGGCGGACGGCTCACTGCGCTGGTCACTCTGCAGCTCATCTTGTCCACAACAGATGCCAACGGCCACACCGGCGGCTCGTACGACGAGGTGCTGTCCAACGTTCTCTGGCTGGTTTTACTCGCGCCGTCTACCCGCACACTGTCGCTCGATTGTCGGCTTCGCACGGGTGCATGGCAGGACGAGACGCCAGTCGCCGGCTGGGTGCGCTTCTTGTTGCTGTGGCAGCTCATCTTGATGTACTGGACCACGGGCTTGCAGAAGGTCAGCGCCCATTGGGTACCGGGCGGGGGATTCTCAGCGCTGTACTACATTCTTCAGCAGCCCACGTGGCAGCGTTGGGACCACGGATGGACAGCGTATGTCTACCCGCTGACCCAGCTGGGCACGGCGACGTCGTGGTTCTGGGAAGTGAGTGCCCCGTTGTGGTTGTTGTCGTGGTGGTACGCGCGGACCGCCGAGCGTCCTGGTCGGCTACGTCATTGGTTCAATCGCCTGCATGTGCGTGAGATCTACCTAGTCTTGGGGCTCATCTTCCACTTCTGGCTCACCCTATTGATGGATGTTGGCCCGTTCGCCATCTGTTCGTTGGCCATGTACCCAGCGCTGTACAGCCACTCAGAGTGGGTGCGTGCAGGTCGATGGATTGGGACCAAGCTCCCTTGTCGTGCAACGCCAACAGTGGGCGACATCAGCGGCGTCTGAGCGGTACGCGGCCTGCAAGAGTTCTCACGTGACAGGGCCCTAGAACCGTGGCAAGTTGTTGGACCCGGAGAGGTCACCATGCGCCGCACTGTCTTTGTCTCGTCTTTGTTGCTGGGGCTTCCACTCGCCGCACTCGCGGCCGATTCGGACTCGGATGGTGTAGACGACCTGGTGGACAACTGCATCGCCGTTGCAAATCCAGGCCAGGAAGACCCTGGCGGTGACGGCTTTGGAGACGCCTGTGTGGACCCGTCGGCAACAATTGGAACTGTGACGGTGTTCGCCCCCCAGTATGTTGCGGCAGGAGCGGTCGTTGAGTCTGGTGCCGAGATTGGCTACGGCGTAGTCTTGGGCCGCAATGCGTTCGTTGGAGCCGGAGCTACAGTTGGACAGGACGCTATCGTCGCACGCCAGGCCCGAGTGGAGGCAGGTTCGAGCTTGGGCGCTGACGGTGCGCTTGGCTACCTGTCCAGCGTCATCGGTGGCAGTCAGACGGGGGCGACGGTCGTGCTTGGGTCGCGTGTGACGGTGCGGGACGGCGCAACCCTAGGAGACGGCGTGGTGGTCGCCCGTGGCGGGCTTGTTGCTGGCGCGACCCTAGGTGCCAACTCGGTGATGGGGCCGGAGTCGCGTGTGGAACTGGGCGTGAGTACGGGAACGGGCGTCCGCATTCGTAAGCGCAGCACCGTGCATCGCTTCGCCACGCTGCAAGACGATGTTCGTGTTGGCCGAGACGTCCGCATTGGTACCGCCGCCACCATCGAGGCAGACGCCATCGTGTCACCGGGGACGCGCGTCTATGCGAACCACACCGTGACCTCAGGCGACCGAACCGAGCGAGATGCAGTGTTCGGTGTGCCGGCGATTCGACCCATCACGATTGATGGGGACCCCATCGACTTTGGCAATCCGCTGTGCGGCGGACTGGACGGTCGCATCTACGCGTCTGTCGATGACACCCACATTCACATTGCGATTACCGACATCTCTATGGACGGTAGCCTAGGCCGCAATGGCGGGGGACCGTTCATCAGCGTTGTGTTCCGCAATGCAGACACGCTCAACACCAACGGCACCTACTTTGCCTACGAGTTTGGCCTAGGCGACGACACCTGGGACTACGCGGTGACGTTCTCCCGCTCCAACGACATCTACTACTGCCCGAACAACGGCTCTTCCTGCCAAGACGTCAACACCTGGAGCAACTACGCCGGCTTCCCAGGCAACCGCGTGAGCGAGCTGTCCATCCCACGCAACTACATAGGTTCGACAGGCACTGGTTCCGGTACAGTGGACATCGGAGTCTTTGTACACACCAAGCCCACGGCGAATGACCATCAGGTGTTCGCTGTGTGTGGTGCTGGGAATCCCCAAGGCGACAGCTGGCCGGACTCAGCGAAAGCCGACTGGTCCGAGTGGACCACGCTGTCGTACCCCACGTACTTGGACTAGACGCGGGCTCGTCTCATTAGCGGAAGAACATCAGGGTCCGGTCCTCTTGGAAGGGACCGTTGTTCCAAGTGTTGTTGCCATTACCGGCCGTCGCCGTCAAGCGCCACGTCCACTGGGAGTAGGTTGGATACACGTTGGTGTCCCACTCTTGGGATGGACCCGAGCCCTTGGCTTTGCATGATGAGTAGTTGCAACCCGAGCCGATAACGAGTGTATTACCGGGGTTTCCGCTCGCGACCGTGCAGCGGATATGGCCGCGCTTCCGGCCTCGTAGGCCACGGTAGTCAGGGTCGATGTGCTGAAAGAGCGAGACCTGAAGATGGCTGTCGATGCATCCTACGTTCAGACCGTCTGCATGAATCCAGTTCGTGTTGGCGTGCTCGGTCTGCACACCAATCTCTGTCCATTCCCCACCACTGTTGAACGGGGTGGTGTCCCAAAGATGAACCGTGGCGGTCTTCAGGTCGTAGGTGGTGTCCGCTACGTTGTCTGCGAGGGAGAACAGGTACTCGTTGTGAGTGGTGGAGCACCAGTCGTAGTACCCGAACGGGTCATCGTTGCGCGGGTAGATGGGCTGGTAGGTCTCGTCGAACAGGGAGCCTGCCGCCGCCGTGAACTCGCTGTTTAGGCACAGTGTCCAGCCACCGTTGGCCGTCGTCATGTCACAGTATGCGGGGAATGCGGCTTGTGAGCCGTTGGCGTCTGGATCGATCCAATACACACCATCGCCGAGAGCTGGAAACTGCGTGTGCAGGCTGTTGCAGTTCACAGCGGCGGTGGCTTGCGTCAGGCCGTCGGCGACCGGCGGATTCCACACGCCACCCGAGCACGCCCGAAGCACACCCGCGCCTCCGACGGATTGGTCGAGGATGAGTGCGCCGTCTGCGCACCCGTTGGCCGGTGCACTTGTGGACACGGTGATTGCGGCTGCGGTGGTCGCGTGGGCGGCGGTTGGAGCGCCCCGAAGTACCTGACGTGAGCCTAGGATATTGCCGCCGACCCTTGTCTGTACGTACACAGGGGACGCGAACCACGTGCTGTCCAGGCCATCGAGTGCCAACGTGACGTAGCCACCGTCTGGCGTCATGGAGTAGGTGTGCGTCCAGAGTTGATGGGCTGGGTCGGGGTCAGCCAAGTCGTCCCAGACGGACACTTCGATGGACGACAGCGAGTTGATGGCCTGGCCATTTGTGTCCAAGATGCGCGCTTGGTAGGTCAGTGAGACGTCTGCGGCCAACGCGGGCGCAACGCCCAGCAGTGCTGCAATAGTCAGGGTCTTCCACATGGATACTCCAGTCAGGCGCAGAGGATACCAAGCGCTCGGGTCGAATGACAGCACCGAAGCCATGGTGGCGATTCTGGTTGTCCGTCGGGGGCTGGCGAACGACAGCTGCAGCGCCCTGACGGCCCGCCTTCGCCACGCACCGCTCCACAGGCTGTTCTCCAGTCGCGTTGTTTGTGTGCGGCGCGGGAGGCGGGAGCGTGTCACTGTGCCGAGATGTCGAGCTTGGCTGGGTCCGTGCATCCTGATGGGGGCGTCCTCGTTCAGGTGAGGACGGCCTCTTTTTCTGAGAAGAAGCGTGCGGCACGTTTGTCGGTATCCACGTAGCGGACATCGTCGAAGAACACGGACGGAGCGATGTCGACGTAGCTGCCTGCATACAGCACAGGTCCTTGCGGAACCGCCTGGGAGACCGCGTCAAACACGTGGAGTCGATGGTCGGTTTGGGTGTCGTTCTCGGCGTGAAACGCGGCCACATCCTTCGGTTTCGCTCTAGCCATTTGTAGTCACCACCCAGCGTTCAGTAGCCAATTCGAGGACGATACCCGCCATGGTCGCGGCACGGCCCGTGACCAGTGCTGCACTCATGCCAACCGGCCCTCCGCCAATGATGATGATGTCTACGCTATTCATGGCTCTTCTCATCGGTGTTTGGTGTGTTGGTGCGGTTGGCGAGACGGCACTGCCACAGGGTGAACGTCACCCCGTCGCCTTCGATGTGTTCTTCGCTCTGGACGGTGAAGCCGTTGGCCGTTGCCTGTTCGCGAAAGGTCCGAAGAGACTGGACGCCACCGTCTTTCACTACGCAGAAGAGTCCACCTGGGCGCATGACTCTTCGCACCTCGGCAAGTCCTGCTGCGGGGTCGTTCCAGTGGTCGTATGAGTCGAAGGCGAGCACGACGTCGAACTCTGCATCGCCGACTGGGAGGGCCTCTGCGGCCCCCGTCCGAAAGTAAAGCCGATTGGCAGCCGCGCTGCGACCTCGGCGTTCCTCTGCAATCTCCACCATGCGCGGAACGATATCTACACCGACAAGGGTGCCTTTGTTGGCGAGTTTCGCCACATGGCGGAGTGCAGAGCCCGTCCCGCAGCCAATGTCGAGAACCGAGCAATCCGGCAATAGAACGAGCTGTTCGACCGCTAGACGGTTGGTTGCATACTCACCGTATTTCTCAGCGTACCACTCGGCAGTTTCCGCATTCCAGTCACTCATATTGCGCTCCAGTCCAGGGCATAGTGCGAGTTGGTGAACTCCGACTCTGTACACCTTCAGGATAGGCATCTGGGTGTAGGCTGGGTAGCGGCCGTCTTTGGGGTCTATCGGCTGATCTTCTGATCTGGACGAAAAGCGGGTATGTTGCGGCCATGAAATCTCCCGACCATCACCATGGCAGACCCATTACGGCGTTCCACTGGGCCTCTCCCACGCTCGAAACGTACGAGGAGGTGACGCACACCGACCATGTGCTGTCGTTCCTCGTTGCTGGAAGCATTCGCGTTCAGCACGGCGGCCCGGTGGAGATTGAAGCCGGCTGTGTCACGCTGGTACCGGCCGGGGTCCCGCATCGGGTCATTAGCGGGACGGACGTCAAGATCTGGCTGGTCTCCTTCTGTGCCGGCTGCCTTTCCTTGGACGAGCATCAGGCCCTCATGGAGCCCTTCCATGACGCACGGTTGGGAGCCTTCCCGGTTGTCGAGATTGCCCAAGACCGCCGTGAACGCTTGGTCGGACTGCTCAGCACCCTGAACGAGGAGCTTCAGACAACGGATTCCACGTCGCTTGTCCTGTCTCGGGCTGCTCTGCTGCTGGTGCTCGGGGAGGTCCGTCGCGGACAGAATCGCCTCGAACGCCACTCCGTGGCGGGCTCACTGGTCGGAGACGCGCTGGCGTTCATCCAGAGCCGTTGTCTTCAGCCGATTTCCCTGCGAGACGTCGCCGCCGCCGTGCATCGCACCCCGGCTCACGTCGCCACCCAGGTGAAGACGGCGACGGGCTACACGGTTGGGGAGTGGATTACGTCAGGGCGTGTGGCGGAAGCTGCGGCTCGTCTGGCCCACACAGACGACCGCATTGCCGAAATCGCGGAGCACGTCGGATGGCGTGACACGACCCACTTCATCCGTCAGTTCAAGAAGGCCTTTGGGACCACACCGGCAGCGTGGAGACGTGCCCAGCGGGATGGAGGAGCACTCGACTCCGGGGCCGTTACCGACGGGTAAAGCGCCATTCGTGGTCTGGCGTCGCATCGTTTCCGATGGTCGCTATGATGTCGTCTCCGACCTTCGTGTACTGAATCCACTTGGGGCTGTCGTGCAGGGGATTCTCAAATCGCGCTTCAGACGACGTGGCCCGTGTGATGGCGAATGTGGTCGTGGTCCCGTCGTTCTTGGTGACCACATACTGGGGGCCGTTCGAGGTCAGACCAATCACGGTGTTCTCGTACACACGGTCGTCCATGCGGCCTTGGCCAACGAATGTGTCGCCATCGGGCAGCCAGCACTCGGACACGGTCATCTCGGGGGACACGCTGTCCCAGCAGCCTTCGAGCCATGACAGCTGTGTCAGATCCGGAGAACTGCCCCCACATGCGGTGAGGGTGAGGCTAAGGACCGTTATTCCACGAGCAAGAAGCTGCCTTGCAGTGCGGGGATGAAACCGGCTGCGTCTGTGGATGAGCTGGTGGCGAGGGTATTTGGAACGGTCCATGTCTGACCTGTGGATTCAATGACGGTGATGGCCCAGGCGCCCGTAGGCAGGGCGGCCGGAGTAGTGACGAGCTCTGTGCAGACGTCGTTGGCCCATGTACCCGTGCAGTCCGCTTCGGTCGATGGCGTGCTGCGTTGTGCTGCCGGGACCCACACCACAGGAAGCTGCGACATCAGCACTGGGATGCCGACGGGGACGCCCGCCTGGAGCAAGGTAGGGGACACCACGGACAGGGCAGCCCACTCTTCGGTCTCGTGGCCCTCGCGTGAGAACGCATCGGGCGTGCCGTCGGCGTTGGTGTCCACCGGAACTCCAACCCAGGTCAGGCCAATCTGGGGCCAGCTGTTGAACACGCCGGGCACCGTTGGGTGGGGGTCGGGCATGCCGTCCGCGTCGTCGTCCAAGAACTGAACGAAGAAGGCGGTGTCGCAGCTGGGTGAGAACACGTCGTACACCGGTGAGGGGGCCAGACCGAAGGGATTGCCTTCGGCGGGACTTTCCGGATCTACGGTGTACGGACCCTCGAGGTCGTAGGAGATGGATGGCGTGCCGTCTGGCCTGCGCAGCGCGGCGTGAACACCGGTGGTCTGCAGGGCGAAGCCTTGTGGCTCTGCGGCCCGGTCACGCTCGACGATGGGAATGCCGGGCGCGCCGGTAGCGGTCAGCGGGAAGAAGGCCGGTCGTTCGACGGGAAGGGTCGAGGCCAGCGTCACGGTGATTCCCGTGGCTTCATTGCCGCCATCGACCGAGATAGCCGCGAAGGTGGTGTCGGTGAGCGAGACGATGTGTCCACCGACAATGTCTCCGCAGGTGGCGCCGCCGAGAGCGTCGATGTTCGGGTGGAAGTCCCCGTCTACGTCAATGAGCCCAGACAGCAACCAATCACCATCTGGTAGGCCATTCATGGCGTAGTCCGCCGACTGAACGCCGTTCGCCTGTGAAAAGTCCGCAGCTGGCACGGTCGTCAGCGTCACTGGTCGACCGGTTCCGTTGGGTGGGAGCGGATTGTCGGCGCGACCCGCCAAGATGATGGCCGTGGCGGGTTCACCCGGAAAGCTGACCACAACCGCACCAGAGATGGTGTTGTCGGGGCTCGGAAAATCGGGGTCGGTTGGGATGGTCTCGTCACATGCCACGAGGGCGAGCAGTGGGAGGACGGTGAGTGTTCGCATCACATCTCCCTAAAAGGTGTAGCGCAGAGCGCCGGTGAGTCGGCTGCGCACGCGCTGGCCAGTGGGGTGTTCGCGGAAGCCATCACTGGCCAAGGCACCGAGGTTCCAGCCTTGCACAGACAGCTCCAGTTTCTCGTCCGGCAGGGGCCGGAAGGCGATGCGTGCGGACAGGATGGCCCGAGCACCGATGGGGCTCGGGGAAACGCCGATCTGACCGGCGCTGTCGAACTGACGCAGGCGCCAGGTCTGGTTTGAGTACACCTGAAGGTCTGCGGAGATGTCTGTTCGCCAGGGAGTACGCCAGGAGGCACCCGTTGTGGTCTTGAACAACGATGTGCTGCGGTCAGCGACAGCGACGCCGGCTTCGCGCTCGATGACGCTGCTGATGTTGACCGTGCCGTACAGGTCCACGCCGTCTACGGGGAACAGTTCGCCTTCGGCCTCCACTCCCCAGCCCAAGTAGCTCGGGTCGGTGTTGACCCAGCCGGTTCGTCCTGCTTCCCAGCCTTGGCCGCCCGGTTCATAGGGCTCGGCGGTCGGGGTCACGCTGTCCAGGCCAATGAGGTTGGTGATCTGGTTGACGTAGACCACAACGTCGGCGGTGTGTAGTGCGCTCGACTCATCGTGGTAGCCGACCTCTGCGGTGAGAATGCGCTCGGGTAGCAGGGTCTCAGAGCCGAAGTCGCGGATGTACACGCCGTCCACCCCGGTGGGGATGCGGAAGTTCATGTACGACTCAATGAGCGTTGGTCCCCGGAAGGCGCTTCCGCCGTTGACCCGAATGGCTCGGTCGTCATCAATACGAACGATGGCCGCGGCACGTGGCGAGATGGTCCGGGAGACGGGAATGAGTGGGTGGGCATCTGCGCGAAGCGAGCCTACCAGCTTCACCACACCGACCGTCGACTCGTGGTTGACGAAGGCATTGAAGTGGTCTTGGGTGATGGTTGGAGCGTCGTCTCCCATGTACAGGAAGTCGCGAAGCTCTTTGCGCCGGTAGCCAACGCCGCCAAAGGTCCGATGCTCTACCGGGCCGGTGGTGTAGTCCCCGTTGCCGGACAGCTCTACGTCGAAGGTGTCGGCGCGAAAGGGGGTGTCCAGGGACTGAGCGGGGTTGAGCGGTGCCACCCACGGGCCCGTTCGTCCAACGTCGTGGTTCCAGAATGCACGCAGCAGAACCGGGCCGTACCCGACGTCTGTACGAAGCACCGTCTGAAGGATTTCGGTGCCAAAGTTGCCGAGAACACCAATGTTGTAGATCTCGACATCCGAGTCCGAGAAGGAGCCACTGAAGGAGGCGAGGCCCTTGTCGAGGAAGCTGTGGTCGACGCGCCCGTTGGCCCGCAGTGTGCGGTAGGCGGTGTCGGTGTCTTCTAGGAAGCCAACCCGGCTCGTGGTGGCATCCAAGTCTACTTCGCTGCCCCAGCGGTCATGCTCCTGCCAGCCCACAGACAGTCGCCAAGCATCGTTCTCGTTGCGCCCTGTGAGCAGGGCAGAGCCGCCGACAATCCCAGGTGTACCGGCATTGAACGAGACGGTATTGCCACCGTCGCCGGGGGTGCGGGTGATGATGTTCACCACGCCGGTCATTGCGTTGGCACCGTAGACAGCAGAGCCGGGTCCGCGAATGACCTCAATGCGGTCGATCTCGTCTACGCTAATCGGCAGGCCATTCCACAGGGTGGTCCCGAGGAAGTCGAGGGTGGTTGAGCGGCCATCTACGAGCACGAGCACCTTGTTCGACAGCTCACGGTTGAAGCCGCGAATGGAGATGTCGGAGTGGCCCGCGGACTTGGCCATGACGTCCACCCCTGCGACACGTCGGAGTAGGTCAGGGATGGTTGTCAGTCCTGACAGCCGGATGTCTTCGGCGGTGATGACGCCAATGGTACTCGGTGACTCAAGCGGGCTCTGGCCAAAGCGCGAGGCGGTCACAACAACGCGCTCGTATGCGTCGTCTTGGAAGGACGGTGCGTCAACGATCAGCAGGTCTGCTGCGGGGTCCGTGACGGTGTCGGTTGGACCGTCACTCGGGCCTTCGGGGGCGACGACGGCGACAGCAGGGTCGGGCTCGGCAGTGATCTGCTCGACGAGCGCTTCCATTTCTCCGACGAGTGCGCGCAGTCTGGCTACATCTGCAGAGGATGCCGTGGTGGTGGGGGCTGTTGCCGGAGTGGTGGCTTCGGCTTCCACGGGTGTGTTCTGTGCATCGCGTCTGGCACGAATGACCGCAATCACCGGGTCTACATCGTCTGCCTTGGACGGGTCTGCGTCGCGGTACAGCTCGTAGTACTCAAGGGCGTTGTCGAGATCGCCCATGTCTTGGTAAGCACGGGCAATATTGTAGATGGTGACGGGGTGGGGATAGGTGTCCTGAGCGGCCATGAAGCGTTCGAGCGCGCCGTCAAAGTCACCTTCGCGTGCAGCTTCGAGACCGGCGCGGAAGTGGCGTCGAGCATCATCCTTGGGGTCCGCTTGAGCGGTGAACGGTAGGGCCAGGGCGAGGAGCCCACAGATAGGCAGCAACCAGCGTTGTCTGGGCATCAAAAGTCTTCCGGGAAGCCGAGGTAGCCGGCTGGTGCGTCGTCTTCTACTGGGGCGTCTTCCACGGGTGTGACAGGCTCTGGCTCTGGCACTGGCTCGGGAGCGGCAACGACGGGGTCTGGACGTGGCTGTGGTCGTGGCGAGACCACGGGTTGTGGCGGTGGTGAGACGACCGGCTGCGGCTGGGGGGCAGCGATTACCGGAGCTGGCTCTTCAACGGGGTCGGGGACCACGGGCTCGGGAACGGGGGGGTGTTCAACGACGGGGTCGGGGACCACAGGCTGCGGTATTGGGGTCAGATCTTGCACTGGCACGGGGTCAGCTGTGATGGGAGAGCTTCCGCTGAGGTCTGCTCGGGACAGCACAATGACCAGGGCCACGACCGACACAGTCAAGGCAATCATCAGTCCAGCGCTGATGAGGGCAGCCAGAATCAAGAACTTCCGCGACTCCTTGCCTCCGCCCTGAGTGGTGCGCAATGCCGGGTCATTGGTCGTGGTCGCCCGCGTGATGGTTGAGTGAGTCTGCGACGCGAATCGGTAGTGGTCAATTGGAATGTTTACGCAGGTAGCCAGCTCTTCCATCAACTCTTGCGTGGAGTCGAAGCGCTCTGCAGCTTTCTTACCCAAGCAGCGCAGGACGATGTCTTCCAGGTCCGGTGGATACGAGCGGTTCGGGGCGTGGTCAGCGAACGTGGGCACGGGGTCGTTGAGGTGGGCAATCATGGTTGCCGTGCTGTTTTCCCCATGGAAGGGGTACTTGCCGACGAGGCAGCGGTACAGCACTACACCGACAGCGTAGATGTCGGCCCGGTGGTCAACGTCCATGCCGCGAATCTGCTCAGGAGCCATACAGTGGGGGCTACCTAGGATGAGTCCGGCCCGTGTGAGCGTCTGCTCGTGCTCTGCCAGCTTCACCAGACCAAAGTCGACGACCTTGATCTCATCGTCGTCGTTGTCATCCTTACGAATGAGAAGGTTACTAGGCTTGATATCCCGGTGAACGACGCCCTTGCGGTGGGCGTAGCGCAGGGCGGCGCACACCTGAAGCATTAGTCGAACCGCACGGTCAGGGTCTAGAGGACCGGCACGCAGCAAGTCCGACAGGCGGGGCCCGTCCACAAACTCCATCGCAATGAAGTATTGGCCGTCTGGGGTCTCGCCAAAGTCGTGCACGGTGACGATGTTGCGGTGGTCTAGCGCCGCTAGCGTGCTCGCTTCTAGGCGGAAACGCTCCTCAAAAGACGCTTCTTGGTCTGCGTCTGGAGGGGGGGCCAGCACTTTTATAGCGACAGCTCTATCGAGGCCCACCTGAGAGGCCAGGTAGACCGTGGCCATTCCTCCACGCGCAATGAGCCGTTCGACCGCATATCGGCCCGCAATTACGGTTCCCGAGCGCGCTTCCTTGTCGCGCTGGCGGGGATTGGCTGCCTTTTCGCTCAACAACGCTCCTGTAAGGGTCCAACATACCACGTGCCGTTTCGTCACGTCGAAGTGGTTCGGCGCGTGCGCCGTTTCGAGGGTGCGCTATGTGCCGGCCTCTCACCTGCAATGAACGCGGGTCAGCCCTCACCGCCGCGAGCCGTATCTTATGGGAAGCCCCAAATACCGTGCCTTTGTCGCCATTGCCCCTGGCCTCGAGATGCCTCTGCTCAGCGAGTTGAAACAACTCGGCGTGCGTGGGGACCGGCAGCCAGGTGGTGTTGGTATTGAGGTGGGCGCGGAGGATCTCTACGCGGTCAACTTGTTCAGCCGTCTGGCCGGTCGTGTGACGGTCGAAGTCTGCCGGACCAAGGCAAATAGCCTCAAGGCCATCCACAATGGTGTGAAGGCGGCACCGTGGAAACGGTACGTGTGGCCTGGTCAACCAGTCGAGGTCCGTGCCACGGTTATTCGCGCCAAGTTGCCCGGTCGCAATGCCGTTGCCAACAAGGTCTCGCTGGCCATTGCCGACGCACTGCGTGGACCGCGCCTGCCAGGTCCTCGCGCACCACGACAGGCCGCCAAGGTGCACATTCTGGTCGAAGGCGACACGGCTCGGGTGACGGTGGATAGCTCTGGCGATTTGCTGCACAAGCGCGGCTGGCGTCAAGCAACGGCGAAAGCTCCGATTCGCGAAAACTACGCTGCGGCCATGCTCCACTTGGCAGAGTGGCAGCCGGGAGAGACGCTGGTCGACCCCATGTGCGGCAGTGGAACGTTCTGTATTGAAGCGGCGACCATTGCCCTGGGACGCGCTCCTGGAGCGGACCGTCCGTTCGCGTTTGAGCGCTGGCCAACCTTCGACAAGGCCCTGATGACGGCACTGCGCCGGGAGGCCCGAGAGATGGAGCCGCTGGACGAAGACAGCCTCTTCATCTGTGGCGACCGCGACGCCGGCGCCATCAAAGCGACGACCGCGAACGCCAAACGAGCCGGTGTGCTCAGCGCATTGTCCATCGACAACGTCTCCTTTGGAAAGCGTGTCCCCCCTCCCGAAACGGGACTGTTGGTGTGCAACCCACCGTATGGTGAGCGAGTTGACGGCGGACACACAGACTGGGCCGCCATGGCCCGCATTCTGCGCGACAAGTGGAAGGGATGGCGTGTGGCGTTGGTCGTTCCACCGCACGCGAAGCGCTCGATGGCGTTCCTAGAGCTCGAAGAAGTCGCCTCCTTTCAGACCGGCGGTATTCCAGTGCGTGTGTTGGTTGGAGACATTGGCTAGTCGGACACAGATGTCCGGCAAACCGGCTATGAGGCCGGCCGGATGCGCATGACGAAGTCCTAAGTAGCGGCATCCGCCATCGGCTAGGGTCTTGTTGGTTCGGACGTCACCTACACTGTGGACGGGGGCGCTGAACAAGAAGCTCTCTGCGAAGCGGACATCAGCGAACGCAGCCCGTGTCCTGGCTTCCTGACCGCCTTTGAGACCGAAGGCGAGTTCGTCATCACCGCGAGCTTCGAGATGGAAGACCCGAATGACCCTGCCTGTGTGTTCGCCGACAGCACAAGTATGACTGTCACCGGCGACGAGGGTCATGTGGAGGGTCAGGAGGTGACTCTGGAGCTGGACACAACCCTACAGCTGTGCTCTGCAACTACGGGTTGAACCTACGAGACTGCCTACGCAGGGGCTAGGCTGGGCCGTTTTACGCGGGTTTCGAGTGCCGGACGGCGAGGGTTGGCGATACGCGGCGGGCGTCTTTGCCTGCGAATTGCGGTGTCGACCCACGGGGTGTGATGAAAGTGTCCGATACGGTGCCTGTCTGCGCGCCTCCGTTTGCCGAGCGTGTTGTTCTTCAGCAACCCACGTCCTTGTCCACCTCCGCCCTCTGGGACCTGAACGGGCGCTACTTCTTGGCTCGAGGGCCCGCCGCTTGGGAAGAAGTGCCCGACTACGTGACCACCAGCACGTGGAATGGTCGGATTCAGGCCGAGCTCATCTTCGGCTTTGTCCAGGACCTCGTCGCTCAAGGCAAGCTCGGTCGGGATGGCCGAGTCACCGTTCTGGAGTTGGCTTCTGGGACAGGACGGACGGCCTTCCACATCGACCGCTGTCTGCAGGCGTTGTTGGCCGAGTCGGAGCTCGAAGACATCGATATTCAGCTGGTCCTGACGGATCTGGTCGAAGCGAATCTCGATGCTGCGCGTCGGCAGCCGTGGTTTGTGAAGGCGGCCGAGGAGGGACGGGTCCGGTTTGCCGCCTGGGACCTGTGCGCCGATGAAGTCCCGGTGCCCATAGATGGTCCTGTGGTTGTGCTTGCGAACTACTGTTTCGACGGTGTTCCCACGGATGCGTACAGCGTCGAAGATGGCCTGAAGGCGCTCGCTATGGGCATCAGTATCCCTGCGGATGCGGACCCCCAAGACGCTCGTCTTCTCGACCAGATTGCCGTTCATTGGGATGTTGTGGACGTTCCAGACGGTGTGTCGTACGAACCGCTCTTGCGGTACTACGAGGCGTCTGTGGAAGGGACGTTTACGCTTCCGGTCGCAGGGTTGGCGTTCATCGACCGAATTCGCGCACTGACTCCTGCAAGTCTGGTCGTTGTGGCGGACAAAGGACCCCGTCGCCTCGATGAAGTCGCTCGTGACGAACCGGAGGAGATTTCGCGTCACGGCAGCATCTCCATGAACGTCAATCTGCACAGCCTTGCCTGGTGGAATGAGCACATTGGCGGAAATTCGCTGTCGTGCTGGCATCCCGGTGAGGGGCTGGACACGATTGTCATGTCGCGAGGTGTGCAGCCGCGGGCGTTGAACCGTGCGTTCGCCCGTTGGGCTGACTTGGACGCTGGAACCTACGGAACCATCTGGGAGATGGCCAGCTCGAACGCGCCGTCGAACGTTGGCGAGGCGCTGACCTTGCTCCGACTGTGCGGCCACGAGCCGAGCGGGTTGGAGCTGACCGTAGATGTACTGGAAGAGGGGATCTTGGCGGGTGAAGTCGACGCCGCCACAATTCTAGGGGTGTTGGAGCGCGTGGAGGCGACGTCCTACCTACCCGAGCCGTACGATGTGGACTTCGACATGGGGCGACTGGCCTACGCCTTGGAGGACTGGGAGCTTGCCCGTCACTACTTCGGACGAAGCGCAGACGCTTTGCCGACCTCCACGCCGTCGTGGACCAATCTCGCCGCAGCCACGTTTCAGTGCGGCGACCTCGAGGCGGCACATTCGGCCGCTATCCAGGCGGTTGCGTTCGACCCAGAAGACAACGATGCCTTGGAAGTCTATAGCTGGTTTGACGAGGACTAGGCGCACACGAAGACGGCCACACCCAACTCGAGAAGGCGTGGCCGAATGTACTTCGCGGGCCTTACTCGTCTTCTTCGCACGCCGATGTTGCTGTGGTCAACGCGATGAACTGGGTCAGTGATTCCTGCCACTCCCCGAGTTCGTTCAGATCTTTCACGGTGGCGACCGAACGCAATTGCTCCATCAGCATGTCGAGTTCGGGTTCGGCGCCGCAACGCTGTTGGAACGCGGTGACTTGCGTCTGTGCGGTGAGCAAGTCGGCGTTGTACTGGACGGGGTTGCCTGGAGGACTTGGAGTCGGCACGTAGGTGAGTCGTTCGCGCAGTGCGTCCATCGCCACTAATCGACGCTCCGCTTCGGCTGTCCACTCCGAATCGTGACCTTGCCCGATGGCGGATTCGTACCCCGACTGCGCAATTTCGAGCATGGCGGAGGCTTGGTCACTGAGCGCCGTGCGGTACGCGTCGACTTGCTCCGCGTTCAGATAGGTGGGAATCGTGGATTCGACCGTCTTTACAGCCATGTCCTCGTACGCGGTACCTACGAGGGTAAAGCCTGCGGCATTCCATTCGTTGGACCCATGCACCACCAGGTCTGCGGATGCCTCAACCACTGCCTTTAGAGCGTCAGCCTTTTCCTTCGCAGCGGCGTGCAGTGCTTCGTCTGTTTCTTCACTATCCGCGCCGTCCGGCGCTTCAATAGACAAGGAAATGAGGACCTCGGTTCGCCGTTCCAACTCTCGGAATGCGCGTTCGGCCTGTCGGTCAGAAGCGAGAGCAGGGGCTGCGACCATCAGAGCCACGGCTGCCGCAGCGAAGCCACCCGCAAGGTTCGGCTGATGCCGACGAGGCGGTTGAACTAGCCGTTGAATGCGTGAAGCCAATTCACCAGAAGCGGCGAGTGCGAGCGCGTCGACTCGGTGCGTCTCCAGCTCAAACAGCGCCGTCGCAATCGCCTTCTTGCTCACTATTTGGGCCGCGACGTCGTCACAGGCATGTTCACGGGATTGGCGTGCGACTTGGGTGAGCCACCAGGTCACGGGGTGGTAGAAGAAGAGCATGGCAACGGCCTCCTGGGCGGCTTGGGTGAGCGGGTCGTGGTGAAGAAGGTGGGCGAGTTCGTGGGCCAACACCGCGCGAAGCTGCTCGGGCGAAAGTTGGAGAAGTGTGGCTGTGGGGATGAGCAACACCGGGTGCAAAACGCCGACGACCTGTGGCCCTACAACCGCTTCGCTGAGCGCTGCGTGAACGTTCGATAGTTTGAGTTGCTGGGCGAGGGCACTGACGACGGACGAGACATCTTGAGGTAGTGCCTGCACCTGCTGACGAACGCTTCGGCTGGCCCGGATGCCCAGCGCCAAACGACTGGCCATGACGAGCACGCCGACGGCCCACGCGACCACAATCCACTGCATCCAAACGGGGTTGGCGACCGCCCGCAGAATGCGCGTGCCCTCCACCAGAATGGGAGATGGAATCGGCGTTGTGAGACCGCTGACGGCGGTTGCAATGCTGACGGCGAACTGGGTCAGCAAGGCGAGCATGGCGATTGCATGTCTGACGCGCGGCTTGTGGGGCACAGTGGACAGTGCAATCGCGGCGACTGCCCCAACGGCCAGGCCTTGCCAGAGCGAGTGAACCAGGGTCCAGGCGAGGGTTTCGAGCATCACTCGTCTCCGTCAAGGCGGTCGAGCATGGCGCGAATTTCGGCGAGTTCGGTCTTTGTGGTGCGTCCCGTGCCCAGCGCGTTGAGGACCAGAGACGCCGTGGAACCATGAAAGGCGCGGTCCGCCAACCGACCGATGAGAGACCGCTGTGTGGCGGTCTGTTCGATGGCTGGCCTGAACACATGAGGACGTCTCGAGGAGTCCCGCGCGACGAGGCCCTTGGCATCCATGATCTGAAGCGTCTTGAGCACGGTTGTGTAGCCGACTTCACGCTCGGGCATGGCGTTAATCAGGTCGTGTACGGTGCTTGGGCCGTGCTTCCACAGCAGGTTGAGCAGTGTGAGTTCTGCTGGTGTTGGTGTCGGGACGTCAGTCATGGGTGCTCCTGATTACGAAGACATTCGTAATACGAAATGGTTCGTACTTGCACGAAGTTTTTCGTAGTTTGCTCGGAGATGCCGCTTCTTAGAGGATCGTGTAGCGGTTTGCCCCACGCCCGTTTCCACCCCAGCGCAGGTTGCAGACAGCGGTTACAGGTGGCGCCATTCCTTTGCCATCGTCCCGCCTACGTCGGAGCCCCCATGTCAGAACTCGCCCGGAACCTCTACTCCAAGCTCGCCGACCGCCACGACATCGCTCGTCGCCGCCTTGGCCGTCCCATCACTCTGTCGGAGAAGATTCTCTTCGGTCACTTGGTGGACCCCGAGAACCAAGAGTTCATCCGTGGCAAGAGCTACTTGGAGCTGAACCCGGACCGTGTGGCGTTGCAGGACGCCACCGCACAGATGGCCATTCTTCAGTTCATGCTTGCTGGAAAGGACGAAGTCGCCGTCCCAACCACGATTCACTGTGACCACCTCATCCGTGCCCACAAGGGCGTGGACGAAGACATGGACACGGCCATGCGTGAAAACCATGAGGTTTACGCCTTCCTTCGCTCAGCAGGCGAGCGCTACGGCATGGGCTTCTGGAAGCCTGGTGCTGGCATCATTCACCAGGTTGTCCTTGAGAACTACGCGTTCCCTGGTGGCCTGATGATCGGCACGGACAGCCACACGCCAAACGCTGGTGGACTCGGAATGGCAGCCATTGGTGTTGGCGGCGCTGACGCCGTGGACGTCATGGTCGGACTGCCTTGGGAGCTTCTCTGCCCGAAGATCATCGGCGTCAAGCTCACCGGCAAGCTCACCGGATGGACCGCAAGCAAGGACGTCATCCTCAAGGTGCTCGACATCCTCACGGTCAAGGGCGGCACCAACGCCATCGTCGAATACTTTGGACCCGGCGCCGAATCCATCAGCTGTACCGGCAAGGGCACCATCACCAACATGGGTGCTGAGCTCGGTGCAACGACCTCCATCTTCGCGTACGACGAGGCCCACGGCCGCTACCTGCGTGCCACCAACCGCTCGGACATCGCGGACATGGCAGACGCGCACAAGGACATGCTGCGCAGTGACCCAGAAGTCTACGCCAACCCTGAAAAGTACTACGACCGCGTCATCGAAATCGACCTGTCGACCCTCGAGCCACACTTGGTTGGACCGTTCACCCCGGACCTCGCACACCCCATCAGCAAGATGTCTGAGCGTGCAACCGAGAACGACTACCCGAAGACCCTCAGCTACGCGCTGATTGGCTCGTGCACGAACTCGTCCTACGAGGACATGAGCCGCGCTGCAAACCTCGCTGAGCAGGCCATGGCTGCTGGCATCACGGCGACCAAGTCGCCGTTGATGGTTACCCCGGGTTCTGACCGCATCCACGAGACCATCCAGCGTGATGGTCAGATGGCAGCCCTCGAGAGCGTTGGCGCTACCGTGCTGGCGAACGCTTGTGGCCCATGCATTGGTCAGTGGAAGCGTGACGACGTCAAGATGGGCGAGCGCAACAGCATCGTTACGTCGTTCAACCGCAACTTCCGTGGCCGCAATGACGCGAACCCTGCGACCCTCGGCTTCATCGGTTCCCCTGAGATCACCGTGGCCATGGCCTTCGCCGGTCGCCTCGACTTCAACCCGCTCACCGACAGCATCGAGACGCCGGACGGCAAGTCCTTCAAGTTCGAGGCTCCTACCGGTGACATCCTTCCCGAGAAGGGCTTCTTGGGTGGTCTCGGCCGCCTTGTTGAGCCGCCTCCCGCAGACAAGCGTGGCGACATCAGCGTGGACATCAGCGAGACGAGCGAGCGGATTGAGCGCTTGACCCCGTTCGCCGCATGGGACGGAAGCGACATCGAAGGCCTGCGCATCTTGCTCAAGGCCACTGGCAAGTGCACCACCGACCACATCTCGCCCGCAGGGCCGTGGCTCAAGTACCGGGGTCACCTCACCAACATCTCCCGCAACATGTTCCTCACCGCAAACAACGCGTTTGCGAAAGAGCCAGGCATGGGCGTGAACTTGCTGGCAGACAATGCTGTCACTGCACTTCCGGACTTGGCCATTGCCTACCGCAAGGCGGGTCAGCAGTGGGTTGCTATTGGTGACGAGAACTACGGTGAAGGAAGCTCGCGTGAGCATGCAGCCATGGAGCCCCGTCTTCAGGGAGCCCGTGCCGTTGTGGTTCGTAGCTTCGCTCGTATCCACGAGACGAACCTCAAGAAGCAGGGTGTCCTGCCGCTCACCTTCAAGAACCCAGCTGACTACGACAAGGCCCTCGTGGACGATGTCGTGGCTGTTCGCAACCTGGCCAACTTGGCTCCAGGAAGCGAAGTCATCCTTGAGCTGAAGCACGCGGATGGCACGGTCGACAATGTGCCTCTGGCGCACACACTCAACGATGACCAAATTGAGTGGTTCAAGGCTGGTTCGGCCCTGAACAAGATTCGTACCGACGCCGGAGTCTAGCGAGTGACTTCACGCACCAACTGGACGTCTCGCCAGATCCTTAAGGGGTCTGGAGGCGGTGAGAACATCGGTTTCTACGGAGGGCATCCGCGCGGTATTCGTGCGAACCTTTGGCCCCGATGTGCGGTGTGTGGGGCGCCCATGTGCCACATGATGCAGATTGACGCGGGTCTCGCGGTTGATCTGGGTGGCTATGAGCGGATGAGCGTCTTCATCTGTCACGCCACTGGTGGGCGGTGTGAAGACTGGAATCCAAACAAGGGCGCCAACAAGGTGCTCTTGCATGCTGAGAAAGACGACACGCTGTACGACGGCCCGCCCACCGTTCGCGTGTATCGTCGGACGCGACTTGTCCCAGGGGAACCTGTGGATGAGCTCGCCCTGATGCGTCGGGTCAAGGCCAATGAGTTGACCATGTCCCAGGCGCTGTCCTCGATTAAGCACGACAAGGTCGGCGGTGGCGCTGTGTGGCTTCAGGGCGAAGATACGCCCAAGAGCAAGACCGGCCCCGGCAACATGCGCTTGGCGGTGCAGTTCACCACGGATGTGGTGAGCTTCGACATCACGCCGGGTGGTATGGGGTACATCTTCTTGGACCCCAATGATGTAAGCCCAGAAGCTGCCTACTTTATGTGGCAGAGCGGCTGATCGACCGCGATAGCACGCACTATGCTGCGTTGCTGCGCCCCTCGCGTACCGACGTACGCTTCGGGGGCTTGCTCCTTGCCTAGTACGCACTCCCGCGGCCGATTTGGTTGTTCGGAGAAGGGGGATTTGGGGCTTGTTTCTGGCCCTCTGACTCCAACTACACCCTCGGGTACGCTGTGGCGGGCTTTCCTTGTCCTGCACGCACTCTCGAAGCGGATTTCGTCGTGGAGTCGGGCTTGCTGGCTTTGCCTTGTGCGGCCCTCGCGTACGGGGAGTACGCTTCGGGTGGCTTGCTCTTTGCCCAGCAGCCACCGTGGCGGCCGGGGGCGCATTTTGTGGCATCGCGGGGATGCTTGTTGATGTGCTAGTTTCCGCGCATGAATCGACTTCTTTTTTGTGCTGTCCTGCTCTCCGCCTGCAACTCGGGGGCGACGATTGTTGAGCTGGACACAGGCGACGTGGACGTTGATACGTCTGGCGTTGGGGACACGGACTTGGACACCGAGGGGGTGGTGGACTGTGTTCCGGTTGACGCTGTCGAAGGCGAGTACTTAGACACCACGCTGGCTGGAAGTCTCTCCCGCTGCGATGGGGCCCTTCATGCCTTTGGAGGGCCGCGTGACGCGGTGATTGACTTGGTGGTCAATGAGTGGACCGGAGATGCGCCTGCTGACGTGGTCATCACAACGGTCAGTGGTGAGGAACTGCATCGCGAAAGCGTTGTGCAATCAGGCGTCGTCACCGTTGTCTTGCCGTGGTCAGGGGAGTTCTTGGTCTCCGTACGACCGAGCGACGATGGTCCATCCGACTGGGCATTGTCACGGGAGTGCCGCTCTGGCTGCGACGCCATGTGGACCCGATACCCTGTTGTTCTCATGCACGGAATGGCAGGAACAGACCAGTTTATTGGTGTTCTCGACTACTACTTTGGCATCCAAGATGACCTTGAGCCACGGGGCATTGAGCTGGTCATTGGTACGGTCGACCCCTTCCAGAGCACCGAGGTTCGGGCCGTCGACTGGGCTGCAATGCTGGATGAAACGGCGGCCGAAGGACATCACCGCGGCTTCAATCTTGTTGGGCACAGCCAAGGGGGGCTGGATGCTCGGTACGTCGCGAGCCAGCTCGACCCGTTGGGGCGGATTCGCTCCATTACCACTATTGGAACGCCACATCGGGGGACGGCCGTGAGTGACGCGAGTTCTGGTGTGCTCGATGACGCACGAATCACGTCGTTCATCGTGGATTCGCTGTTCGACGGCCTGGCCCTGTTCTACGGCCTAGACAGTGACCAAGACATCGTGGCCCAGATGAGCCAGTTTTCCACGACAAACATGGCCGAGTTTAATCTGGACAACCCCGACCGCGAAGACGTCATCTATGCGAGCTGGGCGGGTGTGACCTGTGGTGCCTTTCAGTTCCAATGCCAACGGGAGAACGCCGGTGAAGTCGTCTCGCCCTTGTTTGGCACCAGTCGACTGCTCGTTAGCTGGTTTGAAGGCCCGAGTGATGGCTTGGTGTCGGTGGACAGTGCTGCCTGGGGAACGGTCCGCGGGACCATTCCTGCCGACCACGCCGATGAGGTGGGGCAGATCGGCGGACTGACCGCTCCCGGCTGGGACCATGTGGCGTTCTACCGGGACGAAGTGCAGTGGCTGGCGACGCAGGGACTGTAGGCCGAGCCCTTGGCTGAAGCGTGACCTAGACCGCAGACTGTCCAGAACCCGGCTCCAGCTGCGTGAAACTCGCTCATAAATAGTGGGCTTTACTGGGTTTTTCGGTGTTTGGATGTTGAGGCATTGATGGTGTGGCTTCCGTCCACGTCCCAGCACGCCCGATTCAGAGCAGCGGCGATCGGGCTCGCTGTATGCGTCGCGTGGATTCGCGTTGGGTGAACTCGTGTGATTGCGCTATTCACCAACACCAAGAGGACTTCTCCATGCGCCAGACGTTTACGTTCGCCGAATCCACGCACAAGCCACCGCAGGCACTTGCTGCACTGAAGAACCGGGTCCGCAAGTATGTCAAGCGCGAACGTCGGAAACCACTGCCTGAGGGTGTGGATTTTTGGGACTTTTCCTGCAAGGTCGGGGAGACTGAGGAGACCGCCACAGACGTTCACATCTCAGAGGTGACCAATCTGATTGAAGCGGTCTTCGACGCCGGAGACCCTACGGTCTACGTGGAAATCATCTCCAAGCCGGGTGTTCGCAACAAGTCTGCGAAGCCCGCCACGACATCTTCTCGGCCGTCAACGAAGCCTACTCGGCACTCAACGAAGTCCTCTCGGCCGTCAACGAAGTCCTCTCGGCCGTCAACGAAGTCCTCTAGGTCTTCAACGAAGTCCGACATGGACTCGGGCAAGCCGTTTAAGCGTCCATCGAACACCACAGAGAAGCCCGCTGCGAAGCCGTTCAAGCGTTCTTCGGAGCCTTCCCATCGTGCTGCGAAGCCGGTCAAGGACACAGCGAAGGACGACCAGGACACCAAGCCAAGCAGCAGCTGGTCGTTCAGCTAAGACAACCGCAGGCTTTTGGGTGGTGGATGCCCTCTGAGTGAGGCATACTCGCGGCCTATGCGCACACTTGTACTGGTTTTTGCTTTCTTGCCGTCTGTGGCCTTGGCCTGGGACAGTGAACCCGTTGAGCTTGAGTTCTCGAACCGCACGGACGTGTTTGAGCAGTTTGAGTACGACAGTGGCATCTTGCCGGCCAACAGCCCGGTGGGCGTACGGATCTACACCAACTCCCGCGGTGGGGCCTCTACGAGCATTCTCGGCGAGTCCGAGCTGTGGTGGCCAGAAGCGCTGACCCACGGATTCATGGGCTACGAAGACGGCGGTGAGTTCTCCCTGGACACTCAGCTGTCGCTGAATGTGGCCGCGGTGTTGGACCTAGACGCTATCGATCTCGGAATCCTTGAGTACGGCATCTGGAATGAGACCGAGGCCTTCGATGGCTCGGTGCTCTTTGACGACATGCTGCTACCCGACGACCCTGACGGTATTGCCACCATCTCGAGCCGTGGTCGCGAGCTGGGGCCCATCTCCACCACGCTGAACTTGTTCACTGGCGTGAGCTTAGTGTTCAATGCAGAGGCCGCCCCTGTCGCGGAAGCCACGCTGACTGGATGGGGACTGGAGACCGACGATGCGTTTGTGACGTCCATCGATGACACGGTCTATGTGGAAGTCCCGACCTTTTCCCAGACCCGACATGTAACAGCGTGGACCGGGGAGCTGGAGGCGTCGCTCGACGTTGTGGTCACGCCGTCCGCCGAGCTGTGCATCACCATCGTGGGTTGTGTTCAGCTGGCAAGCTTCGACATTGACCTTCCGCTTGGCTCGTACACATCTGAGCTCCGCATGCTGGAGAACTACCGCCACCCGCTGCCACGCATGGAAGAACTGCCCCGGACCCATGACTTTGGCGGCGTGTACATGAACACCGAGAGCACCCTCGACGTGCCGGTTGAGAACCTGGGTGACTTGCCTGTAGAGGGCACGTTCCGCATTGAAGGCAGTGACTCCTTCCGAGTCTTCCCGGATGTTGCCTACGCGCTTCCAGACGACGCTGACGGTGTGGTCGTGACCTTCGCCCCTGAAGCGATTGGTCAGACAACGGCTGTGTTGGTCGTAGAGACCAACGACCCGAGCATCGTAGAGGTCCGCATCCCACTCACGGGTGAGGGAATTCAGTTTCCGCAGCCGGGAGTTGACCCAGATCCAGACCCGGAGCCCGGTGGCGGCGGAAGCGCGACGGTCTCGAGCTGCGGGTGTCAGTCGACCTCCCCGGCGACCGGTGGCTTGGCGCTCTTCGGTTTGCTTGGGCTGATGGGTATTCGGCGTCGCCGCTCGCTCTAGGCGTGGGGTCGAACAGAGAGCCAGACGAACTTGATTCGGTGACAATCCCCCGGGCGTGTCCCGAAGACAGCTTGGGCCGTTGCGTTGGGTACGCTGGTGGGGTCGAAGCTCGGTGGAAGTTTCGCCCACAGCTCAGTGAAGTCTGCCCGCTGAATGCGTTCGAGTGATGTGACCAGCAGTGGGAAGTCGTTGACGACGGTGCGCTCGCGGTCCCACTCGGTTCCCCATGGCGGGTCGATGAACAGCAGGTCACCCGTTGCGTCGTCTGACAGCTCGGTGGCGACGGTCACTCGGTCTCGGACTCCGTAGACCGACGCATTGTGCAGTGCCATTCTTCGGCGGATCGGGTCGCGTTCGATGGCCGCAACGGTGCAGCCGGCTCGTGCGAAGCCAATGGTATTGCCGCCCACACCACAGCCCAAGTCTGTGACATCTCGCTTGTTGGCTGCTTTTCCCATGACCAAGGCCAGGGCTTCTGGGGTCAGTGAGTATCGGCCTTCATCGTCCCACTGAGCGCCCGGCTGCGTGAACCCGGGGGTTGTGTCGCGTCGAGCCCGGGCGTCGCGGGTGCGTCCTGCACGAATGGCCGGACGCTTCAGTCGCGGACGAAACTGAACGCTCAGTAACGCACCGCCCACGCCAACATTGCGTAGACGTGCGGCGAGGTCCGCAGCGGCCTCGGTGTCCAGCTCTGCGGTGAAGGCGTCATCCTCAGACGTGAACGGTTGCCCAAGGAGCTTGCCGGCGTCCACCCATTCGGGCACACCGCGTACAACAACCTGGTGAATCACGCGATGTCGATGGTGACGGGGATGTGGTCGCTGGGCTTCTCAAGCGCCCGCGGGCCCTTCCACTGGGTCACGTCCGTGATGCGCTTGTTGAGCGACTCGGTGGCTAGCATGTAGTCAATGCGTAGGCCCATGTCGCGATTGAAGGCGTCCATCCGGTAGTCCCACCAGGTGAAGTCCTTCGATTTTGGATTGCGACTGCGGTACGCATCGACAAGGCCCCAGGCCAGCAGGCGGTTGAACGTGTCGTGCTCGAGCGGGTGGTAGTGGAGGCGACCGGCGCTCTCGTTCGGGTTCTTCACATCGTTGGCGGTGTGGGCGATGTTCATGTCCCCACAGACTAAGACGTCGTCTGCGTTGGTGGTCCCTACGGACAGTTCACGCATCAGCCTGGCGTACCAGGTCAGCTTGTAGGCGAACTTGTCTGTGGACAGCTTGGTTCCGTTCGGCGCATAGCAGCCGAGAATGCGCACGCCGTTCACGGTGCCTTGGACCAAGCGCGCTTGTTTGTCTTTCGGACCCACGCGAAAGCCGGTGTGGCTGTTCTCAATGGGGGTCTTCGAGATCATGGCCACGCCGTTGTAGGTCGCTTGTCCCCACACGACTTGATGCTCGTACCCGGCTTCGGCAATGGCCTTGGCGGGGAACTTCTCGTCTTTCATCTTCAGTTCTTGAAGGCACACTACGTCTGGCTGCGCTTCTTCAAGCCAGTCGAGCAAGATCTGCTGACGCACACGGAGGGAGTTGACGTTGAATGTCGCAACACGCATCACAGAGTCCTGGGGTCGGTAAGCTTTCCGGTCACAGCACTTGCGGCGGCGACGGCAGGAGAGACCAAGAATACCGGTCCTGGGGCACCCATACGACGGGCGAAGTTCCGGTTGGTGGTCGAAGCGGTGGTCTCACCATCAAACGGAATGCCTGGACCGTTTCCGATACAAGAACCACAGCCGGGCTCACTGACGACGCAGCCGAGTTCACGGAAGAGGTCCAAGAGCCCCTCCTTCTCGGCATCTTCAGCCACTGGGGTCGACGACGGTGTGATGGTCACGCGGACGCCATCGGCCAGCGTACGTCCTCGGAACACCTCTGCGGCGGCGCGAAGGTCAGCAAGTGAGCCCCCGGTACACGACGCGATGACGACGTTGTGAATGGCCTCGTCCGTGTGGTCGTTCAGAGGCGCCCGGTTGCGAGAGTCGCCGGGTGTGGCGACGGTCAGTGGAATGTCGTCCAAGTTGAGCTTCCATACGCGCTCGTAGGTGGCACCTGGGTCGGGGTGTACGAACAGCGCTTCCGCGTCGACGCCGCGCCGTTCCTTAAGGAATGTCGTGATCGGTGAGCAGGGCTCGACGATGCCGGTCATCAGGCCGCCTTCGACAGTCATATTCGTCAGCACGGACAGCTCATCGACCGACCAGTGCTCCAAGGCGTCGCCACCAAACTCAATGATGCAGGTGTCCGTTGGCGTGCTCCGCCACTGCTCCTCGCGGAAGTAGGGGTCACCGATGATGTGCAGAATGACGTCTTTCGGGGACAACACGCCGTTGCTACGACCTGTGAGCTCCACACGAACCACTTTGGGAACCGTCACGGGAATCATGCCCGTACGCAGAGCGAAGGCCATGGCGGTTGAGCCGACGCCAAAAGCGAAGGCATTGAGTACACCGGCGGTGGGGCTGTGCGAATCGGTCAACACGACAACGTCGCCAGGAAGTGCGTAGTCTTCAACCACAACGCGATGGCAGACACCGGGCGGGAACGCGCGACCTGGACCGTGTAGACGGATGCCGTTCTGTTCGCAGGCCTCCACCATTTCTTGAGTGAGGTTCATGGCGGGAGCGAGCCGCGCCTTCTTCACCGCGTCGGGGACGGTCGGGTGGTCAATGAGAACGAAGTGGTCTTCAAAGGCTGCGACTTGCTCAGGTGCGGCCATCGGGGCGTCGCCCCACTCCTTCCGGTACAGGTCCACGACCATGCCGGTCGTGTACTCGTGCATTCCTCGGAAGCCCGCATTGGCGAGTACTTGGTCGCCAGGTTTGACGCTGGCGATGCCAACAGGCTGTCCGTGTCCGGCCCAAGCACGCCTGGCAATCAACTTCTCAGCGATGTTCATGGCGCGTGGGGTAGGGGAGACGTCGTAGGTAGGCGCAATGTCTCCGGCCAGTAGCTGGGTGCCGTAGCGCATCAGACCACCGGCTTCGCTGACGGCTCGGAAGAAGGGCGGCAGTGCGGCGTAGAGCGATGTGACATCGAGCTCTTCACCGGCCTTCAGACGGTCGAGAACGGTTCGGTCCGTGGTGAAGGGCATGCCGCCGTAGACCATGTTCTCTTGGAAGATACGCTGGAAGCTGTCTGCGATGACCAGCTCGATTCCGGCACCCACGTGGGCGACGACAGCGACTTCACGCGAGCTTCCAGAACCGTAGGCGTCTCCGCCCACGATGACCTGAAATCCACCGTCTTGAACGGCAGAGTCCACAACGACTTCCTTGAAGTTGCGCAGGAAGTGCGGGCCCAAGATGACCGGGGTGTAGCCGAGGGTGCAGGCTTGTCCCGAGATCATGGCGTCTGTGTTCACGCCGTAGTGGTAGCTCTGACCGTCTGTCTCGACAGTGTTCCCATCGAGCTGCGCGCGCACGAGGAGCGAGTCTTCCAAAAGGTGTAGGACGTTCCCAGTGAGCTTCATGGTGCCTCCAAGCGATGGCAACGTGCATAACATCTGCGCTGTGGGCGCGTTCGTACCGGGTTGGACTGACACAATTCCCGGGGCATTGTCTGGGGTGTAGCAGGGGCGAAAGTTGGAGCGGGCTCGCTACCGGTACACTCGGGCATGGAGTTTTGATGTCGAGTCCCCCTAGCGGTCGCCCAACAGCACCAACGACCCCCTTGGTCGGGCAGCGCATTGTGCTGGAGCCGCACCAGCTGAGCCGGGCCGAGGCGATGTTTGCGCTTGTGCAAGAGGACCGCGGCCGGCTCGCGGCGTGGCTACCCTGGGTGGAGTCCACGCTGACGCTGGCGGATGAGCAGTCGTACATCCGCCACACCCAAGAGACCTGGAAAGACGGCAGCCTGTACGATTTCGGCATCTTGCGTCGCGACGATGGCGTGTTCTGCGGCAACGTCGGTGTACATCAACTCCGTTGGGCACACGGATGTTGTGAGCTTGGCTACTGGATTGCAGGCGACTTCGAAGGCCTTGGCTACGTTAGCGAAGCCGTGGCCCTGGTGGAACAAGCCATGTTTGATGTGGGCATGCACCGCATTGAGATTCGCTGCGACCCACGCAACGTGCGCAGCGTCGCTGTGGCAGAGCGCCTCGGCTACCAGCTCGAGGGCACTCTGCGCGACAATGTGTGGCTCGATGGTGGGTGGCAAGACACGATGGTCTTCGCGAAGCTGGCGACGAAGCCGACTATTTGACGCGGTATCCGCCCATCTCATTGTTGAAGATCCAGGCCACAACCTCACCAATCTCGAAGGTCGTAGGCAGGTAGGAGCGGATGGAGGCCGCGGCGGAGCCGTGGTCGCGCAGCTCGAGGCGTGCTTCCACCATCTGTCCCAATCGAGCCAGCCAACACTCCATGTTGATGGGGCGAAGGTCAATCCAGCCCTTCTCCGCCCAGGCGCCCACCTGGTCAGCATTGTCGAGGCTGACCGAGTGTTTGAGGCCAGACAGCTCGGGCACATTGATGCGTGGACCGCGAGTCAGAGTACGGGCATCCGCTGACAGGATCGGAATGCCGATGGATGGCGCGGTGCGCAGAATGCCGGATGTCTTGAGGTGCTCGGTCAACGTCGTCGACAATTCGCCGGGCTTGCGGGGACCCTTCTTGCCGTCGAGTACACCGCGAAGTGAGCCGAAGCACTCCTTGAGCAGCTGTGCTTCAAACAGGAGCTTCGACAGTTCGGGTGGCCCGAGACGGCCAAGAGCCACGCTTGGAAGGTTCGCCGCTTCGTCTGCAAGTGCCAGGTCGCTCATGGCGGCGGCACGTACCAATCCGGCCTTGTAGGACGGGTTGAGCACGGACGCGTCGAGGGCACTGATGATGTCTTGGCCCGTGTTTGCGCCTTGGATTTCGCGTACGACGACCCGAGCAATCTCTTCGGGTGTGATGTACTCCATCTGGCCATGTGCGGTGATAGCGGCGAACTCTCCGCGAGTGAACACGCCGTTCTCACCGGTGTCCACAACAGCGACCTTCAGCTCACCGTCTTGGGTGTACTGGCTTGCGTCCTGCTTGAGCTCCAGGTCGCCCTTCACGGGAATGGTGATGGGCTTGTACAGGTCACGGTTGCCGTGCTTGTCCGCAACCGAGACCGTGCGCACGCCGCGGTAGCCAATCATCGCCGCTGGCTTGACCTCTTTGACGATGGGCGAGTTGGGCGTGCGGGCCAGCAAGAACAGCAGTCCGGTGTGGCCGAATGCAGCCTCCGTCTTGGCCAGGAGCACCTTGCTGGGCTTGTCTTCCGAGTGGGTGTACGGAATGTTCAAGCCCATGCCGCCAGTACCCGTCGTTCCGACCTTGAGGTAGACCCGCGTGCCGAACTCGGTGGTTGCGCGGTGCACGAAGCGTACGTGGCGAATGAGCTGGGGAACCGACTGGCTGAGAAGGAACTGTTCGAGGTCCTTGACGCCTGCGTCATTGTAGGTGTCCGTACCCAGGTGGTCGAGCACTGTGGCAGCGCCCTCAAACACGTTCTGGTAGGACAAGCCGGTCGCTGTATTCACACAGTCAATGACGACTTCTGGGCGGTGTTCACCGAGCATCTGGACCAGATGGTTCTCGGTGTATGCGTCGTCAAACTCGCCGTACAGACCATCCAGCAGGCGTCGGCGTCGGGTGCCGTCTGCCAGGATGTCGTTACGGTGCATGTTTGCGAGATCGCTGGGAACAAACAGGTTTCCCCACGCAGGAACGAATGCGATCCGACGGCCGAACTCGGCCCGAAGGACCTCGCATGCTTCGCGTGCTTCGGGTTCAAGCAGCGACGCCACAACGATGCGGCGGGGGTCGAGAGCAGTGGCAATGCGCCGACAGGTCTGCAGGCCGACAAGGCCAGCACCACCAAGGAGTAGAAAGTCGCGGTACATCGCTTAGCCTCGTAGGAATGCGGAGAAGATGCCGGGGAGCTTGAGCACCGAATGGTTGGCCTCGAAACGGACGAGGCGGGGCCAGAGCTGGTGAGCACGAGTGTGGTCCGGGAACCACGGCGGCTTGCCTAGGAAGCCCCAGGGGCCTCGAACGATACCCTTCTGGGTCTGACTGTACAGCAAGCTGTTGTGCACCTTACCGATGCCCGAGCCAATGTTTTCAAGGGTGTGACCTGGGTGAGCACCCCAAGGAAGAGTCGGCAGCCCATATCCAAGAAAGGGATTGTGGTTCAGCGTGATGCTTCCGTAGCGCAGCTCATCGAGAGCGGTCTCAACCGCGGCATTGCCAGACGGGTCTTTCGTGATCGAGGGGTGCACGAGCATGCCGCAGGCGAGCGTTCCCCACAGTGTGTCATTGCAGAAGGCGACCGCGCCCGGCAAGAACTCTGCGGCAGTCGCTCCAGGCAGTGCGGTCTCAGCGAGCACGCCACACCACGCTTCTTTGGTGAAGGCCATCGCGTCTGAATCGGTGTGGTCCACGCTGTCGATGACGAGCCAGGCAAGCTCACCTTCGCCGGGACTTCCGCAGGCTTGTCCGTTTGGGTACGCCTGTTGAAACTGCGACCAACGGTCTTCGGCGCCCGGGTAGTAGGCCTGTCGTGTGCCCGTCTTGCCCAGATGTGCTCGCAGCTTGTCCAGGAACTCGGTGCGCTGTGGCCAGTCTGCGCTGGTCACCAGAACCTTGAGGGCCAGGCAGTTGAACGACGCGTTGTGGGTGAGCATGGACGCCACGTTGCGAACCTGAAAGTCCATGTCCTTGGCGGACCACTTTGCCGGGACCACAATGACCGGTGTGACGTTTCCGAGCTCGCTGGTGATCTCGATGTCCAACACCTTGTCGCCCGCTGCCTTGCGCGCGTCGCGCCCCTCCCGTGGACCCCAGATGATTGCGTCATGGGTGGCGTCGCTGCCGGTGATATGCACCTTGTCGATTTCATTATGGTGGGTCAAGTGCTTGCCGACTTCTGCGCCGCCGTACACAAAGGCTGCCCAGCCCCGGTCGACAAATGGCTTCCAGATGTCGTGAAAGATGGGCCCCAAGTACTCATTGACCGGGTTCATCTTGATGATGACGACGCAGTTCTCGTCGTACAGCGCGGTCAGCGCATCCAGGTAGGGGATGGACGACTGGTTACCCGCGCCGAGCACCAAGCTGACCCGTCCTTCGGGATGGGAGGGCTTGGCGTACTCGAGTGCTTGGGTACCCGCGACCGTCTCTCGGGTGACGCCCGGTTGCATCCAAACTTCACCGGTAATTCCTGGGAATAGCAGCTTGTCCCAGGTGGATTCCGGCATGGTGTGTGCGACGACGCGACCGTCTGCCCGGGTGGAGTACCCACCGGCAGGCTTAGGAGCCTTGCCGGTCTTCTGTAGGGCTCGAAGGGTGGTCTTCATGGCGGTCAGGCCGCGCAGTGACGCGAAGACGTTCTGGTAGCCCTCGTTGATCTCAGGACCGTCTGGGTTGAGTCCTTTGGCGTTGGCCTCGGCCCGTGCCCACCTGTCCGCGTTTTCAACGGTGCGCTCGACCAAGGTGTCGAGCAATGACAAGCGCTCAGCGAGGTCCGTCTGGACCCAGGCCTGCTTGTGGTCTACGGCGTTGCTGACCAGTTGGTCGAGCGTTGCTGTCGGTGTGGGGTCGACCGTAGCGGGGGCTTCGGCAAAGGCAAAGGACGGCATGGGCACCTCGGATTCGACCTGTAATCCGAGGTTGTGCACCCTGCGTCCATGCGACGGTCAACGGCGAGACAACACCACAAAACGCTGCTCTTCTCCGCGCATGATGAGCAGGGTCACAGCCCCACTACTGCGACGCAGGATGGCTTCAGCGGTGTCTACGGTGTCTACGGCACGGCGGTTGATCTGCAAGATGACATCACCCGCTTCGAGGTTGCCTGCAGCGGCGCTGTTGGCGCGAACGCTCTCGACAAGCAGACCGCTGTCGAGCCCGCGTTCCGCGGCAATGCTGGACGGAAGCACAACGGTCTGAAGACCCAGAGCCGCTGTGGCACTCTGTGAATTGGCCGACGGCTTTTGCCTCGATGGCGGCGCTTCAGCGACCGGCTGCCCGCGTTCGACGAGGCGTGCGGTCACCTTTCGCTGACGGCCCTCGCGCCAGATATCGAGATCGATCTCGTCGCCGGCCCGGTTGGTTCCGACAGCTTGCATGAATGTGCGAACGTCTTCCATCTCAACGTCGTCTACGCGCAACACAACATCCCCAGCCGCAAGCCCGGCGACGTCTCCAGGAAGCCCCTGTTGGATGTAGCTAATGACCACACCACCATCGCCAGGAACGCTCCATGTATTGCGCATTTGTGGGGTCAGCTCTTGCAGGCCGACACCGAGGAATCCGCGTCGAACGCGACCGTCGGTCTGTAGGTCTTCAACAACGCCTTGGATAGCGTCTGCCGGCACGGCGAATCCAACCGTGTTCGCGCCTTGAATAATGGCGGTGTTCATCCCCACAACGCGCCCGTCGAGGGTGAACAGTGGACCCCCAGAGTTTCCGGGATTGATGGCCGCATCTGTCTGGAGGAAGTCTTGGAACGCACTCATGTTGGAGTGTCGTCCCTTGCCGGACAAGATGCCGGTTGTGACGGTCAGGCCCAGACCGAGCGGGTTTCCAACCGCCAGCACTCGGTCGCCAACACGCGCCTCCTCGGACGACCCCATTGCGACGTATGGCCAGTCACGGTCCTGTGGAAGCTGGAGCAGCGCGACATCGAGGCTCTCGTCGGACCCAATGAGCTGTGCAGTGACGCGCTCGCCCTCATTGAAGATGACCGTGATCTCTGAGGCATCGCCAATCACGTGATGGTTGGTGAGGACGAGGCCGTCTTCACTGATGACGAAGCCACTGCCTTCGCCTTGGAAGGGACGCATGCCCTGTGGCGCCCCAAAGAAGCGTCGGAACTCTGGGGGAAGTTGACTCTGCACCTGCTGCACGCCACTGACTTCAATGGACACCACGGCTGGCTGGACCGCGTCAACGAGTGGGGCCAGGGAGATGCGCGGGTCGTAGTCACCGGGAAGTGCGGGAACCGCGAGCGCCAGGGAAGGGGCTGCGATGAGTGCGAACAGGGCCGTTGTGCGTGTCAGCATTCGTAGGACTCTCCAAATGGGTACACGGTATTAGTGCCCTCATCTGGGACGGTTGCAAGTCACCCGTTGTCTTGGCCCGTCAAGGCGCTAAACAGGGGCCATGCTGACTCTCGCTGGCCACAACGTGAACGCCGTCTCTGTCGGAGGACTGGAGACGTGCATTGAGCTGCCCAACTACAAGCTCTGCTTTGATATTGGGCGCTGTCCACCGTCTGCAACGCGCTTGCCCACGGTGTTGTTTACCCATGCGCACACCGACCACATGGGCGGGGTCATTCACCACTGTGCGACCCGCGACCTGACCAGCATGCCGCCACCCACATACGTGATGCCGGCGGAGAACGAAGAAGCGTTCTTGGAGATGATGACCGCTTGGCGCAAGCTCGACCGCTCTCCATTGCCGTGTACCGTCGTTCCCGCCTCGCCGGGCGGCAGCGTTGACCTGGGACGCGGACGCACCGCCAAGTTCTTCCGCGCCATTCACCGGGTTCCCAGCATTGGCTACGCCATCTGCACCCAAAAAGACGTGCTGAAGGACGAGTACAAGGGTCTGCCTCGAGAGGCGATTCGAGATGCACGCCTGGCGGGAGAAGCAATCACTACGCCGGTTGAAACCGTCGAAGTTGCGTTCTGCGGGGATACGACCATTGACGTGGTGGACCGAGAGCCTCTGGTCCGTGCGGCTCGCTTGCTCATTTTGGAAGTGACCTTCCTAGACGACAAGGTCTCCGTCGAAAAGGCACGTGCGAAAGGGCACGTACACATCGATGAAGTCGTGGAGCGCGCCGACCTGTTTCAGAACGAAGCCATTCTGTTTACCCACCGCTCCGTTCGCTACGGAAACGAGTGGGCCGAGGCCCGGTTCAAAGAAGTCCTGCCGGCCCATTTATGGGAGCGGTCGACGGTTTTACCCTTCGCCGCTCCATGGACCTAGTGGGCAGGCGCTAGACGACAGCGATGTGACGCTTCATGAAGTCGAGCTTGCCGCGTACTGCCTGGTGGTAAAGCTTCAGCGACAGCTTCGTGACGGGGCCCGGCTTGCCCAGACCGACAACCTTGCGGTCGACGGAATGAATCGGGGTGACCTCTGCTGCCGTACCCACCATGAAGGCTTCGTCAGCAACGTAGAAGGCATCTCGGCCGAACCATGTCTCTTCCACTTCGTAGCCCTCATGCTTGAGGATTTCGATGATGGACTTGCGCGTGATGCCCGGCAGGATGTTGGCCACTGGCGGCGTCTTGACGTGCCGACCCTTGACCACGAACACGTTCTCGCCGGTGCCCTCGGCAACAAAGCCGTGGTGGTCGAGCATGATGGCTTCGTCGTAGCCGTCTGCGTTCGCTTCGTAGCGGGCCATGATGCTGTTGACGTAGTGGCCAACGACCTTTGCGCGCTGCATGGCAGCGTTGGGGTGATGCCGCGTGAACGTGCTGATCTTGACGTCAACGCCGTTCTTGATGCCTTCTTCGCCCAAGTAAGCGCCCCATTTCCACGCGCCCACGACTACGTGGACGGGATTGGTACGGACACCGAGACCCAGTGCCCCTTCACCAATGAAGGCAAGAGGACGCAGGTAGGCCTCGCTCATGTCGTTGCGCCGGAGGACTTCGTGACACGCCTGGGTGACGTCTTCACGAGTAAACTCGGTCTTCATCTCCATCATCTTCATTGTGTCGAAGAGACGGGTCATGTGGTCGTCGAGCGCCCAGATGCCTGGGCGACCGTCTTCTTGGGTGTACGCCCGAATGCCTTCGAAGGCGCCAAGGCCGTAGTGCAGAGTGTGCGACAACACGTGGGTGGTCGCTTCCTCATAGGGGACGATCTTACCGTCAAACCAGATCCAGTCGGCCTTGGTGCTCATCTCAGTTCCCTTGAATGGGGTTGCCTTGGCGGTCCAGCTCGATGATCGGGAGACCGAACGCCTCGAGGTCGCTGTACACCGCTTCACGGTCGCCAACGACGGTCCAGACGATGTGCTCTGGTACAAGGCGGGCGGCCAGTGCAGCGTTGGCGGAGTCCACCGTCACGGCTTGCACACCGGGGAGGTAACGTCCTTGCCAGTCCGAGGGGAGGCCATGAATCCAGATGTCGGCATGCTCGCTGAGCACGGTACTGACGGTCTCGTATTGGCCAGGGAAGCCGTTGACTTCGGACGACACGTTGTAGGCGACTTCGTCGGTATCAATCGGGCGGTCACCGAGAACGTCGGTGATCTCCATCTTGATTTCGTCGAGTGAAGCGCCTGTGGCGTCTGTACGGACACTGGTCGAACAGAACCAAACGCCCGGACCTTCGGGGTACCACGCACGGCAGCGCGCGCCGTAGGTGTAGCCCTTGTCTTCGCGCAGGTTCATGTTCACCCGTGCAGTGAACGCACCGCCGAAGGCGGCATTGCCGATGTGCAGGTCGTAGTAGTCGTCGTCCATGCGCGTGCCGATGAATCCGCCCAAGCGAATGACGCTCTGTGCGGCTCCTGGCTTGTCGATGAAGTACATCACCGACTCTTCGACCATTGCAGGCTCGGGTGCGGCAATGACCGTTGCTTCGCCATCGACCGTCCAGCTACCGAAGTGCTTTTCGAGGATAGGCAGGGCGGTAGCCGGGTCGATGTCGCCGCCAACGAGCAGCAGTGCGTTGTCGGGACGGAACTGGGCTGCGTGGAAGGCCTTCATGTCGTCTAGACTGATGGCGCCGTAGGTCTCGGCAGTAGTGACGCTGCCTTGGTACGTACCCGCGTACAGCTGCTTGTAGAAGGCTTCGCGTCCCACAGTGTCCGGGTCTTCAAGCTTGGCGTTGGCATTTGCCACGCGCCGCGATTGCAAGATGGACCACTCGTCTTCGGGGAAGGTCGGCTGAGTGACGACCTTGGCCATGATGCCGAGAGTCTCATCCATGTTGCGCAAGATGCCGCCAGCCGAGACGGTCGACGAGTCGAGGCCTGCACTGGTGGAGAGTGAGGAGCCCAAGCGCTTCACGCGACGAGAGATGTCTGACGAGGACAAGTCGCCAGCGCCGTCGTCCATCATGTCCACGGCGACCGACGCGAGGCCGGCCTTGTCCATTGGATCGAGGCCCGTTCCACCGCGAATCACCAAGCGTGCGCCCCACAGTGGGACCTCGTGGTTCTCGACAATGCGCACCTCAAGCCCGTTGGACAGGGTGTGCGATGTGGCTTCCGGCAGCTCGAAGTCCGGTGTGGGGAGCGGCTCGGGGAAGGGGATGGTGCTGTCTTGAGCCATGGCCGTGGAGGTCAGAGCAACCAGAGCCAGAATGCTTGCGGCGCGCATCATTGGGCACCTCCTTCTTCGTCGACATTGTCGGCGGTGGGCATGATGTGCAGCGCGACGCGCGGAGCCATCAAGAATTGCTGGCCGGATGCGAGAACGTCCGCGGCATCGGCTTCAAAGTAGCGAGTGAGATCGGCACCCATGTAGCCGGGGTCGCCCGAGTACATAAAGTAGCGATTGATGGTGTCTCCCTTGCCAGAGATGGTCTGCAGGCCGGAGTAGAAGCCGGCCTCGAAGTTCGCGCGAGCGCCGTCGAGCTCGTCGACCGTCGGTGGGTTTTCACCCATGACGTCGGCCAGAACGGCGTCTACAGCTGCGACCAACTCGTCTGTTGTGTGGTCACCGGCGGCGGTGCCTTGAATCACGAACAACGAGCCGAGCCCCAGGGAACTCTGGTAGGCGGCGATGTCCTTGGCGACTTGCTGTTCTTTGACCAGAGCGGTGTACAGACGGCTGTCCTTGCCGCCGGACAGGACGCTCGAGAGCAGGTCGAGCTCTGCGTCTCCGTCTTGGTAGAAACCAGGCGTTGAGTAGGCCAGCCACACCTTGCGCTCGGGGACGTCGTCATACTGACGGACTTCCATGTTCTCCGCGATGGTGAACGGCTCGGCAGTCCGACGGACGGGGGCTTCGCCGCGGGGAATCGGACCGAAGTATTGGTCGACAAGCGCCTTGGCGGTTTCCGTGTCGAAATCTCCAGCAATGACCAGCGACGCGTTGTTGGGCACGTACCACTTACGGAAGAAGTCTTTGACGGTGTCCAAGTTGGCGGCTTCGAGGTCCGCATGGCTTCCGATCGGCATGTGCGCGTAGGGGTGACCTTCAGGGAACGCCATCTCGTACAGTTTTTTGTATGCCTCTCCGTAGGGAGGGTTCTCGTAGCGCTGGCGGCGTTCGTTTCGGACAACTTCGCGTTGGTTGTCCAGCTTGTCCTGATCGAGCACTTCAAGCAGGTGACCCATCCGGTCCGACTCCATGAAGAGCGCCAATGGAAGGTGCTGTGCAGGCACTTCTTCGTAGTAGTTGGTGCGGTCGAAGGACGTTGTGCCGTTGATCGTGGCACCAACCTCTTGTAGCGGCGTGAAGTACTCGCCCGGCGCGTTGGCAGAACCCTGGAACATTAGGTGCTCAAAGAGGTGGGCAAAGCCGGTGAGTCCCGGTTCTTCGTCACGTGATCCGACGTGGTACCAGACGTTCGTGTAAACGATTGGCGTGGAGTGATCCGGCGCCAGAATGACGGTCAAGCCGTTGTCGAGCGTGTACTGCTCGAACGGAATTTCCGGCAGGGTCATCTCGGGCTCGACGACCTCCAAAGGTGCGGCGGGCTCGGTGGGTACGGTCGGCTTGGGGCAGCCAATCAGCGCTGTGAGCGCCATGAGACAGAGTGTACGGGACACAGGTCCTCCTTGTAGGGCGCCCCCTTAACCAATGCCGTGGCAAGACATTCCGAGTGCCGCGGTCTACACTCTCTGCATTGGAGGTCAGGTGCGCTCGCTCCCCTGCATCGCAGCTCTCATTTTGTTCTCTGGATGTCGCTTCTCTTGGGAAGCGAACGTCGACACCGATTGTGCCGAGCTTCGCGCTTGGTATTTGGATGGTGATGACGACCAATGGGGACTCGCCGGCGACAGCCAAGACGCGTGCGGACCGAGTGGTGACTACACCGCCGTGAACGACCGCGATTGTGACGATACCGACCCAACGATCACGGGCCGGTCCGGCTCAATCTGTCCGGATCAACTCGTTAATAACGGAGGCGAGCCCACTCAGGTCGTCGGTGTTGTTGTGGGTGCGTCAGAAGTCGTCGCAGTTCATACCAGTAGTGCCGTTGTCTGGGCGCGCGCCGCTGAAGATGCGTGTGGACCTGTTGGGTGGGGTGGGGGACTGTTCGCTCAGTCGGATCCCGCGAGCATCGTCCAAGCACTCGATGCGCTGCCGGACGGCCAAGAAGTGTGGGCCGGCTACATTGGAATACAATTCAATCCCAACGCACCGTTTCCAGGTGGTGGCTCGCCCCAAGACGTCGTTCCGGGACAGTGGGAGTTTATCGGCGGCGGCCTCGTTCCTGAAGCTCGCTTGTGTGCGTCGGATGGCGTGAACGGTGCCGACGCGGCCGACTACAGTCCAGACCTTGGCTTCTTGGCGCTGATCAAAGACAAGCCGCCCTTGGAAGGAAATGGCTCGTCGTCCGACTTCTGCTTTGGACGTCCCGTTGAGGCCGTGCCTCTGGCGTCTCCTGCATGTGGTGGGGCCAATTTGCCATGCTACACAGAGCGAACCGGACACTTTATCTGTCAGCGTACTGCACCCAACTCAGACGATTTCGCTCTGTGAGGTGAGTCGGGTTGCGCCTCAGCCCGCTGCGCCGCAACGGCGTGTTGCTTGGTCAGAAGGCAAGTGCAAAAGGGCGGAATTGGCTGCTCACATGACGGTGTGAGACCGAGTTCGTGACGACAACCCCGACGTCGGGCTACCTAGGCCCGTCTAGGAGGACCGCACCCCCGATGAAGCTCCAGTCACGATGGCTGACCGTTCTACCGTTCGCACTGGTTGTTGCGACGTATGGACTCGTGGTGTTGGGCAGCAGCGTCCGGGCATTTGAAGCCGGTCTTGCGTGTCCTGACTGGCCGTTGTGCTTTGGCGAGGCGGTGCCAGTCTTCAATCTTGAGATTGCCTTCGAGGTCGGACATCGGTACCTCGCCGGCTTCATCTCATTGGTGTTCGTGGTTGTCAGCACGCTGGCATTGATCCATCCACAGCTGCGCCGTCGGGCGGGTCCTTGGATTGGGGTGGGGGCTGTTGTTCTCGCAACGCAGATCGTGTTCGGCGCCCTGACCGTCACCGAACTGCTCAACCCGCCGGTCGTCACGACCCACCTGCTTCTGGGCAATACGTTTTCGGCGCTCCTGTTTGGTCTGGCCCTGACGCTGCGTGAGGCTGGCTACCCGCGTCAACGTGCGCCCATGGGGCTGTTGCCGAAGGTCGCGGCCGGTGCTCTTGCCGTGACTCTGTTCGCTCAGCTTGCTCTGGGGGGCATGGTCTCAGCATCTCATGCGGGCTTGGCGTGTGGAACGTGGCCGTCGTGCAACGGGAACGGTTGGTTCCCAACCTTCGAGGGCTTGGTCGGATTGCAGGTCATGCACCGCATCACTGCCTACACCGTTGCCGCCGTGGCATTCGGTGTCTTTTTCTCGTCGAGATTGCGCGGCCAATTCGGTGCCGCATCCGGAGTACTTGTGCTTGTCGTTCTCGGCCAAGTTGTGCTTGGCATCCTCAATGTGATGAACCAGCTTCCTGAGTCCGTCACGATTCTTCACTCTGCCGGTGCCGCAGCCCTGGTGCTCTTGACGCTATTCCTGAACTTGGAAGCGTGGCGCGCACCGTCTCCTGCCGCTATCAGCCGGCCCGAGGGTGCCGCGTTTGCCGCACAGGAGGCCCTATGAGCACGATTCCCGAGGTGATGCCGACGGTTTCAGCGAGGTCCCGGTCTGAGACGGCCAGGATCTTTCTGGATATCGCACGCCCAAAGGTGATCGCGCTGGTGATGTTCACTGGAGTTCCTGCGCTCGCTCTTGGCAAAGACGGCTGGCCGAGCTTGAGTACTGCAGTGACGGTTCTGTTCGGCACGGCGCTTGCTGGCGCCGCATGTAGTGCTCTAAATGCCTACGTAGAACGTGACTCTGACGCAAAGATGGCGCGTACCCGTGAGCGGCCAATCCCCGCGGCGACCCTGCTACCCAACGTCGTGCTTTGGTACGGATTGACCCTCTCGGTTCTCTCTACCGTCGTGCTGTACGCGATTGGCGGTCCGGTCGCGGCCATCGTTGGTGTTGCGACCATTCTGTTCTACGTCGGCGTCTACACCATGTGGCTCAAGCCACGGACTCCGCAGAACATTGTCATTGGCGGCGCCGCGGGAGCAACGGCTCCGCTCATTGCCTCAGCCGCCATGGACGGACACATTTCGATTGGTGCCTGGATTCTGTTCGGCATCGTCTTCTTGTGGACGCCCCCCCATTTTTGGGCCATCGCTCTGTTCCGAAAGAGCGAGTACGCGAACGCTGGCATCCCAATGATGCCGTCGGTGGTTGGCAATCAGCCGACCCGCTGGCGTATGCTCGCGTACACTCTTCTTCTCGTTCCTTTTACGTTGTTGCCGGTTTGGCTTGGCTACTTGAATTGGCTTTACGCCATTGCAGGTGCTGTCCTCGGCGTGTGGTTTACAAGCCACGTCATCCGTTCTCTCATCGCACAAGACGTTGGTATTGATCGGCAGGTCTTCCGGACCTCCATCGCTTACTTGTCGTTCTTGTTCCTTGCGATGCTTGTCGACATGTCGATTCCCTGGGGGTCCGCGTGAGTCGCTTCCGCGCGCTTTTTGCCTCTGTCTGTGCGTCCCTTTGGCTGTCTGGTTGCAGCCTCTGGCCCGCAGAAGACAATCCATTCACCACCGTCGAGTCCTCATCGGACTTCAGCGACGCAATCCTTGGCGTGTATTCGCTAATTACCTGGATTACTTGCGTTGTTGGTGTGCTCGTAGCCATTCTCATGGTCTACGTGCTCATTAAGTTCCGCGATGATGGCTCGCCCGGTAATCCCGAGCAGGTCCATGGCAACACCGCCATGGAGCTGGGCTGGACACTGATTCCAGTTGTGCTCGTGATCTTCATGGTGGTTCCGACCATTCGGACCATCTTTGAGATTGCAGACGCCGCTCCAGATGATGCCATCGAGATTCGTGTCGTCGGCAAACGCTGGTGGTGGGAGTTCGAGTACATCGAAGAGGGCATCATCACCGCGAACGAGATTCACGTTCCGGCTGGTCGCCCCGTCAACTTGCTCATCGAGTCTGACTCGGTCATCCACTCCTTCTGGGTTCCACGCCTTGGCGGAAAGCGGGATGCTGTCCCTGGACGCATCAACCGTATGTGGTGGACGATTACTGACGAAGTCGCAGCTGGCGAGACCATCCTGTACCGGGGCGAATGCGCCGAGTACTGTGGTGAGTCGCACGCTCTGATGAAGTTCGACGTCATCGCTCATGACGATGCTGGCTACGCCGAATGGCTGGAGCTGATGAAGGCTCCTCCCGTCGTCGCAGACGCTGCCGTTCGTGAAGCAGGGGAGGAGGCGTTCGCCGCTGGTGGTTGCATTGGTTGCCACGCCCTCACCAACATCGACGGCGCTGTTGCTCGCATCGGCCCGAACCTGACACGTCTCGGCAACCGCCGGATGATTGCCTCGGGCACGATGGAGAACACCACCGAACACTTGGCGTCCTGGATTGAAAACCAGGAAGAGTGGAAGCCCGGCACGTCTTACAACAAGCTCGGCGACCCACGCTTTGACGGCATGCTGATTCCGGTCGAATTGTCCGAACAGCAGGTCGACGCCTTGGCCACTTACCTGAGCGCCCTCCAGTAAGGGGGCGGGAGCACACGCTATGTCAGCAGTCAGCACCCAGGTAGAGACCCACAGCCACGCAGAGGACCAGTCCACTGCTCAGTGGTTGTGGAGCATCCTCACCACGGTCGACCACAAGACTATCGGACGGCTGTATCTGCTGTCCGGTCTCTTGTTCTTCGTCGTCGGTGGTGTGGAAGCCCTCGCCATTCGTCTTCAGCTCTCAGTGCCCAACGCAGACTTTATCTCTGCGCAGCGGTACAACGAGCTCTTCACCATGCACGCCACCACCATGATCTTCCTATCGGTCATGCCAATGGCGGCAGGGTTCACCAACTTCTTCCTACCGCTCCAGATTGGCGCGCGTGACGTCGTGTTCCCACGACTCAACGCGTACAGCTACTGGCTGTGGTTGGCCGGCGCGCTGTTCATCAACAGCTCCTTCCTTGTCGGGGCCTTCCCTGACGGTGGTTGGTTCGGCTACGCGAACATGAGCGGTACCCAGTACAGCCCTGGCCCAGCCATGGACTTCTGGAACATCGGCCTGATGATTCTGGGGCTGTCGTCCATGACGGCAGGATTCAACTTCATCACCACTGTGTTGAACCTGCGCGCTCCGGGCATGTCCCTGTTCCGCATGCCGGTCCTCACCTGGATGTTCACGGTTGTGCAGTTCCTGGTCGTCATGAGCTTCCCAATGCTCACGGTCGCCCAGATTCTGCTCTTGTTCGATCGGAACTACGGCACCAACTTCTACATCCCGGCAAAGGGCGGCGACCCGCTCTTGTGGCAGCACCTCTTCTGGTTGTTTGGCCACCCCGAGGTGTACATCCTCATCCTGCCGTCGATGGGCATTGTGTCGGAGGTCCTCCCGACCTTCTCCCGCAAGCCATTGTTCGGCGCACCGTTTGTCATCTTCTCGGGCATCCTGATTGGCTTCTTGGGCTTCGGCGTGTGGTCTCACCACATGTTCACGACGGGCCTCGGCCCCGTGGCGGACTCGGCGTTCTCGCTGACCACCATGCTCATCGCCATTCCGACCGCTGTGAAGATCTTCAACTGGATTGCAACGATGTGGGGCGGCAAGCTTCGCTTCACCGCAGCGATGTACCACGCAGTCGGCTTCATCGCGCTGTTCACCATTGGTGGACTGTCGGGCGTCATGCACGCCTCGCCTCCCGTCGACCTTCAGCACCAGGACAGCTACTTTGTTGTGGCTCACTTCCACTACGTGCTGTTCGGCGGCTCGGTGATTGGCTTGTTCTGCGGCATGTACTTCTACTGGCCCAAGATGTTCGGACGCATGCTGTCTGAGCGCCTCGGTAAGATTGGTTTCTGGTTCTTCTTCGTCGGAATGAACCTGACCTTCTTCCCAATGCACTTCTTGGGAGTTCAGGGAATGCCGCGGCGAATCTTCCGCTACGAAGAGGGCCTTGGTTGGGAAACCTCCAACGCCATCGCCAGCGTCGGTGCGGTCATCATCGCTATCGGTACTGCGATTCACTTGTACGCCATGCTCTCCTCCTTCCTGCGTCCTCAGGATGCTCCGTCGGACCCATGGGATGGCGCTACCCTCGACTGGGCCATTGCAAGCCCGCCGCACCACTACAACTTCGCTGTGATTCCCGAAGTCCATTCGGACCGCCCCTTCTGGGACGAGAAGCACGAGAATGGCCCCGTGGTCAGTCAAGAGAAGTTGGCGGGTCCTGGCGAGCACCATGTGCCCATGCCACCACCGTCGTACTGGCCGCTTGTTGCAGCCTTCTTCACGGCCGGTGTGTTCATCGCATTCATGTTCGGTAAGGGCGCGGATGGATTCGACCTGGAGGCCTTTAAGGTCCAAGTCGCAATCCAGAGTGTCTTCGCCCTGGGCATGCTCCTTTCTATCCTCGCGTGGATTCGCGAAGACGCCACGCACCGCTAGACTTTGGAGGAACCCGTGGACTCAGTTGCACACGGTTCCGGTCATGTTGACCATCATGAAGAGCACCACGAGGAACGTACGTCCCTCGGCGTGAGCAACCTGAAGCTAGCCTTCTGGGTGTTCCTCGCGTCGGACTGTTTCTTCTTCGGCTCGCTTATCGGCACGTACATGTCCTACCGGGGCAAGAGCCTCGTAGGGCCGTACCCACAAGATGTGTTCTCGGTTGAGGTCACGTCCATCTCCACCTTCTTGCTGCTCATGAGCTCGCTGACCATGGTGTTGGCAGTTCGCGCAGCAAAGATTCACCAGCAGAGCAAGAGCGAGTCGCTCCCTCTGACGGTGATGGGTTGGATGTGGGCGACCGCCGCCATGGGAGCCATCTTCGTTGGCTTCCAGGTGTACGAGTTCAATCACTTTTACCATGAAGGCCTGACCCTGCAGGGCAACCTGTTTGGCTCGACCTTCTACACCCTCACGGGTTTCCACGGCACTCACGTCGCCATTGGCGTCTTGTGGCTGCTCATCGAGTCCTGTATTTGGATTCCGATGAAGTGGATTCGTGGTGACTTTGCTGACCGTGTCGACGTCACGGGCCTTTACTGGCACTTTGTCGACATCGTCTGGATTGTCATCTTCACCTTGGTCTACTTGCTGGAGTTCGTCCGATGAGCGCCCAAGCACATGACGAGCACGAAGAGCACATTCACCACTGGGGGATCTACGTCGGTATCGGCGTCTTCCTCGCAATCGTGACTGGCATCGAGCTCGGACCTCTCTTCGACTGGTACAACATCCCCGTCATCGTGTTGTTGGCTATGTCAGCGGTGAAGTTCTTCATCGTTGTCGCCTTCTTCATGCACTTGTGGGACGACGCCCCCATCTTCACGCGCATGTTTGCGCCTCCGATGGTCGGTGCCACCTTGATGGTCGCAGCGCTGATGCTCTTGTTCGATGGCTACAACCCAACGAACCAAGAGGACAGCTTCGCTGTCCAAGAACGCTACTGGACCAACTACAGCTCTGAGTGCACGTCTTGGTTGCGCAGCTCGCGTACCAACCGTTGGTACTGCGCGTCGCCGGCAATCGATATGGCCCGTATGGTCCGTATCGGTGGTGGCGGTCCGGAGTGGGGCAACATCAGCATCAACGTTGATGCGGCGTCTGACCCCGAAAAGCTTGCAGGACTCACAGAGTTCGGCGGCAAGGTCTACAGCGCTCGGTGTGCCCAGTGTCATCAGGCAGACGGTCTCGGTGGCGGTGCTTACCCGGCCCTCGCCGGTGCCGGAGAGTTCTACGGTACGCCGGTCAACCACGCGCGCATCGTTGTGCATGGTCTGAACAACGTGCCCATCAACGTGTTGGGTGTCGACTACGCCGGTGTCATGCCAGCGCAGAATGACCTCACAGACGTTGAGCTCGCAGCCGTGTTGACCTACGTGCGTCACTCATGGGGCAACGAAGACGGCATGGTTCTCCCAGCCGACGTCGCTCAGGCTCGTACGGATGGTCCCTGGACCCCGTAGGTTCCTGTTGACGGCCCAATGGGTCGAAGCTGTCTGAATGCCCCGGGCGCCTCACTGGCCTCCGGGGCTTTTTGTTTGTAGCGAGGTGCTCGTTGCGCATCTGCGGGTTGCGCGACCCTTGGCCTGTCGGCGGTGCCGCGCTACTAGCGGTTCTTCTGTAGGTGAAACGCATGTTCGCTTGGCTCGTGTTGCTGCTGGCAAAGACCGCTGAGGCCCACCCTGGGGCAGTACCAATCCGGGGTGTGTACGACTGGTCCGACCTTCCGGATGCCGAACCGGGCGCCTGGAATGTGTGGGATTTCTACCCGTCGATTGTCATTGGTGTGGCGTTGATGATTGCGACCTACGTATTCATGGCGGGTCCTGGGCGTCGCCGCTGGAACCTGTCGGACGTGGGGCCCACAGCTCGAGACTGGACTGCCTTCCTGCTCTCCATGTTCGTCGTCTTCTTCAGCCTACAAGGGCCACTCCACGAACTGTCCGACGTCTACCTGTTCAGCGGCCACATGGTGCAGCACTTGCTCATCACACTCATATTTCCACCATTGCTGATTGTCGGCATTCCGCCTTGGATGTGGAAGCCGGTTGTGTCTGTAGGGTGGATCACGGCCGTTGGTCGCTTCTTGACCAAGCCGTTGATGGCCTTCGCTATCGGCACCACCACTCTGTACTTGTGGCATGTGCCGGCCATGTATGAGTGGGCCATGGCCAATCATGACGTGCACATCATCGAGCATGTCAGCTTTATGGTCTCGGCGGTCGTCATGTGGTGGCCTGCTTACTCGCGCATTCCAGAAATCCCCAAGCTCACGCCTGGCATGCTGATGGTCTACTTGTTCTTGTGCACCATCCCCATGAAGGGACTCGGTGCCATTATCACCGTCAGTGACTACATCCTGTACCCGTTCTACTCTGTGCAACCTCGTATGTTCGGTATGGACCCCATGTTTGACCAGCGCCTCGGCGGGCTCATCATGTGGATTCCGGGCGGATTGGTGTTTTGGGTGACCATCGGCGTCATCTTCTTCCGCCACTTCTACAAAGATGTGGTCTACGCCCGTAGTGGCAAGCCCAAGTCATCAACCAAGCAACCGGTGGTGGCTGCATGAGGCCGCTATTACCGGTGCTTTTGTTCGCGGCGTGTACAAGCGGTCCGACTGAACCGGAGTCTGCTGACGTCTTTGGTGCTGAGCGCGAGACCCAGTCGGGCACGTACCTCGTGTCCGTCGCTTTCGACCCAGACCCACCCGGCATGTCCGACCTGTTCACGGCTCGGGCGACCTTGAAGGACTCGGCCGGCGTACCTATCGAAGATGCCACAGTCTCCCTCAACGCGACGATGCCGCATCATGGGCACGGAATGATGACCTCCCCACGAGACGAACCCGGTGTGTGTGACGACGACGGCACGTGTACCCATCCCGGTGGTGTGTACGAGACGAGTGGCTTCAAGTTCCACATGGGTGGCCCTTGGACGGTCGCTGTGATTGTGACGGGCCCGAATGGCGTGGATGATGTCACCTACATCTACGATATGCAGTGATGCGGCCTCTAATCGTCGGCTTGGTCCTCATCACGGGGTGCGCTTCGGAACTGGTCGACACCTCTCCGCCCGGTGAGTGGACAGCGAGTGAGCGTTCCAAACTCCAGCGTCTGCGACTGCCGGAGGCGTGGCCTGCGGATTTGAGCAATCCCCGTGGAACGGAAGACGCGCTGATCGGTCTGGGTGGCATCCTCTTCTTCGACCCGGGGTTGTCCAGCAATGACCAGGTGTCTTGTGGCACCTGTCACAAACCCGAGCACAACTTCTCGGACGTCACCCCGCTGAGTCGGGGTCTGGGCGAGACGAACCGTCACACGCCGAGCATTGTGGGTAGCCAGCAGGGCCCGTGGTTCTACTGGGACGGCCGAGCCGACTCGCTCTGGTCCCAGGCCCTCAGCCCCATGGAGCACCCCGCTGAGATGGCCGGAGACCGGGTCAGCATTGTGCGCTACGTCGCGACACACCATGCGGAATCACTGGAAAGGGCGTACGGTGAAGTGCCGGATGTGACGGATCTCACCCGCTTTCCAGAACGTGCGCGCCCCGCTGCGACCGGTGACCAGGCGTGGATGGCGCGTGCCTGGGACACCATGTCACCTGCGGACCAGCTGATCATCAACACTGAGTTCGCGAAGCTTGGTAAGGCAATCGCCGCTTATGAAAGCACGTTGATGCCCACCGAAGCGCCATTTGACCGGTACGTTGACGCCGTCCTCTCCGGTGACTCAACGGGGGGTGGGCACCTCACCGACGAACAGGTGCTTGGGCTCGACGTGTTCTTAGGCAAAGGGCAGTGTACGCTGTGCCACAACGGTCCGTTGTTTACCGACCGTGCGTTCCACAACAACGGTGTGGCCGAGAGTCGGCCTGGCTACGACCCGGGGCGTCGGAGCGGCGCTCCCATCGTCCTAGGCAGCCCGTTCAACTGTCGCGGTGTCTTCAGTGAACAAGAGCAGTGCGACGAGCTGGATTACTTAGACCCGTCCTTCGACGACTTCCAGTCGGCCTTCAAGACGCCGAGCCTGCGGTACGTGGACCAAACAGCGCCGTACTTCCACAACGGCTCACACGAGACCCTAGACGACGTTGTGGCCTTCTACGACACCCTTCCGGGGAGTCCGGCTGTCGGTCACCGCGAGCTGACCCTCAAGCCGCTCGGGCTGACCGCTACCGAGCGTTCCGGTGTAGTGGCGTTCCTGTCCAGCCTTACGGGCGAGCCTGTGCAGCCATAGCGGCTCCACGGCGAAAGCCAGTGAGCAGCCAGATGATGACGAGGGTGCCGGCAATCAGGAACCATGTGACGGCGTACTGCACGTGGGGCAATGACTTGGGCTTTGGAACGTAGCCAGTCACGGGGTAGCCCTCGCGCGACTTCAACGCGCCTGCTTGGAGTTGCTGGCCAACGACCAGAACCACGGGTGCGGTCGGAATGTCACTCTGGTTGCGCGCTGCTTCAAACGAGTCGCGGCGAAGGCGCTTTGGAGCAATGTCACTGGCCGGAATGACCACTGCATCTGGCTCCCCAAGCGGCTCGATCAGCAGCCCTTGCAGGGTGATCAGCTCATTGGTGGGCCGAATGTCTTCCACGATGGCGCGCCAGTCGGACGAGGGAACCCAACCCCGAACCACCATGAGAGACGGTCCATTCTCAAGCTCAAAAGGCTGGATTAGGTCGTACCCGGGCTCTCCGAACTCGAAACGACCGGCCAAATAGATGGGCTCGACGTCGTGAAAGCGACCCCGCAAGTTTGCCTTACGCCACGAGAGCACATCATCTTCAAGGAGCGCGTTGAAGGTCTCATTGGTGGTGGGGGTGTCTTCTAGGCGCATCTCGATGGACTCGAGAAACACCGTTCGCCAGGTGTTCCGCCGGAGCTGCCACGCGCCAAGGTTCAGCAGGATGATGAGTCCGAGCGCCACGAAGACGGTCGGGATTGCCGATGGACGGAAGCTCATTCGCGACGTCCTGACCATGGGGCGGCGAACTCAATTCCGGCCACAACATTGTTGCGGAACGCCCACGAACCTGCGAGCATACTCGCACCGAACTCCGCCCGCACAACAATGCCAAACTGAGGGGTCATCCGGTACTTTATGCCGCCGCCCGCCACTACGACCGCACCAATTTCACCGTAGGCAATCTGCGGACCGCCGGAGATGAACATCTGGGTGGTCACCACCACAATGTCGGCGCCACGTCGAAACTCGAGCATTGGCTCTGTGACGAGGTTGCCGCCTAAGTAGGCTTGGCGAACCGTCACACCAATGCCAGTGTACTTGCCGAAGGCATAGACAGCGTCGTGCTTTCCGAACCACAGCCCAGCCGTCGCCTGCCATCCGAGTCCGACGCCGAGGTCTGCTTTGGTGTCGATAGCCAGGCCCGTGCCGGCACCAATCCAGGCCCCGCTATCGGGCTCGGTCATGGCGGCTGCGTCGACGGCAACGAAGAGAGCAAGAAGTAGAAGAATGCGCATGGCCAGCCGTACCCCGAAGCTGTCGTGCCGTCACCCACCTGCAGCGCAGTGCCCGAGAGGCGGTAGGTCCGACGTTCTCTGGTGTGTGGCGACGGACCCCACGCGCGGGTGTGCAGTAGGGGCGTGGCGCCTTGGCAGCGACACCTCCGCCATCAGGTCTCAACCGTGCTCTTCCGGCCGTGTGTCTGTACGCGCACACGCAGTCGGTGATGGTGTGGGGGAGTCTTGCAGCACCGAGCCTAGCGACTCATGACAGCCGGTGTCGCACCGAACCAAATCGGTCCGGTGACCGCAAAGTCTCCGTCGTCTCCAGTCGCCACAACCACAGCCCACTGGGTGTCACTGTCGACGGTTACCGTGTGTGGCTGCCCGTCCACGGCCATCCACGTATCGGTGGCTACACCATCCTCGATGAGCTGGGCACTGGTCAGCGCACCTGCGGTGTGAATGACGGCTGTTCCGCGGGCCAGCTGGGTTCGCACGACCCGGCCTCCAGGAGACTCGCCGCCGATCTGAAGGTCAATCCGTCCCTCTGTGCTGGCGACGGTGTTGCCGCGGACGAGCTGACGTTCCACTTCCACTGCCAGGACGTTGTCCGGAACCGGGACTTCCGTCCACGTGCGGGGGCCGACGGGAGGTAGGGCGATGCCCGCATCCAGCCAGACAAACCATGCGTCGAGTTGGTCTGCGCTGTTGAGCCATGCGGCAGTGGGCAGCGGGTCTGTGAGCTCTGGCTCCGCTTGTAGCAGCCATTGCTCGTCGACCACCAAGAAGCGGTTGAAGGTGGGGCCTGCAAAGGCCAAGGCCAGCGCGTCTTCTGGTGAGTGGTTGATGACGGAAGGGGCGCCGTGGGCGCCTAGGCGGGCATGGGCATTCCACGGCCAGGCCACGACAGACCAGCCGTCGGGAGAGGTCAGGGTAGCGCCATTTCGTACCCGAATCAGGGCATCGATGTCTGTGTCCGCGACATCGTCTCTTGGGGCGAGTACGGTGAAGGGGAAGCCGGCAGTAGCAGCGTCTTGGAGGCTCTGGGTATCGGTTCGTCGAGTGGTCCGGTCACGCTCTCCGGGCCATCGAAGGGCGGAGGGAACGTGCTTGTTCATCTCAAAGGGGCGTTGAAGGCTGGCCGGCAAGAAGGTGGGGCCTTGGCTGACGACGGTGACCTGTTCAATCCATGGCGAAACCCGCGCGCCTCCGGCTTGCAACGTGACGTTGCCGGCGCCAACATCGAGCACGGTCAGGCCGTTGTCTGTAAAACCGACGCCCGTTCGTCCATCGTTATGGGTCCACCGTACGGTGGTATCCGCAACATCCCCGGTCATGGCCACGATGACCTGGCCGGTCTCACCAAGAATCAGCGCTTGGGTGTCCTGCACTCGGCGCCATGGAGACGCAGCGAACCCTCTGCGCTCGGAACGAACGCGGGTGACGGTGCTCGGAAGGGTCCAAGTGAGGTGTTCGGCGACGAGCGGGACCGTCACAACCTCATCGTCGATGTTGAGGGCTAGCTGAGTCGCTGCGGGTGCGAGGACCTCGACTTGTTGGGTGGGGTGGTCGAGCCAGTCTGGATTCGCCAGTGAAGACACGGCGATGGTCTGAACACCATGCATGCGCAAGGCACCGCCCAAGTCCCGTACCGTTGTGGCATCCGTGACGACGAGAGTTCGGTCGGTCACGATGCCTGGGCCCAGTCGTACACTCCCGGCATGGGGGTGAAGCCACAGGCCGTCCGCTCCCTCTAGATGGATGCGGGACTCGTCTGCATCAAAACGCCAGCGCACAGAGGCCGGGGCTCCCTCATCGACTGCTCTGTCTGGCAGAGAACGAATGGTTCCGCTGACCACAACGCCGTCGGGTTCAGCGTCAATCGTGTCAACGCTAAGCCACCCACCACCAACTAGCGGGACCCACTCATAGGCAACGTCGCGTCCGTCCCACAGCGCGACGTCCACCAGCGTACCGCCGCCTAGGCCAGGCAGTGTGCGCGCCGCTTGTGGGTGCCGGACAATGGCCCGAAAGAACGGCGTCGCGACCCATGTGTCGACAACATCGGCGCCACCACGTCTAGGAATTCGCTCGCGGCAGTCCACGCGCTCTATCCACACCCCGCTGTCTGGTTGAGACGGGTCACAAGAGTCCACCAAAACGAGCGGTGGGACGTCTACACAGCCCGAGAGCAGCAGTGCCATCGCGACCGTACGGGTCACTGTGCGGCGTCGCTCACTACGATCTGGAAGTTTCCGTCCCACGACTCGTCCAGGTCATCCGTCGTCCACGACCACGTTCGTGTCTCACCGGGTCGCAGTGGGCGCTTCTGTTCGTCCGTGAGCGGCAAGGTCCAGCGTGGTGCAGCGACTGGCCACTCCAGCGTCGACAGTTCCGCCGGTGAGGTGGGGTGGAGGATGACGGTCTTGAATGCGGACTCCCCAGTATTCGTGACATCTGCTTCAATGAGCCAGCCATTGAGTGGGCCTTCGGGGTCTTCCGCCAGGTTGGTACGGGACGAGCGGGGCTCACCAACTGTGAGCTGTGGACGGTACCGAGCCGCACGCTGTCCGCGTTCTGCATTGGGGCGACGACGACTCTCCGGGTACTCGGTGAGGAACGCTTGCCAGGACTCTACCGTGTCCGTGTCGCGAGCCCACGTGTACAAGCTTCCAGAGCGTGCGGACATGACGTCGTCGCGCATAGAACTGGAAGGAAAACGGGCCAGCCATGCGTCATACGCCGGAAGGGTATTCTCCTCCATCGCAGCTTCGAACAGTAAGACCTGAAGTCTGTCGGCTGCTTGCGGGTACCACGCACTGTTCGGGTTTTCCGCGAGGAACGCCTCATACGCTTCGATGCTGTCTGCCTTTTGGGCGGCAGCAAAGGGGTCACAGGCGGATGTTAGCAGGAGTGTGAGCAGCAGGAGATGACGCATGGAACCCTCGATGTTCGTAGGATTGATGCGTAACCCGCGTCTGTCAGTGCCCGAGACTAGTGACCGGCAGCGGACTCGCTCTCTGCCTTGACCCACTCAGTTGCCTGGGTCAGGCCCTTGCGTGCAATCATCGACTCAATGAATCCGGGGACCCAGCCGCGCATCTGGACGGCCACCGAGTAGTAGACCCGCGAGTAGCCAGGGCGGTCGGCGAGTGGCTCAATGAGCCAGTATCCAACAGAGTCGTCGAGGTCAGACTCGCGTGTGTAGTCGAGTGTCCACGTCATCCAGTTGGCATCTGTGTGGATCTCGTGGTCGATGAAGTACTCGACCCGCGTGCCCATGGCGCCAATCTTGAACCGAGCCTTCAGCTCACTGCCTGACTGCGCGTATTGCTCGCACTCCAGCACGCCGTCCACCATTGTTGGGTAGTTCGGGTAGTCGAGAATCTTCGACCAGATGACATCTGGCGTTGCGTGGATGTCCTGCACTGCGATCCCACGTCCGCCGCTGTCTCCCTGAGTCTGCTTGCGAACTACGTCTCCGGCGAGCAACTTGGCCTGCTCATCCGCGGTCAACGTTGGGGCTGTCGGCGGTGTGGGGTACGGGGTGAGCACGCCCTGATGCGGGTGGGCGGTGTTCGGGTCTGCAGCCGTGGCGGTTGCGAGGGTGCCAGCCATGAGGGCAAGGGCGAGTAGGGCGGTGCGAGTCATGGGGCCTCCGTGTCCGGCCGCCTAACCCGGCAGTGCCCCATCCCGTTCCCGCTTAATGGGTGTTGGGGGCACTAAGGTAGCTGGAGCCTGCTGCCCGAGCATCTGTGACTCCGGCGCCGATCGACAGACTGGTGGAATCCACACCTTGGGACCAAGCATACAGGGCAAGCCCAAACAGCATGACAGCGGCGATAGCTGCAACCACGAACAGGCGTCGTTGTGGCCCATTGGGCAGTTCGGTCAAGGTGGTCATGGCAGGCTCCCAACCCATTAGTGTCGCGAGGACGCGAAAGGTTCACGGGTCGTAGGAACTTTCTACACCCCGATTGCGTCTTTACCCCAAACGACCTTGTGGATCTGGAGACTCAATCGTGCTGGAATCGCGTCCTCCAGCATCCAATCTACCAATTTGGCAATGTTGATCAGCCCCCATGCCGGTGAGATCAGCACTGTGCATCGATCACCCAGTCCATAGCGGCGAATGATCTCGCAGGACCAGTCGTAGTCTGCGCGGTCGGCCACCACGAACTTCACTTCGTGGTGGGGGAGCAAGTGATCGATGTTCGACCACAGGTTGCTCTCCACCTCACCTGAAGCAGGTGCTTTGAGGTCCATGATGACGTGCACGGCATCTGGAACGACCGAGATGTCCCGGCTTCCGGAGGTCTCCAGCAGGACTTCGTGTCCAAGCTCAAGCAGTCTCTCCATCAGTGGAATCGCGGCTTTCTGCACCAGCGGTTCACCGCCGGTGACTTCCACACAATGAATGCCCAGCGCATGGGCTTTCTGGGCAACCTCCTCAACCGAGTGGTGGTCGCCACCCGTAAAGGTGTAGACAGAGTCACACCACGTGCAGCGCAAGTTGCACCCGGTCAGACGTACGAAAACACACGGTTTACCCGTGTGCGTCGTCTCCCCCTGAACCGACGCGTAGATCTCCGTAATTCGGAGGGTGTCTTGGCGCGTCTGGTCCAGAACTAGCCTGCCACTTCACGGAACTGGTGGGCCTTGTTGTCGATGACCGACCAGAACTGCTTCCACGGTCCACGTGCCATCAGGTCACCATGGAAGTACAATGGCGGCTTGACTGGCGGGTAGAACTCCGGAATGACGGTCAGTTCCATGCGGCGGTCTTCGAGACGCTCGCGGGCGGTTTCGAGGCGACGAATCTGTGCGTCGACGAACTCGTAGAAGCTACCCAGGCGCGTGAGCAGGTCTTCGCGCGATACGGCGGTCTGCATGGCTTCGATCCAGTCGCCAGCCAACTCGTTGAGGAAGTTGCGGAAGGCGAGGTAGGACTTGTTCATCAGCTCACGTGCGTACGACCACTCGATCGGGTCGAGCTCGTCTTGGCTCTTGAGCAAGAGCTCCAAGCGGTTGACGCGGGCTTCGGTGACCATGATGGCGCAGCGGGTGAGGAACAAGACGTTCTCGGCGCCTTCGATGCTCGGGTGCTTGGCGTGCCACTTGATCTTCCGGATGTGACGGTCCAAGAACTTCTGCATTCCGTCGGAGATGGCCTTCTCTTCCGCGTAGTTGCCAATGCGTTCGTTCACAATGCTGAACGAGGACATGGGGTCGAGCGTGTGAGCAGAGCCGACTGATCGTGGAATGTTGAGGCTGTCGAAGAACTCTGCAACGCGCTCAAGCGGCTCGTCGTTCAAGACCATCTGGCAGGTCTCGATGAACAGCGGCTCATCCTTTGCGGCGGTACGGTTCAAGCTCGTGATCGTGGCTACTTTGGTCATGCGCAGTCTCCGTGGGGCTCACCCGGTAGGGGAGCGACCCGCGCCCTTAATACAGACCGGCAATAAAGGCCAGATCGGTCCCAGATGGTGACTAAAGGACGCCCGCTTCGTCGAACAGGACGTAGCAGGGGATCTTGCTCGGAACTGTACCAACAATGCCCTCTGCGGCGTCGCGGTTGTCGTCATCCAGTGCAGCAAGGCAGCGAATCGTCGCGGCACGTGCTGCCGTGGTGGCGGCCATCTTGACGATGTAGTCTTTCTGCGCACTTGGCAGCTCATCGAGCTCGGGCGTAGGTGGATTGCCGTCGAACTGGATGGTCTCGTAGTCGTAGTCGATACCGGCGGCGAAGTAGCGGACCAAGCGGGACGCAATCCAGTAGTTTTGACCTTCTCCGGGGATGTTGCGAGCTTCAGGTCCCAGCGTGCGAGTCAACGCGCGCACGATATCTCGTGCCTCTGCACGGTCATCCTGGCCCTCCAGATATACACATGCCAAGTTCGATCCGATCGGTGCCACGGTCATCTCGTCGTTGGCCGCCCGGAAGCTCTCGATCTCCGATTCGGTCAGACCTTGTGCGCTCAACACGGTCGTGCGTTTGTCCTCTGTAGACAGCATGTCGAAGGTCGAGCTCTGTTCCAGGACTGTCGGCATGACAGCAATGTCGAGGTTGCGAGCTTGGAGGTACGTCATGCGAGATGGGCCGCGACCACAATCCTTCTCACCGAGGGGGGTCTCTCTCCACAAGTACCAATCTCGGAGTGGAAGGGAGCCGGGTGTCGCTGCAACGTAGGAGAAGACCTCGCCAAAGTTGGACCCGAGGTTGCTGTCGCGAATCGCTTGGGTGCGGAGGGCGGTGAAGTCTGAGCTGGGGTTGGTGTAGACCCAAGTGTAGTCGTCTTGGTTGGCGTGAACGGAACGAATGCCTTCGATGTACGCTTCGCGAAAGGCGTCATCCCCGCGCAAGGTGGAGGCCCATTCGTCGTCACCCAAGATGCGCTCGGAGACCGTGAAGATGTTCTCCTCGCCATCACCGGTGCTCTTGCAGTCAGCGAGGTCGCCGCGGACTTCGGTGATTTCGTCTTGTGCACCGTTGTAGGCGAACAGGCCGCCAACTGCCGCAAGACCCGCTCCAATCGCGGCAATCCAACCTGTGGACAGGAACAAGAATCCAATAATGACGCGCGGGGTAAACAGGGTTCCGGACTTGAGCCGAGCCCACCAGCGCATGGCCGTATTGCCGATACCTGTGCGAAAAACCTGCGTGAATCCAACGCGCTTGATTTCGGCCCAGATACCTTCTTTGGTGGGCGCTAAACTCTTCTTTTTCTTGTCGAACTTCTTCTTGTCCTGCTTGGGCTGCTCCGCGAGGATGATGAAGCGTGGGCCTTCCGCTGTGACCAGGGAAAACGAGTCGTTGGCAGCCAACGCGGTCGCGGTGGCAATGTGCTTGGGACGACCACTGCCCCGGAATACGTGAACCGCTGCCGTGCGCTCCGTTGGTGCAACGATGAAGCTTCCGTCCGATTGGATCAAAATCTTGACGTGCTGTGGCAGCACGCCGAGTGCTTCGGGCAAGGTAATGTCACTGGCCGCTTCGTCGGAACCCAAGCGGATTTCTGGCCCTGGAAAGGGACCAAATTTTGTGCCGCCAAACTCGGCGGAAAGCTGCAAGAAGGTCAACTGGCCGTGCATCGGGTCTCCATCGCGCCAGTAGCTTACCCTACCCAAAGCCAGCAGACGTGAGTTCCGAGGTAGAGTGGCCCCCCATGACGAGTCACTGAATGAACATCTTCTTGATTCCACACACCTGGACGCGGCACATCGCCGTTGGGCTCGTGGTCGGCGGCGCAGGTCTGCTGAATTGGTTTGTCTTCCTACACTGGATTGTGTGGGCCGGGCCAACGCTGGAGCAGTACGGTCTGCTTCCGACGACTGGCTCCGAGGGAACGTTGTTTTTGGCAACCACGGCCGGTGCGATTGGTGGGGCATCTCTGCTTGCCGAGCACTCGTTGCGTCGCTCACCCTTGTGGAAACGGGTGGCGTTGCCTGTGCTCGGCGGGGCCATCAGCTTTGCCATAGCGCTCTTCGGCATCTTCATGACGACCTTCATCATGCGCCACATCTTCACGGGTAGTGAGCTGCGGCCAATGGTGTCTGACCCGTCTCTTGTTTCCCTCCGGTACCGCCTTCTTACCTGGATGTTCTGCGGGGTAGCTTCGGCCATGGGACCGCTCTTGCTCCGCAAGTTCTCGGGTATTTTCCTTCACTTTTTGGGGGGCTTTGCTGCGGGTGGCCTCGCTGGGGCCGTCTGGCATTGGCTCGGCTACCAAATCCTTGGCGACATGTACCTTGCCAGCGCCTTTGCTTGTTTTGTCTGGGGCCTGACTCACGGCTTGTTTGTCTGGGGCATACCATCGGAGTTGTACGCCGGCTGGGTGCGTGTTCTGTCGTCGGAACGCTTCGCATGGCGTGTGCCTGTGGACACCCTCGAAGGCGGGCCCTCCGAGCGTTTTGTTGGACACTTCCCGCGCGGGTTGGACACCTTCTTGTCTGTTGAGAACGGCGTAGCGGAGCTGCACACGTCCTTCGTTGTGGACAGTGAGCACCACTACGCGATTCGCGGACTGTCACAGCAACCCACGATGGTGAAGCGGCTGATGGAGAGCGTGGACCTTCGCTACGACCCCCGGCGGCCTGCCCCCTTAGAGACGGAACTGCAGAATGAGGACCGCATTGTGATGGGGGCAGGCGCCACCCAGTCCGAGGTTGAGTTCCTGCTGCTGCCAAAGGAAGAGCGATGACAAGGCTATTCCTTACGATTCCGTTGCTTGTCGCAGCTTGCGTCAACCCCGAGGAGGGGCCGTTTCTTGTGGAAGGCACGACCTACCGCATTGGCGCCCCCATCCAAATGGAAGATGCTGACCTGACCGTCGATGTGTTCACGTCTCGCGAATACTGTCGGGCCAAGCGAGAGGTTGCAGTTGAGGACCTGGACGTATGTGTGCCGTCCATTGACCGCGCAACTGGTCAGGTTCATCTGTCCTTCTCCTTCAAGGACCAGGGCTCGGGCTATTCCTACCCGCTACCCCTGACTGCAGATGACCTCGTCGTCACCCATGACGGCCAGAGTATTCCGAGTGCCGTTCAGCTCACACCACACGACCCAATTCGTGTCTCTCAGTTGTTCGTGGTGCTGTTGGACGGGTCCGGCAGCATGTACAAGGGCGAAGAGCCCATGATTGATAGGGTCTATGCCGCGCTGATGCAGGACTCTGTCAGCGAAGCATTCTTCCCTAACAATCCAGACATTCAGACGGGTGTTGTACTACTTCGGTTCACTGACGAAGTGGTTGGGCTTGACGGCGGTCCTCCACGCGTCATCTCCAGTGCTGCGGAATACAAGCAGATGGTTCGCGGCCACATTCAGGGTGGAAACCGTGGCTTTACTCACCTGTACAGCGGGATTGAGTACACGGTCTCGCAGCTGGCTGAGGAAGACGGAATCAAGGATTGGTTGGCTCTGCGTCGCGCGGAGCCCACTGTCATTGCCATCACTGATGGGTTCAACAACCAGCGCTCCGAAGACCAGTGTGGTGACAATGTGACCCGCCTCCAGGACTTGCTGACCGTTCTAGGCGATGCCCAGTCCTTGCCGCTGCACAAGCGTCCTCGCGTGTATACTGTTGGCTTGGGACGAGCCGTTTGGCCGGATTGGGATATCAGCGATTATCGTGCAATGCAGCCCACCGTTGAGGCTCTGTGTGGCGAGTACGGCGGGGTACGAATCGATGGCAACTTGGAAGAAGTTGGCATTGACAACGCCTCTCTGGAGTGGATTGCCGAGTACGGCAAAGGCGAGAGCTACGTTGCCCGGAACTATCGCGGACTGTCGAAGGTCTTTTTGGACGCTGCTGCTGTCCGGTATTCATGGTACGACCTTGAGTATTCAGTCGACCCTTACTACCACCGACGCTCGTTTGAGTCGGGTTTGAAGCTCAGGAGCTTCGCCAACGCTGGTGTCGCGGTTCCGGTGCACCCAAGCGGGTGGCTTGATGGACCTACGCCAGTGCGGGAGCCTGGCTCAACACGGACCCGTCCTCCTGGCATGCGTGCGGCGATTGCACTGGTGCTACCCATCCTAAGTGGACTCATTCTTCTTCACTTCTTCGGTGCTGCGAGCTTCAATGGTCGGCGCGCGGTGACTCGCCGTGCGCGTGGTCGCAAGAAGACGAAGACCTCTTGATGGGTGCGCAGCTTCCGGAGCGAATTGGGCAGTATGAGGTACTGCGGGAGTTGGGTGAGGGGCACTACGGCACCGTGTATCTAGCTCGTGGAGTGGTCCCGGGGAAGGCAGGTAGTAAGCGGCGTCTTGTCGCGATTAAGCAGCTGCGAGACCCCGCCAACGCTGAAGCACGCGACACTCTGCTTCAGGAGTTTGAGCTGTTGGCTCAAGTGCATCACCGCTCCATGTGCAAGGTCTTTGAGTTCCTCGACTCTGAACACGCCATCGTTATGGAGGCGGTACACGGTGTCACCCTGCGGGATGTATTGGATGTGGGCGAGCGAACGCACACTTCGGTGTTGACGGAAGCCGCGATTGAGGTCGGGTGCGAGGTAGCCGACTGTCTGTACCAGGCGTGGGCCACACCGGGACGCAACGGAGAGCCTCTCCAGCTCGTGCATCGGGACCTCAAGCCCGAGAACATCATGCTCACCCCCAAGGGAGAGGTGAAGATTCTCGACTTTGGCCTGGCTCGTGCCCACCGCGGTCGCATTGGAGAGGACGGTGCCAAGGGTACTGTTTTGTACATGGCGCCGGAGCAGGCGCGAGGCGAGGGCGTTGACCATCGCACCGATTTGTTTGCCACAGGACTCATTCTGTATGAGTTGCTGATGGGCGAACCTGCGTACGAAGTGACGCGGGCCACAGAGTCGGGTGTTGACCACCTGATGGACCGCATCGACGGTGCCCGCTTGGACGAGCAGATCGAGCGGTTGGACGCCAAGCTTGGCAAGATGGGCCGCGTGGTTGGGCGCTGTCTTCGCGAGGACCGACGACTGCGCTACGACAACGGTCATGAGCTCTTGCTAGACCTGCGCCGTTACTTGTCAAAGGAACATGGCGCATACTTGCGAGAGTTCTGCGATTACTATTTCAGTGCACTTCAACCGATTGAACCTCTCGACGCGCGAGCGCGTCCTGACAAACCCCGACGAGTAGACCCGATGTCCAACGACAAGAAGCCGCCCCGTCCTGGTGCTCCGCCGCGTCCCTCGCGCGGTGGGCCCCCACGTCCTGGTGGTGCTCGTCCAGGTGGGCCTCCGCGTCCATCGGGACCGCGCTCGTCGAGTGGTCGTCCTCCGTCCAGCGCTCGGCCACCGTCGAGTGGCCGTCCTCCGAGTGCTGCGCCCGCAAACAGGCCGAGCGGGTACCGTCCTCCGTCTGTGCCCGAGCCTAGTCCCGCGCCTTCGTCCGGGCGGTTTAAGAGTGGAGCCGTCAAGACACCGGATGCTACCGGAATGCTGCCCATGGTGCCGCTTGGTGGAGACCAGGGTCACGAGCCAACCAACAAGTCTGCGACTCAATTCTTCGCGATTCCTGGAGCCAAACAGGCCGCGCCATCGCCTCCTCCTGGAATGAGCGGCGGAGCCGGGGGCCGGTCTCTTCCGCAAGCACCGTCTGCATCCATCGCACCCATGGCTGGTGTTGGTGCGCTTCCTCCGGGTCCGTCTGGTGGATTCGGCTCAGGACCCGTAGCGCCACCCATTGCTATGCAAGGTGGGATCAGCGGCCCCGTTGCCTCTGGACCGAAGCCTGGCGCTCAGAGCATGAGTCCATTTCAGGTCGGTGATTCGGGAAGCCCCCCTCCCGGGGACTCTGAAAATCGCTCGCGCAGTATGCGCATCTACCTGATTCTGTTTGTGCTGTTCGGTATGGTGTGTTCCGTCGCTGTGATCGTTGTCCTGGCCGTTGTGCTGGGCCTGAACGCTCAGAACGGTGACGACCCCTCGACCGAGACTCCGGTGACCGCAGAGCCGTCTCCATCACCGCGTCCAGCGGGTGGGGGAGACACGGCCACACCGCCGCCGCCAATGCCGGCACAGCCGTACGTTCCTACAACTCGTCCTAGTCCACGTCCACGGCCGTCTTCGGGGCCAAGTCCATCATCAGGTCCGAGTCCGGTATCCGCTCCGTCGCCACGACCCGCTCCGGTGGCATCTACGGGTACGGTCACCATTATGGTCCCCGAGGGCCAGCGGTTTACCGGAGTTGAGATCAAGTGCGATGCCAGCGGCTTCCGCAATCGCGGTGCCTTCAGTGGGCAGAGCGCCCGTGTTCAGGACGTGCCGAACGAGAGCTGCACGCTGTACTTCAAGGGCGGTGCCCCCGCTCAGTTCCGGCCGGTCAGTGGTGGACGCTCCTACAGCTGTGAATTCCCGGCCCCTGGAACGGCTACCTGTCGGTAAGACGTCGCTAGGAATGGTATGAAGGCTCCGCGAAGGAGTCGTCGATGGTTCGGGTGCTGTTTGTTCTGCTCGCGGTGTTCACCGCGTCGCTCGGAAGTCCGCTAGATAGCGGGGAACTCATGGGCATGTTGATTGCGGATGCGTCTGCTCAAGACGCGCCGGATCCTATGGGCGACATGGCGGCCCGTCGTGCGGAGCAAGAAGCTGCGCGTGATGCGCGAATGGCTGCGCTCGAGGCCTCCCAGGCTGAGAAAGCTGCGCGTGTTGTGGTGCTGCGTTGGGCTGGCAGTGATGTTGGCTATGAAAACGGCACACTGGTGCGAAACGTCAAAGCGCGAATCGCGCGTCCAGACGCGCACTTCTACCCCGAGATCGACCTGTACCAGGTGGGACGCCGGGAGCCGGACCGTACCCGCACGCCTGCGGAACAGCGTGGAACAGTGCCTGTCGAGTCGATGGACACGGTCATGCTCGCCGTCGAAGACATCGAGACCGTTGGCTGGAACGCCATGCCGGAGTCAGACTGGGGAATCACGGCAAACAACCTACGTGACTTGGCCGAAGAGATCTGGTTCGTCGACCGCGAAGAACTCCGTCGTCCGCTGTTCCTTCTGTATGTTCAGATCGGTCGTTCGGCCGAGAACATGAACAATTCGGTAGCGCCATTCTACCAGTTTATCTCTGGACAACTGCTGAATAACTACTGGTACTTGGCGGGCACAATGGCCTACGAGGACCCAACCCTGCTGGACGAGATCACCGACCCAACTCTCCGTGCATCCGTCGAGTACTACAAAGATCTTCTAGACAACCGCGAAATCGACTTCATGACGCTGTCCTTCGAGGACGCTGGTTCTTGGGACGCGCGCAAGTTTGCCGGCGACTACCAAGTCTTCATCAACGGCCTGGAAGTTCTAATCGACGACCCACGCAGCTTGTACGAGGTGCCTCCAGGTCGCGTCGACGTGTACCTCAAGCGCAGCGATGGTCACTCCATCTCGGACCGCGTTGATCTCGATAAGTTGGACGGCAAGGTCTACTTCGTGCGCGACGTCGCACGTAAGCGCATGGGTGTTGACCTCATCGACCAGCTCATGGAGCACCCCAATGAGTGCTCGCCGCGGGTTGAGGGCGACATCCTGACGTACATCGCTATCTACGCGCAGCTGCATCCGGACTCGGAGGTCTACTTTGCCGTTCCGGAGGCGGGTAATCCGAACAAGGTGTTGTTGTGGCGCTGGAACCGGCCATCGGCTGCGCTTGTGAAGGTCTTGGACCCATCTGCCGGGTTCCCGGTTCGGTTCGCCGTTCTGACTGGGGCAGGTGCCACGTTTAGTGGGGCGAACGTCACTCAAGAGAATCCCGAGGTTCCCGCACCCGGTGAGGACCCCGTTCCACCGTCCGCGCCGGAGCCCGAGTTCACCCCAGCAGGACTGCCCGTCTTCTTCCAGCTGCGCGCTCACTACAGCCGCCTGATGGCCGTTGCGGGTGTGGAATTCAGCAAGTCACTCACCGGCTCACCTTGGGAAGACGTCTACCAAACAGATGACTTCGACGTTGACCTCACGGGCGTCGATCCCGAGGGCGACAACCCCAACGGACTCAAGCAGCGCGAGTGGAGCCGCTTGATCTACATGGGCTTCGGCGGAATGTTGGGCAAGAACGCAGCGACGGGTCTTGGACCACGAGCCTACGTCCGCGTGGGTTGGTACAACGTCCCGCATATGCTCGACTTGAGCGCACACGGTGGCATCACCTTGGAGCCACCTGGAGAAGAGAAGGATGGACGGGTCAAGCTGCTCGTCGATGCGGATGGATTCATTGGGACAATGATCCCATTCTCGAATACCAACCGCGAGAAACCCGTGCTCAACTTCGGTCTAACCGCCGGAGTTGGACTGACCTTCTAGCCAATCGCTCGATGTGAGTCAGTACGATGCTGGCTCGCGCGGGTTAGTTCGCTCACGACCCTTGGAGTCCATCCGATATGCGCCGTTTCTTCGTCTCGATTGCCGCGGTTGTCGCCAGTGCCCAAGTGGCGTCAGCGGGTCCCTTGGTGGTGTGGCTGGAGCCGCAGGTCCCGGACACACGGGCTGTACGCAAAGCTGAGTCAAACGCCGGGGAAGCCACGCACCTGTCGCACGTTGACCTCGCCTTCCCGCCGAATGTCCCAGACGCATCCGATGATGCCGCCTATGACGCACTACGCGCAGCTGTCATTGACGGGCGCGCTAGCTGGGATGAGTGGGACATTGAGCTGAAGCTCGCTCAAGACCTCTACGAAGCCCTACAAGAGGTCACCGTCGTACGAAACGACCGCGACCTGCGAGACGTCGTAGATGCCCACTTGTTGGCCGGAGCCGCAGTCAGTCGCGCGTTTCCTCCCAGCGAATTTTCGACGCTACCTGCAGGTGAGCCGTTTCGTTTGGATGCCCCTGGCGGTCCCATCAACCGTGGCTGGTACACGGCAATGGCTCTGGACACGGGGCGCACGTTTGCGCGGGCCGACATTGCAGATGGCGCACCGTTTGACGACTTCGCACTCGTGCAGCGCCGTGCAGCTGAGTTCCCAGTGGGGACCATCGAGCTGGACCGAGTGCCTGACACCGCACAGGTGTACGTAGACGGGACGTTTGTGGGGACCGGCATCGCTGGCATCGAGCTGCCCCCGGGGGAGCACTACTTCCACGTTGTTCGTGGCGGGCGCGTCTCTGGGCGTCAAGTTGTCCGGGTTGAATCCGGTCGCTCTATCGCTACGCCGATGGCCGTCGATGATGGAGAACTTGCTGCTGCGCGAAGTGCGTTTCTAGAAGGAAGCATGGGCGCGTTCCCGGAAGACGTCTCAACGTCTCTGGACGCGATTCAGCGGACCCTACGGCAGGGCGTATTCCTCGCTGCTGTAGATGATGACGGTCGCGTCGAAATTCGCCCCTACCGCGGTGCGGAGCTCGTCGGAAAGCGCTTGCTCACCTTTATGGGAACCGGCGAAATCGGATTTGGGCTGGTCTCCAGTCCATTGTTTGACGGTGCGAATGGCGAGACGGTCGGTGCCCCAGGTGTGCAAGGTGGGCTTGGTATTGAGCTCGGCATCTCGCATTTCGCTCTGATGGGTGGAATGGAGGCGGCGTTCACTCCGACCGAGACCGTCACCTACGGCAACAAAGACCAGACCGAAAACAACTCCACGGCTGTGCTTCCGCAGCCTTGGGGTGGCGTAGGCTTGTACATTCTTCGCCCTAATAAGCCGCGTCCTACCTTGCTCTTGGCCGGAACGTACAGCCACCTGAGCCCTGGTCATGCTGGGCTGGGGGGACGGGTCATTCTCGGCCTTCCAATCGACGACGACGGCACCTGGTTCCGTGTCACAGCGGGTGGTGCACATGCGGGCAACGTGACCAAGTCCTGGGACGGTGTCTTCGCAGACCGCATTCCCATGGACCTGCTGTTCTTCCGCTTGGGCTTCGCGACACGATTTTAGTCGGCTTGTGTCGGAGAATGCCTCCGGACCGGTCTAGGTCGTTTACGTGTTTGCTCACCAGTACACCATCCAACTTGGTGGTGTAGACAGCGGAGGACACAGCATGGTTCGGTGGATGATGGCATTGGCCCTTGGAGCAGTCGCGACCTCAACGGCCAGCGCCACGGATGGACTGGCTTGGGACTGGGAAGGCAAGACCCACCGCTACCTGTTGCGCACCGATGTACAACTTGCAGAGGTCATCTGGATTCGCTCCAATGTGAGTCGAGACTCTCGAATCGTTGGTTTTTCCGTCGATATCGTCACCACCTGTGTCGGAGGTGATGCCCAAGGCCGCCGCGGCTGGGAGGTGATTTGCACCATGGACGACCTGACGGTGATGTTCGACGAAGCACCGTCCGAACCGGGTATTATGGAAGAACTCGCGAAGGAACTCGACGCGCTGTACACCGGTAAGCCTGTTGAGTTGGCGTTCAATCGAGACGGAAAGATTCGCAGCTTCGAGATTGAGGGGATTGACGAGACGGATCGTCGCAACAATCAGATTCATCAGCCTTTCCGCGAGATGGTCCGTCGCGCGTTTGCACCCCTTGAGGTTCGACTTCCACGTAAGGGGACCGATCGAGGCGCGAATAGCTGGCGGCAGGTGGGTTCGATGGCCATGCAGTTCCCGAGCATCCTCGGCAGCATCGGGCGGGCCGACATCACCTACACCGTGACCGGGCAAGAGGGCGACGTCGTGAACATGGACTCTACGGCTGTCGGCATCATGGGCACCGGAGAGATGGTCACAATCAACGGAGTTGAACGTCCCCGGAACCAATACGACATGGAGCTGACTGGCAACCTCGGATTCGACGCCGGCCAGGGGTACTTGGTCAGGCAGAGCTATGTCACAACTGCGGTGAGCACCGCATCGGCCACCCTTGGAGAGGGCAGTAATGCTGGCTACCGTCAGCGTAGTGAAGCGCGCTGGATCGATCCGCGCGCTCGTGTTGAACTCGGAGAAAGTGGAGAGCGGGATCCGTCTCTGGAAGCCGCCGAGTAGCGCTCTGTTACGGGCCCCTAGTTGAAGATGTGCGAGATATCGTCGTAGTACCTGCCGAAGTGCACGCGATTGACCTGCTTGCCCATCTTGTACAACTCACGCGCAATGGCCTCTACGCAGTGCGTCATGCCTACGTCTTCTGAGCGCGACGCCGCAACAATGCAGGCGTTGATGGACGCATTGATGATGCTACCGCCAGCCAGGGAGAATTGCTCGGCAAGGTAGCGGGTGTCGAGGTCGCCGCTGCGAGGGGCGTATGGGGGAATCGCGCGGTTCCAGAGCTTTTCTCTTTCGTCAGCCGTAGGCATCGGAAACTCAATCACAGCTCCGAAGCGTCGTAAGAACGCCTCATCAATGTTCTCTTGGAGGTTGGTGGTAATGACGCAGCAGCCTTCGAAGACTTCGAGGCGTTGCAGCAGGTAGCTGACCTCTTGGTTAGCGAACTTGTCCTGTGCACCCTTCACTTCACCACGAGAGCCGAACAGGGCGTCGCCTTCGTCAAACAGGATGATGGAGCTTCCGCCTTCTGCGGAGTCGAAGATTTCCTTGAGATTCTTCTCGGTCTCACCAACCCAGCGACTAATGACGCTGGATAGGTCGACCTTGAACAAGTCCAGGCCAAGCGCGCCGGCGATAACCTCGGCGCACATCGTCTTTCCGGTACCTGGCGCCCCAGAAAACAGGGCCTTGATGCCGTAGCCACGGGGGCGGATTTTCTTACCGCCCCACTTGTGCATGACCGTCTCTTGCTGAGCCAGGTAGTTCTCTAGGTGCTTGAGTTGGTAGAGAATGTTCTCCGGCAGGATGAGGTCCTCCCAGTTGTACCGAGGAACCACATGCTCAGCCAAGCCGCTGAACTCGGGCCGGGCCGCTTCCCGACATGCCGCCCAAATGAGCTCGATGTCTGGTTCAATGCCGCCAGCTTCTGCCTCGGCGCGCTCCAACACCCGGTGGATGGTCGTGCCGCCCACGCTGTAGAAGCGTTCAGAGATCTCGGCCGCCATGTTCACGTCCCACCCACGACCACCAATGGCCTCAGTCCACGCGCCCACACGCTCTTCGCTGGTGGAACGCCCGACGGGAACGGTCACATTGACCCGGTCGCTTCCGAGCATGGCGGCGACGGCACGCCGGTCGTTGCCGCCTACACAAACTGGGAAGGGAAGGGAGCGAAGTGCAGTACCCATGGCCATCATCTGCATACGCAGTGCAGGCTCGTCATCCGTGTCGGGTACGTTGATGAGGTAGGGAACGGCGCCATCGAGACGCAGGTCGCGAATCAGCTCGTACGGCTTGTCCAAGTACGGCTTGATGCGTTCGACGTCGATACGAACGAGCGGACGCCCCGCCTGTCGGGCTACTTCGATGGCCACGCCTTCGCGCAGTCCTCCGGTTCCACCCACGATTGCGACCGTGATGGGTGAGTTTAGTGACCCTTGTAGCTGCTCAAGCCGCTCCTTTGATTGTCCTGGGATGAACGGCGCGGCAGACGTATCCATGGTTGTTGCACCGTCCCCCAGCGCCACGGTCTCTTGGAGCAACCACCGCAGCAAGCGCGGGGCAGGATGCAGTCGGCGCGACGTGTGCGTCTCTACACCTTCCGATGGGTTGAGCAGTAGCAGTCGGTTCTGGATGGTGGGAGAGCCAGGCAGTAGGCGGCTCTGGAGGGCCAGTCGCTGCCGTCGCTCCTGGCGAAGCACGCGACTCGCCAAGTCGACCGTTAGATACGCTTGGTTCAAGTTGTCGTTCAGGTAGGCGAAGATCTTGCCGTAGCCGGCGCTAATCTCAGGTGCCAGTGACAGAAGCAGCAGGTCAATGTCGTCGCCGTCTAGATCGAAAGCCCTCTTTAGACGTGCAAAACGACCGGTCGGTGCGTCGCGGTAGCTGACGGATGCAGCAATGGCATCGTCTAGACCGTCCGCACCGATGACGTAGTCAATCTCCCCATGTGCACGGAGCAGAGCATCGACTTCGTCGTCAGTAATGACGGAGCCCCAGAACTGGCCCTTGGCCCGCATGGCTGGGCGAGCACGCTGACGGCGCACCGCGCGTAGGAGCAACAAATCGGTACGACGCAAGCGCCGCGCGAGGTCAGAGAACACTGTCGACGACATACACACCCTCGTGGCGGGCAGTGTACCGGCTGGCGCTGGTCAGCGCAGGATGCCCGCTAAGTTGACTACCAGCGGCTGCTACCGCCGCGCATTGGAGCGGACTCTTCCTGCTTCTTCATGCCCTCGACAACCTTGCGGGCGAGCTCGGTTACAATAGCCGTGTGGCTCTTTCCCTGCTTTCGCAGGGCCATGTAGGCCTTCTGTTCGACGCTCAGGTCTTGTCCCGGGCCGCCGGTAGTCGCAGGGCTGGGGCCCATGGAGTCTGAGCTATGAGTCGCACCGCCGCCAGCCTTGACGTCTCGCATGATGGCGCCGAAGTCTTCGCCAGCGTGCGCACGGTGCAACACCATACGTTCCACGGCCTGCGCACCCATTTCCTCGGCGTCGTGTAGGTCGTCCGAGTTGTCTGCGCCGCCGGATTCCATCTGGTGAAATCGCTCATGGGCGTACAGCGCTTGGTCTTCTGGATTGCTCTCATCGAAGTCGTCGTCGACAAGGATTGTGTGGTCCATGGTCATGGCGCGCGCGCCGAGAGCACGGAGAGCACGACGGGCGAGGGGACCGCTATAGACCTCGCCACCGTCAGACATGGTGCGGCGCATGAGGCCGGCATCGCGGGAGGCTACGCGACGAGAAAGTGACTCGCCGGGAACAGTGCGGTTAGACATAGGGTCTCCCAAATATAGAAACAAAAACGGAGATAGAAGCTTGGAGATCTTACGGCCGGACTACGTGTTGACTCCAGAAGGTGTCGTCACAAATACCGATGTAGCCGTAGAACACGGTTGTATTGTAGACCTTAGGCCGGCTTCGCGCCAGTCGAACTACACACGGCGCTTGGCTGGGAAGATCATCATTCCCGGCCTGGTGAACGCGCACTCCCACGCCTTTCAGCGTGCGATTCGAGGTGGTGTGCAGCACATGGGTGGCACCAGCGATGACTTTTGGTCGTGGCGTACCGCAATGTATGGCGTTGCCGGCGCCCTCACTCCGGACACCATCGGCCCCATTTCTCGCCTCGCATTTCTAGAGATGGCGCTTGGCGGCGTGACCGCGGTTGGTGAGTTTCACTATGTCCATCACCAGGCGAACGGTCGCCCGTACGACGACCCTAATGAACTGGCGCATCGCGTCATCCAAGCGGCACGAGATGTCGGCATTCGCATTGCTCTATTGCGCGTCACTTACAACACGAGCGCGATTGGTATTCCTGCCAAGCCCGAGCAGCGTCGATTCTGCGATGTGTCGCCTGAGGCCAGCCTCGAGGCGGTGTCGGTATTGTCTGACCGAACGGACGACTACGTGCGGATCGGCCTAGCACCGCACTCAATTCGTGCCGTTCCCGAGAGTTGGCTGCGGGAGTTGGCGTCGTTCGAGGGAGTCGTCCACGCACACGTAGCGGAGCAGCCGGCTGAGGTGCGCCAATGCCTAGATGCTCTAGGACGCTCACCCCTGGCCGTTTTTGCGGACAGTGGTCTGGTCAGCGAGCGATTCACAGCGGTCCACTTGACCTGGCCCGGCGACGGAGACCTGGCCAGACTCGCCGCTGCGGGGGGGGGGGTCTGTGTGTGCCCGACGACCGAGTACGACCTTGGTGACGGCATTTTTCCGATACAGGACTGGCCCGGAAGGGTGTGCGTAGGCACCGACAGTCATGCTCGCATTGATATTTTGGAGGAGGCTAGGCTCGCCCATACCGTCGGACGGGCTCATGCCGGACGACGCGGAATTGGCGGAGAGCGTCCAGCCATTGGAATTCTGCAGAGCGCGTGTGCAGGCGGTGCGCAGTCCATTGGTTTTGAGTCAGGCATCGCGGTTGGAAGACCGGCTGATCTCGTCGCTGTAGACCTTTCGTCTGCGTCGTTTTTGGGCGTGGACCCACTCGAGGCCGTTGCCTTCGGGGCGGGAGCCAACAACGTCACTGATGTTTGGGTTGGCGGTCAGGAGGTCGTTCGCGACGGACATCACGCGATGCACCGCGAGATCATTGAAGCAGCCAAACTGGCGCTAGCGGCTGTGCGCGCCTGACATGCATTGGGTGCGGACCATCTGCTGCACCATGCCTACGGTTCGTTCGAGGTCCGCGCGTGGAATGAACTCGTCTGCTTGATGCGCAACGTTGATGCTGCCCGGCCCGAACACCAGCGGCTCCATTCCCAGTTTGGCCAGGTTGCCTCCGTCTGTCGCGAAGGTTGCGGCGCCTGCGTGCTCGCATGGCGAATGGGGAGTGAGCAGCCGCATGGTTCGGCTCGACAGGTCGGTCAGCATGGATGGAGTGATGCGCAAGACCCGGTCGTCGACGTTCGTCAGTCCGAGCGACGCAATGCGCTCTCGTACGCGATTGTGGACGTCCACCGGATCTGAGCCGGGTAGGGGGCGGTATCCGAGTCGCACCACGCACCGGTCCGGCACAATGTTGATGGCGCTGCCTCCTTGAATCGTGGCGGTGTTGACGGCGACCCAAGGGCGCTCCAACAAGTCTTCGAAGCACGTCTCAGTCTCAAGCTCTTTGGCGAGTTGACGGATGGCTACGATGGCGTCGGCGGCGGCCTCAATCGCGTTTGAACCCAGGTCCGGGCGAGAGGAGTGTGCAGCCGCGCCCTTGAAGACAAACTCTGAGGCGACATGCCCGGGGTGCATACGAAGTACCTCAAACCCTGTGGGTTCACCGATCACACATGCCTTCGGTAGTGGACGTCCATCAGCGAGCAACTGCTCCGCCAATTGAGACGAACCCAGGCATCCGACCTCTTCATCATGTGTCCAGATGAGTACCAGCTCGCGGTCCAACGTGGCCAAGTCGAGCCCTTCGAGGGCCGTGAGTGTCGCTGCCAAGAACCCCTTCATGTCAGCGGTGCCGCGACCTACCAGATTCCCGTCGCGCTCTGTCAGTTTGAACGGGTCGCATGTCCACGGCTGGCCCTCCGTTGGCACCGTGTCCATGTGGCCAGACAGTACAAGGCCGTCCGTCCCGATGGGGCCAACGCTCGCTACAAGATTGTGCTTCGCGTCGGAGCCGAAACGCTCGATACGGAAGCCCATGGATTCTAGCCTGGAGGCGACGTACGCCGACAATTCGGTGACCGCTCGGTGTGACGTGGTGTCCATCGCGATCAGCTGCTTTAGGTGTTCAACCGGACCCGGCATTGCCTTCTTCCTCTTCCTCCTCTTCCTCCTCTGTCCACCAAGGGTCACGGACCCTCTTGCGACCAGGGAGTTCAGGAGCTTTTTCGGTGACGTTCTGAATTTTACGTGCAAGGTCGCGGATTTCACTCGGCATTTCGGTCGCGCTGCAGCCCTCATTCGGAGCGACATCTCCGACAGCCTCGGGCCCACTGTCGAGTCCTTCGCGCTCCTCTTGCGTGACCTTTACGACGACAGAGAGCTTGTCGAAGGTCTTCCGCTCCTCGCCCAGAGCCTTCTTGACGAGCTGCGCGCCGCGTCCGAGTGAGCCCCTGGCCAATTGGAACGCCGCCTGCTCGTACAGCTTTGCCGATTCGCGCCACCGCGTGGGGTCGGGATTGGTGTACTCGGTCTTTTGTTTGTCCGAGATCTGGCGCCAGTGTTCGCGGCTGCTGCGTTTGTCGCTCATCCCAATTTCGCGCTCTTGCACTGCGCGCATGTTCTTGAGCCTGTCGTGGAGGAAGTCCATCAACTCGTCGCGGGTGGCGTTGCCCTTCTGGATGCGCTGCTGAAGTTCGTCGTTACCCAGCTTCTTGCCCATGGCTTTCAGCTGTTCAGTGGAGCGGTCGCCGCCCTTGTCCGCATGCGCCGCGGACCCAGAGCTGCTTCCCTTCTTGCCCTTCTTCCCAGACTGTTTGTGTGCATCCTGCATGACAGGGAACGTAGCACCTGACGTCAGGCAGCGCGTCGGCCTAGCCTCAATTCAACCGATCCGAGCTTCGGGGTTGACCTCGGCCCAAGATGATGATGAGTTTCCGGCTCCCCGCCACATGGACTCACATGGACCCTCGCGATCGTCTCAAGCGCAAATACCCCGGAGAAGGTCTTTCTGACCCTCGCCCGGAGATGGCGCGTCTCGGTGCCCGAGACAAGCCGTTGCGTGAAGCACCTGCCGTGCGGGAGTCGAAAGTTCGGGTGCGGGAAGGAAAGCCAAGGCGGATTCAGAACTTGGGCAAGCCCTGGCCGAACGCACCGCTTCTAAAGAGACTGGTGCGCTACCCCTACCGCCAACACACCGCGAGTGGGCGCCGGCTGAAGATAGTCGAGCCTATTCCTTGGGACGCGTGCCGTCTGGACGGACGTGAACCGGTGAGCACAGCCTTGATCGACCTTCGTGCAGCCCTAAAGGGTGGCAGCCCGTTGAGAACCGATCCAGCGCCCCGGGCAGCAATGCCCACGATTCCATCGGTCGATGATTGGCTGACGAGGGACGGACAATGAGCGAAGAGTCGACACGCACCACTGGACCGATGCAGGGGCGCCATACGATTGGCGAAGTGACCGAAGCCCTTCACCGCTTCCTGCTCGACGGCTGGAAGTCGGACGGGCCGAAGCCGCGCATCGAGGAAGATCTTTCTTTCGTTCCAAAGGACCGGGAAGAGGTTGTTTACGTCTACATGTACAAGACGACCCAGAACACCTCGCTCATCAACTCCAAGCGGCGCCGCATGGCAAAGTTCACTGCGGAAGAAAATGCTCAAGGGATTCTCGACCCGAAAGAGGTCTACTGGGAACGCCCACCTTTGTACTTGGAACTGCATTATTTGATTGCCGTGCACTCCAAGTTTCGATCGGACGCTGAACGATTGTTGGGTTGGTTGCTTCTGCGGCTTCACGAAGCGACTCACTTGCTGTACCGTCCCCGCAAGTACCTCCTGCCAGATGGGCAGGCCGTGGATTCCACGGGCAACCAATGGGGGCCAGAGAACACTGGAGATGAGGTAATCTACGAAAAAGTCGCACTCGCGCTTGTAGATGATCTCACCGTGGGTGACGCCATCAACTTCTTCACGATTCATGAGGCTCCATACCGTCCATTCCTGACCTACAAAGCACGTTGTGCTATTGAAGGGTCGCTGGTCACGGACCTCCCATTCGCAACCGATTTCGATTTCAACCAGGAAGCCCTTGCGGCTCCCAGAACCAACCAACGTTCCTCTGGCAGAGAATCTGCCAGTGGACGAATGCGAGCACGCCCTGCGCGCCGCATCACAGACATCAACCCCGGCGACGACGATTCTTGACGCTGACGCCAGCCCACGAGTGAGGACTTAGAAACGATGGAATACCATACACCAGGCGTATACATCCGCGAGGTCGACTCCGGACCGAAGCCCATCTCGTCCGTTGCGACGTCGATTCCCGGCTTTCTCGGACTGTTTGAGTTCGAGCCGCCGACTGATGCGATTGCACTGACCGGTAGCGACGGCACGAAGACCGTGACCGGCAAGGTCATTCCGCAGCTGGTCGACAGCAGCGGAAAGGTGACCGGCGACTCGGAAGAGGCCGTCACGGCGCTTACCCAAGCGTTCAAGCTGAAGCGCGGCCAGGTTCGCAATGTTGCCAAGTTGCTCGAACTCAACGGCCACAAGCCGACGTTCGGCGCTGGTGGCAAGGGCATGACCAAGATTACGGTCGGCAAGGAGTCCATGGAGGTCAGCGCTGACCTTCTCGACACTAAGGGCGCCGTCCTTACTGACGACGACATCGCTGTGGAACAACTCCTCAACGACGTCAACGAGAACTTCGCAATCGGTGCTCCGAAGCCGAAGGCCGCCAAGGACCTCCTTGAAGTCTACGGCTACGAGTTCCAGAGTGCCAAGGGCACCGCGATGCTCAGCGAGTACTCGGTCTCGCCGTTCGGCGTTACCAACAAGTCGGAATTCTTCCGCTGGCTCCAGAGCTTCTTCGCACAGTACCTCGTTGAGACCAAGTCCATCGAAGAGCTGGTTGGCGAGAAGATCGACGACCCAGATGAAGCTGCTGACGCCGTCTTTGAGGCCTTGGCCAACGATGACAGCCTCAAGACGCAGTTCCGCGAGTTCCTGTCACAGGACTCCGTGTTCAACTTCGTCGCATCTGTGAATGGATTCTACGACAATGGTGGCGGCAAGGCGTACGTCTACCTCCTCGGCGTCCAGAACCTCCAGTGCTCGATTCGCGAAAACCAGGCTGACAAGGTCGGTCTTTACGCATTCGATGATTGCGAAGACATGGCCATGCACGTTGCAACAGGCTTGTCCTTCAACCAGCAGCGCGAAATGCTTGAGCATTGTGAAACCCGCAAGGACCGCTTCGCGATTCTTGATGGACCGTTGCTCTCGACCGGTGATGTTGACATCCCCGCATCGAACAAGGGCTACGGCGCTATGTACGTGCCTTGGGTCAAGGTCACCCAGCCAAGCTGGTACGTTGGCGAACAAGACATCAGCGTCTCGGGCCCGCTTCGTCGTAAGCTCATCAAGGCCGAAAAGGGTCAGGAACTCTACCTGCCACCTTCCGGTCACGTCGCAGGCCTCTTCGCCCGCGTCGATGGCGAGCGCGGTGTGCACAAGGCACCGGCCAACGAGATTCTCATGGGAATCACGGGCTTGTCGCAGAAGATCAACAAGATCGAGCAGGGTCAGTACAATGACCGTGGCGTCAACGTCATCCGTATCTTCAAGGACCGTGGAATCCGTGTCTGGGGTGCTCGCACCTTGGCTACCAAGTCGGACCCGAGCTGGAAGTACATCAACGTTCGCCGCTTGTTCATCATGATTGAGCAGTCGATCATCAATGGCATGCAGTGGGCCGTGTTCGAACCGAATGATCACAACTTGTGGGCCAAGCTCTCACGTGACGTTCGCAGCTACCTGCTCCGTGTCTGGCGCTCGGGCGCACTCTTCGGCAAGACGCCAGAAGAAGCGTTCTACGTCAAGTGTGACGAAGAAACGAACCCGCGCTACCTCATTGACGCCGGCCAGGTCAACGTCCAAGTTGGTCTCTGCCCCGTCAAGCCTGCCGAGTTCGTGATCTTCTCGATCGGTCAGTGGGACGGCGGCGCCGCCATCGAAGAGTAGCCTTCGGGCTTCCTAATCCCGCCGTCGCCACTTTTGGTGGCGGCGGGGTTTGTCCTCACCGGACACGTTTTATGTATCCAACCACCTGATTTGCCTTTTTGGAGCACCCCGCATGGAACTCAAGACTGAGTACGAGTTCACTCTCCCCCGTGGCTACGTCGACGCCGACGGCAACATTCATCGTGACGGTGTGATGCGTTTGGCCAATGCCAAAGACGAAATCATTCCGTTGAATGACCTTCGCGTCCAGCGCAACCGGGCCTACCTCATCATCGTGCTGCTCTCGCGCGTCATCACTAAGCTGGGCACGCTCGGCGAGGTGAACACAGGCGTCATCGAGAACATGTTCGCGGGTGACCTTCGGTTCCTCGAAGAACTGTACAATCGAATCAACGAAGACGAAGCCGTCGTTCGTGTGACGTGCCCAGAATGTGGCCACCGGTTTGACCGGGAGTTTGGACGCCTGGGGGAATCGTAAGCTACCCCCTGGAGAATATCTTCAAGGAGGTAGCTTTCATCGCCTACCACTTCCATTGGACCCGAGAAGAGATTCAGAGCATGTCGCATCGTGAGCGACATGCTTGGGTCAAAGAAATCTCGACCATCAATGAGAAGATTAACAAGCCGGCCTAACGGACCGGCTTCGGAGGAACGGCTTGCGCGCTGGTATTACCATTCAACACGCGACGGAGCGCTCTGAAGAGAGCGATCTGGTCCGTAGTGATATTACGGCGTTTCTGGCCATCATCCCTGGCTCTCGATGGCCACGGGGAGCTGTGCGCGGTGACTACATAGAGTTCACTCTGCAGTCTTGGGCCGAGTTTGCGCGCAACCCTGCTCGAGGAATGTTTGACCCGGTCAGCGTACGCGCGGTGAAGAGCTTCTTTGGCAACGGTGGGCGGACGGCGAAGCTCATCGGTATCTGCATCACGTCGCAAGACGACCTCCTGACAGATGACCCCTCGAACCTTGTGTGGGACCCGGTTCTAGACCGGTTGCGAGGCGAGGAAGACATTGGCCTCATCACCATGCCGCTGCTGGCCTATTTGCCTGTTCGGTTTGGGCGAGATCAGGTTGAGGTGAAGGCCGAGCCAATCATGGCGTTGTTGCTTCAGCATTGCCACCAGATGAACAACCGCTTCGCCATCTTCGATACGCCCCGCGACTTGCACGAAGATCAATTGGTGAAGTGGGTAGGGGACTTTCGGAAGCGCTACTCCACCTTTGCGTCCTTTGGCGCCATCTACTACCCATGGCTGATGAACGGAGACGAGATGTTTCCGCCATCCGGAAGCGTTGCGGGTGTGTTTGCTCGGGTTGAAAACAAGAACAATCCGTTTGGTGTTCGTTGGCCCCCAGCAAATGAAGTGATTGAGGGCGTGACCCACCCGGCAGTCGAAGTGAAGTGGAAGGAGTCTGGTGCGTTGAATGAGGCCGGGATCAACCCGATCTTGGTTCAACCAACACGTGGCGTGGTGGTGTGGGGCTCCCGCACACTTTCACGAGATTCGGCGTTCCTACACATCAATTCGCGTCGAATCATGAACTACCTCACCGAGCAGATTCGCCGCGATTCTGAGTGGGTCGTGTTCGAAAATCAGCGACCAGAGCTCTGGCGTGTTGTCGAGCGCACCATTCGCTCGCGCCTCGATGAGCTGTGGGCTGGTGGGATGCTGACCGGACAGAAAGTGGGCACAGAGTACCTCGTACAGTGCGATGAGGAGCTGAATCCGCCCGAGATTCGGGACGCCGGGCAGATACATGTGAAAGTTTTGGTACGCCCAGTCACAACTGCGGAGTATATTGTTGTGGAGCTCCGTCTTGGGGGCCCAGGTTCTGTTTAGTTTTTTTAGTGGGAGCTTTTTATGGCTGGCTACAGCAAGCCCTCGTGGATGACCAAGGGCTTTTCCTTTCGGGCATCTCTGCGAATGGGAGCGGCACCGTACAACCCCGGTTCTTTTGAGCCTCGGTATGTTGCCAAACCGTCGGGTGACTACAACCCTGGCGGCGGGTACGAAAACCGGGACTTGCCCCAGCCGAACGGCGCATACAACGTAGGCCGCTTCGAGGCCCGTGATGTGCATCGCCCAACGGGACAGTACAATACGGGCCGCTACACTCCTACCGAAGGTGGCGTGCTCGATATCGATCCTTGGGGTGGGTACTACTTTGCCCTCCAGATCCTTAAGGGCAAGGGGACGTACAGCTTCGGCGGTGACTCTAGTCAGCTGCACGAGGTCGCCCACTTCATGGAAATGTCGGGAATGAAGAGCACCGCTGCCGTCTTCGAGATTGAAGAGGGCGGGGTGAACGGCTTCACTCACAAGCGTGCTGGGCAGAGCAAGTGGGACAATTTGTCGCTTCGCTACGCTACTTCTGCCAGTACGTTCATGCTGGAGTGGCGCGACGCCTTTCTGAAGGACTCCTTCAGCGAGCGCACCAAGTACTCCGGTGCCATCCAGCTACGCCGCAATGACGGTGAAGTTCTGCGCGAGTACGCTTTTGAGAATGCTTGGCCGGTCTCTTGGGAGGGCCCATCGTTGAACGGCGGCGGTTCAGACCTCGCCATTGAGACTCTGGAACTGGCCCATGATGGCCTGAAGACACGAACTTTGGAAGCGGCGACATCGCCCACTCCAGAGCCGAGCCGCTAGTACGGATCCGCGGCGGGGCCTCTGCCTCGTCACTGAATGCATCTGTTTTTGAGGATTGCCATGAGCAGCGACACACGACGAATTCCTGGAGAACGCCTGTCCGCCCGCGTATTGCGACGCGGCACCGTACGGCCCTCCATTGGAACGCCTGCCGCCTTTTACGAGCGCTTCGGCCTTGCTGACCCCCTCTCCGAGCGTGGGTTTGTCGGTACGGATTGTCTGAACGATGAAGACGGGCTGTACTCGTTCTTGTCGGCAGAGCCGTACTACGCAGCACTCCGTGCGCAGGCATCTTGGCGCTCATCCCGTGCTCGCCGTCGCCTTCTCGGCCGTATCGCGGCACAATCGGACTCGTTCAGTGCTGGCGCATCGCGTCGCCGCGTCGCCCCCGACACAGCGGGCGTCAGGCGCTTCTCGCTCGGAAGCGACTTGGCGACAGACAGCATGCTCACCATGGTTGAGCGCCCAGTCTCTCGTGAAGAGCTGATCGAAGAACTCGAAGCGGAAGGATGGACGCCCGCAGGAACGCGTCGTCGGGAGTCGCCGACACGCCGGTTGCGCCGCAAGAGCCGTAGGCTTGCTCCAGCCGCACAGTCATTGTTGGACACTATTGAGGCCGCTGCGCCAACGACCCGTCGCGCCGTCCAGCGCATCCGTCAGCAGATTGTTGACCTCGATGAAGCCGAACAGGTGGTCGTGGTCAAGCAATTGGCAAGTGGAGTACGCGGTCCGCTGCGTCGCTTGGCTGTTGTCGAGGCTGGTGGCGTCAGTGATTCCTTGGACCTTCGTCCCGTGGCCGTCGCGGCTGACCGCGGAAACGCAAAAGCGTCCCGTCGGAAGGGCCTTCGCCCCGTACTTCATGGGTCGCCGACTCTCAAGACCTTGATGTTTGACGATGCGGTTCAGGCTCCGTTGGAGGTCCAGCCTCGGCTGCGTCCTGTGACCGCGCCACGGCCAACGGCAGCCCGTCGTCGCGTCTCTGTCGCGAGCGCTTCCCGTGACGTTCAGCAGCAGGTTGCTGCCGGCCGGGCTGGTCCACGCTCGGCTTCGGTGTCCGCCATCTCGGCGGAAGCACCGCGAGTCGACCGCGTCCAGCCAATGGTTCGCGCTGCGCGTCGCTCCCGAGCCGCTTCCATCGAAACGATTCTTCCTACCTCACGCGGTACTCAGGTTGTCGAGCCGTCCACGGTGCGAGCCCATGCTGCTCAAACTAGGGTCGTCCGTCGCGCATCTGTCGCTGACGTCAACGGTCCTCTGACTGCGTCGCCGACCTCCTACGTGAACGACGTCGCACCGCGTCGGCGCTTGTCGCGTCGTCACACGGTTGCTGGTCCCGGTACTCGCCTTCAGGCGACGATGTTTGCCCCAGTGTCTCCGGACGGGCCGACGGCATTGCGTATTCCAGGTGTCAGCCGTGCTGTAGCTGCGCAAAGCGAACCGGTTCGCCGGCCTCGTCGCATGGTTCAGACCGCCACAGGGTTCCAGTACGCCCAGCCTGTCGAAGCCGAAGAGTCGGAGGTCCTATCGACCGTCACACGTCGCACGGCAGGCACGGCTCTTACGAGTGTTGCCGCTCGCCGCGAAGAGTCACTTCGTAGCGAGCCTACGATGGGTCAACCGCGCCGCAGGGTCCAGACCGCCACTGGGTTCCAGTATGCACAGCCTGTTGGAGCCGATGACTCTGAGACCGTAGCCACTGCGGACCGCCCCTCAACGGGCACTGCTCGGACCCGGGTTGCATTGTCGCGGGAAGCATCACACCGTAGCGAGCGAGCTGTGTCTCGTCCCACTGCACGGGCGGCGCGCCGTCTACGTCGAGTGGCACAGAGCCCAGTCGCTGCAGGCCCCGTCGTTGGTGGCGTAGATGCTCCGTTTGCTCGCCATGCTGCGGCATTCGAGCCGTCACGCCGGTCGTCGCGAGTGGCTGCGTCATCTTCGGCGCCAGCGCGTCGTCGGCATGTTCACCTGGCTCCGTCGCCAACGGACTTTGTCCAGCTCGCCGTCGCGTCCGAGACCTCCTTGGAAGCTGCAGCACCTCTCGCCCGTTCCAGTCGTCCGACGACCCGTGCGCATGAACGTGCCGACTTGGTCTCTCGTGTTGACGACCGTGATGTTGCTCTGCAGACGGCCTCTCCAGCTCGCTACGTGCGTCAGCGCACAGAAGCCGGCGAACAACCGCTGTCCAAATCGCCAGTGCGTCGCATCCGGACAGTGGCACCTGATTCGGTAGTCCTACGGCCCGAAGGCCCTGCTGCTGTGGAATCGCCGACAGCACGCATGGCTCAGCGCTCCAAGGGTGGCACCGCACAGTTGTCTGCCGCCGACCGCCTTCCGGCCGTGGCATCGAACGCAGAGGCTCCCGTGGCCCGTCGTCGTTCGGTTCGTTCGCGGACACAGACGGCCGAGACTGTTGCTGTAGAGCGGGCTCAACGCCCCGTTCGTGCAACGGCAGACACACCGACACGCCGTACCCGCATGCGGTCGGCGGACGGAACACTCCTGGCACCAACGGTGGAAACGCCCGAGTCTGTCCAAGACGGTGCGGCCCGTTCAACTGGAGTGTCATCGTCGAAGCGTCGCCCTGCACCTGTGCGGGTCCAAGATGTCGAAGGTCGCCTCGTCCGCAAGGCGTCTGTCGGAACGGGTTCAGTCGTCTATGCGGCGGCTCGGGTTGAACAGGCCTTGGCAACTCCAGACGAATCGTCTTCTGGACCTGTCTCGCGCCGCGCCCAGACACCTCTTGCTGCTCGTCGTCGTCGTTCCATGCGTCCCGTCGGCTACGCCAGTGCGTCGCGCGACTTCAGCTTGTTGGTCCCCGAGGTTTCCGAACCGCAGGCCCCCGCCGAACGTGCCCGTACACGGACATCCGTCCCGGCTGCGTCTGGGGCACCTTCGATTCGGATTGAAGCCAGCGGTCCATTGAGTCGCGCCGACCTCAACTCCGTGTTGAAGCAAGTCTCGGGTGTGGTTCGTGCGCTTGAGCGTGCCGAGCGCCCGCGTGTCGCAACGTCTGTCGCCCAGCGCGTTGCCCAGCACCAACCTGAACGTACAAAGGCGTACGCACCAACCATGTCTCGGTCGCCTGTTTCTCAACGGGTAGGCAAGCGCACGGTCGCTGGCGCTGTCGTGGGGCGTGGTGTTTCGGGTACGAGTCGTCCAACTGCGGCGGGTTCGAGTGCAGCTCGCTCCGATACCGGTCGCGCGGAGTTTGGTTCTTCCGCTCCAGCAACTCGTCGGAATCGGTCCGCCGTGGGGCAGACCGGTGTTCTCGCGCAATCGGCAATGGTGGACTCCGCCGAGCCCGTTGACGAGTTCACGGCTTCACATTCGGGTCATGGCTACGTCGGCTCGTCTTCCGTGGCTCATGCAGAGCGCCGTGCCACGACGTCGAACACATACGGTGTTGCACCGTCTCGTCTTCCCGCACAACGTCGCGTATCCGCAGCGAGCACTTCACCGTCGTCTGCACGTTCGGCACGTTCGGCACGTTCGGCACGTTCGGCACGTTCGGCACGTTCGGTCTCGACTAGCGCTGGCCGGCGACCAAGCTTGTCGCAAACGCTCGGTCGCATCGCTCGGTCGACAGCACCGGTCGGAACGCTGGCAACGGCATCGAGTAATACCCCTGTCGAAGATGACGGTCGTGCTTGGTCACACCGGGCTGAGACCGGCAGTGGAGTCGTTCGAGGACCCGCTACTTCTGTAGAGGCTGGCCCACGGGCTGCCGACGGAACACCGCTGGCACGACCTGGTGCTGGAACGGTGCTTCACGCTCTCGCAAGAGCCACAAGCGCAGAAGACGTCATTCGCGTCATTATGGAGCGTGCAGACGGCTTGCGTGGAATCTCGAAGGAGCTTCCTGGACCTGCTGTTGAGCTTGTTCAGCGCATTGTCCGCGCTACGGACGAAGCTCAGGTCTTGTCCGCCAATGTCATGCCTGTCGATGAGCTGGCGCCACTCTCGGTTCACAACCGGGCGCCCTCATCAGACACAGAAGAGTCGTTCTCAACTCAGAACACCTGGAATGGCCAGCGGTCGCGTCCTGCGCGCCGTAGTCAAGCCGGTGCTGGGCAGTCTATGCGCTTGGCAAACAAGCTCATGCAGTTGGTTCACCTTGCAGAGAATGAGCGGCGTTTGGCCGATGCACAGCGTCATGTTCGCATGGCGCAAGAAGGTGAGCACGCGGGTGGTAGCGGCGGCGAGGCAGCTTCGGGAGAATCTGTCGAGGCACCGAATATTAAGGCGCTTCAGCGCGCAGTGTACGAGGCAGTGTTGCGCGAGATGGAGCTCTCGCAGCAACGTGGTCAGGGAAGTTCTAATGGGTGGTGATAAATGAGTTCTATTGGTAGCGAAAAGGCGTACTTCATCAACGATGACGGCGGCGCCACTTTTTATGTTCAGTTTAATCCTAAGGAAATGAAGCTCGACGAGGCTGCGGCCTGGAAGGAGTCGGAAGAGTTTCAGATCGACAAGCCACTGGTTGAATTCGACCGCGGCAAGGCATCATCCCTGACAATGGAACTCATCTTCGACACGACGGATTCTGGTGATGATGTTCGTGAGAAGTGGACGAGCAAGCTGGCTGGTTTTGTGTCCGTCACGGTCAGTGACACGGACAACGTCCACGACGCGACCCGTCCGCCCAGATGCACGTTTAATTGGGGTTCGTTCAGCTTTCCGGCGGTGATTGAAAAGGTCTCTACCTCTTTCATCATGTTCGCGAGCAACGGAAATCCACTGCGTGCCAAGGTCTCCATTACTCTCAAAGAGCGATGCGAAGACCAGATTGGGACTGGCTCCAAAGAAGGGGTCACACTGTCTGCGCCCGTGTCCGCGTTTGGCGGCCGTTCAAACAGTCGCACCGAGTCTGCCAAGATCAGCGCTGGCGCGGGTCAAGGACAGTCCGCGGCTGCGCAAGACCATGCGGGCGTTGGGACGAACGCGACTCAGACCGCGACGGGCTTTACGGGAGTCTCGACCTACACCGTGCAAGAAGGGGACACCCTCAGCGGTATCGCCTTGTTCCTCTCCATTGAGTTTTGGTGGATTGCCTGCGCGAATAACATCGATGACCCCATGAACCTCACACCGGGTGACACCCTGGTGATTCCGCCGAACCAGCAGTGCGCGGAGATTTTCCAGCACATGCCACCGGAGGACAACTGGTACTGGGGTGACTACGACCCGCAGCTCAACCCAGACTCCGACTTGGCCGACATCTTCGCTATCTACGATGGCGAGTGGGATCCGTTTGCTGAGCAAGAGCTCGAGGACCTAGGCGCCGAGACCGCTCTCGAAGTGGGCGTCGGTGACCAGGTCAGCGGCGATTGGGCAATGTCTGAGTACGAAGGCGCACCCCCTGAAGCCACGACGTTTGAGGCTCCTCCAGCTGTTGACGACGGCTTTGAGCCCATCAAGGCGGAAGGTGACGGTGCACAAGGCGTAGCCGCTGGACCGGGTGTCTCCGAGTACTCGGCGAGTGCGGTAGAGGCGAGTACGTTCGACGCACCTGACGCAGCTCCTGATGGTTTCGAAGCTATCAATTCCGAAGGTGACGGTGCGCAAGCTATGGCCGCTGGCCCAGGCGTCTCCGGATACGATGGTGACCGTCCTGACGCGTCCGAGTTTGAGCATGGTGAATCGGGCTCGTCCGATGTGTTCTCGCTCTACGCGTCGTCGGATGATGATGACCAGGGTGGGGCTGCAGCAGGCTCCGCTTCAGAGTCGAGTTCCGGTTCAAGTTCCTCGACTATGGAACGTCCGAGTGAGCCGGCCGCAGAGGCATCTGGTGAATCTTCACCGTCCGAGTCGACAGCCGCCGCATCAAGTGCCGCCGCATCAAGCGCCGCTAAGCCTGCGGCTCCGGCCAAGGTTTCCCTCAAGGAAGCAGTGGACTCCGTGAGTCGTGCCAATCGCAACCGCGGCAATGACGACAGCTAAGCAACCCGATGGGGGGGCGTCTAGGCGCTCTCCACATTCGCCTTTGACCGAGTTCGGGAGAGCACCATGGCGGAGTTGACACACAAGAAACTCACTCCAGATTTCAAGGTTGTCTTGAAAGGAGTAGAGATCACCCAGGCGGAACCCAATGGCCTCGTGAACCTCGTTGTCGAGGACCACGTAGACATGATGGGTATGGCCCAGATTACCCTCAACACGAACGCTGGCGAGAAGTCCCCTTGGGGTGACATTGCCATTGGCGATGATGTCGAGTGTCACTTCGGTGGCGGCGACAAGGCGGCTTTCAAGGGGTTGGTGACGGGTAAACGACACTCGTGGCAGGCTGGTAAGGCCGTTGTCACTCTGACGGCCCTGGACCCCACCACAAAGCTGGCATCGTCTCGCAACACGCGTACGTTCGAGGAAATGACGGACTCGGAGATTTTCGAGCAGGTCATTGGAGAGGCGGGACTGGAAACAGGCACCGTCGATTCAACGAGCGGTAAGAGCCCACACGTTGTTCAGCGCAACGAGTCGGATCTGGAGTTCGTGAAGCGACTCGCCTCACGCAATGGCTACCAAGTCAATGCGGATGCTGGACAGATCAACTTCATTAAGCCGTCTTTCCAGGGCGATACGATTGAGATTCCGGCTTCGAAGCTGTCGAACATGGACTTTGAGTTCACGGATCAGCAGATTCCTACCGAGCTGACCGTCATTGGTTGGGATCCGGTCACAAAGGCGAAGGTTGAGGGCACGGCCACGAAGGCTGACATTGAGAAGATGGGCAGTGGTGAGGGAGCCGTGGACAAGGCCGGACCCATCTGGTCTGGCAAGAGCTTCATTACGGACGTTCAGGTGGCGAGCCAAGACGCCGCCAAGCTGATGGCCATCGGTGAGTTGAACCGACTGGCACGTGGCTTCATGAAGGGACGCGCCACGGTCAACGGCACGGGGGAAGTTCGCGCCGGCTGTACGATCAAGCTTACTGGTCAGCACAAGGGCATGGCTGCCGAAGGCTACGTCATCTCGGTGCGCCACACTCTAGAGCCAGGCGGGCTGCACAGCTCTCAGATCATTTTCTCGGGCAATACGCACACCGTCGACCAGTAGCGACGATCCCCAGCGCTTCTGCACTCGCAGACGCTGGGGTTTTCTGTTTCTGGCGTCGGGCAGGTTGCCTCTATTTGTTGGCGTTTAACCGTCTCGTTGTCAGGCGGATGTGCGGGTCGTTGGACAATCCGAGCCACGGCTGGAATCGCGAGTGGCCTATGAGGTAAGGTTCACGCCGCCCCGGCACACTCCGGTGGCGTGATGTCCCGCACATGTTCGCGGGGATGGGGGTCCGAAGGTGCGCAAAGACTTCCTAGGTCGCGGTTGGGCCTTTCCTTTCGGTTTCGAGTCGGGTCGTGGTGGCGTCACCATGAGCGAGCATGAAGCCAACATTCGCGACTGTATGACCATCATCTTGGGGACAAAACCTGGCGAGCGTCAGATGATGCCCGAGTTTGGTTGCCGAGCCTACGAGATGATGTTCGCGCCGAACACTCCCTCGACTGCCTACATGATTTCCGCACACATCAAAGAAGCCTTGGTGCGCTGGGAGCCGAGAATCGAAGTCAGCGACGTGGATGCATTTCCCGATTCCGCTGGTAAGATTCGCGTCCAGATTTCCTACACCATTCGTTCGACCCAGTCGGCGCAGGAGCTGTCCATGCTCCTGACTGCTGGCGGGTAGGGAACTACGCATGCCGATTAAGCCACCGAATCTAGACGACCGTCGCTACAAGGACATCGTCAACGAAGCCCGCACCCTCATTCCGCAGTACACGCCGGAGTGGACCAACTTGGGAGATGCCGATCCAGGCATGACCTTGGTCCAGCTGTTCGCGTGGATGACGGAAATGACGATCTACCGGCTCAACCGTGTGCCGGACAAGACCTACATCCACTTCCTCAACTTCATTGGGGAAGAGCGCCGTCAGGCGCAACCGTCGGTCGTTCCGCTGACCTTTGACCTGCGTGCTGCCAACGCGGACAAGGCTGAGCTTCCGGCGTACGCTCGGTCGTCTACGAAGGCCGGCGAAGGCGTAGACGCGCTGCACTACCTGACGACCGACCCGCTGACCGTGCATGACGCGGACATCACGCGGATTGTCTCTGTGCAAGCCGGTACCCGTCCGCTCGTCCGCGAGATTCCGTTCGAAGCCCATCCTACGTGCTCGAAAGCGCTGTTGTTTGGCAATGGCCGCGGTGTCAGCCTGTTCCAGATGGACGACATTGACCACGGCCCACGGTCATTCACGCCGCATCACTTCCTGTACATCGGTCACGACGACTTCCGCAGTATGGACCTAGAGCCTGATGGGGAAATCCCGATTGGGCGTATGGTCATTCGCTCCAAGGGTGAAGCCAACCTGCCTGTCGGCGCCATGTTTAAGTGGGAGTACTACACGGGCGACGAGAAGCAGCCTTGGTTGCCGATTGACGTTGACAAGCAAGAGGACGAAGTCCTTGGCCTGCCCGAGATTGGTCTGTTGGCTTCTATGCCTGGCATCACCCAAGCCGAAGAGTTCGGGCACGGTGACAATCTTCTTCCCGTTCCGGAGGCGCTTCAGGGCGACCACTACTGGATTCGTGGAACCGTCGACTATGAGCGGTGGTTGTCCCATCGCATGGTTGAAGACCTGGAAATCACCTGGCGTGATGACCGTGGTGGCGAAGACCGGCCGCTGAACAACTGGGAAGTGCGAGCGACAGGTCGCAACCTAGAGTTCTTTGTTCAGGACATGCCACCGATTCGTGGTGGCTGGACGGTGACCTTCACAATGGTCGATCGCTCCGTTCCCGCTGGGCGCGGCAACTACATGCCGCTGTACCGCTGGACCTACCGTCGCGGCGACAAGTGGGAAGAGATTCCGGCTGAGCGCGTCCGCTACCAAGACACCTCCATCATTCTGACCGGACCGCTGTCCGACATGTCGAGTGACGGCTTCAACCTTCGAGCGGAACGCGCAGAAGTCGTGTTCACCCGTGGCTTCATTCCGGACCTCGACCTGGAAATGACTTGGCTACGGCCCGTGGTTCTACACTTGGCGACGGGACCGGATGCAGGTGGAGCAGCCCCCATCGATCCGACCAGTCTTCCAGTCTTGCCCTTCCAGCCGGGGCCGACGCTGCCGCCGCTCTTGGGCATGAAGTTCTTCATGGGCGCTGACCTGTTCGAAAACCGTGCAGAGCAGCCGGTGCTCATTGAGCTGGAGATCGACTTCCAGCTCGACGGTGAGAGCATTGAAGAGCCAACGGAAGACTATTCGCTGCAGATGACCTACCGCGCAGCGGACACGTGGCGTGTCGTTCACCATGATGACGACCTGTACTCTGAGTTTACCTTCGCGGATATTGACCCCGAAGGCGCTCTTGAAGCCGGACCGCGCAAGATTCGCATCTTGGTCGACCCCCGCAAACAACTCAAGGGTCTACATCGCGCCATCTTGGCCACACAGCAGACCACTTGGCTGCGTCTTGAGCTCACGAAGTCTCGCTTGACCCGTCAAGCGGACAAGAAGAGTCCGCCCATGCCCATCGTCATGCGCGTGTTGTCGCTGAAGCTAGGTGTTGACGGTGTTCTTGGACGGGACACGTACGAAGAGCCAATGCCAGGACTAAAGGTCGGCATGGCGGAAATTCGTCCCGAGAATCGACGACTGAGCCGCGTTGTGACGCGCTCCGCTGGGCGCTTGGCCGAAGACCACCCGTTTGACACGTTCATCGACATCAGCGACGCAGATGCGGATGTTGACGGACCGGTCACCGGACACCACGCCATCTACTTTGAGCTGGACCGTCCGCTTCCGGTTGCCAACCGGCATGCCATCTTGTTCAAGACACGTGGCGAGACCTACTTGCCAGAAGACATGATTGTCAGCTGGGAGATGTTGCAGGTCGACAAGCGCGGCCGCAAGACTTGGGGCCGTGTTGTCCGCAGTGATGAAGGCGCCGAGGTCTACCAGATGAACCAGTCGGGAACCTTGTCGTTCCCGTACCCGGACCCCGAACCAGCCCCTCCGGAAGGGAACTGGATGCGGGTGTTGTACCGGCGGCCCACTGAGAGTCCCGCACCGGCGCTTCCGCCAGTCTCGCACCTGATGTTGAACACGGTCGAGGCCGTCAACCTGCATGCCTTCCGCATGGAGAAGTTCTCCGGTCTCGGTACGCCTCACCAGTCCATTCAGCTGCGCCGATTCCCGATCTTCCTGCACAATGCAGAGTCGGACCGTGCACAGTATGTCCACCCGGATCGCTTCGAAGACATTCGTGTGTACGTTGATGAGGGTGAGAACCGCCGCGAGTGGCGTCGTGCCCCGGGCAACACCCTGCTCACCGCGACCAAAGACGACCGCGTCTTCATCGTGGACCCGGTCGATGGATTGCTGACCTTCGGCAATGGCATCCGCGGACGCATGGTGCCCGTCGGCAGCTACAATGTTGTTGTTGAGGTCTACCACACCGTTCCTGGTGAAGTCGGCAACGTTCCCCCTGGTGATGTTGTCATCAGTGAAGGCTACGCTGACCTTGTTGCTGTGCAGAACTTGCTGCCCGGCTCTGGCGGGCGCAACGCCGAGACCATCGACGAGATTATCCGTCGCGCGCCCTCCGTCCTTACGAGTCGCGACCGCGCGGTTACCCGTCTCGACTTCGAAGTCATCGCGAAGGAAGCGTCTGCCGAGGTGGCTCGCGCTGCTTGCGACGGCAACATGAGCGAAGACGGAACGGTTGGCGTCATCGTCCTTCCCCAGCGGCGGGAAGGGGAGCGCATCCCGGACACGTTCTTAGCTGCTGGTCTCAAAGACCACGTGCAACGCTACCTGGCTCGTCGCTGTCTAGTGAATGTCCAGCCGGACGTCCGCTTGGCGACCTTCCAAGAAGTAGATGTTTCTATTACCCTTCGACTGCGCGCGAACAGCAATATCTTGGCTGTCCGCGAACGCGCCCGTCAGTGGGTTCAGATGTTCCTCGACCCGTACCAGGGGGGTCTGGACAAGTCGGGCTGGCCATTCGGTGGCACATTGTACGCACAGGACTTTGGCCGTCTGGTCTCGGTGATTCCCGAGGTTCGTCATGTCGTCGAAGTGCAGTTGTACGAAGTCGACTCGAGCCGCCAGGCGCCACCTCCCGGCTGGGAGGAGGGAGCGGGTCTGTCGACCATGCTGCTAGAGAACGCAGACTTGTTCATCTTGCGCCGCGCCCGCGTGGCCATTGAAGAGGTCGGAAACTAATGCGTCGACGTCGACTCCCGACACGTAGAGGGCAGACCAGCCTTGTCGCGACCGAGGCTGCATCGGACTTTCGCTACCTAGAGCAGGTGGTGTGCATTCAGTTCCCGATTCGCGAAGCACGCGAGTACCTGCAGCGGAACATGGCCAACCGGATCCGCTTCAAGCTGGTCGAATCGCGCCGTGGTGAGCAGCTCGGGACCGTTCGTACCGTTGAGATTCGCCATGAGAACTCGGGTCAGCAGACCTGGATTGTCGGGCGTCGCATTCTCGCCAATGGTGAACCTGCCAGCTTCTTTGTACCAGACCACCTGGTTCGTACCATTCCTGTTGTTAGCGGCTCTGGTCAGACAGGCCGGGCTCTACGCCGCGGTGACGAGATTGTTCTGCACGTTCCGGTGCGCGGATACCTTCGCTATCTTCCCGCTATCTTCCAGGGTGAAGGCCCGGTTTCGAGTCGCGAAGTCATTCGTGCCCGCGATACCGCGCTGGTTCGCTGGGGAAGCGGACTGCCGGATGAGCAAGCGGTAGACGTTGAGGTCGACGAAGACCCGATGCGTCGCTTCTTGTTCCTGTTCCAGCACTTGATGACTCGCATCACCGACCAAATCGACAACTTGGCTGACCTCACCAACCCGCTGTTGTGTGAGCCCAAGTTCTTGCCATGGCTGGCGTCATGGGTCGGCTTTGAGCTGGACGAGTCGCTTCCGATTCATCAGCAACGCGAGCTTGTTCGTCGGGCGATTCGCTTGTACCGAACCCGAGGCACGCGTGCGGGTATCGAAGAGATGGTCCGTGTGCTGACTTCCGCGCCTGTTCGGGTGCGCGAGCGCGCAAAGGCCCATCCTGTTGTTCTGGGCAAGAACTTCGTGATTGGCGGCCGTGACGTCGTAGAACGTTACCGTCGCTCGGAGCCGCCGGGGTGCTTCCTTTTGGAGCCGACATCCCGCGCAGACACTTCATTCTTTACGCTTGTGTTGGAGCCGCGAGAGCGCTTCCGCAACCGTTTTGGCGAGCGGGCAGCAGCAGTGTTGCGTCGTATCGTCCAGGTTGTGAGCCAGGAACGGCCCACACATGTATCGTTCACCATCGAATTTGACGCACACCGGTAATAGGGAGTCCTTGGGACATGGCCTTCGAGCACCAACTCAATCGACTGCAGCCCTTCGAGGGCCTCTGTCTCACCGCCTCTGACTTACGCGATGAGCAGATCTACCACCGACGTTCACTTCAGCGGCACGCGCTTTTTCTGCATGGCTACGGCATTGTCCAAGGTCTGCAGGTAGAGCTTGAGCAGAAGAAGAAGCAATACGTCGCCATCATTAAGGCTGGATACGCCATCACCAAAGAAGGCCAGGGCGTGCAGTTGATGCACGACGTGGCCGTGCCGCTTGAGGTCCCAAAGACCGACGGTGAGTACATGCTTTGGCTGTTCCATGTCGAGCAGGCGGACTCGGACAGTACGCGTCCGGTCTACGACACAAGCGAGGTCCGTGAGGCCCGTGTTGTTGAAGGCTCTGCTCCTCGACTGCATCCAGCGGACGAAGACCACGCAGATGCTTCGGCGCTGTGTCGAATCAACGTCCGTCTGGGACGCATGGTTCAGGTCCAGCTACCTGTTCCTCGGGCCGGTCGTCGGTCGCGTGCGGCTGAGTCCTACCTCAAGCCTCGCGTGAACGACTACATCCGACTGAACAAGAAGGTTCTGACAAGCCTGTTCCGTACGGCAATGCTGAAAGAGATGAGCATTGGGTCATTCGGGTTTTACTCGGCGCTAATCAGCTCGGAGTTCTTGCTCATTGAGGAAGGCACCACGGACCGCGTGTTGTACCGAACTGCGGGCAGCTTGATCACCTACGGCCACGATTTCTTCAACGTGCTTCCACGAACCACCGACCGTATTCAACAGTTCACCGAGTTTATTCGCCGGGTCAACGCAGAGATTCCTGCGTCCGACCAGAGTGATGAGACTTGGCTGCGTTGGTTCCAGCAGTTCGAGCGTTTGCTCCAACCACTGCAACGCATCAGCGATGAACTGGAAGCAACCGTCGAAGCTACGCGCTAGCCGCGTGCTTTTGGGCTAGGGCCAGAGCATGAATCGACCCGCCGCACCGCAAGACGCTCGCACAGTTCAAGTGCGGGTGCAGGTCATTGAGATGGAGCCGTTTGCGCTCGATCTCGTTGTGCCTACCTATCTGCCGGCTAGCGACCTCACCCAGCGCATTGCGCGAGATGCGGGCCTAGGTGCGTATTGGGACGATGGCACGCGTCGGAAGTTCTGGTTGCGCGCCCGTGGCAGGGTTCTGCTGGACCATGAGCGCTTGGATGAACTGGGTGTCATTCAGCACGAGCTGGTGCACCTGCTGCCCCAGCCTCCTCCCGGTTCCGGTGTGCAGGAACGCCCCCCAGAATACCCAAAGAACAAGGGGTATGCTGCGGCTGGTTGGGGTCCGACCCTGACTGGATTGGCGCTGGTTGGCTCCATAAGTGTCGCCTGGGCGCTTGGCCTGTTGGCGAGTCACAGCATCCTGATGAGCTTGCTGCCCCCCATTGCATTGGCGTTGCTCGGCACCTCATTGGCCCGGCATCTGCTAGGCGGCGAGGGGAGCGACATCAAGGTACCGCTGCTCGGTGCAGGCATCTGCTTTCCGTTGTGGCTCTTGGCATTGGTACCAACGCTGCTGACGATTGAGATTGACCCGCTCACAATTGCGCTCATCGTCCTGCCATCCGGGGTGGGACTGCTCATCGGCGTCACCGTTGCGTGGCTCGCTTGGTATGGCGCTGTGGAGCCATTGCCCGAAGTCACCCATGCAGAGGTGGTGATGCAGGAACAAGTGGCTGTCTACCAGTGTGGAATCTGTGGTTTGGAAGTCCAGCCAGATGTGCGAACGTCCTGCCAGTACGCGTGCGGTCGCATCTTCCACGTGGGCTGTCTGACGGCGCGCCAATCGGTCCACACCGGCCACGGCTGCGCTGTGTGCGGATTCGTTCCGGGCTGACGCGTCAGTCGTCCCGGCGTGACACCTTCTTGCGCAGCTTCTTGGTGTTCCCGCGCTGCTTCTTACCTTCGACGCGTCGTCGCTGTGAGCCGCGGGTCGGTCGGGTGGCGCGGCGTCGCTTGGGTGGCTGCAGGTTTCGAGAGATGACCTGAGCCAGTCGTTGGCGGACGTCGTCGAAGTTCTGCTTCTGCGAACGGTTGCTGCTGCACACGAGAAGAAGCTCGCCGTCGTCGGTGATGTTCGACGGCATGTCTGCGCGAATCCGGCGTTTTACGCCGGGATTTAGGACCGCGCATCCTGCAAGGTCGAAACGCAACCGGACAGCGGTGTCGCTCGTATTGGCGTGTTGTCCACCCGGACCACCCGAGCGAAACGTCTCGGCACGTAGGTTGGACGAAGGAATCGTCGGACCTCCTGGAACCGAGATGGCGTCCATTACGAAGTGACCAGTGCGCGAACGGCGTCAAGAAGTGCACCACCAAGGCGCTTGGCGCGCTCGGGGGAGAAGGCCATGTCTGCATCAGGCAGGTCGTCATGGTCCTTGAAGGGCATCTCTAAGGTCACGGAGAACGCGCCGAATCGTTCGGCAACTTGGTTGGTGGCCATGGTCAGGTTGGCTTCGCCGGGAGCGTCCTTCGGGTAGCCATGTGTCGTTTGAAAATCGGGGGAGGCGTGAACCAGAGCCTTTTGGAAGACCTCAAGCTGCGCCTGCATGGCGTCGTTCCACCGGGGCACGCCTTCGGCACCGGCGACGAAGGTGTAGGGGATGGCTTCGTCTCCATGGATGTCTAGGCACATGTCTACGCCGCTGATGTCCATGGCAGCCAAGATGGCCTTCACTTCGGGGCAGCGCTCTGCTGTTGGATTGACCCACTCGCGATTCAAGTTCGCGCCCGCAGCATTGGTTCGTAGGTTGCCGCGGCGAGAGCCGTCCGGATTGCAGTTGGGTACGATGTGCCACTGGGTATGGGCGAGGAGCCAGCGTGCGACCGGGTCTGCGTCGTCCAATAGACGGTCTACGAGGCCTTCGGCGCACCACTCCGCCATGGACTCGCCCGGATGTTGACGGGCGATGGCCCAGACCTTCGGTCCGTCTGGATTGCCGACGACGATGCGGTCGAGGTCTGCGCCGTCCAGGGTTTGCGTCAGGCAGTCAATGCGGACGCCTGGATGCTGTTGAGCAAGTGCCAGTCCATCGAGGTGCCGCTCTTCGGAGTAGGGGGCGAAGTAGGCGAACCAGATGATGTCGTGGTCGGCAGTGTGCTTCCATGACAATTGTGTGCCGTCGAAGGCGGTGTCGACGCAGGTCCAGTGCTCGCGGTCATGACTGACACGGACGCGGTAGTTTTCCCATGCGTCTGGGTAGGACGCCTTGTTGGCATTATCCAAGATGTAGGTCATCTTTTCACCGCGTGCTGCGGAGACGCGAAAGTGAAACCACTGCATGTGTTCGGACGCGTTGTCCGGGCGAATACTCAAGCGTGCAGTACCCGCTGAGACGTCGTTGACGACGATGTTTCCGCTGTCGAAATGCGATGAGATGTGCGGCATGTGGCCCTCCGTTGAAGGACGGTAACGCGCCACTCTAGTCGTCGACATCTGGTGGGGTCCAGCGTGCGAGCAGCGACAACGAACCCCGTGCGCCCATCTGCCACAAGTGCGCGCCGGTATCTCTCCGCAAGGCGTCTGCGCGCATCACGTCCCCGGCCATCAAGTGCGCCTCCATCCCCAGTAGTGCACCTTCTGCGTACAGGGCACCGTTTCGCCAGCGAAGACCATCGCGGCGCTGCTCACGCGCAATGGCCAAGGCTTCACCGGTTCGGCCTAGGGTTAGGTTGACCGCACCGAGGATGACCGAGAGGGCTCTCGAAAAGTGGATGTCGCGCTCTTCCCACTCAGCCACAAGGTGTTCGAGTGCTTCGGCCGCCCAGACCCGGTCAACGACGTCACACAACTCCACCAAGACCCCGCACAAGCGTCTGTCTGCGGGGTCTTCAAGCCCGCCAGCCCAACCTCGTGCAGAGAGCGGCTCGCCGATAGACAGTGCCTCTCGCACATCTTCGGGAAGGTTTGGCGATTCCGGTAGCAACAGGCTGTCTCGTGGGACGACGCCACCAATGATGCGTAGGAAGTCCTTGATGGTGCGTGAGCGAGACCGTTTGATGGCGCGTGCAGAGCGCTTCAGCCCGTTGCCGAGTCCGTTTAGGTCGACGCTTCGTTGCTGTGTGGCTCCGGCGACCTCGACGAGGGTCTGTAGGACTTCAACAACCTCATCGTCGAGCTGACGGAGGCGGCTGTCTAGCAGTGCTGTGGGGGCGCCGCTGCTCCAGTCGAGAGAGGACTCGGCGACGGCAATCGCGACCCCTGCGAGGCGTACGCGAGTCTGTGCAGCAGCGGTAGCTAAGTGCGCTGCGGCTTCCATGACCGCTGTGTGTGCCCCGGCTTGCGGGTCGTAGGTGCCGCCGGTCTGGTCAAAGAGAAATGCGTCCAGGCCCAGAGGGTCATCTTCGGGGTCGTCGTCGGGATCTGGCGGCGCAACGGTGAGGGTCGGCACGAGGATCATGGGGTCGGTGAACCCTGCGAGGTCATGAAGCGCTGCGGCCCAGGCCTGCGCGGCACCTGGACTCGGGTCGCGAGGGACCACATTCCCGGAGCTGGCTGGCGCGTGGACTCGGAACACGTCGCGGGCATTGGGCAGCTTTCCGGCATCATCCCGTGCGGAAGTCGCAGCCACTGTGCGGACCCTGTGCGCACGTGCAGCCAGCTCCGTACAAAAGTCAATGGCTGCGGCATTGGCTGCGGAACCCCGTTCCATCAAGGAGGGACCGGCAACAAGACCGCAGGTAGCGATGGCTGCAGTACGTGAACGCGCAACGCCAACCCGCCCGTGGGCGTCTTGTAGGACAGGTATTCCGTGGCGAATGCCAGCCATCAACAGTTGCCAATGCGCCGATGCAGGGGCCCAGCGACTGCATGCTACGGCCCAGTCATGCAGGCCAAGTCGAACGGCATCCGTGGACGGCTGCACCAACGGGTCCCAGGTGCGACTCGCCGGTAGTGGTGGGGGAGACATGGCTGCGACAGCAGAGATGTAGTCGGCGTCTTCCGGTGGGAGAACGTCGTCTGGCATGGGGTCGGTGAACCCCAGTGCGTCGTCGCCCTTCTTCATTTTTGGGTTGAGAGACGAGGCGAGGTCTTCGGCAAGAAGTGGACCTTGAACGTCGACTACATCATCGTCCCCACCGAACTCTGGCCCCTCCTTCTCCGAGCCGTCTTTCGCCTGTTGGAACTCAACCTCGATGTCCATGCCGCCGCCCGATCCGCCTTGGTCGAGCATGGACGCGAGCATGGCGTTTCCGAACTGGTCTTGAAGCCGAGCGTGTTCGGGTTTGGGGGCTTCCTTTTCGGCCCCCTCTCTCTCGAGCTCCTGTTCCTGCTCGCGTTTGCGGTCTGCTGCGTCACGCTTGTTGCGTTTGGCTACGCCGTCGTCATCGTTGTTGTTCCGGCGCGCCAGCGTCCACCTCTGGTACGGTATACCACCCCGCAATCGGCAGGAGCGGCGTGAGCGTGACCCTAAAAGGCATGACCGAGACTGGACGACGGCAACCCGCACCCGCCGGTGATTGGGTGCAGCTACAGTCAGCGAAGGGTCTCAAGTACACGGCACTCGTGTATAAAGCCCCCTTTGATACTGCACCTTGCCTGACATCGGAGCTGCAGGGCTCACTCCCGTTCATGGAAGAACCGGGTGTGAGCGGAATCGTCCCGCTTGCGGATTATGATAGGGAGACAGGTACTTTCGTCTACAAATCGGGCACGGTTTGGTCGATTGCTGAGGTCGTCCGTGCGTTTGCAGACTTAGACGAGAGCTGCGGGCATCGTGCTGGACTGGAGTTGGCGTATGTCACCTCTCAGATTCTTATCGATGCCTCTGAAAAAGGAAGTCCGCACGGCGTTTGGTCGCATCGGAGCTTGAGTCCGTGGCGCCTGGCTCTTCGTGGCGATGGTCAGGTTCGTGTCTTGGGCTACGGCTTGCCCCAAGTGGAGCTTCTGGAGCATCTCGCGCATGAAGCCTCTCCGATTAAGGAAGATAGCTTCCGCTATGCGCCGCCGGAGCGGATTGAAGGACGCGAAGAAGACATCACTTCGGACTTGTTCGCGCTCACGTTGATTTGCGTGGAACTTATGGTCGGAAAGCCTGTTTACGACGGGCTTCTTGCGGATGTCCGCCAGCAGGCGGCCCGAGCAGAGGGCACGTACCGTCTGTACAGATGGCGAGAGCTGTTGCCAGCGACCATTCGCGACGCCTTGGCTCCGGCCCTCAAGTACGACGACGACGCACGCTACCGTGACCCTGCTGAATACGTGTACGCCATGCACGATTTGTTGGGTTCGCCGGATATTGATGGGCCGTCGCTTATGGAGATTGTGCAGCGGGTCAAGATGGCCGAGCGCAAGGGAAAACCCATCATCTCGGGACGCACAGCAGCGCTCACGCGGGAAGAGTTGGCTGCGATGGCAGCGGAGATCGATGAGCCTGAAGATACCGAGCTTCCGCCACCGTCGATGCCTAGGCCCAATGCGCCGAGCCCAGAAGTGGACCCTGATGCTGAGCAGGCTCGGTGGGAAAGCGTGGCCCGATCTGGCCGACGGTCTCGGTCAACACCTCCAGAAGCGCCCGCCCCAACACCGGTGAAACCAGTGGACAAAGAAGATGAGGCGCGAGTGGATTCCTTGCGCCAACGGCTGCGGCGTTCCCGGTCGGAGGGGCCCCCCTCTCACAGCGCGTCGAGTGCTGCGGAAGAAGACCCACGCGCGGCCTTGCGTCGTCGATTGCGTGAGAGGCCGGGTGCCGCGTCCGAGTCCACATCCCCATCACGTTCCGAGCCGCCACCTCCTGTCATTGTGCCGGAGCAGGACCCCACGCCTTCGGTCGCTCAAGCGCTGTCTACGAGCAGTGGGGGAGCGGCAGCATTGCTCGCGCGATTGCGAAGCTCGTCGGGTCGCCGTCGGGGTGGGGCGCTGCGTCCGTCAACACCTGACTTGCCGAAGACCCTTGAGACTCGGTCTGCTGTAGGAGAGTCCGTTCGCGCGGAGCTGTCGGTCGAGATTCGCGATGGCGGCGTGACTCGCACCGAGACACTGGCTAATGATGAGCTATTGGCGGCGGCTGCCGTTCGGCTAGGCCGACCTGTTGTGGACCTTGATGGACGAGTCCTGAGCGCGCCGCGACTGTCCCAAGAAGGGCGGTGGTGGCGTGGCAACGAGCCCGCCAAGAACCTGGACCCGAGTAAGCCTGTTGACGTGGTCCAAGTCCCGAACCGTAGAGTTCGCCTTGAGGTCCGGACGGACGGCAGCCCTGGGCATCGCTTTATGTCGCCCGTCTCCACGGCCGTACCGGCGGGCCAACTTGTCGCCCATCTCGTAAGCTGGCTTGGGTTACCTACTGGAGAGTGGCAGCTCCGTCTTGGAGATGACACGTTGTTGCCGAATCAACTGCTGGCGGACCTCGAGCCGGCGGACGGCCAGATCCTTTTGCTGAGGCGCTGATGCAAGAACGCTGGGACGTCGTCCTAAACGTGCTCGATGGACCCATGTCTGCCATGGACGCGTTCACCCTTCGTGGCCCCGTGGTGCGTATCGGTGCCAATCCGGGGCCGGGTGGCTTCAAGTTGAACGGCTACCGTGGCCTCGACGCCCGGCATGCTGTCATCACGGCCTATGACAAGGCTACAGCCTCTATTGCTCCGGTGGGAACCGCCCAAGTACGCATGGCGCCGCATCCAAATGTGCGCTGGCAAGACATCGATCCGATGAGCGGGCCCAACTACTTGTCGCAGGGCTGCGCGATTCACCTTGGGCCGATTGGCCGCGGAGCGACGTTCGAGTTCGTTCGCATTCAGAAGCTGGGTGTTTGGCAACAAGGCCAGCTGCTCTCCGCCCATGAGGACGAGGTGGACGATGTCGCGGCTGCCGGTGGCGGCGCCGTTGAGATGGCTGGCGCTCCGGTGCCTGCGAGCTTTCAGGCGCGAAAGGTCACCCGCATCAACGCTAGCTCGGTACCGCTGTGGTTCGGTGGGGGCGCGATGATCATTGCCGTCTCCGCGGTCACCTGCCTCGGAGCTGCGGTCCTCATCAAGGCCATCACGCCCGAGCCCCTCGGACCGGTCATTGAGGGCGAGGATATGTACGAGTTTGCCACGGTCGCCGTCGAAGACTTGGACCCCAACCTCAAGGGGGGATTGCGCTCGGGTTTTCACGACTTCGTGATGAAGCCGAACGCTGACGTTGCTCCCGCTTCTGTGGGCCGCCAGGTGACCGATCCGGACAACTGGGACGAGCGGTTCTACGAGAAGGTGGTCGCCAGCGTTCAGACACACATTCAGGCTCGGTCGGTGTTTCGCCGCTTTGATGAGATTCGAGCGCCGTATGCCACAGTCGTCGACGAGCTCCGAGCCGCAGAACTACCAGAAGTCTTCGCTGCGATTCCGTACCAGGAAAGCCGCTACGAGGCCAATGTACAGTCGCCGGCCTGTGCGAAAGGATTCTGGCAGTTCATGCCCGAGGTTGCTCATCGTCTCAATCGTGAACCGGACATCGAGTTCATTGTCCGAGACTGTCACCTGATGGGCCGCGACGTGACGTGGTCTCCAACGGCAGACGCCCCGCCGCGTGGCTTGTACCAGAATGCGGTCTATATTCGCCGTCCCGAGCACACCTGCCTGATTGATACGAGCAGGGGATGTGACATTGACCATCGCGTAGACCTGACCCGAAGCACACGAGCCGCAATGGCCAGCCTGCGCGAACCCATGGAAGACCCTACGATTCGACAGAGCGGCGCTGCTGTCCAGATCAGCATCTTGTCGCACAACTCGGGCTACGATGACGCGCGATTTGGAAGAGGGAAGCCCACGAATCTTCTGCCGGCGCTTCAGCGGTGGTCAACAGGAAAGGCCGACGAAGAGATTCCAAACTTCTACGGCCACATGATCACCACAGACAGGTGGGTTCATGACGGCGGTCGGGGTGCACGACTCGGGTCACTGTTGATGCCTGAAACGCAGCACTATGCGTATTCCATTGTTGCCCAGCATCTTCTAGCGGTTTGCTACTACGCCCAGAACTATGGCGACGACCCCACATTTGCGGCCTGGCGAAAGTACACCCGCGAAGATGGCTACTGCCGGGAACTGAACATTCCTACACCCCAGGACGTTGGCCGATGACCTGGCGACACTTCTTGCTCATTGCGGTCACCCTGGCCATGCTCATCGTCAACGGTGTGTTGCTTGGATTCGAAGAGGTGAACCTCACGTCGACCGCCGCTGGGCCCGTTGACCTGATTGTCGACCCGCTCATCAACACAACATGGCGGCCGGACCAACGTCTCACAAACTTTCGTGCGTTTGGGCTTCCGGAAGAGATGGTCCAGGATGCCGCGAGGCGTGCTGAAGAAATCGACAACGACAAAGAGCGTCTCACCCAGCTTCTGGAACAAGATGAGGCGTTGCTGTCCACCTACCTTTGCCCGCGTAGCGGTGTGCCCGAGCGGTACATGGCGATGCACTTCCTGGTCACGACTCGGGATGTTGGTGGCGGCATGCTGGAGCGCGACGTGATCTCCTTCAACCGGGTCGTGGAACTTCCGCTTCAGGACTGGGTGGACACCTCACCGGTGCCCGCCATCTACGACCAGCTGGAGCTCACCGAGTCCCGGCGCGCAGATGCCACGGTAATGGGTGTGGGGGCCATTCTGACGGCGCGGGAAGAGGATGTCTTCGCTCGCAATCGTCCGTTCGGCGGTGTGGGCAGGTGGAGTTTCAACAACTTGTTGTCCAATGAGCCTGACCTCGAAGAGAAGATTGTTGAGTACTTCGCCTTGATGCACGTTCTGGTCGAGCTCTCCTCCCAGCCTGAAGTCGGCATCTGCCGTTGACCGCTGAGCCCGTGCGAGAGCCGTGGTACAGTGCGGCGACGGCAACCCGGAGCCAGAACGCATGACTCTCGCCCGACGGCGATTTCGCTTCATTAAAGAAATTGCTGAAGGGGGATTTGGCAAGGTCTACTTGGCCGAGCAAATCACCTCCGACGGTTTCTCGCGAATCGTAGCTATCAAACTCCTTCACGCTAAGTGGAGCAGCCACGACGAAATCGTCATGCGAACGCGTGATGAAGCGCGTCTGCTTGGATTGATTCGCCATCAGAACATCGTGAAGGTCGAAGACCTCACGAGCATCGACGGTAAGTGCGCCATTGTCATGGAGTACTTGGAAGGCGTTGACCTGAAGGGCATGTCCAATCACCTGCGCGAGCAGGACATCGAGTTCCCACGGACCTCGCTGTTTGAGATCATGGCCACCGTCGCCAGTGCATTGGATGCTGCCTACAACGGTCGTCCACTTCAAGGCGGCGAGCCGCTGCGGGTCATCCATCGGGACATCAAGCCCTCGAACATCTTTGTGACCGTTCCTGGTTCCATCAAGGTGCTCGACTTCGGAACGGCACGAGCCAACTTCTCCGAGCGTGAAGCCAAGACCCAAGCACTCGCGTTTGGTTCCCAGGGCTACATGGCCCCGGAGCGAGTTCTGGGCGAAGAAGACACCCCTGCGGCAGACGTCTTCTCGTTGGGCATCACTCTGTATGAGCTGCTGTCGCTTGAGAACTTCGGCCGCATCTCGCCGCGTCCGCAGAAGTTCCAGTCCAAGGTTGAAGAACGCGTTGCTGCCTTGCCTCTGCACGGACCGGACGAATGGCAGGAGCAGGTCCGAGAGGTCTTGCGGTTGATGCTGTCGTTCTTGCCGGCGGAACGTCCTTCTGCACTTGAGCTTGTAGACATCTTCGAGTTGTTGGCGGACAGGGCAGACGACATGCCAGTGCGCCGCTTCTGTCGCACCTTGGTTGCAGATGCGAAGGCAGCAATTCCTGATCTGGACACTGGAGACCCCCTTCCGGGGCGCGTAGTGGACGAAGACGTCAGCTCGGCGTTCGGTATGGGAACGGGTCAGCTAGACCCCGTCACGCCTCCGCCCGCAACACAGCGCAAGCCGCCACCGCCGCCCCCTGCACCTGTGGCTGGAACGCACTCCATTGTTCCCCAGGCAGCCCCCAAGAGTCTTGCCCCCACGTCGAACCGTCCTGTGGGACAGACCACCGACCAAGGCCAGGCGAAGTCCGGCGGGGCGATGAAATTTGCCGTCGCTGGGTTCGGCTTGTTTGCGATTTTGGGTCTGCTATTACTAGTTGTTGTCGGCATTGCGTTGGCTGTTCTCCAGCCGTGGAAATCAGGCGTGCCGGACGTGCCTGAACCGGCACCTGTGGTGGTCCCAGACGTCGCTCCAGTGCCGGTAGCCGCGGTCCCATGTGCTGTCCTTGAGGACGACGCGAGTGCGGTGCATGTACCCGTGCGCCTCACCATCAGCGGCTCGGTCACCGAAGTCACGTTCAGCCAGACAGCTGGCCTTCGTGCCGAGTGGGACGGCCAAGGGACCTGCCAGATGTCCCTGCTCGGAGGACGGATGAGCACGAATGTGACGCCGACGGAAGGCAGTCGAATGCGTCGTAAGACCTTCGAGGTTGACCCGGCTGCGACGTCATGTGAGTTCGACTTCAACGTCGAGGCGGAAGAATGGATGGGTTCGTGTGCCACCGGTGAGTAGTGCTCTGGAAGCCCAGGAAGCAGCGGCAAGAACCTTCGAACAGCAGCGGGAGTGGGCCAAAGCAGCCGGTGCTTGGGCATCCATTGCCGAGGCGCTGGGGCGTGGTGGAGACCCCGACCGGGCCGCACGTGCTTGGGATGCTGCAGGTGAGGCGTTTCGTCGCGACGACCGTCCGGCATTGGCAGACAAGGCGCTCAAGACGGCCCTGCTACTCACTGAAAATGTAGCGCTGGCCACGGTTGTACGCGTTAAACGCTCGGGATGCCTAGCGGCGCAGGGGCAGCTGGCTGAGGCACGACAGGTGCTGATGCAGGCTATGCTCGGGCCTGCCCATGCCCAGACAGTGGTCGCTGATGGACAGGTCGACCTTGCATTGGCCACCGGAGACGTTGCAGGTGCTCAACGGTGGGCATCACGCATCACCGGCGATGACCCACTGGTTGTGGCGACGCGGTCCTTTCGTCATGCGCAGTGTGCTCGCTTGATGGGGGACATGGACACCGCCAAGACCCTGCTTGATGAGGCGGCCGCCGAGCTGCCTGGATTGTCGGGACAGGCCGCAGTCGCTGGCGAGCGTGCCGAGGTTCATGAGCTCATGGGCGACGCCGCCGCTGCAATGACCGCACGTCACAAAGCCGTGTCGCTTCACGAGCAAGAACGTCGGAATGGCCCCAAGTGGGCTGCTCTTGCGGCACTCTTGCGCATGGCCGCCATGATGCAGGTGTCGCTTGCGCGGGTTCCGGTCCTAGGGGCCGAAGGTGACGCGGTTGTGGCTGTCCGACGCATGCGAAGCTTGGCTCGGGACCATAATCTCGTTCTGACCGGCATCGATCTGGACATGGCCCTGGCGCTGGCAGAGCGGGACAGTGCCGCCCATCTCGCGGCTATCGATGCCGCGACCGCGTGTGGCGCAACGTACCGCGCTGGGCGAGCCCGCGTGTTGGGGGTTCAGTCGGGGCTTGTCGGCCAAGACCAACTCGCAATCGCAGAGAAAGAGCTCGCTGGAGTGCCCGTCTGGGTGCACCAAGCCAAGGCCTGGGGTGGAGACGACACCAGCGTGCAGTGGCTGACCGAACGAGGGCTCAACGCACCAGAGTGAGGGGTCTGGCGCGTAGCTAGAGTCTGCTGCGCTGCCTCTCCAGGTGGAACCGGGCTGTACGTCTGCCAGGGTCTAGTCGGCGAGCAGCTCAAGCGCGCGGACAACAGCGGGGGGAAGTTCTCCTCCGTCGCCAGTGTAGGCGCTGTCGATTTCAAGGTCTGAATCCAACACGACAAAAAACGGTATGCTGCCTGCATACAGACCTGAGTTGAAGAGGCCGGTGACAAGGCTGTCTTCAGAATCGGCAACGACAGGGAATTCGATGTCGAAGTCCGTTGCCCACTCCATCAGGTCACCGGTGCTTGGGGCCTGCTCACTGGTATTCTGCAGGAGCAGATGGACGAAGAGAAGACCGTCTTCGCGATGCTCCTCCCACACTCCTTGATTTGGGGGCGCAGCGGTCCGGCAGGGCGAACACCACCCTGCGTTTACGGCAAGAACGATGACGTGGCCGTGAAGTTGGTGCAGCTCAAGCGCATTGCCGAATTGGTCGGACAGCTGAACATTGGGCATAATGTCGCCTGTGCCCCATCCTGTGTCGGTGATGCCTTCAGCGTCTACTGAGAAGTCGGGAAACTGTCCGGATGCGTAGTCCCAACTAAAGCGGTTTGTGGGATCCGTTCCGGTGTCCACTTCCTCGCCGTCCGTGAAGCCGTCGCCATCTGTGTCCGCGTTGTCTGGGTCGGTACCGAGGGCCAACTCGTCAGCGTCCGTGATGCCGTCAGAGTCACTATCCGTGGGTGTTTCGACATCGGTATCGGGGGCCGTGTCCGCAGCATCCGGGGTGCCGCACTGTGGTTCGCAGGCGCCGAGAAGCACTAGGGAAAGCAGGCAAATGGTCTTCATGGGGATTTCCTGTCCTTTGTGGTGATTGTAGGCATGTTTACCATGAGTGGGGACGTGTTGACATGCTTTGGCCGGCGCTCTTGTCCGCAACAACTGTCGTCTCCTCTCGGCCGCGAGCCTCGCCGGTACAACCCCAGTGAAATACGCGACTCGCCAGAACCGAGGTCCGCTATGTCCACCCCTACGCTAAACATCACGCTCGAAGATGAGGGCCGAATAGCGGTCCTCCGGTTGGAGCACGGCAAGGCCAATGAGATGGGCTCGGCACAGCTCATTGAGCTGGAGGCACTGGTCGAGAGCCTCTCCCGGCCAGACGGTCCACGGGCGCTGATTACGTACAGCACCAAGACCTCCTCCCGTGGCACGCCGATTTTTGTTGCCGGTGCGAACGTCACCGAGCGGACTGGATGGGATGACGACCGCGTGCGTACCCATGTTCGCTGGCAGCGCTCGGTCCTGGCATCGCTTCGACGAGCACCAGTGTTTCATGTCGCCGTAGTCAGTGGCGTTGCTCTGGGGTGGGGGACGGAGTTCCTCCTCACGGCAGACTGGCGGATTGCGACGGACAGATCGGTCTTTGGATTGCCCGAGACAACGCTGGGCATTGTGCCTGGCGCGGGTGGAACCAGTGAGCTGTGGACTGAGATTGGTCTGGGACACGCACTTCGCCTGGGGATGACCGGCGAACGGATTGGACCGGGTGAAGCGGCGCGGATTGGACTTGTACACGAGTCACTGCCCGACCTAGACGACGGTCTGGCGCGTGCGCGAATCTTGGCCAAGAAAGCCATCATGGCGTCTCCGACCGCGGTCGCTGCGTTCAAGCAGGCGGTCCTCAGCTGTGTGGGTCAAGATGCGGCAGCCCGCCAAGAAATCGAAGCACGGGCATATGCACACAGTGTGGTCATGGGACAGGCGGCTATCGGTCGCGCGTCCTTTGCTCAGATTCGGGCCGGCGAGCCCGTAGAATGGGGACCTCGGGTCCTACGCACAGACGGAGAAACGTCATGAAGACTCGCGAACAAATGTGGGACAGCCTGGGCGGCCAGGTGGACTTGTTGGTTGTCGGCGGCGGGGTCACCGGCTGCGGCATCGCGCGCGACGCTGCACGACGCGGACTGTCCGTTGCACTCGTAGAGATGGAAGACTTGGCGTACGGCACCAGCTCACGGAGCAGCAAGCTCGTCCATGGCGGGCTGCGCTACCTCGAACAGTACGAGTTCAGCTTGGTCTTTGAGGCGGTCAGTGAGCGGCGAATCTTGCTCGACATTGCGCCGCACTTGGTCAACCCGCTCGGATTTCTGTTCCCCGTGTACAAGGGCAGTCGGCACAACCTCTTTGTCATCAACACCGGCATGTGGCTGTACGACGGCTTGTCGCTCTTCCGCTCGCCGCGCATTCACCAGAAGCTGGGTGCCAAGCAGGTTGCCGAGAAGGAGCCCACTCTCCTACAAAAGGGACTCAAGGGTGCTCCATTGTATTGGGACTGCTCAACGGACGACGCTCGCTTGACCTTGGAGACGGCTCTGGATGCCGCCAAGGCCGGTGCGGTCATTGCGACGCGAGCCAAGGTGAACAGCTTCCTGAAAGACGATGACGGCCGTATTGGCGGTGTTGTGGTCGAGAACACGCTGACTGGTGAGCTCAAAGAGGTGCGTGCACACTCTGTTGTCAACGCGACTGGCCCGTGGACAGACAAGACAATCGCCATGAGTAAGCCGCTCGGTGGCGGACGGTTGCTGCGCCCAACGAAGGGTGTACACATTGTGGTCAAGCACTCGGTCCTGCCAGTTGAAAACGCCGTTGTGCTCTTTCATCCAGAAGATGAGCGCGTGCTCTTTGCTCTGCCGTGGGGAGACCACACCTACATCGGTACCACCGATACCGACTACGACGGCGACCCCGCAGATGTTGCCGCGACCTCCGAAGACGTCGACTACCTGATCGATGCCTCCCTGCACTACTTCCCGGACAACGCCATTGAACGGTCGGATGTTGTCAGCACATGGGCCGGTCTGCGTCCGCTGATGAAGCCCGTCAATGAAGGGGGCATTCCAGGAGATGTCGACGAGTCGGCCGTGTCCCGCGAGCACCAGATTGTTGTGGGCCAAGATGGCCTCATCACCATTGCCGGCGGAAAGCTCACCACCTACCGTCGCATGGCTGCCGAAGTCGTGGACACTGCAGTGAAGCTTCTTCGTCTCCAGAACCGCCTTCCTGACGGCCTGTCTGCCAGTGATACCGACCGTGAGCCGCTTCCTGGTGCGATTGGCTGGCCGGCAGATGACGACCATGACGCGGTGGCAGAGGTCATTCGCAAGGCGTCAAAGAACCGCTTGGACAGCGCCACAAGTCGACATCTAGGCGACACCTACGGCATGCGTGGCGTGGACCTGGCCAAGCGCGTGGCCGCTGACGAGACTTTAGCCACAAAGCTCATTGCAGAGCTTCCGGACATACTCGTGCAGGTGGATTGGGCCGTCGAAGAAGAACTGGCGGCCACCGTGACCGACGTTCTGCACCGCCGAACTCAGATCATCTACCGCGCCCCGGATCAGGGTCTCGAGTGCGCAGAGGCCGTTGCCAAGCGCATGGCGGGTCTGCTCGGCTGGGATGATGAGCGGACGCTCAAGGAAGTCGCCGACTACGCGGATGACGTCGGGCTGTCCCGTCAGTGGCAGAACGCCGGCGAGTAGAACGGCGCTGCCCCTGGGCTGGGCCTGTGTTCGCGGCGTCTGACGCGCGTGCGTTGCGCCTATCGGTCTGTGCAGCTGCTTCAATTTGGCGCGTTTCGCGTCCACCTCCTTTGGTACAGTGTGTACTTAGGGAGGCTGGAATGAGAACTGCGGCACTGGGTCTATTGGGGTTGATGGTGTGTGGCACCGCGTGGGCATCGCCGGTGTCTGTCACCCACCAGGGACGGCTGTTGGATGCGAGTGGTGGACCTGTCAACGGACAAGCCGAGGTTCTGTTTGAGCTCGCCAACTCCCAAGGTGGCGGCGCTACGTTCTCGCTGACAAGAACCGTGGACGTTGCGGACGGCTACTACAGCCTGGTGGTCAGCCATGACACGAATGACGAAGCGCTCGATAGCACCGTCTTTGAGGCCGCCGAGTGGATCCGGGTGACCACAGCCGGTGTGTCCAGTGAACAGCTCATCACGCATGTCCCGCGGGCGGCTGTGGCCTCTGCGGTTGTCGGCGATGTGAGGCTGACGGGTGACAATGTTCTGGTACTTGGGCAGAGCAGCAGCGATGGCTGCACCGAGGACGGGGGGCTTGTGTACGACCCCGATCTGGACCAGGTCAAGGTCTGTGTAGGGGGCGACTGGCGTTCCATCGGCACCGGAACTCAAGAGAGCGACAAGTACCGCTTCACCAGCTGCGGTCAGACCGGTCGCGCTGGCCCGTCTCAGAGTGCATGCAACTCGGCGTACGCAAGCACCACGCTCGCTGGAGATGTCATCGTCAGCGCTGGAGTCCAGGCCTGGACAGTTCCAGTCACGGGGACCTACCGAATCACTGCACGGGGGGCTGAAGGAGCCGTGGGAACCTACGCCGGCGGCACACACGCAGTGGGGCTCGGTGGCCTCGGCGCGGAAGTCACGGGGGAGTTCATGCTGACCTCGGGAACGGTCATCAAAGTGTTGGTCGGCCAGATGGGCGTCGCACCCGCGCACAATGCCTACGGCCATCAGCCCGGCGGTGGCGGCGGCGGGACCTTCGTTGTGAGTTCCACGAACAGCCCCATGGTTGTCGGCGGTGGCGGTGGCGGTGGAAATGACCCCAGCTACGGCTTCGCCCAGGGTGGACATGGGCGCCTAGAGACGTCCGGTGAGTCCGTCGTGCACAACACGTCCTACCAGAGCACCGGTGGCTCGAACGGTAGCGGCGGTGTTGTTGGAGGCAGCAACAACTACGTCGGCACTGGCGCAGGCTTCAGTGGCAACGGCACCGCCCGCGGGAGTGTGGGCGCTGTTGCCCAATCGTTCCTTTCCGGCGGGGTCGGTGGCTTCGCGACCAACCACGCAATCACCGCGCACGGTGGATTCGGGGGAGGTGGCGGTGCTGAGCTGTGTGCTGGTGGCGGCGGCGGCTATTCCGGTGGCGGCGCGTGCTGTGGCTGGAGCTCGTACAGCCGAAGCGGCGGCGGCGGCTCGTTCAATGCGGGTGTGAACCAAGCGAGTGAGTTTGGTGAAAACCACGGGCCCGGCTCGGTCGAGATTACCTACCTTCAATAGGGTGGGCGACCCTCCCGTATTTGACGCGGGCTACCGAACCTTCACACCGACCATCAGCTGCCTTGGCGCTGTGGGTCGGCTCCCAAACGGGCGCAAGGACACGGTGGTTGTGGCACCCAGTACGTTCGTCATTGTGGTGTACAGCGTGATGTGGTCGTCCACATCCATGTGACCTGCAGCATCTAGGGTGAAGAGTGCTGGGACCTCTGCGGGGGTCTGCTGTCCGGCTGCGTCGCGCATTCCCGAGCGGGCGGTCGCGCCAATGTCTGCGCCGAGTCGCTCACTGTTCAGTCCCACGCGTAGGTGCGCTTGGTGGGTGGGGACGTACGGCAGCTGGTCACCGGCTTGCAGGCTGCCGAACTGTGGAAAAGCGCTGACGAAGTCGGACTGGAAGGACGTCGCGGTGAGTGTGTAGCTGGCTTGAACGGGCATCGACAGACCTGGCGTGAGTGGCACAACGTCGCCAAGTGAAGATTCCACACCGCCAATGCGCACCTGACCGCCGTTGAACTGCAGGCCAACGTCGTCGTCTCCACATCCGGCTGCGAAGGTGCAGGCGCCCACTAGGTTTGTGTAGTCGCTACCGAAGAGCACCAGCTCGCCGCCGCGGTCTCCACTCGCCCATCGTGCGCCAACCTCGCCGTTCCAGCTGCTCTCAGGGCGTACGTCTTTGGACTGCCCCGGACCGACTGGAGAGAAGCCGCGGTGGGCGCCAGCGAACACGTCGATAGTGGGTGTGGCTTCGACCCGAACGCCTACTCCCGGCAGCACGCTGAGCCGGTGGGTCAGGTCTTCTCCACTTGCCGGATCTCGCCGGTCATTCAGCTGGGTGAAGACGCTCTCGACCCGAATGCTTGGGCTGATGTGCCAGGCTTCGATCTTCATGTCGGTCAGTGCGTGGGCTGCTAGGCCAATGGCGCTGGCTCGACTGTCCGTGTTGGTGAGGCGCGGGTCGTCTGTGCGAACGGGCGTGCCGTCGGTCATCCGATGGGGGTCTTCGGTGTGCAGGCGGTCTACAATGTCCCCATGTACTCGCAGGCCGAGCTCAGTCCTGAGCGCGCCTGGCTGACCAAGGAACGGGCTGCGGATGCGAAGACGGCTCTGTACGCCCATGCTGTGGTACTGACGGTCGTTGGTGCCAATGAGCAGCGCGTCACCCGGGAGAACCGAGTCGGCCTCTCCACGCAAGATGGCCAGGTAGACGGCGTCTCGCCCCGTGCCTGCTCCGGCCAGCAGGCCGTGTAGATCTGGACCGTCCGCAAAGCGGTTCAGCTTGAACCACGACCGGTCCAGGTAGTGATGGTAGGCGGTTGTGTGGACGTCGACGTTGGCAGACGAGCGCACGGTGTAGGACAGCTCTGCTTGGGTACGGAACCACTGCATGTGGTCGAGCTCGGAGGCGGCGTAGCGAGCGTACGGGGTGATGTCGGCGTCGGCGCCGAGAAGGCCCAGGTAGGTCTCGGTGCTGTCTTCGCGTGACAGTCCCAGCTTGAGGCCCAGTGTGTGGCGGGTGTCGCCAGCGTCCCAGGAGTGTTGTCCCTTCAGCATGAACTCGGAGCGGTCGAACCCTGTGGGGCCACCACTCTCGAGCTGCTTGAATCCATCTGTCGCCAAGTGGACGGCTTCTAGGAGCACGCCGCTGTCGTCGTTCCCGATACCTGCCCAGGCGTGTAGCTTGACGGTGTTGCGCATTCCTGCGGCCAGGTCCAAGCCTCCGGTGAGAGATGTTGGCACCGCGCGCGTGCGCATGTTGAGGGCACCGCCGACGGTCTGTGGGCCGTACTGTGTGGCTGCGGCCCCCTTGAAGACTTCGAGCCCGACGAGGCGGGTGCTCATTGGAAAGTAGTAGGCGGCTGGGGCGGCGTACGGAGCTGGGGCCAGTGGGACGCCATCTTCGAGCAACATGACCTTCGCACTGCGCTCGCTCGACGCGCCGCGGATGCCAATGTTCGGGCGAAGGCCAAAGCCATCCTCGCCGCGGGTGTACACGCCGGGGGCCTCTGCGAGGTGGGCGTGGATGTCGTCGTACTCGAAGCGCTCGAGGTCTTCTTCGCTCAAGACCGTGGCGCTGCCCGCAACAGCCGGAACGCCGTCTTCGTCTCGGACCACAATCTCGTAGGGGTCTTGTGCGTGTGCGTCCACAATACCCAGAGCCGTGAGCGCTGCGGCTGCGGCGGCTGCACGCTTTCCGATGAGCACGCGACCGGCAGCGAGGAGGGGATGCATGTACGCCGACAGCAGGCCTGTTCCGTGGTTGCGAGCGGCTCCAAGTCCGTAGACCGTCGGTGCTGTCTCTGGAGAGGCCTTCCATGTGCCTGCAAGCCGGTCCCACAGGCTCAACCAAACACCAAAGTTGACGTCGTAGTGAGCGGGGTCGTCCGCGTGGTGAAGCTGATGCTGAGCCGGGCTGATGAACACCCGCTCCCAGCGACCAAAACGCATGTAGATGTGACTGTGGCGGAGGTTGCCCCAGATGCCGTTGAGCACGACTCCCACAGTGGAGATGGCCACAATGGACTCGGTCATCGCATGGCTGCGGAACAACCAGTGAAACGCTCCTGCGACAAGGCCCGTGACCACCGCGTTGCGCAGCCCAATGAGCGCACTCTCGATGAAGTGGGTGCGGTGAATGGTGAGGGGATTGAGGACCTCGGCGGAGTGGTGTACTTGGTGCAGTTCCCACAGAGCGGGGATGCGGTGCATGAGTCGGTGAAACACGTACCGGGACAGGTCCCACACCACGAAGAAGGACAGCAGATGTGCCACAACGAGAATGGGGGACGGGACTGCGGGGAGGTTGGGAGCCCCAAACCAGCTGTCGAGCGAACGAACCAGGGTGCGGGCCAGCATCATGGCGCCGACGAGCGTAGGGATGACGCCGAGCAGCTTGAGGGCCGTGTTTCCGAGCATCAGCTGGACATCTAGACGAAACGACGGGTGCTTCAGCGTGCGCAACAGACCCGCTACAGATGCGCGTCCACTCCAGATAAGTGCGACGAGTCCGCTGATGACCAAAGCCACCCAGTAAGTACGGCTATTGGCTGCCGTGAACGGACTCAGCAGCACCCAGGGGTCCATCAGTCGTTGTCCCCACCGACCACTGCGGGAATCTGTAGCGACAGCATGCCGGTGACGTCTATACGCAGCAGGTCGTCAATGGCGTTCAGCTCGTCGTACAGCTCGACCACGGCCTGGCGGTTGTCCACGATCTCCGTAGAGAGGCTGCCGTCGAGCGCTTCGGCCATGGCGATTGCTGTGGTTGTCCGCTGCACGACTTCTGTCGCCACGTCGCCAGAGCCCACATCGGTGAGCAGGTCATCGATGCCAACGCCGTCGCCACCGGTGAACAGCGCGCGGAATCCTTCGAGGTTTGCTGCAATCCAAGCGCTGGAGTTGCTGTCTGGCAAGCCCTCCGCGGCGTCTGCGCAGTCGAACGTGTCGCAGTCGATCAGGCCGAGAGGGTGACCCAGCTTGGCGTCTTTGATCTCGGTCTCGAACACGAACAGGCCGTCGATGATGGCTTGTAGGCTGGCTGGCCGTGCGGCTTGCCAAGTGCTGCGGAAGACCGATTCCTGTGACCGTAAGTCTTCCACAATGGCGGTGGCGTACGCGGCTCGCTCACTGTCGAGGTCTACAAGGGTGTCCCAGGTGTTGTCGCTGTTGGGTGGAACTTGGCTTGGGCACACGTTGTCGACGCCGCTGTATAGCAGGTGTTCCAGTGCATCGAGGCCACGCGCATTGACCAGCAAGTCCGCGACGCCGTCGGTGTATTCCTTGCTCGTAGTGATCTGGTCCACACGGCAGCCGTTGACCACCGGCCAGCTGTAGGTCTCATCTCGCAGCGCGACGGGATCGGTGCCGTCATCCAAGGCCACGCGCATCACGTCAACCACTTGCCAGCGATCCATGGCTTGCGCGAATGCAGCGCGAGCACCGGCAATCTCACCGGTGTCACTCCAGCGCTCGACCTCTGTCTGGAGCGCGTCTAGCGAGGACAGGTAGTCGTCCAGGGCAGGGAGGACGACGTTCGGACCCACAGCATCGAGGACCGGACCATTGTCTACGACAGCGTCAACGGGCTCAACACAGGCGGTTGGCCAGACGACCAATGCCGCGCCAAGAGCACCGAGCAACCACCACCCTGACCGGTCGGAACCGGCAGAAGACAAGCGTGAGACGTGAGATTCTGTAGACATTCCGACTCCCTCGCGGAGTGTCTAACTGAAAATGACTTTCATTTGCAACAGAAACCTTGCCTCCCGTTGTTGCGGGCAAGGTTCTGGCCTAGTCCCGAACTTTTCGGCGTATTTCGGCGTCAATCCCGAACAGCGGAAGAATGGGCAGGCCGTAGCCGTACACTACAAGTGTCTCATCGATCCCATTGATCGCCGGTTCTGGGATGCGGCGGTTGTACACATTTTGTACGTCCACAAACGCATTGAGTCGCCAGGAATTGAATGTGAACTTCCGCGAGATACGTAGGTCCAACGCATGGTACGCGGGCAGCCGACCTCCCTTGCTCGCAAAGGTCTCTTCGTCTGCTCCGCCCAGAATGTCGTAGGCGATGATGCTGTTGCCGGGGATCGGAACACCGGAGGAATAGCGCCAGCGCCCGCCGAATCGCCACTGCTTGGGAAGGTCAGCGCTGAACAGCGCGACCAGGCGGTGTGGCTGTTCAAAGCGAATGCTTCGGTAGGCATCACCGGGCTCGGCTTGAGCTTCGGACAGCGTGTACTGGTAGATGAGCTCGCCGCGGAGAATGCCGGTCTGTGCCCACACCTGCGCCTCAACACCTGCTGCGCGCATGGCGTAGCCCTGAAGGGTGCCGTCCGTCTCAAAGCCTACAACGTCCTTGAGTGTGCGTGCCCAAAGCTGGACCTCGCTTCCCCACTGGCTGTGCTGGGTGTTGGCGCCAATGGACACACCGGTTGCGCGCTCAAGGCCCAGAAAGGGACCGTCTGGAAAGCCGAGGAGGAAGGTGGCGGGTGGTTCTTGGTGACTTCTCCAGGCAGCGCCGGTCAGTGCGGAGGTGTCGGAGATGCGCAGGCGCCCGTCAATGCGGGGAGACAAGCCGGCTCGTGCCAGCTGTCCTGGGACGAACAAGGTATCGAGCCGAACACCACCGCGAATGCGCACGTCTTGTGTGCCGCCGGTGACCTCGGCGTACGGGTCAACATAGGCGGAGGTGTTGCTGCGACCTACCGCTTCCAGTGGGTCGTCGGTCGTGTTTCGGGTGATCTGCCACTCGCGATACACAGCCTCGGTACCCACGAGCCAGTTGACGTCGCCTACGTCGCCCGAGACTTCGAGTCGTCCGCCAGGGGAGACCTCATCCACAATCTCGGTGCGAAAGCCGGCCAGGTCGGTGCGGTTGACGCTAAGCCAGGGGCGCGCGGCAATGTGCACGTCGCCTATGTCGCCTTCGATGCGGCCTTGAACCACGATGGCACGTTGTCCTGCCTCATCGAGCTCACCGGCTTCTTCGGCTGGAATGCTGGCTTCGTCCCACATACCGGTGACAATCAGACCGGCGTTGGGGGTGTCGATGCGGGCTTGGGCGTCTGCAAAGCGAGGTGCAATCTGTGCACCGTCTTCTCCGACAGCGAGGGAGAGCACGGTGTCTAGGTATGAGCGACGCCCGGAGAGGCTGATGCCGCCGTTGTCTCCGAGTGGTGCTTCTGCATACAGGTGTGAGAAGGCGAGGTTTACACCACCCACTACGCGCAGGTCACCCGTCAGTCGACGACTGGTCATCTCGGCAGCACCGGACAGGCCGCGTGACAGACGCACGGGTGTACTACCTGGGTACAGGTCAATGCGTCCGACGGTCTCGGGGTGCACAATCGAGGTCAGACCGCCCAGGTGGTAGAGCGCCGGAATCGGAACGCCGTCCAAGAAGACAGGAGTGTCCTCGGGAAAGCCACCTCGGAGCATCAACCAGCCGGCATCTAGCGGGGTTCGAGACAGTCCAGGCAGGTTCTGCAAGGCGCGAACGGGGTCTCCGAGGCCACCGGGTGCGTTCTGGATGTCCTCATACGACAGCCGGCGGACGGTAGTGACGGGCTGGCTGCGCGAGTAGGCGCCGACCACTTCGTTGCCCCAGGACTCGCGAATCACCCACAGCTCAACGTCAGTCCGCTGTCCGGCGGTGATGTCGAGGGTCACAGGGTCCATACGGAAGGACGGCTCGTTCAAGCGTACGGTGACATCGCCAATGGGGACACCGCGAAGGCCGAAGCGTCCCTCCGCATCTGTCATGACGCGCTCGTCGCCTACGGAGAGCAGAATTCCCGTGGCGGCTTGTCGTTCACCTGCCACTCGAACGAAGCCGGTGAGGTTGACGGGGGGCTGCTGAAACGTCCATGAATAAGGGACCACAACGTCAATGGGGACTCCATCTTCAGTGGCGGGAGAGAAGGACATCTCCCGGACGCTGTCTACGAAGAGCGAGCGAAAAGGCTCGTCTCCGGACAAGGCACGCACGTCGGTCAGAATGCCCTTGGAGTTGATGCTGAGCTCCAGCTCAACCGTGTGTGCACCATTGTCTTGTGGCTCCCCGGGCCACACCATGACGGGTGTCTCGGCTGGCGCCGGTGGAACGATGACCGGCTCTTGCGCCAGCGCATAGGCCAGCAGCCAAGCGATCACTGCTCGGCTGCAAGCGGCTCGTAGGCGCCGAGCACGTAGTCACGAACCATGCGGTGGCTGTTGAACAGCGGCCCGCAGGTCTGAACGGCGTGGCGTGCGGCTTGGGCCCAGGCATCGGAGTTGGTCTTGCCGCCTTGAGTCCACAGTGGAAGCACGTAGTTTTCGAGCTGGTCGTACAAGGATTCGGCATCGGCGGCGTCATGTTCGGCCACGCTGTCGTAGGTGCGAACCTCGCCAATCTCAAAGCCATTCTTGCCGTCGAAGCCTTCGGGCCACCAGCCGTCCAGCACGGACAAGTTGAGCCCGCCGTTGAGCGCTGACTTCTGGCCGCTAGTTCCGGAGGCCTCTTTGGGGCGACGTGGGTTGTTGAGCCACACATCCGCGCCCGAGGTCAGCAGGCGTCCGGTGAACAGGTCGTAGTCTTCAATAAATGCGACGCGGTCGCGGAAGCGGCGGTCGTCAGACCACTTCAGCACTTCTTTCACAATCGCCTTTCCGGGAACATCACGGGGATGTGCCTTTCCGGCGAACACGATCTGGAAGGGGACCTTGTCCATGAGGGCCAGCAGTCGTTCTGGCTGGCTGAAGAGCAAGGCACCGCGCTTGTAGGGGGCGAAGCGCCGTGCGAACCCGATAGTCAGGACGTCGTTGCTGAAGCCTTTGTGGGTGCGGCGATTGATCTCAGCGACCAATCGAGTGCGCAAGGTGGTGCGCCATGCGCGAATGTCGGAGTCCGAGACGTTGTCTAGGCCGGCCCATGCATCTGCGTCCCACGGACGTGTGCGCCACTCGGGGCAGTTCGTGTCGAACAGCTCGCGGGACGGTGTTGGGGCGAAGAACACAGGGTGAACGCCGTTCGTGATGTGGCCAATTGGCACATCTTCGACCTTGCGGCCGGGGTGCATGTCGTGCCACATCTCGCGAGAGACCACGCCATGCAGTGCGCTCACTCCGTTGGCTTTGGCGCTGGTTCGCAGGGCAAGAACGGTCATGGTGAGTGGCTCGTCTAGGTGACCCGGGTGTACGCGACCCAGGTCCATGAACGCGCCTTCGGGCAGCGACTGTTCGTTGCGCCACTTGCCGAGAACACCGTTGACACGGTCCCATCCGAAGCGGTCGTGACCGGCCGGTACGGGGGTGTGGGTGGTAAAGACGCAGCGCTGGCGCACTTGCTGGTGGGCATCTTGCTGAGACAAGCCAGTCTGGCGGGCTTCCTTCATTAGGGCCAGTGGAACGAATGCGCAGTGACCCTCGTTGAGGTGGTAGACGCCGGGGTCGAGGTCCAACGCGCGTAGAGCCGACACGCCGCCAATGCCGAGCAGAACCTCTTGACCAATGCGCTGGTCCAGACCGCCGCCGTACAAGCGGTAGGTCAGCTCGCGAATCTCGTCTGGGTTGCCGTCGTGATCGGCGTCCAGGAGGAGCAGGTAGGTTCGACCTACAGCAAGGCGCCAGATCTTGGCGGTGTAGGTGCAGTCGCCGTGAGGAAACTCAGCCAAGAGGTGCTTTCCGTCGGCATCGACACACGGCTCGAACGGCAGACGGTCCCAGCGGGCTTTGGGGTAGACATCGACCTGTTCGCCTTGGTCGATGAACTGGCGAAAGTAGCCTTCGCGGTACATCAGGCCAATGCCAATGAGCGGGACTCCGAGGTCTGACGCGCTGCGAACATGGTCGCCGGCGAGCACACCGAGGCCGCCCGAGTAGATGCGCACCGACTCGTGCAGGCCAAACTCCATGGAGAAGTACGCCACGCTCTTGGCGCGGACATGCGGAGCGGCGTCATCACACCAGGTGCTCGCAGTCATGTAGGCGTCGAAGCGTTGGACGACGTCTGCGAGCGCTGCGGTGAACGTGCTGTCTGCGGCCAGCTCTGCCCAGCGGTGTTGTTCGACGTCTTGCAGCATGGCGCAGGGGTTGCGATTGCAGCGCGCCCACCGATACGGGTCAATGCTCTCGAACAACTCTGTGGCAGCTGAATCCCAGCTCCACCAAAGGTTCTTTGCTAGGCGTTCAAGGGGACAAAGCGGAGCAGGGAGCATGTGGACCTCGGGAATGAAACCGTACAACCGAGGGGCGGGACTACCCGGTCATCTGGTCTGCTGCACCTGTCACGGTTGCGCGCGGGCCGTGTGTGGGTGAAAGCCCGTCGCTGACGCGGAGAGTTCTTGTACCTGGTCACGCTGCTTATCGGCCTCATGATGCTCGTTGCGGGCGCAGAGCTGGTTGTGCGTGGCGGCGGGCAGATTGCGCTAGCTATGCGCATTCCGGCGCTGATCGTGGGCCTCACCATCGTGGCTTTCGGCACCAGTGCACCGGAGCTGGGCGTCAGTCTGACCGCGGCATTCACCGCGTCGACGGACATGGCCATTGCCAACGTCATCGGCTCGAACATTGCGAATATCGCCTTGGTTCTTGGGTTGGCGGCATTGGTCCGCCCTATGGCAGTCGACAGCCGGCTGGTTCGCCGTGAAGTTCCGGCTCTCATCTTGCTGCAGCTGATGATTCCGGCCTTCGCTTGGAACGGCACGATTGAGCGGTACGAAGGCTTCTTGCTGCTCGTCGTTGGCGTCATCTACAACCTGTTGTTGTTGTCTGAAGCGAGAAGACGTCGGCAGCGTGTGTTGGACGAAGACGACGAGATCATCCCCGAAGATGGGCGGTTCGCCTACTACATTGGCTTGCTTGTCGGTGGCATCGTCATCATTGTCATTGGCTCGATGCTGTTCGTAGACGGCGCCAAGGAAATCGCCCTGCGGCTTGGATTGTCCCAGCGCTACGTGGGCTTGACCGTTGTGGCCCTTGGAACGTCGGCTCCAGAGGTCGCGACATCCGTCATGTCCGCCTACCGAAATCAGGGCGACTTGGCCGTGGGCAATGCGCTTGGATCGAACATCCTCAACATCACCATGGTCCTGGCCCTGACCGCGATGGTCCAGCCGATCGTGATGAGCTCGGCCGACGTGAACATCGACTTTGCCGTGGCCTTGGGCGTCACCCTCCTGCTGATTCCGATGGTGCTGCGCGACAGACTGCTCGGACGCATCGAGGGCGCTCTGCTCACCATTGGCTACTTGGTGTACGTGTTTTCCACACCGACCTAAGAGGTCTCTATGCCCGGCTTTCCGTCTGCCGCTCCCACCGCTGAGGCCGTGACTGGCTCGGTCTTCAGTGCGCTCGCTCACAAGATCGCGTCGTACACTGGCGAACGCTACCCACTGCATGTGGGGGACACCTGGATGGCCCCGCCAGTGGATGCCCAGACGCTTGAGCTGCCGCCACAAGTGCATCGCTACTCGCCACCACAGGGCATTCTTCCGCTCCGGCAGGCGCTCGCGGATGACATCGGACAGCGCCACGGACTGGCCGTTGACCCCGCCCAGCTGTCGGTCACCGCCGGTGCGACAGAGGGATTGGCCATTGCTGCTGGAGCGATGTTCTCACCGGGGGACGAGGTGCTGGTCTTGGCACCCCATTGGCCGCTCATCCACGGCATTCTGACCTGGAATCGGGCCATTCCAGTCCGCGTGGACATTCTCGGACTGTCAGACGACGACGTCATTGCCGCAATCGCTGAGCACACCACAGCGCGCACGGCAGCCATCTACGTCAACACCCCGAGCAACCCGACGGGACGGGTTCTGCCAGAGTCCGTGCTCGCTGCCATTGTGGAGCACGCCGAACGTCACGCTCTTTGGCTACTCGCGGATGAAGTGTACGAGCACCACCAGTTCGTGGGCACCCATGTTCCGCTGCGCCGATTGGCCCCTGAGCGCACGGTGAGCGTTCATTCGTGTTCCAAGGCGTTGGGTCTCGCTGGCTACCGAGTGGGGGCCTTGGTGGTGCCGGAGCCACTGGTGTCCGCGGTGTTCAAGGTCCGCGCACACGCCAGCTACAACACCTGCACTCTGTCGCAGTCTGTGGCCCTTGCTGCGCTTCAGGGGCCCGCAGCGGCCTGGATTGCAGAGAGTCGGCAGGCATACGCCCAGGCGGGACGTGAAGCCGCCCAAGCGTTGTCCGTGCCCGAGGTGCCGGGCGGAACCTTTCTGTTTGTCGACGTAGCCGATGCCCTCGATGACCGTGGGCTTGTGGGCTGGCTCGGAGACGCCGCAGACAGGGGCTTGTTCCTGTCACCGGGACCAAGCTTTGGCGACTATCCAACGCACGTTCGTGTGTGCTTCACGTGCGCCCCGCCTGACGTTACTCAGCGCGGTATCGCCGTGATGAAGAGCCTACTGGCCAGGTCCTAGAGCACTGAATCGGCCTTAGAGCCGCCGATGCTCGGTGATGGGCATGGAGCGACGAATTGAACGCATTCGCTCAAGGTCAATCTCGGCCAGGGCGAGTCCTGGGCCGTCTGGCGACTGACCGATCACTGCGCCCCACGGGTCCACAATGATGGAGTGGCCGTAGCTGTTGCGCAGTCCGGCGTCGTCATGATGGCCGTACTGGCCGGGGGCGACCACAAAACACTGGGTCTCGATGGCTCGTGCGCGGAGCAGTGCATGCCAGTGAGCCTGTCCGGTCGTCATTGTGAAGGCGGATGGCACGGCAATGAGCTCAGCCCCGTCGTCCCGTAGGCGCTGGTAGAGCTGGGGAAAGCGAAGGTCGTAGCAGATGGACAGGCCAATGCGTCCGAGGACGGTCTCCACCACTACAGGTGTGTCTCCGGGAACGGTGGTGGTCGTCTCAAGAAAGTGAACGTCTTCCGAGAGGTCCACGTCGAACAAGTGCATCTTTCGGTAGGACGCCAACAAGTCACCGTTTGGGCCGAGCAAGACGCTGGTGTTGTAGCAGCGGGTCGACTCGTCCGAGCGTTCGTTGACTGAACCGATGAGTAGATGAATGTCGTGCTTGTTCGCGAGTTCTTGGTAGCGCTGAACGGTCTCACCACTCAAGGGCTCAGCGATCTTGGCCTTGAGGTCGTGCGGCCCAAGGAAGTTGGTGTTCTCGGGGCTCGCCACGAAGCTCGCGCCGTACTTGGCAGCCCGTCCCACAAGCGTGGTCAGTTGGTCCCAGTTGCGTTCGGTGTTGCTGGTCGCGTTGAGCTGTACGGCGGCGGCTAGATACATTGGGGGTCCTCCACAGTGCGCCTAACCTTCCTTGTTGAGCACGCGCTCGATGCCGAACAACGCGATGGCTCCCAGGATGACCCCAAACCACAGTGTGGCAATGCGCAAGAGCAGGGCTGCGGCTGTTGCGGTTCCTAGGGACACGCCCACAATCAAGCGCTGGGAGGCTTGGATGAGTGTGGCATCGGTCACGCCCACGCCACCTGGGCTGATGGCACCCAGGGCTGTGGCGAAGGCGTAGATGAACGTTGCGGTTCCAAGAGACACCTCCACGCCGAAGCCAATCAGTACCAACCACGTGCCGAGGCACTCAAGCCACCATGCGCCGATAGACAGGGCCACGCAGACGACGAACGGTCCCGGAGACATGCACTCTCGCAGGGCCCCCAGCATCTGCTCAATAGGGTCTGCGAGGCGTCCAAGGCCGGGCATTCGTCGGACGACTGCAAGGGCTGTTGAAGTGACCAGAGTCGACTGAGTGAGTGCCAATCCAACCACAATCACTACAAGTACCGCGACGAGCAAGCCCACATGCTCGCTGGCGTAGGTGGTGGCTCCGATAGCGGCCAGGACGAGGATGGCAATGGCGTCCGTACCGCGGTCAGCAACCAAGACCGGAAGGGTGCGTACCATCGGGGTTCCAGTGACCTCGCGGACGAGCCACGGCTTGACGACTTCGCCAGCTTTGGCTGGTGAAAGCGTCATCACCAGCCCAATGGCATAGATCGGAAGGTTTGCGCTGTGTGCAAGACGCACGCCGACCTGCCGCAGCAGGACTACCCACTTGACGTAGCGTAGGCCGTAGTTGCCCAATGTGGTGAGAAGGACTGGAACCGTCCACGCCCATTGAAAGCGTTGTAGGGCGGCTCCTGTCTCGCGCCACCCGCTGACTGCGCCGTATGCAACATAGAGCAACGCAGACACAGCAGCGGCAATCGCTATCCACCGCCGAGAGCGTGCGAGGATAGAACGGGCATCCTGTTGGGCCAAACTGATCTCTGCTCGCGATTCCCCGGAAGACCGGCTGCGATGGCTTACCGTGTACCGGCGAGAGCACGCGTAGCGCGGTACACTTCATTCCTCATCAAAGCGGGCATGGATTTGAAGCGTTTCGCGGTCTCCTCCAGGGGCCGACCCTCCGTTGAAGTCAGAGCATCCAACTGGGTGACGGCGTTGGGCCTTGGACTAGAACACTATGATGCCGCTGATGGCATCGAGCGCTTGGCGTGCGAGGTCCTACCGAACGGTACGGTTATTGCGCGCGATATCTCGACTGGAAACGGATTTATCGTCCGTGAGGCTGAAGAAGCGGTCGTTGAAGCGGTCGCAGGCCCTGCGCAGCCGCCTTCTGGTGTTGTCTCACCCAGCCAGTCGCCGTCGTCCTCTGGTCTACGCGCACGGCTTGCCCGAGTGCGAGACGCAGAGACTCGTGGAAAAGCCTGTCAGGCCGCTTTGGTGCTGGCTCGCCGCTTGGTCACAGCCGAGAGTGGTGCCGTGATCTTGGGTGACGGAGAGCACCTGTGTTTCTTTGCCGCGGCCGGCCCGCAAGCTCAGCGTCTACTCGGAGCCAAACTGCCGGCAGATGCGGGTATTGCTGCGTTCTGTATGCAACAACAGCGCAGTGTGGTGCTAGAGGATGCTGCGGTCGACCCACGTCATATCGGCGATATCGACCGGCTCACAGGGTATGTGACACACGCGCTGGCATGTGTCCCCGTGATGCATCTGGACCGCGTCTTCGGTGTCATCGAGCTTATCAACTTGCCCGACAACACCGCGTTCTCACGTCAGTGCGTGCACGAGCTGAACGCGATTGCCCAAGCGCTCGGCGAACGCCTGGAGTCGCACCGAATTTCCCGACTTACGGGTTGATTCGGATGCGCGTCGGCGCGCTTGCAGCCGCCTCGACCACCGCTTCGCGTAGCTGAACGTACATGGCGGGGTTCTCGGCATTGCGCATGCCGGACGACCCAGAGTCGGACTCGCGCACCGGAAGTTTGGACAAGTACAGCTCAACTTCCCGGTCGTCATCCATCGTCAGACGCCACACATTGCGGGTCGTCACATCTAGGTTGGCCCCATCCGTCGTAGTGGCAGTGCTCGCTGATGGAATTGTGCAGATGTAGGCCCATGGCGTGACGGATGAGTCGTAGGTGCAGCTGATGTTGCTGGCAGCGGTGTCGTAGGCGATGTCGATCTGGGAGACGTCGGTCCACGCTGCGTCCAGGGAGGTTCCGCCACCGCTCAGCGAGATGGTTGTCTTGATGTCGCGGTCCGTAAAGCCGTTGGCACCGTAGAAGTCGATACCGCGCTCAACCCGGACAACACGACCGGTAATGCTGGAGCCATCAGCGTGATCGATGGCAATTCGGAAGTCAGCGTTGCGCTGCACTTCCGGTTCGGGCTCTGGCATAGGAGGAGGCGGTGGCGGAAGCTCAGCGACAGGGGGAGGGACCGCGGGTGTTGGAGTGGCAGGCGGTGCCTTGGGCCCACAGGCCATGGCGAAGACGGTGAGAGCGAGCAGGCGACGCATACAAACCTCCAGTGGTTTCCGGTTCACAGCAGGCGTAACGCCCACATGCCTCCGAGGACGAGGGCCAGACCGACTCCGACCGCATCTGCGTGCGATGGTTCCGCCCGCTGTGCCATCAAGCTTCCGACAACGCCCACGGCGATGGACCACGGCCACAGCGGGCAGGCACAGGCCAGGGCGAACAGGGCGACCCAACCGCCAAGCCAGCGTGCCGGGGACCAGAGGCTGGCCAGGGCGACAAGGCAGATCGACACCGGGACCGCGGCGATGCTCACCGTGGCCACAGCGGCAGCGAACGCGCCGATACCCACGCCCGCGGCAACGGCGACACCGAGCGATGGCCCCTTGGGAATACGTGCTCCCCAACCCGCAAGAGGGGCCAACAGCAGCGCGAGAGCTGCCCAACTCGGATGGGGAATGCTGTTCCGCCAAGCGCCTACTGGACCCGGTCGCCATGTGGTGGCCGCAGAGATGGGCTCGCTGGAGACGGGGACAAGGAGTCGTTCGTACGGCGCTCTGCGCATAAGGGAGACGGTGGACGTTCGTGCAGTGTCCCCCTGGACCCACTTTCGGCTCTGGTCCTGTGTAATGCGGCCGTCGTGGATGGTGATGAGCGAGCTGTGGGTGAGTCGCCACTCCGGGCCAAGACCCCAGCCAGTTCGAAAGAGCCCTGGGAGGTCCGGATAGTTGCCGTTCTCGACCGTCAGCTCGGTTGTGCCCAGCGGGAGACCTGCGGTGAACGTGGCTTCGACACCTGCCATGGTGTGGGAGCTACGGTATGCGATGTCCCCCGCGGGAGTCAGCGGTACCACCTGGCCGTCGACACGAAGGATCAGTCCGGACTGAAGCTCGGAGATGCCCGGAACAACATCCTCTGGGGGGGCATCGTGGTCTTGAGGGCGAAGGCGTGGCGCTTCGAGGTAGTAGTGAATGTTCACGCGGTCGCCGTCAACCACAACGGCAACGTCTTGCGCGGCAATGCGAAAGCTGCCCGGGTGTGCAGTGGCGGCAGCGATGGCAAGCCAAGCAATCATACGAACTAGCTGTCCAGCAGGCCGTACTTGTTGAGCTTGTACCGGAGTGTGTTGCGTTCTACGCCCAGGAGGCGGCCCGCCTGGTTGCGGTCTCCGTCAGCTTTGCGCAGCGCCTCGACCAAGATCTGACGCTCCACGCTCTCCATATAGTTGGACAGGGCAAAACCAGGCTCAAGCTTCGGCAGTCCGGCGGGTGCCGCTTCAATGATGTCGCCGTCGAGGGCGCTTGGCCCCATGACCACTGCGCGCTCGGCGATATTGAACAGCTCGCGTACGTTTCCGGGCCATTGATGACGGGTCAGATTGCTGACTTGGTCTGCGCCAATCGCCGGACGTGGTCGGTCGTACTTGTTGGCGAAGAGGTCTAGGGCGTAGGCCAATAGCGACGGGACATCGTCTGCGCGCTCACGAAGCGGGGGACAGCCGATGACCAGCACGGCCAGGGCGTAGTAGAGCTCGGCACGGAGCTTGCCTTCGGTGATCAAGCGGCGACCGTTTGGACTCGCCGTTGTGATCAGACGGACAGTTGGTGGCAGGGTCTCCAGGTCACGTAGCAACTGCAGCTGCAAGTCGTCGCCCAAGTGGTCCACATTCGGCAGCACGGCTGTGCCCTCTGTAGGCCAAGCCTGCTTACGTCCAACGTTCATGACCGTCAGAGGACCGGTGTTCTTGCGGAAGTGATGCAGCGCTTCAGCAGCGTGACCACGACCGGAACCGACTTCGCCTTCAATCCAGACCGGACTGGGTGCTGCCGCGGCTTTGCGCAGCTCGTCCAGCATGTGTCGGCTGGATGCGGCCTCGGCAACAAACTCGAAAGACTGCGTTGTGATGTCTTCGGTCTGGGCATCTTCAAGTTCGTGCGGCTCCAAGGGGACGGAGGTGCGCAGTTCTTCGATTCGGGCCGCTAGCTGACCCACAGTGACCGGCTTGGTGAGGAAGTCAAGAGCCCCACACTGCATGGCTTTGACCGCCACATCCACAGCACCGTAGGCCGTGAACACAATGACTTCGATCGGCGGACGCTGGGCCCGTGCCGCTTGCAGGACTTCAATTCCGCCGACCGGCTCCATTTTCAGGTCGGTCAGGATGACGTCTGGCGGGTCGATCGCCATTTGATCGATGGCACTCTGGCCATCGTAGAGCGGGGTGACCTCATCGCCTTGCTTGCGGAGCACTCGTGCGAGGGCGTCAGCAGCAGAGCGGTTGTCGTCGACGACCATGATTCGAAGTGAACTACGGGGCAAACTCAACCTCAGACAGTGGGATTCGTGCGGTAAATCGGGCGCCTCCGAGAGGGGAGGGGCCGTGCTCAATGCGTCCGCCATGGGCTTCTATCACACCCTTGACCAGTGCCAGGCCCAAGCCGGTACCGCCGGTTCGTCCGGAGACGTTGGGCTCATAGATTTCATTGCCGAAGGTGGACGGTACGCCGTAACCGTTGTCTTCGACAATGATGCACAGGTCAGGCGGCTCTTTGAGGACGCTCACTCGGACAATGCCGCGCTTTGGAGGCACGGCCTGCATGGCGTTTAGGACGAGATTCTCAATGGACCGTCCGAGAAGCGCAGGGTCCATCTCAATATCGATGTCCGCGACCTCTCCCACTTCAAGTGTGATGCCATTCTTGCGGGCCTCGGGCGTGCGCAACGTGATGATCTGACGAATGAGCGGCATGACCGTGTCTCGTCGACGTTGCAAGCGGAGTCCGCCAGCGGCTGTGCCCTCTTGGAGCAATCGAGTGACGACCATGTCGAGTGCGCGAATCTCTTGGTGGATGGACCGAGCCAGCTCGTGGCGGTCACTCTCTTCTTCCTCAGAGACAATGAGACTGGTCAGCAGCTCAAGACTCTGAAGCGGATTGCGAACTTCATGGGCCACCATTCGGGCCATCTCCTGAACGACCTTCATGCGCGACAAGATCTCGTCTTCGCGGTCTTCCATCGCTCTGGCGGCTGTGTTGAGACGGTCGATAAGCTCGTCGAGCTCGGCCAGCCCAGTGGCGCTCTCAAGACGCACTCCTCGTTCTCCGGCACCCACTTGGTCGAGCGCACGGCTGATTCGTGAGACGGGGGCTAGCAGTCGCAGAACACCAAGTGCGACGACGATACCGAAGAACAACGCCACCGAGATGACGATGAGTGCGACCTCACTAGATGCACTGAACTTTGGACGGAACGCCGTAATCACGCGATTGCCGTTGGCCGAGAGGCATGCGACCGCCCAGTCGCGTCCTTCGGCATCCGCGAGGACCATTCCTTGTTCGTCGGCAACGCAGGCCGAGTGTCGAATCTCGTCCGGAAGAACTTCGCCCTCTTCGTGGATGCGCATTCCGTCTGGCGACAGCACTTCGAGGTGTGCAATCTGCAAGTGGCGCGCCGTTCCGGGGCGCATGGGTTCGCCGTCCGTCACCATAGACACGGCAAAAGACGCCGCACGTTGGGCTTCTCGTACAGCGAGCGCTTGCTCAGCGGCACCGAGACGTAGCGTCAACGGAATGGCGGTGGGAAGTACCAAGACCATAGCCATCACGCCGGTCAGAACACCGAGGACGAGGGCTGCGGGGGCGGGACGGGAACGCTTGGACATGGCACTCTGGGGGCACTGCCGACAGCCATCCACCCCAAAAGATTAGATGGGGAAGCGACGCGGCAAAGAGGAACTAGTTGCCGCCACCGACCGAGTACTCGGATTCGCCGGACTCTTCGTTCGTAGATTCAGTCTGGACGTTCAAGCGGATGGCCTGGGCCTCGACGCCGGACAGTGAGTGGTCAAGACCATTTGCGGACGCGCGCGTCAGATCAGCTTGCACTGGGAAAGTAGCCTTGTAGGCGCGGCCGAAGTCGTAGGACAGGTGGTCGGGCTGGGCACAAGCGGACAGACCGAAAGTAACAGCGAGGAAAAGCAGGCCAGATGTGCGACTCATGGTGCGGTCTCCGTGGGAGTAGAAAGGCGAGTGACGGCCTCGCGCGAAGCGTTGTGTCCGTCATCATATTCAAGAGCAAGTTCGTATTGTTCGAGTGCGTTGACGGTGTTGCCACTCATCTCAAACGCGAGGCCCATGTTGGCGTGGGCGTCTGCCGGAAGTGCGGCACTCATGAACACCTGGAGAGCGTCGCCAATGTCGCCTGCGCCGGCGAGAGCGAACCCTAGGTTGTTCCGGTAGCGTGGCTTGGTTCCATCGAGGGAGTTGGCGGTGCGAAGGGCTTCAACCGCCTCCACGTACCGCTTCTCTGACAGCAGCATGAACCCGAGGTTGTTCCAGGTGTCCGCGTGGGTCTCGTCCAGGTCAGCAGCGCGCTGGAAGCTGTCTACGGACTCGGAGCCACGGCCTTCATCGGCTTGAAGAATGCCGAGCTTGCGCCATGCACGTTCATCTCGTGGGCGTCTGCCAAGGTAGGTGAGCAGCAAGCGCTCTGCCTCTTGCGGCATGCCGGTCTGCATGAGGGCAGCGGCCTGGTGCAGGTCTAGATTCAGGTCCGTGTCACCCCTTTCGCGGGCTGTGCGAATGAGGATCAGCGCTTCCCGAGGGTTTCCGCGCTCAATGAGCGACTCGATGAGCTGTACGCGAACCCGTTCCTGACCGGCTTCTGTTCGCCAGTCGGGTTCGTCGAGCACGCGGGTGTTCTTTGGAACGCACGCGGTTGCGAGGAGTGCTGTGAGCAGGACTAAGAACTTCATCAATCGAGCAACGTACTGTTGGAGATGTTGACCAAGGCTGGTCCTAGGAGCACTACGAACAAACACGGCATCAAGAACAGAATCATGACGACCGTGAGCTTGGGAGAGACCTTGGCGGCTTCTTCCTCTGCTTTCGACATGCGCTTTTGGCGGGTGATGTCGGAGTGGATGCGTAGAGAGCGGGCAATGGACGTACCAAAACGCTCGGCTTGGGTCAGCATGTTGACCAAGCTGCGAATCTCCGGAACACCCGTACGAATCTCAAGGTGCTTCAGGGCTTCGATGCGTGGAACACCGGCGCTGATCTCATGGTTGACCAACTGAAACTCAAGGGCAAGCTCGGGAGCCGCGCTCTCAAGCTCACTGGCTACGCGGCGAAATGCAGCGTCCAGACCTAGTCCGGCTTCTACGGTGGTCACCAGAAGGTCGAGGGCATCAGGCAGTGGCTTCGACAAGCGCCGCTGGCGGTTCGTCACCAGTGAGTCCACGTACAGCTGCGGGAAATAGTAGCCAACGGCCACGGCCACGATTGCGCCGGCACCCAAGTAGATAGGCTCTAGTGCTGTGATGAACGGCAGCATGACGAAGGGGGCCAACAGGGCCAACGCCACACGGACCGCGCTAAATACCTGCGGTGCTGCACGGCTCTTGAATCCGGCCTGAACCAGCTTTTGGCGCAGGATATTGCGGCCTTCTTCACTCTCCGGACGTGCTAGTCGCGCCAATCGCTCAGCAATTCGTTCAGCAACGGGGTCGTGTGTGTTGTCTTCTACGGGGCCACCCGTGAACTCGGCAATGCGGTCCACTGCGGAACGCTGCGGTTTCATGAAGGCGATGGTGACGTAAACACCAGCGCCAACCACAACGATGACGAAGAACAGAATTGCCCCTGCAATAGTACCGGTCATGTTCTTAAACCTCGACGTGGGACAGACGGACCATCAAAAAGACGCCCAGGCTGTACATCATGAGTGCTAGAAGCAGCAGCATATTGCCGAGTGAATCGGTGATAAGCGGAAGCATGTACTCTGGGTTGACGACCAGCAAGAGCAGGGCGACCAACATGGGAAGGCTACCCAAGATGAGTGCGGAGAACCGCGCCTCGGATGTCAGGGCGCTCACCTTGGCTTCAAACAGGAAGCGTGCGCGGATGGTGCTTGCAATGCTCTCGAGAATCTCGATGAGGTTGCCACCAGTCTCGCGCTGCAAGAGCACCGATGAGACGAACAAGCGCAGGTCGAAGATGCCTGGGTTGCGCTTGACGATGTTGCCAAGGGCTTCCCGGTACTCACGACCGAAGCGGATTTCCTCGAAGACACGACCGAACTCGGCGGCCGAGGGGAGCGGCATTTCTTCAGCGACAGAGCGGAACGCGTCGTTCAAAGACAGACCGGCCTGTAGTGAGCGCGCCATGAGGTCGAGCACGTCTGGTAGCTGTTCGGTCAGAGCGCGTGCGCGCTTGTTGCCGGTGCGTCGAATGAGGAAGTAGGGGATTAGACCAAAGATCATGCCGACGAAGAAGCCGAATACACTTCCAAAAATGGCGAGAATCACACCGCCGATGACACCCACAACCATCATGCGAACCAATAGGTTGCTGACGGTGATGTCCATGTCGGCTTGGTCGATGGTCTCTTGAAAGTGAGTACCCAGACGACCGAGGGCTGTTGCCGCTACGTCAGCTGCGCGCTGCCGAAACAGTGACTCCTCGCTGCCTTCGGAAATCGTACCGAGGCGGCGTGCGAGGTCTCGTTGACGAGCCTCAGTGCGCACCACGTATGCCCAGTACAGCGACTGGGTGATTCCCAAGAACGCTGTAGCGCCCACGGCAACAATAATAATGACCAGAATCGGATTCATGACTGGTCCTACACTTCCTGTTCGTAACGGAACAGTTCGGGTGACAAGCGGATGCCGTTGGAGGCCAGGCGGCTCGCAAAGCGTGGACGAATGCCGGTTGCACGGAACGTTCCGCGCACCTTGCCGTTCTCGTCAATGGTCTTTTGCTCAAAGACAAAGATGTCTTGTGTAGTGATGGTCGGACCTTCCATACCGGTCACTTCGGTCACCGAGATCAGTCGACGACTACCATCTGGCAAGCGGTCCACCTGAACAACGACGTCTAGAGCACGCGCAATCGTCTCGCGAATGGACTTGTCGGACATGTTGGGCATGCCGATACCGACCATGGTCTCGAAACGAGCCAGGCAGTCGCGGGCGGAGTTGGAGTGAATCGTTCCCAATGAGCCATCGTGTCCGGTATTCATGGCCTGGAGCATGTCGATGGCTTCGGCGCCACGAATCTCACCAAGGATGATGCGGTCGGGGCGCATACGAAGGCAGTTCTTGACCAGCTCGGTCTGACTGACAGCACCCTTGCCTTCAACGTTTGGAGGACGTGTCTCCAATCGAACCACATGCGACTGCTGAAGCTGGAGCTCAGCGGAGTCTTCGATTGTGATGATGCGCTCGCCTTCTGGAATGAAGGAGGAAAGCACGTTCAGCAGTGTGGTCTTACCCGAACCCGTACCGCCACTGATGACGATGTTGAGCTTGCTTCGGACAGCACCGCGCAACACTTCCAAGATGGGACGCGGCATGGAACCGAGTGCCACGAGGTCTTCTGCGTGGATTGGAACCGTACCGAAGCGTCGAATGGAAACGCATGGGCCGTCTAGAGCCAGAGGCGGGATGATGGCATTGAAGCGCGACCCGTCCTGCATTCGAGCATCGACCATTGGTGTGGTTTCGTCTACGCGACGTCCAACAGCCGCGACAATACGGTCGACGATCTGCAGTAGATGTTTGTTGTCGCGGAAGGTGACGTTGGTCTTGACGATTTTTCCCTTGCGCTCCACGAACACGACCTTGGGGCCGTTGATCATGATGTCGGTGACTTCGGGGTCACGGAGAAGGGGTTCGAGGGGGCCAAGACCCAGGATGTTGTCGAGAATCTCTTCTACGAGACGCTCACGCTCCATGCGGTTGAGTGGAAGTTGGCGGGTCTCCACACGCTCAGTCAGCGTGACGCGAAGGCGCTCGGACAGCTCGTCGCGAGCCGTATTTCCGACTTGTTCGAAGTCCAAGGACTCAATGAGCTCGTTGTGGAGCTCGCGCTTGATTCGCTCGAAATCAGCGGCGTCCGTTGTGGATGGCGCGCCAGCAGTCGAGTCGGTCTTGAATCGACTCTGTGCTCCGCGAACGCGGTCGATTAAACGTGTGCCACCCATTGCTTATTATCCCCGTCCGAACAGAGTAGAGAAGAATCCGCCAGCGGGTTCTTCCTTAGGAGCTTCGTCGTCTTCGCCATCGAAGTCTGACGTCAACATAGCGACCAAGCTCGAAATATTCTCTGCAACTTCGCTCTTGCGGTTGATGTCGCGGATCAGCTTGCCTTCGTTGATGGCTGTGTCCACCGTCTTCGGGTCGTCGACGATAGTCGCAGCAATCTTCATTCCAAGGTTGCTTTGGATGTCCGCAAGCGGGACGAACGAGGTCTTGCTCTGCCGATTGACCACAAGTCGAATGCGTTCCTTCTCAATGCCCAATCGCTCCATGAGCTTGAGGCGTCGGAAGGCGTTGCGAACTGCGATTACGTCTGGGGCGGTGACCAAGATGATGATGTCTGAGACCGACAATGCCATCTCGGCGCCGGCATCGACGTACGAGCCAATGTCCATCAGCACGTATTGGTAGCCCTTGGCTGACGCATTGATGACCATGTAGATGTCGTCGGGGTTCGACTCTTCCACTTTGTCGACGTCGTTCGGCTGCGCCAGCACGTGGACTTTGCTGCGGTGTACCGCAACTGAGCCCGTGAGCATGCGCTCATCCACGCGGTCGGCGCGTGGGAGCAGGTCATGAAGGGTATCCTTCGGGACAACGTCCATCATGGAGGCCGCGTCGCCCATGGCGAAGTCGAGGTCCAACAGAATGACGCGGTGAATTGCGGCCATTTCGGCGGCGAGGTGCGAACAAATCAGCGTGGTGCCAATTCCGCCCTTTGAACCGATAACAGAGACCACAAGGCCTTTCTCGTCGTCGTCATCGGGTGCGTACGCCGCGTCATGAACGACCTGGCGTAGCCGAGAGGCGTCATCGGGCAGGACGACGAACTCTTTGTAGCCGACCCGCATTGCTGCCAGAATGGCCTCGGCGTTGCTCTGGTCAGCCATCGCGACCATCGTCACGTTGGGCGATTCTTTGACCAAGGCTTGGGCCAGGGCAAGGGCCGCATCCATGGCTTGATGGAAGCCCACAATAACGACGTCTGGGCGTTGCCGTTTGACGGCACTAATGGCGTCGCCAAAAGAAATCGAGCTGTTGGGGAGCACGGCTTCAGCAGCCAATGTCTCCCTCACCATGCCCATGGCGTCTGCGTCCAGTCCTACAAGGACGACACTAGCAGCGGCACGGGCGGTTCCAACATTACGCACGGGGCGAGTCTCCTACGAGGGGGCTTAGCGTTCGAGGCCAACGGAGCCATTGGGCTCTCCGCGCGAACCAATTTGGCGGTCACTACCGAGTAGGAACAGCTCCAGATCGGTCGGATTGTTGTTCTCAAGTGCGCCAGGGTGTGGCGGTATTTCGGAAGCCGAGAGTGGTCGGACCAAGCGCGGCGTGACGAAGATCATCAGCTCTTGTTCGGTCACTTGGTGACTGACTGTACGGAACAGCGAACCAATGAGTGGAATTCTGCCGAGGCCTGGAATCTCAGAGCGAACCCAGTCGGTCTGCTCGGAGATGAGGCCGGCCATCGCGAAGGTCATGCCATCGTCGATGCGAAGGTGACTCTTGGCCTTCCGAGTAATGAAGCCCGGAACCTGGATACCGGTGATTCGTGTCTGCGTAGATTCATCGATGTCCGAGACTTCGATCTCAACGCGCATGTCCACGACATCGTTGGCGAGCACGGTAGGTACAAAGATGACCTTGATGCCGTACTCTTTGTACTCAATGCGGATCTGACCGGCCTGACCACCCGGGGAGGGGATTGGAATCTCGCCACCGGAGAGGAACTCGGCTTGCTGACCTGACAACACCACGGTTGTGGGGTGTGCGACAGTCTTAGAGAGGCGCTGCTCGTCCAATACGGACAACACGCCTGCGAGGTCGATGGCACCGATGAACGCCGTGATGTCAAAGGCAGCACTTCCCGTGGCGCTACCAACAATTGGGTTGCCTAGGGTCTGGCCGACCTGGTTGCCAACGCCGGTTGCACCGGGGTTCGTCGCGGTGGAGCTGGTTCCGTTGAACGGACCGGCCATGCCAAGAGCGAGGTTTCCGTCGCCCCAGAGCAGGTTGACGCCGAGCTCGCGAAGCGCCGTGCGGTCGACTTCAGCGAAGGTGACGTCCAGCTGGACTTGATGGTCACCGCGTACGGTCATCAGATTGATGAAGTTCTCGTCGTAGATGGAGGCGACGAGGGCGACGCGCTCGAGTGTGTCGAGGTCCGAGACGGAGCCTTCGACGACAATGCGCTCTCGTAGTGGGTAGATGCGCGGTGCTTGCCCGTCGACGATTTGGTCGATGCGACGGATGAGGTCGGTGAGGTCGTAGACCACGCTGACTTCGTAGATAATCGGCGTTGTACCTGGGCCGAGCTGGATGACCAGGTCAGTGCTGCCGACCTGGCGGCCTTGAACCTGAATCTTGTTCGCCGCAGCGAGTGGGACGATGTCCGCAACCTCGGGGTTGGTGACCGCAATCGCTGTGGCGTTTTGCGGCGTCTCTAAGACGACACTCTTTCCTACTTCAATATCTAGCCAGTCTTCGCGTTGATCCTGGGCGGATGCGGTGGAAGCCATTGTGAATGTCGCGGAAGCCGCAACGGCGGCGAGCAGCCTATTCATGGGGTCGTCTGCCTCGGAGTGGTGTTGGGTGCGTATTTAGATGAAAAACAGGATGCTTAGCGGCGACGGCGACCGGGGCGGGGATCTCCCCGCGTGGTCTCACCACCACGGATGATGAGCAGCTCTTGCGGGCGCTCCTCCGGTGGCGGGCGACGGGTCGGAGCCGGTGTTGGCGCGATGGTATCGAGCGGAATCCGCTCGGCGCCAAGAAGGGATGACGACGTTGTCGTGTGGGTCTCTTGACCCGTCACGTCGATGTCGTTGCGTAGGGTCAGGACGACGTCGCCTTCGATGTTTGAGTAGGCGAGGCGCTCTGCCTGTTCGGGGGTCACAGCCAAGGTGACGGATGGCTTGTAGCGACCGCGTGCTCCCGAGTTGTCGGAGTCTGCACCGAGTCGGCTGTCGACAGCCAAGACACGAACCGCTTGTAGCAGTGTGACCGTCTGTTCTTTGCGGTCATCACCGCGAATCGTCACTAGGACGTCCACGTAGTTGCCGGGGTTGAGGAAGCCGGAGACTGCACTGCCGTCCGTTACATTGATGGAGACGGCGCGTTGCCCCTGCGGAATAATCGCATTTAGTCCGACACCGGACTCTTTGGAGGCCAGCCGGTCTTCACGAATGTACTCGCCGGACAAGATTCTTTCTTTCGGAACCCGATTGACCACGTCCTGGGCGTACTCGAAGGCGCCATCAGGCACGAAGCTTGTCGGAATCTCCACTTCGATGAGGTCCTCGATAGCTAGGGTCAAGCCCTGGGTCAGCTCGCGACTCGCAATGACAATGGTCTGCGTTTCGTCCACTTGCTCAGCCGCTGCAAGCTCTGATTCATAGCTTCGGAAGGTTTGAACCAAGAACAGCGCGAACACCAGTGCGGCCACCAAGGCGACGGCAAGGAAGATGAACGCGGTGAAGCGGCTGTTGTTTCGGCGGGCCATCAAGTCTCCAGGAGCCGGCGCACAGTGCACCCCGGCGCGTCTGCATACCGCGGGGGAGGGGTCCGGGGCCAACCTGTGTGGTCAATCCGGTCATAGACACGTTTTGTCAGCTGAAAGTTTTTCTCGAAGGTTGTGGCCACTCGCGCGTTTACCGGATGTCCCATCCAGTCTTGTTCCGGCCAACGACGAGTTCTCCGGAGAGGGCTCTCCGAACGGTTGAGCCGATCAGCGACGCGCGCCACCCGAACAACGCGTCGGGGATTGGGCTTTCGGCAAGCACTGCGTCCCACAGGAGAGCCTTCGGAGCGAGCAGGTCGACCGACCACCCCTCTTGCCGTCCACGCAAGGCTAGAACGGTGCGTACCCAGTCCACAGCCAAGGCTTCGTCGCTAAAACGCTGGATGAGAGGCACGGGCTCAAAGGCCAGTCGGCGCTCGCCGTGCTCAAGAACCTCGAGTATGGCAGTGCCGTACTTCTTGATGAGGCCTTGGGGGATGCGCCTGTTGTTGACCATGTCGGTGAGATCCGCCGGTCGACGCCGCGCGAACTCTAGAAGGATGCCGTCACTTACGATGCGACGGGCGGGCTGGTTGTCTGCCTTGGCCACACCCTCACGCCACGCGCAGAGCTCGCGGAGGCGTGTCGCGGACAGTGTGTCGAGTGCCCACGCAGCACCTAAATCGCGCCACACGGCTTGGGGGACGGGACCTGTGAGCGCCGACTGCCGCGCTGCGTCGCACGCATCTCCGATGATGTCGAGGCGGTTCATGTCTGTTGCGATGGCGTGTAGGCGCTTGTACAGAGGACGAAGGTGGTCGATATCGGCGGCTGCGTAGGCGATTTGAGCGTCTGTTAGTGGCCGCCGCTTCCAGTCGGTCAGCGTGGCGCCCTTGTCCAAGGTGACGTTGTTGTACGTCTCTGCAAGGCGTAGGAACGAGCTTGGGAAGGCGACATCAACAAGGCCTGCCATGATCTGGGTGTCCCAGATCCGTGGAGGAACAGCGCCCAACACCCGGTGGAGGATCTCTATGTCGTGTGCCCCGCCATGCACGACCCAAGGTGCTGCGGTCAGTACCTCTCGCAAGACACGAACGGCGGAGGTGTCCGTGCAGTCAATGAGCCACACAGGACCGTCATCGGCTGCCACTTGCAGCAGGTAGAGACGTGGGGTGTACCGGTGTTCTGCGTGGAATTCGGTATCCACGTAGAGGGTCTCTGCACCGGCGAGAGCGGTGAGAGCGGCATCGAGGTCAGGAGGAGTGAGTAATGTAGGTCGCATATTGGGGCGCGCCCGTAACTCGCACGGACGGGGTACAACGCGCGGCATGCCCACCTCATCTGACATTGGCTCCACCGCCGCCATGCCCCGTCGCTTGTCTGCTTGGATGGACGAGCGCTTCCCGCCGGTCACATACACTGCACTCGTCGCTGTATTTGGCGTTGCGGGACTTTCGGTCGGCTGGGTCACCGGTGGCGAACGCTGGGGCCTTGCCGCTCTTCCCGTGGTCTGGTTGTTCTTCCTTCACCTACGGGTCTTGGACGAACACAAGGACTACGCCAATGACGTCGTTGCCTACCCAGACCGCGTGCTGTCGCGAGGTGTAGTGACGTTGTCGCTGCTAGCGAAGGTGGGGGCTCTCGCAGTCGTCGTCCAGCTACTGCTGTCCATTTGGCTTGGCGTACCAGCGTTGATGGCATTTGCGGGCAGTCTGTTGTTCTCGTTCGCCATGTTCGTGGAGTTCGGTGTTGGACGCTGGCTGTCCAAGCACTTGGTGCTGTATGCCCTCACCCACAACCCTGTGATGGTCGGTCTGGCCATCCTGGTGATTGTCGCTACGGGTGCCCCGCTATCAGGCGTTCACGCAGGATTTATAGCGTTTAGCTGTGTGGCAATGTTGGGCTTTGAGTTCGGCCGCAAGATTCGCTTGCCCGAAGAAGAGCATCCGGGCGTACCCTCGTACACCTCGGAGCTGGGGCAGGGGCGCGCGCGTGCCCTGCTGACCCTTACCCACCTGGGCAGTGCTGCTGCCCTGGTTTGGCTGCTGTGGAGTCTGTCTGTGCCGACTGTAATGATTGGAGTGGCCGCATTGGCCGTGACCGCACCTGGCGTGGCCACATCTGTCGGGCGTCAACGCGCCAGACGGGTAGAACTGGGCGCTAGTCTGGTCCTCCTTGTGGGGCTTTTGACCATGAGCGTGATGACGTGGGTGACCCCATGAGAGCTGGTGTTTGGACACAGGAAGCCCTGCTTGCAACGTCGGACAATCCGCCTGTCGGTGGCAAAGCACGTGGGCTTGTTTCGCTGGCTCGCTTTGGCCTTCCGGTCCCGGCTTTCATTGCCTTGGACGCCACTGCGGTCACGCTGCCACTGTCGTCACAGGTCAAGCAGGCAATTGCTGCTCAGCTGACCGATTGGGGAGACGTGCCTGTTGCCGTTCGGTCGTCCGCCGCTGCAGAAGACGGTGCACAAGCCTCATGGGCTGGCCAGTTTGAGACAGTCCTTGGCGCCGTTGGTCTGGACGCGGTCGAAGCCGCCATTGAGACCTGTGTTGCAGGAGCGACGTCCGAACGGGTGCTTGCCTACGCCGACATGCACGGAATGCAGACGGGTGCCATGGCCATCGTCATCCAGAAACTCGCTCCAGGTACTGCGAGCGGCGTGGTGTTTAGCCGCGACCCACAAGACCCCGAACGTACGCTCATCAGCGTGGGGTTGGGGCTTGGAGAGGGTGTTGTTCAGGGGCTTGTGTCAGCGGACACCGTTCATGTGGACGACGGTGGCACCGTAACCACGGTGGTCGCGCACAAAGACAGCGCTGTTCGTATGGTGGACGGCTCGCCGCAAGAGGTACCCGTCGAGAGTGGCCAAGACGCCCCGGCTCTGACAGATGTTCTGGCGCGAACCTTGTACGACTACAGTCGAACTCTCGAACGCGAGCTCGGTTGCCCGCAAGATGTCGAGTTTACGGTTGTGGAGGGGCGCGTGGTGCTGCTTCAAACCCGGCCCATCACCGTTCCCATTCCAAGGGGACAGCGGCTGTTGTGGGACAACTCCAACATTGTTGAGAGCTACAGCGGCGTGACATCACCGCTCACCTTTAGCTTCGCTAGCCGCGCCTACACCATCGTCTACCAGTTGTTCTGCGGCGTCATGGGGGTCAAGCCCAGCGTCATTCGTGCGAACGAGCCCATGTTTCGGCGGATGATTGGCCTGATCAACGGGCGAATCTACTACAATTTGAACGCATGGTATCGCCTGATTCAGTTGCTTCCAGCGTACAACTTCAATCGTGGTGCCATGGAGACCATGATGGGCGTCTCCGAGGTGGCCAGCGACGATGACGCTGGGGCTTCGCAGGCACGCTGGGTAGCGGGTCTTGAGGTTGGACGATTGGTCTTCCGACTCGGCGGACGCCTGTTTCGTCTACGACGCGATGCTGAGCGGTTCCGGGCGAAGGTCGCGACGGCTCTGCAAGACGCCAAGGGCATGGGCATTGCGGACATGCGCGCCGACGCGCTGCTTCGTCACTATGAGACCATCGAGCGCGAGCTGCTGTGGGCCTGGACGCCTCCGCTGGTCAACGACTTCTTCTGCATGATTTTCTACAAGCTGCTCGAGAAGCGCTGCCAAGAAATCACCGGAGACCCAAAAACCCAGCTACACAACGAGCTGATTGCCGGCGAAGACCTCGCCAGTGCTGCACCTGCTAAGGACTTGTTGGCGTTGGCCCATTACTCGGCCCGCGTTCCGGAGCTGGCGGAGGCGCTGCTCTCAGGAGTGGAGGACACCGCCATCTTGTCCCGCCTGCGCAAGGATATTGGCTTTGAGCAGCGCTTCGCCGCCTGGCTTGCCGCCTTCGGTGACCGTAGCCCTGACGAGCTGAAGCTAGAGTCGCCAACCCTCGATGACACCCCCGAGTTCATCCTAGGCACGCTCAAGGCGTTCGCCCGTGACCCCGGCGCCGTTCGTGAGTTCGGCGTTGTGGAGAAGGAGACTCGCCGCAAGGCTGAGGCGCGCTTGGCCGCCATCATCCCTGGCGGACTTAAGGGGCGCCTGTTCCGGTTCACACTTGGACAAGCGCGGGCACGAGTGGCCATGCGAGAGGCCTTGCGCTTCGACCGGACCCGGGTGTTTGGTCATGTCCGTCGCATCTTCCGGGCCTTCGGCAATCGCTACGTTGAAGCCGGTGTCTTGGACACGCGCGACGATATCTTCTACTTGACTGTAGACGAGGTCTTGGGCTTTGCCCGAGGTACAGCGGTCTCTACGAACCTTCGCGGACTGGTGGGTGTACGACGCGCTGAGTTCGAGGCGCACGCGGAATCCGCTGCCCCAGACGAGCGCTTCTGGACGTGGGGGGCTGTGCACATTGCCAACCGCTTCCAGCGCAAGAAGGAAGCCACGCTCATTGAGCTCGACGGCGACGCACTGGTCGGGACCGCATGCAGCCCCGGCATCGTCATTGGTATCGCTCGCGTGGTGACGGACCCGCGCAAGACGCCAGACCTCAATGGCGGCATCTTGGTCGCGCATCGTACGGACCCGGGCTGGGTCCCGCTGTATCCAACGGCCAGTGCCATCTTGGTGGAGCGCGGGTCGCTGTTGTCTCATTCGGCAGTCGTCGCTCGAGAGCTGGGCTTGCCCGCGGTTGTGGGCGCTCGTGGCTTGCTGGATTGGGTGAAGGACGGAGAGCGCATTGGCCTCGACGGTTCCACGGGCCGCATCTGGAAGGTGTTGGACGAGGACAGCGGGTCGGAAGGTGACACGGAGTCCGAAGGTGACAGGGAGTCCGAAGGTGAGTGATGCAACCGCGACCCTAGCCACACGTCTCAACTACTCTCAGTGCTGGGAGGACACGAACATCTTGCTGGCGGCGACGCGCCCGAAGGAAGGGGACCGCGTTCTGTCCATCGCCAGTGCAGGGGACAACGCGATTGCCATGGCCATGGCCGGGGCCAAGGTGGACGCTGTCGACGTCTCCGAGGCGCAGCTCGCACTGGTCGCGCTGAAGCTCTTGGGGCACCGGCTGAGCTACGGCGACTACAGGGGCCTTCTGGGCCTGGAGCCGAGTGTGGATGCGGTGCGGGTGTACCGTCTCATTCGCGAGCGGCTGCCCGAGTTTGCCCGACGTTACTGGGACGACAACGAGGACATGTTGCTCGCCGGTGTTCTGTCGCAGGGCCGCTTTGAGCGCTACTTGGGTACGTTTGGGCAACGCCTGCTTCCAGCGATTCACCGCAAGAAGACCACCATGCGTTGGTTTGAGTTGGACTCCTTGGACGAACGCCGCCGTCACTGGAAACGTTGGAACAACCTCCGGTGGCGGGCGATGTTTCGCGTGTTCTTTAGCCGGCGCGTCATGGCTGCTCGCGGGCGCAGTCCTGAGCAGTTTCAGCATGTGGAAGGCGGTATTGGCAACGCGCTCATGGCTCGTACCCAGCGTGTACTCACCGAGCTCAACCCACGAGACAACGGGTACCTTCAGTGGATTCTGACGAGCTCCTACCTCCATCCAGAGTGTGAGCCCGCCTACCTGCGACCAGAAGGACACGCCCAGCTGGGTGACGTCAGCGAGCGCATTGCGCTGGTCCACACGGATCTGACGTCGCACATGAAGGCGCAGTCAGATGGGACCTACTCGGCGTTCAACCTGTCGGACGTTCCGGAGTATCTAGACCTCGCCACAACCGAGGAACTGCTCACTGAGTGCGCTCGTACCGGCCGGTCTGGCGCGCGCATTGCGTACTGGAACCTGTTTGTGCCCCGGTGTCGGCCAGCATCACTCGCTGATCGAATTGACCGCCATCCGGACATTGGCTTGGCCCTGTACGCTCAGGACCGGTCGTTCTTCTATGGTGCGTTCCAAGTGGAGGAAGTGCGATGAACGCGTTGGCGCACACCTGGGTCTCGGCGGTCGACCGCCTACGCTGGCCGTTGGTCGTGCTGATTGGCGTGTTGGTCGTGATCTGCGCTGGCCTCGCCACAAATGTTGGTGTGGACAATGCCGTGGACGTCTGGTTTGTTCAGGGCGACCCTGCACTGACCGCGTACCACGAGTTCCAAGAGCGCTACGGCAATGACGAAGTGGTCGCCCTCGCGGTGCACTCGCCTGACGGAATCTTGGGTGTAGATGGCTGGAATCGCATTCACAGCCTGTCCGCTGCGGCCCAGTCGGTTGACGGCATTGCTGAGGTTGTCTCGGTCTCCCACCTGTCGCACGTACGCACAGATGATCTGTGGGAGCCGGTTCCGGGGGAAGCTCCGCCGTTCGTGATTGGTCCGCTCATGGATGCGTTGCCTACGACGGTTGAGCAGGCGGAACGTCTGGCGTCGCGGGTCATGGAGGACCCTCTGGTGCGCGGCCGACTGGTCAGCGCCGACGGAAAGACAGCCCTGGTTGTGGCTCGCATGCAGGCCACAGACGACATTGATGCGGTTCGGGACCAAGTGCTCGACCGCCTGAACATGGCGGTGACAAGTGCCAACGGCGGGCGCGTTCCCTCCGCTGGTGTGGGCGTGGTCTTCTCCGCTCTCAACGTGGCCAGCACGCAAGATGCTGGGCTCATTGGCGGCCTGTCCTACATCCTCATCGCCGTGCTTCTGGGATTGATGTTCCGCCGAGTAGGCCCGGTGTTGCTCACCTTGGCCGTCGTCATCTGCAGCGTCATCATCACCTTTGGTGCGTACGGTGCCATGGGACGTGACCTGAACATGGTCACCATGGCGTTGCCCACGTTGGTGCTCATCATCGGGGTGGCCGACTGCGTGCACATGCTGCACCGAGTGGCCGAGAGTAGTGAGACGGACATGGCTGTGAAGGTGCGCGCTGGCGTAGCATCTGTCCTGTGGCCGTGTCTGTTTGCGACGCTGACCACCGCCGCCGGGTTCGCGGCCCTCGGAACCGCCAAGATGCAGGTCGTTCGCGACTTGGGCTGGTTCGCCGCGTTGGGGGTGGTCTGCGCCTTTGTCATCACCCTCGTGTTCGTGCTGGCCTTTGGCCGCTTGTCATTCATGCAGCCTCGCCCGCGCGCCGGCCTTGGCATGTCCAGTGCGCTGAATTGGGTCGCCAACTTGGCCATCTCTAAAGCACCCCAAGTACTCGGGGTCGCTGCGCTGGCAACGCTCCTTGGGGCGTGGGGAGTGTCCCAGCTTGAGGTGGATACCTACAGCATTGACTACTTCTACGCGTCGCATCCCGTACGCCTCGACTCGGCCAGTATCGAAGCGAATGTCGGCCCCTACACGCCGCTTGAGTTCACGATTCGCAGCGAAGACCTTCGCACTCCCGAAGCCATGGGAGCGATTGCCGACTGGCAAGACGCCATGGCCCTGCAGCCGGACATTGGCTGGACGCGCTCCGCGGCAGACGTCATCCGGCGGCTCAACCAGGTACTCACAGATGGTGCCCCTGAGTCGTTTGTGGTGCCAGATGATGCCGGCCGCCTTGAAGAGTCGTTGTTCCTGTACGAGTCGGACCCAGATGGTGACCTACACGATTTGGTGGACGACGACTGGACCGAAGCGCGCGTGACCGTCGGTATTCCCATGCTCTCGGCACAGGGATTTGAGGAGGTCATCGAGCGCCTTGTCAGCCTGCCTGAAGCGCCGGCCGACCTTGAGGTGACGCCCACTGGCTACCTTCCTCTGTACATAACCATGATGGACTACGTTGTTCGCAGCCAGGTGACGTCCTTTGTTGCGGCGTTTGTGGTCATCTTTGCGCTGCTGGCGCTGCTCTTCAGGTCGCTGCGCATGGCGCTGTTGGCTCTGCCGGCGAACCTACTTCCATTGTTCATGACCTTAGGATTGATGGGAGCGAGCGGCATTCGTCTGGACGTGGCCACGGTCACGATTGCGGCGCTGGTCTTGGGCTTGGTTGTCGACGACACCACCCACTTTTTGTTCCGCTTCCGAACCCGTCTGCGAGAGGGCGTGACCCACGAACAAGCGGTCCGCGACACGCTCAGCAGCACGGGCGTAGCAATGACCACCACCAGTGTGGTGCTGATTGTCGGCTTCAGCGTGCTCGGCCTCGCTACGGTCAAGTCGGTCGCCTACTTTGGAATCCTGTCGTCGGCCGCGATGTGCAGCGCGTTGGTAGCTGACTTGGTGGTGATGCCAGCGCTGTTGGTGACCTTGAAGCCGCGTCTGTAGAGCGGGATGGACCTCTCCAATCCAACCGAAGCTCCTCGTTCGCTGCGCATTCTGGGGCGCCTTGCAAACGGCGCGATGTCTCGTGGGCTGCTGCCTCGTCGCATTCATCCCGAGCGTCTGCTCGCTGAAGCACGGCGGCAGACGGGGCTGAATGACCTTGGAGCCGACGACTGGCAGGAGAGCCTCAAGGTGCTGGTCTCGTCGTTGGAGAACGACGCGAACCTGAGCGTCATTGGACGGCACGCGGCTCGGAACACGATTCGGGGGGCCTTTCGCAATCGGTTGTTGTTTCAGCAGGCCAAGGAGCGTCAGCCAGACGCGCTGACCCAGCCCATTCGCCGGCCCATTGTGATTGCGGCCATGCCGCGAACCGGAACCACGTTCCTTCAGCGCTTGATGAGCGCGCACCCAGATGCGCTGTACCTGCCCATGTGGCTTGCGATGACACCCATGCCAGCGGCGTCGTTGGCAGAGTGGAAGGGCGGCGGAAGTGCACAACGAGTCGCACGCGCCCAGCAGACGTCGACGTGGGCTGCGCGTCTGAATCCCGGTCTGCAGCGCAAGCACGACAACGGTCCGCGCGAAGCGGTCGAGTGTAGCTTCCTGATGATGAGCACCTTCCAAGCGGTTCAGTGGTGGGCGGTCTGGCCGACGCATTCGTATGTGGAGTGGTTGTCCGAGCGCGACCCCATGCCGGTTCATGAGATGTGGCGCGACCATCTGGCGCTGCTGCAGGCCCCGCTGCCAGGCAGTCACTGGGTGCTCAAGTCTCCCGGGCACTTCATCCAGCTCGACGCGGTGCAACAGACCCTGCCCAATGCCCTGGTGGTGCAGCTTCACCGGGACCCGGCTCGGGTGCTGCCGTCGACCCACAGCCTGTTTGCGTCGGCCCATGGGCTCATGTCGCGTGAACCCGAGATGGCGCGTGTTGTGCAGACGAACACGCGCATGTTGGCGAGTGCGAGTGAGCGTGTGGTGGCCCTGCGGAATGTGTCGTCGGACGGCTTTCTCGATGTGTCGTACCCGGAGCTCGTCGCTGACCCGCTGGGGGTGCTTCGACGAATCTATGACGCCGCAAACTGCCGCTGGGACGCTGAGGTCGAGCAGGCATTGACGGAGAGAATGACGGCTCTGCGCGCCAAGTCCAGCGGCGGGCATCGCTACACTGCCGAACAGTTTGGCCAGACAGCTCAAGAGCTGCGGGACCAGTTCTCGACCTACATCGACCGCTTCGACATTGCCCCGGAGACCAAGCGGTGAGCGTCATCTTCGGCCTTGTCGCCGTGGTGGTGGCCGCCGTTGTCTGGCCGCCGTTGGTTCGTACGCTGCCGATTCCCGACCACCTTCTCCATGGCGATAGTCGCCGCGCAAGTGTGCTCGTTTACGGACTCCTGGGTGTTCTGCCTGTGGCGCAGGTCGCTGCGGTGGCGGGCCTGTTCATCAACGCGACACCCACGACCCTGTGGCCGCGAATCAGCGTGCTCTCGCTGCTGTTCGTTGGACTTGGTGTGGTTCATCGGCGCTCGGCTCGGTCCATGGCGTCGCGGGTTCGGGACCATGCGCTGGCTCTCACCGTGTTTGCGCTTCTACTCCTCCACCCTCTGGCGGCCGTGGTGGGGATTGGGGTGGGCGTCACGTTCATCACCTGCTTGGCCCTTGCTATTGCCGCGGACTGGGGACGTCAGGGCCGGTACACCTGGTTCTCAACGCCAAGCTTTCGCGCCTTGGGCCACAACCCGGACAATCAGAATGGGGTGGGGCGACTCCGCGTTCCGGTAGGGGGACTGCGCATCATTGTGCCGCAGAACCATGCTCGGACGACGACGTTGACGCTGTACAACCACCGCATGCGCCGCGTTGCGGTGGTTGCGAATGCGGCGTTGAGAGATGCCTTTGAACACGGGGACGACGCTGTTGTGCAGGTGGGGCCGGACGTGTCTGCTGACGAGCCGCTGTCCGTTCGTCTTCCGCCAGGCCGCTACTTCTCCACCATTCGCTACTACCTGCCGAAGAGCCCCACAACGTGCGTGTTGCCGCACGCGGAGCCGCTTTGATGACGGCGGTACTCACAGTGCTGGTTGCTGCGGCTGCGACGGTGGCCTGGGTTCTCTACGCGGCCCTCGATGCGGTTGGCTATCGACCCATTCGCAAGGCTCTCGCCAACGGAACCCTGGACCCAACACCAAACACTGGCTTTAAGCCCATGCAGGGACCGGGTGTGGGTGGGTCGGGCAAGTGGGGCAATGCGCTTGGAGGGAATGCGGATGCGTCGTACTTCTACGCCGTGTATGCCCTGGCTCCGGGCGAGTGTGTGGTGGTTTCTACGGAGGTCTCTGGCGACGTTGACTACCTGGGACTGACCTTGTACGACCGCTTTCTGCAGCCTTCCCCGCCGGCGTCAGGGCCGATTCATCTCAACGACTCCGTCTTGTTGAGGGAAGGGGGTGGACAGTGGCGAGCCACGCTCTCGGAGACGTCCTCAACCGGTCCGTGGCTCGACGTCTCTCAGGTGCGGTCTGGCGTTGTGGTCATCCGCCAGATTGGCGGCGCGACGTCTGCCCCGACATTCTCGGTCCAACGCCAAGACCACAGCGCTGGGTGAACATGCTGTCGAACACCCCGGTCTGATTGAGGTCGTCGAATCGAGTCTTCCACACCTTGAACCGTGGGAAATCGGTGCGAATGCGCGTGTCAGTCCCGTCGAATCCGTACAGGTCGAGTCCCCAGTGTTGGCGTCCGCCGAAGGCCAGCAGCGCCTCAAAGTAGTGGCGCAGCTCGTCGCGTCCGCTCACCGTGTCGTGCAGGCTGATGAGCTCGATGATGCAGCTCTCTCGCCCGTACTGGGGGGATAAGTAGTGTTGTGAAGCCCCGGTCCAGCGCACTGAGATGGGAGCGGTCAGGTAGCCGCCGCTCTCAGCCCGCTGTTCAGCAACTCGCAGGACCGCGTTGAGGGCCGCGAGGGTGTCGCTCGCCGGCACTGAGACCTCCACGGCGTAGACCGGATGGGCGAGGTTGAGCGGGCCGTTGTCCAAGATGCGGTGACTGATGTGCCGTGAGGTCTTGCGGGCCATTGTGCGTAGAATGCCGGACTGAACCAAGGGCACCACAGTCTTGGATCGCCAGTTCATTGCACGGACGACACCTCTGGCCATTCCAGACACTGAGACCACGGTGGGTACGGCGTTCTGGCGGGGAATCCACTGCTGCCAGCGCGGAACGGTCCCGGTGAAGTTTCGCGTGGCCACGTTGCACAGGTAGCGTCGACGCCTGCGGTAGGGGTTGATGAGCACGTTGCAGTGCCGATGGTCTCGGTACAGTCGGCCACCTTCCAGCTCTTCTTGCACAGTCGCCCAGTCGCGTACGACTCGGGTTTCCGCCAAGAAAAACACTGGAACGACGCTGAGTACCACGGAGGTGACGATTCCCATGGACCCAACAGAGACGACCGCGCTGTAGAACCAGTCGTCGTCTTGAACCAAGGTAATGTCGGACTCGTGGAAGGTGTCGGGGTCTGTGATGCCGTCGGTGGGCTCAATCTGGAAGCGTCTGCCGCCTGAGGCCACCAAGCGGACGGACCGAACCAGGTCACTCACTGAGCCAAAGTGGATGCCCGTGCCATGCGATGACGTCTGAACGTTACCCGCGAGGCTCTGTCCGCTGTGGCTGCCCATGTTTGTGATGGCCAACCCCTGCGCTGCGAGAAGCCGGTTGAGCACGTGCATGCGAATGCCCGCGCCTACGCAGATGAGCAGTGGGGAGAGCGATGGGTCGCGCAGTGTGGAAGGGTCGAGGGGCTTCACGGCGTCTAGGCGCGAGGTGTCGAGGGTGGTTCCTTCAGTGCGAGCGACGTCGGACAGGGACCAGTCGCCACCAACGGCGCGCAGGGTGGTTCCGGTGGTCTCGGCGTGGATGACGGCGCGGGCGACGTCTGCTGCTGAGGTCGGGGTGACACTGCTCATGCGAGGGCCTGGCTGATCAGGGCCTCGGTGACGTCCCACAAGCGGTCAGCCGTCGTCATGTCTCGGCTGCGCTCGGGCAGCTCGCGCGGCCGTTGCTTGTCGAAATACTGACCCGTTACGTCTGTAAGTTTGGTGGAACAGCAGGCATATAGCGTAGTCTTAGCGCCGCTCTGTGCCGACTTGAGGAAGGGTTTCATGAGCTTCCAGCCCATGCGAACGACTCGGCTAGACGCGCTGTTCGCAAAGTCCGTTCCAACGACCCCCGGATGGAGCGTGTTCACAGTGACGCCCGTGTTCTTCAGCTCCTGGGCCCAACGCTGGGTGCTCAACACCATGGCGAGCTTGGACTGTCGGTAGCCAACCATGGGATTGGACCAGCTGTGTTCCAGGTGCAGGTCGTCGAAGTGGATGCGGCCGAAGTTGTGGGCATGGGAGGCCACGTTGACAACCCGTGCAGGGGCACTGGCTGTAAGGAGCGGTGCGAGACGCTTTGTTAGCAGGAACGGTGCCAGGTGGTTGACGGCCAGCTGCCGCTCGAAGCCGTCTGTAGTCAGGGCGCGCTCGGTACAGACAAGGCCTGCGTTGTTGACCAAGACATGCAGGACATCAAAGCGCTGGACAACCTCATTCGCCAGCCTGTCGACGTCGGCCATCGCCGTCAGGTCGCCTGCAATGGTGTGGACGGTGGCTCCGGCGACGTGCTGTCTGACGGCGGTTGCTGCGGCCCCGGCGGATGCCTCAGTGCGCCCATGAACGATGACGCTTGCACCGCGTTCAGCCAGCCCAATGGCTGTGTGAAGACCGATTCCGCGTGTAGCACCTGTGACGAGACAGTTTCGACCGTTCACGGCTTCTCCCCTTAGATGTGCGGGGTGTACCACGGCGTACGTTTAGGGTCTTCTGCGAGTCAGAGGCAGTAATAGTAGGGGTAGCCACAGCATGCTGATGGGGGCACTGGAGCTACAGGCGCAGCCGGTGTCTGTCGGTTCTTCCGTGTCCGTGTCTGTGTCTGGGGACGTGTCTACAGTGTCGACGCGAAAGTCTACGACGGCTTCGTCGGTCAGGTTGGGCTCGCCGTCGTCCGTCAGGACTAGGGAGAAGCTGTCGTCCGCGGACACGTCATTCATGGGCGTGTAGGTCGCTGATAAGCCCGCAATGACCAACGTTCCTTGCTCCGGTTGCTGACCGATCGACAGGCGCAGCGCGTCGTCTTCGGGGTCTGTGGCAATGATTGCGAAGGTGATGGGGCCGGTGACGGCAGTGTCCACAGACGCCACGGTCAAGGATGGCGGCTGGTTGGGGTCCGGCAGGTCTTCACAGTTGGGGTCGTCTAGGGGGACGCCGGCTTGCTCGGAGATCCAGTCAATATCAGCGTCGATTCGTGTGTAGATGCCGCCGTCGCCGCAGGGGCGGTTGGTGGGCAAAGCGCCACGGGAGACAATGCCGGTCAAGAAGCGTTCGTCTTCCACCATCAGAAACAGAGGGCCACCACTGTCACCAAAGCAGCTGTCTAGCTGGTCACCACCGGCAATGAGCTCACCGCCTGGCAGCACGTCGACATTGCATCCGCGGGTGGGGTTGTCGCAGTCGGCGTCTACGATGGGAAGGATGACGTCACGCAGCAAGCCGTCGATGTCGGTGCCGAAGCGGTTGGTCGCACCGTATCCTGCGACCAGTCCACTGCTGCCGTCTCCCAGGTGCTCCAACCGACAGCCAAGAGCGAGCTTCGCTGGCGCCGCTGCTACCGGGGTTGCGAGTGTGACTACGGCGAGGTCCAGTGTCTCTAGGTAGTCGGGGTAGACGAACACGTCGCGAACCAAGGCCGTCTCGGCTTCGGTGTCATTGGCGGGGTCCAGCGAGCCAACGACCACGTAGCTTAGGTCTGCTTGGCAGTGACCGGCAGTGAGTACAACGTCTGAGGCAATCAGTACGCCGGTACAGGCGAAGCCGGTGCTCTTGTAGAGCGCCACGACTTCAGGAATGTCACCCGTCTCGGTCAGCTCACCACCAACGATGGCGGCGGGACCTGTGGGCGGAGCGGCGAGAGCGGAGAGGGTGAGCCAGAGCATGGAGCACCATTGCCTTGCTAGAGCCGAACCGGCAATCCAGAAGGGGAAGACCGAACACCTCTGGCCAGCGGTTGATCAGCACCATAGTCGCCTGCCATGGTACTTCAGACGCTCTTACAAGACCGGTTTGGCTTCCCGGACTTTCGTGCCGGGCAGCGTCCGATTGTGGAGCACTTGGTCGATGGTGGTGACGCACTTGTGGTCATGCCTACAGGGGCTGGTAAGTCGCTGTGCTTCCAGGTTCCGGCCTTGGCGCGCGGCGGACTGACCATCGTTATTAGTCCCCTCATTGCGCTGATGAAAGACCAGGTTGATACACTGGTCGACAAAGAGATTCGGGCAACCTTCCTGAATTCATCGCTGTCTGCAAGCGAGCGAAACGAGCGCCGCAACGGGCTGCGAGCGGGAGCGTACGAGCTTCTGTATGTGGCCCCCGAGCGGTTCACTCCTGCATTTCTCGCCTTCCTAAAGGACCTGCCTGTCCGTCTATTGGCTGTCGACGAGGCCCACTGCGTCAGTCAGTGGGGACACGACTTCCGTCCAGACTACCTGCGACTCGGGCGCATTCGTAAGGCACTTCCTGGCGTACCCACTGCGGCGTTGACGGCGACGGCGACCCCAGAGGTCCAGGAAGACATCATCAAGTCGTTGGGCATCGAGTCGTGCAAGCGGTTCATCCAGGGCTTTGACCGTGAAAACCTCCTCATGGAAGTGGTCAGCGTCTCCAGCAAGACTGAGAAGGACACGCTGCTTGCCGACTACGTTCAGCCCGGCCCCTCTCTGGTATACGCGGCTACTCGCAAGAATGTCGAGCGGGCCACCGGCGCCCTACGCGATGCAGGCGTTCGCGCGGGCATGTACCACGCAGGCCTCACCCAAGCTGACCGCTCACGCGTGCAAGACGACTTCATGTCTGGCCGCATTCCGGTGGTTGTAGCTACCAATGCGTTCGGTATGGGAATCGACAAGCGCGATATTCGGTGCATCGTCCACTACGACATGCCGGGCACGCTGGAAGCGTACTACCAAGAGATTGGCCGTGCGGGTCGTGACGGCCGAATGAGTCGTGCCGTGCTGTTGCACCAGAACAGTGACCGTCGCATTCACGAGTTCTTCATTGACAATGCCCACCCGCCGGCGGCTTGGGTGCATCGGCTGAACGACTGGCTCGAGGCCCGCAAAGACAACCCCATCTTCGCTCGTGTGGAGGACATGGGTCAGGCGCTGCCGGAAGAGGCGGGGGACCGTGCGGCGAGTGCGTGTACCCACATCTTGGTTCGTGAAGGCCGGGTTCGCCGCATTGCGCCTTCGGACCGGTCTGCGTGGTTGACTCTGCCGGTGGCACCGAAGACTACATCACCCAAGGGTGTGCGCGGCATGGTGTGGGAGCTGGTGAAGGCGCGAGAGCTGTCGCCTGGAGAGCGGCTTCAGTTTGCTCCCGAGCAGTGGTGTCGCGAGTCGGGACTCAACCGCGACCAGCTGAACGCGGCACTTCGAGGATTGGAGGAGCGGGGCTACCTGACGTATCGGGCTCCTGAGCGCATTGGCGGCGTGGAGTTGCTCCAGCCTGGTGTCCCGCTACAGCTCGATGAGAAGGCCATGCGCAAGCGTCGGGGGCGGGTCTACGCCAAGCTCGACCAGATGGAGGCGTATACATCGGCCCCGTGTCGTCGCCGGTTTATCGTGGAGTACTTTGGTGAGAAAGCACCCTTCGAACGGTGTGGAACCTGCGACGGGTGCCGGGATGGCGCTCCGATTGAGCAGCCTCGTCACCTGTCACCAGACGAAGAGGCCACCATCCTCAAGGTGTTGAGCTGCGTCGCACGCATGGAGCGGCACGCGAACAAGCCCGGCTTCTCCAGTGCGCTCGTGGCCAAGACTCTTACCGGATCGCGCGAAAAGGCTCTGTCTAACTGGGGCTTTGACACGCTCTCTACCTACGGAATCCTGGGTCCGCAGTCGACTGGAGCGAAGGCGTGGACCTTGGGCGAAGTCAGCGACCTGATTGATGTCTTGGTGGCCGCTGAGTGCCTGAGTGCCGTGTACACCACCCGCGAAGTGAAGGGGAAGGAGCGTACGTACAAGGAAATCAGCGTTGCTGAGCGTGGCTGGAAGGTGATGAAACGGCAGGAGTCCGGCTTGATGCTGGTGATGCCGCGAGCCACACGCCTGACCCGTAAGAAGGCCCCGAAGCCGGCTCCTCGTGCGGACATTCCAAACGACTTGGTCGCTCGACTGCGCGAAGTCCGCAAGACGTTGTGCGCCAAGAGCGATGTACCCGCCTATGTCGTCGCCCCGAACAAGACGTTGGACGACATGGCGCGTATCCGGCCTACAACCAAGATTACCATGCTCGCTGTACACGGTATGGGGCCCCAGCGCTTCGACCGCTATGGCAAGAGCTTTATGGCCGCGATTCGCGAGTGGAACCAGCAGCAGCGTCGCTGAACAATGACCATGATTCTTCTCGGTTCTGCAGGTCAGACATCAGATGTCAGATGTCAGAGCGTGCGCCTCACGGCGCCAGCAAGGCGGACTCAGTGGCGACTTCTGAGTTTCTAGATGTGGCGTTGGCCTATGCATTTCTGAGAGCGGGTGGGTGAAATGCAGGCGCGAAGCGTCTGTTCTGACCTCTGACCTCTGACCTCTGACATCCGTTCTACCGAAATCTTAGCTGACAGCCCACAGCTCAAGGCTCCAGTTCGTAGCGAACCAATGCGGGGTCCTCACCCTCAGGAAGCGTCAAGTACGCATCGCCAACCACAGCAATCGCTTCGCCTTGCTCAATATTGCCCGGGATCTCGCACGGTTCGGTGTCGAACGCCCTTATCAGCGGGCCCGCGGGACGGCGGAAGTACCAGGCTCCCGCGTAGGTGCGAACGACGATGGCACGCCCGTCGGCAAAGGTGTCCGCACCGGTGGCTGCGGTGCTCCCGTCCAGCGGTGGGGTGCCGAACGGCAGTGTGGTCACGGGCTCAAGGGTGAGCGATGCCGCGTCCCACCAGCCTGGCTCTGCGGTGTACACGGTGCTCCCGTCGTCGGACTTGGTGATGATGAGCAGAGTCTGGTCGACTGGGTCAACCGCGATGGCTTCGACGTTCTGTGGGCCGTCGCTGTACGAGATGTCGATGGTCTGTGCGCTGACCGAGATGCGCTGACCGAAGCCGGGGGGGGCCGGTTCTGCTAGCAGCACCAAAGCGGTGTCGGTCCGTCGGCGTTCGTTGTCACCCAGGTCTGCAATAACCAAGGTGCTTCCAAGGTCTGGGTGGTCGAATCGAGCGATGTCTTCCCAGTCCCGGGCGTCTATATCGGTGAGGCGTACTTCCCCCAGCACAGCACCGGTCACTGTGATTGGGAGCAGCCGTGCGATGTCGCCGGAGTCGTTGTGAGACCACAGAACATCGTCCGTTCCGAGCACCAGGCCGCTGGCTTCAGACAATGCCGAGCCCACCACATCGGTGGACGAGACCTCGTCGTAGTCTGGGCAGTCGGGCAGTGGTGTGGGGCCGGTGTCCGTCGTGTCTGTGGTGTCCGTGGTCTGCGCTGTGTCCGCTGTGGGACAGCCAACCAGCAGGACTAGCAAGGCAATTGCTCTCATGGCTCTTCCTGTCGGTCGCGCGCTTCGCGCCGTTCTAGACGTGCTGCTCGTCGTCGGTCGCGACGGCGCTCACGGCTGAGTTTTTCGCCGTTCTCATCTGCGAAGATCTCCGGCAGCAGCTCGTGGCGTCCAGCGATTCCGAACTTCAGCTCACCGGGCATGCCTTCGATTGTGAAGCCGAAGCCGGCGCGGGTCTCGGGGTTGTTCTTGGGGACAAAACGCACCACCATGTCGATTTGGTCGTCCACTACGCCGTGAATGGAGATCCAGCGGTCGTTCGGTGAGTGCGACCGCAGCTCGTGAATAATGGCGGCGCCACGCTCGAGTCGTAGGGAGACAGTGGTCGGGCCAAGCACCATCTGTTCGCGGTCGTTGATCTCGGTCCAGGGGACGAGTCGTAGAAGGTCCCGTGCGAAGCCACCGACATGGTTCTGCAAGGGAATGATGCCGCCAACAAGCTGTAGCTGGGCCTCCATCCATGCACCGCCACGTGGGATTTCTCCACCGGCGCGCACGTCGATGGTCCCGGACACCCGGCCGTACACAGGACTGGTCGTACCGGATGATTTCTCGACGAGCTGGGCAATCGCTAGATTGCTTGCGACCACCTGGAGCGAGACAGAGGGGCGACGCTCCAAGTGTTCAATGATGCCATGCAGGCTGATGTTGCCGTCGGCGGCCAAGCAGGTAGCGTCGAAGACCATGTTGCCATCGTTGGCGACGGTCTGGACAACGACATGGTCGGCCTCGATAGCGCCGCTTCGGAAGTGCCGCGCGAACAGCTCTCCGTCGCCAGAGAGCAGGCGAGGACCGGGCTCGTAGCGCATGTCATGCAGGTCACCGTAGATGTTTCGAACCACCGAGTCGCTCGCGTCGCCATCGACATCCAACATGAAGCTGCCGTCCCACACTCGCAAGTGACGAATGTCGATGGCATCGAGGCCGGTCTTCTTGGGGGTCCAGTTCGGGGTGCGGACAACGCCGTCGTCGTCTTTGTGAATGTCCAGACCGATGACCAATGCATCTTCGAAGGTGAGAGACTGGTTGAACCACGCCGAGAACACATTGGGCAGGGGGAGCTTGGCCCATCGAGCTTTCACTCGTACGCCATCGGTCAAGTGGTCGGTCTGTTGGACATCTAGGTTCTTGACCACGATGTACCAGGTGTCTGGGTCCGCGAATCGTACCCCTGGGTACAGATAGACATCGTCGAGTTCGATGGCCATGGGCGCATCACCGATGATTCGGGCAAGGGCGAACCGGATGCCATCGGGTGTGGTCGTTAGCCAGAAGGCGAAACACAGGAACAGCCCTGCCAGAAGCACGGAAAGCTCCAGCCCAATGATGAACGCGCGCTGCCACCAAGGGCCCTTGCGTCGCTCACGATTGAGGGCGCCGGCGCTGTAGCCGAACATACCTTTATCAATGGGGCCGTCATTGGCTTGGCGGGCCTTCTCAAGCTCGTCGTTGTCGAAGCCGAACATGGCTGCACTCTACCCCGGTTTTGTCGCCCTCACTGGACGGGTCATTGCAGCGATATGGGCAGCGGTGTCTTTGGGGTCCCCATCTGTCTCGATTGCCGGGGCAGCGGATGTGTGATGATGGGCCATCAGTCGCGTGAAGGACGGGGGCTTGAGCGCTTCGAGTACGGAGAGGATGCGAATGCAGTCTGGGCCGACTTCCACGCGTTGAAAACGAAACGGCCTTGCGACGGCTCTGACAATGGCGCTGACCACCATATTCGGGTCTTGTGGTGGCTCTAGGACCGCCTGTTTTCCAGCGTCCCAGCCCGGTTGGTGTTCCGCGTAGGGGCCGTTTTCGTCTCTAGGCAAGGACAGTGCATCGGCGGTGGGGAGGAACTGGGTGTCGAAAGACCCCGGCTCAATCACGATGACGCGCATTCCGAAGCCGGCCACCTCTGCGTACAGAGCATCACTAATGGCTTCGACTGCGTGCTTGGTAGCGGCGTAGTAGCCGGACTCTGGAAAGGCCATTCGCCCGGCAACGGACGAGATGTTCACCACGGTTCCCGATGCGTCACGAAGGGACGGCAACAAGGCTTGGGTCATGCGAGCGGTGCCCATCACATTGACGTCGAACATGTGCGCCACAGCGGTCAGGTCGGACTCTTCAATGGTGCCAAACACGGCGTGGCCGGCATTGTTGATGAGGACATCGACCGGTCCCAGCGCACTGGCTTTGTCGGCTGCTGCTTTCACTTCTTCGGCATTGCAGACGTCTACTTGTAGGGTCACCAGGCGTTCTTGAGCATCCGGTAGTGCATGAAGATGAGCGAGGGCGTCAAGGCTCCGGTCTGTGGCGATGACCTGCCAACCAGCGGCCAAGTAGTGCCGGGCTAGGCCGGCGCCGAAGCCTGTGGCGCAGCCTGTAATGAAGATGCTGGGCATGTTCTCTCCCTGTAGACGGTCCGAGGTGGGCGGCTCATACCGTGGTGTGCCGCCTGTGCCTGCTCAGGCGTAGCGATTGAGGCGGGCATCGCGCAGAAAACCAACCAGGGCCATGCGATTGCTCACGGCCAGATCGATAGCAAGGCTCGTTGGGGCGCCGACTACCGCCACCACACCGATTCCTGCGACTGCCGCTTTCTGGACAATCTCGAAGCCCGCGCGGCTCGTCACAATGAGCGTGGTCTGTGCAAGGTCGAACCCTTCGCGCATGGCCGCGCCAATCACCTTGTCGACAGCGTTGTGGCGACCCACATCCTCTCTGGCGACCAAGCATTGTTCCTGGCTGTCGAACAGCGCTGCGGCATGAAGCCCACCGGTCTCGTCGAAGGTGGGTTGGTGCGACCGCATGACCACGGCCATTCTGAGCAGAGCGTCTTCGTTCACACAGGGAACTACGGCGCGTTGTTTGGTCCGCTGCACCACGCGATCGATAGACGCTTTGCCGCACAACCCACAAGAACTGTTTGCGTACAGCTCGCGTGTCGCGCGGTCGATGGCGTCTTGGTGCGCCTGCACTCCGGCGGCGAGTCGCACGTCCACAATGTTGTGGTCGTCGGTCACGTGCTGCATGGCGGACAGGTCATCCGCACCATCAATCACGGCCTCGGTCACCAAGAAGCCAGTCACTAGGTCAAAGTCGTCACCGGGAGTTCGCATGGTGACAGCCATGGCTCGGCCCTCTACGCGAATCTCCATCGGCTCTTCGACCACGACGGCATCTGGCGATGTTGTCCGCTGTGGAAACCGGGTCACGGGTCGGGTTGTGGTGCGCATCGAGGCCCTGGGTCTGGTGCCGCGAGGGCAGGGGCCCTATCCTTAGCTCATGGAACTTCGTGTCATCCATCACGGCGAGGTGATTCACACTCTGGTGCTCGCCGACCAGCCCATTCATGTGGGGCGCAGTGCGTCGAATGATCTGGTCTTTGCTCTTGGAGATGTCTCCGGGCACCACGCGGTGGTCTACCGAGAAGCGGGCGCGGTCTGGGTAAAAGACCTCGCCAGCAGTAACGGTACCTTTGTCAACGGCAGTGCCTGCACGTCGGCTGCGGTTGTCTCCGAGGGGGATGAGCTGCGCTTCGGCAACACGGCCACAGTGAAGACGGCCTGTAGTGGTCGTTCTCCCGTTTCTGCCGGTCTGCGTCTGGTCCGCGATGACAGTGGACTTAGCTGGCCCGTTGGGGCGGTGAGTCGTGAGCTGCCGGACCAAACGGACAGCGCCCTGGTGTGGTCGGATGGCACGTTGTGGTTGGAGGTCGCCGGGGAACAGCAGCATCCGGTGGTGTGCGACGAGCCCTTCTCCGTTGCCAACGTCAGCTATACCCTGCGTCGTGCAGACCAGGCGATTGGTGCGACTCAGCGCACCCTCACCAATCTCCATCCCTACACCCTGCATGTAAATCTAGCCGAGTGTCGGGTGCAGTTGGTGCACCGAGGGACAGGCGCTCAGTGCGTGATTCAGACGGAGAACCGTGTCGCGTTGCTCTACGCCTTGGCCGAACGCTGGATGGCTGATGGGGTTGGGTCGGGACGGGGCTGGGTAGATGACGATGTCCTGTCGGTCGCGGTGTGGGGACGGGCTTACCGAGAACAAGGGGCCAACAACCTGCATGTCCTGGTTCACCGCATCCGGGTCGACGTCATGGAGTCAGGCTTCGAGCGCTCGTTCATCGAAAAGCGTCGCGGACGTACCCGAATCCAGGTGGAGCTGGCGGTGGCGGAGTGACGCTGCGCGACTACCGACTTGGTGAGCGTTTAGGTGCAGGAACGTCGGGACAGGTTGTCGCTGCGGTTCACGTTCCCACGGGTCTTTCCGTGGCCATCAAGCAGGTCTTGTGCGAGGACTTTCGTGACCGTGCTCGGGTGGCGTTCGAGGTCGCGGCCATGGCTCGAATGTCGCACCGTCATGTCATTCCTGTCTACGAATCGGGCACGGACGGCACCACCGCCTGGTTTGTAATGGAGCGAGCGGCAGGGCGCTGGGGTGAGCGTGCTTTGACGGGACAACACTTGGTTGTTGCCTGTCGCGAGGTGTTGTTGGGGCTTGCGCATGCCCACTCCCGCGACGTATTGCACCGCGACTTGAAGCCTGAGAACCTGTTGATCTCCGCTTCGGGGGTGGTGCGCATTGCTGACTTCGGCATTGCCAGCGTGGCGGGTGGTCAGCGTCTTGCGGGTGCTGGAACGCCAAAGTTTATGGCGCCTGAGCAACGGCATGCAGGGTTGGACGAGGGACCGTGGACAGACCTGTATGCCCTTGGAAAGGTTGTGCTCGACGGGTTGTCGGATGACGAGTCAGCGTTGGGCGAGTGGGCACGGTGGTTGTGTGCACCGCAGCCTGGGCAGCGGCCCCACTGTGCTGCTGCGGCCCTCGACCAGCTGCCCGAGTCCGGGCTGAGCGAGTGGCGGCGCGAGACGCACAGTGCACCGACCGAACGAACCCAAGATGCCGTCACTAGCGGAGCCCTCGCTGCACCCATGCTCGCTGGATGGTCGGCACCCGCGATTCCGAATCGCTGGCGAGAGGCTCCAGCGGCACCTCCCATGGTCGATGGTGTGTGGCGCTTGCGGTCGTCTCCCGGATTGGTGGGGCGCACGGCACTGCAAGAACGCCTGTGGGCCTGCGCGACGGGTGATGGTGAGGGGGATGTGGCGCTGCAGGGCGAACCCGGAGTCGGTGTGGGGGCCTTGCTCGATTGGCTGGCAACGCACGCCAGCGAGGTCGGCATTCCCGTCTTGCGCGTCCGCAGCGACTCACTGCGCGATGTTCTCTTGCAGTGGCTTGGTGGGCGGCCTGAGCGCGAACTTGTGTCCCAGGCGCTGTACCGACTGGGGGCAGACGTAGCTGTCGCGGGCGACCTTGCGGACCTCGCGAGCACAGGAACGTGCGCTGGAGACCGCGTGCGTGCGGTCGCCGCTTGGCTGACCGCACAGGTGGGCCGGCCGCTCGTGGTTATCGACGACGTGGACGTCCACAGCGAGCCTGTCTCGCTGCTCTTGGGCATGCGTCGTGCTGGAGTGGACATGCGGTTGGTGTCGCGCTGCCCGCTGCCGGATGTGGTGACGGTAGAGGTGCCCGCGCTGCCGTCCCACCACATCCACCAAGCCTTGGCCCAGATTGCGCCGCTCACACCTCATCTGCAGACTTTGTTGGTTGAGCGGTTTGGCGCTGACCTCGCCGCAATGCAGGACGCGCTGATTCAGTGGGCCGACGACGACTGGCTCGTTCGAACCCCCGTCGGGCTGGGGGTGTCCGAGCGGGGGGTGCCAATGGTCGTTCGGCCTCCACTCAGCGCCAGTGAGCGTCGTCTCGCAGCCCTGTTTGCGGCCTCTGGCGGACGGTCCACGGACGTCGAATGGGACGCTTTGTGTTTGGAGTGTGGCGTGGATGCGGCCGGCATTACTGCGATCCCGTGGGTCGACCGTGTGCCGAACGGCTGGGCAGTGCGCGGCGGTCGTTACCTCACCAAGCTGACCGCTGCCTTGTCACAGACGGATGCCGTAGCGGTTGTCGACAGACTCTCGGCCGACGTGCCAGATGACGCCATTCGCGGTGCCATCGTCCTGTGGGATGCGGGTCTGTGCGACAGGGCGATGAGTCTGCTGTTGCGCACCATTCGGGAGTGCAACCTGTCTCCACCTGTGGCCGTTGCCCAGTGCGAGCGACTGCTCCAGTGGATGTCCGAGGACGATGTCCGCCGGCTGGACGTCTGCGTTCTGTACGCGGGCCGATTGACCGACTCCGGACGGTTGAAGGACGCCGTTGCTGTGGCTGAGAGTGTGGAGCAATCCGACCTGACACCGGGCCAGCGGTTCAGCGTTGCCCACGCCCGCTACACCGCGGCTGTGGTCTCCGGCAGTCCCCAAGAGGCCCTCGAAGTCAGCGTTCAGACGCGACTTCCCAGTGAACATCCGCGCTACCTACGCTGGCTCAGCGACCACTGCATTGCTCTGTTCTCCTTGGGTCGTTTCGGCGACGTTGAGACTATGGCGTCATCGGTACCTGACCATGCCCACCATGAATTGTGGCGGGTTCGTGGAGAAGCGGCGCTGTACCGTGGAGACATCGACCTTGCCGAGCGGTGCATGGAGGGTGCCATCGCCGGCGGAAACAGCCCGTCGTTGGCGTACGCGCTTCAGCTTCGCGCGGCATGCCTCCAGCAACGGGGAGACCTGGCTGGAGCGGAGGCGGGATGTCTGCAGGCCGCCGAGGCCGGCTTGGGACGCCAGGACGGCCTTCAGGCAATGACGAACGCGGCGCTGATCGCCGCCCTGCGGGGGCGTGATGTTGTGGCGCGCAGTCGTGCCGAGCAGGTCTTGCCGCGGCTGCGTCGGCTCGGGTGGAAACAGAACGAAGCGTACGCGCTGGCTGTGTTGTGGGCCACGACGTCCGACCCCGTCCTTGCAGAGCGCCACGGACAGCAGGCTCGGGTACTGATCGACGAGCTGGGCCTACCCGACCCCGACCTGGACGCGTTGGCAAAGCGAGCGGTGGAGACGGCGACCGCACAGGGACTCGGAGTCACGGACGCCCACCAGTGGCTCGCCGGACGAGGCGCCTCGTGACCGCCCATGCCTTGGCAGCGACCGTTCAGTCCGCATTGTGGGGCACAGCGACCTGGAACACGCCATGACTGAGACCATGACCCTCTGGACCCTCTACCGTCAAACCCTGATCGGCTTGCTCGCGCCTCGTCGTGCCGCTCCGCTGGCCCTCCTTGCCGTGCCGCTGTTGGTGGCCGAGCGCTCGTATTCGCCGGATTCTAGAGGCATCTACGTCGCCTTGGGGCTGGTGCTTGGACTGCTCTTGCTCGGCCCGTTCTCGTGGCGTGCCTTCATCACTCGGGGCTCCGAGTGGTGGCCGCCGCTTCGACTCGCTGGGGTCGGGTTGGTCGTGACCTTGCCCATGATGATTGGCTCGGTGATTCCACAATTTCTCGGCATTCCCAGCACCTACCTCACCGCCGGCGTGCACCTAGCTGTGACCTCGGGCCTGTTCTGGGTCGGTAGCTGGGGACTGGCTCGTGACCTTGAGCTGAGTGACTCACTGGGCACAGCCGTTCGTCGTAACGAAGCCCTGCAGCGTGAGGCCGAGAGTGCCCAGCTCATGGCCCTGCGCGCTCACCTAGACCCTCACTTTCTCTTCAACACCCTCAATGCCATCGCTGAGTGGTGCCGAGAAGATGGAGCCGTCGCTGAACGCGCTATTCTCGACCTCTCAGCAGTCTTGCGAGAGGTGATGGGAGGGGTTCGGTTGTCCGCCTGGCCGCTGTCTCGGGAGCTCGCCATTGTCCGCCAAGTTCTCGACCTTCACGGTGTGCGTGACCCGGAACGATTCGTCTACGAGTGGCACGTCCCACACGGCATTGAGCGCGTCTCGATTCCGCCGCTGCTACTGCTTCCTCTTGTAGAGAACGCCGTAAAACACGGGGTTGCCAAGGGGCACACCGGACCTGTGGTTGTGCGTGTTGAGATCGGCGCTGACGTACGCGTCACCGTGTCGAATCCCGGCGCTTTTGTGGGGCCGCGTTCGGGTGGCGAAGGCTTAGACTTGGTCACGCGTCGCCTCGCGTTGTCGGTTCCTGGGGGCGTGTTCAGCATTGCAGCCGACGGCGAGCGGACCATCGCTTCGGTCACCCTGCCTGTGGAGAGTTCTCAATGACGCCGCTTCGTGTTCTGATTGCGGACGACGAGTCCATGGCCCGTCGTCGCCTGCGCCGGCTGCTCGAACCGCTGGTGGACGTCATCGTGGTGGGGGAGTGTACGGACGGTGTGGAGGTCTTGGAGGCGGTCGCCGAGGAACCCATCGACCTGGTCTTGCTCGACATCCAGATGCCGCGACTGACCGGTGTCGAGGCCCTTGCGGCAATGGGAGATGACGGCCCACACGTTGTCTTCACCACCGCCCATCCCGAGCACGCTGTGGCTGCCTGGGACGGTGGCGCGATTGACTACCTACTGAAGCCTGTAGAGCTTGGACGTCTACGAAAGGCGCTGGACCGCGTGCTCTCAGCAAGAACGACTGCTGTCCCGGAGCCCCCCCAACAGCGTTTGGCGGTTGAGACGCGCAAGGGCGTTGTCTTGCTCCAGCACACTGAAATCGTACGGGCAGTGTTGGATGGGCAGTCGCTGGTCCTGCACACCGACCGTGGGGCGTTCTTTGTGAGCTGGCGATTGGCTGAGCTCGAAGCGCGTCTTCCAACGACTGGTTTTGTGCGTGTTCATCGGCGTGGCTTGGTGCAGCTGGACCGGGTGGAGCGCTTTGAACCCGTGGATAGCGGCGGCTACCTGGCCCATTGTGACGACGGCGGCGTCGTCGAAGTCTCCCGACAGGTCGCCCGACAACTGCGCCGTGAGTGGGGCTTGTAGGTCAAAGACCTGAACAGGGATGCCCGCTGCCGTAGCGAGTGGGCCGCTTAACGGGTAAAACGGGGCACTTATCGGAGTGTGTGATGCGGATTGCCCTAGGACTTTTGGTACTGATGTCGGCTTGTGAACCGCAACCGGTGCGCGTCAGCGGCTGGCAGATGGAGAACTTCTTCCCGTTCGACGGTGCACGGACCTGGGAGTTCACCAGTGACGACGTTGAGAGTCGCCACCTCCTGATCGCTACCCTCGACCCCGAAGCCGTCAATCTCGAAGATGGTTCTTCGCTACACGAGATTTCGTACGACCTTGAGTGTGCTGACGTCAACGACACCGAGTGCGAAGACGCCTGGGTTCGCAGCCTCACCTGGTCGACAAGCCGCACGGACGGTGTGAAAATCACCGAGCTGCATGGCCCGGACATTGATCTTGTCTTCGACGAACCAGTGTTGATTGCTGGCGACGAGATGACGGTGGGAGACAGCGTCACAAGCGCTGGATTCACCTCGACTTTCGAGAGCATTGAGCCGTGCCCGGTGCTGTGGACCGACGACTGGGACACCTGCGCGCACATGGTTGTGACGGGATCGGGCCCGGGCTCGGAGGACATCGTCGGTGATTACTGGGCCGTGTCGAACTTCAATGTTGTGGGCTTGAAGCTGGAGAGTGACGCTGCGCAGTGGCGGCTCTCAGACGCGACCTTCGCCCAGGCTCGCTAGGCGAATTTCTGGCTCGTGACACGGCATGACATGTCACGAGCGAATGATGAGCCCACCTCCACGTCATTGCTTGCAACCAACCGGTATGAACCGGGGGGCGAGAGAGTGGAGGTTCTCACCATGTTTACGACCGTTCGAGCCAGTATGATGCTGTCCGTTGCCTTGATGGCGACGGCGTGTATGCCCAAGACCAGCATGCGCATCCTTGAGCCTGCTTCGGTCGACGTGCCAGCAGACATCCAGATCATCGGTATTGTGGACCGCAGCAGCGCCCGCAACGCTGGTGAGACCGTTCTCGGTGTGCTTGAAGGCATCGTGACCGGCGAGAGCGTCGGTGCAGATACCCAGGGCCGTCAGGCTGCTATGGAAGCTGCCGTGCGCATTCTCGAAGAGTCACCCCGCTTTGAGGTGGTTCGCGTCTCCGATGCACAGCGTGGCCGCACGAGCTTGTTTGACCGTGAGATGGAGCACAGCGATGTGGCCCGGATCTGTCGCCAAGCCGGCTGTGACGCCTTGTTGTCGCTTGAGGCATTCGACAGCGACACCCGCATGCAGGTCAACGGCGTGACGGTGAACACGCTGACCAACCCAGAAGCTCTGAAGCGTCGCATTGCTGACCTCGATGTCAGCGATGTCCGTGCCACCTCGGACACCACCGTCATGGCGTCATGGCGCATGTACGATGCGGACCAGGACCGCGTTGTTGATGAGCTCCGCGACCGTGAGCGCACGTGGAACTGGCAGGGGTCGGGCTCTCTGGTAGACGTCCGTCGGGCCATGCCCATGGCTGGAGCTGCTGTGGGTCGTGCAGGCGGCGGTGTCGGTGCTGACTACGCCTCACGCATCGCACCCTCGTGGCAGTGGGTTGAGCGTCGCTACTACGGCGGCGGTTCCCCGGAACTTCGCTCGGCCAAGCGCTACGTCAAGGCGGGTGACTGGGACGGTGCCATGCGCATTTGGGAAGACCAAGTCAATAACCCAGATCCCAAGGTCCGCGGCCGCGCTTCGTACAACATGGCGCTCGGTAGCGAAGTGAAGGGAGACTTTGACGGTGCCCTTGAACACGCTCGTGACGCCGCCGTCGCACTGCACAACGGCAAGTCGCGTCGCTACGTGTTCACCTTGGAGCAGCGGGCACGGGACGAAGCACGACTGGCTCGTCAGATGGCTCCGGCACCCGAAGAAGCAGCCCCACCGGCACGTCAGCAGCGCGTGCATCCGAGCCAACGCGACAGTGGCCGTACAGTGACCACTGCCGACTCGGAGAGCACAAGCGGGTCGACCTCTAGTGGCGCGATGACTCGCCCGCGTCGGTAGGTTGGATACAGCGGCGGTATGCTGCCATCTATTCACGTAATTATCGAGGAGTTCACGGCGTTGCCCATGGACTCCTCTTCTGCTTGTAGTGCCGCTGAGCGCCTTGTCAGCTGGTTCAGCTCGGCCAGTGTTGCCGACGCCGCCGCAGCGAATTCCCTGTGGACCTCCGGTCAGTACGCCCAGCTGTACGACATGTTCTATCGGGACCTGGGCTTTGGAACGGGCGGGTGTCGCGGTCAGGTGGGCATTGGACCGAACCGATTCAATACCACCACACTCGGACGCCTCCTGTCCGCCCACGGCCGCTGGCTGTTGCTGACCGTTCCCCGCATTCAGAGTCGCGGCATTGTTTTCGGGTGGGACACGCGTCAGTTTCATGACGTCAGCGGTGTGTTTGACGACGAATCCGCTCCCGATGTGCTCGGCCAGCGTAGCGTTGACTTCGCCACGTTTGCTGCCGGCGTCTATGGCGGGCTGGGAATTCGGACCTACCTTCCCGTGGCTGGCGGCACCGTGGGGGCGCTGTCGTTCGGAATTCGCTCTCAAGAAGCGGCGGCCGGTGTCTACATCAGCGCGTCACACAATCCGCCAGACCACAACGGGGTCAAGCTGTACGACGCCAGCGGTTGTCAGGTGATTCCCCCGGATGATGCGGCGATAGCGGAGATTGTTGTTGACGACGAGCCGGTGTTGTCAGCCCAACACACGCTGCCGCTTCCCCAGACGGTGCGAGAGGCGTGGATGAGCGACTTGCTTGACGTTGTGGGACCTCACAGCGCCGCAGGGCTGACTGTGGCCTACACCGCGCTGCACGGTGCGGGAGCGCAGGCGGTGCCGGAGCTCCTCACGCGCGCAGGCGCTACGGTCCATGTTGTCGAGCACCAACAGGTCGCCAACGGCACCTTCTCCTCCATCCCTGGTGCCTCTCCGAACCCAGAGAATGCCCTGGCGCTGGCCGATGCCATCACGCTCGGCCAGTCAGTGAACGCAGACCTCGTGCTGGGGACCGACCCTGATGCCGACCGTCTGGGTGTTGCTGTTCCCACCCAGGATGGCTGGCGGGTGCTCAACGGCAACGAGATTGCAGCCCTGTGTGTCGCTGAAGCGGTGAAGACGGCGCCAGCAGATGCGCTGGTGTTGCGAACCGCGGTCACCACAAGCCTCGTGTCGCGAATCGCCCACCGTGCTGGCCTGCGTGTTGTTGACCAGGAGCGGGTTGGCTTCAAGTATCTGGGAGCGGCTCTGGACCGCGAAGGGGGGCCGTTAGCGATTGCCGTTGAGGAGTCTCATGGTGTGTTGGTGAGTGGCAGCATGCGTGACAAGGACGCGGTGGGGGCTGCACTCCTGATGGCTCGTGCGGTGTGCTCCGCTCCGCTGCAGGAGCAGCTGACACAACTCGACGGCACATTCGGACCGGTGCGTTCGTTGTTGGTCACGCATCCGTTGGCTGGACCCGATGGTCAGGCGCGACTCGTCGCTGGACTGGCCCACCTGCGGACCGCGCCTCCGTCGACACTCGCAGGGCAACCCGTCGTGCGCGTCGAAGATTGGCTGGACGGTCCAGGTCCTGCCTCCGACACCGAAGCCGCATCGCGTGACGTGCTTCGGTTCTGGCTGACGGATGGCGTTGTGACGCTGCGTGCCAGCGGTACCGAAGCCAAGGTCAAGGTGTACGTGGAGCGCGGACGAGAGCCCGGAGAGTCCGCTGTTGGGCTGTCCGAGTCTCTCCAGCCTATTGCTGACGCGCTGTTGGCGCTGCTGTAGGCGACCGCAGTCTAGTTGCGGCGACGTTGCCAGAACAACACGATGAAGGGCAGGGTGAACAGGCCCAATGCACTTGCTGCGCGACCCGTCTGACGGCGCTGGCGGAGCTCGGACTCAACGTAGGTTCCGCAGTCTCCACAGTCGCCTCCGCCGCCGCCAGAACCCGTCGCTGTGACCGTCACGGTGTCAGGGGATGAGGTCAACGTGCCGTCGTCTACCACCAAGGAAATCACGTAGCTTCCAGCCAAATCGGCCGTGAAGCGTGGAGTGGGGGAGAAGGTGCTCGATAGGACGGCTGTGCTGCCGCTTGGACGGGAGGAGAACTGCCATGTGTAGTTCAGCGCGTCGTCTTCTGGGTCCGTGGAGTTGCCGCCGTTCAGCTGTACCGAAGAGGCCGCGGAGACGGACTGGTCTGGGCCTGCATTCGCCGTTGGTGAGCCGTTGGCCTCTGCAATGGTGACAGTGAGCGTGTCGCTGTCGAACAGAGAGCCGTCGTCCACCGTCAGCTCGACTTCGTAGGTTCCTGCGACATCTGCGTAGAACTGGGGATCTTCGCGGAAGTCGTTCAGTATCGTGGCGGCCGAACCGCTTGGAAGGCTGCTGAACACCCACTCGTAGGACAGCTCATCGCCGTCTGGGTCAAAGGACGAGCTTCCGTCGAGGTCGATGACCGCGCCGCTCTGACCGGTCTGGTCGAGACCAGCGTCTGCTACGGGGGAGGTGTTTGTGTCTGCCGCAGTGTCCGAGTCGTCTTCGATCTCAGTACCATCGGGGACGTCCACGCCGGTGTCTGTGCCACCTTCAACGGAGCCAATCGGCGTCAGGCCGCTCTGACATGCGGTGAGAGCCAACACTGCCAAAAGAGCAGTCTTGGGAGCCATTTGCGCAATAGCGCTACGAAAAACGAACACATAGACCTCGGTCAATCTGTGCGACGATAACGCACAAAGACAGGGAAACGCTAGGGTTCTTCTACGATAATGCGACGTGGACCGTTTTCGAGGGGCTCGTAGATTGCGATTCCCACAGCCTTCCAGTTCTTGTAGGCCATGAGTTGCTCGATGTACCAGGCCAGGCCTTGGTCGCGCGTTTCCATGACGGAGCGCATGCGTGAGGCATGACGAATGGTCGGGCGGTCTCCGGCCACCACGAAGCTGACGTGCGAAATCCACAGGGGATTGTACGAGCGGTCCTCGCGGACCGTCATGACCACGCTTCCTGGACGGATGTCGTCCACCGCCGCGAGTGCGTCTTCCAGGGACAGGTAGTTGAGCACCATTGTCCCGTAGGGTAGTTCCTCATCGGTCAGCGCGAAGGACGAGCGAGAGCGCCAGGCGGAGTAGGTCGCAGGGGTGACGTCGCGGGTGTAGGTCTGAACGGGACCATACTCTTGGGTGGTCTCTCGAAGCCAGCCCTTCTCCACCGCTGACGGAATCCACTGCAGCTCCATGAAGTGGTGACGGTAGCGGTACTCCGGTGGGTTGTCGCCGTAGCGAAGGCTTAGACGAACCTCTGCTGCGTGAGCCGGATCCGGTGCGAGTGACAGCGCCAACACCTCCTCGACGTAGGTCAGACAGTCGAATGCGTCGTAGCGAACCAATGGATCGGTGTCGGGCGCTACACCCTCCCCGAGAGGGTCGTTGACGTACGGCCGGTCCAGCATGGACGCAGAGACCGCATCTACCCGCACCACGAGCGGCTCGTTCATCACGCCAATAGCCACATCACGAATGGTTTGCGGCATCTGGCCGATGTCAGGCACATCGGCGGAAGGCGCGTCCTCTTGGGCGAAGGCTGGGCTGTGTGCGACCAGCCACAACCCCAACAACCGCATCACAGGCCGATTGCCTGACGATAGCCGGCGGTCGCTTCTAGGACGGCGTCGACGGCGTCATCGTCGAGTACTTCGTCCATGACCATGGAAAGTCCGCGCTCAATGAGATCGACAAGGCCAAGATTCAGCAGTTGGCGGTGTTCGGTCTCTGGGCGCAGGTGAAGGTTCCGCAGCACCTTCTCGCTGGGCAGTGTGCCGTCGGAGCGCACCCTCACATCGTTGAACAGCGGCGAGAACTTGGATGGGCAACCTTCGAGTAGCAACTGGATGGCAGCTCGTCCCCGACCATTGCCACTCTCGGCATCGAAGGCTTGGACGAGTAGAACCAAGTTTTCATTGGCCGCCGTGACCTTGGCCTCGGCGTCATCGTCCAGCATGGTTCGAACGTGGAAGACGCTCGCGTTGCCGTCATCTACGGGAATGGGTTCGTCGACCGCTGGTTCGGGAGCCTGAATGTCAGCGACTTCCACGCGCTCCAACAGGTCCTGGGTGAACATGCCGTCGTTGTCTCCGCCGCCGCGAACGTGGTCGTGGTCTGCGAAGGCTTCGAGAATGTCTTCATCTAGGTCGACTTCTGCCGCCTGTAGCCACTCAGCGGGGCCACCGGAGGGCGGAGCTACGTAGTCGAGTTCTCCGGCATGTGTGGGGGGCGAGACGTCTCGCGTGAGTCGCGATGAGCTGTAGTCGTAGTCAGCCATCACCGTTGGACTGTCTTCGTCTAGGTCTTCGCTGTCTGTGCCGGCTGGAAGTCCGCGCCTGTACGAGCTGGGCTCGTCGAGCATCTCCAAGCCCACGCCAACGTAGTCGTCCCACACTTCGTCCGATGGGAAGGTCGGAATCATGATCTCATTGACGTGGTTGTCTACGACCTCGGTCTCGTCATCTGGGTTGGCGTAGTCTCGACTGTACGGTTGCTGGTCTGCGAGCTCTGTGGCGTTGTCGATGAGTACGGTGCGTTCGACCACCTCTGTGTCATCGATGTGAGTCGACGACCGCATGCCCAAGCCGCCTGTTGCGGTCTGCGCTTCCTCGTACGGAGGTGGAAGCAGTTCGCTTTGGGACATGGCGGTCCCCGACACCTTCGTAGCGATGCCGTTCGCGAGCATCTGTGCCAACACGGCTCGACCGTAGACAGGCTCGATCGAGACGTCGTGGAGGATCTGCCGTACGGTGCGCCGTCCGTCGAGGCGATCTGCGACGAGCTGTTGGTCGGGCGTGGCGTCTTCGATGTGGCTCGGTGCGAGAACCATGCTCAGCGGGACGTGTCGCGACTGTCTCCACAGCTTGGCGCACTCGAGCAACAGCTCGTGGGTGTTGTGGCCCATCTGGAAATTTTCGACGAAGACCGCACCCATTGGGTGGAACGTCGCGGCGTCTCGTACGCCCAAGAATCGGCTGACGTTGTCGCGGAACCGCTCGAAGAGTGCGCGCTCCATGAGCGTTGCGTCGACCTCCTCAAGCAGCATGCCGAAGACGCCTTCACCCAAGTCTGCCAATCCACCGAACTCGGTGGCTCGCGCTCTGGAGAGTGCCTTTGCCGCGTATAGACGACGCAGAAGAAGCTTGATGTCGTCGCTCGATTCAGCCGCTACAACCGAGCCATTCATTACGTAGACGTCGACCTCGACGCTGCGCGTAGTCGTGCTCAGTCTGCCGGTGGACCCCTTCTGGAGGTGCCGCGAAAGGTCGGCGGCGGCGCCGCTATCCTGGGCTGTTGGGTCCACTACTGGGGGTCTCCACATTGGCCGCACGCTAGCCGTGGTGGTTTGCAGGGTCAAGGGGGGGGGGCCTTACACCGCCTCTCTTTGACCTCTCTGCGTTGTGGTCACCTGCGCAAACGCAGGGGTGTCGGGACATGCTCGGTCATCGGGGTTTGCCGTCCGAGGCGGGAGGCTTGTAGCTTGCGGGCTGCATAGCGGTCGCTGGCATCAGGGTCTCAACGGGCGGAGCGGTAGTTGCGGCTACCAGTTCGGCCTCCAAGCTCTGAACGCGGAGCGCATTTGAGGCTCCCCAAATGAGCAGCACGCCAACGGCGAGTCCGTACATCCCCATCATTGCGCGTCGGGCGGGTATCCAGACTGGAGTGGTGCGTTGAGCGGGCTCATTGAACGCATGGTGGAGCTGGGCGTCCATCTGCGACCAGTCAGGGTCCACACTGGGACGAACCATTCGCAATGGCTCTGGAGTGATTGAACTGAGGTGTTCCTCACGGGTGCGACAGGACTCGCACTCGGTCAGGTGCTCGGCGACACGCGTTGTGTCCCCGGCTGACAGTTCACCATCTTGGAAGGCGACGAGAAGCCGCCGCGCTGCACGACACCGCATGGGTGACCTCCGCTAGGCTTAGGACTCAATAACCCCGGGGTCGCCAATCGCTTCCATCAATCGACCCTTGGCGCGTGACAAGCGGCTCATGACGGTTCCGAGCTTGATGCCCAGTGCGTCTGCGATCTCGGCGTAGGACAGGTCGGAGTAGTACCGCAGGGTCAAGATCTCGCGGTGGTCGCGTGACAGATCTTCCATGGCGGCCAGGATGTGGCCCTGGCGCTGGTCCCCAAAGACCCGGTTGTACTGGTCTGGAGCGGTCGACGTTGGACGCTGCATGGTCTTGAGGATGGCACCGCGGCGCTTCTTGTCGCGTCGGATGTTGAAACACAGGTTGCTCGTCACCCGGAACAGCCATGCCTTCATCTTGAAGTCCGGCAGGAAGAACCGTGTCTCACGCATTGCCTTGATGAAGACCTCTTGAACGACGTCGTAGGCCTCTTGGTGGTCTTTGACGATGTACAGCGCGTGGTTGAACAGGCGGTCACGGAACTTGGCCACCGTCATGCCAATGGCGCGCTGGCGGTCAGTCTGTGCGACCTGCTTGATGACCTCGTCATCAGTCAGGGCGGGAGGATGGATGAGTTGGAGCAATGCAGCCATGGTCTCACCTGTGGGTGGGCGGTGTGAGTGTCGGGCGGGACCGGTTGTCCCGTCGATGCACCCACTGACGCACCAGCCCTGGGAATCTTCGATGCTTCTTCCCACCAGGAGAGGAACACGTGAGATTCTGAACTCTTCCGCGACTACTCAGTGATGCCTGGAATGCGCACACCACGCTCATGTGCGACGTCGATGGCCCGTTGGTAGCCAGCATCTGCATGGCGGACGACACCCATACCAGGGTCGCTCGACAGGACCCGGGACAGCCGAGCTGCGGCGTCCTCTGTACCGTCTGCGACGACAACCATTCCCGAGTGCAGCGAGTAGCCCATGCCTACGCCACCGCCGTGGTGGAAGCTGACCCAGGAGGCCCCATTCACGGCGTTGATCATTGCGTTGAGGATCGGCCAGTCTGCTACGGCATCACTGCCGTCGAGCATGGCCTCAGTCTCCCGGTTGGGGGAGGCGACTGAGCCCGCATCGAGGTGGTCTCGGCCAATAACAAGAGGGGCCTTGACGACGCCGTCGCGGACGAGGTTGTTGAAGATCTGGCCGGCCTTCGCGCGGTCTCCGTACCCGAGCCAGCAAATACGGGCGGGCAGTCCTTGGAATTCGACTCGCTCTCGCGCCATGACCAGCCAGTTGTGCAGTGCGGTGTCCTCTGGGAACGCCTCCATCAGCGCCTTGTCTGTGGCGTAGATGTCTTCGGGGTCTCCGGACAGGGCCACCCAGCGGAACGGTCCTTTTCCTTCGCAGAACAGCGGGCGAATGTAGGCGGGAACGAAGCCTGGGAAGGGGTACATGTCGGGGTAGCCGCCTTCGACAGCCCCAGCGCGCAGGTTGTTTCCGTAGTCGAAGACATGGGCGCCCATCTTGCCAAAACCTGTCATGGCGGTGACGTGCTGGGCCATGGATTCGTAGGAACGGCGTGTGTACTCGGCAGGGTCGCTCTCGCGAAGAGCATCCGCTTCAGAACAGGTCAGACCGGCGGGAATGTAGCCGTTAAGGGGATCATGAGCGGAGGTCTGGTCGGTTACCAGGTCGGGCTTGAAGCCACGTTTGAGCAGCTCGGTGAGCACGGTGGCGCAGTTACCAATGACACCAACGGACTTGGCGATACCTTCTGTGCGGTAGCGTTCGACGCGTTCGACGGCGTCGTCCAGGTCGTCAGCAATCTCGTCGAGGTAGCGGTTCTCGACGCGGCGGCGGGCACGCTCGGGGTCAATCTCAACGTTGAGGGACGTGGCCCCAGCCAACGATGCTGCCAGGGGTTGGGCGCCGCCCATACCGCCGAGTCCACCCGTGAGAATGAGGCGGTTCTTGAGGGTTGGCGTCCCAAAATGAGTGCGACCGGCGGCGATGAAGGTCTCGTAGGTACCCTGCAAGATGCCCTGGGTGCCGATGTAGATCCATGACCCAGCGGTCATCTGGCCGTACATCATCAGACCCTTCTTCTCGAGCTCGCCGAAGTGCTCCCAGTTGGCCCACTTGCCGACCAAGTTGCTGTTGGCGATGAGTACACGTGGGGCGTCGGGGTGGCTCTTGAAGATGGCGACGGGCTTGCCAGACTGGACCATCAGCGTCTCGTCGTTCTCAAGACGCTTGAGTGAGGCGACGATGTTGTCGAAGGCTTCCCAGTTGCGGGCTGCCTTACCGGTTCCGCCGTAGACCACGAGGTCTTCTGGACGTTCAGCGACCTCTGGGTCGAGGTTGTTGCACAGCATGCGGAGGACGGCTTCTTGTACCCAGCCCTTGCAGCTCAAGGTGGTTCCGGTGGCGGCGCGTACGACTCGACTCATGCTAGCTCCCGTCAGTCAGCCCCCAGGATGAAGCGCAATGCATCTTCCAGGTCGGGGTGATGAAACGTGTAGCCGGTGTCTAGAGCAATTGCCGGGTACACTCGCTGTCCCTGAAGCACCAAGTTGTTGCCCATCTCGCCGAAGAGCGCGCGAATTGCGAAAGAGGGGACCGGCAGAAAGGCAGGACGGCGCAGGACCTTGCCGAGAGTCTTGGCAAAGATGCTCTGCTGGACGGGGTTCGGCGCAGTTCCGTTGAGCGGGCCATTCACCTCCGAGGTGGCGATGGCGTGCAGGATGAGGCCGAGCAAGTCGTCGCGTGTGATCCAGCTGATCCACTGTTCGCCGCCACCCACCGGTCCGCCGACGCCCATCTTGAACGGAGTGAGCTGTTCCTTGAGGGCGCCGCCTTCAGGGGTGAGGACAATGCCTGTCCGCAGGTGAACGACGCGAATTCCAGCGTCTTCTGCGGCCTTCGTGGCGGCTTCCCATGCTGTGCAGGTGTCGGCCAAGAACCCGTCGCCGGACTCGCTAGATTCGTCCAGACGTTCTTGACCCCGAGAGCCGTAAAACCCAATCGCGGAGCCACTGATCAACGTCTTGGGTGGCGTCTTCAGACCGGCCAGTGTCTTCGCTAGTGCGGTTGTGCCATCGACCCGACTGGAGACGATGCGGGCCTTGGCCTGTGCGGTCCATTTCTGTGAAATCGACTCGCCTGCCAGGTGGATGACAACATCCAAGCCCTCCAGCGCGTCGCTGTCGATGTTGTTGTTGGCAGGATCGAAGGTCACCCAACCTTCGGGGGCTGGGGACTTGCGCGTCGTGCGAACGACGGTGTGACCACCGCCTGCAAGGAACGCACACAGCGCACTGCCGACTAGGCCGGAAGCGCCGGTGACAGCGATTCGAAGCGGGGGGAGAGCGGCAGCAGCGTGGCGAGTCATGTCTTCTCGTGTGCGACGGTGCCGAAAGCGGAAGCCACGTCCGATGGTGTTGGCAATGGCTCGGCCTGCGACGAGCTGGCCCAACGCACCGAGGGGCAGCGTGTACTCAATACGGTCGTCGAGCACTCCGCCACCATCGTCGTCAACAAAACGATGCGTATGCAACCAGGTCTTGAACGGGCCTCCCTCTTGAGAGTCCGTGAAGCCAACATTTGCTGTGGCTTCCCTGATGTGCGCGGTCCAGCGCCACCAAATCCCAAACTGGCGCACTGCCATTTGGGTGTTGGCGCCGGTCTCGACGTCTTCCCACGACTCAATGCGCAGGGATTCCCAGGGCGGCTTCAAGCGATCGAAGCCAGCGCGCTGGTTGTGCCACGTCCACAGCTCCTCGGCGGTTGCGCCCCACCGAGATTGCTTGTGGAAAATGGGCATGAAGCCTACGCTTCTGTATTTTCGGTGGTCTTGCGTGCGAAGTTGTCGGTGAACCGAACTTCGGTCTGCACACCTTCGTCGGCGTCATCTGGAAGGGCAGACAAGTGGGCTTGGTATTCCTTCTCGGTGATGTCACCGAGACGGACAAGCTGGCGAAGGGTACGAATGTCGAACTGTTCGTTCATGAGAAACTCCGCGTCTAGCAGTGCAGACGGAATGAAAACCAGAACGCCGTGCAGCGCACGGCGAAAGGGGAGTCGTCACGCGGTGCGCGACGAAAGTAGGGGCTACGCTTCTGGCGGCAACTCGTCGTCGTCGTCCGGGATGGCGCGGCGATGAGCCGGCTTCCAGCGGTCTTCGGCGACAACAGCAGTTTCGTCAACTTCGAATTGGCCGGCTGCAATCTCGCGAAGTGCGGTGACCACTTCCTTGTTCTCTTCGTCCATCTCGATGAGGGGCTCACTGCCCCGCAGGATCTGCTTGGTGCGCTCTGCGGCGACCAGCACGAGAGAAAATCGGTTTGGAACCTGATTCAGACAGTCTTCAACGGTAATACGAGCCATGACCTTCCCGGGAGCTAAGCCGGCCCGGCGTAAGGTGGTCTGGCCTGCTCGTCAATGGACAAGCTGTCTACGCGTCGTTGATGACCGTTTTGGGAAGAACGAGTCCGCCCTCTCGCAAGATTGCCGCGAGGGACTCGTCACCGGTGGCCAGCCAGCGTTCGTACACGCCGAGAAGGTCGCTAGGGCGTTTGTCTGCGTGGGCATCTCGGACGTCTCCCAGAACCCGTACGCAGCTCTCGAAGCTGCGAGCTAGCTCTCGGAAGACCGGGCCAAAAGCATCTGCGAAGACGAGCTTGAACAAGGTATCGACGCGGTCGTAGGCGGCGGCTCCCATGGTTGCGTAGTAGGCAGATCCAACCACGCGATTGTCCAGGTGATCCGAGAAGTACCCGAGCATGTACAGGGTGCGGTCGCCCAGTTCCCGGTAGGTTCGGGCTTGCTCCGCTGGAGGGCTGTTGGCAGCGCGACCGTGGAGTTCAGCCAGGGTGTCTTCAGGTGGCTCCGGCCGGTCAGCGCGTGCTCTGCCTTCCAGAAGGGTGACTAAGTACAGCGTTGTGTCGTCCGAGACATCGAGGCGCCGATCGTGCGCCGCACGTCTGACGTGTTCATGGAAATAGTCGAACAAGTTCGCCGCATTCGCTACTGTCATGGGCATCCTCCGTCACGGTGTGTCCGAGACCTAAGAAATCGTGAGTGTACGGGGTTGACACCGGAGCGGGGAGGCGTATTCAAGCGCTCTCTGCAGATGGGTGCCACATGGGGCCGATTGGCTGCTGTGTTGTCCGTCATTCTAAAATCAAAGCTAGCAGAGGGTCCTAAGACCCCGCAAGGAGAGAAAACAATGCAGGTTCGTCCACTGTTCGACCGCATCTTGGTGAAGCGCGTTGAGGCTGCCGCAAAGTCAGCTGGCGGTTTGTTTTTGCCCGAGTCCGCCTCCGAAAAGCCCTCTGAGGGCGTTATTTTGGCCGTAGGTACCGGGCGATTGGGTGAAGACGGAGAGATTCGTCCCCTGGCAGTCGCTGAAGGCGACCGGGTCGCTTTCGGCAAGTACGCCGGAACCGAGATCAAGATTGATGGCGAGGAGCGTCTAGTGCTCCGCGAAGACGAGATCTTCGGCGTCATCGAAAACTGAGTCATGCCTTAAGGGTCGACTCACCTCAACTTTTCTGAACTTGCCATTGATGGACGGGTTCACACTTACACTGTCGCAGCTTGGCCATTACCGGCTGTGAAACTATTTTTTGCGACCGTCTGGCGGTCGCTCTGGAGATTTCAATGAGCGCCAAAGAAATCGTCTTCGATACCGATGCCCGCAACAAGATTCTCAACGGAGTGGACACGCTGGCTAACGCCGTTCGCGTGACCCTCGGCCCGCGAGGCCGCAACGTCATCATTGAGAAGTCCTGGGGCGCACCCGTCGTCACGAAGGACGGCGTGACTGTCGCCAAGGAAGTCGAACTCTCCGACAAGTTTGAAAACATGGGCGCGCAGATGGTCAAGGAAGTTGCTTCCAAGACCAGTGACGTCGCCGGTGACGGCACCACGACCGCTACTGTGCTCGCACAGGCCATCTTCCGCGCCGGCTCTAAGCTGGTTGCCGCTGGCCACAATCCAATGGATCTGAAGCGCGGTATTGATGCTGCGACTGCCGCCATTGTGACCGAGCTCGCCTCCATGAGCCGCCCCGTTGCGAACAACACCGAGATCAGCCAAGTCGGCACCATCTCGGCCAACGGTGACGTGGAGATTGGCGACAAGATTGCTGAAGCCATGGACAAGGTCGGCAAGGAAGGCGTCATCACCGTCGAAGAGAACAAGGGTCTTGAGACCACTCTGGACGTTGTCGAAGGCATGCAGTTCGACCGTGGCTACCTCTCCCCGTACTTCATCACTGACGCCGACCGCATGGAAACCGTCCTTGAGAACCCGTACATCCTGGTTCACGAGAAGAAGATTAGCGCCATGCGCGACATGCTTCCGCTGCTCGAGAAGATTGTGCAGACCGGTCGCCCGCTGCTCATCATTGCCGAAGACGTCGAAGGTGAAGCCCTCGCGGCTCTCGTGGTCAACAAGCTCCGCAACACGCTCAACGTTGCCGCCGTTAAGGCGCCAGGCTTCGGTGACCGTCGCAAGCGCATGCTCGAAGACATCGCCACCTTGACCGGCGGCCGCATGATTGCCGAAGAAATCGGCGTCAAGCTCGAAGCACTTGAGCTTACTGACCTTGGAACCGCCGAGCGTGTTGTCATCAACAAGGACAACACCTTGGTGGTTGGCGGAGCCGGAACGTCGGACGACATTAAGGGCCGCATCGGTCAAATCAAGCGTCAGATCGAAGAGACCACTTCGGACTACGACCGCGAGAAGCTGCAAGAGCGCTTGGCCAAGCTGGCCGGCGGTGTTGCGGTCATCAAGGTCGGCGCTGCGACTGAGATCGAGATGAAGGAAAAGAAGGCTCGCGTCGAAGACGCCATGCACGCAACCAAGGCTGCTGTCGAAGAGGGAATCCTCCCCGGCGGTGGTGTGGCTCTGCTTCGTGCCGGCAAGATTCTCGACGGCTTGGACGTTCCTGCCTCACAGAAGTTTGGCGTGGACATCATCCGCACCGCTATCCAGGCACCGCTTCGTCTCATCGTTAGCAACGCTGGCCTTGAGCCCGCAATCATCGTGGACAAGGTCCTCGCTGGTGAGGGCGGCTTCGGCTACAACGCCCGCACTGACGAGTACTGCGACCTGATTGCTGTTGGTGTCATTGACCCGACCAAGGTCACCCGTACAGCATTGCAGAACGCGGCTTCGGTCAGCGGCTTGTTGCTGACCACGGAAGCCATGGTTGCCGAGATTCCCCAGAAGTCTGCTGGTGGCGGCGGCGCCCCAGACATGGGCGGCATGGGCGGCATGGGCGGAATGGGTGGAATGGGCGGCATGATGTGATTTGTCGCCTCGTCGCTGGGTGATTTGAAGCGGAATTCTGCGTCGCTGCGCCCCTCGCGTACAGGAGTACGCTTTGGGGGCTTGCTCCTTGCCTTCCACTCCAAATCCCCTCAGCGCCGGGCTCCAAATGGGCTCGTCGCTGGCGGATTCCCGGCGGAATGCGGCGTTGCTGCGCCCCTCGCGTACAGGAGTACGCTTCGGGGGCTTGCTCCTTGCCTTCCAGTCCAAATCCCCTCAGCGCCGGGCTCCAAATGGGCTCGTCGCTGGACGATTGCGATAGAATGCTGCCTTTTTGAGAGAGCCGTCGACCTTTGGGTTGGCGGCTTTTTCTGTTTGGCTGGCCGCTTAGGTGAGCTTTGCGGGGTTCAGCTGGGACCACATGTGGTGGATGAGGCCGTCTCGGATGTCTACGACGAGGACGGAGCGCTTGGGCCAGTTGGGGATTGTGCTGGTGGTCGCGATGGCCAAGGCGGAGAGCGAGCCGAGTGGGGTCAGGTCCAGGCTCTGGAGCACGCCGCGCTGTTGGATGTGAACGAGCACTCGGGCAATGCGCTCGGCACCCATTAGCGGGACGCCGGCTGCGGTGACTTGGCCGTTGCTGTCGCTGTCGAAGGTGGCTTGTGGGTGGAGCAGGGCCACGATTCCGTCGACGTCTGCGGTGGCGAGGGCCTGGAGTAGGGCCCCGATGATGGGGGTGTTGTCGCAGTCTTGAGGAGGGGAGTGCTCCGCTGTGACGGTCTTGCGAGCCCGGTGCAGGGTGACCTTGACGACGTTGTCAGTGATGTTGAGGGCCGCTGCGGTCTCACGGGTGCTACAGCCGAGCACGTCGCGCAGGACGAGCACGGTTCGCTGGGTGGCGGTCAGGGCTTCCAACACCAGCAGCCACGCGAAGTGAACGGACTCGGCGCGAAGCATACGGGCATCTGGCAGCTCGGGTAGGTCTGCTGGAAGCGACCGCCCCCCTGGTGGGACGTTGCCGATTCCGACGGGCGAAGGCAGCCAGGGGCCTCGGTAGGCCCGGCGCTTCCGTTGACGTAGACGATCGCGAGACAGGTTTGCGGCGACGGTCCTTAGCCACGGTCTTAGCGGTCGCTCGGTGCTGGGCTGGGTGTTGAGCAGGCGGATGAAGGTGTCTTGCACCACGTCATCTGCGTCTTGGGCCACGCCTGTGATGGCGTAGGCAGCACGCCACACGCTGTCCCGTTCTTGCTCGAACACCACGGCTGGATTCACGCGCAGACCCCAAGCGATGCGCTGACCGCAGAGGCGCTGTGTAGGGCACTCTCAGCCGCACAGTCGGCCAGGATGGCGGTAGGACCGACCCAATCTCCAGCAATCCACACGTCCTCGCGCACTTGGTGTGCGCTGCGCTGTGCATTGGGATGGGCGTGGGAGACGGTCACAGCGGGAAGGTACCGTGCGTGATGTACGACGTCTCGCCACCCCGGTTGGCGGTCGTCCATGAGGGCTTCTAGGTCTGCACGCGCAATGGGCTCGTCGCCACCCATGTAGCCGAGCACGTGAAGCATGGAGCCGCTGTTGGGAGCCAGGTCTGCCGTAGCGCTGTGCATGCCGAAGTAGCGGGCGTCGTCCCATCCGAGGCCAAACCGATGGTCGGGTCTGGGGGTGGACGTCAGGCAGACATCGAGCACACTGGCTTTGACGGCCTGGCCGGACCACTGCCACTCGGGGAGCAGGCGCTGGACCGCTTGGGGAGCAATGCACAGAACGGCTGGGCCCGGCAGCGCATCGAGAGATGTGAGACGACTGCCGCATTGAATGGTCACGCCGTGGCTCTTGGCGGCATGCGCTAGACCGTCGATGAGTGTCTGCCAGCCGCCATTCATGTAGAGCACACCGCGTGTTGTGGCGGCGAGCAGGACCGGGTGGAGGATGTTCATGGAGACTTGGTCGAGTCTGCAGGAGTAGCTGACCAGTCGGATGAGCATGCCGAGCAGCTCGCGGACTTGTGGACGGCGCGTGACGCGCTGGCACCAGGCTTGGGCTGTCTCGGAGGGCAGGGGCCTTGGAAGACTGGCCATCAGGCGTCCGGCATCCAGTTTGTCGACGACGGACAACATGTCCGTGGTGAGCAATCCTGTGGGGGACAGCGGCAGCCGATGAGCCACACCATCGCTCCATGCGACGCCGCCGGCTGTAGGGGCCTTACCAGAGACCTCTACGCCAAACTCGGTCAGGGCCCGGTGTAGGCGACCACCGTTGTACAACGCGTGTGGGCCTAGGTTGAGGTGGTACCCATCCCGCCGCTCGGTACGCGCTCGGCCGCCTATGTGTGCTGAGCCTTCGTGAACGGTGACGGTGTGCCCGTCCTTGGCGAGAGCGATGCTCGCAATGAGCCCTGTGATTCCCGAGCCCGCGACTGTGACATGAGCCATGTGATGACCTCCTGCCACCTACACGAATGACGCACGCCAAAGGTTACGGGATGGACCGAAGTGGTCGTTCGAGTCTCTCCAGAGCTTCGGGTCCGGCGTACACCGTCATCATCTTCCGCACGCTGTCCTGGAGCGCCGGGTCCGCGTAGAAGGCACGCCACTCGGGAGAGGCAAGGACGTCCGTCAGGTTGAAACCACGTCGAATGGCTTCGCGTAGGTGGGTCTCGAAGGCCTCTGCTTCTCCTCGATAGGCGGCTGCTTCGGCGCGTCTGCGTGGGGCGAGGTCTGCGTCCGCTCCGTTCGGAACCAGGCGCTGGACGTTTTCCCAGGCGGTGTCGGCTTCGGACCACTGTGCGTCTTGGGAGTACAGCTCAGCGAGGGAGAACCACGCCAAGGTGTAGTTGGGGTCGGAGGCCACAGCGGTCGCGCACTCCTGCTTTGCCGCGTCGCGGTCCCCAAGAGCCACATGAGCGCGGGCTGCCAGTGCGTGCAGGTTGGGAGCATCGGTGACGTGGGTCTGAAAAGCGCTCAGGGTCATCAGCGCCTGTTCAGCATTGCCAGCATCCAGCTCGGCGCGTGCGCGCGTCCATGTGTGGTCAGCGAGGTGTTGCTCCAGCGATGGCGGAGGCAGTTCAGCCCACGCCATCCCTGCTAGCAGCGCCAGAATCACCGGCGGCGACGAAGGAAGAGACCGCCGAGACCCAAGAGCCACAGGGCGCTCAATGGACTGGTTCCGCTTCCACTACAGGCACAGCCGCCCGCCGCGCCGTCTTCGTCGTTCAGGCGAATACTCGCGGCATTGAAGCCGGGACGTGTCCACGACAAGGTGTCGGTTCCGTCGGTTGGGTAGACCGCGTAGCCGTGCGTGCGCCGGCGGGATGCGTCGTCATCTACGAAGGACACGACCTCTCCAAGCGCCACATCGGACAGCGTTGCGACAACCGTTCCGTCTTCCGGGCCTTCAGGGAAGCCGCTGTTCGTGCGCACAATGATGACGTCGGTCAGTGGGGCATGGACCGGGTTGGTCCAAGTCAACTCCACACTCTTGCCGTCTTCGGTGGCGGACAACTCCAGATCGCTAATGCCTAGGCGGTTGTCTGGCGTGTTGGGGGCGTACAGCGACACGTCGTCGAGGTTCCAGCCGCCAAAGTTGAGGCCTCCGTCTGATTCGATTTCCCAGGAGAGCACGACGTTTCCGTCGGATGCGACGTCGCCTAGATCAACAGCGTGTAGCTGCCACTGACGGTCGATGTGGTGCTCGGAGCCGTTGTTGTCGTCGGTGGACCAGTTCGTCCAGACTTCTTCGCCGTCTGCGAGAATGCGGGCTTGGTCGTAGATACCGTCTTCAACGGTGAGCCAGCGCTCGTACTGTAGGAACACGCCTTCGTAGTGTGCGGTGTCGATGCTTGGAGAGTTCAGGCGGTTGTAGCGATTGTCTTGGTAGCGTCCGTCCCAGTTGGCTTCCGGGGAGCGGTCGTTGCCCCAGATGTTGGCGCCGCTGAATGCGGAAGCGGGGTCGCCGCCTTGGCCGCCGGGGCGACCGTGCTGCCAGTCGTTGGCACCGTCGACGTCTTCGCCCGACACCAGCTCGCTCGTGAAGCCGCCGTCGTCTGCTTCAAAGTCGTTGGCGTAGACGGGAAGTACGTCACCGACGTACATGCTGAAGGGGTTGATGTTGCCGCCAGACGGGGTCTTCAGGGCTGCACCACCGGCGTCTAGTACGGTGACGAAGTACTCAATGAAGGTTCCGAGAGGCTGTGCAGGGATAGCGCCGGAGACGTCTTCCGAGCCCACGTTGAGTGCCGTCTCTTCCCAGCCTCCACCGTTGATTCGGTAGGTGACGGTCCCTTCGCTTGGGCTGAAGCCAACGCAGCCAGGGGCGGAGTTGATTACGTCCACGATGACCGGAACGGGCTCGTCGGCGCCGACGCCACGTACGGGCATGTGTTGTGCTGAGATAGGCCCGTCGCCGGTAATTCCTACGAGTCCGTGCTCGCTGAACTGGTCGAGAATCTCGCACAAGTTCGGGGTGCCGTTGCTCAGGTCGCCGTCGTCATCGTCGGCGAACATGGCTTCGGTGAACACGGTCTCGAGCGTTGGCCCGCCCTTGACCAAGCCGGTGAAGATGTTGGTGAGGCGTTCGGTGCCTTCCTCTTCGCCATACAGGCCGATGAGGTCGCCCCATAGGTCCCACATGGCCGAGCCGAAGATGAGGCCATTGCTGTGGATGAAGTCGGGGTTTGGCGTGTAGTCTTGGGGGTAGATCTGGTCGCGGGTGACGTTGCGAACCGGCCCACCTGAGGCCAGGAAGTTGGGTCCAATGCGGGAATCACCGGTGTTGAGGAAGGCTACGGTGTCGCCGATGGCCTCGCCCATGGAGCCGTCCCAGGTACCCGCCAACAAACTCTCACCATGGAAGCCGTGGCCCCACTCGTGGTAGACGATGTCGCTGACTCGGGCGGTGTTGTTGCACTGGTTGTCAGCGCGAAGGAAATTGATGTCGCCGTCGTAGTAGGCGTTGCAGCTGCCATCTCTGTTGACATAGACGGTCATGACACCCTGGTCGACCTCTGGGGCCCAGCGCTGTCCCCAGTCACGGACGTTGTGAGCGAATATGTAGCCATCGAGCTCGGCGATGTCCGCGTCTTCGTCGTCCAAAATGAGCTCGCCACCGTCTACGGTGAAGGTCGCTTCGGGGCCGTTCTCGTTGCGAACGCGGAAGTAGCGGCCACGTAGGTCTGCCTCGATAGAGGTGGCTTCGCCGAGTTCGTAGGTGCCGTCGGCGTCTGCGTAGGTGGCGGGAGAACCCAAGAGGCGGAAGTTGGGAAGGACCGAGACGGCCATCTCACCGTTCACCGTGCGAAGGTCATGCTCTGCGCTGACGGTGCCTGTGATGTGCCGGACGTTGTCGATGGCACGCAAGATGACACCGGTCTCGGCGTCTACCCAGGTGACCCACTGCCCACGTGGGGTCTGGGTCTCGGTCTGCACTCGCCAAGTCGCTCGGGTCTGCACGCCACCGTCGAGTAGGACGGAGACGTAGGCGAGGTCCACGCCAGCAGCATTGTGGCCAGCGTTGGGGGCTGGACCCCGGTCAATAGCGGTGTCCACTGCAAGCTGTGGCGTGATGGCGGGGATTGGGGCGTTGGCTGGTACTGGAACGGCGGTTGAGCCGAACATCACCAGCCGGTCGTTCACAAAGCGGAAGGTGACCAGAGCGTCTTCGACGGGGATGCTGTGCGCGGTCTGCTGCAAGTCCACATACCAAGCGCCGTTGACGGGGTTGAGATTCGCACTGGCCAGGACAAGATCCTTGTCTTGGCTTCCGGCGAGGCCGGGGTGACGAGACAAGAAGACGCGCGCGGCGGACTCGGCCGTCTCGGCATTTGTGATGGGGGCGGTGGCAATTGGGGGACCCCAAGCCCGCATTGGGGTCAGTGTGACTTCGTCGAAACGAGCGAGCCAGCCGTCACCCTCAGATAGGGCGAAGGCTTGCCAGCTGTCTTGGGCGCGAGCGGTGGCTTGACCGGTAGCGGTAGCCTGATGGACCCGACCGTCGGGTTGTGTGGCCAGACCGGTATCGGTGGGCTGGAAGGCGGCGGCAGGTGTGGCGAGGGCCAGCAGGGCGAGTAGCGACGTACGCATGGAGACTCCGTTCAGGCCTCCAGTGTGTCCCACTCACCGTGTCCTCGCCGTGGCTCTGACACAACTCTACACCAATGTGACTGAGAGCAGACGCGGCATTGACGAGGACTAGACACCATCTTGACGAGGTGGTGGTGAACAAGTTCAGCACTCCGCATGAAACGCCGGCTACACGGGAGCGGCACGAACGGTCGACAAGTAGCGGTCGACGACGTCGCGTTCCGCCCAACCGAGTCCGTTGTCGAGACAGTTGGCGCAGATCGGTGTTCCGCGAAGCACGAAGACACCGCTCGACGTCAGTCCGTCTCGGCCACACAGGCGACAGGAGCAGCCGAGGTCATCGCTCAGCAGCTCTTGGCGGCCCCGTGCGAGCTCTTGCAGGCAATGGTCGCAAGCGGCGGCGTCTGTTGTCGCGAACAACCAGTTGGCTTCGGGTACGACGCGACCGCAGGTGGTGCAGCTTGACGAATCGTCCGTCACTACTTGGGGGGGCTCAGGGCGACGGTTGCGCGGGATGGCCCGAAGGAAGCGCTCTGCTTGCGGCAATGCGCCATTCTTCGCCGCAAAGCTACGGGTAGCACTTGCTGCCGTACCGTCGCTCATGAGTGTGAGAGCTGTGTTGGCGACGTGTGCGAGCTCGGGGTCGGCTTCGGACGCCCAGCGTACCAACAGACTGCGCGCGCCTTTGTCTCCTCGACAGCCGAGGGCCAACAGGAGTGACGCCTGCCAAGCACGTGCTTGCTGACGTTCTAGCTCCACATGCCCGCGATGGGCGGCGAGGTCGTGTGCCGAACCGTGGCGCTCAACCGCCGCGCGACGCAGGTCTTCTTCAGACAGGTCCAAGCCGTGAACAATGGACGACTCTGGGATGTGACGAGCAACGGCCAACAGCTCACGACCGGCGATAGCGCCGTACTGGTCTGCGGCGCGTCTTGCGGCGCGATTGGCGCGATGCCCGCGGCGTTCGGCCAGCAGCAGCATGGCTTGTTCCCACAGGTGGAAGCGTAGGCCTTCGTCAGTCGCAAGGTCCATGGAGCCAATGACCGCTTCAACCGGGCGGTCTCCGAGGTCTGCTAGCGCGTTGATGATGACGTCAATGCGTCTACGCGTGACCGAGCGCGGGGAGATGGTGATGGTGCCCGTACCTTTGGCGCGACCACGAATCTCGGACAGTGGGAGCTTGTCGAACTGGCCGACTTCCGTCGTCAATGCACTGACGAGCCAGCGACGGTCCTTGGCGCGCTTGCGCACACCGACGAGCTCTGCGAAGGCCGGCATGTGGTCCGGTGCAGCGGCTAGGATGTCACGTAGACCCTTGACCGCGTCATCGGTTTGGCCGTCTTCGAGCATGGCGCAGGCCAGGGTCCACTGGGCACCAGGGTGGTCCGGGTCGGCTGCCAGGGCGCGGTTGCACGCCTCTCGAGCTTTGTCCGTCTCACCGAGTTGGAGAAAGCACATGGCCAAGCGTGCGTGAACACGGGGGTCATCCGGACGGTCGTTCAGGCGCCGGCGAAGGTGCAGGACGGCGTTCTTGTATTTGTGCAGGTGGAATGCCACGAGGCCCAGATAGAACTCGGCCCGGCTTCGAAACTCTTCAATGCCTTGCAGCCGGGTGAACAGCTTGTGCGCGTCTTCGTAGCGCTCGGACTGCAGGCAGCTGACGGCGAGCAGGTGAATCAGCGGGCCGTTGTAGGCAGCGGATGTTCCCAGCTCGAGCGCGCGGGTGACGTGGAAGCGGCTGCGCTCGTGGAGACGGGGAGGGTGGTTGAGGTCTTCGGCACGCTCGGCGAGGACTTGGCCGAGCCACGCGTGGCACTCCCAGCTTGATGGCGACAGGCGACAGGCTTGTTCGAGAGCGCGCACGGCCTGGTGACGTTCGCCAAGGCTCCAGTGCAGGCGTCCCATGGCCAACAACAGGTCCGGTCGTTCTGCTGCCCGCTTCTGCGCTTCGTCTAGGTAACGAAGGGCGGGTTCGGGGCGATCGAGGCCGACGAGTGCGGAACCAGCGACAACCAGAGCATCGGGGGAGCCGGGGTCCGCCTGAAGTACGCGGCGGGCATGGGTCAGGCTCGTATTGAACCAGGCTTCGCCACCGTTGTGAAACCACCCCTTAGATAGGGCGATTTGGGCCAGTTGGACGCGAGCTGCGGCGTCGTCTGGATGGGCTTCGACGCGGGCTTCCGCGCGTGAGAGGTGCCAGTCAAGCTTGTCGTGGAGGTACATGGGCACTCGGGGGAACGAGAGGCGGGGAACGTCTCCTAACCGGCGTTTGGGGGGAGAGACCGCAGTTGACCGTGTTTCGTTGGGCCATGACGCCGTCCTTAGGGATTCTACGTCATTTCTACGCGATAGCTTGCTCACGTATGGGGGGGTTGAGCGTCAGCGACGGGGGGACGCTGAGGCCCACTTTCGGTACGCCGCACCTTGCAGACTCCAGTACGGTTTGGTGACGGGCGGGACGCCTGCCTCACGCAGAACTCGGTGAGTGTTGGCTACAAGCTCGGCCTCGCTGCTAGTCACCGCACACGTGGTCCCCGACGGTGGTGGCGTGGCTTATTCAGAGGCTTCTTGGAAGGTTGATGCCAGAATATCCGTAAACAGTCGCACCTTGATGTCGGTGGTGCGCGGGGATGGTGTGACTGCATAGATGTTGGCGGCTCCAAGTGACCACTCGGGCATCACGACGACCAGTGTTCCGTCGCGTAGTTCATCGCGAATCAAGGTTCGCGGGATGGTACCGAACCCCAGCCCATGGCTCACGAGACCGATGAAGCCGGCAGCCGCTGTCGTCTGCGTGCGGTGCTTGCCCTTCAACGCATGGGTGAGTCCCTTGGGGCCGACCATAGGGAGTGGGTCCGGATGCGGGCCGAACCGTACCCACGGTGCACCCTCCAAGTCCCTGGGGTGCCTTGCCGGCCACTGTGCGGCGAGGGCAGGGGTCGCCACGATTCCGTGAAAGCCTCGGTCGAGTATGTGAACACCGTGGTTGGAGTCCTTCAAGGGACCGATTCGAACGGCGATATCAATCCCATTGGCCAGTAGGTCTTCCTTGTCAGTCGAGATTCGCAGGGCGACTTGCACGCGGTCGTACAGCTCGGTGAACCGGCGAATGGCCGGCACGACGAACTGCTCGGCGACCACATCGGGTGCCGTCACAACGAGAGGGCCGACAGGTGCATCGGCGTAAACCCTTGCGCTCGTCGACCCACGTTTCCACAGCTCGACAATGCCGCCCGCCTCTTCGAGCAGCGTTTGTCCGGCGGCTGTCAGCGTCATGGACCGGCTCGTGCGTTCGATGAGGCGAACCCCCAACGCGGCTTCCAGTGCCTTGATGTGATGTGTGACGGTGCTCGGGGAGAGTCCCAGGCGTTTTGCTGTCGCGCGAAAAGACCGATTTTCGCAGAGTTCTACGAAGACAACTACCCGAGGCAGGTGGGCCAAGGCCTCTTTTAGAGATCGATCGATCATATCAAACGCTCCGTTGCGTCTTTCGAGCATGTTCTAGTTGCCGCGGCAGGGCAAGAGGACGTTGTCGAGACTTCGACTGTCACCACCCTCTGGGGATTCCAGGCGGGCATTATGGCTGCCTTCCCCGACCGAACGGGCGACGCTTTCGTCGACGCCACCCTCTTCTTTGTATTCTCCCAATCCGCCGGAGCTGAACATGAGTGATCTGCGTACGACCGTTGAAGCCCTGTTTCGTGGAGATGCAGCTGCTGTACTCCAGTTCATGACCGCCACTCCTGTGGTTCAAGACCAGCGGCTCGGAAGGCTCGTTGGTGCAGACGAGGTCACCCGGTGGGTCCAGGACAGTTCCGCGTGGTTGGACACGTTGAAGGCCAAACCAACCGAGGTGTCGGTGCTCACCACTGACCGGCGACTGGTGTACGAACTGTCGCTGTCTATTGAGTCGGAAGACGGGGTTGTCGACCTGCCGTACGTGATGGTCGCAGACCAAAGTGACGATGGGTTTACGGAGATTCGGACCTACCATTCGACGTGGCCCTACACCAAGGGACACGTGTTTCGACCCCCACCGCTGGCCGGGCGTGCCGGTGAGCCGATGAACGGGACATTTCAGTGGTACATCGACCGCATCAGCGTGGCAGACGTGCAGCCTGTTTTGGACCGTTTCACCGACGATGGCTACGTTCGTGAGCCTAGTGGCGACCGCTGGAAGCACCAGGGGCCTAAAGAACTCGCCGCCTTCTACGTCCACCTCGTTCACGCCCCACGCGCCCGATTTGAGCTGGGTACCTGCACGGTGATGGGGTCGACCATCGCTGTCGAGTACGCCTTCGCATACGGACCCGTCGAATTTGTTGGTGGTGTGTGCATCATGGAAGTCGACGGCGACAAGATCGCTGCCGTGCGCATTGCGGACGATGTCAGCGCCTGAGAGGCGCCCTCTCTGACCCTTCGCGATTCGTGTTCGGGGCCAGATTGGGCCCCTGACGAATCAAACGTCTCTCTTTGGAACGGCTAGGCGGGATAGCAGTCGGACCCTACGAGAGAGGCTCGTCAGTTGGACGAAATAGTCGCCAAAATGCGCCGCGAGCGTGCCGTGCAGTTCTTGCTGCCACTGTTCTTTGTGTCTGGTGCTACGGCATTGGTCTACCAGACCCTGTGGGCGCGTCAACTGCACCTGGTGTTCGGCACCTCCACCTTTGCGATCAGCACGGTGCTGGCCTCGTTTATGGCGGGTCTGGCGGTTGGTGGATTCTGGATGGCACGGCGTGTGGACAGCCTTCCGCGCCCGCTGCTGGCCTACGGCATGCTCGAGATTTTCATTGGTCTGTATGCGCTCGCCTTTCCCATGCTGCTGTGGGTCATTGAGCCGACCTATCTGTGGGTCGGCCGAACCTTCGCCCCAAGCCCGCTGGTCTATGGCCTGATTCAGTTTGCGATGGTCGGAACCGCTCTGGTCCTGCCCACTGCGGGCATGGGCGCCACGCTTCCGCTGCTGGCTCGGTTCGCCACACAACGACTGGGAGCTGCAGGCAACCAAGTGGGCTTGCTGTACTCGGTCAATACAGCGGGTGCGGTCTGCGGGACCATCCTTGCGGGTTTCTTCCTGCTGCCGTGGTTCGGGCTGTCTGCGACTACTTGGATTGCGGGAATCGCCAACCTCGTGCTTGGCCTTGCCGCCCTTGGCCTTGCGAACATGAGCGCCGGAGCCCTTCAGAGTACCGTAGAGGAAGATGTTGAAGAGCCGCCGCTTCCGGCTGACCTCCCGCTTGTGGCCGCCGTCGCTTTTCTCGCTGGCTTTGCGGCTCTGATCTACGAAGTGGCGTGGACCCGCGTTCTAGCGCTGATTCTTGGAGCGTCGGTCTACGCCTTCTCGGTCATGCTCATCGCCTTTCTTGTTGGCATTGCCATTGGCGGTGCCGTGGGTGGACGTCATGCAGACCGCACCCTGCGCCTAGAAGGGCGACGGCGGCTGTTGATGTTGTTGGCCACTCTTCAGGTCGGCGTTGGTGTGCTTGGTTGGCTGTTGCTTTGGGCCTTCTCGGAGCTGCCCTTCTGGTATGTTGCGGTGTACGACGCCCTGAACGTCTCTGAGAATCCGGGCGCGTTTGTCGTGCTCGGCTTGGTGATGGCCGGTGCCCTGATGACGCCGCCGGCGCTATTGATGGGCGCTACCTTTCCCGTCGCCGTCCGAGCGGCAGTGGGGGACCCCAAGCAGCTGGGCGGTCCTGTTGGACGTATCTACGGCTGGAACACAGTGGGCTCTATGCTCGGTGCGTTTGCGGCTGGGTTTGTGCTGTTGCCGTGGATTGGCGTCCAGAACTCGGTGCTCGTCGGCGTCTCCGTCAACGGCCTTGGCGCACTGCTTGTGTGGTGGCGTGTCTCTCAAAAAAATCGTCGCTTCGCGGGTGTGGGTGCTTGGGCGCTGACCGTTGTGTTGGTGTTCACCGTGGCCCGTCCGCCTTGGAACCCGTTGGTGATGACGTCGGGCATGTACAAGTACGCAGACCTGTTCCACGACCACACTCGTGAAGGCGTCATGGCCTTTGCGACCGGTCGGACCGAGCTGCTGTTTTACGAAGAAGGCCTGTCGAGCGTGGTGACCGTCGCCCGCAACCTCAAGTCAGGCAACCGCTACTTGGCCAACAACGGCAAGGTCGATGCGTCGAGTAGTGGAGACATGCCGACCCAAGTGCTGTTGGCGATGATTCCACTTCAGTTTGTCGAATCCCCGAAGAAGGCCTTGGTGATTGGCTTGGCGTCGGGCGTGACGGTGGGCTCGGTGAATCGCTCGCTAAGCCTGGAGCAGATCGACGTTGTGGAGCTGGAGCCCGCCATTGTGCGCGCCGCAGCTCTGTTTGATGACGTGAACCACCGCGTGCTTGAAGACCCTCGCGTCAACGTGATTGCCAACGACGGTCGCAATCAGGTGTTGTTGAGCGAGCCGGGTAGCTACGACCTTGTCATCTCAGAGCCGCCGAATCCGTGGATTACCGGCGTCTCCAATCTGTTCACCCAGGAGTTCTTTGAGCTCGGCCGTACACGCTTGGCCCCGGGCGGTGTGTGGGCACAGTGGGTGCACCTGTACGGCATGGACACGCCGGACCTGCGCTCCTTGCTGGGCAGCTTCGCCGATACCTACCCGTACGTTGCGGTCTACGGCACGATTGAAGGGGCTGACCTTGTGCTTGTAGGCAGCGAAGAGCCGCTGATTCCTACGCGTGAGATGGCAGAGGACTTGTGGTACTCGACTCCAGCTACGCAGAAGGAGCTGGAGCGCGTGGACATTGACCAGCCGCTAGAGATGGTCTGTTTGTTCTTGTTCGACCGGCAAGGTGCGCTCGACATCGCCGGCGATACCGAGCGCAACACCGACGACAATATGCGTATCGAGTACTCGGGACCGTGGAATCTTCACAAGGCGACGTCGGACAGAAACTCGGCGGTGCTGGTCGAGAACCTGCAAGTGCCGACTAGCTTCACCAACCCCTACGACCTCGAAGAGCTGGCCTGGCTGTACCGAGAGCGCGACGACCCGGTGCGTGCACTTCGCTCGCTTGTCGCGGCTATTCAGGCGCTTCCAGACGACGACCCGAACCAGAAGGAGTGGCGGAAGATGGCGCTGGAGTGGGGCGAAGCGTTCTTGGAGGACTGATGGCCTGCTGCAGGCCATGATGAGACTTGGCCCCACCACCGAGGAGGCTTAGTCTTCGGTGACGTACTCGTCGTCTCCCACATGACCACGCTTGTGCTTCACCACCACAAACAAGCCCTCGGCCACGCCGTAGGTCAAGTAGACCGCAGCGCCAACGCCGAAGAACAGTGCTGGGTCGAAGAGCAGGCCCGTCAGGCAGATGGCCAGGAATCCAGCCGTGATGTGACGAGCGAAGCGATTGCGACGCAGGTCGCGGAAGTCGGGAAGGGGGAGCGACGAGATCATCAGGAAGGCCATGGCTGCGACGACACCGCCGACGGCGATTGCTGGGACCTCGATACGGTCGACCAAGTAGCCGTTGCTGATCCAGACGAAGGTGACCAAGGCGCCGCCTGCCATGGTGGACGTCAGACCGCGGGCGTAGCCGTTGTACGGCCAGCTTTCGTCGCCTTCTTCGAGATCAGCGTTGAAGCGAGCCAGGCGGAATGCGGCGCAAAGTACCCATCCGAAAGCCAGGACGTTGCCGAAGGGGCCGAGGGCATGGAGCTTCCAAGACCACACGAGCAGGGCTGGAACCACACCAAAGCTGATGATGTCGGCAATGGAGTCGAGCTGAACACCGAACTCGGTGAAGCGCTTTGTGAGTCGAGCAACGCGACCGTCGAGCAAGTCGAAGATGCCGCCAAACACGACCAGAACACATGCCTTGATCAACACACCTGGCTCGGGATCGACGCCGGCACCGAGCAGAGTGGTCATGGCCCACACGGCACAGAAGATGCTGGCGGAGGTGAACCAGTTGGGCGGGTTGAGGAAGTGTCGAATCACAGGGGCTCCCAAGGGCTTCGACACGATAAGTCGTCAGGTACTTTCGTTGCAAACGATTCATTGGGGCAGATTGTGGCCATACGGGTTCAAAAGTACGGTGGGTCGTCAGTGGCTGACCTGGACCGCATCCACCGCGTCGCTGAGCGAATCGCGGCAACAGTGGCGGATGGACACCAGGTTGTGGTCGTCTGTTCGGCAATGGGAAACACCACAAACGAGCTGTTGGCCCTTGCCCGGTCCGTCAGCGCAAGCCCGAGTCGGCGCGAGCTGGACATGTTGGTGAGCGTGGGTGAGCGCATCACAATGTCGGTATTGGCAATGGCCTTGATTGAGCGTGGAGTTCCGGCTCGATCGCTTACGGGGTCGCAGTCCGGCATCGTGACCAACGAAGCACACGCGGATGCCAAGGTCGTTGAAGTGCGGCCGTCCCGACTGCAGCAGGTGCTTGATCAAGGCGAAGTCGCGATTGTGGCTGGCTTCCAAGGGGTGTCTCGGGAGCGTGAGGTCACCACACTCGGCCGCGGTGGCTCGGATACAACGGCGGTTGTTCTCGCCGCCGCGCTGGGTGCAGAACACTGTGAGATCTGCTCTGATGTGGACGGTGTGTGGTCTGCGGACCCTCGCATTGTTCAGGCAGCCGCCAGGGTCGACGCCATGTCTCTGGACGAAGGCGTTGCCTTGGCACGTGGTGGGGCAAAGGTCTTGTTTGAAGACGCGCTTCAGTTCGCCCGAGACAAGGGTGTGGTGCTCCAGGCGGTATCCACGTTCGGCCCGGGTGCAGGAACCCGTCTCACGACCCATCCACAACCCCGTACGGGACCTGTCGCTGTCACGGGAGACACCCTTCTAAGACTGCGTTGTTCAGGGCCTCTTCGTCAATCGAGTCAGGCTCTCGAACAAGCGGGTACTCGGGTTCGTCGTCGCCAGGGAAGCACGCTGTGGCTCGACCTGCGAAATGCCCACGGAGCGTTGCCGGCACTCGGAGAGACCCTTGAGGTTGGGGTGGTCACCGTTGTTGGGTCTGGACTCGGGGCGCGGCTCTCGGTGATTGCCGATCTAGAAGACCTGCTGGCGCCGTTTGAGCCGACAGCCTGTGGTGCTGCGGGCGATGCAGCGTGGTGGGAGGTTCGTCCGGACCAGCTCGATGGCGCCGTTCGCGCAGCGCACGCGCTGTGTCAGTAGACGCGAATATCTGCGAGCCACAGCTCGTTTGGGCCACTCGGGGTTCCCTGAAACGCGCTGACGTCTTGTAGGACGATGTGGTCAAGCTCCGACGAGCGCAGTCGGCCGGTTCCTTCAAGTGCCTGAAAAGCGGACAAGTCGATGTTCACCGGTGTCCACCGTCCGGGTTGTGCGGTGATGATGCCGCCATTGAGCGTGGCGACGTACTGGTTGTTGTGCACGTCAAACGCCACTACGCGCAGTGCCCAGTCCTGCCGCATTGGCCGCATGGTCATGCGCACACCATTGGGCCCTGGAGCGGGGGTTGTGAACCCGAGAAGAAGCTGGTCATCGAGGTCTGGGCTGACCCGAGTGGCCCAGACCAACACATCTTTGTGGGTGGTGTCCCCACTGCCTAGACGGATGCTGCCTTTGTCGGCGTAGACCCATGGATGGATAAACCCATGCTGACCGTCTTCGAGGTCCCAGACCGTTGGTACGCGACGAACCGCAGCGCTCTCCAGCTCAATGCGGCCGAGGAGGTCCAAACAACGGGTACGGGCGTTTCCGGCGCGAACACACTCGCGTAGTGCGTAACGGGCGCCATCTGTGTCGTCGTCGCTCTCTAGGGCACGTCCGAGCCAGTACAGTGCGACCCCGCGCACGGGCTCGTCTGCTGCGAGTGTTCGGGTGAGGCCCTGGTAGGTGCGAACCGCTTCGTCGACGTCGTTGTCGGCTGCTTCTGCCAGGATTCCGTCGTACAGCTCGATCCAGGCGTCGATCTCGTCAGCGTGTGCTGGCGAGAGCAGTGCCAGGAGGAGCGCAATCATCCCTCGCGACCTACAAACTTGTAGCCCACGCCGTGCATGGTCTCGATGAACCGTGGGTGTGTGGCGTCGTCACGGAGCTTCTTACGCACGTTGAGAATGTGGGTGTCCACGGTGCGCGTGGTGACGTTGGGCGAGTACTTCCAGATGCCCGTGAGCAGCTCTTCGCGCGGCAGCACCTTGTCCCGATGTTCGATCAGGTAGCGCAACAGCTCCTGTTCACGGTTCGACAGGCGTTCTTCCGCGCCGTCATCGTGACGAATGACGTAGTTGTCTAGGTCAACTTCGGTGGTTCCGAACCGGTAGATGGAGCGGACGCCACCGACCCGATTGAGGATTGCACCCACGCGGGCTTTGAGCTCCAACATGGAGAAGGGCTTGGTGACGTAGTCGTCAGCACCCAGCTCGAAGCCGCGAAGCTTGTCTTCTTCCATGGTCCGTGCGGTCACGAAGATGACCGGTCCGGTGTAGCCGCCGTCGCGCAGGGTCTTGCAGACATCAAAGCCGTCAAACTCGGGCTCGGGGCCATGATTGAGCATGACGTCGAGCACGAGCACGTCTGGCGGGAAGCGAGTGGCTAGGTCCTTCGCCTTGCTGTGGCAATCCGCCGTGTACACGTCGTACCCTTCGCGCTTGAAAAAGCGGTCGAGGGTCTCGGAGACCTCGGTCTCATCTTCGACGAACAAAATGCGTGCCATGCTTTAGACTCCAGACAAGGCCGCTGTGAGCGGCAGAGTAACGATGAACCGTGTCCCGATTCCCCGGGTGCTGTCCGCCCGTATCTCGCCACCGTGAGCTTCGACGATGTAGCGCACGATAGAAAGGCCAATTCCTGTGCCTTTTTGTTTGCGTACATCGGCATCTTCACTCCGGAAGAAGTGAACAAAGAGTTGGTCGAGGTCCTCGGGAGAGATTCCCATGCCCTTGTCCGCCACAATGAACTGGACGGCTTTCGGGGTGCGACGGGCAGTAATGCCGACCCAGCCACCCGCTGCACCGTATTTGGCAGCATTGGACAGCAGGTTGGTGACCACCTGACCAATCGCGTCCCGATCGACTCGGACCATTGGGAGATTGCTGGCAATATCCAGCTCGATATCTAGACCTGCCGCCTCGAGCTGCTGCGATTCACTGCGCACGGACTTGGCTAGAATGTCACCAATGTCTTCGACGCGGAAGGTGTAGCTCTTGGCCCCCGCTTCAATGGCGGCGAAGTCGAGCACGTTGTCGACGAGCCGGGACAGGCGCTCGCTCTCTCGTACGATGACTTCGTAGGCGCGGTCTTTCTCGGGGCCTACGAGTAAGTCGAGCTGTAGTGCTTCTGCCTTGAGTCGGATCTGGGTGATTGGCGAGCGGAGCTCGTGGGAGACGTTGGCGGCGAAGTCGGTCTTCATGCGTGCCGAGGCGGTGACGGTCCGCACAAGGCGAATGGACACGGTCAACCCCAACAGGCTGGTACAGACGGCCGCGAACAAGATCAGCAGGCGACTCTGGCGCCGCTTACGCTTGCGGGTAGTCACCAGCTCGGGGTCGCTCGGGGTGATGACCACGCTCACCTGCGGCATGCGTGGTGCCAAGCTGCGACCGTCGATAGCGTTGTTCGGGCGTAGCTCACCGGGAAGGACCAAGCTCGCGTTGATGTCAGGGTCGAGAGCGGTGACGTTTGCTACTTCGCCGCTCAGTTCCATGATGATCTCGGGCAAGTCGAAGGCGAATGCGTAGCGGTTGTCCCCGCGGTCGATGGTCGCCCACAATGCACCGGTCTCGTTTCCAAGTACGTAGCGAAACTCTTCGTTGTCTGCCCGGCGAGCGGTCCCGCGGAACAGCTCCAATTCCTGAATGAGGATTTCGGCCCAGTACAGCTGCCGAGTGCGTTCGTTGAGTCGCGTGCGCTGGCGTCCCACCCAGTCGGAGTCGGCGACCTGTTCGACTCTGGTGAGCGCGCGTCTTGCGACGGAGGCTTCGTTGGGGCGTCCAATGACCCATCGGGCTGCGAGTAGGTCGTTCACCAAGTCTACGTAGGCGGTGCTCTCTGCGCCTTGTGACTCCAGTCGAGCCAGGTCTGCCCGCTGAAGGTCGATGAGGTCGGAGATGCGGTAGCCGGTCCGGTCGCGCAGTCCGCTTGCTGTGGCGGAGACCTCGGCCAGAGTGCGTGTTGCGGCGTCGGGGTCGCCCATGCGGAACTGGCTACGCGCGCGTCCAAGGGTCGCTTCTGCAATCAGACTCGGCGACTGTGCGACCTCGCCAGCGATTCTGAACGCCCAGGCCGCGTCTGAGTACTCTTCCGACCGGTCGAGCTGTACGGCTCGTTTCCATGCGCTGCGGAAAGCGGGGGTGGCCTCTACAGGAGGCTCGGACACGGGCAGTTCGAACGGGGAAGCGAGCTGTCCGGTCGAGTCGTAGCGAAAGGAGCCCAACAGGTACGGCGATAGCTGGGCCAAGTTGGTGTCGGTGGCTTGGCCAACGGCGAGTCGCTCTAGCGCTCGATCCTCAAACGTCCCAAGCATGCTCTCCATCGTCTCCGATGTGTGCGTGATCACGGCGTCCGCGCGCTGCTTGAGGTCGGCGTCGACCAACGCGACTTCGGACTGAATGGTGGTCAGCGCAAACCAGGCCATCAGAGCGGCGGGTAGAAGCACCGTGGCTGCAAGCAAGGCATTGATCTGCAACACACCCGACAATTCGCGAAGCTGCTGTCGTGCACGCACCTCGCTACCACCGCGGGCAAGGAGCCGTGCGAGTAGGCGGATAGGGAGTGAGTCGTGTCCAGAAGCCATTGGTGGGGCATCATCACCCGAGGAGGCGATTTGCGCATTGTTGTCGGGCTACTGATCGGACTGGCGGGCTGTACCTGTGCGCCTGAACCGCCTGCAGTTGTGTCGCATGTGGCTGGATACCGACCGCTGATCGATGCGGTCGTTCGCAATGACGTACCGGCTGTGGCGCAGTGGAGTGACAACCTGCTCGGTCCAGATGACGACGGGGACGGCGGGGCGAGTGAGACTACTGGCGCGGGACTGGGCTTTCTGCGCGTGGCCATGACGGCAGACGAACGCGCGATGGGACTGGTTGCCGTGTCTGAAGGCTGTGGGGAGTGTCATGTCGCCCGAGACGTACGCCCCGCGCAACGTCCTGACAGTGCCGCGCACGCTGACGGAGCCGCTTGGGCGCTCTACGCATTGGTCTGGGGCACACCGATAGGGGAGTCGTCCCATCCACTGGCACAGGTCGTTGCTGCTGCTCAGGCGGACTCAGCGAAAATGGCAGCCCAACAGGTCTTAGAGACCTGTCAGAGCTGCCATGCAGACTCGCCTGTGGTGAACCCGTAGGCTCTACTCGAAGGCGGCGATTCCGGTAATCCAGCGGCCAATGACCAAGTTGTGGATGTCGTGTGTGCCTTCGTAGGTGTACACCGACTCCAAGTTCGCCATGTGTCGCATGATCGGGTATTCGCCCAAAATACCGTTGGCGCCATGAATGTCGCGAGCAACGCGTGCAATCTGCAGCGCGATGTCGACGTTGTTCATCTTGGCTAGGCTGACTTGCTCATGGTGCAGAGTGCCAGCATCCTTGAGGTGTGCCAGACGCCAGGCCAAGAGCTGACCCTTGGTGATCTCGCGAAGCATCCAGGCAAGCTTGTTCTGAATCAGCTGGAAGCTGGCAATGGGCTTGTCGAACTGGATGCGGTTGAGCGAGTAGTCGCGTGCGCTCTGGAAGCAGGCCTGTGCGGCACCCAAGGCGCCCCATGCGATGCCGTAGCGAGCGTTGTTTAGGCAGGAAAGCGGTCCCTTGAGGCCGGTGACGCCCGGAAGAATGTTCTCCTTCGGAATCTCGACGTCTTGGAAGACGAGCTCGGAGGTGACGCTGGCTCGCAGCGACAGCTTGCCGGTCATCTCTGGAGCGCTGAAGCCCTCCATGCCCTTCTCTACGATGAACCCGCGAACCACGCCGTCGAGCTTGGCCCACACAACAGCGACGTCAGCGACGGTGCCGTTTGTGATCCACATCTTGGCGCCATTGAGCAGGTAGTGGCTGCCCTTGTCGACAGCCTTGGTCGTCATGCCGCCGGGGTTGCTGCCGTGGTCGGGCTCGGTGAGACCGAAGCAACCAATCGCTTGGCCCGAGGCCAGACGGGGCAACCACTTTTCCTTCTGGGCTTCCGACCCGTAGGCATGGATGGGGAACATGACCAAGGAGCCCTGCACGGATGCGAATGAGCGCATGGCGCTGTCGCCGGCTTCCAGCTCTTGGCAGATCAGGCCGTACATGACGTTGTTGAGCCCCGGGCAGCCGTAGCCCTCGAGGTTTGCGCCAAGGAATCCCAGCTCGCCCATCTCGGGGGCCAGCTCGCTCGGGAATGTCCCGGCTTCGTAGTGCTTCTCAATGATGGGCTGAACCCGCTCATTGCTCCATTCGCGAACGGTGTCGCGTACTCCGCGCTCGTCCTCGGAGAGCAATCCATCGATATCGTAAAAGTCTAGGCCTTCGAATTTCATCGGTTCTCCACACGCTGGCGGGCCGTATACCGCGGTTGGGTTGCAACGTCCTGCTTGTGCATCGCAGGGCTGCTTGTCGTTAGACAGGGGCAAGACGTGGGAGCGTGGAATGACCTGGACGATTCTTGATGGTGTTGGCATGCCGAGCGAACAAGCACGGATTCCGGCAGACGACCCCGCAGTTACCTTGGGCTGGTCCGTCTTTGAGACGCTTGGATATCCTGGTGCGGACCTCGACTTACATCTGGCTCGTTTGGCGCACGGATGCACAGCCACGCACATCCAGCCGCCGTCCTTTGAGACCCTTCGAGGTGAAATCAGGCGGGTCGGGGAGCGCTTTGCACACGGAGCGCGCATCCGCATCACCCTCACTGGGGGAGGGCACCGACTGGTCCGGGGCGAGGCCCTCGATCTCTCCCGTCGTCATCGTCCTGTCCGCGCGGTCCGTGGGCCGTACTGCCATGAGCCTTTCTTGGGCGGCGCGGTCAAGCATGGCAGCCGTTTGCCTTGGGTCATTGCTCTGCGTGAGTCCGGTGTGGATGAAGTCTTGCTCGTCGACGACGACGGCTTCTTCCGGGAGGGCACAACGAGCGGTATCCTGGCTGTCATTGGTGGCGTCTTGTACACGGCTCCGGAAGACGGAAGCATCTTGGCATCGACGACTGTGACCGGCCTGGTGGCGCATGCTGTGGAGCTGGGAATTCCAGTCGTCCGGGAACGGATTGCCTCGGCTGGACCTTGGGATGCTCTGTACATTGCATCCGCAACCCGAAACCTGGCACCGGTTGTCGAGCTGGACGGAGTCGCTCTGCCGGGCTTTGATCCCGTCGGTCAGAAGTTGATTTCCTGATACTTCAGGAGATAGGTGGACTCGCCGTGTAGGGTGGCGGGCACCGGAATGAGTCCAAAGATGGGCTGGTACTCAATGTCCATGGCGACAGTCAGTGCGTTCCGTCCTCGGATGTCGCCTACTCTCGACCGGACATCGCACAGCACGGTCGTACAGTCGAACTGGTAGCTGTCTAGCCACTCGCCGGCGGAGATGATGGCTTGCGCTTCAATGTCGAAGTCGTTCGGGTCCAGCTCGACCGCGAACCGTGTGGAGTCGCGAGCCGCGGCGTGAATCCACGCCTGTTGCGACAGTACCCATCCCCACTCAACGGTGATGGCAACGAGTACGATCACAATCGGTAGGGTCAAGGCGAACTCGACGGCGCTAGCGCCTCTGCGTGAGCCGAACATCACTGGACCTCCAAACGAACGAATGACTCGGCCCGGCTGTGACTAGGCAGGAGGGCGGATGGAAGGAACCCGGTGAGGGAACGGTACTCCACCTCTGCATTGCAGAAGAGGAAGTCCGTCGCACCGACTTCGCTGGTGTACGCCGACAGTACACAAGACCCGCTGCACAGATTGGTTGTGGCTAGACGGCTGGTCATCTCATCGAAGGCAACGTCGGTCGCGGCAAATGAACCGTCAGTTGGAGCCTGTGCATACAGCGAGCCCTCACGACACCCGTGACGAACCGCATCAATCGTAGTTGACTTCTGCCAGAAGAACCATCCGAACTCGAAGATGCCGATGATCAGCGTGATAAATAGCGGGACAGTTAGCGCGAACTCGATGGCGTTTGTGCCTCGACGAGACTTGCGGGGAGAGGCCATCTTCATCATTGCACCAGCGCTGTAGGGATGGTCCGTGCGATGGCTTCAAGAATGGTTGGAAGCTCTTCGCTCGCCGGTGTCTCGTAGAAGTAGCTGGACCCGGGTGTGGCCAAGCTCTCCATGTACGCCGACTGGGTGGCGTTGAATGGGAAATTGAACGAGACCGAGAACACCACCATTTTGGCGTCTTGAGCGAGCTGGCTCTGGAAGACGCCGTTGTCGGTTCGGTCGGCTTGGCATGGAGGGGCACCTACGCAGGTCGGCTCACCATCTGAGATGATGACGATGACCTTACGAGCTGTGTCATTGCCGCTGTTCGCGAGAGTCTGACGGGCGGTCGTGAGACCGGCGGATTGGTTGGTACCGCTACTCCACCAAAATGGCTGATTGCCCGCTCCGTTGGTCTCGCCGTCTGCGGGCCAACCTGGAATGAGCTCATTGCCAGCATTGCAGCCAAGCATATCTGGATGGTCGCGCGCCCACGGGACGGCGGCGTTGAACGCAGCGTATGTACTTGCCCAGCCCGAGCCCGAGTATCCCTTCAGCCAGTGCTCGGGTCCGAAGTTGCAGATGTCTAGGTTGTCCCAGGTATCCGCAATGTCGTCAGAGTTGCCTTCAACCAAGGTCAGTGGCGTGTACAGCTCAGCGCCACCGGTGAAGGTAACCATACAGATTCGGTCTCCAGGAGAGCCCTGAGTGGCAACAATATCCAGGAAGGTCAAAACGGCGGCACGGGCGTCATCCATCTCATCGAGGAAGGACCCCGTGAGGTCTAAAACAAGGCAGATCTCGCGGGCCCGGATTGCCGCGACCGCATCACCAACAACGGCGGCACTGTCTGGTCCTCCGAATGTTGGAGCTAGGTACAGTGGAACTTCGCCGCGACCGGACGAATTGTTCCGCGCTGCGATGACGCGGATGGCGTTGGGTGGCACGGCATTGGCATTCCAGGCCGCTTCATGATCTGGATTTCCCCAGTCGTACTGACCGAAGGTGTAGGCCCCCGATATGCCGCCCCGCTCCTCACCAACAATGTTCTCTTCCAGAATGGCGTCCGCCATTTGGATGGCATCCCCTCGTGTGCCTCCGTAGGTCATCTCGATGACGGCGGCGAGGGCTGCAGCATCCGCGGCGTACTGAATCTGCTGGTCAGCAGCACGGATTCGGAACCAATCGAGCGAGAACGAAGCGAACCCGAGAAGGACTGCCATCAGCAGTGCCACGATGGTCGCGTAGTTGCCGCGGCGGCTTCGATACAGTGTGGACATGACTCAACCCCTAGTGCCTAAGTCAAGTGTATGGCATCGCACCCCTCTTCCGCTACGGAGAAACGTGTCATCGGTCTGACGGCTGAGTCAGCCTAGCGCCCCGTTTCGTTGACGAACTCAGGCGTGGACTCTCCGCCCTCAAGGATGGCCCGGGTCTCAGAGTTGACGCCTCGCATGCGAATATCTCCGCGGCCCGCACTCCGACTGGTCGTCGGGAATTCTTCCCAAATTGGCCTGGAATCTCCATCATTGACCGGGCTTGTGATGCGAATGCTCGCGGAAGCACCGGCACGCACGGGGTCGTTGGTCAGGTGCAACTCCACTGACATGGATACCTCTTGGAGTCGGCGGACTCCCAGGGAGCGGACGAGCGCGCGTTGGTCCGCGACAGTGAACAGGTCGGCATCGGCGACCTGTGAGAGCTCGAGAGTCAGGTCCCGGGGAGTGCCAGTCACGGTCGAAGCGAAACGTCCCTGAATGGTTGCGTCGTCCTTGGTCCACTCAACGGTCAACATACCGGTGCCGTCCGCCCCTACCGTCACGTGGGCATAGGGGTCTCTTCCGGATGGAAAGAGGGTCTCCTGCGCAACCGGGATGAGGCCCTCACAGTCGTCACAGCGCCACCCTTCGGAGATCACGTCGAACTCGCCAACGGCATCGCCGAAGCCGGTTGTGTCTGTTGTTCGAAACGCCCCTTGAAGAAGGGGTCCGCGTAGGCTGTGCGTCACATCGTCCGCAACGACCGTGATGTGAATGGCGCCTCGGGACACAAACATCGTTGTTGGAACGAGCTCGGGTGTATCGGTGCCGAGTGGGGCCCCGGCCCCTGGGGGGGGGGCAATGATGATGTTCTGGGTCTGGGGTGAGGAGGGCGAGCACCCTGCCCAAAGCAGTCCGGCGATGAGCCAAGTCGAGAGTTTGGGGAGTTGCTGGAGCATGGGTATGGCTTCTGGGTGGCGCGTGGTGGTGGGGAGACTACACCGGCTGTGGAGGCGCGATGAAAACTGGGCTTGAAGAACTGTTGGCTGAACGTGTAGGCATGCTCAAGGGATTGCGCGTGGGCTTTTGCTGCAACCCTACCGCAGTGGACACCGAGTACCGTCACGCGGTCGACCGGCTGCGCGAAGCGGGTGTAGAGCTTGTTCGGCTCTTTGCGCCTGAACACGGTGTGCGGGCAACGGTTCAGGACATGGTCGGCCTCGACGAGACAACGGACCCGGTGACTGGTTTGCCGGTAGTGTCGTTGTATGTGGACAATGCCGAGTCGCTCCATCCGGATGACGCCGTCATCTCGGATCTTGATGTCATTCTGTTCGACATTCAAGACATCGGGACCCGCTTCTACACGTACCAAGCCACGCTGGGCTTCATCATGCAGGTGGCGGGGCGCGTTGGCACGCGGGTCATCGTGTTGGACCGTCCAAACCCGATTACAGGCGTGCACGTAGAGGGGAACACAGTTCTTCCCGGTTTTGAGAGCTTTGTAGGGGCCTTTCCACTGGCTATTCGACATGGCATGACCATGGCCGAACTGGCCCGGTACTTCCAAAATCACTGCGGCGTCGAATGCAATGTCGAGGTCGTGTTGTGCTCGGGTTGGCAGCGAAAGCAGTGGCTCGACCAGACGACTGCGCCTTGGGTGTACCCGAGCCCGAACATGCCAACGGTGGACACCGCAACGGTCTACCCAGGCATGTGTCTTATTGAAGGCACCAACTTGTCGGAAGGCCGCGGCACGACACGCCCCTTCCACCTGGTGGGCGCTCCTTGGATTGACCCGCAGCGCATGGCGGGCTTGTGTGAGGCGAGTGCTGCGAGAGCGGGCCTCGAGGGTGTTCGCTTTCGGCCAGCTGCGTTCCTGCCGGGCTTCCAAAAGCACGCCGGCAAGAACTGTGGCGGTGTTGAACTGCACATCACCGACCGTGACCGGCTCAACAGCACGCTGCTTGGGCTCGTGACGCTGGAGGCCGCCTACGCGTGCGACCCAGCTTCGTTCGGCTGGCGCACAGAGACCTACGAGTTCGTCGACACCCCCATTGCAATCGACCTGCTGTCTGGCTCACCCGACATTCGCGAGGTCATCGAAGGTCGGACGGACCTGCGTGAGCTGCTGAATCGCTGGGAGCCTGCGCGTCAGGCATTCCTTGAGAAACGTCAGGGCTGTCTGCTGTACATGTAGGCCCTTGGGGCCAAAGAAAACGGGGCGCCCTTCGCAAAGAAGAGCGCCCCGTTGTGTGTCCAGCGAGTGCTACGCTTGGAACAAGGACTCGTCCATTGGCGTGTTGTCGCCGGACTGGATGGCCTTGCCGTGGGCAATGGCGAGCGGGATGAACTGCGACCCGTAGTACTTCATGTTCAGCAGCTTGCCCTTGAGGAATGCGGTCTCACCTTCGGCGTCCATCTTCTTCTTTGCGACGATGGCCTGGTCGACAGTCTCGATACCGAGCTGGATGATACCGAACATGGTCTGGAAGGGTGTGGCTTGAAGCATGGCGTCTTCGAGCTTGCCTTGCATGCCGAGTCCGCCCAAGTGCATGGCCGTGGCACCGAGATGCTGAATGGCCTTGGCGATTGGAGCGGCTTCGTCTCCGAGGCCAATTTCTCCAGCGGCGGCCATCAGGGCGTTCGCCTTCTCCATCCACTCCATGAAGAGTGCACCATTCTTTTGGCGGAGCTTGCGGCCTACGAGGTCCATGGCTTGGATGCCGTTGGTTCCTTCGTAGATGGACATGATCTTGCCGTCGCGAACCAGCTGCTCGACGGGGTACTCGCCGGTGTAGCCGTAGCCACCGTAGACTTGAACACCGGTCACCGCGACCTCGAAGCCAACATCGGTACAGTGGGACTTGAGAATCGGAACGAGCAGCTCGACCTGGTTCATGTAGCCTTCACGTAGAGACTCGTCTGGGTGGTGTTCGGCGAGGTCGAACAGGTGAGCGATGCGCATGCACAGTGAGCGCATGGCTTCGACCTGAACCTTCATGTTCATGAGCATGCGGCGAACGTCCGGGTGGACGACGATGGGCACGCGAGGTGCGTCTGCGTCGCGGAACTTGTCGAGGTCCGCGCCTTGAACCCGCTCGTGAACGTAGTGACGTGCGTATTGGAAAGCTGCACTGCCGACTGCGAGGCCCTGGGTGCCGACGCCGATACGGGCTTCGTTCATCATCTGGAACATGATGCGAATGCCGTCGCTCTCGCTGCCAATGAGCCAGCCCTTACACGGACCCACGGCGCCTAGGGCCAGGGTGCAGGTAGAGGAGCCGTGGATGCCCATCTTCTCTTCAATGCCGGCAACGCGAATGTCGTTGCGCTCGCCCTGGTTGCCGTCACCATCGAACAAGAACTTGGGCACCATGAAGAGCCCGAGGCCCTTGGTTCCAGCGGGTGCACCCGGCACGCGAGCGAGGACGAGGTGGATGATGTTGTCCGTGAGGTCTTGGTCGCCGCCGGAGATGTAGATCTTCTCACCTTCGAGAAGGTAGATGCCTTCTTCGTCGGTCGGGGCTGCCTTGCAGCGGTTGGCGCCAACATCCGAACCGGCGCCGCCCTCGGTGAGACACATGGTGCCGCCCCATTCACCGGTGAACATTTTCTCAGCGACCATGGGGCCAAAGTCCCAGTTGCCCATGAACTGATGGACGATTCGCGCTGCAGCGGCGGTCAGTCCCATGTACATGGTGAATGCCATGGCAGAACCGCTGAAGAGCTCGCTGACACAGGACGCCATGACGGCGGGAAGGCCGATACCACCGGCGTCGGGTGGAGCGGTGACGGAAACCCAACCGCCTTCGACGCAGGCATCCCATGCTGCCTTGAATCCCTTCGGGGTCGTGACGCCAGTCTCGTTGTCGAAGTGGCAGCCTTCGATGTCGCCGGGGCCGTTGATCGGATCTAAGACGTCGGTCGCTACCCGATAGGCTTCTTCGACCATCGTGCGGTAGGTGTCCTCGTCAAAGTCGGAATACTGCTCGATCTTCGTCAGCTCTTCGTCGATGTTGAGCTGGTCGAACAGGACGAAGAACATGTCTTCGAGGTCGGCGGTGAATGAGGTGGAACTCACGGGGCACTCCAGAACTAGATGAATGACCATTCACTGAATGGTGGTTCATGCATACCGCACCCTCTGGGATGGGCAAGCCATCAGACGTTGCTGGGAGCTGGTCCTGCCAAAACGCCTCGCGCCAAGAAGGCGAAGATGGCCTCTACGAGTGCATGAGCGTCGAGGGTCTCGTTGTGTAGAGATGCCTGAAATGCCGGCTCTTTCAGGAGGCCGAGCAGACACCGCGACCACAGAACGGGGTCACCGCTGTGGACCACACCAAATTGTTGCCCCAAGATCAGTGCGTGCTCGATGCGGTGTAGCGCAGTGGCGTAGAAGCCCCGCAGCGCGTCATCTCCCTCCTCGTCGATGCCGAGGGCTTCGCCAAACAGCAACCTTGGAAGGTCTTCGCGTGCTGACAGCGTCAAGATGAGCCGCTCCAAGTTCTCCCGGACCTGCGCAGCGATGTCACGAGTGGGGTCCATGGGGTGAACCGCGCCTTCGACCTGCTCCATGATGTCGTCGAGCACGGCTTGAAAGACGGCCCGCTTACTCGGGAAGTAGTTGTAGAACGTGCCCCGTGCCACGCCCGCAGCGGTCACAATGTGGCTGATGCTTGTGCCGTGGTACCCGCGCTGGCCGAATACCTCTCGGCTGGCAGCTAGGAGTTGTATGCGGCGCTCATCTGGCGCCATGGCGGGTCCGCGTGTCATACGGTTGGCGTATCGCACGACACAAGGTGTCTCCAGTGGAGTAGGAGGGCGCAAGTCTCTGGAGGCCTCGATGAGGACGTTCTCACGGGTGTGTGTGTATTGCGGGTCGAACCGCGGAAACGATGTCTTTGTTGCCGCAGCGCGGGAGATGGGGCGGACCCTAGCGGAACGTGGAGTGGGCCTGGTGTACGGCGGGGGCCGGGTTGGACTCATGGGCGAAGTCGCGGACGCAGCTCTGAAGGCTGGTGGTGAGGTCATTGGCGTGATTCCAGAGAAACTCATGGATCTAGAGCTGGGTCACACCGGTTGTACCGAGCTTCGTGTGGTCTCAGACATGCACGCGCGCAAGACGATGATGGCGGATCTCTCTGACGCCTTTGTCGCGATGCCCGGCGGTTTTGGAACGTTGGAGGAACTGTTTGAGGTGACCACTTGGACGCAGCTCAACGACCACCTAAAGCCGGTTGGTGTGCTGAATGTGGACGGGTTCTACGACCCATTGCTCACCATGATCTCGCATGCCGCGGACCAGGGGTTCATTCGTCCGGTTCACCGCGACCTGATCACGTCGTCTACGTCCGCTTCGGAGCTGCTCGACGCGTTGGCCACCGCCCACATTCCGTTGCTGGCTGAGTGGATCGACCACACATTGCAGACCCAGGCCCTTCCTCAAGCCTAGATAGCGAGGCCCGCTTCGTCGAGGTCGAGCATCACTTCCCGAAGTGCACCCAGCGCTTCTCGGTTTGCTCGGTCTTGCCGGTCCGGGTGCTCCAGCGCTCGGGACAATGTGGTCATTGCAGGTTGTAGGGCGTCTCGAATCACGGCGGCGACGATTCGCACGGCGGCCCGCTTCTCGGTGCGGGCTCGGACACGCAGTAGGTGGCGCTCATCGCCGCGGACAATCGCACAGCTGACCACTCGTCGTATGCGCGCTCCCACCAGTTCACGTCCAGCCAGCGCATCTTGGCCTCCCCACCGGACGACATTGAGCGCAACGCTGACACTCTCGTCTGCACAGAAGACCACCGTGGAGCCCTCATTGGCCAGGTCACTGACTAGCGGTGCCACAGAGAGCCAGCCCTCGTCGGGTATGGCGAGCAGGATGGCCGCATAGCTGTCGTGGGCCAGGTAGGCGCGGGCCATGGACAAGCGGCAGCGCACGACCTCAGCCATTCCATCGATAGCCCGCTCGATGCAGCGAGTGGTCGCTTGGTGTTCGTCGATGAGTAGCAGTGGGCGCCGGGTCGTTGGTGTCATGCCCTCGGTGTCGGATCCTCTCCGAACAATTTCACGGAAGAGTGCCCGTCCGCCAATCCCCGACCACGGTGAATGCGGCCCAATAGTAGGGATGTTCCCATTGTGGCTGGTTGCGCACCGTCGCCTGCGCAGAAGCGAGAGCCTTGTGAATATCGGCTCCTTCGGCCAACTCAGCGTACAGGGCAACCATCAAGGCGGTTGTGGCTTCGTCGTCCACTTTCCATAGGCTGGCCACGAGCGTATCTACGCCGGCACGCCTGAACTGGGACGCTAGACCATCGATCGAGATGACCAGTCGACCATCGTCACCTGTGCCTGTTGCGGTGACGGGCACACCCGACTCACAGGCCGAGAGAACCACGATGTCGGTCTGGGTGAGCCAGGGAGCCAGTCCTGGGATTTCTCTGTAGGTGAGGGGAGTGTTGCCGGCCATGACGAGGTGGGAGCGCTCGGGAACCTCGGGATCAATGCGGCCGTGCGTGGCGAGGTGAAGAATGCGATGGCCCTGCGATGCTTCGCGCACGGCAGGCAAAGTGGCATCGGACTCAATGAGGACGCGGGACTCGGGAAAGCGAGAGTGAATCTGTGCGACCTCTCGAGAAGCACCGGGCAGGGTACCGTCTGGGTTGCCGACGAGAAGCAGGTCCGAGCCGGCGACCTGGCTGCGGCGTCCACGTGTAATCAGTGAGGCACTGTGGGTGACAGCTACTACACTCGCGGTTTCGCTGATCGGAGCTCCATTAAAGCGTAGAATGGACAATGGAAGCTGTCTGAAGGGACCGTTGACGGCGAATACGAGGGTGTCCATGCCCGTGAGCTCGTTGGCGATGGGGGTCAGAAGCAGCTCACCGAGCGTGTCGCCTTGCTGTTGCGCCCACCCGTCGTCATCAATGAGGCCAGCTCTGAGAGCGCGCATGAGTCGCCCAATACGCCGGGACACGCCTGCACTGGGAACACGTGTCACGGTCACACCCGAACGAGCCAGGGTCAGTATGACCACGTCGTCGTCTAGGAGAATGGGTGCGACCACCAGCGTGCCGGTCGGCAAGTCCGCCTGCAGCGCTTCCAGCTCCTCGGGTGCGATTCGGGTGCGGGTGTCCAGGTCAGGGGTGCTTGCGCGCAGCCGGTCTAGCTCCTCGGCGAAGGCGACCCGCATGCCGGCCAGGCGTGTTCGTTGTGCGGCGTCGGTCTCCGTGGCGAGTCGCTGGGACAGCACAGCGCTCTGGGTCACAAGGTGAGCCGCGGGGTCTTCATCCGGAGTGTGAAGAACGACACCAAGCGCCGCCGTCGGGTTGTCGGCGGCGACGAGTGCAGATGCGAGAGAGGTCCGGCCGGTGTCCTGGTCGGCATCCGTTGCCGCCCCGGCGGAGCGCAGGCGTTGCACGCGAGACAGGGCGTCGTCGAAGAAAGGGATGGCCTGTGTTGGTGAGCCCGTCGCTACGAGCAGTTCGCCACGTAGGTGCGCCGCTCTCCATCCGACGTCCATCAGGGACAGGCGGTCTGCAAGCTCGGCGGCGCGAAGCGTGAGGGGCATGGAACGGTCGTGCTCGGCGATGTACAGGCTCGCGCGTGCTTCTGCGGTCATGTCGTGGTCAGCAATGGCCTTCGACAACAGGTCACGTAGGGCTGGGATGTCAGCCATTGCGCTGGCACGGTCCAAGGCAACGCTGCGAGCGGCTTGAGGTTGTCGTGTCTCTTGAAGTGCCGTCTCGGCTGCTTGCCACTGTTGACGTGCAGTGGCCCGATTCCCATCTGCCAGCGCGATGCCGGCAAGGGAGGACAGCACGGAGGCCTGTAGCGGAACATCTGCGCGTGCGCGTGCCGTGGTGAGGGCCGCCAATAAGTGATCTGTGGCGCTGGCACGGTCTCCGTTGGCCAAGGCAATACGCCCGAGTACCGCGCGTGCTTCAGCGATAGTGGCGTCGTCTCCTCCGAGCGCGTGAGTCGCAGCGGTGTGGGATTGAGCCAGTGTTCCGCGTCGCAGGAGCACTCTGGCCAGCTCGACATAGGTGCTGTACCCGCCGTTGCCGTCGCCAGCCGGGTCACTGATTTTGAGTGAAGTTTGAAAGGCCCGTAGGGCGCCGTCAACGTCGCCAGACTCGAACCGCGCCGCGCCGACATTGTGGGCAATGATGGAGACCAACGGAGCGTTCTCGCCTGCTTTGGCAAGACCGAACGCGGTCGTCATGCTGCGGATAGCTTGTACAAGGTCGCCACTCTGGCGTTGAGCGAGGCCGCGGGCGAGGAACACCCGAGCTCGCTTAATGTCTGTGTCCGCTGTCAGCGTTGCCGCGTCGAGTAGGGCACTAGCGGTGTCCAAGTTGTTCGCTTCCCGATGTGCAGCGGCTAGGCGCAGACGAAGCTCAAAGGTGAGCTCTGAATCTTCGGCATCGCGAGCTGACTGCAAGGCGAGCGACCACTGCGTCATGGCCGCTGCGACATCATGGCTGTCCCAAGCCGCATCACCGCTCGCCATGTCCTCGGCCGGAGTGGCAGCGGTCAGTAGCAACACAAGCGCCATGGCTACGCGGCGCACGACCTACAGCTCAAGTGCGGCGAGCTGGGTTTGGGCATCCGTCAGGGTTGGGTCTGCTGCGACCGATGCGGTGAAGGCATCTCGTGCACGGGCAGAGTCGTGCTGGTCTAGTGCAATGAGACCCTCTGAAAAATGCACTGCGGCTGCCATGGCGTCCGCATCGGGTGTGACGACGTCTGTGGGGGCGGTCGAGGCGCCGTCTCCAGAGCGTGTCTGCTCAGGCTGCACCGAGTTGGGCTGTTCGTGGAGTGCGCGTAGACCTGCAATGAGTTCGGTCGCCAAGGCATCTTCAATCGCTTGAAAGCGCTCTCGCGGCTTGGCTTGTCCGGCGGTGTGTACGATTTCTCCCGTCTCGACCCGAACCACGCGAGTGTCGACGCGGAGTGTTCCCATGAGGTCGAAGTAGGAGCCCAACACCAGCCACTCGGCTCCGAGCAGCTTGCCAATGCGAGCGGCAGTCGTGGGGTCAGCCATCCCGTTGTGACCGAGCTCAAGCTCGTCCAACACCGCCTGAATTCGGGCGCGTTCTACAACCGGAATGTCGCCAGCTTGTTGGAGGTCCGTGATGAGCATTTGGGCAAGGCCAACCTTGAGCGGCTCGAGGTCGGCGTTCCCCTGATTGTCGAAGTACAGTACCGCGACGGCTCCGTCAGCCGCCTGGGACAGTCGGGGAGCGATGGCTAGCAAGCAGAACAGTAAGGCTCGAAACACAAAGTCTCCCAGTCGGTCAGCGGACAACACCCTAGACTATCGCGGCAGTCCGGCCTGATCGCGAACCCATCCGCGAAGGTGCAGGATGACGGTAGGAACCAGACAGGCTGCGACGACTGGACCGAGGTCCACGACGAACCCATCTGAGATTCGGAAGATCACGAAACCGAGGGTCAACACTCCGGCTGTGATTGCAAGCCAGACAGCGCCATGTTTGGTGTCCGTCAGCCGAGTGTAGGAGACGAGCACGCCGCCGCTGACTCCCAGTGCCAGTAGCCACGCGAGCCACCCACCGCTGTGCCGGATGTGGCGGCCACTCAACAGAGTGTCGATGGCATGGGCGTGGATGCGGGGACCGCTCATGTCGGCGTTTGCCTGAAGGGGAAGTGAGTATGGCGTGGCGAAGCGGTCACTTGTGCCGTCCGAGTGAACGTCTACGCGACCTACCACCACCACACGACCCTCGAGCTGCGCGCGTAGGTCTTCGGGCACGTCAACAGGACCGTTCTGCCCAAGCTGCTTGAGCAATGCCGTGCCAGCGAGAACCCGAAGGATTCGAGCGGCATCCACTGTCACAAGGCCGTCTCCACCCTCTGGACCTCTGAAGTTGATGTCGTGAGGCTCGGACAAGTCCAGGGGTACCTCGGGCAGGCCCAGGTCCGCCATGCGTACCTCGCACTGAAGCGGAGCTGGTGTGCATTGGTCCTGCAAGAGTCGGGTGAGCGATTCTTGTTTGGCGCTAGGGTCGCGTTGAAGTGCTCGATGTCGCCATGCCGCGGCTAGCGACAGGGCTGGTACGATTTCGTCGATGTCCTGTTTGGCACCAACCTGGTTCAGCGGCCAGGGCCCCGAGAGATGGGCACGGTCCGTTGTCCGCAACAGGGGGAGACGTCGGACCAACAACTCACTGCCAAGCCAGGTGCTGGGTTCCTCTTGAAAGTTCGCAAAGCCGGACCCCATGGCCGACTCGAGCACAGGTGGGATGCCTGGTGTGAACACCCGTCCGCTTGCAGGTTCCGTGATCTCGAATCGTTCTGCGGCAATGACGGACCCGTGCGTGAGAGAGGCTGCGGCGAGCAGGTCGTCGCCGGTGGCGGGTTGGTCCATCAAGAAGTCGAGAACGACGACACTCGCACCGGCGGCATCCAAGAAGGTCACGAGCTCGGCCAGCAGTTCCCGTGGTGTCTCGTTCGGATGTGGGTCTGCCGGATTGAAGAGGTACAGTGCCTCTGGTCCCACGGTCACAAGCGAGACTTCGGCGCTGATGGGGGCCGGACCTCGAAGGCGTAGGTAGACATCTTGAAGTTGGCCACGAAACAGAAGTAGCGAGGCCAGAAATAGCAATGCGGCTACGCTGGCAGCTGTGACAACCACGACGAGAGTCTCGTACGCCAGCGCTCGAACGAGGAATCCCCAGGGGTCGCTCTGACGATTGCCTACCTCAGCTGCAGCGGCATGCGGAATCGGGGTGGCTTGTGTCGAGTCGGTGGAGGTGGGTTCGACGGGGGGTTCAACCTCTTGGGTGGGCTCGTCCTCTGGCAGACCGGTCTCGGACCCTGTGCTCACGGTTGCAGGCCAGCCCGAAGCTCGAACGACGCGCGCAGAGCCTGGAGTGCCGGGTCATCCGGGTGTTGGATGAGGGCTTGATCGATGGTGTACAGCGCTTCACTTGGGAATCCAGACTGTAGGTAGACCGCTGCAACAATACTGGTTCGTGCTGCAATGTCTGCGCCGACTCCAACAAGCTCGTCCGAGGCGTCGGAAGCGGCTTCAACAAGACTTGCTAGGCGTTGGCTGTCCTCTGCCCCAACAACGGTGAACGCGTGGTCACGGTCTCCAAGGGCAAGCAAGTAGGCTCCAGGGGCCAGAGTAGGACCGTCGTACGCTATTAGAGATGTGCCTTCTCCGGTCCAGACATCTACGTCATTGCGAAGGTCATACAAGGAGACTTGCGTGGTCGGACAGGTGTCACAGCGCCACGCGATGTACGGAATCGCTACAACTTGAGCGCCAGGAACTGGGCGTGTGAGGTGCATCTGTGTACCGCCGGCACGGGATGCGCCAGCACGGGACGTCTGAGTGCGTGCCGTCAGAAGGGTCTCTAGAGTGGAGGTCCGTGTCGCTGGGGCCGCTTCGCGGGTCTTCAAGTCATCTTGTCCGACTTCGCGGGGACCGTGCAGCTGCGTTGCGGAGCCCTCGAAGAGCACAACGACCAGAGCTTCATCACCAAGAGTCAGCGAGGCGCCGTCTTCTAGAATGAAGGGGGGGGCTGGTGCAGGGGTGGACTCACCTTGTCGGACGAGTACAACACTTCCCCGCGTTGTGGTCACCAACGCCGGTGCGGCCCAAGCCGAGGACACGGTCAGTGAAGCGAGAACAGCGATGAGTGCTTTGTGGGGCATGAACAGGCTCCGGCGGTTGCCGCGGAGAACACGTGACAAGCGGCCGATGTGCCATAGCCTGTCCGCGTTCGGTTCGGTTGCGACCTACGCTCCTAGGTGACCTAGGGCGTCTCGCAACGTCTTGACGGGAATGCACTCAATACCAGGTGGAGCGTCTCGGGCAGCAGACGGAGGAACAAGAGCGCGCCGGAAGCCGTGTCTGGCGGCTTCCTTGAGCCGTTGAATGGGATGAGGGATGCTGCGGACTTCGCCAACGAGCCCCAGCTCTCCAAGAAAGAGCGTGTCCGGGTCCAAGGCGACCTCGACCAACGAGCTAGCGATAGCCATGACGATCGCAAGGTCCGCTGCGGGTTCATGCAGTCGCACACCTCCGGCGGCGTTCACGAAGATGTCCCGGTCGTGCAGTGACAGACCGGCCTTCTCTGCAACGGCGGCGAGCATCAGCACGCGGCCTCTGTCCACACCGACACAGGTTCTGGCGGGGGTCGCGGGGGTGGACCGACCGACAAGTGCTTGAACCTCTGCAAGGAGAGGACGGCTTCCCTCGAGCGTAGCAACAACAGCCGTGCCTGGTGCGTTCCTGACCCGCTCCTCTAAGAGACGGGCTGATGCATCAGGCACTTCAACCAGACCCTGCTCTGCCATCTCGAACATTCCCAGCTCGCCTGCTGGACCGAATCGGTTCTTCACGCTGCGCAGTACTCGCAGTGAGGAGCGGCCGTCGCCTTCGAAGTACAGCACGGTGTCCACGAAGTGTTCCAGGACTTTGGGACCGGCAATCTCTCCGCTCTTTGTCACATGACCGACCAAGAAGACTGCTGTTCCGGTCTCCTTCGCGAAGATCATTGCCCGGTGGGCAACCTCGCGGACCTGAGAGACAGACCCGGGTACTGACGACACATCAGGCGCGCTCATTGTCTGAACGGAGTCGATGACGACGACTCGTGGCTTTGAGAAGCGGCACGCTTGCTCGATGACGTCCCAGCGAGTCTCTGACAGCAGAAGAAGGTTTTGCGACGTCACTCCTAGACGGCCAGCACGCAGGTGTACTTGCCGAACGCTTTCCTCTCCACTCACATACAGCGCGTCCACCCCTTTGCTAGCGAAGCGGTCGAGAGCCATCAGCAACAGCGTGGATTTGCCCACACCAGGGTCACCGCCGATGAGCACCAAAGAGCCGGCGACAAGTCCTCCGCCCAAGACGTTGTCGAGCTCATTGAGCCCTGTTTTAACCCGCAGTTCACCGGCAGACGTATCGACATCTGCAAGTCGTACTGGCTTGACGGTCCCACCAAGCTTGGAGGCGACAGACTTCAGCGCGACGGATTCGGTCATGGAGCTCCATGAGCCGCATTCGGGGCACTTTCCATGCCACTTGGGTGAGGTGTAGCTGCACTGGTCACAGATGAATTGGGTACGCGTCTTGGCCATCGTCGTCCTCGTTCGGCTGTCCGGGCTATCCGCACGATGTGCCAAAAGCTGTCCGCTTCGGGGACTGCGCCCGTTTGATTTCCAGTTGGGGGACGAATGACCGATGTACTACGGTGGGGGAGAACCGCTTATGAAACGGATGCGGCTCTCAAGCTTGAGCGGGACGCCTCTCATCGACTGGGGCTGACTTGGTCTCTTCGAGAGGAACGGTCTTCTCCAGGAGATATGGCCGGCATTCGGGCTCTGGTGGTACCGAGCAAGGTCTGCGTCGATGGGGCTGTCCTCGACCGGTTTTCCGGTGAGCTCGTGTTGACCACGACGAGTGGGTACGACCACATTGATGTGCAGGCTTGCCGCAGTAGGGGAGTCGTCGTCGCACGTTGCCCCGAAGCGCGGCGGGATGCCGTTGTCGAACAGGCCTTGGCGTTGGGGACGTCTCTAATGAGACAGGTACCCGCCCTGGGAGTGGCTGCTCAGCAAGGGCGTTGGGCGCGGGGTGAGCTGGAAGCGCTGGCTCCCCGTGGACTGTCTGGAGCAACGGTTGTTGTGGTCGGGTTGGGAGTCATAGGCCAACGCGTCGCTCAGATTCTGACGGTGCTTGGCGCGTCTGTTCTCGGTGTCGACCCCAATCAGTCTCCAGCGGGCATCACAAAAGCCGACTTAGATGATTCGCTCCCACACGCTGATTTCGTCACCCTGCACTGCTCCTTGACCGGCTCTAGTGTGGGGATTCTGGACAGGCAGCGACTGGAGCAGCTGCCGTCGCATGCGGTTGTGGTGAACACCGCTCGCGGTCCTTTGCTGGACCTTGCGGCGGCTGTCCAGATGGTTGAATCGGGACGCCTTAGAGGGCTAGCGAGTGATGTCTTTCCCGCTGAGCCTCATCCTGACTTGGCACTGAACAGCCGGCACTCGGGCGTGATTCTGACGCCGCATTCCGCTGGGTACACGCACGATCTTGGAATGCGTGTTGCCCGTGAGGTTGCGGCCAACCTCACGGCCTGGCAGGTAGGCGAACGCCTACCGGGCGCGATTGGCTAGGATGTGGGCGATGGCCTCGGCAAACCCGTGGCCCCCTTCGCCTTGCGTCACAAATGAGGGGTGCGACGTCATGCGTGGGAGGAACTCACGCACATTGGCGACCCCGACGCTGATAGGAAATGCCTTGAACATGGGCTCATCGTTTGCAGAGTCACCGAAGTAGGCCCAGTCCTCTGTGGCGGTATCGAGAGAGGTGCCGTACCGCTCCTTTAGGAAGCGCTCGCAGCCAGTGAGCTTGTCGAACTCGCCGAACCAGCCGTTCACGTGAATGCTGCTGACTTTGGCTGTGCATCCTGCTTCCTCAAACAAAGCCACGATGCGGTTGATGGCTGCGTCATCTAGAGCAGGAACGTCCTCGCAAAAGTCGATGGCGAGGTCCAAGTCCCTATACGACTGGTCACTGGCGAGGGCACACCCGGGCACCATCCGAAGGATGTGGCCTGCGAGTTCCGTCAATCGATGCTTGTTGTCTGCACGCACGGTTTCAGTCTGAAGGTATGACCGATGGAGCGAACCCTTGTGGTGGTAAAACCAAAGGCCTCCGTTCTCGCCCACAACGCCATCTACAGGCCAGATGCGAGCGATCTGGTCCACCCATCCTCCTGGCCGTCCGGTGATGGGGACCACCTTAAGACCGGCATCTTGCAGGTGCTGAAGGGCGAGGAACGCCGCGGGTACGAGACGTCCTTCGTGGGTCAGCGTATCGTCGATGTCGCAAAAGACTCCTTGGAGACGCTTGCAAGTCGGAGTGTCGAGGTCGAGGATAGGACGCATGATGGGTACCCGGGTCAGCGTTGCAGAAACGATTGTTGAGTTGTCGCGACGTATAGCGAAGCTCAAGGCCCGTCATGCACACGTTAGCAGTACGTTGTTGGCCGTTGTTCTAGTGTCGTCGGCCGTCCTGTCACCGGAGGCCCACGCGAATCCGCGGCGCGAATGGCTTGGCGCTCGACCCGTAGAGCGTCCCATGGTCTTGCCTCGAGGTTGGTCCGAGGCTGCTGTTGGGTGGAACCACCACCGAGCTGACGGTGGGTTTGATGCGAGTGGCCGCCGAGACGAGTGGACCCGTCCGATGCTCATGGATGCCCTCACCACCTCCCTGCGTGTGGGCTTGGTTTCTCGTGTAGAAGTGTTCGCGTCTCTAAAGACCGTGCGTCTCACCGCAGATGACCAATCCCTACTAGGGATTGGGGCTGCAACACTGGGCGCTCGGACAGAACTGTGGGCGTCTGCGTTGCCGATGTCCAGTCTGACAGCCGAGATGGCCTATCAGCTGCCGATTGGGACTCGTATGCCATCGGCCACGCAGAGCGGTGCTCCCGTAGGTTCCGACCTTGCCGTGGGAACAGGTGCGTCGGAGTTCCTTCCGGCCGTCCGGTTCCGAAGACAGTTTGGAGCCCTCCGTCTCCAGACGGGCCTATTCGCCGATGTGTCGTTGCCTACCGGTCCGAGGGCATCAGACGGACGTTCAGATTGGGCCGATGGGGTCGGAATGGACGGTGGTGCCTTGCTTCAGGTGGGGCCCGTTGCCATTTCTACACGAGTGTCGGCCATGCGTAGGGGAGATGACCGCCTGGATGGCGTGCGGGTACCGTCAGCCGGATGGCACGTCTCTATGAGGGGCGGTGCCATCGTCTCGGTGAACAGGAGTGTCGACATCGCGTTGGAATGGCAGCAGACCTTCCTTGGACGGCCGACCCGCTTTTCCGGAGCACCTGACCTGTCACCCACTCACGGCCCGGGGCAACACCTCTGCGCGACGTTCCGTTGGTAGCTGTCCCGGTCTCAAATTCATTTGCTACAGGGGACCACGGTACTGATCCCGTTCCTCCGACAGAACAGCGTGGTTGGCGCTGCTGGAGACTCAAGGAACGCGAAAAACGTGGCCGATTTTGTGGACGGTCTTCGAGGGCCTGTTAAATAGGCGGCGCTTCAAGGGATAACCCAACGGGGTCGGATGGCGACAGTCAACCGGGCCTGATTGATTCCTTGAGCGAGACAACCCGAAGCACCTCGGTGCTAGGTCGGTCTTTGAAATTCGAGTAGAATATGAATGGTCGAATCAAGTGATGATTCCAATGGAAATATAGAGCTGAAGC